>NZ_CP138974.1:0-1641776 GCF_047305015.1 Prochlorococcus sp. MIT 1304 | reverse complement strand
TTTTTAAAAATAGATAGTCTTGAAGATGTTATGGGTGGACATGCTTTCCTAGCTTTCCTCGAAATAATTGGAGGGGTTTTCCATATTTGTACTAAACAATTTGGAGAATATACAGAATTCAAGGGAAAAGGATTACTAGGAGCTGAGGCAATTTTGTCATATTCAGTAGTAGGTGTTTCTTATATGGCTTTTGTTGCTGCTTTTTGGTGTGCTTCAAACACAACTATATATCCAGTTGATTTGTATGGAGAGCCCTTAAAGCTTCAATTTGAATTCGCACCTTATTTTACTGATACGGTAGATTTAGGTTCAGGGGTTTATAGCTCAAGAGCTTGGCTTGCTAATACTCATTTTTATTTGGGTTTCTTTTTCTTACAAGGTCATCTTTGGCATGCATTAAGAGCAATGGGATTTGACTTTAAGAAAATTGGTCAAGCTTTTGACAATATTGAAAATACAAAAATTACTCAAAATTAGTCCAATCTAATAAAAAAACCTCTCCTCAAACAGGGAGGTTTTTTTTTGTAGAATTAATACATGGATTCAAAAAATTAATGGATAATCTAAAAGAGATTAATTGTAAGGAGATTTTTAGGAAGGCTTATGAAAATCGGTACACTTGGCAGAATGATTTTAATGGTTACCAAGGTAAATGTATTTTTTTTACTAAGAATAATATTCATCAAGGTAACTTCTTATTAGGTAAAGACTTTAAACCAAATATTCAAAAAATAGAAGATGAGAAAATTGTTAAAAGTATTGCCTCTCAATTATTTGAAGTATGTATACATAGGGTAAAAAGAGAATTCGAAGCAGTGCACTCAGAAAATAATTTTAATTTACTCAAAAATTCTGAAAGTGGGATAGAAATGATTGTTTCAGGTAAGAATAAAGGTGATAAATATAGAGTTAAAAATAACTGTATTAATATGGTTTATAGAAAAATTCATGGAACTATAATTGAAATTTTTGTTGAAGAATTCTTAGAAACAGGAGTCGGTTCCCTTAGTAAAAAATATAGTAGTCAACAAATTAATCCAGATACACTTCAGACGAATTCCGAAAAATTGGAATACGAGGATGAATTTGTAAATGTAGGGAAAGAAGATTATTGGATATTAAAATCGAGGACAATTAAATATTTAAACCAAAATCAAGAAGAAGAGATGCAAAAGTTTGTTTTCGAGGATTTATGCTTATTAAATTAGGTTTTTTATTCAACTAATCTAAACCCTTTATCAAGTAGTTTTTGGTATAAGAGTCTTGCCCTAAAAGCTAGAATTTGCTCTTCATTTTCATTACTAATTACATGAAAATAGTTATTATCTAATTTATTTTTGCTAAAGCATACATTTGCTTCTCCTAATCTTAAAGTCCAGTTCTCTTCTTTGGCTAAATGTTGATTAGGTCCAAGATCCCAAGGACATTTTTCAGGATATTTTTCTCTTTTAGAACCCATATGATTAATTTGAACTATCCAATATTAGTAAAAAATTAAAACTATGGCTATGAAAAATAGTTGTTAGTTTTTTATAGAGTTGTTGATCAGTTGAATGCAATTAAAAATTTACTCTTTGGTCGCGATTAAACAATAAAATGGGTCTTTATTGAAAATATTAAAAATATCAAGTGCTTTATCACTAAATTCTTTGATAATTTTTGGCTCGTTAAATCCGTTTGAGATTAATACTTTTCTTACGTATTTAACCCTCTCTTCTTCAGTAGATGAAGTCCATATGTTGGGAGCTTTATGCCAAAATGCTCTGTTTGAAAAAGCAATAATAAACTTACCATGTCTACTTAATATTCTTGCAATTTCTTTGGTTAACTTCTCTGGATATTGTAAATATTGCCATGCGGCCACCATTAAGCAATAATCAACACTTTCTTCATCAAGCGGAATTTGTTGATTTAAATTAAAATTTTGTATCCAATAAGAATCAAAAATTTTGTTTTTTTCAAGTTCTTGCTTGTTTAAACCATGTCCTATAACTTTTTTATATTTTTTCATTTTAGGTAAATAACTATCCCAACTGGACATTAAATCAAGGACAGTCGAATAACTATCAATTTCTCTTTCATACAAATCTGAAAGTTTTCGCCTGAAGTTCGCATCTAGATGATAGACAAATTTTGGATCAGAATAAAACTCTTCATCATTACTCTCATCAAGTTTTTTCCTTTGATAATTATTTAAAACTTCCAAAACAGCTAATTTAGAAACTATTTAGCAAATCTAGTAAATAGAAATTCTAATTGCGTATCAGGAATTTATTTTTATTTAATAAATTTAAAATTCTCAAAAAAACTAGACATCTATTCAAAAAAAGTTAAATTATTAATTAATGATTTAATAATGATGATTGCATTCAAGAGGAGCAAAAAAAACAGGTCTAAAAATGCTCTTTTCAATCCTTATAAAAACGGAATAAGTTCATACGATATGGCATATCTTTCATCAAAAAGAAATTTAAAAAATAAAACTGTTTATCAAGAAAATGATTCTAAGAAAGATTATCTTGCTGCATAGAAATGCCTTATATTAATCTTTCGACTTCAGCAAAAGTAAATGATAAAGATAAATTACTCGAAGAAATTTCAACTCTAATTTCATCTTTAACTAAAAAATCAAGAAGATTTGTTATGGCGAAAATTGATGATAATTGTCAAATGTATTTTGATGATGCGACTCCTTCTTGCTTTTTGGAAATCAAGTCAATAGGTTCTTTAAATCCTTCAGAAATGGCAAAACCAATATCGGATTTTGTATATGAGAAAATGGGAATCCCAATAGATAGGATTTATCTTTCTTTTCAGGATGTACCCGCATCATTGTGGGCTTGGAATGGTAGAACATTTGGTTAAGGATTTTTTGTATAAATAGAATGGAAATAAATAAATTAGTTGATTTAAATAATCTTAGAACTGCGCCTCAATTAAGTGATAGTCAAGTGAAAAAACTTTCGGAGGAACTTGAAGCAAATATTCTTAAAACTGATTGGTTAACAATAGGAATAATGGCGCCTCGCGATAATAGGGCTATTGAATCATTACAGTCAATTTCTAAGAAATATGCCTCAATTAAATTTGGAAATTTAGATTCACTTCATGCTGATGGTTGTGTTTTTTTAAAAGCTAATCAAAAAACTGGTAATGTTTTTATGAGATCTGAAAATGGTCTTGGAGAAGGGATTTTAATAACATGTCAGTATAACGAAGATGCCAAACCATCTGATACTTTTGGACCATTGCCATTGGATTTCTTTATGTAATAAATTTCTAATTTATGTTTTATGAAGAATCTAATTTAATTACAATTTTTTATAGGATGATATTTCTGATAACTTGGATTTCAAAATATTTTTTACCTTAAAGCTTTGTTATTATATCTACTGGCATTGATCTAAATTTTTCCACTATCTTAATTAAATGTTTTTTCAGGATATAATTCAAAAACTAAATAATTTTTGGTCAGAAGAAGGTTGTTTGATTATGCAGCCGTATGATACTGAAAAGGGTGCTGGAACGATGAATCCCCATACTTTTTTAAGGGCAATTGGACCAGAGCCTTGGAGTGTGGCATATGCTGAGCCATGTAGAAGGCCTACAGATGGACGTTTTGGCGATAATCCAAATAGGGCGCAACATTACTTTCAATATCAAGTAATAATTAAACCTTCGCCTGAAGGAATCCAGGAAAAATATTTGACATCTCTAGAATCTCTTGGAATTAATCCTAGAAATCATGACATAAGATTTGTGGAAGATAATTGGGAGTCGCCAACACTTGGAGCTTGGGGTGTAGGTTGGGAAGTTTGGTTGGACGGAATGGAAGTAACTCAATTCACTTATTTCCAACAATGCGGGGGTATAGATTGTAATCCAATCCCAATTGAAATCACTTACGGACTAGAGAGGATTGCAATGTTTTTGCAGAATAAGGAAAGTATTTGGGACTTGAATTGGAATAAGGATTTGAAATATAGCGATATTTGGCTTCAATTTGAAAAAAGTCAATGCTCATATAATTTTACTGAATCTAGTGCCGACAATCTCAGGAAATTATTTGAAATTTACCAAGCTGAGGCAAATAATTTAATCCAAAAGAAATTAACTTATCCTGCCCTTGATTTTGTTCTGAAATGTAGTCATACATTTAATCTTCTAGATGCTAGAGGAGTGATCTCAGTTACAGATCGTGCTCAATATATTGAAAAGATTCGAAAATTAGCAAGAGAAGTTGCATCATCATGGGTGGAAGAAAGAGAATTCCTTAACTTTCCATTGGTAAAGAATTAATAAACTTATAAACACGAAAAACAATGCTTGTATAAAAAGTTACAACGCCTTGAAACTTATATTTCTTTCCTTATTTGTTAGTACCGATACAGTATAGTTACCCAATTTCTTTGGGCTATTTTAGTGTGAGGTAAAATGAAACTCTTCCAACAAATGTTGGTGGCCGGAGCGACATTGAGCTTATTAGCTCCAGTTGCTGCTCAAGCTTCCGACGTAGTCAATCTAGAAGAAATGAATAGCTACTCACGTAGCAAAACAAAATCTTCCAGATTTGATAGTAAAACATTCATTAACGAAGTTAGTGAAGATATTGCAAATCTTAAGGGTCGTGTAGATGGCCTTGAGGTTAAACAAAATGAATTTGAAGCCGGCGGATTCTCAGATACAACTACATTAGATGGTAAAGCTGTCTTTGGTTTGATGGCCACTGACCACTCAAAGGTTAAGACAGATGGTACTGACGTATTAGCAGCTGCTTATCAATACACAATGAATCTCAACTCAAGTTTTACGGGTGATGATAATCTTTACGTAAGACTAAGATCAGGTAACAGCACTAGTAATTTTGTTAATAAGGAATTTGGAACATACTTAAGTATGGGTACTGAATATGGAGATTTACTTAAAGTCGATAAAATCTGGTATACGTTCCCAGTTGGTGATAGTAATACTGTCTGGGTAGGACCAAAAATTGAAAACTACTATATGCATGGAACTACTCCTTCTATCTATAAGCCAGTAACAAAACAATTTACTCTTGGTGGTAATGGCGATGCATATGGTGCAAGTACCGACTCAGGTTTTGGTTGGGCATACAAAGCTGATAATGGCTTTGCTGTAAGTTCTAACGTGGTTTCCAAGCAAAACGTGGCATCTGAAAGTGGAACATCGAAAGGGTTTTTGACCAATGAAGCAAAAACTTCATGGGCTACTCAGGCAGGTTACACCACTGATCAATGGTCTGTATCTGCGATTGTTAACAATAAATACAACGGTTGGACAGATGGTTACTACGAGTCAAAACAGCATACCCCTTCCAATTTCACTACAGGTGTAACTAACTTTACTGCAATTGGTTTAAGAGGATGGTGGAGACCACTTGAGACTGGAACAGCAACGCCTGCAGTTTCTCTTGGATATGATACTACCGACTATGATGAAGCTCCAGAAGCATCCAACAATTCAACAGCATGGTTTGCTGGATTAACTTGGCAGGATATTTTCCAAGCTGATGACAGAATCGGAGTAGCTTTTGGACAGCCAACTATGAACGAAGACGAACCTAATGAACCATTCGCTTACGAAGCATATTATGAATTCAAAGCTAATGATTCTATTACTATTACACCTACCATTTTTGGTGGAACTAATAGAAATGGAGCAGATGGTGATGATGTCTTCGGCACAGTTCTCCAAACAACTTTCAAGTTCTAATTTAATTTAGACAAAATAAAAACGCCCAGTTGGGCGTTTTTATTTTGACTTTTTAAATTTTTACCAGCAATTTTCACCCTCTCCAATTGGGATACAAGCACTTGATTTTGCTGCCTCATCAGCAATTTTTTGAGCATTGTCGTCTAATATGAAATCTGCATCTAAAGGCATATCAGTATTCCATTCTTTTAATCCACCTAAATCATTTTCACCTGATTTAACTGAATTACTATCCGCCGTTGAAATAGCTAATGCGCTTGTGGCTGCGATAAAAATTGCAATTGAACTCTTTTTTGACATTCGATAAATTAGGTTTCTAATATATTAATCAATTTCAAATTAATATTCTTTTTGTTGTATAAAATGATTCTATTTACTCCCCGATATCTCTTAAGAGATTTGAATAAGATTTAAAAATAAGATCAAGTTCGTCAGATCTGCCATGCTTTGACAGTAAACTTCTTGCACCTGCGTCTAAATCAAATAAATATTCTCTTTTTTCAGTAGATTTAACATAACTTTCTATCCAACCCACGCATACTAATCTTTCACCATTATTTACTTCATTCACTGCATGTAAGTAAGAACTTGGATATAAAATTATCTCTCCAGGATTCAATTTGAATTTTTCTTCTGTGTTCATTGTTTCAATAATTAATTCTCCACCGTCATAAAAATCTTTATTCGTCAATGAAATAGTAAATGATAAATCTGATCTACCAGAAGACATGTATGGATTGTCAATATGTCTCCCATAATGCATATTTTTTGACGATTTTGTAAACATTATTCCATGTATCTTTTTTGGTAAAGAAAAACTTTTTATTAATTGGCTGGAAAGGATTTTTTTAGTAACTAATTGAGCGTTTTTTTTTGATACTTCAGTATTTCTATTTAGTTGTAAATTATTTTTTACCATTGATGCGTGACTGCCAGCAGTTTTTTTCCCATCTTCCCAATCTTGTTGACTACATTTGTCTAATTCTTTTTTTATTAAATTTATTTCTTCAGCGTTTAACAACTGATGGATTAAATAATTCATATGAAATATAAAAAATGATACAACACGATGTATAGAAGTTCGCTTTTGAAGTTTGAACTCTTTTTATAGGTATAAAGTAACCATAGATACTAATTTCAAAAAGTGCAAAAACTAAAAAAAATAATTTTTTCAGTATTCACATGTACATTTTTGCTAAACGTTAATATACCTGCTAATTCAACAGAAAAAGAAGTCAAAGTTTATTCGGGTAGACATTACAACACAGATAGAAGTGTTTTTAAAAAGTTTGCAGAAGAAACAGGAATTAAAGTTAGGCTTATCGAGGCAGCGGGAATTTCTTTAATCGAAAGAATGAAACGAGAAGGGAAGAATTCTCAAGCAGATTTAATATTGTTAGTAGATGCCGCAAGAATTACTAATGCAGCCAAAGCTGGATTACTTCAATCAATAGAATCTTCTAATTTAGAAAATGATGTTCCAGTTGGATTAAAAGATCCAGGTAAGGAATGGTATGCATTAACAAGAAGAGTTAGGGTAATGATAGCCAATCCAAAAGTTGTCGATGTTAGCAAGATAAATGACTACACTGATTTGGCTGATCCGTCTTTAAAAGGGAAAGTATGTTTAAGAAATAGAAAAAGTCCATATAATCAATCTTTAGTTGCCAATCAATTAATCAACAAAGGTGAATTAGCTACTAAAGCTTGGCTAAGCGGAATGATTTCAAACGTTTCAAAACCTTTTTTCCCAGGGGATATTGCAATAATTAGAGCAGTTTCAAAGAAAAAATGCGGGGTAGGAATCGTTAACCATTATTATGTCGCAAGAATGTTGGCTGGTGTTAATGGAAGAAGAGATGCTTTATATGCAAAAAAAACAGAGGTCCTTACACCTAATCCTGCTCATGTAAATATTAGTGCTGGAGGTGTTGCAAAATATGCAACAAATAAAAATGAAGCTATTCAGTTGCTTGAATTCTTAGCATCTTCGGAAGGAAGTAAAGGTTTAGCTGCTCCAACTTTTGAACATCCCTTGAAGGAAGTTAATCAGAATCAAATAGTTAAGAACTTTGGAGAGTTTACACCTGATGGTGTTACCGTAGAAGAACTTGGAGAAAAAAATTCTTTAGCTATTAGATTGATGAAAGATGCAGGTTGGAATTAAAAATTAAGATTTTTATATAGCACATAATTTTCTATTTATTCCGTGCATACTTATTAAATAGGCGGAGAGGTGGCTGAGTGGTCGAAAGCGAACGATTCGAAATCGTTTAATAGGAAACTATTCGTGGGTTCGAATCCCACCCTCTCCGTTTAATTATCTTCCTGTAAAGTTCTATGTGGGCAATAATGTAGTCAAAATCGGTTTTTAAAGAAGTTCCTTGTCCTATATAGTCCAATATTTACCAGTTTATGCCTGAATGTGTTGGTGGATGTGTTGGTGGATATTTTTTAATGTGTTGGTGGATATTTAATTTACGAATTATGTGTTGGTGGATTCCTCAAAATCGCTTGTAAATATTAGGGTTATTCAGATTCTTATGGAGGTAAGTAGGTATCATCTTTATTTGATTTTCTTCTCAAAATCTTTAAAAGATGATTGCATTTGACCTTTGTTTTCTATGGGGTCATCTTTATCCAATCCTCTAATTTTTCTCCATCTGGAATACATATATCCAAGATATATTCCTTGCATGAAATTCTTTGCTCCATTTTCTAATAAATTCTTTGAAAATTTATCATTAAATTTTCCACTTTCTAATAATTCTCTCTGCCAATTTATTTTTTCTGTCATTGCTGTTGCTGTTCCTCCTGTATTTTCTTCAGTCTTTCGTATTCAACATGTAGAACGCCTAAACGCCATGCATCTTTTAATCCTTTTACACCTCCCATTAAGAGTTTTGCATCGGAAGGAGAGTGTGACTTCATGTTTAAGAAATCTTTCTGCCAATATTTTTCATTCCATTTATTGCTCATATTTTATTTACATACTTTTTGAAATCATCTAAAGAGATTTTAATCATTATCCTTTTAATAAAAAAGAGTTTTTTTTACCTTATAATTTTAATTCTTTAACAAAAAGTTCTAATAAAATTAAAAAAAATAAGAGAGCAAATAAATTCCCTTTACGAGTCTTATGCTCCTAATTGTCTACAAATTGGATAAGGTTTTTTGAATTCTGAACATTTCTTATTGTACTTAATGAAAAAAGATAATCGCGACAACCATAAAGCGCTAATACTAGGGTATTAATACTCTATTAATTTTAATTGAATAGGAGGATAATTAAGTGGTAGAGATCTAGGAGTTTTTATGAGACTCACCACTCCATTAACTGCCCTTAGAAATGCAACTTCAGATGTTTGGAGAATGCATGATTTTAATTATGAACTACCTAATGACCATAGACAAGATTATTGGGAAAAGGAATGCATAGACCACCCAACAAGTTCTCATTGCAAAGTTTACTAAAGGCAATATAAATTAAGATATTAATAAAGACCCTTTTCAGGTTCTTTTTTTCTATTAAGAAGATAATTTTTTGATTTGAAACTAAAAAATGCCTTTTTATAATTCAATATCAAAATATGATTGGCAATATCTTGTAACTGGATTTTTTTTAATCTCAGTTTTTATTTTTACAGATTTAATTGGCGTTATTGATAAAGAATATTTTTACTTTGTACCAAGATTAATTAGTGATCAACCCCATAGGATTTTTACATCAATATTAACTCATGCAGATTTAAATCATTTATTAAGTAATCTTGGTGGAATAATCATCACTAGATATTTTTTGATGAGACTTGAAATTAAAAGTAGATTTTTTTATTTGAAATTTATTTTAATTTGCTCTTTTTTAAATTTTTTTATTTTATGGGTCTACGAAAAGATCTTGTCTTATTTTAATATATATCCGAATTATGCCGCTTTAGGATTTAGTGGAATAATTTATGCTTTTTTTGGATTCTTACTATTAACTTCTTTTCATGGAAAGAAATATTTTTTAGGTAAAGAAATTGGTTTTAAGTCCAATTATGAAGTTCAAAAAATGTCAAAGACAATATGCCTCATAGGTTTGATGCTCTCTTTTTTGCCAGGGGTAAGTTTATTAGGTCATTTAAGTGGATTTATTGCAGGGTGTTTTTTATTCTTAATCTAATTTAGATTAATTATTTGATCAGATTAATGTAGATATTTTCCAAGATATCCAACCTTTTTCTTTTACTCTTTACTTTTAAATAGATCAATTTTGATATCAAAAGTAACTACTATCCCAATACTTATAAGCAGTAATGCAATCGCAATTTGGGGTGAAGGTAATAACATATGAGTCTTATTTTCGACCACCCTATCGAATCTTTCCCAATAATGATGAAAGATTGAGTAATATTAACTCTGAATAAAGCATCACCTTTAAAAATGGCAAAAGTAGAAAATGATCTTGATATATATTACGCAGTTGGAAATACAAATACTCAAAGACAAGAAAATGAACTTGCAGCAATTATGAAAAAACGCAATTCTGCAGGATGGAAGTTGATCTCAACAAGTATTGCAATAGTAGATACTAAAAACCAGTTTTCAAATCTTTATCTATTTTGGGAAAAGAATTAGTAATTAATACTGTAAAAATTTGATATCTTTACTCAGTAATTTACAAAACTCAGAAAACTCTTCACACTTCAATCTCTTATAATCCCCCCTTCTCTGTATTAGGTTTTTCTTTATTTTTGATATCCAGAAATGGGGAATTGGCATATGTGACAGTTAAGTAACATTCCATTCAGGCCTGCCACGAAAAAGAATTAAATGACATATGTTAAATTTGTGTGAAGGAGATGTTTTACTCAAAAAAGTGGAAACAAGGAAACACTTAATTTTGTAAAGCTACATAAGACCCCATTATTTGGGGTTTTTTTTATGCAAATTCTTTGCTTATCTTTACTTTCCTGCGTCTTCACCAGTATTCCCTATAAATACCAAAAATTTGATGTTGCACAAAATGAGTGCCTGTCTAAATATTTCCAATTTGGTTCTATAATAGTCAAAGAAGTATAAGATGTGATTTCACCCTTTCTGTTTTGATAACCATTTGTAATCTTCATCTTATATGAATAGAAAAGGTTTAAATTTTAAATCAGCAATTTTTAAAATATTTTACACATATTTAGGGGTTTATTTTCTTGCTCTGATATTCAAGTATAACTATGATCTTGAGTTACTATTTAATAATATTCAATACAAATATTTGATTGCTTTAAATATAGTTTTTATATTTTTAGGCATCCCATTATCAATTATTTTTGACTTTATATTATTAAAAGTTTTTGGGTTTATTTATATTTTATTATTTTCTCCTGCTTTAACGATTTTAAGTGTAATTCAAGTTCTTATTTTGAGGAAAATTAAATTTAAATTTTCTAGAAATATATTATTTTTAAAAAGACCAGAAAAGAATAATCTTTATAAATTTTTTGACAATATTACTTTTAGATCTTTTTATATTTTAATCATTAGATCTTTCCCCATCCTACCTCATGTTTTGGGGAGCTATATTATTGCCTCGTCAAAAATCAAAAATAAGGTTATTCTAATAAACACATTTTTTGGATCATTTTTTTACTATGTTTTCCTTTATCTAATAATAGGTAATGTTTAGTGAAATTTATTTTTCCCAAAAGGGGTCTGTAGTTAAAGAAACCCGTAACGTACATTTTTTATTATTTTTAATTTCACTTATACAAGCCCTTACTGTTACACCGTTTACATCAATTTCACAGGCTCCACAACTCCCTGTGAGGCAGCCAGAAGGGATTTCTAAACCTGCTTTTTTAGCAGAAGAAAACCAGTTATCACCATCTGAAACAAAGGTTTCTTTATTGTTTGGCCATATTACTTTTGTATTTTTTGTTTCTTTCAACTTAAAAATGATTTGAGATTTAAATGTTTGTGGAATTCATTCGCAAGATTATCAATAATGAATTGTCTCTTCTCTTTATAAGATATTGATTTTTTGTTTAATGTTGGTAGATTTTTACTCTTCCTTATTAAATTAATATAATGCTCTCTCCAACTGTCATTTTCAAAGATTCCATGAATATATGTTCCTGCAATAGTTCCTCCTTTATTATTTTCTTTATACCAACCAAGATCTGAATCTTCAAAAATTGGATTAATCTTTAATGAACTTTGGATTTCATCTAATACAGTTTGACCATTATGAATTTCAAATCCATTAATTTCTGATTGGCACGGCCATATAGATTTAGATTTAATTTGACGTGTTAATTTTTTTTTAAAGAAAGTCGTTTTTAAGGGTAGTAATCCAATACCTTTAATTTTTTGTTCAGAATAATTTTTGGAACCCTCTTTAAAATATGGATCTTCAAGTGTAGTCCCTAACATTTGTAAGCCTCCACATATTCCAACAATATTTCCTTTGTTTTTTGAATAGTCCCTTATATCCTTAGATAAACCAGAATTTTCAAGAAATATTTGATCTTTAATCGTTTGTTTACTTCCCGGCAGAATGATGAAGTCATACTTACTTAGATTTTGTGATTTTCTAATCCATTCAATAAATATCGTTTCTTCATTTTCTAGTGGATCAAAATCCGAGAAGTTACTAATAGATGGTAATTTTATAATTCCAACTTTGATTTCAGGATTTTTAGAAAGTGATTTTTTTTCTATTAAATCTAAAGAGTCCTCTGGGGGAAATGAATCATTTAACCATGGAATAATTCCAACAACAGGGATTTGAGTCTTATTCTCTATCCATTTCTTCCCATCTTCAAATAATGAAAGGTCTCCTCTGAATCTATTTATAATAATTCCCTTAATAAGCTTCTTTTCTTCAGGCTTCATTAATTCAAGAGTACCAATTATTTGTGCAAATACGCCTCCCCTTTCAATATCAGTAACCAAAATGCAATTTGCATTTAAATATTTAGCAACTCTTAAATTAGTCAGATCTCTATGAATTAAATTCATCTCTACCGGACTTCCAGCCCCTTCGATAATTAAACGGCAATTCGGATTTCCTTCGTAAATAGACTTTAAACTTTTTTTAATTACTTCCCAACCTGGAGTAAACCAATCCTTATAGTAATTTTTTGCAGTGGTGGTCCCTATGCTTTTGCCAAGGTGAATCACCTCGCTTATTGAGTTTCCTTGTGGTTTTAATAAAATGGGATTCATCTCTGCAGCGGGATTAATACCACAAGCAAAAGCCTGAAGTGCTTGTGAATATGCCATTTCTCCACCTTCCCAATCAACCCAAGCGTTGTTGCTCATATTTTGTCCTTTAAAAGGGATTGGTTCTTCGCCTAAGTTTTTAAGAATCCTACAAATAGCAGTAACTGTTAATGATTTTCCTGCTCCACTGGAAGTACCTAGGACCATTATTGGTTTCTTTATTTCATGTAATTTTGCCTCTAATTCCATTAGTAATTTATATTAATTTTAAAATTTATTAATTATTAAATTGAATTATAATTTGGTAAAAAATTTGTGTTAATTCTAGCCTCTGCTTCTCAATCTAGAAAGAAATTACTAGAAAATTGTCAAATCGAATTTTTCCAAATATCAAGTGACTTTGACGAAACTACTATCCAAGAAAAGAATATATTTAATTTAGCTTTGGAATTATCTTTTCAAAAGGCTAATAGTTTATCTGAAAATATTCAGAACTTATCATTGCCCGAAGAATTGAATCATGGTCCTTTGGAAATACTTGGGTGCGATTCAATTTTTGAATTTAAAGGTGAAGCTTATGGGAAACCATCTAATAAAGAGGAAGCATTTATTAGATGGAAAAAAATGTCTGGAGAATTTGGATTTTTACATACTGGTCATACTCTAATAATTGGGAATTTTGATTCAACTTCCAAAATTTTTAAAATCACTGAAATAATAAAAAAAACAGTAAGTTCAAGAGTTTATTTTTCTAATTTGGAAGATTGGGAAATCAAGAGTTATGTAGATACAAATGAACCTTTATATTGTGCAGGAGGATTTGCCTTGGAAGGTATAGGAGGTAAATATATAGAAAAAATAGAGGGTTGTTTCAGTAATGTAATGGGTTTAAGTTTGCCATGGCTCAGAAAAAACTTATATAGATAATAAAATTGAGCAAAAAAAAACCCTATCTAAAGATAGGGCTTTTTTAGTTGAGATAGAAATTAATCTAAATCAGGCATTTCTAGAGCCGGTTCACTCTTTCTGTCGATTCCTTTTTCGAAACCAGCAGCGGCTGCTCTAGCACGTCCAGCATGCCAAAGGTGACCAATGAATGTAAACCATCCTAGGAAGAATTGAGCTGCAGCTAACCACTGTCTAAGGTTAACGAAGTTAACAGCATTTGGCTCTGTAATAATTCCACCAACAGAGTTGATAGAAGCGTTAGGAGCATGAGTCATATATTCAGCGGCTCTTCTTACCTGCCAAGGCTGAATATCATTTTGGATTTTCTCAAGGCTCAATCCGTTAGGACCTCTTAAAGGCTCTAACCATGGACCTCTGAAATCCCAAAATCTCATTGTTTCACCACCAAATATAATTTCACCAGTAGGAGATCTCATGAGATACTTACCTAGACCTGTTGGTCCCATTGTTGAACCTACATTAGCTCCAATTCTTTGATCTCTCACAAGGAAAGTAAAACTTTGAGCCTGTGATGCTTCAGCATTAGTTGGACCGTAGAATTCTGAAGGGTAAGCAGTGTTGTTAAACCAGATGAATGTTGAAGCAATAAAACTTGCTACACAAATTCCACCAAGTGCATAACTTAATAAGCCTTCACCATTCCAGATAAATGCTCTTCTTGCCCATCCAAAAGGTTTGGTAAAGATATGGAATATTCCACCGATAATTGCAGTAATTCCAACATAAACGTGACCACCAACAATATCTTCTATGGAGTTAACGCCGATTATTGATCCAGCTCCTCCCCATGGAGATCTGAATAAATAACCAAGAATAACTCTTGGATCTAAAGTTGGGTTAACAAGTCTGACTTCACCACCGCCTGGTGCCCATGTATCATATGCACCGCCAATAAAACACCAGTTAACTGACCATGCTAACGCACCTACACCTAAAACAATCAAATGATATCCAAGGATATTTGTCATTTGGTTTTTGTCTCTCCAGTCGGTGGAGAAAAATGGAAAATCTTCTTCGAGTTTTTCTGGACCTGCTAATGAGTGATAAATACCACCAAAACCAAGAACAGCAGAAGCTATTAAGTGAACCACGCCTGCCTGGAAGAAAGGCATGATATCAGTAACTTCACCACCAGGGCCTATTCCATAGCCAAACATCGCGACGTGTGGCATACAGATTAAACCTTGCTCCCACATTGGTTTATCAAAAGTAAAGTGATTAACCTCAAAGAGCATCATTGCTCCCGCCCAAAAGACTATTAGTCCAGAGTGAGCAATGTGAGCTCCTAATAAACGTCCAGATAAATTGATTAATCTAGCGTTGCCTACATACCAGGCATAACCAGTTTCCTCAATACTTTGGTTTGGAGCTCTTAATAAATTATTAAAGGGCGTTTCCACGTGGAAGAACCTCCTCAGGGAATACAAAGTTTTCGTGTGGTTGATCCACAGAAGACATCCATGCTCGCATACCTTCGTTCAAAAGTATATTTTTTGTATAGAAAGTTTCAAATTCTGGATCTTCTGCTGCACGAATTTCTTGGCTTACGAAGTCATAAGCTCTCAAGTTTAGTGCTAAGCCGACAATACCAATAGAAGATGTCCACATACCCATAACAGGTACAAATAGCATCAAGAAATGTAAGAAACGCTTGTTTGAGAAAGCAATACCGAAGATTTGACTCCAAAATCTATTCGCTGTAATCATTGAATAGGTTTCTTCTTCTTGAGTTGGATCAAAAGCTCTAAATGTTGAACTTTGAACCTTACCATCTGTGTAAATACTTGTATCTTCATACAAAGTATTTTGAACTGTAGCTCCATGAATAGCGCAAAGTAGAGCACCACCAAGAATTCCAGCAACTCCCATCATATGGAATGGGTTTAAAGTGATATTGTGAAAACCTTGAATGAATAGGATGTAACGGAAGATTGCTGCAACACCGAATGAAGGTGCGAAGAACCAACTATGCTGTCCTAAAGGATAAATAAGGAAAATACTTGTGAATACTGCAATTACTGCTGAGAAAGCTAGTGCGTTGTATGGTCTAATTCCAACAAGGCCAGCAATTTCAAACTGACGAAGCATAAAACCAATTAGGCCAAATACTCCATGTAATGCAACGAAGTTCCAAAGACCACCAAGTTGTAGCCATCTTACGAAACTACCTTGGGCTTCAGGACCCCATAAAAATAGAAGACTGTGTCCCATGGCATCACCAGGGGTGCTTACAGCTGCTGTTAAGAAGTTACAACCTTCAAGGTATGAACTTGCAACTCCGTGTGTGTACCAAGAGGTAACAAATGTTGTTCCGACAAACCAACCACCTATAGCAAGGTATGCACAAGGAAGTAGAAGTAGTCCGGACCAACCAATAAATACAAAGCGGTCGCGCTTCAACCAATCATCGAGGACATCAAACCATCCTCTTTGTGGGGCGCTACCAACTGCGATCGTCATGAGAAATCGTTTTTAGCTTCGGGATACGCAGTGACTGTAACAAAGATTGAGAGTAATGTGGGGAAATATCTGTATATCTGAAATGCCTTGTAAAGCTTTCCTGACTTTTTTATTAAAAATTAGGTAAGAATACTCCCTTAATTTGTTAAATTATCTGAATTAGGCTCTAAAAAAGGGATAAAAATGAATTCAGACCTCAAGTCTTTCGATAAAATCGAACAAAAAATTGGTGGATCAAGAAAAATTTCAAATTACATTATTGGAGGAATGCTAACTATAGGAGGTATTGGTTTTCTTTTGGCCTCTATATCTAGCTACACAGGAAGGGATTTATTACCTCTAGGAAATCCTTCAACTTTATTGTTTATCCCTCAAGGAATAATAATGGGAGCATATGGAGTAATAGCCAACTTATTAAATTTTTACTTGTGGTATTTGGTTTACATAAACTTTGGTTCAGGAAGTAATTATTTTGATAAATCATCAAAATCTATAGAAATAAGAAGAAAAGGATTATTCAAAGATATTGAAGTTAAATTAAATTTTGATGAAATTAAATCGGTCAAGTTAGATATAAGTGAGGGATTTAATCCTAGAAGAAGAATTGCATTAGTATTAAAAGGAAGAAAAAAACCTCTCCCTTTAAGCGGAGCAGGTGAACTCAAACCACTTCTTCAAGTTGAAGAGGAGGGGGCTCGTCTGGCTAAATTTTTGGATGTTAATTTGGAGGGCTTAAAATAAAAAAAAAATATTTATTAAGAATATTATTTTTTATACAGGTTCTGTTTTTGTTTCAAGCTTGTAGTTATAAAAATAAGGTTGATTCAACTTATTATTGCCAAAAACTTAGATTTAGTTGTATTCAGAGTAATAAAGTAGTTAATTTTAAAACTACAAAAGGTGATTTTGAGGTTGAATTATTTGGTAAAGATAACCCAGTAACAGTGTCAAACTTTCTGGAAAACATAGACAATGATATTTACGTAAATCAAAAATTTTATAAAATAATAAATTTTACCCAAATAAGATTTGTACACGGCGGTGTT
The DNA here is from genome assembly GCF_047305015.1 of Prochlorococcus sp. MIT 1304. Lineage (NCBI taxonomy): Bacteria > Bacillati > Cyanobacteriota > Cyanophyceae > Synechococcales > Prochlorococcaceae > Prochlorococcus > Prochlorococcus sp. MIT 1304. The sequence goes on along the minus strand of NZ_CP138974.1, from coordinate 1,624,365 downwards.
AATCCAAAAAATAAATTTTATTTTGAAGGAAATCAAAACCTGAAAAAGACAAGTCTATCAATACCTTTAGAAATAAAATTTAAAGAAGAAAGTAAACCAAGATATAACTATCAAATAAAAAATCCTAACGAAATTGAAAATTTAGTTAATACTTTTGAGAATGGTTCAATTGCTATGGTCAAGAGCTTTAACAATAAGTCTTCATCAACTGAATTTTTCTTTGTAACAACTAATATCCCAGAATTAGATGGAAGATATTCAATTTTTGGAAAAATTATAAAAGGATTAGATGTACTCAAAAAACTTAATAAAGAAGACTACATCAAGGCAGTCCAGATAATTAATTAAATTTCTAGTGAATATTTGTTTATTTTCAACATTTCTGTATTAACTCCTGAAGAGCGTTTAAGAGCAACCTTACCAGTCCTCGCTATTTCAAGGATGCCGTATGGCTCGAGTAATTTCTCTAGAGCAACTAACTTCCCAGGGTCTCCAACTACCTCAAGAGTTAGGGCCATATCTGATACATCAACAACTTTTGCACGGAAAATCTGAACTATATCAAGGATATTACTCCTAGTATCTTCTTTCGATGAAACTTTTAGTAACATCAATTCCCTCTCAACAGCTGCGAGATTAGTAAAATCTACAACTCCAAGAACATTAAATAACTTATTAAGTTGCTTAGTCATTTGTTGAAGAGTTTCATCATCACCCTCTACTACCATCGTTAACCTTGAAATCCCTTTGGATTCTGCAGGTCCTACTGCAAGGCTATCTATGTTGAATCCTCTTCTAGCAAAGAGGCCTGAGATTCTACTCAAGGCTCCAGATTCATCTTCTACAAGAACTGATAATGTATGTTTCATATTTTAAAAGGTTTTTAAATCTCTAATCCATTCATAAGAAATTCTATTGAATACTGAAGGGTCTTCATCATGGATACAATGCCCTGAATTGGATACTATTTTTAATTTTACCCATCTATGGAAATTTGCAATCTTTTTACCAACAAACAAAGGTATGAAATTATCTTTTTCTCCCCAAATCAATAAAAAAGGAACTTTTTTTGAGGCGCTCAGTTTTCTCAAAAGGTAAGAAGCTTGAAATTTTTCATCTCTTGAAGACATACCAATACACATAGCTCTTAATGATCTAGCTGAAGTTCTCCTTAAAACTGGTTTTGTTACCAAATCTATTAATTCCCGATCAATATTATCTTTTTTGAAATAGGCAGAATTTAGTCCCATTTTTATAACACCTAATTTGGTTATTAAAAATAAAATAATCTCCAAAGGAAAAAATATAAAAAATATTCTTATGAATTTATCTTGAAATTTCTTAAATGATGATTTTTTTGTTTTCGACGTTTTATTTTCTTGAATTTGATCTGGCAGCGGGGATGCAATAACTTTTGCAATCTGATCCTCTAATGTGACAGCACATGTTAAGGCAACAAGTGATCCAAGGGAATTGCCAATAAGAATTACTTTCCCAGAATTTTTTGGTCTTATCACTTGTGCAATAAAGTCTTTCACTTGATTAGACCAAATCTCATTATCTAGTTTCCCAATTTGTCTAATCCCAGGTTGATCTGAATCCCCAAATCCTATTAAATCTAAAGAGTATGCGGCGCAATTCCTTTCCGCAAAATATTCTAAATTATTTCTCCAATGTTTTCGACTAGCGCCAAATCCATGGAGAAAGATAATAGGAACTTTATTATCTTCGCCTGCAACACTCCAACAAATTTTAAAACCATTCCAAATCCAGTAATTAGTAAAGTTTATATTTTCTTTGAAATTATTATTCATTTATTCAAAAATTTTCAAGATATTTGCATTATCTACTTTTTTAACAAATAAATGTATATTGAATGTAAATTATAGTAATCTTTAAATTTTTACTATGGCTCAAGAAATTTTTAGTATTGCAGCAGTTTTTTGGATACTGATACCAATAGGATTGGTTGGTGGTGCTCTGTTGTTAAAGTTTCAGGGAGATTGATTCTCACGAATACATCACAATTTGAGTTATGGTCTACAGGTTAAGTAAATCTTAAATATGAAGATACTTTTAGTAGGAGCAACAGGTACACTTGGTAGACAAATAGCAAAGCAAGCTATAGAAGATGGACACGAAGTAAGATGCTTTGTCAGAAACCCAAGAAAAGCTTCCTTTCTTCAAGAGTGGGGATGTGAACTAACAAAAGGTAATTTATTAAATTCTTCTGATATAGAATATGCATTGCAAGATATTGAAGTTGTTATTGATGCAGCTACCAGTAAACCAGATGATCCTAAAAGTATTTATGAAACAGATTGGGATGGAAAACTTAATTTATTTAATGCTTGTGAATCTTTAAATGTAAAAAGAGTAATATTCCTTTCAATTCTTTTAACAGAAAAATTTAGAAATGTTCCATTAATGGACATTAAATATTGTACTGAAAAACTTCTTGAGAAATCTGATCTAGAATACACTATTTTCAAATGTGCAGCTTTTATGCAAGGAGTTATAGGTCAATTTGCTATTCCCATTTTAGATAGTCAAGCAGTATGGATGAGTGGAACTCCTACTAAAATTGCATACATGAATACTCAAGACATGGCAAAAGTTATTGTCGCAGCAGTTAATAATCCAAAAACTCATAGAACATCATTGCCATTGGTTGGTCCTAAAGCATGGGATTCAAACGAAGTCATATCCTTATGTGAAAAATTTAGCGAAAAGAAAGCTAAAATTTTTAGAGTTTCACCTTTTCTGATTAGTGTCACTCAGAAAGTAGTTTCCTTTTTCCAAGATTCTTTAAGTGTTGCTGAAAGATTGGCTTTTGCCGAAGTAACTAGTAGTGGTGAATCATTAGATGCTGACATGAGCAAAACTTACGAAATACTGGAACTTAAAAAAGAAGATATGACCTCACTAGAGAGTTATATAAAGGAGTACTATCAACAAATACTTAAAAGATTAAGGGAGATGGAGGCAGATCTAAATATAGAGGAAAAAAAGAGATTACCATTTTAATGTTGCAACTGTAGACTTATATAGTATATTTGTACTATATATATCTATTATTAATTATGTCTGTTTCTAAGTCTAAAAATCTTGAACGAAAACTAGATAATTTTGCAAAAGAAGCAAAAAATGAATTGAATAGTGTTTGCGGATCTTCATTATGGGAAAGCCTTGGGTTTGTTTTTTTTGATCAATTAGAAGATTCTGAAAAAATTGCTAAAGCAAATTTTTATTATGGTCAACTTCAAATAATTAATGAAATTAAATTTTCTATTTGAATTGAATTTCATATTTTTACGTATGTAATTTTTCTTAAATCGATTTTGGCCAATCTTTTTCTGATAATATGGACTTAGTAAAAGATTAATTAATGATTGAAACTTCAGGTGTAATAGAAAAAGAGCAGGGGAATGGATTTTATTTGGTTACATTAGAACAACCTGAAGGACATCAATGTTTATGTAGAGCTGCAGGAAAATTGACTAAATTTAGAATTAAATTATTAGCTGGAGATAAAGTGTTAGTTGAGATTAGTCCTTATGATCTCTCTAGAGGGAGGATAACTTATAGAGAAAGAAATGCAGGAAATGCTAAACCAACTACTAATAAAAATAACCCTAAGAGAAATAATAAATAAAAAGTTACTTTAGATAATATTTTTTATCGCTTCTTTAAACTCACTTCTTTGTTTAACACCTTGCCACTGTTTTTTTAATAATTTTTCTTTAAAAAGTTGAACTGTTGGTGTGCCGTTAATACCAGCTTGTTTTGCAATATCTTGATCTTTATCAATATCTATTTCAACGCCAAGAACTGCACCATCAAGTTCTTTAATTACCCTTTTTAACTGAGGTTTCAAAACATGACATGGGCCGCAACTTGGAGAACTAAAAATTACTAAGATAGGTTTTTTACTCTCGTGATAAAGTTTCCTTAATGCATAACTGCCTTTTTGCCATTCAGAATTTGAATCGAAAGTATCTTCATTAACTTCTTCTTCATTAAAATCTGATGAATTAAGTTTTTTTTCTGGTTCGGGTGTTTCTCTGACTATTGTTTTTGCTAAGTTTTTCTCGGCTAGCCACCTTTCGGTAGCTAATGCTGCCATGCACCCAGTTCCAGCAGCGGTAACTCCTTGTCTCCACTCAGAGTCGACAACGTCACCTGCTGCGAAGATGCCTTCAATAGATGTTTCTGGTCTTCCTGATTTGCAAGCAATATATCCTTTATTATCTAAGTCAATTTTGCTGCCTAAGAACTTAGTATTTGGTGTGTGCCCTATCGCGTAAAAAAGACCTTTTATATTGATTTCCCCTTTACCTTCTTGAGAGTGAATAGTTTCTATTTTCTCAAGCCATTCAGAGCCATCCGCTTTTTCAACTTTTGTGTTCCAATGAATTGCTATCTTTGGATTAGCTTTTACTCTATCTACCATTGCCGCGCTAGCCCTTAATTTTTCTGATCTAACAATCAAATGCACTTTGCTTCCATACTTTGTGAGATATGCTGCTTCTTCACATGCAGAGTCGCCCCCTCCAATAACAGCTAATTCTTCACCTCTAAATTGTGGGGTCGCTCCATCACATATTGCACAAGCACTTATTCCTTTACTCCAGAATTTATCTTCATTTATCACGCCTAATCTATTTGCACTTGCTCCAGTTGCAATAATAATTGAGTTAGATTTTATAGTTCCTTCTAAAGTTTTTAATTCAAAGGGATGTGAATCAGTATTTATTGAGACAACATCACTTTCATATAAATTAGTGCCCCATCTTTCGGCTTGAGCTTTCATTAGATCCATTAATTCAGGACCAAGTACACCATCTGGGAAACCTGGATAATTTTCAACAAATGTTGTAGTCATCAATTGGCCACCAGGAATTCCACCAGAATTAAATCCTGTAACGAGCAATGGTTGAAGATTTGCTCTTGCAGCATAAATTGCAGCTGTGTATCCTGCGGGACCTGAACCAATAATTACAACATTTTCTACGTTTGGAATCTTCTCTTTATTTTCCATTTATTTGCTAATTTCACTCTAATAATAATAAACAAACCCAAATAATGTAGGGCGGTTTCCACTCGATCGATTTGATATTTAATCGTTGATTTTTGGGTCTAATAATTTTTTTAATTCATTTGGGAAGTTTAAAACAGAATCTTTTAAATTTTCGTTCTTTTCTCCAATATGAAGTATCCACTCTCTAAATTCTTCTGCTATTGCGTAACTATCTTCATATCTTTCTAGAGTATCCATTGCAGAAATTCTGTTGGTTGCCCAACAGGTTGCAATATCGATCCTTTTTCTAATGAAATTTTCCATTGAAACCCAAAAGTTTTATATAGATAAACACATCAAACAGCTTATGTATTGTCTAATAAGCTACAACTTCGTACTTCCAAACAATAATTTAATCTTTAATTTATATTTGAGCGGGTTTTTGCGCTAATTATAAAGAAAATATAAAAAAATAGAATTAAACAGCCTCGCTATGATTTGCAAGAAGCCTTTCGACTTCCTCGAAACCCTCTTTGGCTGAATTTATTGCAAGTTCCTCGCTAACTTTTTCCTCTGAAACTAATTTTGAAGATATTTTCTTCAAAAGAGTTTCTTTTTTTTCTCTTAATGAACTTACAATTTCTTCTTCAATTATAGATTTTATAGCTTTAGAAATTATTTTTTTGTCATTTGCTTCCTCAAATGTGCCCTGAACTAATTCCTGAATAAATAATCGATGAACCTCACTACTCCTTAAAAAGCTTTCTGTTGCATTAATAATTCCTTCAACAAGAGCTTCATCCGGTTCAGAATCATTTTCTGCCAGCTTAAATTCCCAATCTAGATGCCTTCTTTGCCAGCCTGCTGAGTGGAGACTGGGCATGACTGTCTGTGAATAAGTATCAACTGACATTTCATAAATTCTCTCTGCTAATTTCTCGCACCAGTCTTTACCATGTTTTTCTAAGTTTTTCTGCATAGCTTGCCTTGGAACAGCATGTCCACCATGATGACTGTGACATACTCCATCAGGACATTCGATTGCTTTTATACTCATTTGATTATTAAGTACCTTTATATTCTAGATAGCTATTTTTTATAGAAAAGAAAATATATTTTTAACAAAAATCCAAGACTTTTGACTTTCTTCAATTTATATTTAGTATGTTTAAAAAATAAATAAATTGACAAAGATACTTATTCCTTCCGAAACAAGCTCCGGTGAAAGGAGAGTTTCAGCTACGCCAGAAGCGGTAAAGAAATTAAAAAGCCTTGGATGTGATGTTTATATTGAAAGTTCAGCAGGAAAATTATCAGGATTTAGTGACTTATCATATGAAGAATCGGGCGGAATAATAATAAACAACTTTAATCAAAAAATTTGGAGTGAAGCTGACTTAATATTTTGTGTTCAAACTCCATCAAATGATAATTTAACTAAGTTAAAGAAAGGCGCTGTTCTTCTTGGTCTTCTTAACCCATATGGTAATAAGGAGCTTCTTAGGATAATTAATAGTAATAAGATTTCAGCTTTATCACTAGAGTTGCTTCCTAGGATTAGTAGAGCACAATCTTCTGATGTTCTTTCTTCACAGGCAAATATTGCTGGATATAAAGCAGTTCTTTTGGCTGCAAGTGAGTTAGATAGATATTTCCCAATGCTTATGACTGCAGCAGGGACAGTCCAACCTGCAAAAGTAGTGGTTCTTGGTGGTGGCGTTGCAGGATTACAGGCAGTTGCGACGGCGAAAAGACTTGGAGCAATAGTATTTGTATCTGATATTAGACCGGCTGTTAAAGAACAAGTAGAGTCCCTCGGAGCAAGATTTATAGAACTTCCTGAAGTTGAGGAAAAGCCAGGAGAGGCGGGAGGTTATGCAAAAGCTGTAACACCCGAATTCCTCACAAAACAGAAGGCAACTTTAACTAAATATTTATCTGAAGCTGATGTTGCTATATGTACTGCGCAAGTTCTTGGTAAAAAAGCCCCTGTTTTAATAGACTTACCCATGATTGAAAAAATGAGGCCTGGAGCAGTAGTTATTGATTTAGCAGTTTCTCAGGGAGGGAATTGCGAAGGAACAAAATCAAATGAAACTATTATGAAAGATGGGGTAAAACTTATAGGAGCGGGCGAGTTACCCTCTTCAGTTCCTTATGACGCAAGTTCACTTTATGCTAAGAACTTAACATCTTTGATTACACCATTTATAAAAGATGGTGTAATTAAATTAGATAAAGAGGATGAACTCATTTCTGGATGTTTATTAAGCGATGAAGGAGTTGTTCTTCAAAATAAAGTTTTTGAAAATTGAGGTTTTAAAATTATGTCTTTTATAAGTCTTCTTTGGGTTCTTTTACTAGGTAGTTTATTAGGTCTTGAGTTAATTGGAAAAGTTCCTCCTACTCTTCACACACCTCTAATGAGTGGAGCAAATGCAATTTCAGGAATAACAATGCTTGCAGCCTTGACTTTAATTGTAAAAGCAGAAGGTAACGTACCACTTTTAATCATTGGTTCAGTTTCTCTTGGATTTGCTCTTTTCAACGTTGTAGGTGGTTTCTTTGTAACTGATCGAATGCTCGCGATGTTTAGTCGTAAACCATCAAATAAGAAGTAATTTTTAACATGAATCTACCTGTAATCATTAAATTCGTTATTGACCTTCTAGCAGTACTTTTACTGGCTTTGGGAATAAAAGGATTGTCAAAAGTAAAATCAGCAAGGGATGCCAATAGATTAGCTGCATTTGCAATGTCGCTATCAGTAGTAGGATTACTTTCTTATTATTTAGGCACTTCTGGAATTGCTATTCAGTCTTGGATTTGGATAATAATTGGATCAATCTTAGGTAGTTTATTCGGAGCAATTCTTGCAAAAAAAGTACCTATGACCTCCATGCCTGAAACAGTGGCATTGTTCAATGGTTGTGGAGGAATGTCATCACTTTTAGTGGCCTTGGGAGTAGCTATTTTTCCTATATCTGGTGGCCAAGAAGATTTTGATTTTTTTAAGTCACTGATTAACGAAGTCTCAATATCTGTTTCTATATTTGTTGGGGCCATAACTTTCACAGGTTCAATTGTTGCGATGGCAAAGTTGCAGGGTTGGTTGTCAACTCCAGGATGGACTCAGAGCAAAGTTAGACATTTTGTAAATATTGTTTTTACAGTTGCTTCCTTGATAGCCTTTTTTGATTTGATAAATGGTAATACAAGTTCTATTTGGCTTTTAGTTATAGTTTCTTCTTTATTAGGTATTGGAGTTACTTTGCCAATTGGTGGAGCGGATATGCCAGTCGTTATATCTTTATTAAATAGCTATTCAGGGATTGCAGCAGCAGCAGCAGGTTTTGTTGTTGATAGTCAGCTTTTGATAGTAGCAGGCGCAATGGTTGGAGCGGCAGGTCTAATACTTACTCAAGTGATGTGTAAGGGTATGAATAGATCATTGGTCTCAGTTCTTTTTGGAGGATCTTTATCTGCACAAAGTACAGCCTCTTCTGGTTCAGGAGAATATACAAATATAACTTCTTGCAGTGTTGAAGAATGCGCATTGACTTTAGAGGCAGCCAACAAGGTAATTATTGTTCCTGGTTACGGTCTGGCAGTAGCTCAAGCTCAACATACTTTAAGGGAAGTGACAAAAAAACTAGAGCAAAATGGTATTGAAGTTGTTTACGCAATTCATCCTGTAGCAGGGCGGATGCCTGGACATATGAATGTACTTTTAGCAGAAGCAGATGTTCCTTACGAACAACTTAAAGAGATGGACGTTGTAAATCCTGATTTTCCAGCAACGGATGTTGTTTTAGTTTTAGGAGCAAATGATGTGGTTAACCCTCAAGCTAAAAATGATAGCTCTTCTCCCTTATATGGCATGCCAGTTCTTGATGTTCAAGAAGCAAGAACGGTATTTGTAATTAAACGTGGTATGAGTGCAGGTTACTCCGGAATAAAAAATGATTTATTTGATCTGCCAAATACCTCAATGGTCTTTGGTGATGCAAAAAAGGTACTGAATGATTTGATTGGAGAATTAAAGGATCTTGGAGTTGGGGACAAATAATAGTATATCTTTTAGTTTTTCAGATTACGAAAAAAATAAGCCATTTCGAGAAGTCTTGCCTTGGATAGGTGGCGACTTACAAACTTTGAGAGATACTTTTGTTATTGATTTTGGTAAATCAATAAAAAATAAAAAAATATTCTTTCCGATTAATAAAATTCTTTCTAAAAAATTTGAATCTGATTATCTTTTAGGTTTTTTAGAATTACCTGAAAACTTAAACTCACTTAAGGGTTTTGTAATCGTTACACATGGTTTAGGAGGCTCAACTAAACGGTTTGGTTTAAGAAGAATATCTAGGAAATTAGCAAATAATGGTTTTGGAGTTCTTAAATTAAATCTAAGAGGATCTGGATCAGCAAGATATTTAGCTAAAGGAAATTATTGTGCTAGATGCTCCAGTGATGTTATTTCAGCAATTAATTATTTTAAAAAATTGATTAATTTAGAGTTCAAAGATCTTATGAAAAGGAATAATAATCTTCCAATTTACGGAGTTGGATTATCTTTAGGCGGAACAATTCTTTTAAATGCCTGCCTAGATGACAATGAAAACAAAGGAGAAAAACTTTTAGATGGCCTTGCCTGCGTGAGTACTCCTTTAGATTTATCTTCATGCAGTCTCTGTATTGAAAAACCTAGAAATTCTATCTACCAAAAATGGTTACTTCATCGCTTAAAAAATCAGTTATGGGAGGGATTTAATGATGAAGGCAAACTTCTTGATAACGAGAAATTAAGAATAAAAATTAGAAATTTAAAAAGTATAAGAGAATTTGATCAGAAATTTACAGCTCCTAGTTGGGGATTTAATTCTTTAGAGGATTATTATATTAAAGCTTCTCCAATATTTAGAATCCGAAACTCAATAAAAAAATTACCTCTAATGCTTTTTATCCATGCCAAGGATGATCCCTGGGTTCCATATAAGGATACTTTGAATTTAAGAAAAGAATCTATTGATAAATTCACTATTTTTATAACTGAAAAAGGAGGTCATAATGGTTTTCATTCGATTAATGGCTGCTGGTCAGACGAAGTCGTAAAGAACTGGTTTATGAGTATCTAGGACTATTTAAAAATGGTGTTTTTTTGAAAATCCATTTTTCTATTGGCTTACCATTAATAATATGTGAGGTAAAAATTTCAGAAATTTTTTCTGGAGAGATTTTCTCATACCAAATGCCATCAGGCCAAATAAGAAGAATTGGGCCGTTCTTACATACCCTTAAACAGTCAGCTTTTGATCTTAATATATGAACGTTTTTTGTAGAGGGATCATTCTCAAATTTTTTTAAAGTCTTTTTCATACATTCCCATGCTTTTTGACCTTCATTGCCTTTAAAGCATTTCTGTTTTGTGGGCGTTGCGCATAGTAGAAGGTGTTTATGAACCCCTTTTGTCATTTTTAAAAAACCTTCCCTTAATGCTTTTTGAATGATTCTAGGCAATGTTATGAGCTACTGCAAAAAACTTCTTCACTAAAAGGTGAAGAAACTACAATGTATATTCATTATTGACAGTCGATCTAAAATTGGGAAGATAAAACCCTATTTTTATTTATGTTGAGAAAAAAAGAAAAACAAACTTTAACGAGACTCTTTCTTTTAGGTGTTGGTGCACCAATTGGGCTTGATCGCTTCTATGAAGGAGACGTAACAGGGGGATTCTTAGCTATTTTGGGTTTTCTTATCGCCTTGATAACAGTCTTCGGGTTGTTGGTATGGATCTTTCCTTTTATTTCCAAAACTTTTCGTTTGCTAAGAGAATTTGAAGATGCAGAAGATTAAATTAAATATTTACTACTCATACTCATAGCAGCTTTTGCTTTACGCAAATACTAAAAACTAATTGCAATAAAGGGGTTATTAGGAATTATTTAGAAGGGATAAAATGGGTTTAATTATTTAGATGTTTTTTTATATTGACTTTTATCTAATACTTACGTATTTTTTCCCTTTTTTAATTTCTTGCTCAATAAAAAGTCTGGCCCAATTGTCTACTTCAAGAATATCCTCCAATTCGGGACTCAAATTCAAATTCTCCATATGTGATTCACACGCTTTACTTATAAATGTTGGAATTTGTTGAAAAGAAATTTTTTCTTTGAGGAATTGTTCAACAGCCATTTCATTAGCAGCATTTAAGACTGCAGGCATAGTCCCAGAGGATTTTCCTGCAGCATATGCAAGTCCCATGCATGGATATTTAAACTCGTCTGGCTCTTTAAAAGTTAATTTTCCAATTTCACTTAGGTTTAATCTTTTCCAATTTGTTTTAAATCTTTCAGGCCAACTCATCGCATATAAAATGGGTAGTTTCATATCTGGCCAACCTAATTGAGCTAATACAGAAGAATCTTCCATCTCAATCATTGAATGAATAATACTTTGAGGGTGGATAACTATTTCGATATCTTCATAAGAGGTCCCAAATAAATAATGAGCTTCAATAACTTCTAATCCTTTATTCATAAGAGTTGCAGAATCTACAGTTATTTTTTTTCCCATATCCCAATTAGGATGTGAAGTCGCATCTTCCACTGTGACATGCTTTAAATCCTCAACGGCCCAATCTCTGAAAGCACCACCAGAAGCTGTTAAATGTATAGCTTTTAAACCCTTAGGAATATCTCCTGTTGAAAAATCTGCATTTTCATAATTTGGTAATCCTTGTAAACATTGAAAGATAGCAGAGTGTTCTGAATCAGCAGGTAAAAGCCTACTATTATTTTTCTTTAATGCAGGAATAACAATTGGTCCTGCAGCAATTAAAGTTTCTTTGTTAGCAAGTGCAATATTTTTCCCCGCATTAATTGCTGACATTGTTGGAATTAAGCCTGCACAGCCTACTATCCCTGTTACCACAGTATCTGCCTTATCCCATGCTGCAACTGCGTTAATCCCCTGCTTTCCACCTAACACCAGGGGAACATCATCCAAATCTAAGTTATTAATATTATCTTTTAAATCTTCTATAAGACTTTCATCCTCAATTGCAACTACCTCTGGTTTATGAGTTTTAACTTGTTCAGTTAATAAATTAATATTTCTTCCTGCAGAAAGAGCTACGGCTTTAAATTTATCAGGCTGCTCACTAGCTATCTCGAGAGTTTGAGTCCCTATTGAACCAGTAGAACCGAGCACAGTAATGTATTTCAATTTTCTCTCATATTTCTAATATCTTCCCATTTAAAGGTGTATTTAAAAAACAAAAATTTCAAATTGGTTTTTTTCTTAAAATTTAGACCCTTATCCATGTTGTTATTTCCTTTGATTGATCAATAAGTTCAATACCTTTTTCTTTTAACAAACTTCTTATTTCATCGGCCTTCGCATAATTCTTTTCCTTTTTTGCTTTCAATCTTTCATTAATAAGCGTTGATATTTCTTCTTCTGTTATTTTACTTTCTTTTACTAAAACCTCTTTTTTAAGACCAAGTACCTCAGTCAACTTTTCAAGAGTTTTAAAATTCTCAAGTAGAAAGAATTTTTCATTTTGGTCTATTTTAAAACCTTCGACTCTTTGAAATTGGTTTAAAAAGTTTTTTAATGGTTTTGCTAAATCGTAAATAATTGCAATAGCACTTGCTGTATTAAGGTCATTTCCCAGTGCCTCAGAAAATTTAAGCTTTTTTTGAGATAATTCAAAGCTTATTTTCTCTTTATATTCTTCTTCGATAGGTTCATTTTTATCAATAGAGTTTAAAGACCCTTTTGTAAGGTCCATAAAAGAAAGGGCTACATTAATGTTTTTCCAAGCTTCTGAAGCACTCCTTAAAGCTTCTTCAGTAAAATCAAGTGGTTTTCTATAATTCACAGTCATAACAAAATATCGCAAAGTCATAGGGCTTATACCTGAATTAATTAGCTCTCTGATAGTTTTAAAATTTTTAAGGGATTTACTCATCTTTTGTCCATTTACATTGACCATCCCATTGTGTAACCAATAGTTCGCTAGCTTTTTGCCATTGGCGGCTTCTGATTGGGCGATTTCATTCTCATGATGTGGAAAAATCAAATCAGAACCTCCTAAATGGATATCAATAGTATCTCCTAATTCATCTTTAACCATTGCCGAACATTCAATATGCCACCCTGGCCTACCTTTACCCCATGGCGAATCAAAAAATGGTTCATCATCTTTGGCTTTTTTCCATAGTGCAAAATCTTGCGGATTTAGTTTTTTACTATTTTCCTCATTAGCCATTCTTCCTTGCTGATTGATGTTTTGTTCTTCTATATTTTGATTACTTAGCTTTCCATAATTTTGATTTTTAAAAACAGAATAATAAACATCTCCATCCCTAGAATATGCATAACCTTTGTCCTCGAGGATTGTTATTAAGTCGCAGATATTGCATATATGATTCGTTGCTCTTGGCATACTATCCGGACGCATTATCCCTAAAGAATCCATATCTTTATGAAATTCAATAATATTCTTTTCAGATACTTCCTTCATTGAAATACTTTCTTCTTTCGCTCTTTTTAAGATCTTGTCATCAATATCTGTGAAATTTTGAACATACTTCACTTTGAAATCACTGTAAATTAAAAATCTTCTCAATACATCCCAAGCTATGTAACTTCTGGCATGGCCAAGATGACATAAATCATAAACAGTTACTCCACAACAATAAATTTTTACTACATCATCAATAGGCTTAAAAACCTCAATTCTTTTGCTTAAAGTATTAAAAAGTTTGATCATCTTAAACTAAGTATTTCATAAGGCTTATTTTGTCTCCATCCAATTATCTCCAATTCCAATATCAACCAAAAGAGGTACATTTAATTTTACACAATTTTCCATAGTCTTCTTCACTAATTTCGTCGTAATTTCCAAAGAATCTGGTTCAACTTCAAACAATAATTCATCATGTACTTGTAAAAGCATTTTTGCTGGAAAGTTCATTTCTATGAATTTCTTATTTAGTTGAACCATTGCAATTTTAATAATATCTGCACTTGAACCCTGAATTGGGGCATTGGCTGCGGCTCTTAGTGACTGTGCTTCCATGCCAGCTCTTCTTGCGGATTGCAAGTCAATTTCGTAAGGATCTTTTCCTATTAGTCTTCCAAGTCCATTTTTATCAAACTTAAATTCTCTCTTTCTACCAAAAATTGTTTTTACATAACCTTTTGATAAGGCAAGCCTTTCTTGAAGTTCAAGAAATTTGAAAATTTTTGAATATCTTTCTTTGTATTTTATTAGGAATTCTTTTGCTTCAGGAGTACTTACTCCTGTAGAACGAGCAAACTTTTTAATTCCCATACCATAGATAACTCCGAAATTTATTGTTTTCCCAACTCTCCTCTCATCAGAAGAAATTTCTTCTTTCTCAAAAATTAATCTTGCAGTCAGAGAATGAATGTCGTCATTTTTATGGAATGCATTAATTAATATTTCTTCATCCGCTAAGTGAGCAAGTATTCTTAATTCGATCTGAGAATAATCAGCTGATAAAAGTTTCCAATTTTTTTCAGGCAAGAATGCTTTTCTGATCCTCCTACTAAATTCAGTCCTAACCGGAATATTTTGAAGATTAGGATTACTACTACTTAGTCTCCCAGTCGCTGTAGCAGCTTGATTAAAGTTTGTATGAACTCTTCCTGTCTTTTCGTTTATAAGATTTGGAAGAGCATCAATATAGGTGCTAAGTAATTTGCTAATAGTTCTGTGCTTTATTAAATGTTGGATTATTTCATGTTCGTCGACTAATCTTTCAAGAACTAAAGCATCTGTGCTCCATCCTGTTTTTGTTTTGCGTGATTTCTTTTTATCCAAATTTAATTTTTCAAATAAGATCTCACCGAGTTGTTTTGGTGAAGATAAATTAAAATTTTCATCTGCTAATTCAAAAACTTTATTTTCAATATCTTCTAAGGTACTTTTTAGTTCCTTTGAGAGTTTATCCAAATAAGGTATATCGATAGTTATGCCATTCATTTCCATTTGAGACAATACCGGCTCTAAGGGTAGCTCGATTTCTTTGAACAATTTGATTAATTCATCTTTTTCCTTTGAAAATCTTTCTTTAAAAATTTTGACAATCTTAAAAGTTAGAAAAACATCATAACCGCAGTAAATACTTGCTTCATTAATATCAACAAATGAAAAGTCTTTATTTTTCCCAACTGTTTCTTTAAATGAAGGGGGCTTAAATCCAAATAATCTAAAACTAATTTCACTTAATCCATGCTTCTCCTGGTTATTAAGAAGGTAGTCTGCTAGCAAGGTGTCAAAGGTTACGCCTTTAAGATCAAGTCCATGATTAAAAAATATTTGCCTATCAAATTTAGAATTTTGGAGTGCCTTTTCTTTTTTCGGATCTTCTATCCAAGTTCTTAGTTTTGAGAAAACATCTTCAATCGATAATTGATTGGGGGTCTCTTTTTTTATTTGATGACCAAGAGGTATATAAAATAAATCATCATTTTCTTCTCCAAGACATAACCCTATCCCAACAAGTTCTGCATCGATTGGATTCAAACTATTAGTCTCTGTATCTAAAGAAACTATTTGATTTGTCTTGTTTAATCTTTTAATTAATTTATCAAGTAATTCGAAATCATTTACAATAATTACCTTAATTTTGGGGATTTTATTTTCACTATTTTCTAATTCATTGTTACTTAAGATCTTTGGAACCTTCTCCTCCTTGCTAACCAAATTATTTTTTCCAAAACCACCTTTGCTGAAAGTTGAATTGAAAATATCAATTTGCCGAAGTAGTGTTGATAATTCAAGTTTTTGCAGTGACTCTGAAAGTAGTTCTTGATTTATATTTTTTAATTCATAACCATCACTTAATATCAAAGGCACTTCAGTATTTATTTTTGCTAAATCTCTGGAGAGAAAAGCATTATGCTTATCGTTTCTGAGCTTTTCTATAACCGAACCTTTGATGAATCCTTTATATTTTTTATCATTATTCTGCTGAATCTTCTCCAAAGCCTGATAAATTCCATCAAGTGTATCGTTTTCTTTTAGAAGATTAATTGCAGTTTTTGGACCTACTCCTTTAATACCAGGAATATTATCAGAACTATCACCAGTTAGAGCTTTAAGATCAACTACTCTTTCTGGAGCGACACCTAATTTTTCTTTTACTCCATTTTCATTCATAAGAGTTGGATTCCCACTTTTTGCATATGGACCACCTCCCATATAAAGTACATAAATATCTTTTTGATCATCTACTAATTGAAATAAGTCCCGATCCCCAGAAAGAATATTCACGCACCATCCTTTAGATGAAGCATCATTTGCAATTGTGCCTAGGAGATCATCTGCTTCATAACCAGGAGATTTAAAAATTGGCAAATTAAGACTTTCTTCTAAAATGATTTCTAGTTGTTCAATATCCTGAAAAAAAACATCTGGTGCTACATCTCTATTGGCCTTATAATTTGGATCTAATTCATGCCTGAAAGTAGGTTTTTCGGTATCAAAAGTAATACAAACGCCCTCAGGACAAATATTTTTGCAATTATCAAGAAGGCTTTTTAGAAATCCATAAGTCACACTTGTTGGGAATCCATCTTTGGTTGTTAAACCTCCATCAATCCCTTTGCTAAATGCATAGAAGCTTCTAAAAGCAAGTGAATGACCATCGACTAAAAGTAAAATTGGTTTTTTAGAGTTTTCAGATGTTAAACTCATTTTCTCTTCTTAGCCCAAGGTGGAATATTAATAAAGATTTGCTCTCCAGGTTCTAATCCATCAATTACTGAGGTTTTATTTCCACTACTAATACCAATTTCAATTTTTTCAAATTTGGGAGAATTGTTTTTATCAACTTTCAAAATTCCCTTTTCACCTTTTTCAGTGACAATAGAAACTGTTGGCACTAAGATTTTTTCTTCATTACCTTCGACTCTAAATTCAAGATCTGCAGTCATTCCAATTTTAATTTCTTCAGAAATATCCTTAAAATTTAAAGTTACTTCGAATGAGGTTACATTATTATCTTTTACAGCTCTCGCAGCTATTTTTTTAACTATGGCACTATATTTTTTTGAGGGATAAGCCTCAATCCTTACTGAGGCTTCTTGACCTATTTTTATTCTGCCAATGTCACTCTCAGGAACTTTAGCAACAATTTCTAGGCCCTCTGATAGTTCAAAAATAAAGTTTTTAGTTTTAGAGTCTGAACTTAAGTTTGTACTTGGTGTGACATAAGATCCTATCTCAGCATATTTTGCAGTTATCTTTCCTCCATAAGGAGCTTTAATTAGATAGAAACTTTTTTCAGCTTTTGCATCATTAAGTTTGGCGCTACTAATGTCGTAGTTATTTTTATAACTTTCATAGTCTTCTTTACTTACCGCACCTTCTTGATATAAATATTCCCTTCTTAAAAATTCAGATTTTTGTTTCTCTACATTTAATTCAAGTTCTTCAATTTTATAGATAAAGTCTTCATCATCAAGAGAAGCTAAAACCTGATCTTTTTTTACAAGATCGCCTTCATCTACTTTGATTTCTTTTATAACGCCTTGCTTCCGAGGCCCAATATTGCTTGTCTTTTTTGCTTTTACTTCACCACTAGTATTAATTGAATCTGACAGGATTCCTTTTTCCACTTGAACTACAAAATCAGAAATATCTTTTGACTTGTTTTTCTTGAAGGAATTGGTTATAAAAACGAAAAATATAGCCAGAGAAAGCAATATAATTCCACTTCTTAGATTTATATTTTTTTTTATTAAATCAAACATTTCTTTTTAAAAGCAGAAGTAGAGAATATTTAGGAACTAAATAAATAATCAAAACGATTATAATTAACTTATCCAAGATTGGTTAAGTAAATACTATATTACTAGAAGATGTTTTCTTGATAATTTTCCCATAAGTTTTTTCAAATGTTAAAAGCAGGTATTATTGGATTACCAAATGTTGGAAAATCAACCCTATTTAATGCACTTGTAGAAAATGCTAAGGCCCAAGCGGCTAATTTTCCCTTTTGTACTATAGAACCTAATAAAGGCATAGTTTCAGTCCCGGATCAAAGGTTGCAAGAGTTAGGTAATTTAAGTTGTAGCCAAAATATTATCCCAACAAAAATTGAATTTGTAGATATCGCAGGACTAGTAAAAGGAGCTAGTAAAGGCGAAGGCTTGGGAAATAAATTTTTATCAAATATTAGGGAGGTTGATGCAATAGTTCATGTTGTAAGGTGCTTTGAAGATAGTGATGTAATTCATGTTTCTGGAAAGGTAGATCCCCTGGATGACATTGAGATAATTAATCTGGAATTGAATTTAGCTGATTTATCTCAACTCCAAAAAAGAAGAGAAAGAATTAAAAAACAGGTTAGAACTAGTAAAGAGGCAGCTAAAGAAGATACCTTACTAGAAAAAATTGAAGAAGAGCTAGAGAAAGGCCTTTCAGTTAGATCAATATCTTTGAATGAAGAAGAAAATTTAATAATTAAGCAATTAGGCTTCCTTACTGCTAAACCAATTATTTACGCAACTAATTTGAATGAAAATGATTTAGCTGAAGGTAATGATTTTTCATCAACAGTTCAGAGTTTTGCAAGCAATGAAAATACAGAATGTATAAAAATATCAGCGCAAGTCGAATCTGAATTAATAGAGTTAGAACCAGAAGATAAAAAAGACTACCTTATCGGCTTAGGAGTAGAAGAAGGGGGATTAAGTTCATTAATTAGATCAACATATAAATTATTGGGATTAAAAACTTATTTCACTACCGGTGAAAAGGAGACAAAAGCTTGGACAATAAAAGATGGGATGACTGCGCCACAGGCAGCAGGAGTAATTCATACTGATTTTGAAAAAGGATTTATAAGAGCTCAGACTATTTCCTATCAAAATTTAATTGATTCAGGTTCAATTGCCAATGCAAAAACTAAAGGTCTTTTAAGAAGTGAAGGTAAGGAATATATTGTTAACGAAGGTGATGTAATGGAGTTCTTATTTAACGTTTAGTAAGTCTCTTAAGGCTTACTATTTTGCTTTTTGAATTTAAATTCAAAAAATGAAATTAATAAAATTAAGATACATCCTAAGCAACTTCCTATTAACCCAAAAACAATGGTTGTAAAGCCATCATCGTAGCCATATTGTAGTTGTGGTAAGTGAGGAGGTATTGGCATTATTTTTCAACAGAATTTTCAATATCTTCCAGTAAATGTTTAGTTGATCTACTAAAACCATTAGTTTTTAAATAGTTTTGAGCCTCTCTAAATTTTTCAGCTACTCTTTTTGCATAAGGAGTATTCATGGAATTTTGAGTCATGTTAAAAATGCGACTCTTTTTATAATCTGATTTAGGTAATCCCTTGATAAGTATTCAAAAATACAAGAATATAAAAATAGGATTTTTTACTTACTAACAAATTTATTGTGAAAAGTTCTTGATTCTCCAAATAAAATTTTTTCAAATTAGAAAAATTGACAATGACAAATATATTATTAATTCTTTTTTTTGTACTTTTATTATTTTTTTATTTAAAACGAAATAGAGGGTTAGCCCAAAAAACAACAATTAGTCCAACTTATGTACCTTTTTTAAAAGAACAAGAATTTAATCCTGACATAAGTACTGATAATTGGGATTTACACAGACTTAGATTAGATAAATTTAAAAGATCACAATATAAGGGATTAACTTTCTTCGTAAGTTCAGAAAATAAGATTTATTATCTTTCTGAAGAAGGGGATAAGGTTTATTGCTAACAGGTGAAATTAATTTTATAAATAAGAAAAGCCGATAGAAATTAATAATATTAATGAAGTATTTATTTTTATTATCAGAAAAGTTCTACAGGCTTATTCAATGGGAGTGGAATACCTTAAAAAATCTAAGAAGAACAAAAAGAAAGAATTATTTTTTAAGAGGTTCATTTGCTTTATTTAGTTTATTCTCTATTCTTTTTTTAATATTTTCGCCTCCTATTACTTTCGGAATATTATTTGGAGAGGGATTAAAATTTAGTATTTTTTTTATTTGGATATGGATTTTAAATTTAAAGTTTTTTTGAAAATGTATAATTTACTTCCCAAGGTTATTTAAAATTAAGAATATAAAAAAAATAAACTTATGCCAAAAATATTCAAACAAAATAAGTTTGCTTTGTTAGGAGCAAATATATTAATAATTTTACTTTGGGTAACTATATCTTCCTTTTTGATGAATTTATTGCAAAGTGAAAATGCCCCATTTTATATGTATAAAATTTCTTTTTTAATAAGATTCCTCCCTCCTATTTGGGTTACATGGTTTCTTTGGATAAAAAGAGGTGGTTTAAAAAGATAAATTACAAAAGCATTTTTACGGATTTACTATAATTACAAATCAGTTAAGATCTGAAAGCTTACTTGAAATTTTCATGTAAGAATTAGGTAATTGAGAGATTGTTTTTAGCTAAGAAACAATCTCTTTTTTTTTACAAATATTTTTTCTCATAAAAAAGTGTTTGTCAGTATCCCTATTGACAAACACTCATGACGATCATTTTTTAAAAATTAAACAGGCAATCTATTATCAATTTCTACCACTCCAGAATCCATAAGACGGCCAATCTTTATAACTAAAGCCATATCTAACCTTGAAAATTCAGATTGATGGTTAGTTATCCAATCAAGTTCAGAAAGAGTTATAACTCCCAAAGTATTTACTTTAAGAAAAAGTAAGCCTAAATTCATTTTAAAAAATTCCTGGAATTATCCATCCGAATAAGCCATAATTTACAACTAATGCAAATAAGCCCATCATTGCCATTCTTCCATTAGTTCTCTCAGCGTTTTGCCAATAAGTTGTTTTAAAATTTTCCATTTTTCTGATTTTTAGAAATGTTAAATAGTAGGTTTTTAAACGAAACCAGGAATTATTTGACCTGTTGTTAGGTATGCTCCAACAGCAGCAATTAATCCAAGCATTGCGAATCTGCCGTTAAGAGTTTCAGCAACAACTTTTTCTTTTTCGATTGTTTTGACTTTTGTGTTTGGGTTTTTCATTTGATTAAGAGATGAATAGTTTAAATTTTCGTTTTGAAATTGCTTGGTTAAATAAGCAACGAGGATGGCTGTAAAGAATACAATTACGGCTAAGAAACCTGAAAGTGGACTCATTAAAAAATGCCAGGAATAATTTGTCCAGTTGAAACGTAAGCACCTACTAACGCAACAAGCCCAATCATTGCCCAACGACCGTTAACTTTTTCTGCATTTTGTGGGTAGCTGTCGTAAGAAACAGACTCATCTATGTAAGGACGTGTCTCAGTAGGAAACATATTCTGCCTGCCACCTGATTCAGTAGTAACGTTTGAATTAGCCATTGAAGTTATGTAATTGTTAATTAATGTAACACTACTATTAACAAATGTAAAGTATTGGGCCGAAATTAAGTTATTTTCAAGATATTTACTACATATATGTATCATAACCGTGACATAAATCTTTAAATAGTTGTTTTTTGAGATTGCTTTTTTTATTTTCTTGGCATCAGAAATAGGCAAGTATTCTGTTAAAGAGATGAGAAAAAAATACTTTTTTAAAAGTTTTATTAGTAGGTCTAGTTAGGAAAGGCTTGATTTAGGCTTCTATTTTCTTAAGTAAATCTAATTTTTAATAGCTTATTCCATTGCTATTGAAATAAGTTGGTCAGGATCATAATTAGAAATCCAACTTAGTATTTTTTCTTCTTCTTCTAATGTTCTAGTACACGCAAAACCATATTTTGCTCTGACTTTTTCAGAAGCTTTATGCAAAGCTTGAATAGCAAGAGACTTAAAATCTGATATTTTCAAGGAATCTCCAGGTTTCAAATATTCTAAAATTACTGTAGAAGGTGAATATAGAGATACTTTTTTACCGTCAGGTAAATTTATTTGAAAATTAATTTCTGGCATTTTTAAATTAGTTTCCTTTGTTTTATATGAAAATTTTAGTTGATTGGAGCATTATTGATTTAATTTGTATGAGTAAATCCAGTGAGAGGAGTATCTTCTTCCCAAAGTAATTTTGCTCCATTTGAATTTTTGATATAAACACTGCTATTCCCATTTTTAAAGTTGCCGACATGGCAGCAAATTAGTTCTTCATATGCTCTTAAAGCTTCCTTTAAAAAAGGAACTTTAGATGGCTTGATAGCACAAAGAAATCCATAGCTGGGGAAACAAGTAAGCCAGTCGAATTCTGTTACTCCTTCAGGGCGTTGAATTTTCTCAAGATCAATTTCAATTGTTTTTCCAGCAGATTCAGCAAACATAACTGCAGTACCTGTTATACCGCCCATGCTTATGTCCTTGGCTGCATGAATAATATTTTTTTTAGCAAGAAACGGTATCAATGAAAAATGTTTTCTAAGTAAAGTTGCAGATGCCTTCGTAGCAGCATCCCAAAAGGGATAATCTTTAAAAAAGCATCCATCTTTGTTGGCTATTATCCATAATTCATCTTCAGACTCTGCGAATCTTGAAGAAAGAATAGGACCATCTACCAGTCCAAGAATTGATACTGATAAAGCAGAATAAGGACTTTTTTGATTTGAGTGACCTCCAACCATTGGTACATTAAATTTTTCACAGGCAAAATTCATACCAGAAAGAATTTGATTGTGTTTTTCTAAATCATTTTTGTCACTCCAAATACTGTTAACTAAAGCTAAAGGTTTACCGCCCATCGCAGCGATGTCACTGATATTTACCAATACACTGCTCCAGCCTGCGAACCAAGGCTCTTTCTCTACTAAGCTTGGACTAATTCCCTCACTTGCCATTAATAACAAACCTGATTGTTTAGGGATTACTGCAGCATCATCTCCAAGCATTGCAGATTTGCCAAGTTGACTGAACGGGCTGTGTGAGAAAGTTTTTGCAGCACTTTGAATATCTTTTTTAGATTCAATACCACTATGTGTTTGCAATTTTTTAATAAGTTTATCTAACATTTTTTGTGGTCACTTCCCACTAGATATGAGCCTGGTCTATTTAATTTTGAAGGCTTGTAATAATTTAAGTCAGCCTCCATTAAGTGATGTTTAATTCCTTTGATTTCAATTTGTTTAATTGAATTCCACTTAAGTCGTCTAAAAAACCTTACATTTTGTATCTGAACGGTGGCTAAAAATTGATCGCATCCCCATCCATTTGCTGTAGTTACTGCTTTCCAGATCAATCCTTTTCCTATTTGGTTGAATTTACGGAAACTGGAATCAACACCTAGTCTTCCTCCGTACCATTTTCTTTTTTCTGTTTCGTAAATTCTCACGACGCCAACGACTCTCTCTTTAGCACCATATCCATAATTCAAAGAAACTATTGGGTACGCAACTTGATCAATTTCATCAATATCTGATTCAGCAAAAATATTTTGTTCCTCGCAAAATATTTTTTTTCGTAATCCCCAGTAGTCTTTAATAAGGGGAGAATTCTCTTCAAGCAAATGAAATGAAAAGTTTTCAGAATTTGAATTTGGAGATAGCATGAAATCTTCTTCTTCAATCCCGATACCTGATCTTACAGAGGGCGTGAAATAGTAAGGCGCAGAGCTAAAGCTTCTGCCTATATCCTTACTTGAGGGGTCAATAAAAAACATAATTTTTTAACTCTCAAATAGGGATAAAGCTGAGCAGGCACCGCATTTGGCACAACCAGCTGACATTTCATCGGATTTTATGTTGCCTTCATTTAGTAAATGCGAGACTGATTGATAAATATCAATCATGAAATCAGTGCTTGGGGAGGGATGATGTTCTAGAGGAGTTCCTGCTATTGGCACAAATGGAACTATAAAAGGATAAACTCCTATAGATATCAATTTTTTACTGCAATTTATTAGAGATTCTTTGCTATCACCTAATCCTGCTAATAAATATGTAGAAACTTCTCCCCTTCCAAATACTGCGACACTTTCTTCAAAGGATTTATAGTATCTTTCAAGAGGAATTTCAGATTTGCCGGGAAGAATTTTTTTTCTTATCTCCTCCTCTACAACCTCTAAATGCATGCCTAAACTATCTACACCTGAGTCTTTCATTTTTTGAAACCAAATAGGATCATCAGGAGGTTCGCATTGACCTTGGATTGGAATATCAACTTTAGCCTTAACTGCCTTAGCTGCTTCTGCCATTATTCTCGCTCCCCTATCGCTAGTGTTGGGGGTCCCTGTTGTCATTACTAATTGCTTTATTCCATCAAGTCTTACAGCTGCTTCTGCAACTTCAGCAATTTGATCTGGAGTTTTTCTTACGATGGTTTGTTCATTTTTCAGAGATTGTTCTATTGCACAAAACTGGCAAGATTCTTCTCTATTTCTGAAACGAATACATTTTTGGAGAATAGTTGTGGCTAATACATCCTTGCTATGAAGAAGAGCAATCGATTTATAAGGTATACCATCTTTTGTTTTTAAAGAATAAAAATTTGGTTCTTTTGTTGTAGATAATTCCTTGATTTTTGAATCTTCACTATTTTGGAGAATAAATTGTCCGTCAGACTCTTCTGAAAGTTGATAATTAGACTTCTTAGATAAGTGATTATAAACGGGAACCATTACAGTTTTTCCTTCAATTGTTAAAGCTCTATGATCCGATGGACCAGCTCCTCCTTTCCTACCTCTGTTGCCCTTTTTGGGAGTTGAACTTATCCCATTAACTTGCAAATCAGTAATAATTTTACCTATTTCAGACATGATTGATTTCCTCTAAATAGTCTTTTGCACTTAGATCTTTTGGGATGAAATTTTTCTTATTTGTCATCTCAAATACCTTGTTAGGGGATGTATTTAGTTTTAGAGAAAGAAGATCTGGACGACTGTAGTGACCAACACTATCCATCATTCTTTTCCTTTTAGTAATCAGTGATAAATTAATTTCTGCTATCGCTAATCCTTCTCCTTCATCAAGTGGTCCTGCTAAATATTTGCCTTCTGGACTGATAATTGCTGTGTGACATCCTCCCTGAAATGCTTTGTGAAGATTGGTATCGGACGTTATCTTTTCATAATCTTCTGAATCTAACCATCCTGTTGAGCAAATCACAAAACAGCCAGCCTCTAAAGCGTGATGTCTCATTGTGACTGCAGTTTGTTCGGTAAATATTGGACCAACTAATGAACCAGGAAATTGAGCACAATGTATTTGTTCCCCTTTAGCCATAAGAGCAAATCTAGCTAAAGGGTTATAGTGCTCCCAACAAGCCAAAGATCCTATCTTGCCAAGTTGAGTATCTACAACTTCTAGGCCAGAACCATCGCCTTGACCCCAAATCATTCTTTCGTGAAACGTAGGAGTTATTTTTCTTCTTTTTAGAATAATTTCACCTTTTTCGTTGAAAAGAATTTGAGTGTTGTACAAACTTCCACCATCAAGTTCATTAACTCCTAAAAGAACTTGGATATTATTTTTTTTAGCTGATTTCCCAACTAAGTCTGTAACTGGACCTGGGATTTCTACTGCTTGCTCATATAGCTTCATATGAGATTTACCCATAAGAACTGGCGGCTCTACAAATGAAAAATATGGGTAGTAAGGAAGAAAAGTTTCTGGAAAGACTATCAACTTTACATCTTTTGTAGCTGCCTCTTTGATCTTTAAAATAACTTTATTCAATGAACCATTTAAGTCAAAAAGTACAGGTCTAACTTGAGCAGCAGCTACTTTAAATGTTTTAGTCATTTTCTTGGATCTTATGTCTTACAGAGTCCAAGTATCTAAAATAAATGCCCCCTCTTTGCGATGCATTAAAACGATATCTAGAACATCTAAAGGACTTATTGGTTTTATCCCTGGAGTAAGAGCTCCTTCTCCATGTCCGTACAAAGCTTGTAGTGCAAATCGGCAGGCATAAACTTTTCCGCCTTGACCCATAAATTTTTCTAAGCGAGCATTAAAATTTAAATGACCATCAAATGCTGCATCCCCAAGCTTTGGAAAGCCTCTTTGTAGTCCTAATGTCACTCCAGGACCATATAGCAATATTGAAGTTTCAAAACCCTTGTTTATAAGACGACTAGCTTGCAAAAGATTAACAAGACCAATAGATCCCTCAAAAGCGACAGTATGAAAAGTTAGTAAGGCTTTCTCTCCTGGTTCGGCTTTAACATCTGGGAATACTTTTTCTTCATAATCAACTAAGAATTCTCCAGGCTGATTTGCGGGACGAGTTACGGATGGCATGAAAATTAAAAAAACTTAGAACATTCTCTGACTTGATTCTCTAAAAGAATGTAACCGATATCACCAAATTAGTTAACTTAAGATTTCAGATCAAAAAATTTTTTAGTGAGTTTGATAACAAATTGAATCTCAAAAATATGACAAGATTTAATTAATAACTAAAAAGATGGCTGAAGAATTTTTAAATCAAATTTCTGCTAAATGTTCTGTCATTATTATTGGTGCAGGACAAGCAGGGTTGTCTATTGCTCATTCACTCCAAAAAAAAGGGATAAAACCTCTTATCTTAGAAAAAAATTATGTAGGTTTTTCTTGGAAAGAACAACGTTGGGATTCTTTCTGCCTTGTGACTCCAAATTGGCAATGCACACTTCCTGATTATCAATATTCTGGTAAAGATCCTAACGGTTTTATGGATAAAGAAAATATAGTTAAGTATTTAAAAAAATATTCTGAATTTGTAAAGGCTGATATTCTTGAAGGGATTGAAGTAAAACATTTAGTTAAAAAAAATGAAAAATATTTTATTTCAACTAACCGTGGAAATTTTGAAGCTGATCAAGTTGTAATAGCTA
Source organism: Prochlorococcus sp. MIT 1304 (assembly GCF_047305015.1). Taxonomy (NCBI): domain Bacteria; kingdom Bacillati; phylum Cyanobacteriota; class Cyanophyceae; order Synechococcales; family Prochlorococcaceae; genus Prochlorococcus; species Prochlorococcus sp. MIT 1304. The sequence continues at coordinate 1,597,547 of NZ_CP138974.1, read as the reverse complement.
CTGGAGCTTATCATGTTCCGAACCGACATCCTCTTTCTGAGAGATTACCAACTAATATCCTGCAAATTGATGCGAGAGAATATAAAAATGCAAATACATTACCAGACGGACCTGTCCTAGTTGTTGGCAGTGGTCAATCAGGTTGTCAAATAGCTGAAGATCTTTTTTTTGAAAAAAGAAAAGTTCATCTAAGTGTTGGGAGTGCTCCAAGATCTCCCAGAATGTATAGAGGAAGAGATGTTGTAGATTGGCTTGACAGAATGGGTTATTATTCAATGCCTATTGGTGAGCACGATGATCCTAAAAGTGTAAGGAATAAAACTAATCATTATTTAACTGGAAGAGATAATGGAAGAGAAATAGATCTTAGAAAGAGAGCAATAGAAGGGATGAATCTTCATGGGCGACTTAAAGAGATAACAATTGATAATATTCAATTTTCAAATGATCTTTCTAAAAATCTTGATGGAGCAGATTCTGTTTACTGTAGAATAAGAAATAGTATTGATGAGTGGATTTCAAAAAATAATATAGAAGCTCCTAAAGGAGAAATATATACTCCATGTTGGGAACCAACTGAAGATGTCAAAGGCACTCAACTTGAATGCAAAAACTTAGCAGTAGTGATTTGGTGTACAGGATATAAAAGTGATTTTAGTTGGGTAGATATCTCAGTTTTTGACGGAACTGGGATCCCTGTTCATGAAAGAGGTGTGACACAATCTTCTGGGTTATATTTTATTGGTTTGCCTTGGCTTTATACATGGGGCTCAGGACGTTTTTGTGGAGTAAAAGATGATGCAAACTTTTTAGCGGATATTATTTCATTGAGATCAAATAAATCAGCTGCTGCTAAAGAAATGCTGGAGTGCAAAGCTCTTTTAGGTTCTTAAACTTCTAGTACTACTAAATAAAAAATAAATTAAAAATTAAATTCTAAGAAAAAAAGTGATTTAGGTATGAAACACTACAACATTTAACTTTTGGGAATAATTAATTTAAAGATATAAATCTATTTCGAGTAATTATGGAATTCGCAAAAAAAATCATGACCGAAAAAGCTGAAAAGCTAAATGGTAAAGCAGCAATGCTTGGAATGTTTGCTCTCGTAGGAGCCTACTATTTTACTGGTCAAATTCTTCCAGGTATTTTCTAATAAAAATCCTTTTTAAATTTTTTGAGGGCTTTATCAAGCCCTTTTTTACTGGATTATTATTCTCTTTTAATTATCTAATAATTCAAATAATTTACTTATTAGAAGCTTTCTTTTTGAAAAAGTTTTATCAATATATTTTTTATTCTCTTCCTTTAAAATTTCCTGACCATTTAAGCCTAATCCTTTAATGACAAACTCTTTATCTTCTTTAATCCATTTATTTATCATTTTCCCCGTCGTCTCTATATGGAATTGTAATCCGTAAGCAAAATTACCAATCCTAAAAAATTGTTCCTTACAACGTGCACTACTAGCAATGAGTACTGCTTTATTAGGTAATAAAATCCTATCTCCATGCCAATGTAGTACATGAAAAGGGTCTTCAAACAGTGCTTTAAAGTCTTTATTCGATTTGTCTATAAAAATTTGGGACCATCCAATTTCTGGTAATGCTCTTGGAGGTGATCCATATTTAAGAATCTCTACATCTCCTCCAGCAGCATTCGCAAGCAATTGAGCACCTAAGCAGACACCGATTATAGGTCTTTCATTTTCTAATTCTTTTTTTATAAAATCTCTTTCTAACTTAAGCCATGGATATCTCTCTCTTCCAATATCTTTAACTCCCATTGGTCCGCCCATAATTAAAATTAAGTCGCCTTTTTTTGTTTGAGGTAGAGCATTTTTATTATCTAAACGAATAATTTCTATTTTTAAATCTCTCTCTTTAGCAAATTGTTCAAAAAGACCTGGCCCCTCTATTTCTAAATGCTGCAAAACTAATAGGCGTCTTATTGCATTCATTCGCTTTCCATTATTTCAGCTGATTCAGAACAGACATTAACGCTAAACCACTTCATTGCCGACCAAGTATCTTCTTGGTATGTACCTGCTGCAATACTTACAAAACAATCATTTTCATACCAACTTCGATAACTGGGAGTTACTTCCGTTCCTTTTAATCTATTTTCTAAGCCTTTTCCATATTTTTTAATAACAAGATTTATAGCTTCATTCTCAATTTCTCTTTGCTTTTCATCAGCAAAACTTCCTATTGGAATAAGAAAAATAATTGATGCAATAAGAAAACGTATCATTGAGTCTTTTTCTTTATATGAAGCTAATTTTATCTTGATTATTTATTTTTAACACCGAATTCTATATTTAGAAAACTTTTAAGCTCAAAAAAAAATAAAGGCTTTTTCTTATCTGGATCCTTTATCCGTAATTATGAGATACTTCTGTCCATCCTTTTTGGTGAAGTTCGTGCCACTTTTCCCAGGCTGAATCTATATTGAGTTTTTCAGAGGATTTGTACCCTCCTGGTTCTCCAAGGTGATTTGTATAGAAAAGATGCGTATAAATTTTAAAATTAGGTTTAGGAGAATTTTTGCATTCTTCGAAAAAGATAATTCTGCTGCCTTCGGGATTTAGTAGGCACCCACTTGGCTTGCTAGTGCTACAACCAAATAAGTACTTGGGCTCCATGCTTTTCCCTTAATAGGCTTGGTAGATTTTAATACACTTGTACTATAAATTATATCCTCCTTGTTTTGTTGTCAATCCTTTTAAGGTTAAGTACTTATTTACTAATAATTATTTTGTTTTTTAATAAATAAGATAGTTTCTTTAAGCTTATGAATTACAGGGAAGATTTAGAAATCAAACTACAAAAAGTAACACTTGCAATGCAGGAAGTTGTAGATGATATCCATAAAACTGATCCTGAGAAGCAAAGAATAATTTCCAAACTTATTGAATTTAAAGAAGCAATTATTTCAAAGGGAATTGAACTTAACATTGAATTAGAGGCAGCCTAGAAATATTGAATATCTCATGAATGTTTAATAACTTTTAGAATAATAGTATTAACAAAGAAGGATTATTTTTTAAATGCAGCCTGGTACTTTTGAATTATTGATCCTAGTATTTATCTTTTTAGGTCTTCAAGCCTGGTGGATTATCCCAATAGTAATTAAGAACAATAAATTAAATAATAGAGGTAACGATTTAAGAGAGGAAATTAAGCAATTAGAAAAGTTATACAAAAAATAAATTAGTTTATAATTTTTGAAACTACCTATTATTAGTGAAAATCAAATATCTAATGAAATTAAAAAAATTTGTTCCATTTTGCTTCCTTTTTATTGGGACTTTAGCTTTACCACAACCTTCTCTTGCTGAAGAAAAGATTGAAGTTATTCCGATTATTCAAAGTTCAAAAGGACTAAGTGGTAAAAATTTTAATTATCTCGAGGGTAAGCCTGAATTAAGACTCTTAAAAGTAAAAATTCCAGTTGGCTTGAAAACTCCAATTCATACTCATCCTTCCCCAATGTTGATTCATGTTACTAGAGGAAGATTAAAGCATGTGAGGGGTGAAGAAATTAATTTTTTTAGAGCTGGTGATGCATTTATAGAGAGTAATAATGGTGGCCCCCACTATGTTAAAAACGTTGGGAAGAAGCCGGCCATACTTCATGTGGGAGTTGTATCAGTAGTTGGAATGCCTACGGCCATAAATAAATAAGATTTTCCTCAAAGTTGTTCAATCTACATGAGGATTGAAATTTTATGAAGAACAGCTGTAGTGAGATACGCCTCCATAGTTAAAATACTGGCTTGGTTTTAGTCGATTATATTTTTGATCTATTTCTGAGGGTTGTTCTATATATGGATTGCTAAAGATATCCTGTAACTCTTTTATCTTTTTGTAATTTCCCTTTTCAGCTTCTTCATATGCGGGAACCACCATCCATTCGCGCCAAGTATAGACTGGATTAAGGGATTTCATTAATGCTGATTTCGCTTTAATATTTCCCTCTTTCTTCAAGATTGATTGCCAGTTTTTAAGCCATACTTCCCATCTATTATTGAGCTCATCATCAATTGGAAAATAGAAACTGTCTTTTAACGAATATGAGTTATCAGGTATTTCAGAGAGTTTACGGAACAAAATTGTATAGTCTGCTTTTGAAATGACCATGAGATTAAAAAATTCATTTATTAGAGTTTCGTTGTAATGTTCTAAACCAAGCTTGTTTGCCCACATTTTCTTCAACTCTTTGTTCATCAATTCTGAAAAATCCTTTTCGATTTGATCTAACTTTCCTTGATCTTGTTTGTTTCCTGAAAGTAACGGACTAAGAGAGGAACAGAATGTTTTAAAGTTGATTGCCGCAGCAAAAGGTTGGTTGAAAAATGAGAAATGTTCACCTCCACCTGTCCATGGTTGAAATCTTGGATCAAATAATTCACAAAATCCAAAGGGGCCATAATCCAAGGTATAACCTCCAGCAGCACAATTATCACTATTGAAGTTACCCTGGCAATAACCAACTCGCATCCAGTTGGCTATAAGTGATATCAGTCTTGATCTGTATAAAGAAGCCAGTTTTATTACCTTACTTTCAATTGAAATCTCATTATCAATTTCATCTTTATAATTTCTATGAATAAGATGTTTAACTATCATCTTTAGTTCATTGAGGGCCTCATCATGTGCATTATTACGAACTCGTCTTGCAAAAAGTTCAATCTGGCCTACACGTAAAAAAGATGGAGCAACTCTCGTAGTAATTGCCGCTTGATTATCAATCATGATGTCAGGTTCAAAATACCTGGACCCTTTGGAGTACCACGGTCTTCTAACTATTTCTGAACGTGAAACATAAAGTGTTAAGGATCTTGAGGTAGGGATTCCTAAGGCATCCATTAATTCCTGTGCAAGAAATTCTCGTACGCTAGATCTTAAGACAGCTCTACCATCTGCTCCACGACAGTAGGGAGTTGGACCTCCTCCTTTAAGTTGCATTTCCATTCTTTTCCCATTAAATAAACCTTCAAAAACAGAAATTGCTCTGCCATCGCCATAACCATTACCAGTGCCAAAGGGACATTGTTGGGTATATTCAGTCCCGTAAATAGATAATGCATAACCTGTTGCCCAACCAACAGGACTCATTGGATAATTAGCAACAGAAATATCACCTGAGAAAAAACGACAAAAATTCTGGTCTTTTGTAAGATTTGAGCTTAGCCTTAGTTCTTTAAAAAGTTTTTTGCTATGGGAAATATATTCTGGTTCTGGAATAGCAGTTGGTACAACTGGTACGTAATGACCTGAATATACTGAACGCGGCTTATGATCATTTCCATCTTTTGTTGATTGAGGATCTGCATTAAGAGAATTCATAAAAGAATAGTCGGATAATTGAGAAAATTCAGAAAAATTTTCCGTAAGCTTTTCTTTTAATGAATTGGACTTGGTTGACATTAAATTTTTAATCTATTGTTGATTACGTTGTAATTTCTTTAAATTCAACATCTAGATATATCTTATATATCTTTTTATCAGGGATGTTTTCTTTCGTTATTTTTGATATTTAAAAGAAGTTAAATTTAATATTTACTTAAAAAAGTTCACCAGTAAAATATTGTTTAACTCACCCAGCTTTTCATCAAATCAAACACACTAATAAAAAGTCCAAAACCAATAATTGGGGGAGCAATCCATCTTGTCATGAATTTTAAATAACGTGTCGTTTTGATTCCAACTTTTGAATCATTAAGTTCTTCATTAAATTTTCCAGGGACTACCCATCCCATAAAGAAAGTAACCAAGAATCCACCAAAGATCAGTAATACGCCACCAAAAATCGAATCAACAGTTCCAAGAATATTTAAATTTAATGCAGAAGGGATGCCTGCTAAGAATAGGAAAAGAGTTATCAACCAAACCGATTTTTCTCTTTTAAAGCCGAATTTATCCATTAAAGATGAAACTGGAACCTCCAATAATGAAACAGATGAAGTTATGGCTGCGATATAAGCTAGTGCAAAAAATGCAACAGCTACAATTCTTCCTGCCGCACCATATGAACCTAAACCTGTTGGAATTGAGATAAATAAAGCACCAACAGTGGATTCAGAAATAGCGTCACTTAAACCGAATGTTAAAACTATTGGGAAAGTTATAAATCCAGCCATTAGTCCAACCAAAGTATCTAATGATGCAACTCCTACACTTAGTTTTGGAAGATTACTTTTTTTATTTAAATAGGATGCGTAGGTAACCATAATTCCAATCCCTAAGCTTAATGAAAAGAATGCTTGTGTAAAAGCGTTTCTTATTGTTTGAGGATTTCTCAATTCATTGAAGTCAAACTTAAGTAGAAATGTTTTATATCCTTCCCATGCACCTGAAAGTGAAGTAGCCCAAATAGCAAGAATCACAATAATTATGAAAAGTATTGGCATGAAATATCTAGTAACCTTTTCTATACCTTTTTTTATACCTGATGAAACTATTATTGCTGTAAGTACAAGACTTAATAGGTGGCCCAACAAAACACTGCTGCCACTACTAATCGAGCCAAAGAAGGTTTCTGCTTCAGTTAAATTCTTTGGTAATCCAAAAAATAAAGAATGGAACAAGGTATCTGCAGTCCATCCCATTATCACTGAATAATATGATGCTATTCCTAAAGGAGCTATAAAGAAAAGAATTCCTAATGGATACCAATTCTTCCCTGCCAGCTTTACAGGAGCAAGCAATGTGCTTGCCATTGCGTTTCTCCCTAGAGCCATTTCAGCAACAAATACTGGAAGACATACAATTAAAACGATCAATACATATAAAAGTACAAACGCCGCACCTCCACCCTGAGATGCTCTGTAAGCAAAACCCCAAAGGTTGCCTAGACCTACTGCACTACCAGCAGCTGCGAGAATGAATCCTAGCTTACTAGTCCATTGTTCTCTCTGAGAAATTTTTGAGTCCAAAATTAAAATCGTTTTTTATAGTTGATTTATAACTCATAAATGAAAATTAGTTAACACTTTGCTTAATAAAAACTAATTTTTTTAGATTAATTTTTTTGATAAAGATTTAGAATTAAAAAAATTTAATTATTCTTATGACTATTGAAACGACTATTTTAGATTTTCAACTAAGTAATACCTATGAGGAGTATGAATCACATATGAATGCAAAAGAACAGCAGACGATGTTTAAAGAAATGGGAGTTAAAACATTTTATATTGGTAAATCATTAGATGATCCTCAAAGGGCAACTGTAATTTTTCAAGGACCAGAAAATGTTTTATATGATATTTTTATGAATCCTGAAACAAAACCTATAGTTGAAGCTTCAGGACATATTTATGAGGGTACAAAAATAACACGCTGGGTTTCTTAAAAAAATAATTCTTTAATGAATTACCAACTTTTAATTGAATCATATTCATTTGGTTCAGCCCTTACTGAGCAAGAAATAGAACTTTTAAGTCTTGAACTTGAAACTCAAATAATGAACATTAATATATCAACAGAATTTGGATGTTTTAAATCTGCTCCCTCTCATATTTGCGAAAGTCTTAATTTAAAAAAAGATACTTATTGGATAATGTGCCTTGCTGAAATATTAGATTTACATAAGCCCCCACAATTTGGGAAAACGAAAAGTGTGGAGGTTTTCGATTTACTTCTTGAAAGAGGACTTGTTATTGGATAATTAATTATTTATTTGATTATTAAAAATGAATACTTTTTTTCTTTAGGCTGATAGGATTAATTTTGGTCAGCAAAAAAAAAATGGAAGATTCTGGTGAATTGATATTGGGAAATATTATTAAGCTAACACGATCAAGTGAAAAGAAATTTAAACTTGGAAATTTTAAAGGAGCTTTAGAAGACAAAATTAAAGCTAATGAGATATTGAAATATAAATCTTGTGATGAAAAAATTATTGAAAAGTATAGAGAAGAATTATCTAATTTGTACTCTTCAAAATTCGATCTTATATTTGATCATAAGCTTAAAATTGATGCAATTAAGAGAAATGAAATAGTACAAATGTTGGAACGTAAAAGTGAGGAAAAATTAAAAAATCATGATTACAGAGGAGCAATAAAAGCATTAAGAAGGGCAGAAAAATACTTATCAAATTAAAAAAAACTACAAAAAATTCTAAGAAGTATTGCTTATTGTGTTTTTTTTAGCTTAGTTTAAATTTGAAATAATTAGGCAATAATTTATGCAAAAACAAAATAATAAAAATCTAAAAAATGTTGAAAAAAAAGAATTAGATGTTTTGGATAGGTTTTTGAAGATTTTATGGAGAAAAGAGGTTGAATACAAAATAAATATCTGATAAAAGCATATTTGAGGGAGATATCTTATGAAACTTCGAATAGGATTCTTAATTATACTTTTTATTTTTCACTCATTATCTGTTTTTGGGGTTAAAAAAAGAGTATTAAAAAATAAATTTAGAAGGGCTCAAAAAGTAAATTAAATCATTTGATTAAAATATGAATTTAACAAAAGGAATACAAAAAAGTTTAGGTCCAGGAATTGTCCTAGCTGGAGCGGCAATTGGGGGTTCTCATTTATTATCATCCACTACTGCTGGCGCAAGGTTTGGATTTTCATTAGTTGGCCTAATCCTTCTTACTAATCTTTTGAAATATCCATTCTTGTTGGTTGGGACTAGATTTACGGCATCTACTGGTAAATCATTATTAGAAGGTTTTAAAGAGAGGAATTCTTTATATCTTCCTTTATTTCTAGTAGTTAGTCTAATTACAGGTACTTTCACAATAGCTGCTGTAAGTTTTGTCTCTGGTGTCCTTTTAACTAATATTCCCCTTTTCTCAACTTTTCCAGCTATGGATTTGTCGATAGGAATCCTGATTGTTTCTGGAATGATATTAATTCTTGGTAAATATAAAGCCCTTGATAGAATTTCCAAATTTTTAGTATCTCTATTAACTTTATTAACATTATTTGCAGTTTTATCGCTTTTGTTCAAAGGGTCAATAAATGAGTCCTTAAATATGAGTTTTTTGAACCAGAAATCAGCCCATGGAAGTTAACAAATTTAGCTTTTTTGATCCCTTTAATGGGATGGATGCCTTGCCCAGTAGAGTTATGTGTTTGGCCTTCTTTATGGATGTTTTCTCGAGCGAAAGATTCAAATTATAAGCCAAATATTAATGAAGCAGAATTTGATTTTAATCTCGGTTACTTAATAACTGTTGTTACGGCTATTTTCTTCCTTACTCTTGGCGCAATAACAATGTATGGTACTGGCGATGGAATGCTTTCCGGAAGTGGAGTCTCCTTCGCTCAAAAGTTAATACTCCTTTACACTAAATCCATCGGGAATTGGGCTAAATGGATCATAATACCTGCAGCATTTGCCGCAATGTTTAGTACTACAATTACTTGTCTAGATGCATATCCAAGAAGTATTTCTGCTATTCAAGGTTTATTGAGAGGCACTGATTTTGGACACCTGGATTCCAAAGCAGAGCGCAATAGATTTCAAATTTGGATGATTGTACATATCTTTGCATCATTAATAGCTTTGCTGATTGCAAGGTCAGGAGGTATAGGAGTAAAAGATTTTGTATTTGCTGCAATGACTGGAAGTTTTCTAACCGCCCCTTTATTTGCTTGGATGGCAATGGATACTATAAATAGCAAATTAGTCCCATTTAAAAATAGATATGGATTTTTTCTAAAAACAATAAGTTGGATAGGATTAATTTTTTTAACATTATTTAGTTTATTGTTTATTGCAAATTCATTTTTTGGGCTTGGGATTTACTAATTTGAAAATAAAAAATAATTAAAGGGTTGATTTTTCTTCAGAATTCGTTTTTGTAGAAATGTATTAATTTTTGGTACTTATTATGGTTATGCCTCAATCTACTTTAGAGAGCTTATTATTTTTTTTGATACTATCTCTTGTTGCAACTTACATTGTTAATTTAAAGTATTCTTCAAAGTTAAAAATACAAAAGTAGTTTTTTATTTATCTTTTTTGAATTTGATTTATTTCTTTGGATCACTCCAAGTTTCTTTGTATAACCAACTCAAAAAAGTAAGAGTAAGTATATTCCCAAATGCATAAGTAATTCCTAATAATGGGTCATAAATATTGGCAATAATCGTAGACATTATAAAGATTATTAACCCTGAAACAACCAAATCCTGAATAGGCAAATGTTTAAAATCTACCGAATTTATCATTTGATAATTGTTTTTAAAAGATTAAATTAATTATAAAACAAACAAGTTACTTATTTTTTTATAAGGCAACACCAAAGATATGAATAAATTTACAATGGCAAAAATAATTATAGTTTTTTCATCATTATCTTATTTGAGTATTGCTTTTTTAAGAAATTATAATTCTCCAGAAAATATAGAAAAAAGATGTATTCTTAAATTCGAAAAAGATTTTAAAAATAATTTGGAAACATCTCATGAAGAATGGAATCAAATTTTAGATATAGCTGATAACAATTATTTAAAATGTATGGGAATTCCTCAGTATTAATTATGGGTGAGGCAAAGAGAAGAAAAAATTTAGGTATTCCGCCTAGAGAAAAAACTGAAGATATAAAGTTGCCTCAACTTGATAAAAAAGCCATACAACAAAAAGTAAGGACTACATTGTATAAATATCCAATTATCCCTTTTCTTTTTTATGGAGCTGCAATATTGATCCTAATAGGATGTTTATTTTATGTTTTCAAATCCTTTAATATTGCTTAATTATGATGATTCTTTATTTTGTTATTTATGATTTTTGGCATCATCAATAAAAAAACTTGAAGGATAATAAATGAACAATTTTTTTGTGCAAATATAATTAAATAATTAATATATAAGAATTATTTACGATTGACACCATCATATAGTGTTGTAATTTTGAATTAAATTAAAACTATTTATGAAAAAAATAAATAAAAAATATGCTGAAATTATGCGTCAAGCTGATAAGGCAGTTGGAAGAAAAGAAGTAGTTAGTTTATTAAAAAAAGCTGCGATTATAATGTCTAAATCAGAGGTAAATTTAGCTGCTTAAATGATAAAGCTATTTTATTAGGAAAAATAAAACACAATAAAGAATAATAGATGAGGATGCAGCCATAAAGATAAATGGTAATATCATGCCTGAGTTTAACCATCTTAAAAGTCTAATTTTTTTGTTAATTACTCTTGGCATTTTTCCTTAATCTCTTATTTGCAAATTAACAAGTAAAAAAATTGTGTAAATGATTAATTAATCTTTTTAAATATCATTCTTTAGCTATTTTGGAATTAAATTTTCTAAAGAAAATTATTTTAATTGCATCAGGATTTTTTATCTTTAGAGATATTTTTAGGTAATTAATACCTTGTATTCTTCAAATTTCTTATGCAAGATTTAGAAACATTAGATTTCTAAATAATGATTAAAAATTTAAAAGATGGCCCTGAAGAATTTAAAGATTATGATTCAGAACTGTTACTTAAAATTCTAAATAAGACATCACTGGAAAATGAAAAAGGTGATGATAAAGAACTATTTGTAGATGAAAATTGGAAAATAAGTTCAAAAAATATGAGTAATATAATTCCTTCAGATAATTCAAATTTGAAAAGAATATTATCAGATATTTTCCCAAATAAAAAAATAGTGATTCAGGATAATAATGATAGGTCGCAAACAATTTTCTTATCCTAATTTAGGAAGTATTAAAACCTTATTTATACTATCTATTAAATATTTATTTTTTTGAGAAAAATTTAGTAAAAATTACTCTCGCGAAATTTTTTTAAAGATGTTATCGTTCACTAACGTTCATCCAAGTTTATATCTCTGGACGCATGCAATGGGAGTAGGGAACGGGATTCTCATTAACTGCAAAAGACCATGAATAACCTCTTACAAATAAGAGAAAAAATCAAAAGAGCCAATAGGCTATATGAAGCCCAACTTTTGGCTACTAAAAGTGGAGAAGTTACTCCATACAGAAGATCCGTCTTTGAAGAAAGGATCAAGAAAACACAGAAAGAAATGAAATTGAAAGACTCAAAAAATTAAATTCTTTTTTGAAACTGATCAATTAAGAGGGGGTTGATCCCTCTCTTTTTTTATTTTTATAAAAACAACGTAACTATTAATTTATTTTTTCGATTATCGATTATTAAAAAGAACATAATTTTGATGCTTTTACAGTTGATTTAAATTATATAAATGGCAAATTTAATTCAGTAATTAAGAGGTAAATAAATATGTTTAAAAAGAAAAATAAACAAATTAAAACCTCACCCAATAAATCAAATTTAGATCAAGTTTTATGGTTTATAGAAAATTATTTGCCCCAAAAGAAAGATCGAGGTGTTCAAAAAAAATTGTATATGGATAATCTAGAAGCAGAGACTATTAAGATATTTTCTAAATTAGCCTCTACACATACTAAAAAATTATTACCAACTACAAAAAATACAACAATCTCTTTTACCTTTGGTAATTGGGCCTTGCCTTACTTGAAATTGCTCAAGAAAATAGGATTAGCAAAGTAAGAAATTGTAATCGGCTATAACTACATTTATCCCGCAAATAAAAATAAATAAAGATTAAAAAGTCTCAGAAAGTTCTTTTTGAAATTTAAGGAGGAATACTTACTTTACATAAAAAATACAATTGCTAAGTTAAAAATAAGAGATCTATTGATTATGTTTCTAAATTATCTGCCTAGTGAGATGGTTGAAGTTGTTGGTTTGACAATGATTTTTTCATTTCTAGTTGGAACTATATTAATTTTGTTATTTACATCAGATCAGGCAAATACAAAGAATCTATATTTAAAGAAGGCTAAATAAATTTTAAATGATTTGTTTATCTATAAAGGACCTCTGTTCTTAATAAAGTTAACTCGCAGGTGTGGTACATAATTTTTAATATTGATACATAAACAAATTTAAGATTATGGGCGAAGCTAAAAGAAGAGAAGAATTAGGATTGCCACCTAGGCAAAAAAATGAATTAAATAAATCTGATAGATATCTTTCATGGCTCCCAATTACTAAATCAAGAATTAAGAAATACCCCTATATGGGTGTAGCAACAATGGCACTAGGAGCGATAATTTTCTTAGTAAGTGGGGGCGCAAATAGTATTAATTAGTAAGATTTTGGCTTAACTGAGAATATATCTAAGATTTTTTTTGTAATAGTTTAATGCCAGATATTATTGAGATTATTGAAGCCATACCAAGAAATATCGAGTAAAAAGGTTGCAAATTAATAATGCCAAAATTACCTGTATGCCATTTTATTAACCAAAAAGAATCTATTCCAAGTGGTTGAAGAATACTATAAATAGTCCCAGATACAATAGTAATTAGCAAAGGGATTGCTGAAATTGCGGTTATTTTCCTGTGAATTTTTCTTTGATTTGTTTTTAATTTTTTCATCTATTTCCTCAAATAGATATGTAATTCTTTTTCGTTTTTGCATGGCATCCATTTATCTTTATTCTTATGTATTCCTTTGCAACCAAGTTCTAAAGATCTATTTTCGGCGTCCTCTTCAGAAAGAAATGTACCACGCATATGTGCATGCAAATAACTATTGAAATTTAGAAATAAGGTAAGTAAAAAAATAAAAAATTTAAAATTTCTAAGAAAAATATACATTATTTCAAAAAAGTATTTTTATTAAGGAGAGATTTTATCAAATATTTTTGTTTTGCCAGTTTTACTAAATGAAACTACTTTGTAGTTCTCATAATCATGAGAGTGCGAATCGTGAGAATGCATTTCCATCCCTGGAGAGCCAAGTGGCATGCCTGGAACTGCTATCCCATTGATATTTGGTTTTTCTCTAAAAAGTTTGTTGATTGATTCAATCGGGACATGTCCTTCAATCATATAGTTAGCTATTTGAGCAGAGTGACATGATCTCAGATTATTGGGAATTTGATATTGGTTTTTAATTACTGAAACATCCTCAACTATATTATCAACAACTTCTAATCCATTATCTCTTAAATGATTGATCCATTTTTTGCAACAACCACATGATGCTGATCTGTAAGAAATAACTTTTGGGATACCTACATTTTCTTGAGTTAAAGCAATACTCTTATTTGGATTAATTATATTTGTAAAAAGAATTCCAGAAAAAATTAGATAATTTAAAAATCCTCTTTTCATATATGTTTTTTTTAGTGCCATGCTCTAATTATGACGATTAAATTTAATTTCTAATTTAAACATAAATGAAAATTTATTAAATCGCTAATTAAATAAAATTAAGACACTCATAATTGCCATTAATAGATTTTCGATAAAACTAATAATTCCCAAAGGAGTTTTTGCATATCCACCGATACATGCACAATTTAATTTTAATTTATCCAAATAAACTGCCTTAAATACCGAAATCATTCCAGAAATTCCTAAAATTAGAGCGATAACAATAATTAAAGTGGGTGGAGAAGAATTAAGAAAACTTATTCCAATTAATAATTCGCAAAAAGGGTAAATATATATCCACTTATCAAATTGAGAAGATATTAAATCATATTTCTTATAACTTGTTCCAAAAGCTTCAATATCCATAAGCTTAAGCATTGCTAAAAGACAAATTGATATACCCATATAAATTTGGAAACTTTTAAGCAATGTAATGGTTATTAATAGTGAAGTGCCAAAGACTGCAATTAAGGGGGTAAATGACTTAAGCTTCATTTTTAACTTTTAAGGATAGAGTCACAAATACTAGATGGATTTGCTTGTTTAACTATTTTTAGTCTTTTGATAAGTTTGTCTCTATTTATTTGATGTTTTAAATATTTAATACATAAATTTTTTTCCTGATATACCTCTGCTATTGGAGCAATCTTTAAAGCAATAGCAAAAGTACCAATAACTAAAAATATGTTTGTAGCTAGTCGAATGTTTGGTCGAAAATTTGATCTCATTCGTATTCTTTATTTCTGTCAATAACTTCCCTTAAATATATATCTTTTAGCTCGTCATTGTATCCATTTTCTTTTGCAAATTCCTCTAATTCCTCTAATTCTTTTCCTGTCATTAATCAGATTTAGATATATTGTTTTTCATATTTTCAATTTGGTTGATTAATTCATCTAACCATTCTGTATTATTTTCGGATCTTTTCTGGAAATATGTAATTTTAGGTTGATTTATTTCTAGTGTCTCATAATCTCCACTCATAAATTCCACCTAAATTTATACTCTGCATAATTTATCTAGAGAGATTATGCACATCAATAGGTTCTATTACTTATTTGACATTTACCATGAGTAATAAGTCGCTTTTTTAATAGTATAAATATCAAGGAATTTATCTTTAAAAAAAATGGCAACTAATGAAGAACTAGAAAAAAGAATTGAGACTTTAGAAAAAGAAGTACAACATCTAAAAGCTGTTCTGCAATATTAAATGAGAAATAAGAAAAAGTGATTCTAATTGCATAGAAATTACTTTTGGTCAGATAAGCATTTTCTATTGGTTGTTTTAGTTACCTAATGAAAAAGCTAAATATTAAAAATTAATCCATAATTAAAAAATTTTTTGAAAAAATAACTTTAGTCATTGATATTTAGAACATATTTGTTTTTATAAATATAAAACTACCCGATATGATTAACTCAATAGCTATTACATTGTTATTATTAGGCTCTTTAGTCGCTTACAAAAGACTCAAAAGAAAGAAACGGCAATTTCACGCACCACCTACAAATCAGCTTCCTAGTTAAAGATTAAATCCCGTCTTCGTCTTCTCCAAAAGGATTGTATCTAATATCCCAGATGAGAACTACTGCTATAGATAAAAGCAATAGGCCAAAAATAACTTGAGGAGGTGGGAATAACATCAATGAAATATAACAATTATCAATAAGCTTTGATTACGAAAATTTTAAAGGGTAATCGATATTGTTTGGTTCTAAATGTTTTACATAACATGCTGTTGTGCAATCTACTCCTTCACTATTGATGCTACAAGAAGTTATACATTCAAAAAAACTTTCCAAAGCATCGGAATCTTTAATATTTGAATAAATGTCTTTATTCATTGTTAATATTCCATTCTGAAGCTTATCTAGCAATTATTTTTTAATAATGTCAAATTTTAGGTAAAGTACCTATTCACCATTTTTTTTTAAAAACTGTTAATTCTATAAGTTTTTACCACCCTTCCTCTAACAGTTTTCTATATTTTTTTCTCGCCTCTTCGATAGATTCAACCATAGAGTCTTTCAAAACTGGCTTACTTGATCGCTTAAGCACACAACCATAGGAAATTAAAATTTCATTAATTCATAGAAGGATTCTTAGAACTATCATCAAAAGTTTCAAATACATTAATTCTCGATCTAGCTTTATTGATTAAAGTAAATTTTTCCATAAAAAAAGGGCGTTAGCTTCGCCCTAATCAAAAAGCGGGATAATCCCCATCACCCAGCCTTTTTAAAATCTTAGCACTACATATGGTGTTTGTAAGTATTTAAAATTACCTATTGATGGGGTTGTTTGTTTCTGTTTAATTTGTCATTATAGGAGTCCCCATCACCTAGGCTCGAAAGAGTCTTTTTTTTTTGCTTTTTTTCCTTTTAGGCTTAAGCTCTTTTTAATTAGTGTTTAAAGACTTTTTATTTAATTTTTAAATTCGATAATTAATAATTAAAAAAATAATTTTATTCATGCAAACTTACATCTTACACTGGCAATTTCCAGATCAAGAAAGTCATATGCAAGGGGCCGAAGCTTTTGCAGGTTTTGTGGAAGGAGGATGCGAAGGTGATGAATTTGATGGGTTTAAAGTTCTTAATCGAGTACTAAATCCTGAGGGGGCTAATGGTTGGGCAATAGTTGAATCTTCAAACCATCAGAACATTTGGAAATGGAGTAGTATCTGGGTCGATAATTTTGGCGTAGAAATTGAAGTTACACCAGTTCTAACAGATAAAGAATTTCTTTCCGTCCATAAAGAAATTGCGGCAGCCTCTAACTAATGGTTAATCTTTTGTGTGTTTGATTGTTGATTTAAAATAAAAAGGTAGTAGCTATTTTTTATGGGAAAATTTTCTTCTGAAGAAATTGAAAATCAATACAATTTAATAAAAATGCTTTTAGCTGAACCGGAAAAGTATAGTGATGCCATTAATGCAATAAAAAAGGATATTGCATATATGCCTATAGAGCTTAAAAAAAAACTTGAGGAAGAGAATATTATCTTATGAATGAATTGCAAATATCATTCATCATGATCGTTAATTTTTAAAAAAATTAGTAAATAGCTATTCTCTTAAACTAACCGAGGGAGTCTAAATCTCTACGGTGGTGAACTGTATTTCCGTCATCATGTGGAACTTTCTGTTCTCTCATTAAATCTGCAATTGTTGGAAAATCTTTTGCATTATCAAGATCTCTTGCATTTTTATCTTGAATTGCGAATTGTGATCTTTTTAAATTCATAATTACCTCAAAATTTTTGTTGGATTCTGATTACAGATCCTGGATTCTCATGTACGTAAGAGTTGAATTCTCTAGCAAGCATTAGGCAATCGTATGCATCGCGTGCGTAGAAGCCAACTTCATGTGTCTTATTTGATGAATCTTTGTAACTCAACACATATTTATTACAAGATTTTATTGGTCTTGAAGGCATTGAATTAACTACGTTACCACTAAGTTCTAACTAAGCATGCTCATCAATCGACTAATAAAAATGTACGGTTTAAGGCACAAACATATACGGATAGAGGACCAACAACTAAATTTAAAAATGAATATAATGATTCAGTAAATATAGTTAAAGTTAGAAAATATTTCCTTTAATCTTAGAAGATTATTCTCGAAGGTATCCTTTTATCTCAAGCATCTTTTACTTTAAAAAAAATCTTTATGAATACCTTATTTATTTCGCTAGATTAGTGTGTTCTAATTTATAAATGTATTTTTCTCCATCATCATCCCCATCGTCATCATCATGAAAGGAGGAGATTAATACATAAACTCCTCCAAGTCCCAGTAACAAAGATAAGTAAAGAATTGGATCTGCCATAAATTAATCTTGAAACATTCAAATTAAATTTGAGGAAGCTTTTCAATATCTATATTTTCTTTTAATTATTTAGATGAAAAACTTTCTAAGATAAAATAATTGTTTTTTATTTGAGAAAATTGAAAGTAGATCTAAAATAGGGAAAATTTGACTTTTTAAAGTGAGTTTAAAAAGATTTTAAAAATCAATGTGCGGAAGATTTGAGCTGAAAACTAAATTTGAGAAGTTGCCAAAGGTTTTGAAAAAAGACTATCCAAGTGGACTTGATTCTAAATACGAGACTCAAAATCTCATAAGACCTAATGATCCTGTGCTTGTAATTAAAAACGAAGGAAAAATTAAGACTACTTTTATGACATGGGGCTTTATTTCTCCTTGGGCTAAAGACCCATTTGATAAAGAGAGACCAAGACCATTTAATGCGAGATCAGAAACCGTAGAAGAAAAAAAATTATTTAGTGGAAGTTGGAAACATAAAAGATGCCTAATACCTGCGAGCGGTTTTTTTGAAAAAAAATATCGTGTTAGAAAAGTAAATCATGAGACTTTTTGGTTAGGAGGAATTTGGAGTAAGTGGACCTCACCAGATGGAGCAGAACTTGAGAGTTGCTGCATTTTAACTACTGATCCAAATGATTTAATTAAACCTTTACATGACCGAATGCCTGTGATCGTGCCTAATGGATATGAGGAACAATGGACAGAGCAAGTTAAAGATGCAGATGAATTAAAAGGGTTATTTGCAATCATGATGAATTGGTCCCCTGATGGTTGGCTAGTAGAGGATTTAAAGAAAAAAGAAACTGATCAAATGAGTTTGTTTTAAATGGAACGCTTACTAATCCCAAGGTTAGATTAATGGCTCAATCTTATTGGTTGATTAATTCAAATAGGTCAGAAGTTAAAAGATTTATGAAAAACGATAAGAGTATTGATGGAGTTTTTGAGTATATGTTTATAGATACTGGAAAAATAGTTGGGGGATTAGGAAACAAACCACCAGTAATGAAGAATACAGTTTCTGTTGAAATAGATTTAGCTAGGGAAATTTATGTAAGATTACTTTCTAAGGGATGGAGGAAAATTGAAGAAGTTTGGACTTAGAAAGAGAGTTAGATCTCTGCGAAGTAAATTAATCATGAAAAAAATCTGAAATTCAAAAATGAGAATTCTAACTAAAATTGACAGCCGATCTAAAATATGAGGAGATTAGTAAATTATTTTATTTAGTGCAGATACAAATGAAACATCAAAAATGGCTACCAGAATAAATAAATATTTAAGTGAAGTCGGTTATTGTTCTAGAAGAGAAGCAGATAAGTTAATCCTAGAAGGAAAGGTAACTATAAATGGCGAAATTCCAGAAATTGGAACCAAAGTAGAAGATAATGATCAAGTAGAAGTTAAAGGTCAAAGAATAGAAAAATCAAAGAGACAAAAAAACATATACTTAGCTTTTAATAAACCTGTAGGAATTGTTTGCACAACAGATAAAAAATTAGAACCCAATAATGTCATAGATTTCATTAAATACCCTAAAAGAATTTTCCCTATCGGAAGATTAGATAAGCTCAGTGAAGGATTGATTTTTTTAACTAATGATGGAGATATCGTAAATAAAATACTCAGAGCAAGAAATAATCATGAAAAAGAATATATTGTAAAAGTTAATCGTCCGATTAATAGCAACTTTATAAAAAGCATGAGTAATGGAGTGGAAATATTAGACACAATTACTAAAAATTGTTTCGTAGAACAATTGGGTCCAAGAAATTTTAAAATAATACTTACACAGGGGCTTAACCGCCAGATTAGAAGAATGTGTGAGGCCTTAGGATATAGAGTACGATCATTAAAGCGTGTAAGGATCATGAATATTAAGTTAGACGTGCCCACAGGAGAATACCGAGAACTTAGTAAAGAAGAACTTCTAGAATTAAATGAATTACTTGAAAACTCCTCAAAAACATATAACTAATTAAAAGCCAATAAAAGTAATTGGGAAGTTAAAGTAAATTGGTTAGCAAAAGTGAAAGATTTATACTTTTCGACTTTGGTAGGAATAGAAATAGCTTAAAGATTATGAAAATCCTACTACTTGCTCCGCAAATGATTAGTAATTCAGTATTATTTGATCATCTATTAAGGATTAGTAGCCCAAGCTCTCTTTTTTTTGTCTAGTCTTCCTCTGTTCTTCTCCAACCCTGAGCAATTAATTCCTTCCATTCTTCTCTAGCTGCATCTTTATTTAATTCTTCTCTGGTTGTTATTGCAGGTAATTCTTATACCCAAGTAGAAGTAACCTTCTCAGTATCAATAACCATATATTTAAAAATTGATCTTTATTAATTGTATTTTCGATAAACCCTTTTAACCTTGATCTATTTGAATTAACCAACTAGTAAGAACTAGTATCCATTACTTTTTTAAGGATAAAAGTTTACTTTCCAACGCATCAAGCAATAACTTAATGGGTTGTATCCATTACAATTCCAGAACTTGAATATTTTTACAGAGAACTGATGGAAATTGGAATCATTGAAAAATGCCCAGCCAAAATAAATAGCAAATGCAGTTAAAACAAACGCAGCATATTGAAGCCAATGTGTTCCAGACTTATCTAAACCATTTTTGTCAAAATTAGAATTACTCATTTAAAGGATTGGATAAGCTATCCATCCAAATAAGCTGTAATTAATAATGACAGCCATGAAACCTATCATTGCAAGTCTTCCATTTGTTCTTTCAGCAATGAACCAATAGGTATTTGGCCATTCAAAATTCTCCCCCATATTGGATTTTTGGTCGTCTGAAATTGGTTTCTCTTGAGAAGTATCGTCTTGGTCAAGATAATAATTACTATCTGGGTAAAAGCTTTCGCTTGAAAAGTTATCTTTAAATTTACTCATTTTGTTAGGTTTCTGGATTTTGTATATCTTAAAAAATAAAAAGGCTAAATAGGTTAAAAATTTATTTTTTGGGTCATTGATAAGGAACTAAACCACCAAGTGCAGGTTTACTCCACTTTTTGACCACATTTAGAATTTTAGAATTATTTATGTCTTTCGAAAGCAAAGAGTTAAAATTAAATTACTAAATTAACTTAAAATTGCCTGTTAAAGAGCACCTCACTCAGATATCAAATGTTCTCGTGATTGGATGCGGTGGAGCTGGTTTAAGATCTGCTATTGAAATAAAAAAATCTGGTCTCGATGTATGTATTCTAGGAAAAAGACCGAAGACTGATGCTCATACCGTCTTAGCGGCAGGAGGCATAAATGCTGCTTTAGGCAACTTAGATAAAGAAGATTCATGGGAACAGCATTTTATTGATACTTATTTAGAGGGTTATGGCATTGGGGATCCTTTAAAGGTTGAAATAATGGCTAAAGAATCACCATCACTAGTAAAAGAAATAGATAAATGGGGAGCTAACTTTGCAAAATTAAAAAATGGTGAACTAGATCAAAGATTTTTTGGTGCGCACAAATATCGCAGAACTTGTTATTCAGGTGATTTTACTGGATTATCAATTTTAAAAACTCTCTTAAAAAAATCAGATGATTTAAAGATTCCCATCTATGACAATCAATATGTAACTGAATTATTGATTAGGGAAAATACATGCTTTGGAGCAATGTCATTTAATTTGTCTACTTCAGAGAGGACTGTGCACTTAGCAGATGCGGTTATTTTATGTACAGGAGGGCATACAAGATTATGGAAAAAAAGTTCATCTAGAAAAAATGAAAATACAGGTGATGGTTATTATTTAAGTCTAAAAGGAGGATGTGAATTAATAGATATGGAAATGGTGCAATTCCACCCTTCTGGAATGGTCTTACCCGAAGAAATTGAGGGTACTTTGGTTACTGAAGCGGTAAGAGGTGAGGGTGGAAAGTTAATAAATAATAAAGGCGAAAGATTTATGAGAGAATATGATCCGAAAAGGATGGAATTATCTACGAGAGACAGAGTAGCAATTGCTAACTATACAGAAATAATTGAAGGCAGAGGAACCAAAAATGGTGGTGTTTTTCTTGATATAAGCCATAAAAGTAAAGAGTTCATTATTGAAAAACTTCCAAGCATATACAGACAATTTCTTGAAGCTCAAATGCTTGACATTTCAAAATCACCAATGGAAGTTGCGCCAACTGCTCACTATTCTATGGGCGGAATTTTAGTTAATCCTGAGGATTTATCCACTTCTGTAGAGGGTCTTTTTGCGGCTGGTGAAGTTGCAGGAGGACTTCATGGAGCTAATCGTTTGGGTGGTAATTCGTTAGCAGAAATTATTATTTTTGGAAGACGTGCTGGTATTGCAGCCTCAAAATATTCAAAAAATTTAGCTCAGCAAATGAGATCAAATAAAGCCATCGCCATTGCCCATCAAAATATTAATAAGTTTATTAAAAATGGTAATGAATTGGTGAGGCCTCTTCAAAATGAATTGCGATTAATAATGTGGAAATATTGTGGGGTGATTAAAAACGAGACATTACTTTTAAAGGGGTTATCAAAAATAGAAAGTATCAAAACAAAACTTAGTGATGTTGATGTAAGAATTGATCAGTATAATTGCGAAGATCTAGCATTGATCTTTGATTTACAATCTTCTTTGTTTAGTGCAAAAGCAACAATTATTTCGGCATTACAAAGAAATGAGAGTAGGGGCGCACATCAAAGAAGTGATTTTCCCTTACTTGACCCCTTATTTAAATTTAATTGTGTAGTAAGCATGGATGATGATAATAATTTGAAAATCTCTAAAGTACCTCTAAAAGAATTAAATAAGGAACAAAAAATAATTGTTAAAAATGCAAAAAGAGAAGAGGATATTAGAAATAAACTGCTTGAGTAATAGGGATATTTAATCCTTAATTAAATAGTTAATTACGTTCTTTATAAAAAAAATTAGATTAATGTAAAAATAAATTCTTGATCACTATCTGACCAAGTTTCGAGTGGTCATATTTTTGCAATATAAAAGCGGGTCTGGGTAACTCGCTAGTACAACTTGCATTTAAAGAGTCGGGGCGACAGGATTCCAACCTACAACCCTGTGCTCCCAAAGCACTTATTTAATGAAAATAGCATTAGTTCTATATGGTTATAATTAGAAAAATTTAATTCTAACTTAATTTATTAGTTCTTTTATATGATATTTGTTGGCTATTCGTTGGCGATTATTTAAGAATAAATTGTCTTTTAAAACTTAAATTTCACTCCTATATGAGCTGAAAGCGTTTCAGATTCGGTAACAGTTACAAGTGTCCCATCATCAGTTACGTTAATTGTGTCAAATCCCAAGTATGTTATTTTCCCTGTTATGTCAGTATCTGAATTTAGAGCATAACTTATACCTCCACTTAAGCTGTAGGTAGCAACGTCATCTGTACAGTCATCTGTGCCTCCGGCAGTACATAAATTTACTGCATCCACATTTGTTGAACCATATCCTGCTCCTATAAATGGAGTCCATTTTGTATCCTCAATTGGAAGATCTATATATCCATTTAGGATTATTGAACCGAACTTAGCTTGATGGTCAGTAACTATAGTTGAGATTGTATTTGTATAACTAACATCTGCTCTAAAGTGCTTTCCAAAGTCATATCCGAAGCTTCCTTCATAACTAAATCCGGGATCAAAAGCTAATGCGAATGGAGTTCCTACTAAAAGTAAATCAGAAAAAGTACCAGCACCTGCACCGATAGTGCCATAAAATCCTTTTTCATAATCATCCGCTTTTAATTCTGGAGTTAAAGGCAAAATACTCATTGATGCGATCGATAAAGCAGCAAAAGATTTTAAGGCAGACATAAATTTAAAAAAGATTATAAAGAAAATACTTTATTTAAAAAACTTATTCAACATTTGTTTCTTTATTAAGATCAAACTATTTTTTGGCGATTCGTTGGCGCATTGGAGCCAACGAGTAAATGAAATAAAAAAACGAGTTTGGGTAACTCGCCAGTATGAATTGGTTTTGATTTAGTCGGGGCGACATGATTCGAACCTGCGACCTAGTGCTCCCGAAGGACTTAACAGTCATAGTGCGGTAATGGGTATTCAAGCAAGATCTAATTTTGATTAGTTCTGCTAGGTTTGATATGACAAATAAAGTAATATTTTTCATCAAAATATTAGTTAAGAAAAATTTAACAAGCATTTTATACGAGGTTTTGATCTATTTAAATCAATTGAAATTTGAGAGATAAAATATAGTTTTTGGAAATTACGAGTAAAAATTATGGAGTCATTTGATTACTTCGAATATCTAAATTCAATATCATTTCATCCTCCCTTTAAGTGGGCCATCTTATAAGCGACCAGAATCCCTATTTATTTCTTTAAGAAGTATTTTCAGGGGTGAGATCATTTGAGATTTTTTGACCATAGATTTATTGGTATTTGGGTATTTCCTATTGCCTTGAAAGGAATGCTTTTTGCAACCCTACTAATAACATTTCACCTTTCAATTAGCCATATTTGACCGCTGTTAGCTATTTATAAGTGAAGAATTTTTCAGGGCAAAGATCTATTTAAAATAAAGTTAAATGAAAGACTTATACGGTCCTCATCAGATAAATTTGTCTCTACTGCATGAGGAACCCAAGAAGGGAAAACTAACAACATATTTTCTTTTGGAGGAATTGTGATAATCGGATAATCATAGGACTGCATTTTATAACCATCTTTAAATTGACCCATGTAAGCCATTGAATTTAATGCTGCATCATTAAAATTTCTATAAAAAAGAAATCTTCCTCCACTCATTTCTTTAGGTATTTTTATAAAAAAAACACCCGAATAATTATTGCCGGAATGTACATGAGGAGAATTAGAGGCTCCTTTCCCACTAATATTTATCCAAAAATTAGCCAAATTAAGTTTCCCCCTTCTACTGACTTGATGAATTGAATTAACACAATTAGCTATCTCAAACATCAACTTATTGATTTTTGGGATATTTTCAAAATTCCTTATATCTTTAGAGTGATATCCGTTTAAACCAGTATTACTTTTTATAACCCCTTCCTGATCATTTTTCTTAATTATATATGACTCATTTTGCAATTCTTTTATACTTTCTTTTAATTCAACTTCCCAATATTGGGTAGGAAATAAAAATTTTGGATTAATCTTAATATTCATACTTTTTTGTAAGTTAGATCAATAAATTAATTATGAAATTATAAATCACCTTGCATAAATAGATACTGTTTTTGAGAAGCAAAATAGATACTTATTATTATTGACAACTATTAAAAAAGATTTTGACTCTGCCAAGATGCATTTGACATCAAACTGATATCAAGAGAGTAAAGTGAATTTCCCCATTAAAATAGCTAGTCTGGATGACCAACTAATATAACTTAGTTTTTAAGAGTCGGAGCGACAGGATTCGAACCTACGATATAGTACTCCCAAAGCACTAGTACTAACTTCTGAGAAATCTATAAGACATTTGTTATGTTCTGAGGAAATACTAGTTTTAGCAGGTAATTGGAGACAAGATTTTGATGGTTATAATTAGTTTTAATTAGGATTATTTATTTTCTGGCTTTACTCTTAGCTCTGATTTTTAAATTGACTTTTTGTTTGCTTAAGCTGCTCTTAACAAAAGAGGGACAATTAAATTAAATACAGATAATATCAATAAAAGAAAATCTATTTGATGAGAAAATTAATACTTTTAGTAATTGTTTTGGGGTTTGGCTCTTTTTTTAATGCTCAAGAATTATTAGCCGTAAAGATTAATTGTGATTCACCTGTTCACAAAAATAAAAAAAGATGTAGTGAGAAATACCTGCGAAATGTAGTTATTGATGAAGATACAGGTTTAGAAGTTATTGAATATGAAAAAGATGTCGATTGGAAAAAGAAAAATCCTAAGATTGCTTGGTCCAAAATCATAAAATACAAATCATCTCTTAGAAATTCATATGAATTAACAATTTTTGATAGGGATTATGTTTCTGATTTTAGTACCGGAGCAGTTAAAAGTTATGTCACGAAATGGAATACCAACAAATTAGAAGGAAGAATATTAACTTGGGGTGGTTGTGGTTTTTGGACATGTACTTATGAAAGTGCTAGATATTACGATTTTCCTGGTTTTATTGAGATATTTGTTGGAGACAAGAGGTTTAGATTAAGAGGTAGTAGAGGTGAATTTCAATTCCCTTATGGATTTGCAAAAAGAATAAAGAATATAGGTGAGAATGAATCTATTAATTTACAAATTAAAGCTATCCCAAATAGTGGTTTAGCAGATAAATTTATCCCTATAGGTGATGAAACAATAAAAAATTTAAAACTATTATTCCAAAAGGATACAAAAGAGTGGAACAAACCTAAATATGAAATAGCTCGAGCCTCAATTAGTTCAAAAAAACTTGATATAGAGGAAATAGCATCTATAACTCTTCCATCAGTAGTCAAATTAGAGGGAGATTCTGGATTAGGAAGTGGCTTTTTTATAAATAATACAGGACTTATTGTTACTAATATGCACGTAGTTGCCGGTGGAGATAAAGAATTCACTATCTCTGGAGATAATGGGTTAAAAGATCAAGGTGAAGTTATTTATGTAGACTCAAAGCTTGATTTCGCATTAATACAATCAAATAACACTAAGAATTCAAAAGCTCTTCCTCTTTGTTTTAGTAAATATCCAAGACCTGGTCAAAATGTAATTGCTCTTGGATCTCCTTTAGGTTTAGCGGGAACAGTGACTAGAGGGATTGTAAGTGCAGTGAGACAACCATCAAGTGATTTAGAAGACGTAGTCCCATATTATGTGACTCTTATACAAACAGATGCAGCTATAAGTCCTGGTAATAGCGGAGGCCCTTTGGTAAATAGCAATGGTGAGGTAGTTGGAGTGAATACCTGGAGTTTACCTGGAGACGAGGGTAGAGCTCAGAATTTAAATTTTGCCATCTCAATCGTAGATATTTTAAGGTCGTTAAATAGTGAAATTCCAGTTGAAGCTGAAAATACTAATAGTTGCGGGAATTTTGTAGAGAAAGAGAGCATATTTAAATTTTGGTAAAAAAATAGCAGAAAATTACAATTAATTAGAGAAAAATCTCATAAGTGTTATCCTCATTGGGTAATAGCTATTAAGTATTGAAGGAATTTTTACAGGAGATTTGGCAGAATCATCATGATCCAGCCCATGCAACTTATGGAATAGTTGGAGTAATAGTATTGTTGGTAATTTATAATCGCCTACTCAATAAATATCAGTAACAAGAAACCCCTCCAGAAATTCCAACTACTGAAAGGGTTATTAAATTGACTCGCAACTATATTGAATCAATCTATGTCTTGCAGCAAACGTAGAGTGTGCTGACGAGGTTTGGCCTCAGTTAATTTATAGCAAAAAATTTTAAACTCTCGCTACTTTTTGTTCCGCCTGTCGTTTTTTTAGAATTGAATAAGCTTGTGAAGCCCATTTTCGAGAAATGTCAAATTCAGCATCTAACTTCTCTCTGAGTAATTTACCAATTTTAAATACTTCTACGAAGCCTAGATAAATGATTACTAGCACTTTAGTTATGTTTACTGCAACAGCTGCTATCTTTTCAATTCTTTGATCTTGCATTTGAACTTATTCAAGTCCACTAAAATTACCAGTTTTAAGAAATTATGCAAATGTTTTTTTAATTAAAAATAACTTCTAAAAATATTTGTCTTCTTCCAACCCTCTTCCAATAACTGCTTATATTCCTTTCTTGCATCTTCAATAGTTTCTACTCGTGAACCTCTCATAACTGGTTTACTACTTCTCTTATAGACACACCCGTAAGAAATCATCATTGCATCAATGCTTGGCGAAGGCTTGGAAACAACTTCAAATGGTTCAAAGACTTTTATTCTTGATCTGTCCTTATTTATAAGAGTAAATTTCTCCATAAATAAATAATAGACAAAAAAAGTGATAAAGCTAACCCAAAACCCCTTAGAGAACATTGTGAATATTATCAGTCTATCTTTTAGAATTTTTATCCTTGATAAGACATAGGGAAAAACTAAGAATATTCATGAATAATTCTACAAAGACTGACATATGACATAAATATGACAAAAATACAAATATGTCACATTAAAATAAATAAAAAAGCGAGTCAGGGTAACTCGCTAGTATGAATTGGTTTTTAAGAGTCGGGGCGACAGGATTCGAACCTGCGAACTAGTGCTCCCAAAGAACCCGCAAGATTGAGGCTATATTTGAGACTTATAGCTATATCAGTATATTTAGAGAAAAAAGTGTGGTCTAATTAGGACTAGCTTGGAAGGATATGCGTGCCATTTGCGTGCTTCAAATTAATTACGTTTTTTCGAAAATTATTTTACTTTCTTAAAAGAACCATGAAATATTAAATTGATAGGAATTTATATGAGAAGAAGAACCTGCTTTTTCATACTCATAACTAATACTTCCTGACCAATCATTATCCCTAAAAAACTCAAAACCAATATTTGTGTTCCAATTATTTGAACTAAATTCATCAAGAATAATTCTGTAATTTTGAGAGTCACCAACATAATTCATATCTACAATCGAATCTCCGGTGAAATCATAACCATAAGATATTCCTAAAAATGGTTTTAATCTCCAATTTTCAAATATAAAATCCCTATCTACATTTACTCCTAAAGAGACCATTTTTCTATTAACAGTTTGATCTTTAAATGAGAGTGCGAGACTACTTCCAGATTCAGAAAAGGCCTTTAAATTAATATGAGCCAAATCTAATCTTCCATAAGGAGTTAATTGAAAATTTTTGATTTTAAAAGGCTCTGCCAAAATCTTCGCAGAGCCGAAAATCATGTATACATCCCTATCTCCTATGTGAGAAGTAGAATTATCAATTCTTTTCGTATTCATATCCATCTTTCCAAAACCGATTTGAGATTCTATAGGAAATTTATCTTTTAGAAGATTTGAAGAATAAAAATTAAAGCCTAAGTTTGTAGAATCAATACCACTCCCTGCATTGCCTACACTTATATCATCTTTTCCATAATTGAAAGCAACTCCAAATAAACCATTCTCTTTATAGGGTTTATCAATCCCCAAGGTTAAAAATAAGCTATTGATATCTTGTTCTGATGATTTTGAACTAATACCTTTATTTCCAAAAAGAATCTTACCATTAGTCCAAACTGACCAGTTACCAATTAATTCACCTCCGGTTGGATTCAGATTCGGCTTAAATGTTTTTTCTCGTAATTCGGCAAAAGCAAGATCTACAGAGTTATCAATAAGATCATTAAAAACCTGATCTGATTCTTTTTTTAGTCTCTCATTAGACCAATTAGATCTAGCCCAACTTTCTATATCTCTATAATTTAAGTCTTTGAATCTTTTTGAAGAACCATTTAGAGCCTTTTCTAATAATTGATTATCAAATGAAATATTTATACCTTGATGAGATTTCTTTTCCGAATTTTGATTACTTCTTAACCAATCAAATCGTTTATCAACAGCTTTGACACTTGATTTGTTAAAACGAATAGCCGCATTAGTCCATGCCTCTACCAAACCATTAACATCTGCTTTGGTTGTGGGATCTACAGCTGGATCAATAGGAATATGATTATTAATTACTCCATTTGACGTGGTGGCAGCTTCATTAGTAAATACGAATGAAAATGATAAATAATAAGTTGTATCTTGATCTGATGCAGGAGCTTCTTCCTGATCTTGAATCTCTTCTACTGATCCTCCTAATTGGGGTGAATATGTATCACCCTCTACTGGAATTTGAGAACTTTGAAATTTATAAGCAGTTGGAGGTAGAACTTCTATCGTGTATGTACCGTCTGCAGCTGAGTCTGCCTTAAGAGTGAAACTGTATTGTCCATCTGAACTCGTTATTTGTGAATTTTTACCACCACTGTCGTCCAGCCAGTCGTTATTAACTAATTCTCCATTATATAAAAGTCTGACAGTAGCTCCTGAGACTGGTTGGCGCGTGGTCGCATCATAGATAACACCTGCAGGATCAATTAAAAGGCCATCTATTTCTGTATGAAACTCGCATGCTGTAGTGATTTCTATATTTCTTACCCATCTCCCAGAGTTGACTGGAACAATATCATCTGAATTTACTTGTCCTTGTGGTATTGATAAAGCTGCTCTTGTTAATTTATCTGCATTAGAATTACTTGTAGGCTTTACAAACTCAACATGATAAGTTCCTGTTTGAGTGGGATAAAAATAATAAAAACCAAGATCATCTGTAGTTTTTGTATCTACAAGAGAATTATCTCTATATATCTTTACACTGCTACTTGCTGCTCCTTTACCTTTCCAATATTTTGCCTGACCAGTTATTGCACCGCAATTACTGGCAGAAATAGTTGTGTATGAATATGCATCTTTATTGCTAATTCCTGCGAATGATTTAGATGAGCCTGCATTATCAATTGCAGTTGCATCTACTTGCAAATAGTATTTGGTGGATCCAACAACTAATGTATCACCATTAGTATCTACTAATTTTATGGTCAAATCAGTGTCGTTTATTTGTAAATCTTCCTGATCTGTTGAATTGGCAACGTTAAAAGCTCTGACAGTAGAATCATCAGAATATTTTTTTAGGGTTACATTCCCTGTACCAAGAGCAATATCTTCACTGAATCTGATTATTATCTGAGGATTTTCAGTCTCTAATGAATTTGATCCACTTGATGGAGTGGTTCCTATGATGTCAAGTACTTGATCATTACTGCCTGTCGAAAACCATATACTTCCTGATTTTTGATATTCAGGTTGGATACCTTGGAAATATGCCCCTGAAGAGGAGGATTTGATACTTCCAGGTCTTATCTGGACAACATATTTTGTATTGTCTGTAATTTTAGGTCCAATATTGATTGTAATCTTTGTTTTGTCATCTGAGAAACTAACTTTGTCTGATTTGAGTAAATTATATGTTGCAACTTTTTTTAGGTTGCTTCCACTCATTTTGTGAAGGATAACATTACTTTTTTTACTTACCAGTTCAACTGCCATATTAAAATTCAACTCCAAATCAAGATTGCTTCCATGAGAAACATCAAAATTATTTGGTGAATAGGAACTTAGAACC
Source organism: Prochlorococcus sp. MIT 1304 (assembly GCF_047305015.1). NCBI lineage: Bacteria > Bacillati > Cyanobacteriota > Cyanophyceae > Synechococcales > Prochlorococcaceae > Prochlorococcus > Prochlorococcus sp. MIT 1304. The sequence continues at coordinate 1,566,396 of NZ_CP138974.1, read as the reverse complement.
GGAATTAAATCTGCAGATGCGCATCCATTTAATCCCCAACATGGTTTTACTCCTCCCGCAGTTAATAAATTTGGAGCAAAATGACTAGGCTCAGAGCGAAATTTGCGCACATCCCAGCTAGATAGATCCTTATTGAAAACAGCATTGTTCCTTAGGAAATGATTCATTCTTGTTCCAGAGCTGACATCCCAATTACTTATGTCTTGATTAAAACTTTTTGCACCATCAAAAACTGCTATGAAATTTTTCACTTTTGAGGTGTTCCAAGCAGAAATATTGCCATTAAATGCTTTTGCACTCCTAAAGATATGAGCCATTTGTGTCACATTCCCTACATCCCAACTATTTAAAGATTGATTGAACCTATGCGCATTCCTAAACATGAGATTTATTTGCTCAACATTACTTACATCCCAACCGTTAATGTCTTGATTAAAATATCTTGCGTTTAAGAACATTCTGTTCATTTTAGTTACATTACTTACATCCCAATTACTGATGTCTTGATTGAATCTCCTGGCATTAGAAAACATTTCAGACATATTTGTGGCACTGCTTGTATCCCAATACCCAATATCTTGATTGAAAGTTTTTTTACCTTTAAATAATGAAGAGAAATCATTTATGTTTCCTGTATAAATATCACCAGTACCACCCTCAGCAAATGTGTAACTAACATTGCCTGGACCAATAACGGCATAGCTTCCATCTGAGATTGCGTCGAGAAGATTTTGTCTGCTAACAATTAGTTTTCCATTACAACTGCCAGAAGTTCCAATTTCACCAATGTTCTGGCAATTATTAGCTAGTGATTTATTGACATTAAATAGAATCAATAAAAAAAAGCTTCTAAGTGAATACCTATAAATGAAAGATAATATCTTCCTTCTGTTTTTAAAATTCATCTAGCAATTATTTTTTTTACTTTCAAATTTTTCTCACTAGAGAAATTTTACCCTGTTCCTTATTTGATTGCTAAAGATGTTTTTCAAATATTTAAAGTTATTATGCGTGCCATTTGCGTGCTCACTTTTTTGCGTTTTATATATTATTAGCTGAGACTTACTGCAAAAGTATAAAGATGCTATAGATGCAGTTAAAAAAGATATTACTTATATGCCACTAGAACTAAAGAAAAAACTTGAAGAAGAAAATATTACTTTATAAATAATATTTTGGAAGACTTAGAAATATTTACTAAATAAAGCATCAAAGGAACTTCTACTAGTACCCCAACTATGGTAGCCAAAGCAGCTCCTGAATTAATACCAAAAAGAGTTATCGATACAGCTACTGCAAGTTCAAAAAAGTTTGAAGCGGCTATCATCGAGCCTGGACAGGAAATAGAATACTTTTGCCTAAAAAACTTCATTGAAAAAGCAGTTAAATAAAAAATAAAAAGAGTCTGTATTATTAATGGAATTGAAATTAAGATTATATGAATAGGATTTTGTAATGTAGATTTTGATTGAACAAAGAATAATAAAAAGACAGTAAGAATTAAAAAAAATAACGAATAACTTTTACTTTTATTCAAAATACTTTTTATTCTTTTTTCGCTATTGATTTTATTTTTTAAAAATATTGCTAGAAAAAGTGGTACCAAAATAAAGATTATTACAGAACCGAAAACAGTATCTAAAGGGATATCTATACTGTTAAATCCTAAAAGAATTTTTGACAAAAATGGAAAGGCTAAAATTAATATTAGATCATTAATAGCTACTTGTATTAAAGTAAATAAAGGATCGCCTTTAGCAAGATTACTCCAGACAAAAACCATTGCTGTACATGGTGCTATTCCTAATAGAATCATTCCAGAAACATATTCTTTAGCAAGTACAGGATCTATAAAATTACCATATAAAAAATATAAAAAAGAGGCTGCAATGATTGCCATTGAAACTGGTTTTATTAACCAATTAATAAAAAGGACAATAGAAAATCCTTTAATCTTATATTTCAAATTTATTATTGACTTGAAATCTATTGATAACATCATTGGGAAAATCATTCCCCAGATAAGAATTGCTATTGGAAGATTTATTCTTGAGAGTTCTAATCCGCCTATAATTTGAGATAAATTAGGAAATAAATAACCGGATAAAGATCCAATACACATTGCTAAGAAAACCCAAATACTTAGATATCTATCAGAAAATTGCATTTAAAATTTTTTAATCAATTATTAAATTTAGCAAAATTTTTTGGCCTTAATCTTAACTTAATTTACCCATAATAAGCTCTTAATAATAGCTATTTTTATATGTCAATTAAGGCGAAATATGTAGGTGAATTTCAGAGTGAAATTATCTTCGAAAATCAATTAAAAATAAAAACAAATTCGAATAGAAATTTACATGATTCTTGCGAACAGACTAAACCCTCAAATCTATTGTCTGCATCTTTAGCTTCTTGTATTTCAACAACTCTTGGAATAATTCTAGAAAAGAATAATATTGAATCAAAAAGTTTTTATGTTGACATTATCTCTAAAAGTGATGTTCAAAATAATAAAATTTCAACCTTGCATTGTAAAATATGCCTTCCACTTATTAAGAAATTAAAAATAAAGAACTTTATAAAAGAAAAAATTGAATCATCATTCATAAGCAATTCTCTTAAAGAATCTATAAATATAAGCTATGAATATATTTTTAATAGATAGCTAATCTTTCGGCAACAATCATTTCTTTATAAGTATCTAATTCTTCAACTTCTTTTAGAGAAACCTTTCCTCTATCATCCCATTTTCTTAATCGAACTGCATCTTTGAAGTATTTATTATTTTCTAGTTCATTAATCTCTTCTTTATTTAAAGCACCACCTTGTATCTTAAAACTATTTTTAGATGCTTTAGATAAACTTTCATAATAAGAATTATCGATTGAGCATAAATATCTTTTTGCTACAACGTGTAAGCGAATACTTTCTGTAATTTCTTCAGAGAAAAAATCTTTTAAAAAATTTGAAGCAATATTTTCATGGTTAAGATCTTTTTTTAAGAAATCATTTTTTGAGTCATTTTCATCGATTAGAAGATGACCTATATCGTGTAACAAAGAAGCAATTACTATATGCCTTCTGCCATCTTCAGTGCGAGCGAGTGAAGCTGTTTGGAGACTATGTTGTAATTGAGTGACTGATTCATCATAATTAGTTTTTCCTTCCTCCTTAATAAAGTCAAATAATAAATCTACAAATTCATTGTTATCAGAATTTTGTAATTTGTTTTTGAAGTTTTTAATAGTTTTGTATTTCATTTAATTGCTTCTCCTTCAAAGTGACCTATTAAACTTACATATCCATCTTTAAGAGAGTCCTTTTTAAAGTCATAATAATCTTTTCTTAAATCGCCTTCAGTTTTAGCATTATAAGTTACATAGAGCGCTCTTCTTGGACGACTAGATTTATTTGTTGAACTTCTGTGAGGAACAAAAGAATCAAAAAATACTGCGCCTCCTTTTTTAAGAGGTATCTTCTCCCAAACAAATTTTTCTGCGGTTAGTGAATCTATACACCCCTTTTCATCAATATTTATTATGCCCTCATTATTTCTACCTCTTGCAAATTCCAAACATCCATTATTTATATCAGAGTCATCTATAGCTAATAGCATTGTTATGTGTTTTTTTCCAAAAGGATAAGCAGGAGCATCTTGATGAGGTGCATATCCAGCTCCCCCTGGGTATTTATAATTTATTTTTTCCTTGAATAATATTGGTTCATCATCAAATAGCATAGTTAAATAATCTTTTATTGATGAACTTAAAAGAAATTCCCTAAAAGATGTATGCGAGCTTACAAAGTTTTCTGTTCTTGAAAGCACTTTACCATTAACTGTTTTTTCATAATGATGGTTAACCTCTTTAGAGTCGTTAAGTTCACTAATCCATTTTTCAATTGCCTCTAAATCACTTTGATTTATTAGGTTCTCATTAACTATAAATCCGTCATTATCGAATTTTAATTTTATATTGTTCAAAACTGATTCCACCTAAATACAAGTCTTAACAAGATATTAAACATTTATGATTAAGATAAATTTAAGAAGAAAAGATAATTAAGAATGCCAATTTCAATTAGAAAAATATATTCTAATCAAACTATTGATATAAGGCATGAAGCTATTTGGCCAGATAAAAAAAGAGAATTTTGTATTCTTGAAGATGATAAAAATGGGACACATTTTGGTTTATATAAACAAGAGGAATTAATATCAATAATTTCACTTTTCATGAGAGAAAATAAAGCAAGAATTAGAAAAATGGCCACAAAACCTGCTTATCAAAAAAAAGGATTTGGGTCTAAATTAATTTGTCATTCAATTTCTTTCTTAGAATTAAAAAACATAAATTATATTTATTTATTTTCTAGAAAAAAAGCCCAAATGTTTTATGAAAAATTCGGTTTTTTATCTGAAGGTGATTATTTCAAAAAAGAAAATATCTCTTATATAAAAATGTATAAAACTATTAATGATATAAAAAGTTGATAATATTTTGAGCAGCTTCTAATTCAATAAAAAGTCTAACTTCATCAACTGCCGAGCCAAGATGAGGAGTAAAAAAAGTCTTATCTTTTAAATTTAATAATTCCTGATTAATTTTTTTTGGTCGATCTTTTATCGATAAATCTTCAAATTCAAAGACATCTGAAGCATATCCTCCTATGTGCCCAGAATTAATTGCTTGTGCAATTGCACTCTCATCTACTACAGAACCTCTTGAAGTATTAATAATTAAACAATTTTTTTTTATTTTTAAAATATTTTCAAAGTTAATAAAATGGTAAGTATCGTTTTTCAAAGGTAAAAGAATAACCAAATAATCAGCCTTCTCAAAAAGATCATTTAATTCCAGATATTTGGTGTTTAGTTGTTGTTCATCTATTGAATCTAATTTTTGTAAATCATAATAAAAAAGTTTTACATTAAAACCTTTAATCTTCCTAGCTACTTCAACCCCTAATTTACCCATACCCAGAAGACAAACATTTTTCCCTTCAATCCCATTTGAGAAGAATTTTGGTTCCCAACCTTTAAACTTTTCAGATCTAACATATTCATCACCTATTAGTAGATTTCTTGATAAACCAATAAGAAGTCCTAAAGTTAACTCTGCTGTTGGCGAAGCAAGTAAATCTGGGATCATTGTAAATTTAATATTTCTTTTTATGCACTCTTCCAAATCAATATTGTCAAATCCTCTTAGTGCTCCAGAGATGATCTCTAAATTTTTTGAATTATCTAAAAAGTTTTTATCAATTCTATCTGGCATGAATACCATCACACCATGTGCATCTTTACATAAGAACTTTAATTTTTCATAAGTTAGAGGTTTATCATTTTGGTTACTAATTACTTCAAAATTTTTTTCTAATAACTCAATAACTTCAGTATGAACTTTATTGGAAATAACAACCTTCTTCATTTAATGAGAATTATTCAGATACTGATTTCCTGAGATAGTTACTCATGCTATCTAATACAGTTACTACGACTAAAACTACTATTAATAAAGCTGATACTTGAGCATAATCCATTATCCTCAAAGCACTTATGATCTCTAAACCTATACCACCAGCCCCTACAGCGCCCACAACCATTGAAGCTCTAAAGTTGTATTCCCATCTATAAAAAGTAACATCAGCCATAGCAGGAAAAACTTGAGGAAGAATGCTATGCACAATAACTTGTAGATCACTTGCGCCAGAAGCTCTAGCTGCTTCTATAGGTTCCTTGTCACAAAGCTCAATAGCTTCAGCATAAAATTTACCTAACATTCCAACAGAATGAAGACCTAATGCCAATGTCCCAGGTAGAGCACCAAAGCCAATCATTGCAACTAGAATAATACCTAAAATTAATTCAGGAACAGCTCTTGTGACGTTTAAAATTAGTGTTGCTAAGTTGTAAACAATTGGATTTATAGTTGTATTTCTTGCAGCAAAAAAACATAGAAGTAAAGATAAAAAAACAGAAATCGAAGTTCCTGCGATACTCATTGCCAAAGAGTCTATTAAAGGTTTAAACCAAGTTCCAGCTCTTGAGAAATCAGGAGGAAACATTTCCGGCAGTAATTTTAAAACTGCCGGAATGCCTGTACTTATCCTTTCAAAATCGAAAAGACCTACAACTGCTAAAGAAGAAAATACAAATATCAAAATTATGAGAACCCTGAAAAATTGTTTTTTCCAAGTCCTCCTTTCAACCTCTAAAATTCTTTTGAATTTATCCATTTAATAATTTTTTTATTTGTATATTTAAAGTGATTTTTTACTTAACAAACTTAGAAAGATCAAGACCTAGAAGTTTGCCTGCTTTTCTAATACCGTCATAATCACTATCAGTTATAGATGCGAAACCATCAGCGTTAAAAGGTTTCAGGACTTTGTCACTATCTAGATCTAAGAAAGTAAATCTTATTTTTTCTTTTAATTCAGGAGATAAAGTTGAACGCATTGTCCATGGATATTGAGGAATAGGAGAAGATTGAGCAATAGTTGTTACTTTAGAAGGGTCAATAACTCCTTTCTTCTTTAGGGATTTAAGAATCGGACATGCCATTCCTCCTGCTTGAGCATTTCCATTTTGAACTGCTAAGGCAACAGCATCATGTGATCCTAGAAAAACTCCTTGAAAATCCTTGCCTTTAGTAAGTCCATTTTCAGCAAGAGTTAACTCAGGGAATAATCTACTAGAGGTTGAAGCTGGATCTCCAAGAGCAAAAGTAGTGCCTTTGATATCATCAAAACTAGTAACACCTTTTTTAGTGTTTCCAATTATGCAGGAATTATAAGTCTTAGTTCCTCCTTTAATCCTTGCTGCAAAAGGTTCAATATCACTTACTGCTTTAGCTAAAACATAAGATAAAGGTCCAAAGTAAGCTAAATCCAACCTATCATTTCTAGCTGCTTCAATCATTGAAGAATAATCAGTAGTAACAACTAACTCTATTTCCTTATCAAAGGCTTCAGTTAAGTAATCTTTTAGACCTTGATTATCTTGGATAACGGTTGCAGCATTTTCATCAGGAATTAATGCAACAATTAACTTATCAGGATCAGCACTTGGTCCAGCATTTTTCGTAGAGCATGCCGAAGTAAGCGCCACAATAGAAATAGTAAAAACGCTTAAAAGAGATTTAAGTTTCATTTTTTTGTTTAAGTTTTTTTAATGAAGTGGTTTTAAACCATTACCACTTCATTTGAGGTAAAATTTGTTTCTTCTGTTATTGTTGAAGATGAATAAATATTTTTTAAAATCTCGTCTGAAAGTTGATCTGATTTACCATTAAAAACTATTTTCCCATGACTTAAGCCAATAATTCTATCTCCATATTCTTTAGCAAAATCAACTTGGTGAAGACTAGTTAATGCGGATATATTATCTTTCTTACAAATATCTTTAAGCATCGATAAAACTTGATGGGAAGTTTTTGGGTCAAGACTAGCTATTGGTTCATCTGCTAAAATCAACGAAGGATTTTGAGCTAAAGCTCTAGCAATTCCAACTCTTTGTTGTTGTCCTCCGCTTAATTCTTTTACTTTTACAAGCGCTTTGTCTAAGAGGTTAACTCTATCTATACAATCGAGAGCAAGTTCTTGATCAAATTTTGGAAGAGGTAAAATGCTTCTAAGTAGTGAATGAAATCCAAGTCGACCAGTTAAAACATTTTGGAAAACAGTATTTCTCTCAATCAACTGATGTTGTTGAAATATCATCCCAGTTTTTTTTCTTAAATTCTGAAGATCTTTTTTATTTCTTATTTTTCCTAAATCAAAAAAATCTAACTCTCCTGAAGTTAATGGATTCAATTGATTTATTGTTCTTAGTAAAGTTGATTTACCTGCCCCAGAAGATCCAAGAAGGACTACAAATTCACCTTTGTAAATATCTAAGTTTATAGATTTTAAAGCTAGGCTCTCTCCATATTTGACATTAATATTTTTTAAGGAGAGCTTATTATTCACTAAGATTTAATCATTTAAATCCATTGAATACTGATTTGTTTATCTTTTTTTTAACTTAAAATTAATAAAAGGTTAAGCGAATTAAAATGTTTGTTTAAATTGTAAAAGCTATTACTTTTTCTTTTTTTTGAAATGAGTCAGATATAAATTTGTAAAATTTGCAATGACTAATAAGATAAGTAAGAAAGTATTTAGCTCCATATTTTTGTAAGTTTTATTAAATTGATAGCATTGACACTTACTCTTTTCAATAGGAATGTTTATTTAAGAATGTTAAAAATATTAGAAAAAAGGTTGGCTTAAATTTGAAAAAACATCTGTTTTAATTCCATTTAAAGATAATTAACTAAACCTTAATTAAACAGACTTATTTTAATTAAACAAACAATATCTTTATTATGTCTTGTTCCATAACCTCAGTTTTTACTTTTAAAATTGAAAGCACTTTCGATGAATGGGCCGCGATATTTGACAGTGCGGAAGCTGAAAAAAGACATTCTGAATTTCTCATTAAGCCACTTTTTAGAGGAGTAAGTAAGGAAGATCCTCAAAAAGTTATTGTCATTCATCAAGCTCCAGAAGGAAATGTTCAAAAGTTTGTGGAAGCTAATGGTGACTGGATGGCAACGCATAGAGTTGACCTTTCAACAATGGAAGAATCATCTTGGACTTCTTCAACAACAACGGAAAGTTGTTGTGATTAACAAATGAAAAGACTACTATTCCCACTACTAGCTCTCTCAACTATTTTTCTTGCGAGTTGTACTAGTAACTCAAACAAAATAGGTACTCAAAAGGTTTCTGAAACCCAAAGGCAGAGAGAAGTTTGTTTAGATTGGTATGGCTACAGAATTGATACCAAGAAAGTAATTAATGATTTAAATCTAAAAATTGAAACCGAATCAGAATTAATGGCTTACTGCGATTTCTTCAAGAATGTAGCTGATACAGAATAGATTTTTACAAAAGAATTTATTTTTTGGTGTCTTGCGATCTCATTTCTTTTTGTGCTTCCCTAATTCTTTCTTCAAAGACTGATCTTCTATATGGAGTAACTTCTCCATTTTTAGTTGCCAAGATTTGGGCTTCATAAAGCCTCTTGGCTCTTGTAATTTTTTCTCTTATTTGAGAGAGCTCATTCATGATCTTATACAGTGAATGAGAATCCCGTTCCCTATTCTCATTTCATGCGTCCAAATAAATTGGATGAACGTTGAAGTAAGCTAACATTAAAAAAAGAAGGTCGGATTTAAGATATATTTAAAAAATATTTAAAAGTAGTTTTTAATAAAATTTTAAATAAAAATTTTATCTAGAGGTAAAATTTCTTGGACCATGATTGTGTCTGGATAGACTTCATTTTATGTATCTTTATACAATCTTCTTGATTGTGGTGATTTAAGGGCGTTATTGTAATTTTCAATAAATTCCGAATCATCCAAAAAAGATTTATTTTCTCTTTTAAAACTTTCTTTATAAGAATATTTGATATGCCCTATTTCTTGGGCTTGATTTGAGTTTTTGGGAGAAGGTGAATTTTTTATAATCATTTATTATTTTTTTTATATGATTGTCTTCAATATTCAAGGCATAAAAATATAGAAGACGATTTTAATTTAAAATAATTGGATTAAGAAGTTATTAAGTAAAAAATAAATTTTTTTTAAATGGCTTAAATTTCTAAAATAGATATTTGTTGTTATTTCTTAGCTTAATCAAAATTTAAATATGATTTAACAATAGGGATTTAGAAAATATGTATGGATAAAAAACAACTTGTTAACTTCATCACTCTTTCGATTCTTCAAACTAAAAGAGTTGAAGATAGATTATTTAGAAAGGAAATCCAAAACTATCTTATTAAACTAAATAAAAGTCAATTAGAAGAAATTATTAGTGAATTTATCATTTAAAAAATCATGAAAAAGCTATTAGTTTTATTTATCCTTATTATTACTTCTTGCAGTACAAAAGATGAATTATCCATTACCCAAGATGATTTATCCATTACAAAAGATGAAATTTCCATTAAGAAAGATAAATCATCCATTACTGATGAAAAAAAATTGTTTTATGTAACTAAAGAAACTGCTGTTCGTCTTTGTGGAGGTAAATCCAGAATAATTGAAAGTGAAAATGAAGAAATCATCAAAATAGAAGTCAAAGATTTTTCAAGTGCTGAAAAAGAAAAATTTGTTCAATTTACTCTCGTTGAGACAGATAGAAAAGGTGGGAAATATAGAATTGTTAATTGTTATCCAAATAAAGATCCGAAAAAATCGGTAATTAAAACAATCAAGACTAACTACAAGTTAAATTAGTCTTAGGTTAACTAGATCAAATGAAAATATTTAAATGATATTTAAAGCTGCTTTAAACTAAATAATCTATAAAAAAAGAGTAGAAATATTTTTTATTATGCATCCAAGCAAAGTAGTCAAAGATCCAAAAATCAACGATACTTATTACGATCCAGATGTTGATAAGCTTTATCAATATGTAAAAATTGGTGACTTTCCGCCAGAATGGGTAGTGACAAATATAGATGAAGATGACGATTATTATTACGCTTCGATGGGATATTAGTTTTAATATCTATTATTAAATTCAATAAATTTGTCTCTTTAATATTTTGTGTGAGGAAGATTAAAGAGACAATCTAAATATAGATAAAAGGGTTTAAGGGAAAATTAAAAAGAAAATAAGATTAAATGAAAAAAATAATAATTCAATGTAAATTAATTATGAAATAATTAGATCAAATAATTTTGATTATATAAAATAAAATTGTTGGAACTTTCAATGGCTATTAAAGATCATAAAAGTTTGCAAGACTCAAGAATTCTTCTTGTAGAGGATGATAAGAGTATTAGGCTTACAGTCAGTGAAACCTTGAGCAGCGAAGGTTTTAGAGTATCAAGTTTCAAAGACGGTTTAAGTGCCTTAGATTTTATTAATAATGATATTAAAAAAGATGTTGACCTAATAATTCTAGATTTAATGTTGCCAGGACTAAATGGATTAGAGTTATGTAGAAAAATAAGAAATGATGAAGACTATACACCCATACTAATTTTGAGTGCTAAAGATAATGAATCAGACAGGGTTCTTGGATTAGAGGTTGGTGCAGATGATTATTTAACAAAACCTTTTGGTTTAAATGAATTAATTGCTAGATCTAGAGCCTTAATAAGAAGATCTAAACGTAATAAAAAAAATATAGAAAAATCACACACTGTAATCGAGTTTAATCACATAAAAATGTTTCTGGAAGAATGTAGGGTAACTTCTTTTGATAAAGAAATAACATTATCTCCAAAAGAATTTAAATTATTAGAGTTATTTATGAAAAATCCAAAAAGGGTATGGTCAAGAGATTTAATTCTGGAAAAAATTTGGGAAATTGACTTTATTGGTGATACTAAAACTGTAGATGTTCATGTTAGGTGGCTCAGAGAGAAACTAGAAGAAGATCCCTCAGCTCCAAAGTTTCTTAAAACTGTAAGAGGTTTTGGATATAAGTTTGGATGAAAATGAAAACTCTACAAGAAGTATTATTGTTTTTACATCAGAAGTGGAAAATAAAAGTCAAGCATTTTTCTCAATCAAAAGAAAAAAAATTTGAAGTTGATAAAAATAAGTATAAAAGAACTATTGATTTCCCATTTGACAAAATTAGACCTCAAGAAATGTTGTCTTGGTTGGATTATTCATCACAAGGATGGATAATCTTATCATCAGACCTAACAATAAAATTTATTAATAAAAAGGCTTTATCTCTTATTAGGTTTATTAAATATAAAGATGTCATTGGAAAAGCAATTAATGATATTAATGAGCTTGAATTACTGAGAAATAAAATTCTTTACTCAAGAAAAAAAGATTTTCCAGTCAGCATTGATTTCACCATCGCAGGAGAACCTATTTGGGCAAATATTGTTAGAGGAAGTAAAAAGAATTATTTAATATTGTTGGAAAGTAAATTATCAATTGAATCCATAAAAAAACGACAAAATCAATTAATTAATGATGTATCTCATGAATTGAAAACCCCTCTTACATCTCTTATTTTAATTGGGGAAAGACTGGAAGCAGTAGTATCAAAAAAGGATAGGTATCTTGTTAAAAGGCTTAAGAAAGAGTCAAAAAGATTGCGAAAAATGGCCGAAGAGACTTTAGAGCTTTCCAAGTTAGAAAGTAGCGAATCTTTTAATAAAAATAAAAAAATATCTATTTCAGATTTGGTAATGGAATCTTGGCAAACCTTAAAACCGCTTGCAGATAAAAAAAATATAAAAATAAATTTATTTATACCAACAAAATATTATATTTCTGGTGATATTGAAAATTTAAAGAGAGCATTTATAAATATTTTGGATAACTCTATACGTTACTCCCCAACAAATGAGGAAATACAAATTGAAATTTTTAAGAGAGACAGCTCTGTTGTTATAAGAGTGAGGGATAAAGGTATTGGATTAGAAGAAAATGAATATAATGATATTTTTTCTCGTTTTTATCGTGGGGATCCATCAAGGACTAAATTTAAGAAAAGTGGTAGTGGTTTAGGTCTTTCAATAACAAAAAAAATAATCAATAACAATAAAGGGTTTATAAAGGCTTTTAATCATAAAGATGGTGGAGCGATTGTTGAAACCATCTTTCCGTGTATTAATACCGATATATAATAAAAATTTAAATTCTTAAAGGTAAAAAAAAAGACCTGTATTTAGCAGGTCTTTTTAATGTGTGTAAGATTTCTAAATTAAACTTTAATTTAGAATTTAAATGTTGTTTTAACCATTACACCAGTTTGATCTGGAGTGCCAGCTGTTGATGACTCCTTGACGAAAACAAGAGGAGTAATAGTCATACCATCATTTAATGGGTAGTCATAATATACTTCATACATCATCTCTTCAGTTATAGAACCAGCAGATTCAGTCATAGATCCATTAGTACCTACAGCAGCACCAAGTTCACCTGGACCTACATCACCGTTAATTCCGACGAAGTACGCTAATGTTTCGTCCACATTTGCGTCAGCAACATCGAGATCTCCGACTTCATAACCAGCACTGATGTTTAAACCGTTATCAAATGAATAGAAACCGTTTAATGCTGTATATGTTTCGTTACTAGCACCATCCTCTTGCATTCCGTAAGTTAAAGAAACGCCGTAGTTATCAGCAATATAAGCTAAGTTAGCACCGTAAGCGTCATTTTTAGCTGTAGTCATAAGACCTTCTTCATTACCTGCATAACCTACAGCAGCAGTAAAGCCATTACCGAAATCATATTCAGCCATTGCAGAAGCACCAGCATTATCGATATTTGCGTTTACATTACCACAATCATCAAGAGTGTTGGATGGACCACCATAAGCACATGCTGTTGTGAATATTTTACTACCGTCATACCCGTCAGAAACGAGAGCAGTCAAGTTATCTCCCAAAGGAAATTTGTATGCAACACCGTCGACTTTAAGAAAGTCGTCTGTATTGTTAAGGTCGAATTCATCGACTGGATTACCACTTGTTCCATTACCAGAATCAATTTTTACTGTTAATGAATCATCACCAGTAAAACTAGTTTTTATTGCAGAATCAAAAGTGTATTGGAAATTAACAGCTTCGTCACCATCAGTAACTGTGGCTGTTACACCTTTACCATCAACAGCACCGATTGCCATCCGAGCTTTGAATGAAATAGTAGATGTCTCAGAAAAACTTCCAGCTTCGATTGTATTTACACGAGATTCGAGGCCATCCACTCTTCCTTTCATAATTGCCAACTCAGAACCAAGCTCATCACTAAGTCTATCAATCGCAGCTCCGTTCATTAAGCCTTCACTGCCTGCAATTAAGTTGTTTAATTCAGCGGCAGCTTCTAAACGAGTAACTGAGTTTCCATTGAATTTTGAACTATTTGTAAGATCCTTTAATGAATCGTAAGCCCAATCTCCAGGGACTAAAGTTTCTGATTTAAAGTTGTCTAAAGATACTAAATTGTTAGTACTAGAATAATCACTAAGATCAGATGTATTGATCTCAGCAGCATTTACTGCAAATCCTGAAACAAGTGAAATGATTGCAGGAGCAGCAATTAATTTTTGAAAAAGTTTCATGTTCCTCAAACACGTAGAAATGGATAATAATCCATCTACATATGAACGAATTTAGGTTAAGAAACGGGTAAGAAATAAAGTCAAAAAGGAAATTTAAAGAGACCTTAAACATCTCTTAAACTAAAAGAAAAATTGTCTGCAAATTTTAAAATTTTTATTAATAAAAGTTCAAAATTTATATGAATTTATAATCAAATTTTTTTAAAACCAAATGAAAGTAAGCCAATCTAATATTTAGTTTAAGGTGAGGTTAAGAACTAATTAATTAAAAAATAAACTTTTAATTTAGGAGTATTTGTGTTTGAATTCAGTGCTATATATATGGAGTCTTTAATTTAATCATGACATCCATGAACATTGCTAAGAAAGCTTTGGTTTTCACTTCTGCAGTAGCCATTGCTGCTGGTACAAGTGTTCCTGGCATAAGTGTTTCTGCTAGAACAAGATTAAGTGGTGCTGGGGCATCATTCCCTGCCAAAATTTACACTCGTTGGTTCAAAGATTTAGCCTCTTCAGGTGGACCAAGAGTAAACTATCAAGCTGTTGGTTCAGGCTCTGGAAGAAAAGCTTTTATTGATCAGACAGTAAACTTTGGTGCTTCTGATGATCCTATGAAGGATAAAGATATAGCAAAGGTAACAAGAGGATTAGTACAGATTCCTATGGTTGGAGGAACTATTGCTTTTGGTTATAACTATGATTGTGATTTGAAACTTTCCCAAGAGAAAGCAGTACAAGTTGCTATGGGTATGGTTAAAAACTGGAAAGAATTAGGCTGTAAACCTGGTAAATTAACTTGGGCACATCGTTCTGACGGATCAGGCACAACCAAAGCTTTTACTAACTCTATGGAAGCTTTTTCAAAAACCTGGACATTAGGCACTGGTAAGTCTGTTAAGTGGCCAGCAGGCGTTGGAGCAAAAGGTAATTCTGGTGTTGCAGGTGTAATTCAAAACACTCCAGGCGCAATTGGTTATGTAAATCAGTCATATATTAAAGGTAATGTGAAAGCTGCTGCACTTCAGAACCTTTCTGGAGAATATGTAAAGCCTACAGTTGAGGCAGGAGCTAAAGCTCTCAATGGTATTACTTTAGATGAAAATCTCGCTGGTAAAAATCCTAATCCAACAGCAAAAGGAGCATATCCTATAGCTTCATTGACATGGATACTTGCCTATGAAGAAGGTAATGGTAGAAACACTAAAGCTATCAAACAAGCCTTTAATACATTATTAAGTGATGAGTATCAAGATAAAGCTCCATCACTTGGATTTGTTCCTTTGAAAGGCGATATTCTTGAGAAATCAAGAGCTGCTGTAAAAAGAATCGGTAAATAAACCGTAAGACAAATATTTAAAAGGGGGAATTTATTTCCTCCTTTTTTTATGCAAACAAATATTTTGATAAACCTAATATTAAAGAAAAAAGAATAAGTATGTATGTTGGAACTATTTTAAAAAAAGATAATAGTGTGGAGATTAAAACTATAAAAATAGAGCTAATTAAAAAGAATTTTGATGAAAAACTATCTTCAATTAAATTAAAGCCAGAGAAAATAACTGCTCCAGGAATTGTATTGATTACTCCTTCGATAAAGTAATTAATCGATTTAATTCTGTTTTTTATGAAGCCTTTTCCAAAAACAAAAATCATTAAAAAACTTGGTAAAAAAATTGCAAAAGTTGATATAAATGAATACTTTATAGCTTCATGTATTCCTCCGACCGAAAACCCAGCTTTGTATCCAATAAAACTTGTAGTTAATAAGACAGGGCCAGGTGTTATCTGGCCAATCATTATCCCATCTATAAATTCATTATTTGTTAACCATCCTTGCGAGATAACATAATCACTCATTAGAGGAATGATTACTAATCCCCCTCCAAAAATAAAAAGTCCAGATTTAAAGAAGAAAAAAAACAGATTAAGATAATCTATTAAAAACTTTGAGTTTGTAGAGAGCTTTAAAAAATTATAAAACTTGGCAATATCCAAAAAGATTGAGCTAGTTAAGAATGAGGTTGTTGAAAATATAGATAAAGGAACCAAGCTATAAAAAATATTTTTCCATTTCTGTAAGAAAATATTTATCAAACCTGCAATAGTAAGAATTGTTATGAGGGGAAATTGAATACTATTATATTTTGCAAATATAAGTAGAAATAAGATTGAGCTAGAGAATAATACCCGATCTAACCTTAATCTTTTTTTTAAAAGAACTAATGAAAATGAAAAAATTATTCCTGCAATAATAGGAGGATTAAAATAAATTAAATCATTTAGAAATTTTGATCCAGAATAAATTTGCCAAAAAAAGCTAAGAACTAATACTGAAACGAATCCTGGGATAATGAAACATATACCGGATATCAATCCACCGAGATAACCATTAATTTTAAGACCTAGATATATTGCTAATTGAGTGGATATTGGCCCTGGAAGCAATTGACATAAACCAATACCTTTTTCAAAAGATTGGGTTGAGATCAATTTTTTATTATTTATAAGTTCATCTTCGAATAAGGAAATATGAGCATAGGGTCCTCCAAAACTTAAAATACCAATTTTTAGGAAAGTTTTTGCAAGTTCAATTAAGGATATTTTTGCCATTAAAATATTCTAATTCCTAAAAATTAGTCTTTATGGAGCTGATAAGCTTTGTTTGATTGATGGTAATTTAAGACTCGAAATCCAAGATAAGAATATTAAAAGTGATGAAAAATAAAGACAATATTGAAGACCAATACTCGGATTTCTCCCAATCATAAATAGTAAGCCAGATAGTAATGTTCCAACTAGTCTTCCAGCAGCATTTGCCATGTAATAGAAGCCAACATTTAAACTGACTTTTTCATTATCAGAGTATGCCAAAATCATATAAGAATGTGTAGAGGAATTCATTGCAAAAACAAATCCAAAAATAGTAAGTCCTAAAATTATTGCTATTGATGGAGAACTTTCTCTCCATAATGCGACTCCTATCAAAGATGGTATTACCATTAATACGGCACTCCAAAATTGGATAGCTTTACGATCTGGACTTTCTTTCTGGCCCCATATCTTTCTAATTGCTGGAGCAGAAGCCTGAACAATTCCATAACCTATTACCCAGGCCCCAAGAAATAATCCTATTTCCATGTAGTCCCAACCAAATGCCATATCTAGGAATACTGGAAGAGCTACAACAAACCAAACATCTCTTGCTCCAAAAAGAAAGAATCTTGCTGCAGAAAGAATATTTATGGCATTTGATTTTGAAAAAAGATCATTAAAAGCTGGTTTGGTTTTCATCTTGCCAATTTCTCCAGGTAAAATTAATGTCAATAAAAAGGCTAAGCAGAGTCCAAAACCCATAATTCCTACAGCATTATTGAATCCAAATAACTTATATAAAAGTCCACCCAAGAAAAAACCAACTCCCTTAAGAGCATTTTTAGATCCAGTTAAAATAGCAACCCATTTAAAAAGTTGTTTTTGGCCAGTATCATTGCCATCATTTGTCTCTGGGACAACTGTCTTAACAGCACTTTTAGCACTCATTTTGTTTAAATCTTTTGCTATTCCACTAACTGCTTGAGCAACCATAACGTATGCGACACTAAAAATTACCGGCCAATCCTCCTTAACTGGAATAAGCATGAAAAGGGCAATGATTTGAAGGATAGTCCCAATCCATAAAGTAAGCCTTAATCCATATCTTGCTCCTATCCAGCCACCATAAAGATTAGTAATTATTCCAAAAAACTCATAAAAAAGGAAAAGTAAAGCAATTTGTAGAGTTGTGTAACCTAGCTCATGAAAGTGACCAACAACTAATAATCTTAATGCGCCGTCAGTAAGCGTGAACGCCCAATAGTTTGCTGTTACAACACTATATTGTTGAATATTAGATAACTTCATAAAGACATAAATTAAATCTCTTTTTTGATTACATATTCAGTAAGATCTGCAAGTCTGCAGCTGTAACCCCACTCGTTGTCATACCAAGCGTATATCTTTAATAAATTTGAATTAACAACCATCGTTGATAAACTATCAACTATTGAACTTCTAGAGTCATTTACATAATCTGCAGAAACTAAAGGTCTTTCTTCGTAGCCAAGAATTCCTTTTAAATAAGTTTCTGAAGCTTCCTTTAGTGCCATATTCACTTGTTCAGTTGTCACTTCTTTATTTAATTCAAAAACTGCATCTGTTAAAGAACCATTAAGTAGAGGAACTCTTACTGCATGTCCATTTAATTTTCCTTTTAATTCTGGAAAGATCTCAGCGATAGCTTTAGCAGATCCAGTGGTAGTAGGTATTAAACTTTGCATACATCCTCTTGCTCTCCTCAGATCACTTTTATAAAAATCTACAGGAACTTGAGTGTTCGTTACATCGTGAATAGTTGTAATAGCACCGTGTTTAATAGAAAAATTTTCATTAATTACCTTTACTATCGGAGCTAAACAATTTGTAGTGCAGGATGCTGCAGTTACTAATTTATGTTTGGTAGGGTCATAAAGACTTTGATTTATACCGTAAACAATATTCAGTGATTCAGCTTCTGCAACAATTCCTTTGACTGGACAAGCTACTATTACTCTTTTCATCCCAAGAGTATCAAAATAGGGATTTAGTTTGTCTGGCTTTTTATTCTTTCCTGTACATTCCAAAATAATATCTACAGAAGATTTTTCCCAAGGAATATCAAGGTAATTTTTAAAAGATGTGTAGGTTAATTTCTTTCCATCAATTATTATTTCTTCTTCTTTTACCTTTATATCTTTCACCCATCTACCATGGACTGAATCGAATTCGAGTAAATGCGCAGCAGCATTCGAATCTCCTGCTATCTCATTTATATGAGTTATTTCTATATCAGCTCTATCCCATAATGCTCTGAAAACTAATCTGCCAATTCTTCCAAAACCATTAATTCCAATTTTCATCACTGTTGAAATTTTCTATATTAATTATAGATCAAAATATTTTGATGTATCAAGTTGTTTTGATTAATGAAATCTTTTTTATTTAAGCTATATTTAGGGAAATTTAATTACTTTAAAATTGTTAAAAAATATTAGCAAAGTAAAAAAAGAAGATATATCTGAGTTGATGGTTTCATTTTCTGATCCTTTTAGGCTAGAAATAATAGACCTAATGATGGAGGGAGAAGTTTGTGTTTGCGATATTATGAAATTAACTAAGTTATCTCAATCAAGAATTTCATATCACATAAAAATTTTGAAGGAAGCTGGTCTTATCTCAGACAGACAAGAAGGTAGATGGGTGTACTACAGCCTAAATAAAGAATCTCTCTTTTTGATCAAGGAATGGATAACTTCTTTGACAGATTATTCCTCAAATAGAAAACGTTGCTGTGAATAAATTTTATTTTAGATTTTATTAATTAACTTCTGATTCCCTGTCATAAGTCATTCCTGATTGTTCCATCCACTCAGCTTTAGTTTTGCAATTTTGTTTGTGATTAAAGATGTGAAAACCTTCAATAATAATCATTATGGATAGAAGCAAAACAGGAATAAAATATACAGGTGAAGATATTACTTCTTTATATTTGATTTGAGCAATGAATTCCTTGTATTTAAACATCCCCACAATTTCTATTTAATAAATAATATTCACCTATGGTTAAGTAAAGTTAAAGGAAAAATTTTTTTAATATCTGGAATATAGATATGAAGTTATTTTATTTCTAACTTTTTCGCCTTCCTCAATATTTGATTCTTCAAAAAAACAAGCGCGTCTAATTTTTCTCCTTTTTCTTCAATTTTTACAAATTTCATTATTGAGAAAACAACTGCAAGATTTGAGGAAACTTTACAAAGCTAGTAATACCAATAGCCCATTTGAGGGAATTTTGAGGGAAGGTATTTTTGAGGGAAATATAGTATTAGCTGAGACTTACTGCTATAACTGATCGGGGCGACAGGATTCGAACCTGCGACCTAGTGCTCCCAAAGCACTTGTATGTAACTTTGAGAAAAATATAAGAATATAGATTATAACTAGGCTTTTCTGTTGTGTTGGAACGTTTCTGAGTCTCAAATTTATGCCTTGCGATCGCATGAATTCGCATGAGATCGTCACTTAGCTACCCCTCTAGCTACCCCTTTTACACCCGAGTGCCTTCTTGTAGTTATCACCCCAAAAAATAATTGATAGTCGCTATTGAATTCCAAGAAGAAAGAATTAATGCTTTGGAAGGTAAAAGAATTATTGAAATAGAAGCTGAGTGAAGTTATCTTTTTAAATAATAATCATGAATATGATTTTCATTATCAAAATATTATTTAAAAGGTTTGTTATTGTTTTGCTAAATAATATTCATGAACATGATTATCATTTTAAAATTTTGTTAAATAATATATTTCTTAATTAAATAAAAATGATAATCGTTTTTTAATTTAATTTTATAAAATGTATAAAAATATTTACTAGCAATGATTTTTAGTCATATATTGTTTATATTTAGAAATAAATTTTCCAAATTATGGTTATTACTTTTACAAAACATTTAGTAACAGATACTTTGATTTTAAACGAGAAAGAAGTTTGTCCAGGTTGTGGTTGTGTTTGTCCTTGCGAATGTACAGATTGTGAAGAATGTTCACCATGCAAAGATCATTAATTTAAATAGAAAAATGAATTCTAAAAATTTTTTTCATAAGAACTTAAAAGTCTCTTTAATAATCTTCCCTGTATATTTGTTTTTTATTAGTATCTATAATCCAGTATTTGCTCATCATCCATTTGGTATGGGTGAGAGTTCCACATTAACTTCCTGGCAGGGATTTATCAGTGGTATTGGTCATCCCTTATTAGGTCCAGACCATCTCCTTTTTATTTTGGCAATAAGTCTTATTGGATTGAGATTCCCAAAAAAATGGATATTACCTTTATTAGGTTTTGGTTTAATTGGAAGTGCTATTGCGCAAATTTTGTCATTGCCAGAATTTATGATTCCCTACGCAGAAGCATTAGTATCTTTAAGCTTAGTTTTAGAAAGTTTGATAATTTTGGGCTATTTACCTAGCTCATTACTTTTACCCATGATCTCTTTGCATGGTTACTTGATAGGAGGTGCAATTGTTGGTGCTGAGCAAAGTCCTCTATTAAGTTACTTTTTAGGAATATTTATAGGGCAAGGATCTTTGCTCTTAATAGTCCTATACTTATCAGAGCATATTGGAAAAATTTTAAAGAATAAAAATTTGGTTTCGGGAATTTTAATCGGTATTGGAGCAGCCTTTTCATGGGTCGCACTTATTGATTAATAAGTGTTCTAAAATTTTTGGGGAACAACCTAATTGATGGAATTGTCAATAAAAGGCACTAGATAAGTAAGTGACGACCGCAACAACTGTATCCTAGCTACCCCTTTAGCTACATTTTCTTAATGTGAGACAACAAATAATAAAAAAGCGAGTTGGGAGACTCGCTAGTATGACTTGGTTTTTAAGAGTCGGGGCGACAGGATTCAAACCTGCGACCTAGTGCTCCCAAAGCACCCGCGCTACCAAGCTGCGCCACGCCCCGCTCATAAGATCTTAGTTCATAACAGACATCTATAAAAGAGTAAATAGCAAAATTTTTTGTAAAAAATATTATTTATGCATAAATATGCTTTCTCTCACTAATCTCTCACTAATTTTTAAACTGATTTTCGTGAATAAATATGGTGCTTTAAAATCACTCTTGCTAAAAATAGTTATTGAATATGACTTCTAAAATGTATATTCTTTATTTGTTAATCTTTTTCATAAAAACTTTCTTCTCATTCAATAGAAATATAATTTTTTAAATTCAATAACTTTATCTGAAAGGAGGTCCAGAGTACCAAGCTACTAATGATTTCCTTACTCCCGAACTAACAGGTCTAACTCTATGCCAAACATCAGACTGAAAAAAGATTGCAGAACCTTTTTTCAATTTAAAAGTTTCATATCTAGGT
Organism: Prochlorococcus sp. MIT 1304; assembly: GCF_047305015.1. Lineage (NCBI taxonomy): Bacteria > Bacillati > Cyanobacteriota > Cyanophyceae > Synechococcales > Prochlorococcaceae > Prochlorococcus > Prochlorococcus sp. MIT 1304. The sequence continues at coordinate 1,544,335 of NZ_CP138974.1, read as the reverse complement.
TCTTTCTCTGGGGGGAATAATTCCAGATCAAATTCGCCTCCTTCATACTCATCAGGATTATTAATGAATAAAGTCATGCTGATTTTTCTTACCGAACCTCCTTTAAGAAACATTTTTGCGCCTTGGTCTACATGCCAATCATATTTTCCTCCGTCACTATATATTCCATATTGGATAGGTTCTATACCTTTAATATCAAAATTCCATTTACAAAGTTCGTTTACTTTTTGACCGATATCAAAAAATAATTTACAAAAAGAAGCTTCTTTTATCCAAGCTTGCTTAGAAATTCTGATGTTAGGATCCCCTTCATTTACTAAACTTTTTTCTATTTGTAAATCCATATTTGAAGTTGTATTATCAATTTTTCTTAGGAAATCTCCCTTGAGTTCTATAACTCTACATCTATCTCCATATTTCATACCTTAATTGGTCTACTTACTAGTTTTATTAACTAATAATTTATCAAACCGATTTAAACTTAATCAGATTAAACCCATTGATCCTGCTGTAAATCCAACTGCTAAAAAAAATGCAAATTCTGTCAAATCTCGTGGCATGGAATTGACAATAAGACTTATTTGAGTCATTTTACCTTGTGCTCCTCAGGTTTATTTTTAAAAAATATAACTAATTATTTTTTTTGTTGAGGTAAATCAAAGTATTTTTTTCTTTTTTCTAAAGATTTCGAAAATACATATTTTATTTTTGATACTTAAATATATAGATATTTATGTTTTGATAGTATGTTTATTTAATGCTCTGCATTTTTCTTAATGCTATATTTTGATTATTAATTTAAATTATGGATTATAAAAAGAAATCTTTAAGCAAATTAAAAAAAAATGAAAGCTACGAAGAAATAGATACAAGATTAGCTTCCGGTTGGTATGTAGACGCCTTAAACGGTAACAACAAAAAAAATATAAAACTAAAGAGGTGATTTTCAAAATTTCTAAAAAGTTAGAATAGGTTTTTTCATCTTCAAAGCTAGAAATAACAAACTAAGAATACATATATATAAAATTACAGATAGAAATTTCAAATTAATTAAAATTTTTTGACTATTAAAAAAATATTGTATAGGTCAACAAACTGTCACATATTTTTTAAAAATGTAGCGGTTGCTACTTGATTTCGTATGGGTTAATACACTATCTTAAGGTGTACTTTAAATTTCGTGTGAGGAAATTTATGAAGCTTTTTAAAAGCTTGCTTGTAGCTCCTGCAACATTAGGACTTTTAGCTCCTGTAGCAGCTACAGCAAATGAAGTTACAATCAGTGACTTCACACCTGCAGAACAACTTGCTATTACAAATAGCCGTGTAGACGGTTTAGAAGCAAGACTAAACAACTTTGAAGCTGGTAGTTTCTCAGAAACAACAACTGCTTCCTTCTCAGTAGATTTCGCGATCGGTGCTGTTGATGGAAGAGGTACAACAACTACAATTACTGATGGAGATGAAGATCTTCAGGCTACTTACGGTTTCCAGATTGACTTGAACACAAGTTTCACTGGGGAAGATTCACTTGATATCTCTCTTGACGCTGGTAATGGTAACGGCTCACTAGGTGAATTCGACCTTAATGGCCCTGCTACTACTGACGCAGCTAATGAAATAACTGCTAGCGACATCCTAACTGTTGATGGTATTTCATATACTTTCCCTCTAGGTGGCGCAACTGCTTTCGTTGGTGACAATACAGATGGAAGTATGCTATTTACTACAGCTTGTGTATATGGCGGACCATCTAACACACTTGATGATTGCGGTAACGTAACTGCTGGAATCACAGGTGGTGGATTATCTATCGGTGCTGCATATGACTTCGATAACGGATTCACAACAGCATTTGGTGCTCAATTCAGTGAAACTGGTATAGCTACTGATGAAACTGACGATTCTTATGCGTTAAACGCTGCATACATTAGCGATAGCTACGGTGCTTCTATCACTTACGCAAACATCGAAGATGGTAACGACAACGATACATACATGGCATTTAATGGTTATTATTCATTTGATAACGGTTTAAACATCAGTGCTGGTTATGAAATCGGTGATCTTGATAATGCAGCTGCAACTGTTGACGAAACAGAAGCTTACTTCGTGGGAATCAACGGTGAAGTTGGACCAGGTGAATTAGGTGCTGCTGCAGGTACTGCCGGAAGAATGGTTGAAACCGCTACTGGAATACCTGATAGGATGATGTATGAAATTTATTATTCATACGCAGTAAATGATGGAATGACAATCACTCCACTTATTTATACTGTGGAAGCTGATCCTGGTGAAACAGGAGATTTGGATGAAACTGGAATTATGGTTAAAACATCATTCAGCTTCTAAATCTAAATTTAATTTAGAAATCTTACACACATTAAAAGACCTGCATGTAGCAGGTCTTTTTTTATTTAGACAACTTTTTTTTTGTCTACCGTGGCTTGTCATTAATCATTATTTAAATTATCTTAAAATTACAAAATTGTGTGAGGACACTTTATGAAGCTTTTCCAACGTTTGTTGGTAGCTCCAGCTGCTTTAGGATTAATTTCACCTATTGCTGCAAATGCTACTGAGATTAACCTCAATGAAATTGCAAACTACTCTGACGTAGAAAACATTGAATTAGCTAACTCTTTTGATAGTGATCAACCAAATAAAAGTCTGCTTCTAGCAGGTGGAGAAGGACTAGCTGATACAGATAGTTATGACGGAGGCTTCTCAGAAACAACAACTGCTTCCTTCTCAGTAGATTTCGCGATCGGTGCTGTTGATGGAAGAGGTACAACAACTACAATTACTGATGGAGATGAAGATCTTCAGGCTACTTACGGTTTCCAGATTGACTTGAACACAAGTTTCACTGGGGAAGATTCACTTGATATCTCTCTTGACGCTGGTAATGGTAACGGCTCACTAGGTGAATTCGACCTTAATGGCCCTGCTACTACTGACGCAGCTAATGAAATAACTGCTAGCGACATCCTAACTGTTGATGGTATTTCATATACTTTCCCTCTAGGTGGCGCAACTGCTTTCGTTGGTGACAATACAGATGGAAGTATGCTATTTACTACAGCTTGTGTATATGGCGGACCATCTAACACACTTGATGATTGCGGTAACGTAACTGCTGGAATCACAGGTGGTGGATTATCTATCGGTGCTGCATATGACTTCGATAACGGATTCACAACAGCATTTGGTGCTCAATTCAGTGAAACTGGTATAGCTACTGATGAAACTGACGATTCTTATGCGTTAAACGCTGCATACATTAGCGATAGCTACGGTGCTTCTATCACTTACGCAAACATCGAAGATGGTAACGACAACGATACATACATGGCATTTAATGGTTATTATTCATTTGATAACGGTTTAAACATCAGTGCTGGTTATGAAATCGGTGATCTTGATAATGCAGCTGCAACTGTTGACGAAACAGAAGCTTACTTCGTGGGAATCAACGGTGAAGTTGGACCAGGTGAATTAGGTGCTGCTGCAGGTACTGCCGGAAGAATGGTTGAAACCGCTACTGGAATACCTGATAGGATGATGTATGAAATTTATTATTCATACGCAGTAAATGATGGAATGACAATCACTCCACTTATTTATACTGTGGAAGCTGATCCTGGTGAAACAGGAGATTTGGATGAAACTGGAATTATGGTTAAAACATCATTCAGCTTCTAAATCTAAATTTAATTTAGAAATCTTACACACATTAAAAGACCTGCATATAGCAGGTCTTTTTTTTTTTTTTTGGAAATTAGAAATAGTTGAAGCTTGAAACTATAAAAGTATTTATTATTAAATTAACAACTAACTTTGGAGGTTTAGTGACACCCATATTTAAATGTTTAATTTGTCGCAAAGATATAGAAAGGTCAACTAAAACATTCTGGAAAAAGAAAGGACACTTACTATGTTCTTCATGTTTAGATACTATCGAAAAAAAATCAACTAAATAAATACTTTTGAAGAATATATTAAATTCTCTAATAAAAATAATTTTTTTCTTGATTTAAGTAATTTTAGTCTGGTAAATCAAATCATAATAAACTATTAAAAATTTAACTTATCACTAGAATGAAAATCTTTTACTAATTTTACGGTTTTTCTAGCCACTACCTAATAGGTTTTTTTATTCAATGAATCTTGAGTTTATAAAATTCAATTTATACATTCTTTATTTGATTGAAAAAAAAAGAGTGAGAGACCTGTAGTTCAGGAGCTCTCACGGTAATTACTTAAAATCTTGTATGGCTTAGAACCAACCAGGGATGATTTGTCCAGTTGTTACATAAGCACCAACAGCAGCAACAAAACCTAACATTGCTGCCCAACCATTAAAACGTTCTGCTTCGGGAGTCATAATAATAAGAAGTAAATTATGTAAACTATTGTAACAGATATTATGAAGCTTTGTAAAGTATTTTTGAAAAATCGCGCTTGGACTCGGCCTTGTTTAATCTAAATGTAGATGATGCTACAAAATTGGTTCATTTTTGAGTGTTTTTGCAAATTTTTAAATCAATTACAGCTTGTATTTAAATTAATTACTAGTTATTTTTCTCAAGTTTCATAAATTAAATGCTTGGATAGATTTGATTTAAATTTTATATTTGGGATTTCTGAAGAATTTAGAGCTATATAAATTTTGATTTAGTTAAATTCTGAGTAGTTATATTATCGATTTTATTTTATGCATAATTATTTTCATTATTTCTTTTTAAGTAATAAAAGATTTCTTATGTCGTAAATAGTTATGATAGAAATAGAATATAAATAAATATCTGCAAACGAAATTATTAATGAAGTTAGATTGGTTGAAGTTTATAGTTAATTAAAAAGATTCTAAATATTGGACTCAATTATAAGTAAATGTGGGTCGCCTGAGATTCGAACTCAGGACCAGCCGGTTAAAAGCCGGATGCTCTACCGCTGAGCTAGCGACCCATTTTGTAAAATCGAGTACATATGAAATTATCCCTTTTTAAGGTAAAAAAAACAACTTTTTATCTCAAGTTGAACAATAGAAAAACAATTCTTAACTTATGAAATAAAAAATTAAAATTTCTCTCTAAATTTACAGTTAAAAGTTAAAATAATCTAGTTAATAATATGATTTCAAAAATGCTAAGAACAATCGTAGTTTTTGCACCCATTATCGCTGCTTTAGCTTGGGTTATATTCAATATACAAAAACCAGCAAGAGAGCAATTCAATAGGGACTTTTTGGGCAAGGATTAATCTAATTTGTTAGATAAAGAAGTATTAGTTATTGGAGCTGGTCTTGCAGGATCTGAAGCTGCTTGGCAATTAGCAAATTCTGGTGTACCAGTTAAGTTAGTTGAAATGAGACCTATTAAATCAACTCCAGCTCATCATACGAGTGAATTTGGAGAATTGGTTTGTAGTAATAGTTTTGGAGCTTTAAGTCCTGATAGAGCTGCAGGTTTATTGCAAAAAGAACTTAGGTTTTTTAAATCTTTGATTGTTCAAACAGCTGATAAATTTGCTGTTCCAGCCGGAGGTGCTTTGGCGGTTGATAGATCTAAATTTAGTTACGCTTTGACTGAACAATTATCAAATCATCCTTTAGTCGAAATTAAGAGATTTGAACAACTAGATATCCCAAGTGAAGAAAATATAACTATCCTTGCAACTGGGCCATTAACTGCCGATGATTTATCCTATAAAATCCAAGATTTTACTGGTATCGATGATTGTCATTTTTTTGACGCGGCTAGCCCCATAATTTATGGAGATTCTATTGATCAAGAGATTGTATTTAAAGCTAGTAGATACGACAAAGGAGATCCTGCATATCTAAATTGCCCTATGGATGAAAATAAATACATCCATTTCAGGAATGAACTTATAGAAGGAGAACAAGCTAATTTAAAAGACTTTGAGAAAGAATCAGCTAATTTCTTTGAGGCTTGCTTACCAATTGAAGAAATTGCTAGAAGAGGAGTTGATACAATGAGATATGGGCCATTGAAATCTATTGGTTTGTGGAATCCAAAATGGGGAGATTTATTTGATAGGGAAAATAGGTTAAAAAAGCGACCTCATGCAGTTGTCCAATTAAGGAAAGAAGATTTAGAAGGGAAATTACTAAATATGGTAGGTTTTCAAACTAACCTCAAATGGTCTGAGCAAAAAAGAATATTTAGGATGATTCCTGGTTTAGAAAAGGCCGAGTTTGTACGTTTTGGAGTAATGCATAGAAATACTTTTTTAGAATCTCCAAAATTACTTTTACCAACATTGCAATTTATGAAAAGAGAAAACCTTTTTGCAGCGGGTCAAATAACTGGGACGGAAGGTTATGCAGCAGCAGCTGCAGGAGGCTTGCTTGCAGGAATAAATGCATCCTTATTAGCTAAGGGTAAAAAACCAGTAAGTTTTCCTGATGAATCAATGATTGGTTCTCTAATGAATTTTATTAGTAACAAAAATCAAATATTATCTAATCAGAAAAAGAATAAATTCCAACCAATGCCTGCTTCATTTGGTTTAGTTCCAGAACTAACTAAAAGAATAAAAGATAAAAGATTAAGGTACAAAGCTTATCAAGAAAGATCTACAGAAGCCTTGAATGACTTTAAAAATAAACTAGATTCTTGTTTTGATAAAGACCACTTACTCAGCAAAATTTACTAAGATAAATTATCAAGGATCAAAAAATGGAATTAAATAAGGAAAACTTCGATGCAATTATTATTGGCTCAGGAATAGGAGGGTTAGTAACTGCTTCACAATTGGCAGCGAAAGGAGCTCAAGTATTAGTTCTTGAAAAATATATTATTCCAGGAGGGAGTGGAGGCTCTTTTAAAAGAAAAGGCTATACCTTTGATGTAGGAGCTTCAATGATTTTTGGATTTGGAGAAAAAGGTTATACCAATTTATTAACTCGTGCATTAAAGGATGTAAACGAAAAATGCGAAACTATTCCGGATCCTGTTCAACTGGAATATCACTTACCACATAACTTTAATATTTCAGTAGATAAAAATTATGAGCAATTTATAAGCAAATTATCAGCTAGTTTCCCCAATGAAAAAAAAGGTATCAAGAAATTCTATGATACTTGTGCCAGTGTATTTAAATGTTTAGATTCAATGCCTCTTTTATCAATAGAGGATCCAAGTTATCTTTTTAAAGTCTTCTTTAAATCCCCATTATCCTGTTTAGGGTTAGCTAGATGGTTACCTGCAAATGCAGGAGATGTTGCGAGAAAGTTTATAAAAGATCCTGAACTTTTAAAATTTATCGATATCGAATGTTTTTGTTGGTCTGTAATGCCAGCTCTAAAAACCCCTATGATTAATGCAGGGATGGTATTTACAGATAGGCATGCTGGGGGTATAAATTATCCAAAAGGGGGAGTTGGAACGATAGCAGAGAAGTTTGTTTCTGGTATTGAAAAATTAGGAGGAAAAGTAAGATATAAAGCCAACGTGACTGAAATCCTCTTAAAGGATGAGAAGGCGGTAGGAGTTAAGCTCTCAAATGGAGAAGAGATATATTCAAATATTATTGTATCCAACTCTACTAGATGGGATACATTTGGATTGAAAGATAATACTAAAGGATTAATTTCAAGTGAAAACGTGCCAAAAAGTGAATATAAGTGGTCAGAAACTTATAAACCCTCACCTTCTTTTGTTTCGATTCACCTTGGAGTAGAAAAAAATCTAATACCCGACAATTTTAATTGTCATCATATAATAGTTAAAAATTGGGATGAATTAGAAAGCGAAAAGGGAGTTATTTTTGTTTCTATACCTACTTTGCTTGACTCGTCTTTGGCTCCTGAAGGTAAACATATCGTGCATGCATTTACTCCTTCATCGATTAGTGAATGGGAAGGCCTAACAAGGAAAGAATATTTGCAAAAGAAAGATAAATATTTTTCTTTCCTTGTTGAAAAAATATCAACTATTCTTCCTAATCTTGAACAAAATATTGACCACAAAGAAATTGGTACTCCCAAAACTCATAAAAAGTTTCTTGGAAGATTTGAAGGTAGTTATGGGCCAATTCCCAGTAAAAAGTTGCTTGGACTTTTGCCAATGCCTTTCAACACTACAAAAATTCAAAACCTTTATTGTGTAGGGGATTCATGTTTCCCTGGCCAAGGCCTAAATGCCGTTGCTTTTAGTGGATACGCATGCGCTCATAAAATAGGTGCAAAGTTAAACTTAAACAGTTTTAAATTGCCAGATTAAAAGGATTTTTATGAAATGATAGAAAAATTTAAAACTCTTTTTTTTGTGAAAAGTTCGTTAATTTCTCTTTATTTAGCGCTTACAATTCCTTTACCATTTATTTCAATCGAAAAATTAAAAATACCCTCTATTATAATTTTTGCACTAGGCCTTTATTTGATAATCAATATTACTAGTGATTATGTAGAAACTTGCAGTAATAAAATTTCATATAAAAGTAGCTTTATTTCTAAATTCTTAGGAAAAAAAAATTGGGAGATTTCTTGGAAAGATATTAAGTTAATCAAATCTTTACCAACGAGTCAGAGTAGTAAAGTTTATTACTTTAATACGCATCAAGGTGAAAACTACCTTGTCCCACAAAGAGTGGAAAAATTTGAAAAATTTTTATTAATTGTTTCTAGTAATACTGGGATTGATATTAATGAAATATCTTACATATCACCACTATGGACTTATAAGTTATTGACTTTACTTTCGATAATGATGATTGCGGGGGAGATTTTTGCTTTTCTAAGCTAAATATTATCAATACTGAATCTATAACCTTGTTGTCTAACAGTGGTTATACCACCACCTTCTCCCAAGCCTGCCTGTTCTAATTTTCTCCGCAAAGTTAATACCTGAGTATCTACAGATCTCGGCCCCCCGCTGAAGGGTGGCCAGGCCATTCTCAGAAGCTCTTGTCGGCTCCTAACCATGCCAGGTGGCATTAAAAGGGCGCAAAGGAGTGCAAACTCTCTAGGGCTTAATTCTACGGGCTTCTCGCTAAGAGTTACCTGTCTTAAAAGAAGATGAACCTCTAGTGGGCCAACCTCAACTTTTTCTTGTAATCCAATTCTCCCTCTTTTCAAAAGGGTTCTACATCTAGCTGCAAGCTCTTCTAGACCAAATGGTTTTCTAAGAACATCATCTGCACCTTCATCTAACAAATTAACTAATGCTTCCACACCTGATCTTGCCGTTAAAACTATGACAGAGGACCCTAATTGTTGGGCGAGTCTCATTGCAGTATTCTGATCGAGTATTTCTGCGCTAACTAATAGGTCAGGTGATTGTTCTCTGCATAAGTCAATAGCTTCAGCTGCTGTGCCTACTGCCGCAGCTAAATGGCCATCTTGGCGAAGCCTTTGAACAAGGACCGTTCTAAGTGTGGGGTGAGGTTCAACAACTAAAACTCTTGAGGGGGTTTGAGAGCTCTGAGGCAATTGTGAACTGCCAGGAGTTGAAGCTAAGATTTGCTCAGTTGATTGCATTCTTAATTACTGTTTGGCCGGGCAATATTTGGTCATCCTTAATAAGGTATAACAAATGCTAAATAAAAATCAGAATCTATCGAATTATGACATCATTTGAAAATCCTAAAGCAATTCGTCATTTTCAATCAATTTGCGATAGTCTCCAGGACTTAGTTACTCGTTATCATACGCCATCTGATCTTAAATTATATAGTGATGGTTATCTTCAAGCATTAAGGAATTGCAATGGTTTAGAGCAAAATGATCAAGAAAAATTAGAAAAATTAATTGAAAGATGGATTCTAGATCCGTCAAGTTTTATTGATCCAGAGGGAGATGGAAATAAAGGCTTTTTTGATAAAAAAAGGATTTAAAATATTAATTTTTATTAATCAATTCAGTATTTATACTTACTAATGTCTTAAGACGCTAATTCAATTTCTATTTTTTCTTTAAGAGATCCTGAGTTGTACATCTCAATAAGAATGTCTGAACCTCCAAGAAACTCTCCTTTTAGGTAAACTTGCGGAATTGTTGGCCAATCTGAATATTCTTTAATACCTTCTCGGATAGCAAAATCGCTTAAAACATCAAACGTTCCAAATTCTACTCCCAGTGAATTTAGTATTTGCACTACATTATTGGAAAAACCGCATTGAGGCATTAATTTTGTCCCTTTCATGAAAACCATTACTGGATTAGAATCAATCAGTTTTTGTATTTTATCTTTTGTTAGTTTGTCCATAATTCAATTTGGAGTTTCTGTTTTTAATGCCAGTGCATGGATAGCCTCTGAAGCTAATTCTTCCTTCAAAGCAGAATAGACTAGCTGGTGTTGTTTAACTAATGATAATCCATGGAATTCAGATGCAATTACAGTAACTTGTAAATGATCATTTCCCTTAAGGTTTTCAACAAAAACTTTGGAACTTGGAATTTTTTTAGTGATTAAATTAATAACCTCTGTTTTAGTAATCATATTTTTTTAATTAACCTTTGTATTTTGTCTCAACAAATCCTAGTTGGATCAATCTTTCATAAGCTTCTTTACCTTCTGGAGTGTTAGGTGACATTATTCTAATTGTCTCAACAAGTAAGGGTACTGCAACCTCAGGCTTTTCAGTTTTTATATACATGGATGCTAATCTCTCATTTGTTTCTGCCAAAATTTGTAATGTTTCCTTTCCTTTCCTTTGCATTTCATTTGGTATTCTGGCATCAATTCCTTTGAAGGATGAATTTAGATCAGAATAAAAAGAGGCAAGTTGCTTCGCCAATTTTCTAGCGTCTAAGTAAGAATCCTTTGCTTTTTCGAAATCCCCATTTTTAATATATTTATCACCTTCTTTTATGAAATATTCTACGTTTGAAATTGAAAGCTTTTTACTTTCATTTGAGAATACTCTGAAGTCTTTTGGATTCTTTATTTCAGCATGAACTTCATTTTTGTAGGGAATATTCCCAAAAAATATAAATAGAATTGGGATTAATTTTAAGAATTTCATTTTTCTTTTTCAATTATTAAAATTTATAGTAACTTATTACAGATTCATCTACCTACATTTTTTAATGCTTTTTCTTCCTCTTGAATCATTTTTTCATTTAGAAATGTATTAAATTTTTTGATAGGAAAGTTTAAATAGTCATTAATTACTATTGGCTCTCCAAATGATAAACAAAATTCACCCCTAAAATTAGGAGGAACTTTACTGTAGGCAATCCCAATTGGAATAATAGTAATAGAAGTTGTTTTTTTGGTAGCTAATCTAGCTAATCTATAAAGTCCTTCTTTGAGAACTAATTTTTTTCCATATCTATTAATCTTTCCTTCGGGGAAAACAACTAGTTGTTCTCCTTTTTCTATAAGATCAATAGCATATCTTAAAGCTGAGAGAGAAGGCGATAATTGATTTATTGAAAAACATCCAAGTCTTTTTAAAAACCAACCTTGTATTCCTCTCATTTCGGATTTGGTAACCATAAATCTACAATCCTTTTTTGTTACCCTCCTGCCCAGCGCCATTGTGAGTATTAAGCCGTCCCATCTTGATCTGTGGGTTGGAGCTAGAATGATAGAAGAATTTATGGGTAACGAAAAACCATTTTTTAATATTTTCTTTTTTCTAAAAAAGAATCTCAAAACGACGTCCTGGGTAACGAACATTGCAATAAATCCCAACGCAGGGTTGATTTTATGCCAAATATTTGTGGAATTCTTCTTCAAGTTCTATTTACTATATATTAATAATTTAAGTGTTTGCCTTTTTTTATTAGCTATTATTGGGCGGTTACTAGATTGTCTAGAAACTAAGAATTTCAAAATTATGGCTACTTTAGGAGTAAACATTGATCATATTGCAAATGTAAGGCAAGCAAGGAAAACTGTCGAGCCTGACCCTGTGCAATTTGCTTTTTTAGCTGAATTAGGAGGGGCAGATTCCATAACCGTACATCTCAGAGAAGATAGAAGACATATACAAGATAGGGACGTATTCCTTCTGAAAGAGACTATAAAAACAAAACTCAATTTAGAGATGGCTGCTACAGGTGAAATGTTAGAAATTGCCAAAAAAATTCTTCCCGATTATGTAACGCTTGTGCCTGAAAAAAGAGAGGAAGTTACTACTGAAGGCGGGTTGGATTTAAAAAGTAATATGCAATACCTTAAGAAGGCTGTTGGGAATTTAAAGGATTCAAATATAGAAGTAAGCGCATTTATTGATCCTCTTGGTGAACAGATAAATTATTCCAAAGAAATAGGCTTTGATTTTATAGAATTACATACTGGAAAATATGCTGAACTATCGGGATCTGAACAATATAAAGAGCTCCAAAGGATTATAGAGTCTACACATTTAGCAAATGACCTTGGATTGGTTGTTAATGCTGGTCATGGCCTAAACTACAATAATGTTAAAAAAATTGCATCAATTAACAATATGAACGAGTTGAACATAGGTCATAGTATTGTTGCTAGGGCTTTAGCGATAGGATTAGAAAAGTCTGTACGTGAGATGAAGTCCCTTATCACATCAAATTAAATTTTAAAATGACAACATACTTTTTCGTTGCAGCAAGTGAAAAGTTTTTAACAGTTGAAGAACCACTTGATGAAATTTTGAAAGAGAGGATGAGGAACTATAAAGAAAATAATAAAGAAATAGATTTTTGGCTCTTAAAAAATCCATCATTTTTACAAACCACCCAATTTGCTGATCTAAAAGCAAAAATTCCATCTACCCCAGCAGTTGTTTTGTCGACCGATAAAAAATTTATAACTTTCTTAAAGCTTCGTTTAGAGTTTGTTGCTGTGGGGGAATTCGAATTTCCTAATGCAGAAATAATTGATCCATTTAAAGTTGAGTAATATAACCATCTAGTAAATTGCTCAATCTTTATAAGTCAAATAAAATTGAAGTAATTAGTGAGCTGTTAGCAGAGGAATTAAAAATATGTCCTCCGGCTATAAATGAGAAATTAGAAATAGTAGTCCCCAATTACTTTTTTGGGAATTGGTTACGTGAACAAATAACTATAAAAAACAAAATAAGTGCTCTTTATGAATTAAAGACAATATCAACGTATACCGAATCTTTATTGACAAATTTTTTCCCTGCAATTGATATGAGCGCATGGAATTTTGAGTCAATTAAATGGGGAATTGTTGATTCCTTGGAAGAATTAAATAGCTTTAAAGAATCATTTCCGCTTAGAAATTGGATTAATAAATATTTGGATAATAAAAAGATAATTGATGGAGATATATATAGTCTGACAAAAAAGATCACGAATAATTTTATTGATTATCTGATTTTTAGACCTGAAATGATTGCTCAATGGAATAGATATGAAATTAATTCATCTAGTCTATTTAAGAATTTAAACTCGGATCAATTTTGGCAGCCTATTTTATATAAATTATTAGAGGAAAAGATATCTGAAAAGCCATCATGTTTATACATGATTGAAGTAATAAAGAATTTAAGAAAAATTAAAAACCTTCAATTTCAAGTGCCAAATCAAATTTATATTTTTTCAGATAATAACTTATCTAAACTACATATTAATTTTTATTCAGAACTTTCAAAATTTATTAAGGTAAATTTGTATTTATTATCTCCTGGAGAAGATTTATGGAATAGGATAAATTGTCTTGAAGGTGAGTTGGAATTTGATGATAATGAAAGTAAATTGAATTTAAATAATACAAATATAGAGAAAATATTTGGTAAATTTGGAGCAAACTTTCAGAAATTAATTGATGAAAATATTTATACAGAAGGTATAAATTTAAAAAATAATCTTATTTATCTCGATCCAACAACTAATTTTAATAATAAGAAAGATATTCCTCTTCTTAATCAAATTCAAAAAAGACTAATTGATAATAGTACCGTCGATTTTACAGTAAGTGAAAGGGATGACTCAATATTACTTTGTGAGCATTTTAATCAGAATAGTCAATTTGAATATTTAAGAAAAAAAATTATAGAGATAATAAATTCTTGCGAGAATATTAAATATAGTGATATTGCTGTTTTATCTCCACAAACAAATTTAATTAAACCTTATCTAAGGTACATCTTTAATAATGAGTTAATTAATGGAGAAAAGATACCTTATTTTTTTATTGATGATGATAATAATGACTCTGCAGGCATTTATGAATTTCTAATTGATATTACTGAAATAGCAAGTGAAAAAATTACACTTGAAAAAATAGATTATATTCTTTCGAAAAAAGTAACTCAGAACATTTTTGATTTTAATATTACTGAGAAGGATGAAATAATTTTCTTACTAACCCAAGCAGGGTTTCATTGGGGATTAGATGATAAAGAAAGATTAGGTGAAGAGAAAAATACTCTAGATTGGTGTATAAATAGAATTACTTTAGGGTTAATTTATGATAAAGAAGTAAATTTAAGTAATTTTAATTTAAAACCATTTAGTTATAAAAATATTAGTTTGGATTTGAATAAATGGGTTAAAATATTAATTCATTTAAAAAAATATATTAATTTGATAAGGGGATCTTTTTCTTACACGAATTGGGTTGAAAAGATAAAGTTTATATTAAAAAGTGTTGCTGATTCTAATGCAAATTTCAATTTAGAAATAAGTCAAATAAATAGAATTCTTGATAATCACGCAATACCTTTAATACCTGATGATCTTATCTTGTTAAAAGTTTTTAGAGAAATATTAATTTCTTGCATAAATAAAGTTAAATATCAAAACAAATCACGAGTTAACAAGATCCTAGTAAGTGATATTGAGAATTCAAGGCATATTCCACATAAGGTTATTTTCCTGATAGACATGAATAGTGTTAATTATCCAAAATTACCAAAGAGTGAAACCATTAATTTATTAAAAAACAAATATCATTTGGGTGATCCATCTGTTTTTGAAAGAGAGAAATATGCATTTCTGGAGTTGTTAATTGCCTGCAGAGATAAATTTATAGTTACCTGGGTAAAAAATGATAAAGACAATAAAAAATTAGATGTTTCTTTTCCTATAAAAGAGTTAATATCTTTTTTTGATAGTTTCTTAAACCAAAGCCAAAGAGAACTAATAATTAAAGATTCTGATTTAAATAAAAATGAAATAATTGATCTTGATAAATGTCAGATTATTAAAAGTAATTATTCTTTAATAGAAGATATAAATTGGAATGAAAAAAAATCTGATATTAAAAATTACAAGTTATCAGAATTGATTTATTGGTTCAAGAATCCACAAAAATATTGGCTTAATAAAAACAATATTTCTCCCAATGAAATATTTATTCATCATCCAGACGAGGAGTATGTAAGCAATCTGCAAAAGTCGCAATTAATTACAAAAATAATCCAGCAAATAGAGATTGATAAGCATAATATTATTGATGATTTAAATGAATTAAATATTAATGATCAATTGGCTGAAAATGGTATTATTATGCCCAAAAATAGTATTTTTACAAAAGAAAAAGAAATCAAAGACTTATTAAGCAGCCTAGCTGCAAGTTTGAGTCAACATAATAAAATTAATAAAATCTATGTCAAGTTAAATGCGAATAAAGAAGAATATTTAATCGCTGATGAAACCGTAATTGAATTAATTAATGCGAAGTTAAGTTTAAGTAGTTTGACTGAGGCTTGGATAAAATTACTCTTTATTTCTTCTTTAAAGAGGAATATAAAAAGGAGTAAAGTAATTTTTAGAACAGAAAATAATTACAAATCGCAAATTATTCAATCACCCGGAGAAGCTGAATCAAATCTAATTTTGGAGGATTACATAAATATTTTTAAAAATTATTCTGAAAAATGTTTACCTCTTCCTCCAGAAAGTACTTATAAATATGTAGAAGCAAAAATAAAATCAAAAAATGAAAAAAAAGCTTTTACAGATAAATGGATTGGTAATAAAAATTTTTCTAAAGGAGAAAGAGATAATATCGTAATGAAATTGTGTTTTGGTAATGAAAAAGAACCAGATTTCTTTCTTAGAAATAATAATTTTGATCAATTATCATACAGATTATATGGTCCTCTAATTAAAGCATTAAAGAAATAAAAAATGTCTAAATTTAAGTTAAAAAATTTTTTTAAAGCTGCTTATGACCTAATGCTTGTTTTTTTACAGTTCTTTATTATTAGTCTTCATTTTTTTCAATGGGAATTTCTTCCAAAAAAACAAATAATTCAAGCAAGTCCTTTTTCTTATTTCATGGGCCTTTTGATTATCATAATCGCTTTCATACTAATGTTAGTTTCAATTAAAGACTTAGGTAGAAATTTATCCCCTTTCCCAAGACCTATAAACAATAGCAATCTAGTTACTACAGGTATTTATCGATTTACGCGCCATCCCATGTACTATTCTTTATTATTTATTTCCATTGGAGTTTTTATAATTAAATTATCTATTTATTACTTATTTTTGACAATAAGTTTATCTTTAATTATTAAATTTAAGATTGCCTTGGAAGAGAAATATTTAATTAATAAATTTAAGAATTACTTACTATATAAAAATGAGGTTAAAGTTTAATTTAATAAGAAAATGGATATTAATCAAATTAAATTAGATAATAAGTTTAAATTAGTAGAAGCAAGTGCGGGAACGGGTAAGAGTTTTACTTTGGCTCACATAGTTTTAAGAAATGTTTTGGAGAAAAAAGTTAAACCAGATGAGATACTCTTGCTGAGTTTTACGAAAAATACTTGTTCAGAATTAAGAGATAAAATACTCTTGAGATTTCATACTTTAAAAGTATATTTGCAAAGTCATAATGAAGTTAAGATAGATAATACTCTTAAGGATTGGTATTTAAATTTTAAGGATAAAGATGAATCTAAGGAAAATATAATTTCCGAAATTGATAATTTTATAAATCAATTCTACAAGTTAAAAGTAATTACATTCCATGCTTTTTGTAATGATATTATTGATGAATATAGTATTGAAATAGGTGTAACTCAAGATCCATATATTGAGAATAATATTGATAATTTTTATAAAGATGTAATAGATAATTTGTGGATTGATGATTTTCTGAATCTTAATCATGAGCTTATTTCAGCGGTCAACAAAAAAAAAATAAGTTCTAGATTTGGAAGTAGGATCAATAAGTCATTTTTTGTAGAAATTTTAAAAAATATAGATCAAGAAAATATCTGTAAATTTCAAATAAATAATAAATATAAGAATATTGATTTTAATAATTATTTTAATCAATTTTTTTATTTAAATTGGAACGATTTTTGTTTTGAATGGAATAAGAAAGGTAAGGAATTATTTTTACAACTCATAGAGTTGGGAAAATTAATTAAGGAGAGTGGTGGAAAAAGTCAAATATATGCTGCAAAACCAAGAAATGATAAGTTTAATCAAATAAATTGTTGGATTGAAGAGATTAACAAAAGACTTAATTCTAAAAATATTATTGATTTAATATATGATATTTCTAAGGATGATCTTTTATCTAAATATTTTTATATTGAAAATATATCTAAAGAAATTAATAAACATAATCTAAAATTAGATTTTACTAAATTTAATTCATTACAAGATAAAATTTATAAAATAAAAGAAGGTTTCTTTACTGAATTTGTAAGAATATTTACCCAATTAGCTTATATAAAATTAATTGAATTAAAGAAAAGTTTTTCTATTTTAAACTTCAATGATCTTATCAAGACTGTAGAAAATACATTTCTAGATTCGGAAATTTGTAATAGTAATACTCTATCTAAAATTCAAAAAAGATTTAAATGTGTCTTAGTTGATGAGTTCCAAGATACAGATATTACTCAGTGGAATTTAATAAAAAAGTTCTTTAATACAAAAAATCATTTTTTACTTTGCGTAGGTGATCCAAAACAAGCGATTTACAAATTTAGAGGTGGAGATATTGAAACTTACTTAGATGCAAGATCTAATGCAATCGAAGTCTTTAATCTTACAGATAACTATAGATCCTCAAAAAAGTTAATCGATGTTCTTAATAAACTTTATAAGAATGGACTTAAACAATCAAAACTAAAATATAGTAAATTAACCTCAACAATTAATGAAGATATTAATTATGAATTTAAATTTAAGGATGTATTTGAAATTGTAGAGTTTTCAAAAAAAGAGACTGATATAGAGGATCTTGTAACTCACTATATAGTTAACTTTATTTTAAATAATAAAGAAATTGATATTAATAAAATTGCGATTCTTACATTAAATAATTCGCAATGCTTAGATTTTAAAAAAAAATTAAATCAGTTTAACCTCCCATGCAAAATTCAAAATAAGCAAAATATTTTTGATACAGAAGCAAGTTCTTTACTATTTTTATTCATCGAATGTTTATTAAATCCGAGGTCTTTAAAAAATATAACTTTGCTAGCTACTTCAAAGTTTATAGAAATAAAATTAGAAGATTTACTTGATCATGGAATTAGTAATAATTTAGAAATTTTAATTAATAAATGCATTACTTGGTCCCACGAACTAAGAGAAAAAGGTTTTTTAAACATTGTTAATGAACTACTTATAAATTACAAGTCATCCTCGATTATTCAAGATTCAGATTTAAATTTAAATTTATTTCAACTTTCAGAAATTGTTGAAATAGAGTTAATAAATAATGATTTTGATATCAATATAGTCTTCAACTGGTATAAAAATCAGTTAGATCATATTTTAAGAATTTCTACTGGCGAAGATTTTTTGACGAAAGATTATAATCTTCAAAATGGAATAAATCTTTCTACCATTCATAGTAGTAAGGGCCTCGAATTTGAAATAGTCCTATGTCCATATCTCTCAATTATTTCAAATAAGTCAAATAAAATTAAAGGACCTCTTTGGAAATCGAATATTGATAGAAATATATATGTTAATATTTCTAATAATTACTCTAAAGTTGAAAAATTTAAATTAATAGAAGAAGAAGATTTATTTAAAGAAAGTGAGAGGTTAATTTATGTAGCACTTACCAGGAGCAAATATAAACTTATTGTTTTTAATGATTTAGAGGATACAAATAATATTTTAAATAATGATTTACTTAATAATTTGGAAAATATCAATATTTACAAGTCTAATTTTCAAGTCAGGATAGAAAAAGAGAAAATAAAAGAAATTTTTTCGAAGTTCCGAACCAAGCGATTGAATAATAATCTTTGGAAAATCGATAACTTTAATAAGAAAATATCTAATGTATTTAATTCTGATCAATTTATTTCTTATTCAAGTTATTCTTCTTGGATACGTAAAGATAAAAATATTGATGCAGTTATTAATCAATATAAGGATTATGAAGATAATATATCAATTATCAAAGATTCTAATTTTAAGAATTCAAAGAATAATCCTAATTATTTTTCTTATCCAAATCCCTTAAGTGAATTTCCCAAAGGAAATATTGCTGGGACTTGCCTGCACAAAATATTAGAAAGATTTGAATTTAGAAACGATAATAATCAAGAATTAATTGATTTAATTATTGAGGAATTGAATTTTCATCAAATAGATACTTCTTTAGCTTTTAAAGTAAAAGATGCGATTTTAAGAATCATAAATATATCTTTAGGAAGAGAATTACAAAATAAGAAACTAGTTGATATTCCAAATGATTACTTAATTAAGGAACTCAAATATGATTTAACCCTATCTTATGAAGGTAGAAATATTAATTCTAATGATATATCAAATTGCTTTTTTTTAGATCAAGAATATGAATTTGGTGAAGAATATGCAAATAAAATAAATGATCTTCAAATTATGAATAAAGGCTTTCATTCAGGATGTATTGATTGTGTTTTCCCTGTAGGAAATAAATTAGAAGATAGTAAATGGTGGGTAATTGACTGGAAAAGTAATTTGATTTCTGGTAGTGATAATAGTGATTGTTTACCGAGAAACTATAACTATGAAAATATGAGAAATGAAATGATTAAACATCATTATCCATTGCAATCTCATCTTTATTTATTAGCATTGCATAGATTATTGAAGTGGCGACTTAAAAATTATCAACCACATAAACATCTAGGAGGATATATTTATTTGTTTTTAAAGGGATTGCCAGATTCTGAATTATTTGAAAAGTCTAAGTCTGAAGATATATCTCCAGGTATTTTTATTAGCAAAGCACCTTTAAAAAGAATTAATTATTTAGATAACCTTTTTTAAAATGACTAAAACTTCCACTGATATTGAAAAGTTCCAATACGATCATATATTTAATTTAATTTTAGGTATTTTCAAATTTAGTGAAAAAAAATATGGAAATTTCGTAAAAGATGTAATAAGAATTTTATTAGAGTTTGAAAAAAATGGTGAAACTATTATTGATGTTGATAATAGTTTAATAATCTTTGAATTATTAGAGGATGGCTGGCCCAATAAACATATAGATGTTTTAAAAAATTTAGGTTTGATTGGTTCCCTTGATTCTCCATTCGTATTAGTAAATAGAAAATTATCCTTATCAAAATGGTCAAAAAAGATAGAAAGAGTTATTAATTTATTTATAAAAAAAATAGATACCGATAATTTAATGAACTCAATAATTTATAAAGATGATAATAAAATTGATCAAATTAAAAATATATTTAAATATTCAAACTTAGTTTTCCTTCAAGGAGGACCAGGCACGGGTAAAACCACTTTAATAATAAAGTTAATACTAGAACTGCTTCAAATTGATAACTTTTTAAATATTGGTTTGTCTGCTCCAACTGGTAAAGCTACAGCTCGTTTAAAAGAAGCCCTTAATGATAAAAAAAATATTTCCTTTAGCAAATTTCTAGATCAGATAGAATTTCAAACTTTACATAGATGGATTTTAAATTCTAAAAATAAATCTCTTACTTTGAAATTTAAACTAAAAGAGCTTGATATTTTTATAATTGATGAAATGTCAATGGTTAATATCGATTTGATTGAATCAGTTTTAAATTTGCTAGCAAAGGATTGTAAAATTATTTTAGTTGGTGATAAAAATCAATTGTCTCCAGTAAATAACTGTTCTATATGGAATTATTTGTTTGAATATTCCGACAATAGTTCAATTAAATCTTGTGTAGTAAATTTAGAAAAAACTTATAGAAACATTGGAGATATAGCATTAATTAGTAGTTTAATATTTAATAATGATTTTTCTTTACTTAATCAAAAGATAAAAGAATTAGAAAAAGATAATAATTCAAAAGAAATTACTATTTCAAAGAGTAGAAAAAAAGATATTCCAAAAGATCTATTATTTTCGATTACAAGTCATCTAAAACAGTTAAATATTTCAACTTCAAATTTAAGTAAAAAAAAATATATATTTGATAAGTGTATTGATAATTTGTTGCTTAATGAAAAAGATTTAGTAGATAAGATATTTCTGGATTTACAAAGTCACTTAATTTTATGCGAAAAAAATTCCGGAATATGGAGTGTTGAATATTTGAATGAAATTGTTTTTGGTCAAAAAAAACCCTATGACCTTAAAACTCTTAAAGAGGGTATTCCGATCATGTGTACAAAAAATAATAATGAACTAGGATTGTCAAATGGGGATATCGGAGTACTTATAGGTTTAGAAAATAAAAGAAAATATCTTTTTAGAAAATTTAATGATAATAACGAAGAAATTGTCACATTAATTGATCCATCTAATTTAGAAAATGTTGTACCAGCAATAGCCATTACTATTCATAAATCTCAAGGAAGTGAATCTGAAAAAGTAAACATTTTGTGGTCCCAAAACTATAGAAGAAATCAATATGCTGTAAAAGAAAAAAAAGATAGTCAAAATAGCTTTTGCAGAGATAATTTTGAAAGAAGGTTATTTTATACTGCTGTTACAAGAGCGAAAAAATCTTTAAATATATATTATTTAAATTAAATTTTATTTTTGAGAAATTAGTAATATCTTAACCCCAAGATGTTAGATTAATATTTCGGCTCTGTAAGGCTAATCAACAATTTATGTCAATTTAGATATTTGTTGAATGCCTAATCAGAAGATTATTAGGCATTTAAAATGGCTTTTAAAAAAGATAGTAACTCTCTTGGTAGTGAGCAGGAAAACTCTCAGAATGACGATTCTTCTCTACTAGAGTTCAAGAACTTAGATAACAAAAAAGAAATTGAATCTCAACTATTGGAAGTATCTAAGGGAGAAGATAATGACAATGGATTTCTCGAATTTGGGTTTAATCAATCGATCTTAAACTCGTTAATAAATAAAGGATATAAAAATCCAACTCCCATCCAAAAAGCTGCAATTCCCGAACTAATGTTAGGCAGGGATTTATTAGGCCAAGCACAAACAGGAACAGGAAAGACTGCAGCTTTCGCATTACCATTAATAGAAAAACTTACAGATAATAAAGAATTAAATGCCAAGGTTTTAGTTATGACTCCTACAAGAGAATTAGCAACTCAAGTGGCAGAATCCTTTAAAAGTTATAGTTCTGAATCTAGTAATTTTAAGACGGTTGCAATATATGGAGGTACCGACTATCGAAATCAAATTTCTGCATTAAAAAGAAAAGTTGACGTAGTAGTTGGGACCCCAGGCCGAATAATGGATCATATAAGGCAGGGTACTTTTAAAATTAAAGATATAAATTGTCTTGTTTTAGATGAGGCAGATGAAATGTTAAATATGGGTTTTCTTGAAGATATTGAATGGATAATAGATCAACTTCCGGAAAATAAGCAGATGGTATTGTTTTCAGCAACAATGCCTAATGAGATAAGAAATATAGCAAAAAAATATCTAAATGATCCCGCCGAAATATTAATCAAAAGTGTCAAAAAAGAAACTCAATTAATTTCTCAAAAATTTCTATATGTTCAAAGACATCATAAGTTAGATGCTTTAAAAAGAATACTAGAACTTAATAACGAGGGAGTAATTATTTTTGTTAGGACAAAACTACTTACTACTTCAATCGCTGAAGCTTTAGAGAATTCAGGTCATACTGTGGCAGTACTTAATGGAGATATACCTCAAAATCAAAGAGAAAATACTGTAGATAGATTGAAAAAAGGATTTATTAATATTCTTGTTGCAACTGATGTCGCAGCTAGGGGATTAGATGTTGAGAGGATAAAACTTGTTGTTAATTACGATTTTCCTTTTGACAAGGAAACATATACTCATAGAATTGGAAGAACTGGAAGGGCAGGCAGATCAGGAGAAGCAATTTTATTCGTTAATCTAAGAGAAAAACATTTTCTAAGAAACTTAGAAAATTCAACAAGAACCAAGATTGAAGAAATTAATATACCAAGTAATAAAATAATAAATGAAAAAAGGATGGAGAAACTTATAGATAGTTTTAATGAGAGTTCTTTAGCTAAAGATGAAAATGAAGAAAATAAAGCTTTGATTATTGATGTACTAGATAATTTAAAAGAAAAATACTCTATGGATGACTCAAATATTGCAATGGCGGCTATTAATTTAGTAATAGGTAATAAATCATTTTTTGTTAATGACGATGATTCTTGGATTAATAAACAAAATAATACTGATCGAAATAGATCAAATAGAAATAATAATAACCGTATGAGAAATTCAAGTAGAAGAAATAATTATCAAAATGATTCTTTTGAAACCTACAAATTTAACTTTGGTAAATTTGATGGAGTTAGAGTTGCAAATATTATATCCTCAATCTGTAATTCAACTAATATAAATGGTAGATCCATAGGTAAGATACAGATTTTTAATGATTACAGTTTGGTAGATTTACCAAGAGATCTGCATAGAGAAACTAAAAATAAATTAAAAAAAATTAAAGTAAGAAACTAGTGATACAGAATGAAAGCTGGCAAATATAATTTCTTTTTTGTTGTGAATCTGATAATACTATTCAACTCCTTTAATAGTTATTATTTAGCTCAAACAAAACAAAATTCAATTATAAAATTATTTTGTCTTCAGAGTGTCAAAGAGGAGATGATGAAAGCAGAAATGGTATATAGTGAAGAAATTGCGAATGGAACTTGTGATTGTTACTACGAAGAATTTATGCAAACTGCAAGTCATCAAGATGCAAAAACAAAATGTAAATTAGAAACTAAAGAAAATTTAAATCATAATACTAAAATTTAATTATTATTTTTATGAGGTCTAAGAACAATCAAAATCCAATAATTAGACTTTATTTAAATCTGATTGAGGAAAGAAGCTTACTATTTTTTGCTTTTCTTAGTTCCATAATTAATAAAATATTAGATTTAGCTCCCCCTGTAATAATTGGTCTTGCAGTGGATATCGTTGTTAAGGAACAGAATTCATGGATTGCTGGTTTTGGAATAAAAGAAGTTCCAGCACAATTGATTTTTCTTGCATTTGCTTCAGGAATAGTTTGGTCTGGTGAATCCTCCTTTGAATATTTATATTCGATTTTATGGAGAAATTTGGCTCAGTTATCGCAACATAAATTAAGAATAAAAGCTTATGAACATATCCAGGAATTAGATATGGATTTTTTTGAAAATGATAATACTGGAAGGCTATTATCTATTTTGAATGATGATATAAATCAACTTGAGAGATTTCTAGACCAAGGGGCTAATCAGATTATTCAGTTATTTATAACTGTCTTAATAATTGGGGGCACTATGATTTTTGTCGCTCCAAAAATCGCTTTATTTGCTTTCTTTCCTATTCCAATTATATTTTTAGGATCAATTAAATTTCAAAGGAAGCTTGCTCCAAAATACAGAGATGTTAGAAATAAAGCTGGACTGTTGGCATCTAGGCTAAATAATAATCTAAGTGGAATTCTAACCATAAAAAGTTTTACTAAAGAAAAATGGGAACTAAATAGATTAAATAAAGAAAGTCTCGATTATCAAAGAAGTAATAAGGCTGCAATAAAATTATCTTCTGCTTTTATCCCTCTCATAAGATTTGCAATTTTATTTGCTTTTATAGCGATTCTATTAATTGGAGGGTTCCAAACTTGGAATAAGTCACTTGATGTAGGTACTTATAGTTTTTTAGTGTTTATTACACAAAGACTATTATGGCCTTTAACTACTTTGGGGCATGTTTTAGATGATTTTCAGAGATCTATGGCTTCAATAGATAGAGTAATTGATCTCATAGATACGCCTATAAAAATAAAAGATGGAAAAATAAAAATTGAACCTAAAGATATCAAAGGAGAAATTATTTTTAATAATGTAAATTTTAATTATCCTGGACGAGATTTAACTTTAAAAAACATAAATTTCACAATTGAAAAAAACTCAACATTAGGAATTGTTGGTTTAACAGGTTCTGGGAAAAGTACAATAATAAAACTACTACTTAGAATTTATGATAGTAATAATGGTTCAATAACCTTGGATGGGGTTTCTATTAAAGAAATAAATTTGAGGGATTTAAGAAAGTGTATCTCTTTAGTAAGTCAAGATACTTATTTATTTCATGGCAGTGTACAAGAAAATATTGCTTATGGCTCAATCAATCCAAGTCTTAAAGATATTATCAAATCTTCAAAGATTGCGGAAGCCCATGAATTTATTGAACAATTACCAGATGGTTATAAAACTATAGTGGGGGAAAGGGGCCAAAGGCTCTCAGGAGGGCAACGTCAAAGAATTGCCTTGGCGAGAGCTGTTTTAAAGGATGCTCCAATATTAATATTAGATGAAGCCACAGCTTCAGTTGATAATGAAACAGAGGCTTTAATCCAAAAATCGTTATCTAAAATCACAAAAGAAAGAACAACTATAGTAATAGCTCATAGATTAAGCACTATAAAAAATGCGGATAATATTCTAGTTATTGATAAAGGTAAAATAGTTGAAAGCGGAAAACATGAAAAACTACTAGATCAGAACAAAATATATGCTGATTTGTGGAATGTTCAAGTAGGAATCTAGTATGAATTTCTAAACTATATTAAGAAGTTAAATGATTCAATTACATTACTAAACATACTGTCAACTTTATTCCACCTTTCTTCATTTGTTCCAACAGCGAAAGTGTATAGTGTTCCTCTATCAATTACTACAGTAGCTAATTCATGTCTTGCCTGTTCATTTAAATTTAATTCATATTCTAAATCATAGAAAATATGATCGGATGTCTCCCTCTTATTGGCATTTATCAGTTTTACCTCTCTACCAGAACCTTCGGGAGCAATGACTTTATCAATTAATGTTTGACCTACTTCACTTGGGCTTCCTAATTGCTCTAATTGAACCTCTCTATTGACATCAGAAATAACTAAACTTAAGGTCTCATTACTATTTATTAAATCATGATAAATAATTTCAGGTCCTCCATCGACTTTTACTCTAGTCCATCCTGTTGGGTACAAAAAGGCATATCTACCGTCTGGACTTTGATAAGCTTCTAATCCCGCATTTAATCCGCCACTACAAGCACTCAGTGTTAAGCATAAAAAAACCAAAAATAAATATTTGAAAGGGTTAAATTTAATATTTTTCATTTTGTTTGAAATTACTAACTAAAAACATAATAAGACATTAAAAGCAAACAATTATGGCAATTCGGAATTTTGCGTCTAAATTATCTCTAGAAATAGTTTAATTTTGATTACTTATACCAAACCACTTTCAAAATTAATCGGTCATTTTGAGAAATTCCCAGGGATTGGTCCAAGAACAGCGCAACGATTAGCCCTGTTTATTTTAAAACAACCTGAAAGCACAATAAGAGAATTTTCAAAGGCTCTGTTAGAAGCACATAGTAATGTGGGTCGTTGCAAAAAATGTTTCAATTTGACTTCAGAAGATGAATGCGAAATATGTAGAAATACTGAAAGAAATCAAAAACTAATCTGTGTAGTAGCAGAAACAAAAGATTTACTTGCTTTGGAGCGCGCCAGAGAATTTAAAGGTGTTTACCATGTTATTGGTGGTTTAATATCCCCAATGGATTCTGTTGGCCCTGAACTCTTAGAAATAAGAAGCTTGGTAGAAAGAGTAAGTAAGTCTGAAATAGATGAGATCATATTGGCATTGACCCCAAGTGTTGAGGGAGATACAACAAGTCTTTATATTGGAAAATTGTTAGCTCCTTTTACTAAAGTTACGAGGATTGCATATGGGCTTCCAATGGGCAGTGAACTTGAATATGTGGATGAAGTTACACTTGCAAGGGCCTTAGAAGGTAGAACAAAACTAAATTAGACAATGAGAGAAATTAATCTAATCAAGAAAGAAAAAATCTTAAGACTTCCCTCTTGGATTAAATTTCCTATTAGTAAAGCTTCAGAATTCGAAAAAATACAAACACTCATCAAAAAATCAAATATTCATACCATTTGTGAAGAAGCAAGATGTCCAAATAGAGCAGAATGTTATGCCTCAGGAACAGCCACCTTCTTACTGGGTGGATCGATATGTTCTCGTTCATGTGCTTTTTGTCAGGTAAATAAAGGGAGACCAAGTCCTATCAATATTGATGAATGTACTCAAGTCGCTGAAGCTGTGAAAGTACTAAATTTGAAATATGTTGTTTTGACATCTGTAGCTAGAGACGATCTCCCTGATCATGGTGCAAATTTATTTATATCTACAATTGATGAGATTAGAAAAATTGATTCAACAATTAAAATTGAAGTTCTAACTCCTGATTTATGGGGTGGAGGCAAAAATCTTGATGAAACAAATAATCTTCAGACTGAGAGATTGAAGATGATTTTAGAAAAAGATCCAATATGCTTTAATCATAATCTTGAGACTGTTGAAAGACTGCAAAAAGAAGTTAGGAGGGGTGCAAATTACAAAAAATCCCTTAGTTTACTAGAAAAGTCAAAGGATATTGCTCCTCATATTCAAACTAAATCAGGCATTATGTTAGGACTTGGGGAAACATTGGATGAAATAAAAAATACAATTTATGATCTTAAAAAAATAGATTGTGATCAAATTACAATTGGCCAATATTTAAGGCCCTCATTCAATCATTTGGCAGTTAAGAAATATTGGGATCCATCAGAATTTCAATATTTATATCGTTTCTCTAAGGAATTAGGATTCAAAAAAGTATCTTCTGGCCCTTTAGTTAGAAGTAGTTATCACGCGGGTTAACTTTCTTCAATTAAAGGGAGTTTCTTTTCAAGTTTTTTCAATATGGATATACATTCGCCGTTCATAAGTGTACCTGCCCCTCCCCAAACCAATCTTAATAAAAGATCTTCTGGGCTAGAACCAACTTCTTTTACAATTTTGAATCCTATTAACTTGAAATATCTTGTAAGTTTTTTACTATAACCTTCACTATCAAAAATAGCTAAAAGTCTTACTTTGTTGCTTGATTTTTTTTCAATTGCCCAAGCCATTGTTGTTGCCCATATTAATTCCGAAACAAAGGCAGGAGCTTTACTTAGGATTCTTAATGTATCAAGTTGAATACCTTGTTTATTTAAATAAGTCCAACCTTTCATTTCGGCCCAAATCTTAATTATGTTATTTTTCTGTTCTGCTATAACGATTCTAAAAAAACATAATCCGAGAGTTTCTCTAACTTGAATTTTGATTAATAATCCAATGGCACCTGCTAATTTTTCTAATTCTTCAACCTTCATGATTTTAAAAATTATTCCTTATGGATTTTATGATTTTCCACTTTTAATCTATCGATCTGTTTTTGTCTTTCTTCAAACCTTTTCCTATCATCTTCACTGAATTGATCTATGCAGAAATGACATTGGATACCCTTTCTATATTCTTTCCTTTCTTGATCTTGAATTGAAACTGGCATTCCACATGCATGACAAATCGAATAGGAGCCCTTTTCTAATTCTTGATCTAAAGCAACTCTTTTATCAAAAACATAACATTCACCTTCAAATAAGTTTTTTTCTTTTGGTATATCATCAAGGTATTGCAGAATGCCCCCTTGTAGGTGATAGACATTTTTATAACCTTTCTTTTTCAGCAAAGTAGTAGCTTTTTCACATCTTATTCCTCCGGTACAAAACATTGCTATATTAGTAGAATCTTTATTTTCTAAATGGGTATCTAAATGATCATCTACCCACTTAGGAAATTCGCTAAAATTTTTTGTATTTGGGTTTATAGAGTTCTGAAATGTACCTATAGACACCTCATAATGATTTCTAGTATCAATGACTATTGTATTTTTATTTTTGATTAACTTATTCCAATCAGCTGAGTCAATATAGGTCCCATTATTTTCTGAAGGGTTTATTTCAGGGATTCCCATCGTAACTATTTCTTTCTTGATTTTTATTTTTAATTTTTTGAAGACTTTGTTTTTTGAAAAGTTTACTTTAATATTCAAATTTTTATTATCTGTATATGTATTAATTAAATTGATAACAATATCAATTACATTTTTCTCAGCACAAATAGTTCCATTAATGCCCTCATTAGCAAAAATAAATAAACCCGAAAGATCGTTTTCATTTTCGATTTCTATTAATTTATTTTTTAGATCAAGAATTAAGTTTTCTTGAAATGGGAAGAAAGAGTAAAGAGAAACTATTTTATAATTTTTGCCTTTCATAAAGAAGATAATGTTTTTTCACAAGTTTCAAAATCTTTGTTAAATGATACTCCAACCTCTTTAAGAAGTTTTCTGTCTGATTGAAAAGATGGATTTGAAGTTGTGAGTAACTCATCTCCATAAAAAATTGAATTTGCCCCACATTGAAAACATAATATTTGGGCTTCTTTTGTAAGCTTTTCTCTCCCTGCACTTAGTCTTATTTTACTTTCAGGCATAAGAATTCTTGCTGTAGCTATCATCCTTATCATTTCAATAGAATCAATTTCTTGAGTATCTTCTAAACCAGTGCCTTCAATAGCTACTAATGAATTTATAGGAACACTTTCAGGGTGTGGATTCATGTTTGAAAGCACTTCTAAAAGAGATGCTCTATCGCCATTAGTTTCACCCAAGCCTATTATTCCTCCACAACAAACATTTATTCCTGCATTCCTTACTCTTTTAATAGTGTCTAGTCTGTCTTGATAAGTTCTAGTGGTAATAATATTTTTATAATGCTCAGGACTAGTATCAAGATTGTGGTTATAGGCGGTCAAACCTGCATCAGCCAATCTGGAAGCTTGTTCTTCTGTAAGCATCCCAGCAGTAACGCATGCTTCCATCCCTAAATCCCTTACACCGCTAACCATCTCCAACATTGCATTAAAAGATTTCCCATCTCTAATTTCTCTCCACGCCCAACCCATACAAAACCTATCTGCACCCTCATTTTTTGCTACTTTAGCTCTTGCTAAAACTTCTTCAACTTGAAACTGTGGATGACTTTTGATTTCGCTAGCACTATAAATCGATTGGCTACAGTACGAACAATTTTCCTCACATCCACCAGTTTTTACGCTGAACAATGATGCTAATTGAATATCGTATTTGTTAAATTTCCTGTGAACGATTTGTGCTTCCCACATTAAATCAATAAGAGGCATATTAAGTATTTGCAATATCTCCTCCCTATTCCAATCGTACCTAATTTCTTTTAATAACTGATTATTCGAATTAGCCATTTTTATTAGGAAATATATTGAGAATCTGCAAAAGATTCATTTGGTAATGATTCTATACCGCCGAAACGTCTATTTCTTGATTGGTAATCAATTATTGCTTTAAGAAATTCATGCTCATTGAAATCTGGCCAAAGGACTTCAGATATATAAATTTCTGAATATGCTAATTGCCATAATAAAAAATTACTTATCCTTTTTTCACCACTTGTTCTTATTAGTAATTCTGGATCTTTAATTCCTCTTGTTAATAGCTCTGAATTAAATAATTCTTCATTAATTTCACTTGGCTTTATTTTCCCAGAAGAAGATTTTAATGCTAATTCTTTTGCAACTTTTACTATTTCTTGCCTACCTCCGTAATTAACACAAACATTGAATAAAAATTTATTGTTGTTTTTAGTAAGTGATTCTGAACTAGATATTATTTCTTTTAAATTTTTTGGGAAAGGAGTTAAATCTCCAATGAATTTTATTTTTGTTGATTCTTCATGTATTTCATCAATTTCGTTTTTTAAAACTTCGCTAAAAAGATTTATGAGAAAATCGACCTCTTTCGATGGTCTTGTCCAATTCTCTGTTGAAAAAGCATAAACAGTAATTACCTTACAACCTAATTTTTTTGCAGCTTTGAGAATTTTTTTTAAAACACTAACTCCCTGTTTATGTCCAAATGATCGGGGTAAACCTTTTCTAGTCGCCCATCTCCCATTGCCGTCCATAATTATTGCTACATGCTTGGGCAATTTTTGCTTATCTATTTTCATTAATAAGTCAGTAATTTTATCGTCTATTACTTTTTCTAAACTCATTAGTTAATCCTTTTTGTTAGTAAAAATTTCTGATTTTTCTGACTCTTTTTTATTAATTTCACTGATTATATTATCACTCGAGTCTGTCTTTTGAGACGAAACATTTTTACTTAAAGATGCTTTATTTGCTCCCATAGAGTTTTGATTGCCAATCAATTTTGAGAGAAGTTCTTGTAACCTGCTGCTGGTTATTGGCCTCTCGAGTTTGCCTTGGTTTGCTAATGATAACGTACCTGTTTCTTCAGAAACAACAATACAAATACATCTGTCAAATCTTTCTGTAATTCCTAATGCTGCTAAATGTCTTGTGCCATATCTACTTATTCCTTGTCTTGAAAGAGGAAGTATTACGCCAGCAGAAATTATTTTATTTCCTTTCACAAGAACTGCTCCATCATGTAAAGGCGTATCTGTAGCAAAAAGATTTATTAAAAGGTCAGTTGATAATTGTGCTTCAATATTGGTGCCTGAATATAAAAAATCTTCAGGTCTTAAATCACTCCCCAAATCTACAACGATTAAAGCACCTCTTCTATTTTGAGAGAGTTTACCTGCAGTATCAACTAACTGAGTAATGGTAGTTGAAGTTGTTCTAAATTCCTTTGGTGGATTCCCAAGTAATACAGCCAGCCTCCCAGTACCTAATAATTCCATTAATCTTCTTAACTCTCCTTGCCAAAGGATCGCTAATGAGAGAGAGCAAGCGAGGACTACAGCATCAATTAATTTTGATGTTAGTGGTAAGTATGCATATCTTTGAATAAACCATGCGGATGATACTAAAAACAAATATCCTCTTAGGAGCCATAATGTCCGTTGTTCTTTTACTCTAGAGAATAATAATAGTCCGAAACCAACAGCAAATAAGACATCTAATAAAAGCTTTAAATTTATAATCCCCCAGAAATTCACACTAAAAACAAAATTAATTTAAATGTACCTAATTTTGTTTGATAAAGCGATCAGGTAATACGTCGTATTTTAAAAGATCCAATGGGCTTTCTCTTTTTTGAATAATTTCTGCCTCTCCATCTTTAACTAAGAGAGTAGCTGGTCTTGGAATTCTGTTGTAGTTAGAACTCATTGAATTATTATATGCACCAGTACCAAAAACACATATAAGATCTCCCGTCTTACACTCTGCTAGTTCAATTTCTTTAAACAATACATCTCCCGATTCGCAGTGCTTACCAGCAATAGTATATTTATTTTTGGAATTAATATTAAATGGATTACTCACTAAACATGCAGAATAATTTGATTGATATGTAATTGGTCTTGGATTATCACTCATACCACCATCCACAGATAAATATGTTCTGATACCAGGAATTTCTTTAAAAGCCCCAATTTTGTAAATGGTTATACCTGCTGTAGAAACAATAGATCTACCAGGTTCGCACATTAAAGTGGGAAAATCTAAGTTGTTTTTTTTACAAGCTTCAACAACGGAAGAAGAAATTGTTTTTACCCATTCATCAATTGAAGGGGGATCGTCACTTTCTGTATACCTGATACCTAAACCCCCGCCAACATTAAGTTCCTCAACATTATGACCAAATTTTTTAGCTTCTAAGATAACCTTTACCATTATTTCTCCCAGATCCTTATGAGGGTCCAGTTCAAAAATCTGGGAACCAATATGAGCATGTAAACCTTTTAATTTTAGATGCTTTGTATTGCTGATTCTGTTAAATAAAATATTTAAATATTCTATTCCGAAACCAAATTTGCTATCAAATGATCCAGTTCTAATATATTCATGTGTATGGCATTCTATCCCAGGAGTAAAGCGAATCATTATTTCAAGATCATGATTAAATGCATTTGAGATCTCATCTAATCTTTCTAAGTCGTAATCATTATCAACAATAACCTTAATATTATTTCTAACTGCGAATTCTAATTCTTTGTCCGATTTGTTATTACCGTGAAAAACAATTTTCTCATTTGGAACCCCACCTTTAATAGCAGTTAATAGTTCTCCTTCTGAAACAGCATCAAGTCCTAAACCTTCCGAAGAAACAAGACTACTCATAAAAATGGAACTATTTGCTTTTGAAGCATATATGGGCAAGGATTTTCCTGGGTAGTATTTTTCTAATGCTTTTTTGTACGCCTTACAAGAATTTCTTAATGTGATTTCATCTAAAATGTAAAGAGGAGAATCATATTTTTTAACTAGTTCTTCAATAGAACACCCACCAACTGATAATTTCCCATCACTATCAATGGATGTGGTAATAGGAATAATATTTCTGTTAGGACTTTCCAAGTCAATTTTTTGTTTTAAAAAAGATTGTTTTTCTTCCATGGGAGAACGTTAAGTAAAGCTTTGCTAAAACTGTCATATTTTATAATGACTTTAGATTTGAACTTTCTATTTATAAATACATAATAAATGATATCTATTAAACAAATGCATAAGAAAGATATTGATTTATGTTATGAATTGGATTCAAATACGATTTCGCTATGGAGTAAAGAACAATGGGCTAATGAATTCAAAAAAGATGGTACAAAAATATTTGGGTTATTAATTAAAAATTTAGTCATTGGGATATGTGTTTTTCAAGTTGTTCTTGATGAAGCTCAAATAAATTATTTTGTTGTAAATAAGAAATTTAGAAAAAAGGGATTTGGATCTTATCTTATGGGCTATTTAATTAAAAAATGTGAAAAATTAAATTTGAAGAATTTACTATTGGAGGTTTCTCAGAGCAATGTTACTGCTGAAAGATTTTATAGTCGCTTTGATTTTTCTACTGTTGGGATCAGAAAAAATTATTATAAAGATGGTTCAAATGCACTTTTAAAAGAAAAAAAAATTAACAACAAAATAATGTAAAAAATTAAATGTTCGGATAACCAGAATCCTTGAAATTACTATAATTTCTTGCTATATCACTAAAAAAGTTCAATTTAATTTGATAAATTATACTTTTGGGTATTCACAAAAGCTCATTCTGAACACAAAATTGACATATTACTGGTAGGTTATTAATAGGAATTTAATCTTCTAATGTTCGAAAGATTTACAGAAAAGGCTATAAAAGTCATTATGCTTGCTCAAGAGGAAGCTCGAAGACTTGGTCATAATTTTGTTGGAACTGAACAAATTCTTTTGGGGTTAATTGGAGAAGGAACTGGGGTAGCAGCAAAAGTACTTAAATCACTTGGAGTCAATTTAAAAGATTCAAGGATAGAGGTGGAAAAGATAATTGGTAGAGGTTCAGGATTTGTAGCTGTAGAAATACCTTTTACTCCCAGAGCTAAAAGAGTTTTGGAACTATCTTTGGAAGAGGCTCGTCAACTTGGCCACAATTACATTGGTACAGAACATTTATTGTTAGGTTTAATAAGAGAAGGTGAAGGTGTGGCTGCAAGAGTTCTTGAAAATCTTAATATTGACCTCACAAAAGTTAGAACTCAAGTTATAAGGATGCTTGGTGAAACCGCCGAAGTTGGCACCGGGGGTAGCTCAAACAAGGGCAACTTAAAAACTGCTACCCTTGATGAATTCGGAACAAATTTAACAAAATTAGCAAGTGAATCAAAATTAGA
This sequence comes from Prochlorococcus sp. MIT 1304, assembly GCF_047305015.1. Classification (NCBI taxonomy): domain Bacteria; kingdom Bacillati; phylum Cyanobacteriota; class Cyanophyceae; order Synechococcales; family Prochlorococcaceae; genus Prochlorococcus; species Prochlorococcus sp. MIT 1304. The sequence continues at coordinate 1,509,454 of NZ_CP138974.1, read as the reverse complement.
TCCAGTCGTTGGTCGCCATTCAGAAATAGATCGTGTCGTTCAAATACTAGGTAGGAGGACAAAAAATAATCCTGTTCTTATTGGGGAGCCAGGTGTAGGTAAAACAGCTATCGCAGAAGGTTTAGCTCAAAGAATACAAACTGGCGATATTCCAGACATACTTGAAGATAAAAGAGTTTTGACCCTTGATATAGGTCTTTTGGTAGCAGGAACAAAATATAGAGGTGAATTTGAAGAAAGGTTAAAAAAAATTATGGAAGAAATTAAATCAGCGGGTAACGTCATTCTTGTCATAGATGAAGTGCATACTTTAATTGGTGCTGGAGCTGCTGAAGGAGCTATAGATGCAGCAAATATACTTAAGCCAGCATTAGCTAGAGGGGAACTTCAATGTATTGGAGCAACAACTCTAGACGAATATAGAAAACATATTGAAAGAGATGCTGCTTTAGAAAGAAGATTCCAGCCTGTAATGGTTGGGGAACCATCCATAGAAGATACAATCGAAATTTTAAAAGGTCTCAGAGAGCGTTACGAACAACATCATCGACTAAAAATTACTGATGATGCCCTAGAGGCCGCCGCTCATTTAGGTGATCGTTACATATCTGATAGGTTTTTACCTGATAAGGCTATTGACCTTATCGATGAGGCTGGAAGTAGGGTGCGTTTAATAAACTCTAAACTTCCGCCTGAAGCAAAACAAATAGATAGAGAATTAAGACAAATCCAAAAACAGAAGGAAGAATCTGTAAGAGACCAAAATTTTGATCAGGCTGGGCAATTACGCGAAAAAGAGATGGAATTGTCTGCAAAAATTAAAGAGGTTTTGGATAATAAGAAAGAATCTACAGCTGTAGATCAAACTGATCCTGATAATTCTGCAAAAAGTGATTCTAAACTTTTACAAAGTCCTCTTGTCAGTGAAGAGGATGTAGCTCATATTGTGGCTTCATGGACAGGTGTTCCTGTTCAAAAATTAACAGAAACAGAATCAGTCAAGCTTCTCAATATGGAGGAAACACTTCACCAAAGACTGATTGGACAAGATGAAGCTGTAAAGGCTGTGTCAAGAGCTATAAGAAGAGCAAGAGTTGGATTAAAAAATCCTAATAGACCCATAGCAAGTTTTATCTTTTCTGGACCTACTGGTGTTGGTAAAACTGAATTGACTAAATCATTGGCTTCATATTTCTTCGGTAGTGAAGAAGCAATGATCAGATTAGATATGTCAGAATTCATGGAAAGACATACAGTTAGTAAACTTATAGGCTCTCCTCCTGGCTATGTTGGTTTTAATGAAGGTGGTCAGCTTACTGAAGCTGTTAGAAGACGCCCTTACACCGTTGTTTTATTTGATGAAGTTGAAAAGGCGCATCCAGATGTTTTTAACTTATTATTGCAACTACTTGAAGACGGAAGATTAACTGACTCCAAAGGGAGAACTGTAGATTTTAAAAATACATTATTAATAATGACCTCTAATATCGGTTCAAAAGTTATCGAAAAAGGTGGTGGTGGACTAGGTTTTGAATTCTCAGGTGATTCAGTTGAAGATAGCCAATATAATAGAATTAAATCACTAGTTAATGAAGAACTTAAGCAATACTTTAGGCCTGAATTTTTAAATAGACTTGATGAAATAATTGTATTTAGACAATTAACTAAAAATGAAGTTAAAGAAATTGCTGAAATAATGTTGCAAGAAGTTTTTATCCGACTACAAGATAAAGGTATTAAATTAAATGTCACCGATGCTTTTAAAGAAAGACTTGTTGAAGAAGGTTACAATCCTTCATACGGAGCGAGACCTTTAAGAAGGGCAGTTATGCGTTTACTAGAAGATAGTTTGGCTGAAGAAGTTCTTTCTGGAAGAATTAAAGACGGAGATAATGCTTTAGTTGATATAGATGATAATAAAAAAGTTACTATAAATATTTCTTCTGAAGAATCTTCTCAAGAGCTAGCAGGTGCTAACTTCTAATTATTCAAAGTAAATATGCAGTCTATCTCTCCAGAAACAATATACAGGGGAAATTCTGCTTGGGAAAAATCTTTACCTCAGATTACTAAATTAACTAAAAGACCATTAATTCTAGGTAGAGGGTTTCAAACGAATAATTTGAGAAATAATATTTTTAATGATTTAAAAAGTCAAAAATTAACTGTAAATTCTGCTAATTTGCAATTTGATTGTTGTTACGAAGATATTTCAAGAGTTAAGAACATTATCTCAAATAATAATAATGATTCTGTTATCGCAGCTGGAGGTGGCAAAGTTCTAGACTCTGGAAAATATATAGCCGAGTCTCTTAATATCCCTTGTATTACAGTTCCGCTTAGCGCCTCTACATGTGCTGGTTGGACTGCCTTATCGAATATTTATACAAAGGATGGTCAATTTATAAAAGATGTCGCATTAGGATCTTGTCCGAAAATACTAGTTTTTGATCATAAGTTTATTCAAACAGCTCCATCAAGAACACTTGCAAGTGGCATAGCAGATGCCTTGGCAAAATGGTATGAATCCTCAATAACAAGTTCAAAAATAGACGACGGTCTTGTTCAACAAGCAATTCAGATATCAAGAGTTTTAAGAGATCAACTTTTAATAGATGGAGGAAAAGCATTTAAGGGTCAATTTGAAAATAATATATCTTGGCAAAATACTGTTGAAGCATGTGGACTTACAGCAGGATTAGTTGGCGGTATTGGTGGAGAAAAATGTAGGACAGCAGCAGCACACGCTTTTCATAATGCAATTACTCAGATAATCACCCCTAATAAATTCTTACATGGTGAGATTGTTGGGGTTGGATTATTATTGCAATTAAGACTAGAAGAAATGAAAAATAATAATAAATTAGCTGATCAATCAATTAAACAATTATTTGTACTCATGGAAGAATTGAATTTACCAACTACTATCGGACAACTTGGCATAAATGTTTTTGAAAATAATAATTTAGAAAAAATTGCTGATTTTACTTGTCGAGATAAATCTGAGATTCACTTTTTGCCTTTTGAAATTAGTAAAGGGGAAATAATAGAAGTTATTACAAATTTTGAAAAACAAAAAATTAAAACATAAATATTTTTTTGACTAAAAACAATTTTGAACAATTAAGTGATGTAAATATAGAATTTTTTGAAAGTGCCAAATTGTCACTACTAGACCTCTTAGGTCTTTATTTGGCAAATGATGTTGAGTGGATAAAATTTAACCAAAACTGGAACTCCTTAAAATTCCCAGTAGTTATGGGAGGAAAAGGTCAACCTATACTTCTTCTACATGGCTTTGATAGTAGTTTTTTAGAATTCAGAAGAATATATAAATCACTAAAAAGAAATTTTCAAGTTATCGTTCCTGATCTGCTGGGTTTTGGTTTTAGTCCCAGGTGCGCAACAAATGAATATAATTCCTCGAAAATAATTGCGCATTTAATTGATCTCCTTAAGACCTTAAACATAACAAAGAATCTAAAAATTATTGGTGCCTCTATGGGAGGCTCAACAGCTTTAAAACTTGCTTATGAAATTCCTGATTCTATTGATAAAATTATCCTTTTGTCCCCCGCCGGATTGTTTGGAGACCCTAAGAGTATTCCTTTCCCTTTTAACCAAATTGGCGCCTCATTTCTTGGATTGCCTCAGGTCAGAAAAAGTCTTTGTAGGCAAGCATTTGCTTTCCCAAATGAATGCGTTGGTAAGATGGAAGAGCAAATTGCTTCAATTCATTTAGGTTGTAAAGGATGGAGAAATTCACTCGCATCATTTGCAAAAAGTGGTGGTTTTGCAGGCACTCAAAAATATATCCAAAATATCCCAATCAAAACATTATGTGGAGAAAATGATCGAATTCTTGGAAAAAAAGAGCTTATAAAAATAGGAAATATTGAAAAATTAAATTTTGTAGGGTTACAAAATTGTGGTCATCTTCCACATATAGATCTTCCATCATTATCTAGCAAAATTATCAAAGATTATTTTTTGGAATAAAATTTTTCTTAATTAATTTAGATATTTGAGAATTATAAAAAAGTAATACAAAACAGATGGAGTAAAGATGTAACTGTCAATTCTGTCAAGAATCCCTCCATGTCCCGGTAAAAAAGTTCCGGAATCTTTTATTTTTGCATCTCTCTTCATCATAGATTCTATTAAATCTCCAACTAATGCCATAAGAGAAATTGAAATTCCATAAATTATTCCAACAATTAATGGATTTTCCCAATTCATTAAAAATGCGAAAAATATTGCTAGTAAAATTGAACAGGATATTCCTCCAATTAAACCTTCTATAGTTTTGCTCGGAGATATTGGAGATAGAGATGTTTTACCAAATGACTTCCCAATGAAATAAGAACCAATATCACTAGCTACAATTAAAAAACAAGAAGTTAAAGTTAAATGAAGACCTGTGGTATTTGATAAGTTCTCAAACGACATAATACTCTGATTTGAACTTATTATCACTGAATCTAATCCCCTCAACTTAATCCAGTAACTAGGTAAAAAACCTAAATAGAATAATCCAAAAATAGATGCTGCAATATCTGAAATTGTCCCAGATTTTGGTTGCAAAAGTAACCAAGTGCATATCCCAACTGAACAGATTGGCAAAATTGAATTTGAAATTTCTCCTTCAAGCACACCAATGGTCTCAAGATAAGTAGAAACTATAATAATAAACGACGAAAATAATGTGGTTTTTGTAGCTGGTCTTATTCCTTTAAATTCTGCCATTCTAAAAAATTCTAATAATGCTAAATATGTAAGCAACGCAGTTGCCAAGGTAAAAAACCATCCCCCCAACAAAACAACAATTAAACCAAAAATTCCTATTAGTAATCCGCTTTTAAATCTCATATGAAATTGCTATGTTTCTAAGACCTTTATATTAAAATTTACCAGATCTTTGTTGCATAAACTTTGATTATTTATCCAATTAAACCTATCTATGTCCACTTTTTCGCCAGGAACTAGTAGAGGAATCCCAGGAGGATAAGGGCAAATAATATCTCCAGATATTTTATTTAATGATTGTGAGAAAGGAATACTCCGAGTCTTACTTCTCCAAGCAATTCCAATTTCGATTTCGGGTGCTTGAACTAATTTAAAGGGCGATTTGATCACTTCTAAACTTTTTGATTTTCTGGAATTTAATAGTAACTTTTTCCATAACTTTTCAAATAAATTAAGAAAATCTTTTTGATTTCCAAATCCTAAGCAAAAAGTGAGAGTCATCATTTCTGGTAATTCAGCGATAAGGCCATTTCTATAAAAAAATTTATCAGCAGTAAAACCATCAATTCCAGCCTTAGAGGTATTCACTACAATTTTTAATGGGTCTTGAGTTTCTATGAGAGGAATATTTTTTTGAATTAATTTTTTGTAAATACTTTTTGCCTCTAAAATTCTTTTTTGATATTTTGATAAAGTTTTTTTATTAAGCCAGTCCCTTATAGACTCTTCACAAGAAGAAAGTAATAATGAACTTGGACTAGTAGTTTGCAACAAATTAATACTTTTGATCAAATTACCTTCATTTATTAGATTCCCTTTGTACCAAAGTATCGCCGTTTGAGTTAATCCATTGAGAGACTTATGCAATGAATTAACCACTAAATCAGCGTTTGATGATAAGGCAGGTTTTGGTAAATTAAGATTTTCACAAAAAAGGAAATAAGAACCATGGGCTTCATCAACTAAAACAGGTAAATTTTTCTGATGACAACAATCTATTAAAGGTTCTAAATCTCCGGCATATCCTTGATAAGAGGGATTTACAAGAATCACCCCTGCAATTTTATTCTCATCAAAATTTAATTTTTTAAATACATTTTCCAACCAAATTTTTGTAATTGGTTTGTAATGCCCTGTTCTGGTTGAGAATTCTAGGTCAAAAAATATTGGATTTATATTCTGCATCGCACAGATTTTTATAACACTTATGTGAACATTTCTAGGCATCAGGATATTTTCGCCTGGATTTGCCATTGCAATTACTGCAGATTGTATTAATCCGGAAGCTCCATTAACTCCAAAAAAACATCCTTTGGCCCCAAATTTGTCAGAGAATTCTCTTTGAGATTTAGCAATCAATCCGCTTTGGGATAGTGGTGATCCTATCTCTGGTAGTTCAGGCAAGTCCCAATACCCAGGTGGATTTTTTAATAACCTCACTAATTTCTTTGGTAGAGCCGCCCCTCTGTTGTGAGCGGGAAAGAATAAAGACTTTAAAAACTTTTTAGTTAGAAAAGATGAAATGCTCATAAAGTATTATCTACATATATAGAATGAATTACGTGGTAATCTTTTTTGATATTTTTTAACTTTGATGAAAAAATCTTATTCCAAATATTCAGCAAAAGATGATTTACTTTGGTTGATTTTGAGACCATGGATTTTTATACCAAGAGTTTTATATATCCTTTTAACTTTTATTTTTCTTTTTTTGAGAATACTTTCTCAAGGTAACAGTAAAAATAAAAATGTACAAAAAAATCTCTCGAAATATCTTTTTGATGTAATAACAGACTTAGGTCCATGTTTTATCAAATTAGGTCAGGCACTCTCAACTAGGCCAGATCTTGTTAGACAAGATTGGCTTACAGAACTTACAAACTTACAAGATAATCTCCCAGCATTTGATCACAAAATTGCTTTAAAAATTATTGAAGATGAACTTGGATCACCTGCTAATGAATTATTTCAAGAGTTTCCAGATAGTCCTATTGCTTCTGCAAGTTTAGGTCAAGTTTATAAAGCAAAAATAAATGACTCTTATTTAGCTGTGAAAGTACAGAGGCCAAATTTATATTTTCTTATAAGAAGGGATATTGTAATTTTAAGGTTTTTAGGAACTTTTTTATCCCCAATTTTACCATTAAATATAGGTGTTGGAATTGGGGAAATAATAGATGAGTTTGGTAAGGCACTTTTTGATGAAATTGACTATCAAAAAGAGGCCGAAAATGCTTTGAAGTTTGCAAATTTATTCAAAGAAAACCCGAATATTTTTATTCCTAAATTAGAACAACAGTTTTCATCTAAAAGGATTATCACAACCTCTTGGATTGATGGAGTTAAGTTAAAAGATCGAGCCTTATTGGAGGAAAATAACTTAATACCTGCTTCATTTATAAAAACTTGTGTTATCAGTGGTCTCCAGCAATTATTTGAATTTGGATATTTTCATGCAGACCCACATCCAGGAAATATGTTTGCTCTTAAAGGAGGAAATGCAGATTGTGGAAATTTGGCTTATGTTGATTTCGGAATGATGGATAATATTTCTAATTCAGATAGACTTACTCTTATTAAAGCAATTGTTCACATAATAAACGAAGAATATTTTCTTTTGGCAGAAGATTTCCAGAAATTAGGTTTCTTAACCAAAGAACAAGATCTTAACCAACTTGTAGAACCATTAAAAGAAGTTCTTGGTGGATCCCTAAGCGCTGAGGTTGGTAATTTTAATCTTAAAAATGTAACTGATAAATTTTCAAAACTTATGTATTCCTATCCTTTCAGGGTTCCCAGTAGGTTTGCCTTAATAATAAGAGCCGTTGTTAGTCAAGAAGGTTTAGCACTAAGACTAGATCCTGAATTTAAAATTTTAAAAATAGCTTATCCATATATTGCTAAAAAACTACTTACCGATAATTCTGAGGAGATTTTAGAAATCCTTTTAGAAGTCGTTTTTGATAAAAAAGGTCAAATTCAAATAGAAAAAGTTGAAAGTTTATTAAATATTTTATTTAAAGATTCAGAAAATATTAATTCAGATCTTATACCAGTAGCTAACGCTGGATTGAAATTATTTGTCAGTAAGAAAGGATCCGAAGTTCGAAAGAATCTTCTTTTAAGCCTTATAAAAGATGAAAAATTAGAATTTACTGATGCTAAAAAACTCTTCAGTTTAATTAGAGATACTTTTAGCCCTTTAAATATTGCAAAAAGTGCAGTTCAAAATTTTATTTCTACAGTTTAGTTTTTATATTTATATGCAATGAATTTACTTATGATTTTAATTAGATTAGAATCAATAGAGAATGTGGTTTTTAAAAAAAATTGAGTAGAAAAAGGATTAATTAGCTTGTGAATATTAATGAATATTTTGAAGAATCTCTTTTTATCTAAAAAAAAATCTGAAAAAAATAAAGACTCTAGTCCTGGATTGGTTGATAAATATATAGAAATTGCAGAGTTAGTCAAAGAAGCAAGAATCCAACAAAACCTTACAGTAAAAGAATTGTCATGCATTTCAAAAATTCCTGAAAGCGTAATAAATTCTATTGAAAATAACAATAAAAATATTATGCCGAAGTACCCTTTTATGAGATCTATATTAATTAAATTAGAGGAATGCTTAGGATTAAAAAAAAATACCTTATTAAAATTAACAGTTAGAGAAAGAAAAATTTTAAAGAAAGGGGAAAACGATTTTCTGTTAAGGAAATTTGATCTTATAAATACATGGCAGGGAAGTCTTTTGTATTTTTTTATATTAGTTTTAACTATATTTTTACTAAAGAGGTACTTTGTTTTTAATGTAAATGTAATAGAGATTCAAAATATTGAAAATCAAATCATTAATAAATAATTTTTAATAAACTCTACTTTCGAGTTCTCCCAAAATTACTTCCTAGCTCACTAAAGATTTTTATATTATCTTCTATTTCTTCTAAAGATCGATTTAACTTCCATTTCCAGTTATTTTTTGTGGTGCCGGGTTTATTTAATCTACTTGAATCGTCTAGAGATAGTAGATCTTGCATAGGAGCGATAAAGAGATAGGCATTTGTATTCATGCCAATTTCTATTAAATCCCAAGAAGGATTTTCTGAAAATTTATATTCATCTTTTATTCTTTTTTTTGATTCATAATCTAAATATTCCCACCATGAAACAGAAGTAGAATTATCATGAGTACCAGTATAAACAACCCAATTTTCTCCTTTAATATTCTTAGGTAAATAAGGATTATCTTCATTACCATCAAAAGCAAATTGTAATATTTTCATGCCAGGTAGTTCAAAAAAATTCCTTAGTTTGATTACATCTGGGGTAATTACTCCCAGATCCTCAGCAATAATTGGTAGATAGTTAGACCCCAGATCCTTTTTTACTTTATTTAATAGTGTTTTACCTGGAGAATTTATCCATTTTCCATTAATTGCTGATTTAGAACTGCCATTAACTCTCCAGTAACCGGCTAACCCCCTGAAATGATCGAACCTCAATATATCCACGAGTTCAAATTGCCTTTGAAATCTTTTTCTCCACCAATTGAAATTAGTCCTCTTATGTTTTGACCAAAAGTATGTTGGGGTGCCCCATAATTGTCCTGTTGATGAAAAATAATCAGGTGGAACACCACTTTGAAAAATTAAATCTCCATTTTTAAAAATTGAAAATAATGATCTATTACTCCATACGTCAGAGCTGTCCCTTGAGACATAAAAAGGTAAATCTCCTATTAGCTTAATATCTCTTGATTTTGCAAAGTTTTTAATAGCACTCCATTGCTCATCAAGATGCCATTGTATTAATTTTTTAATAAGTATCTCTTCACTTTTTTTCTTGATCCACGATTTTAAGAACTTGTTATTTTTTAATTTAAATTCTTGAGGCCATTCCCACCAAGGCAACATATTAAACTCCTCTTTGATTACAACAAATAATGCATAATCTTCAACCCAAGAATTTCTACTTATCCATTTATAAAAATCTAGTTTTGTTTCTTCAGGTTGTGAGCTCCAACCTTGCAAGAGGAGGTAACCTAATTTTTTTGTTAAAGCATCCGCAACATTAAAGTCAAAATAATCTTTATTCTGATTTGTTGGTCCTAATTCTTCTTTATTTGAAATAAAGATAAACCCGTTGTTGATTAATTCGTCTATGTCTAAGAACCATGGGTTTAGAGCAAAACTAGATGGAGAACTATAGGGAGATCCCATACAGTCAGTGGGTGTAAGAGGTAAAAATTGCCAATATTCAATCCCATGCCTATGTAGTTTTTTTATCCAATCTTTAGCTCCTCTGCCAAAAGTTCCGCATACTCCTCCCCCTCCTGGAATACATGAAGGATGCATAAGTATGCCTAATGATTTTTTTGCAAGAACTGATTCTTTAGGCATGTTATTAATTATATTTTGTTTATTTACTCTTAAAGTGTTTTTAATTCTCTAAATTACACAATATACAAATTTTTTTTGATTGACAAATATTATTACTTCTTTTTTAGACTGAATCCATTTAAAATCTAATTTTTAATGAATGAGATCTAGCTTGATTGATTTAACTTTTGAAAAGATATAGAGATTATTTTTTGCGAAATTCTCATAAACGACTACGATAAGATTATAGTTTTATGGTGCAAATTTCGTGACAAGTTTTATCACGGCAATGCAGAGTAAAGAGTCGAATTTTAATCTAACAAATAGTAGATTAAGGTTAGTAAGTGGGACAACTAATCCTAAATTAGCTGAAGAAATTGCATCATACTTAGGGATTGAAAATGTACCTTTAATATCAAAAAGATTTGCTGATGGAGAACTTTATGTCCAGATTCAACAATCTATTAGAGGTTGCGATGTGTTCCTGATACAACCTACATGTGCTCCTGTAAACGATAGTTTGATGGAGCTTATGATAATGGTAGACGCGTGCAAGAGAGCGTCTGCGAGACAAATAACAGCTGTAATTCCTTATTTTGGATATGCAAGGGCAGATAGAAAAACCTCAGGAAGAGAGTCTATAACTGCAAAACTAACTGCTAATTTGCTTGAGAAATCAGGAGTTGATAGGGTTCTTGCTATGGATTTACACTCAGCTCAAATTCAAGGATATTTTGACATTCCATGCGATCATATTTACGGTTCACCTGTGTTAATTGATTATCTAGAAACTTTAGATTTAGAAGAAATAGTTGTCGTCTCTCCGGATGTAGGTGGAGTTGCTAGAGCAAGAGCGTTTGCAAAATTAATGAAAGATGCTCCGTTGGCTATTATTGATAAAAGGAGATCTGCTCATAATATCGCTGAAAGTTTAACAGTTATTGGTGAAGTTAAAGGTAAGACAGCTATTCTCATAGACGATATGATAGATACTGGAGGCACAATTTGTTCTGGAGCTAATTTATTAAAACAAGAGGGAGCTAATAGAATATTTGCATGTGCATCGCATGCTGTATTCTCTCCTCCTTCTTATGAAAGATTAAGTGCTAAGAATCTATTTGAACAAGTTATTGTGACTAATAGTATACCTGTTTTACATAAAGATAATTTTCCGCAGTTAAAAGTTCTTTCTGTTGCGAATATGTTGGGTGAGGCTATTTGGAGAATTCACGAGGAAAGTTCTGTTAGTTCTATGTTTAGATAAAAGAAATTATTTTTTCCCTGATCCTTTTAATTTTTTGAGTCTCTCAGTTTCAATTTTGAATTGTTTTTTAATCTTTTCTGGAACATTATCTGGACACACTTGAAGAGCTGATTCAACTAACTGCAGAGATGCAATAAATTGTAATTTCTTTATATCAACTGTTTGTTCTTTCTTCCTTTCTATTATTTTCCCTCCATGTTTTTGTGAAACTACTGATGCGAAAGTTGCTGAAGCTACGTTTAATGTTTTTGGGAAATCTAAATCAAATCCCTTTCTTGTCGCATTACACAAAAATGAAACTCCCATCCCATGATATAAATCTAAATCATTTTTATTTGCAGGAGAATTTTTAACATTTGCATTCAAGTTGTTAAAACCAAACAAAAAAGTTGAAGAAATTAGGGGGATTGCAAAAATTTTAGATATCTTAAAACACATATTTGATTCATTTTTAATTCATATATTAAAGATACCATTTTTTATTTTTTAAACTAAATCTGAAAATAGAATTTATTTAATAGTTTTAATTTCGTGATGATTTTCTACTATTTTTAAGATATTTTTGTTCCACGAATATATAACCCTAAATCTATGATTATCAGAATCTAAAAGTCTTGTATGTTCAAGGATATACCAATCTTTGTAAGAAGATTCAAAAATCATTTCGTGTTCGTCTACTTGTTTAATATTTGAAATACCTTCCTCATCACTTAAATAAAAATTTTCCCTCTTTAGTTGATGGCCTTTTAAAAATGCATGCATTTCTCCTCGTTCTTTATACTGGGGATTCTCGTTAAAGAACTTATATTTTTTTTCTGGGTACCAAGTGAACTTATAATGCGACTCCCATTGGGATTTACTTTCTAGAGCTTGAATATTAATATTCATAGTTAAATTATAAGTTTTTTGTGCTTCATCAAGAAAATAAGTTCTGTTAGATTTCCACAATCCAATATTCCTGGAAAACCACCTTTTTAAATTACTATTTAGGTTGATTTCTGGAGGGTTTTCACCAAAATGTAAATTTTCCTTTGGATTAATAGCAACCATATATAAATAAGTCCTATTTATTTAATAGCTTATCTGTAAAATAAAAATAAATATCTTAAGGTGTTTATAAGGATTAACAGCTTTTCAACACTTCAGAGGAAATCATTTGAATGATAAAAAAGAGTTAAAATTAATACTTGTGGCAGCTAGAAATCAACTTTCTAGTAATGACATTAAGTCCTTAATAGCTTATCTAGAATCAGATGATTGTGAATTTGAGATATCTCTCCAGATTTCTGAGCCTACAGAGCAACCAGAATTACTCGAATTACATAGATTAGTAGCTATTCCTGCCCTTATAAAAGTTTCTCCAGCTCCAAAACAAATATTTGCTGGAAGTAATATTTTTTCTCAGTTGCAAAAGTGGTTGCCAAGATGGACACAGGAAGGCTTAACAAAAAATCTTGGGATTAATTTGCAACCATCTAAAATTGATTCAATAAGAACTCAAAAAGAATTTCTATTAGAAGATGAACTTCTCGTTTTAAGACAAGAAAATGAGACTTTAACAAAAAGAATTGAGTCTCAGGAGAGATTGTTAAGAATGGTCGCGCATGAATTAAGGACACCTTTAACGGCTGCTACTTTGGCTGTTCAAAGTCAAAAACTAGGACAAATAGATATTTCAAAATTGCAAGAGGTAATAAAAAGACGTCTAGAAGAAATTGAACTCTTATCTCAGGATCTATTAGAGGTTGGAACAACCAAATGGGAAGCGTTATTTAATCCTCAGAAAATTGATTTAGGTAATATTAGTGCTGAAGTAATACTCGAATTAGAAAAATTCTGGAGATTAAGGAATATTGAAATTGATACTGATATTCCATCTGATCTGCCAAGTGTATTTGCAGATCAAAGAAGAATGAGGCAAGTATTTTTAAATTTAATTGAAAATGCTATTAAATTTTCTAGAGATTCTGGATCTATAAAAATCACGATGATTCACAAGACAAATCAATGGGTAGAAATAACAATTTGTGACAAAGGTGCAGGTATTCCTTTGAGCGAACAAAAAAGAATTTTTCTTGATAGGGTAAGACTCCCGCAGACTTCTGAAGGAACTTCAGGATTTGGCATAGGTTTATCAGTATGCAGGAGAATAGTACAAGTCCATGGAGGAAGAATATGGGTGGTATCTGAAGTTGGCGTAGGTTCGTGCTTTCATTTCACAGTTCCTGTGTGGCAAGGACAAAACAAAGAGCAACAATACTTGACGAAAGGCTAGCCTTACTCTTAGTTTTTAATAAGCTGTTATACTAATTTCCTGGCCCCATCGTCTAGAGGCCTAGGACACCTCCCTTTCACGGAGGCGACAGGGGTTCGAATCCCCTTGGGGCTATTTTCTAAAATTTAAACTAATTTATTGATAATTTTGCTTGCTTATCAACGGCAAGCAAATTTTCTGAAAGATCTTTTTTTAGTCTTTTCTCTATCATTCCTATTGGCATCCATTGACAACCTTGAACAGTTAGATCGTAAATTAATGAATTTTTTGAAGTATCTTTGATATTTTGAATTTTCCAACTACCTTCAAATTTTCTGAAATCCCCTTTAATTAAACTGAACTTTAAAAGGCCAAGCTCCTTATCTTCGAATAAATCGATGGTCACTTCAGCTGAAAATTTCATACCAAGAAAATCCTGAGCTCCAACTTGTTTAAGATGAACATTATTGTTTTTTTGATATATTTTTTTGCTTGATAATAGATTTGGTATGTAAAGATTTAGTCGATCATAATCAGTTAAGACATTCCACAAAGAATCAAAACTTGCAGAGGTTGTAAGTTGAGCTGCAAGTCTTCTCGTTCCTCCAGAAAGCTTTTCCATCGTTTGCTCAATTGTCTGGTAATCATTGTTTTTAGAATGATCTTCTGATTCTTGAGAATTATTCATAAATGAATTTTTTAACCAAATAAAAAATTATTTCTGTGTAACTATACTGATAAAAACAACAAATACTGAAAAATAAAAATAATTTCTTTTATTTATTCCGATCTCAAAACGTAACCATTTTTGTGAATACACTACAAATTAAACTACAAGTTGATAATCTTTTATAAAAGAAATCTTTAAAATGTATTCACAAGCAAAAGTAATCGCAGGCGGATTAGCTCATATACCAGTAGTAATAGCTGTTTTTTATTTTATACTCACAACTTTCAATAAAAGAGCTTTAAAATTTGTTGAAGAAGCCAAAACAAAAAAACCTGAGGTAAAAGCTGTGGAACCTAAAAAAGCCATCGTTTCAGAAACTGAAGCTCCAAAAACAGAGGCTCCAAAAGTAGTTAAGAAAAAACATGCAGATGTACCAGTAAATATTTATCGTCCTAAGACACCCTACGAGGGAACCGTCATTGAAAACTATAGCCTTCTCAAAGAAGGAGCAATTGGTAGAGTTAATCATATAACTTTCGACCTTAAAGATAGTGATCCATTTTTAAATTATGTAGAAGGCCAAAGTATTGGTATTATGCCTGCCGGTGAAGATGCTAATGGAAAACCTCACAAATTAAGACTTTATTCAATAGCTAGTACTAGACACGGAGATGACTTTAATGGAAATACAGTTTCTCTTTGTGTAAGACAGCTTCAATATGAAAAAGATGGTGAAACCATTAATGGTGTCTGCTCTACTTACTTATGTGATATTAAGCCAGGAGATAAAGTAAAAATAACAGGTCCTGTAGGTAAAGAAATGCTTCTCCCTGAGGAAGAGGATGCGAACATTGTTATGTTGGCCACAGGAACTGGAATAGCACCAATGAGGGCTTATTTAAGAAGAATGTTCGAACCAACTGAAAAAGAAAAAAATAAATGGAATTTCAAAGGTAAAGCTTGGTTATTTATGGGTGCTCCAAAATCAGCTAATTTGTTATACGAGGAAGATCTTCAAAGATACCTTTCTGATTATCCTGATAATTTCAAATATACAAAAGCTATTAGTCGCGAGCAGCAAAATACAAAAGGTGGAAGAATGTACATTCAGGACAGAGTTTTAGAGTCAGCCAATGAACTTTTCAACATGATTGAAGATGAAAAGACACACATATATCTTTGTGGATTAAAGGGTATGGAACCTGGAATAGATGAAGCAATGACTAAGGCAGCAGAAGAAAAAGGCTTGAACTGGTCAGAACTAAGACCTCAACTAAAAAAAGCAGGGAGATGGCACGTAGAAACTTACTAAACTTTGATATTTAGATTTAAGTTTAACCTTCTAAATACTTTTTGGTTTAGACACAATATGTAGCTAATATTTGAAAAAAAGAGGATTTTAAATAAAGAATAATAAAAATATGCCTTCAACTTTAAGTAATCCTCTAAGATTAGGCTTACGGCAGGAAAGAGTCATATCTCCACAATGCTTGGTAATATTTGGTGCTAGTGGAGACCTTACTCATAGAAAATTAATACCAGCCTTATTTGAACTCTATTTACAAAGAAGAATTCCTAGTGAATTTGGAATAGTTGGTTGTGCGAGAAGACCTTGGACTGATAATGAGTTTAGAGAAAAGATGAAAGTAAAGCTATCAAATAAAATATCTGGTAAAGAAACGGAGTGGGAACAATTTTCTAATTACCTTTTCTATGAACCTGTTGACTTACAACAAAGTGATCATGTCGTAAGGCTTTCTAAAAGATTAAATGAAATTGATAAAAAACAAGCTACTCATGGTAATAGAACATTTTATTTATCAGTATCTCCGAATTTCTATGCAAGTGGATGTAAAGCTCTTAAAGAAGCTGGCCTTTTAGATGACCCCAAGAAAAGTCGTTTAGTGATTGAAAAACCTTTTGGAAGAGATTATTCAAGTGCAAAAAAATTGAATAAAATCGTCCAAAGTTGTGCTGAAGAAAATCAGATTTATAGGATCGATCATTATTTAGGTAAAGAGACAGTTCAAAATATTCTTGTTTTGAGGTTTGCTAACACTATTTTTGAACCAATTTGGAACAGAAATTATATATCAAGTGTTCAAATTACTTCATCTGAAACAGTGGGTGTTGAAGATAGGGCAGGTTATTACGAAAGCTCAGGTGCTTTAAGGGATATGCTTCAAAACCATATGACACAAATGCTTGCTGTTACTGCTATGGAACCTCCTGGGAAGTTTGAGCCAGAAGCAATAAGAAATGAAAAAGCTAAGGTTCTTCAAGCTTCAAAACTTGCTGACGAAAATGAACCGTGGAATTGTTGCATAAGAGGTCAATATGGAGAGGGAGGGAATATTTCAAATCAACTGAAAGGATATAGGCAGGAAGATGGTGTTAATTCCAATAGCACAACAGAAACTTATATCGCGACAAAAGTTTTCGTTGATAACTGGCGTTGGCAAGGTGTTCCATTTTATTTGAGAACAGGTAAAAGACTGCCTAAAAGACTTGGAGAAATAGTCTTGACTTTTAAAGACGTTCCTGTTCATTTATTTGAATCAACAATAATAAATCCTGCCCCAAATCAACTTATCCTTAGAATTCAGCCAAATGAAGGGGCGACTTTCAAGTTTGAGGTAAAATCTCCAGGTTCTGGAATGAAATCAAGACCTGTTGAAATGGAATTTTCTTATGATGAATCATTTGGAGAACCATCAGATGAAGGCTATGTAAGATTATTAGCGGATGCAATGCTTTCTGACCCAACTTTATTTACTCGAAGCGATGAAGTAGAGGCAGCCTGGAAACTTTATACCCCATTAATAGAATTGATGGATAATTCTCCTTGGAAGTTACCTATTTATAATTATGAATCCATGACGTGGGGACCTCCTGAATCTGATCAATTACTCTCAAAAGATAATATTTTCTGGCGTAGACCTTAAAAATGAAACCTCAACTTACACTCCAAACCCCGCTAGAGCTGCCTTATGAGGAGATTTCTAATTACCTTAATAAATTATGGGTTTCAGAAGATAGTGATAATACTGGCGCTAATACTTTTACACTAATGATCTGGCAGCCTGCTTGGCTAGAACAATGTTTGGTTCAAAAAGGATTATTAAATGGACCAATTACTGGAAATTTAAGTCCTGAGATAATTGAAGTTGCTAAAAAGTTCATATTAGATGAGGGACTCCCAATCTCTACATCCCTTAATAGTGAAGAATTATTGAATTTATTGAAGGAAAATTTATCTAATAAAGACTTTGAAGACTTTAGAGGACAATTTTTTGAATCATCAATAAGTACATTGAATCCAAGAAGATTAATAACTCTAGCGCCAACGTTAAATAAAAATTCAGATATCAAAACTTTTGTATCCGCTTACTGTCCATTAAGTGATACTCCAGCTATGCAACCTATCTGTGGGGATTTAGTCGTTATTAGGGGAGACTCAGCCTCAATATCCAATAAAGGATTAAAAATAATTGATGAATTATCTATTGAGGAATTACCTTCATGGTTGTGGTGGAATGGAAGCTTGGATGAATCACCTGAAATCTTCGAATATTTTACTAATTATGGTCTAAGGTTAATAATTGATACTGCTCTTGGATCACCATACAGATGTTTAAAAGTTTTAGATCAATTAAATAATTCAGACAAAGCTATTAATGATTTAAATTGGGTTAGGTTGAAAAATTGGAGGGAATCATTGGCAATGATTTTTGATCCGCCTTCGAGAAGACCAATATTAGATCATATTACTGATGTTGATATTGATATCGCAGGGGATCATATGATTCAAGCTTTGTTTTTGATCTCATGGATTAGCGATAAACTTGGTTGGTCTTTTCTAAGAGTTGAAAGGGGTACAGAATCAACAAAAATAGAGTTTGAAAGAATTAATGGCGAAATAATTTCTGCGTCAATTAATCCTTTATCTTTGGGGAATCCAAGTATTCATTCAGGACAAGTGATTGGATTGAGGTTGATTTCAAGAATTAGTGAGGTTCAAAAAAATAACACTTGTGTAATACTTGGCTGTGAATCAGTGGAATGTATGAGACTTGAAGCAGGGGGAATGGCTAATATGGAATTAATAGAGCAAGTTGTTCCAAATTCTTTTTCTTCATCAGAGTATGACGTTAGTAAATTATTGGGTAGTAGTAGAGGTAATACAAGCCCTCTTTTTGAAAATTCTATTAAAATAGCTCTTCAAATATTTAATGGTTTTAAAAACTAATAAATGCCTTGTGTAATATCTTCTCCTTCAACTGATAGTGGGAAAACTACATTATCCCTTTTGATATCTTGTTGGGCGTTTTCAAAAGGTATAAAGATACAAACTTTCAAGGTTGGCCCAGATTATCTTGATCAACAACAACTTAGCTCCATTGGCCAACCTATTTGTAGAAATTTAGATATTTTTTTAAATGGTGAGGAATGGGTTCAAGAAAGTTTTTTTAAACATTCTTTGAAATATGAATTCTCATTAATTGAAGGAGCAATGGGTCTATTTGATGGGTTAGGAGCAACAACCTATTCAAGCACAGCAAATATATCTAAACTTCTCAATGCTCCAGTAATTTTTATTGTTAATGCTAGAGGTCAAGTAGCTTCTCTTTTAGCGACTGTTAGAGGTTTTAAAGATTTTGATAGTGAATTGTCAATAGCAGGGATTATTTTCAATAACGTTAATTCTGATAGACATAAAAAATTAATTGAAGAAGTTTTTAAAAATGAAGATATCGAAATTCTTGGTTTTTTGCCGTCCGATTCAAAAATAACTTTAAACAAATCTAATTTAGGTTTAATTTCTCCATTGGATAATGGGAAACAAATTGATATTGAATATTTTGCTAATTATGCGGAAAGAAATCTTGATTTATTTTCTCTTATTAAATTCCTGAAATCTCCTCAAAAGAAAATTTTTAATTCTGCTAGTTTTGAAGACTTTAAAATTGAAAAAAGTAAACCTATTGCAATTGCAGAAGATAAAATCTTTCATTTTCAATACCCCGAAACTAAGGAGTTTTTGAGTGACGTAGGTATTCCATTGATTTCATGGAGTATTTATGATGATGAAGAGATACCCAACGAGGCTTCTTCTTTAATTATTCCTGGGGGGTTCCCTGAAAAATATGCTGAGCATATAAGTAACTCTAAAAAAAGCTTAAATTCGTTAAGGAAATTCCGCGAAAATGGATTTATATATGCTGAGTGCGGAGGGATGATGATTTTAGGAGACTTTATAAAAGATGAAAGTGGTAATAATCATAAAATGAGTGGGATCCTTCCTTTTAGATCAAAAAAAAGTAAGCTCACAGTAGGTTATAGATATATTGAAGGTCTAAAAGACACTCCGATCATTAGACAAAATCAATTAATTAGAGGACATGAATTTCATTATTGGGAAATTGAAAATAATTTATCTGAACTTGATTTAAGAAAAGCTGAGCATCATATGAAACTTTCTTCCCCATGGAAAATTAAATCTTGGGAAACTGAATATAAAAATGAAGGTTTTTTTGATCAAAAATTGCATGCAAGTTGGATTCACTTACATTTGCCAAGTTCTCCAAAAGTCGCAAAAAACTTTATAGATGCAACCCAAATTAGTTTTTAAAAGGGTTCTTAATTTATTATCAAATCAAATATTTTTAGAGGTGAACCTAAAAAAAACATACCAGGCAAAGTAATTAATGGTCCTAAAAAACTTCCCACTATGACTTCAATTTTTGTATGGCCCAAGTTTTCTTTTAAAAGTAATTCAGATTTAGGGTCTAGTTTTTTTGATAGTTTATTGATTTCTACAGCTTGAATACCAGCTGATTTTCGAACACCACTAGCGTCATACATAACTATTAGTGCTACAGCAACTGATAATGCAAATATTGAGCTATCAAATCCCAATTCATAACCTACACCAGATGCAGCACCAGTTATTAAGGCCGAATGGCTTGAAGGCATACCACCAGTCTCGAACATTATTCCAAACCTGATCTTTCCAGTTGAAAAGAAATTGAATACAATTTTAAAAAATTGAGCTAGTAAACATGATAATAAGCTCCAGAAAAGAACTGAATTATTAAAAAAGGTAAAAAACTCAGCCATGAACTAAAACTATTTATCTATCTCTGTTTGTAATAAAGTCGGCTAATGATATTAAATGATTTGCATCTGCCCCCCAAGGTTCAATTGCTTTTTTTGCTTTTTCAACTAAATCAAATGCTCTTTTCTTTGACTCCTCCATACCAAGTAATTTAGGGTAAGTAGTTTTGTCGGCTAAAAGATCTTTACCAGCAGTTTTACCAAGCTTTTCACTACTTGAAGTTAAATCAAGAATATCATCAATTATTTGGAAGGCCAAACCAATTCCCTCTGCATATGTTGTAAGAGCTTGTAAAAGTTTTTCGTTAGCGCCTGCGATCATCGCGCCTGTTCTTACACAAGCCTTCAATAAAGCCCCAGTCTTATGAAGATGAATATATTCGAGAGTATCAAGGTCGACTTCTTTGCCTTCGCATTCTAAATCAACAACTTGTCCCCCGACTAGGCCTGGTGCGCCTGCGACTAAGGATAATTCGCCAATTACATTTAATAATCTATTTGGATCTACTCCAGGGCTTCTTAAAGAGACCATTTCAAAGGCCCTAGTTAATAAAGCATCGCCTGCAAGAATAGCTACTGCATCCCCATATACTTTATGATTCGTTGGTCTTCCTCTCCTTAAGTCATCATTATCCATCGCGGGAAGATCATCATGTATCAAGGACATTGTATGAATCATTTCTATCGCTACTGCAGTAGGAACAGCAAGAGAGGGCTCCCCTCCAGCCAGTGAGCAAGATGCTAAACATAAAATTGGACGTATCCTTTTTCCTCCAGCCAAAAGGGAATATCTCATTGATTCTCTTAATATTTCTGGATTCTCAGGGCCCAAGGAAAAATCAAGTGCTTCTTCTATAACCTTTTTTGTTTGTTTAAGATATTTTTCAAAATCATAGCTATTTATTACTTTAGTCATTTTATCCTTTTAGTAAAAAATTTTTCATCTTGGAGTTTATGGCAAAAGATCATTAAGATTTGATGATAAACCAAATTGTTTTTGCCAGCTAAAAATAGTATTCACAAGTAACATTGTTACGGTCATTGGTCCAACGCCTCCTGGTACAGGTGTGTATGCAAATACTTTAGAAATGACATCTTCTAATAATACATCGCCACATAATCTGGTTTGATTTTTATTGGAACTTTTTAATCTATGTATTCCAACATCAATTATTATTGCTCCTTCTTTCACAAAACTAGAATCTATGAGATTGGGTTTTCCTGCAGCCGCAATTAGTATGTCGGCTTCTCTACAGACTTTATTCAAATTTAATGTTTTTGAATGAGTCATTGTTACCGTGCCATTTAGATTCAACAACATAAGCGATAGGGGTTTCCCAACAAGCAAACTTCTTCCTACAACAACAATTTTCTTGCCTTCAATTTTAATATTTTGGGATCTTAATAAATTAATAATTCCTGCTGGTGTACATGATCTCATCGCAGGCTCATTTTTCACTAATTTCCCGATGTTTATCTCATTTAATCCATCTACATCTTTGCTTGGATTAATATGGCTGATTAGTTTTTGCTCATCAAACTTCTTTGGGATGGGAAGTTGTAGCAACATTCCATCTATATTCTTGTCTAAGTTTAGTTTGTTTATTAATTGTTCAACTTCTTTTTGCTCTATATTATCTTTTAGATGAAATATGAAGCTTTTTATTCCTACCCTTGAACATGCTTTTTCCTTATTATTAACGTAAACACCACTTGCTGGGTCTTCACCTATTCTTATCACAGCTAAACCAGGAGCTCTTTTTGCAATTTCTTTATTACTAGAAATATATTCATTTAATCTCTCCTCAATTTCAAGGGATAATTTTTTACCGTCTAATTTTAATGACATTTATGAAAAGATCTCCTTTTTACATCTAGGATGCCTATAATTTTAAATTATTCAAATAGATTTAATCATATTCTGTGCAAAACATCACATCTACTTTAAAAAAATTGTTTTATCTGTGGAAGAGGAGTCAAGTTCCCGTAAAACAACCAACTAAAATTTCAAAAATTGATAATCTAATAATTTTTTTAATATGCATTTTAATTTCAATAACTTCTTCTTATAAGTTACTTCTTACTTCCCCTTTAAATATTTCAAATATATTTTCCTGGATTTTGACCTTTACTGAAGCATTTGTTGGTTCCTGGATTTTGATCTTAGTATCAAAAAAAGAAAATCCTACACTTTCCTCAAGACAAATCATCTTAATCGTAACTCTTCTTTTGGCAGTGCAGGTTTCGAAATTAGCCTTGGCTGCAACCATAAGTCCATTATCTTTAATTATTCCACCAGCGTTAATAATATCTCAAGGAATGGGAAGCATAACGGCTTTAGTTTGGGTATCAATAGCAAGCATTAGTTGGCCTGAACCAGAAGTTTCTTTCAACAACAATTTATTTTTTATTTTATTAGTTTGCGCTTCAGTAGTATCTCTTCTTGGAGGGAGAATAAGAAGTAGAGCTCAGTTACTTCAACTATCAATTTTTGTTCCTATTGGCGCTTTGTTTAGTCAATGGATATTTATAGGTAAAGATAAAATTTCTTTTATTGAAAAACAAGAATTTGTTTTTGCTAACGACAATATATTTTCAGATTCTCTTTTGTTAGCAATAGTAATGCTTTTTACCATTTTATTTATACCTATTTTTGAATCGATTTTTGGATTGTTAACTAAAGCAAGATTACTCGAATTGGCTGATAAAGAGAAACCTCTCATTAGAAGATTATCTCTTGAAGCCCCCGGTACTTTTGAACACACCTTACTTATATGTGGTTTAGCAGAGGAAGCAACAAGAATGATTGGTGGTGATATTGATCTAATTAAAACTGGTGCGCTTTATCATGATGTTGGCAAATTGCATGCACCAAGTTGGTTTATTGAAAATCAAGATGGTTCAAAGAATCCTCATGATGAAATAGACGATCCTATTAAAAGTGCAGAAGTATTACAGGCACATGTTGATGAAGGATTGAAGTATGCAAGGAAAAATAGATTGCCTAAACTGATTGCTAATTTTATTCCAGAACATCAAGGCACTCTAAAAATGGGATATTTTTTTCAAAAAGCTAAAGAAAAAAATCTAGTCATTAATGAAAATTATTTTAGATATAAAGGCCCTATTCCACAGTCAAAAGAAACGGCTATTTTAATGCTTGCAGATGGATGTGAAGCAGCACTAAGAGCTATGAATATTAATGCATCTGATAAAGAAGCTTTGGAAACAATATCTAAAATTATCTTCTCACGTCAAATAGATGGCCAATTAGATAATAGTAATTTATCGAAGGGAGAAATTTTTTTAATAAAAAGGTCGTTCTTGAATGTGTGGAAAAGAATTAGACATAGAAGAATTCAATATCCAACTAGCAAGAATAATACTTTTTCTTAATTTAAATTTAAAGCCTAATACTTCTACGATGTTTTGGATTGCACCAATATAGAAGAGCTAACGTACTTAATAATGTTGTTAAAAGAGTAAACCCACCAATTCCAAAAATGTCTTGAAGAGTTATAAGTCTTACAACTGAATAAGGACCCATACCAGAAATTACCATTGATAGAGAAACTAGAGTTAAAGTTACTCCCCATTTTCTCTCAGCTAAAAGAGCCGCTGAAGAAACTATTCCAACAATAGCAGCAGGCCATCCAAGACTTATGGCAAGAGTTATATTTGCAACTTTTAGTGGAGGCCCATAACTAATTATTAATGCGATTATTGGAAGTGCAATTATGTTGCTGATTAAACCAACCCACGAAAGCGCCCAATATCCAAGTAACCTTTCTCTCATTATTTGCTGCTTTAACTATAAATTTAATCTACAGTATTAAGAGACTATTTTTTAATGACACTTAATAATCCTAAGAAATAATTTAATTTGCAGGATTAGATATATATGTATTATTAGAATTTTCTAAATTATCAAATTGTGGATGAATTGAATTTTTTTTCTCAGAAAATACAAGCCTATTTAAGGCATTAATGTAAGCATTCGCTGCAGCAACAACAACATCCGTATCAGCAGAATGACCAGAATATATTTTATTATCCCTTCTTATTCTTATTGTCACTTCGCCCAAAGCATCAATTCCTTCTGTTACTGACTTAACAGAAAATTCAATTAATTCATTAGGAACTTTAGCTAATTTATTTAAAGCCTCGCATACAGCGTCAACGGGTCCTGTCCCTATTGATACAGCCGTATCCTCAGTATTATCTTCTGTATTTAAAAGCGAAATGGTGGCAGTAGGTTTAGATGCGTTACCGCAACTTACTTGTACAAGACTTAATTGAAATTTAGCTTCTGGGAGTTGAACTTGTTCACTAACAATTGCTTCTAAGTCTCTATCAGTAATTTCTCTTTTCCTGTCTGCTAAATCCTTAAAACGGGCAAAAGCATCATTTAAATCTTCTCGACTCAAATCATATCCCATTTCTTCTAATCTTGCTCTAACTGCACTTCTTCCACTAAGTTTCCCCAAAGATATTTTGTTGTCACTCAAACCAACAGTTTTTGCATCGATAATTTCGTAAGTTAGTCTATTTTTTAAAACACCATCCTGATGAATGCCTGACTCATGTGCAAAAGCGTTAGCTCCCACAATTGCTTTATTAGGTTGTACAGTCATTCCAGTTAGGTTGGAAACAAGTCTTGAGGTTTTTGTTATTTCTTCTGTTCTTATAGCTGTAAGAGGAGTTGGTGAATCTGGATTTCTTTTGAAAAAACTATTAAAAAAACTTTTCCTAACATGTAGAGCCATGACCAATTCTTCTAAAGAGGCATTCCCGGCTCTTTCACCAATTCCATTTATAGTACACTCTAGTTGCCTTGCACCATTTTTTACAGCTTCAAGAAAATTGGCTACTGCTAAACCCAGATCATTATGACCATGAACCGAGATTACTGCCTCATCAATATTTGGAACATTTTTATTTATATCGGCAATTAGGTTGCCAAATTCACTTGGAGTTGTAAATCCAACAGTATCGGGGATATTGATTGTTGTCGCTCCTGCAGAAATTGCTAGTTGAATCACTTCGTATAAAAAATCAGGATCACTCCTTGAGGCATCTTCACAAGAAAACTCAATATCATCAACCAATGATTTGGCATAATTAACCATTTCTGGGACTATTTGAAGAACATCTTTTCTGGATTTTTTAAGTTTATGTTTAAGATGAATATCACTTGTAGCAATAAAAGTATGTATTCTTTTCTTGGGAGCTGGACTTACTGCTTCGTAACATGCTTTTATATCTCCTTTAGACGCTCTAGCTAAACCACATATTGTAGGCCCATGCTCTTTCCCAACGGCACTGGCAATTTTATTAACAGCTTTAAAATCTCCTGGACTTGCGAAAGGGAATCCAGCTTCAATAACATCTACCCCTAATCTTGCTAATTGATGAGCTATGGCAAGTTTTTCTTCAAGATTTAAACTTGCACCAGGAGATTGCTCTCCATCTCGAAGAGTTGTATCAAATATCAAAATTCTTCCAGGATTTTTTGACATAAGATGAATGATACTAGCCTTATATTAAGCTAATTAAAAAAAATTGACTAGATTTAATTTAAAAAAATTTGCTGCAAATTTATAACTTAAATAATATTGGTTAAAATTCTAAAGAAAAAAATGAAATATTTAAATTATTAAAGTATTCTTTTATGATCAAAGCTTCCTTTTATAAAATTTTAATTTTGATTTTTTATAGAATTTTCTGACATAAATTATAAAAAGTATGAATGGGCGATACCCCCCAAAAAATGTTTTAGGTCAGTTAGCGATAGTTTTACATGCTCATCTACCTTATGTCAGAAAAAATGAAATAAACTCCTTAGAAGAGGATTGGTTATTTCAGGCGATTCTGGAATGTTATATACCGCTACTTCAATCAATAGAATCTTCCAAAAAAGAAAATCCTGAAAATACAAAGCTTACTATTAGTTTGTCTCCAACATTATTATCACTCTTAAATAATATACAAATTCAAGAAACTTTCCCAAGCTGGATTAAAACAAGGAATGATTTCTTAAACGAACTGCCGCTAAAAGAAAAAAATGCCTCTGCATTTTTAATTAAAAATCTTAATGATAAATACCTATATTGGGAAAATTGCTCTGGAAATTTAATTGAGAAGTTTAAGGTATTAAATAACTCTGGAAATTTGGATATTCTCACTTGTGCTGCCACTCATGGATATTTACCAATTCTAAGGGAGAATCCTGAAACTATCAAAGGACAAATTAATACGGCTATTAGGAGCCATGAAAATATTTTTGAAACAAAGCCTCTAGGTATTTGGTTACCTGAATGCGCATATTATGAGGGTTTAGATGAAATACTATTTAATTCTGGAATTAGATATACGATCTTAGATGGACACGGGATTCTAAACTCGACACCAAGACCTAGATATGGTGTGTATGCCCCAATATGCTCGAAAAAAGGAGTGGCATTTTTTGGGAGAGATAGTGAGTCAACATTGCCCGTTTGGTCTGCTAAGGAAGGATTTCCGGGCGACAAAGTTTATAGGGAATTTCATAAAGATCTGGGGTGGGAATTACCTCTCTCAAAGCTCCAGAAGAAGGGTATTTCGACAAAAAGACCTTTGGGTTTAAAGTTTCATAAGATTACAGATGAAAATATATCTTTAGGGGAAAAAGAGTTTTACCTTGAAAATGAAGCCAAAAATAAAGCGGCAGAACATGCTGACGCCTATCTTCTCGCGAGATCCAAACAGCTAGAAAAATTGACTTTATCCTCTTCCTTTAAGCCTTTATTGGTGGCTCCATTTGATGCAGAGTTATTTGGTCATTGGTGGTATGAGGGACCTTTTTTTATTGAAAATATACTTAAGAACTCTAATAAATATTCAATTAAGCTTACAAATTTAAAAGAATTCTTAATTCAAAAACCAAATCTTCAGATTTGCGATCCATCGCCATCAAGCTGGGGGCAAGGGGGTTACCATAATTACTGGATTAATGATGCAAATGCATGGATCGTTCCAGAAATTACAAAAGCAGGCTCAACATTTGTAGATTTGTGCTTGGAAAATTTTAATAATGATTTATCTCTAAGACTCTTCAATCAAGCTGCTAGAGAACTACTTCTTTCTGAGTCTTCTGATTGGAGTTTTATTCTAAGAGCTGGAACCACAACTGAGCTCGCAAAAGAGAGAATAGAAAGACACTTATTCAGGTTCTGGAAATTGGTTGAAATGATTAAAAATCACTCTAATATTAACTTCAAATTTCTTGAAGATATTGAGGAAGAGGATAATGTCTTCCCAAATATAAATATTGATGATTGGCGAAAATAAAAATACTAATTTAACTTGAGCATCCCTAGTTTTACTTTTAGGGGTGAATTTATAAACATCTTACTCATCACGTAAATTAGTTTTGGAAGTGGAAGTGTATTAGTAAGAAAACCTACCCATTCATTGGTTGATAATCTAAAGAAATTTGAGAAAAAGCTTCTTAATCTACTTTCGTCAAAACTCATCAATCTTCTTAGACCGTATTGGTAAAGTTTATGCCTTTGTGTTAACTCGTAAGGCCATAGGATTTCCCAACCTTTTGAAGCTAACTCTAGTGAACTAAGATGAGGTTCTTTTAAAAAGAGTGCTAATTTTTGTGCAAGGAGTGGAGCCCTTCTTAATAAGGATCCAACCATGTATCCTGATGCAGGATGAACCATACTTGCAGCCCCTCCGAAACCAAGTACAAATTGTTTTTTAAATGGGAGGGGTAAATTCATAGGGAAAAGGCAATTCTCTTCATGAAAAATTTCACTTACCTCAATACCTTTGCTCTTAAGTCTTTTATAAAGTCTTTTTTTAAGATTTTCTTGGGTTAATGCAGGGTAACTAGCTAATGAAGTTTCTTCAACAAAAAAAGTCTCGTTGCCAAGATCCATTGCATAAAGAAAGGAAGGAGATGATAACTTTTCTTCATTGTTTAAATGATTTGGACGAAAATCCATTAGGACAAATTGTTCTTTATTAACAGGTGGTGATGTAAATTTACCTACAATTCCGTAAGCAGCTTGTTGAGCGATTTCATTTTGAACTGGTCTTTTTACAAAATTACTTTTATGACCACTTGCATCAATAACTAATCTCGCCTTTATTTTGAGACCTGAAAAACAAATTACCTCAGATAGTTTATTTTTTTCTTTAATGTCTGTTGCTGTTTCATTCAACCATTCAATCCCTTTACATTTTTTTAAAAGCTCATTTTGAAAGGCTTCCTGATTTATCAAACCATAATCGTAGTTATGCTTTGTCGGAGTATCCCCTTTTTTATTTTCCCCATCTCCAAAAAAACTAACTGTTTTACACCATCGATGAGATAACAAGTTCTCTAACCCTAATTCTTCTAATTCAGATGCCCAGATACCATATGTATTCTCCCATTTTTGATTTGGAGATTTTGTTGATATTCCTTTAATTTTAAGATCCTGCTTTGCTAATTCTGAGGCTAAACATAATGCTGCAGGACCTGAACCTAAAATTAAAATATCAAGTATTTCCATATTATTTAGCTAACCATAAGGCTTTTAATTTTGTTCAACTGAGCTAGGTTGGTCTTCTTCCTCTATTTGTTCACGAGGTACCAATACTACTTCAGATAAATGATCACCATCATCTAATCTTTGTAATTTTACTCCTGTAGCTGCTCTGGATTGCTGAGAGATTTGATCTGCATTTGTTCTTACTATTACGCCTTTTTCGGTCACAAGTAGTAATTCTTCTCCCTCTCCAAGGACCTTCAAACTAACCAGCTGATCATATTTAATTCTAAATTTTATTGCTCTCAAACCCATGCCTGCTCTTTTTTGTAATCTAAACTGAGCTACAGGTACTCTCTTTCCTAGTCCAAATGCACTGGCTATTAATACCCATGGACCATCTGAAGAGTTTTCCTCAACATTATCATCAAGATCTTCTTTCGGATACTCAATTTTAGCCAATTGATCAGCCAAATTAGATGTTAAAACATCCATAGAAACTAGATTGTCTCCCTCTCTCAAGTTCATTGATTTTACCCCTCTTGCTGTTCTACCAAGTGGTCTTAATTCATTGATATCTAGTCTGAAATGAATTGCCATTCCTGTTTTTGATCCAATTAAAACACTATCACCTTCTTTTGATAGTCTGACCCAGGTTAGGGCATCTCCATCCTCAAGATTAATTGCTATTAGTCCATTTGAACGAATTTTTGAGAAAGCAGAAAGTGCAGTTCTTTTTATAAAGCCAGCTTTGGTTAGCATTAATAAATAACTATCGTCAACAAAAGAATCCACAGCAACGATTGAGGTTATTTTCTCTTCTCTTGGAATTGGGAGAAGTTGAACCGATGGAGTCCCTTTTGCTGTTCTGCTACTCATAGGAACCCGATATGCAGGGAGAGCATAAGCTACTCCTTTATCACTGAAAAGCAAAAGAGTATCATGATCGTTACAGCTTATAAATAATTTCACATCATCATCTTCTTTGGTTTTTGTGCCAGCTTTACCCCTCGAACCACGACTGGTAGATTCAAAATCATTAACAGGCATTCTTTTTAAATAACCTGCTTCAGTTAATAGCACTACAGATCTTTCATTAGCTATGAGATCAATATCATCTAGTCCGCCGCCTAAATCTAATATTTCTGTTTTCCTTGGAGAAGAGAATCTTTCATCGATTTTATTAAGTTCTTCAAGAATAATTTCAAAAATTCTTTCTTTACTATTTAATATTTGCTGATATAGGTTGATTTTTTGGGTTAAATCATTATGTTCACCCTTTATTTTATCTGCTTCTAGTGCTGTTAATCTTCTTAACTGCATTTGTAGAATAGCATCTGCCTGTATAGAAGATAATTTATGGTCGTTTTGTAATTTTTCACGGGCTGAAATTGAATCTTTCGCAGATCTTATTAGATTTATAATTTCATCCATAGCATCTAATGCCAATAAAAGACCCTTTACAATATGATCTCTTTCTTCTGCCTTTTTTAATAAAAATGCTGTTCTCCGCCTTATTGTCTCAACCCTAAAATCTAAAAATACATCTAACATTTTTCTGAGTGAAAGTGTTGTGGGCTCTCCTTTTACTAAAGCAAGGATATTTGCACTAAAGTTATTTTGAAGAGGTGTTAACTTAAATAAATTATTTAAAACTACTTGTGGGTAGGCATCTCTTTTTAGTTCAATAACTATCCTCATCCCATCTCGATCACTTTCATCTCTAATGTCAGAAATACCTTCTAATTTTTTTTCATTAACTAAGTCAGCAATTCTTTCTATCAATGCTGCTTTATTGGTTTGAAATGGCAACTCGGTAATTATTACTGCATCTTTCTCTGCTCTTCCAATGGATTTAATTTGCTCAATATTTGCTACTCCTCTCATGGTTATTGACCCCCTTCCTGTTTTGAAAGTTTCTCTAATACCGTCTCTGCCTAAGATTTGACCACCTGTCGGAAAATCAGGGCCCTTAATTATTTCAAAAAGTTCTCTATCTTCAATTGAAGGGTTATTGATTATTGATTTAAGGCCATTAATTAATTCCCCTAAGTTATGAGGTGGAATATTAGTTGCCATTCCTACTGCTATTCCTGATGATCCATTTAGAAGTAGTTGAGGGATCCTAGCAGGTAAAACTGTTGGCTCTTGCTGTGAACCGTCAAAATTATCAGCGAAATCCACAGTTTCAGATTCAATATCCTCTAATAAACTTTCATCCGTAAGAGACTGTAAACGAGATTCTGTATATCTCATTGCTGCTGGAGGGTCGTTATCAACAGAACCAAAGTTCCCATGGCCATCTATGAGTGGCATCCTCATAGAGAAATCCTGGGCCATCCTAACCAAAGCATCATAAACAGCAGTATCGCCATGAGGGTGGTATTTACCAAGTACTTCTCCAACAACTCTTGCACATTTTCTATATGGTCTACCGCTAGTCAAACCAAGTTCATACATTGCATAAAGAATTCTTCTGTGAACAGGTTTTAATCCATCTCTTGCATCTGGAAGAGCGCGACCAACTATAACGCTCATTGCATACTCAAGGTATGAACGAGACATCTCATTTCTTAGGTCAGTCTGAATAATTCGGTCATTATCTTCGCTTAATCCTGAATTATCGGAATCTAAAATATCAGACATACAAAAAACCTTTCTTTAATAATAATCGCTGATTGTCATAATGAATAAAAAAAAAGATTTATTTAATTCCCAAATACTCACATTTACACACAAATCAAAATAAAACCTGTTGTTTTTGAATAAACCTTGGCTTATTACCCCTTTAGTTGTTAATTTAATCAGAATAAAAAGAAAACTATCGTGAATAATGAACTTGGTTTAAATAAAGAAGTCAGACGGGCTTATGGCATTGATGAAATAGCTTTAGTCCCTGGTAAAAGAACACTTGATTACGATTTGACTGATCCTTCTTGGTCAATAGGTGATTTCAAAAGAGAAGTTCCGATCGTAGCTAGTGCCATGGATAGTGTTGTCGATGTCAATACAGCTGTAGAGCTCACAAAATTAGGTTCCCTAGGGGTTATTAATATGGAGGGCGTACAAACACGATATGAAAACCCTGATGAAATATTGAAGCAAATAGCATCAGTTGGGAAGAATGATTTTGTTCCATTAATGCAGAAAATATACAGTGAACCGGTCAAGGAAGGATTGATTTTAAAAAGAATAAATGAGGTCAAAGAAAGAGGAGGTATCGCAGCTTTTAGTGGGACTCCTCAAGCCGCCATCAAGTTTAAAGAAACACTAAATAATTCCAAAATAGATTTATTTTTTCTTCAAGGAACAGTTGTTTCAACTGAACATCTTGGAATGGAAGGTAAGGAAACCTTAAATATTAAAGATCTCTGCCAATCTATGAATGTTCCAGTTGTAGCTGGTAATTGTGTTACTTACGAAGTTGCAAAACTTCTCATGAATGCTGGAGTTGCGGGATTGATGGTTGGGATAGGACCAGGAGCAGCATGTACATCAAGAGGAGTATTGGGAATTGGAATCCCTCAAGCAACTGCAATTGCTGATTGTAGTGCGGCAAGAAATGATTACTTTGAAGAAAGTGGTCGTTATATACCTATTATTGGTGATGGAGGAATTGTTACTGGCGGAGATATTTGTAAATGTTTAGCATGTGGAGCAGATGCAGTAATGATTGGATCACCAATAGCTAAATCTTCAAACGCCCCAGGTAAAGGATTTCACTGGGGTATGGCTACTCCAAGTCCAGTGTTGCCGAGGGGCACAAGAATTGAAGTTGGTTCTACAGGATCCTTGGAAAGGATAATTAAAGGCCCGGCCCTACTTGATGATGGGACACATAACTTATTAGGAGCCATTAGAACATCAATGAGTACTCTTGGTGCAAAAAATATTAAAGAAATGCAAGAAGTTGAAATAGTTATCGCACCATCGCTTCTTACTGAGGGTAAGGTTTATCAAAAAGCTCAGCAGCTCGGGATGGGTAAGTAGTTCATCTAGAGCAAAATGAGAAAAAACCTTAGTGAATAAGTTATTAAATTGAAAAATTTTCTAATTAGGAGTTATTATTAAATGATGGGGGAAACCCCATACTCCTCACACACTAAATCGCCCGATTAATCGGGCTTTTTTTAGATATTTTGTTACTTATATTATTTTATCTGTAATGAAATCATCACTTAAAAGAATTGCCTGCTAAATTTTCAAAAAAGGAATACTTAAATTATGTCATCAGCTCCAGCCGTAACTGATTCTTCATTTGACAAGGATGTACTGCAAAGTGATCTACCAGTATTGGTTGATTTTTGGGCACCATGGTGCGGTCCATGTAGGATGGTTGCACCAGTTGTAGAAGAAATCTCAAAAGACTTTGAAGGGAAAATTAAAGTTTTTAAATTAAACACTGATGAGAATCCAAATGTTGCCAGTCAATACGGAATTAGAAGTATTCCTACTTTAATGATCTTTAAAGGAGGTCAAAAGGTTGATACCGTTGTTGGTGCTGTGCCAAAAGCAACTCTCTCGAGCACTTTAACTAAGCATTTATAAATTTAAAAGCTTTGCATAAAATTGGACTAATAGACTATGGGATGGGTAATATTCATTCTGTAACAAAATCTCTAGAAAGTCTTGGAGAAGAAATCATATTAATTAAAAATTTTAATGACTCTAAGCTTTGTAAAGCGATAATACTCCCTGGGGTTGGAGCCTTTGATCCAGCTATGAATAATCTCAAAGAGACTGATTTGATAACTGATTTGAAAAATTGGATTAAAAGTGGGAAGTCTTTTTTGGGGATATGTTTAGGCCTTCAACTCCTTTTTGAATCAAGTGATGAGGGAGAGGTTCAAGGGCTGGCAATTTTAAAAGGAAATATACAAAAAATTCCGAATATTGTTAACAAAAGAATTCCACACATGGGTTGGTGCCAACTTTTACCTACAAAACCAAATACTTTATTAGAGCTAGAAGAATTAAATAATTGGGTCTATTTTGTACATTCCTATCATGCAATCCCAGATGATTCAAAGATTATTGCAGCTCAGGTTGATTATGGCTCTGAAAAATTAACTGCAATGATTGAGAATGATAATTTATTGGCCTGTCAATTTCATCCGGAAAAATCTGGAAAAACCGGTGAAAAACTTTTGAGAAGATGGCTTAGTAATATTCAATAATTGATAATTACTGATGAAGACAAACTTAAGATTAATAGGTGGTAAAAAACTCCAAAGTCCAAATAATTCTTATACCAGACCTACAACTTTGAGAGTGAGAGAGGCTGTATTTAATATACTGAACAGCAGAGTTGAAAACAGTAACTGGTTAGATTTATTTAGTGGAACAGGGTCCATATCCTGTGAAGCCTATAACCATGGGGCAAGAAAAATAATTGCAATTGAAAAAAACAAAATCAACTCAAAAATTTGCTTAGAAAATTTACTCTCGTTGGAGAATATAGAGAATAGGAGAAATGACATAGAAGTTATTTGTAAAGACGTTTTGAAATGGACAAAACCTAATTATGAAAGAAACTTATCATCTAGAAATATGGATTTAAACAAATTAAAATTTGATTTTGTTTATCTAGATCCTCCATACGATGTAGATTTCCATGAATTAGTTTTAAATCAATTATTTGATTGTGACATTTTAAAAAAAGATTCAATAGTTATTTGTGAACATTCACCAAACCTATTAATTAAAAAAAGTACTTTGTGGGAAACTATAGATGTAAGAAATTATGGGCAATCAAGATTAACATTTTTAATCAATGTCCAACATACCTGAACCTCTTCTGTATTGATTCCATGCGCTTACGAATAATCCAAGAAGAGTTATTGGAACTAAACCTAAAACAATTCCACATAGAAGAGGCTCGATCATTTTTTTGCCTTTTTTGAATTTCTTACTCACAATTGTTACATAGAGACTATTTTTTGTGTCAACATCTTCATCAACTGCAGCAGAAAGTAATTTTAAGAGAGAATTCTTAAAAATAGGTTTTGTTGTATTTGGAGTTTTATTGATTTGTTTTTCTATAATTTTCGTAAATCATCATGACAATAACAAATATATTATTGAAACTCTTGAGCTTAATGGCTCTGTTGAGGAAGGAGATGCTCTTTTTAAGATAAATTGTGTTGGATGTCATGGAATTACAGCGAGAGGATTAGTGGGCCCAGACTTACACTCAATAACTCAACGTTTGAATGATAAAGAGATAATAAAACAAGTTACTGGAGGCCTGACTCCTCCAATGCCAAGTTTTGAAATTGATCCTGTAAATATGTCCAATTTATTAAAATATCTTCATAGTCTTGAATGATTTTGGGAAAAAATTTTTCTAATTTAAAGGTAATTTTAGTTGAACCAAATGGCCCCTTAAATGTAGGAAGCGTTGCTAGATTATGCAGTAATTTTGAAGTTGATGAATTAAGAATTGTTTCTCCAAAATGCGATATATTTTCTTTA
This sequence comes from Prochlorococcus sp. MIT 1304, assembly GCF_047305015.1. Lineage (NCBI taxonomy): Bacteria > Bacillati > Cyanobacteriota > Cyanophyceae > Synechococcales > Prochlorococcaceae > Prochlorococcus > Prochlorococcus sp. MIT 1304. The sequence continues at coordinate 1,474,029 of NZ_CP138974.1, read as the reverse complement.
GAAGCAAGAAAAATGGCTCTTAAAGGTCAAAAATTTCTTAAACATTGTAGGGTTTTTGATGATCTTCAAAAAGCAGTTTTTGATTGTGATTTGGTTCTAGCCTCTTGTGGGAGGATTGATGTAAATAAAGATTCTTTTTTTGTATCTTCTGAAGATATATTTGATTGGACTTTATCCTTTAAGAAGATAAATAATTTAGCAATTATATTTGGAAGAGAAGATAGAGGTTTAACTAACAATGAATTGCTTCTAGCAAATAAAACTTTTAATATTCCAACTTCTCAGGATAATCCTTCATTAAATCTTTCCCACGCTGTTTCAATAGTTTTATATGAATTAAATAAGTCTTCTAAAAAGAATTTAAATAATGAATCAAGAGCTTTTAACTTAGCATCATCGAAAGCAGTGCATGATACATTTATGGAGATAGAGGAAATGCTTATGCGAGTTGGATATCTTTTAAAACATACCTCTAAGGCAAAAATCAGTAAATTTAAGAATTTTACTTTAAGGGCAAATACATCAATGCACGAAATAAATGTTTTAAGAGGAATTGTCCATCAAATAAACTGGTTTTTGAACAATTCAAAAAAAAATAAGTAAGTATAAATTTGATTAGTTGTTAATTACTTCTTGTTTAAATTTGATAGGGATATTTACTAAAAACATTTTCTGAAGTAGCATCTATTGATTATTTGAATATTTAAGAAAACTAAAACTGTGCTTACAACGAAGAAAAGAAGAGTTTTTCCTTTTACTGCAGTAATTGGTCAAGAAGAAATGAAATTGGCACTCTTGTTAAATGTTATTGATCCTAGAATTGGAGGAGTGATGATAATGGGTGATAGAGGGACTGGAAAGTCTACTACAATCAGAGCCTTAGCTGATTTGTTGCCTGCAATCGATGTTGTTAAAGACGATCCATATAATAGTTCACTAGTCGATCCTGATTTGCAAAGTAAAGAAGTTTTGGAAAAAATTACTCAAGGAGAAAATCTAGAGAGTATTAAAAAACAAGTACCTATGGTTGACTTGCCTTTGGGAGCTACGGAAGACAGGCTTTGTGGAACCATCGATATAGAGAAGGCTTTGAGCGAAGGTGTTAAGGCATTCGAACCAGGTCTATTAGCAAAAGCTAATAGGGGTTTACTATACGTTGATGAAGTGAATTTACTTGATGACCATTTAGTTGATGTCCTTTTAGATTCAGCAGCTTCCGGGTGGAATACAGTTGAAAGGGAGGGGGTATCAGTTCGACATCCTGCGAGGTTTGTCCTTATTGGTTCAGGAAATCCAGAAGAAGGTGAATTAAGGCCTCAACTATTGGACAGGTTTGGAATGAGTGTTGAAGTTAAGACAGTTAGAGATGCTGAATTAAGAGTTCAAGTAGTTGATCAAAGAACTTCTTTTGACGATAATCCTGATGAGTTTTCATTGAGTGTTGAGAAACAACAGGATGAACTTCAACAAAAAGTTATTAAAGCTCAAGAAATACTAAATTCTGTTCAAATGGACGATGACTTAAGATTGAATATTTCTGCAATCTGCGGTGAACTAGATGTGGATGGTTTACGTGGAGATATTGTTACAAATCGTTCAGCAAGGGCAATTGCAGCATTTGAGGGCAGAACTGAAGTGCAAGAAGATGACATAGCAAGGGTAATTTCTTGTTCTTTAAGACATAGACTTAGAAAAGATCCCTTGGAACAAGTTGATTCAGGTGAAAGAGTTATTCAAGCTTTTTGTAAAGTATTTGATTTAGATGAGAAAGAAAATCTTTCAAAATTTCAATTGTCTGCTGAAGCTTAATAAAAGTGAGAATAATTGGGATTGACCCTGGATTAGCTAGAGTTGGTTATGGAATAATTGAGATAGAAAATGAAAGAAAGATATTATTGGATTGCGGCGTTATTGAGACAGGTAAAGATAAAAAAGAAGAAGATAGACTTTATGAGATATTCCAAGATCTTAATGAATTAATAAATCATTGGAATCCAACTTCAGCTGCAGTAGAAAAATTTTTCTTTTACAGGTCAAGTACCACAATTAGTGTCGTGCAGGCCAGAGGCGTGATTATGATGGTATTGGCCTCTAAAAAAATTAATGTTAGTGAGTATTCACCTGCTCAGATAAAATTAACAATTGCTGGGTCTGGAAAGGCATCTAAGAAAGATATTCTTGATGCTGTTATGTATAACTTAGATCTAAACAAACCTCCAAAACCTGATGATTCAGCAGATGCATTGGCAATAGCACTCACAAAACTAAATGAGGATGGCTTTAACTGAAAATTTAATATGACGATCTTTCAAAATAAGAAATTGGAAAGGGATACGTTTAGAAAATTAAGAGATGAAATTTCTTTTAATCAAAGAGAAAATGTTGAAAAGAATGTAAGATCATATATTGATTCATTTGTTAGGGGATATAAAAATATTGGTTACATAGCCATATATTGGCCTCTAAAAAATGAAGTTGATATAAGAAGTCTTAAGAATAAATTCACTTTAGCTTTGCCAAGATGTAAAGATAAAAAAGAGTTGTTATTTTATCCATGGGATGAGAGACCTCTTACCAAAGATTCTGAGGGAATATTAAGTCCAAATAACTCTTCCCCACTAAGTCATTTGCAGATAAGCATGATATTTGTACCATGTCTTTCCGTTGATAAAAATTTAACAAGATTAGGTTATGGAGGAGGTTATTTTGATAAATTAAGGAGAAATAATGATTGGAGAAATGTTCCATGTATTGGAGTATTAACTTCTAATTGTGTAAGTACGATTCCATTAGCCAGAGCTGATTGGGATATTCCTTTATCAGGTTTTATCACAGAAAAAGAAATATTTGTATAATAGAAGATTAATAAAGTGATTAATTTATAGTTTTAAAATGGTAAATCAGGAAAAATACAATAATTTATCAAAATTAGTAGAAAAGTTGAAGAAATCAGAAGATCCAAAAAGAAAATATGAATACATTTTGTGGTTAGGGAAAAAATTGAAAGAACCAGGTAATGAAATCCTTATTGAAGAAAATAAAGTTAAGGGATGCGTTTCAGAAGTTTTTGTTAAGGCTAATATTAAAGGCGGTAAATTATTTTGGGAAGGATATTCTGATGCTTTGATAACAAAGGGTTTATTGGCCTTTCTAATAAGTGGATTAAATGAATTAACACCAAATGAAGTTGTTGAAATAGATAAGAAATTTATAGAAGATACTGGTTTGAAAACAAGCTTAACCCCTTCACGATCAAATGGTTTTTTAAACATTTTATTGAAAATGCAGTCTCAAGCAAATGAATTTTTGTAGGCCTAATAATATAAAATTAAACTCAAAGTTAAAAAGAAATAAAAAATGAGAAAATGCAAAATTGGGATTGTAGGTTTTGGAACTGTAGGTTCAGGGATTTATAAAATATTAAGTTCTGAAGTTGATTCACATCCAATTCTAAAAGAAATAGAAATTGCAAAAATAGCAGTTAAAGATCTTAATAAAAAAAGGGATATTGAGCTAGATAATAATTTATTAACTGATGATCCATTTAAATTAATTAATGACCCCTCTATTGATGTAATTGTTGAAGTAATGGGTGGGGTTGATTTAGCTAAAGATATTATTCTGCAATCTTTAAAATTAGGTAAATCTGTTGTTACAGCAAATAAAGCAGTTATCGCAAGATATGGAGAAGAAATATATAAAACTGCATCTAAAGAAAGAGTTTATATATTGTCAGAGGCAGCAGTTTGCGGAGGGATTCCTATCATTGAACCCTTAAAAAGATCATTAAAAAGTAACTGTATAAAAAGAATGGTTGGGATAATAAATGGCACAACAAATTTTATTCTTTCAAAGATGACAAATGAAAAAGCTGATTACAAGGAGACCTTAAAATTGGCTCAAAGCCTTGGATATGCAGAATTTGATCCAACTGCAGATGTTGAGGGCCATGATGCTGCTGATAAGATTTCAATTCTTAGTGAACTTGCATTCGGAGGGAAAATCAAAAGAGAGGAGATTCATTTTGAGGGCATTAGTAAAATTAATCTAAAGGATATTGAATATGCCAATAAATTAGGGTTTGAAATAAAACTTTTAGCGCTATCCGAAAGGGGACAAATTAATAGTAATGATTCACTCGCTTTAAATATTTGGGTAGGACCTTCTTTGATTCCAAAATCTCATCCATTGTCAACAGTTAAGGGAGTTAATAATGCCTTATTGATTGAAGCTGATCCTCTTGGTGAAATAATGTTATATGGTCCAGGTGCAGGGAGTGGCCCAACTGCAGCGTCAGTGGTATCAGATATATTAAATCTGCATGCCGCCAAAGAAAAAAATAATAATTCAGTCGATCCATTATTATCTTTTGATTTCTGGAGAAACTGCCATATAACAAGCTCCTCACAAATAAATAAAAAAAATTACCTTAGAATTATTTGTCTTGATAGTCCAGGTGTCATAGGAAAGATTGGAGATATTTTTGGAAAGAATAATGTATCAATTGAATCAATTGTTCAACTTGATGCTAGTGAGGACAAAGCTGAAATTGTCGTTATTACTCATGAGGTGAATAATGGAGATTTTGAGAGATCGAAAGATGAAATAAATTCGCTAAATGAAGTCAAAATTATTGCAAGTCAATTAAGTTGTATTTAAAAAAATAGTTTGCAAATTTCTTTATAGCTTGGTAAACCGAAGAAAGTAAGTGTTTGGTTTTAGCACCTTAATGATTCATTCAAAACTATTAGATAATAATAATGAAAATAATAATTTAATTTTTTCTGAAAACCTTTATAAAGGTGCTTGTGTAAAAATTAAAAATAGCAATAAGACTTTTCAAGTAATTGGTTTAAATAGAGGTAAAGAAATTTGTTGGGTGAGAGAGTGGCCTTTTGCTTGTAATTCTAAAAAAACATTTGCTTTAGAAATTAGTCAAATAACCTTACAAATTTTCTGCTCAAATAATTCTTCAGAATAATTAGGAACTATTGAAATATGAAAAAAAAAATTGTTTTATCAATATTTATAATTTTAATTTCTTTTTTACAGAATTCTTGCGGCTCAAAAAGAATATCTAAAAAAATTATAGTAGCAAGTTCTGGAAAAATTGAATCTTTAGATCCAGCTAGAGCAAATACTCTTAAAGCAATTCAATTAATCAGTTCTCTTGGAGACACATTATATGAATTAAATTCTAAGGGAGAATTAATACCTGAATTGGCCTCGGGGATGCCAGTTATTTCAAAGGATAGACTTCAAATAACTATCAATTTAAGAAAGAATGTTTTTTTTCACGATGGAACTGCTTTTAACTCAAATGCTATGAAGTTTACCTTTGATAGATTCAAAAGAATTGGAACTATGAACTACATTTTAGGAAATAAGATTAAATCAATAGAAACGCCAAGTGAATATTCAGTCATAATAAATTTGAATAAACCATCAAGTTCTTTAAATGGTTTACTCACATCAGTAAATTTAACTCCAATATCCCCTACATTTTACAAACAATATTCTGATAAGTTTCTAAATGAAAAATTTGTTGGTACTGGCAAGTATGTGCTGACCAGTTTTTCTAATGAAGTTCAATCAATTGATCCATATTTGAATTATTGGGGTGAAAAGCCCTTCAATAACGGCGTTAATTTTGTGGGCTATTCAAATTCATCCTCTCTTTTTGGGGCTTTAAAAAGTAAACAAATTGACGTGCTTTTATCAAATTCAATTGATGATAGTCAGAGAAAAAGTTTAAATGATTTAAGCAAAAATAAACAGTTTAATGAAGGTAATAGCCCTTTCACTGAATTAAGTTTTATAAGCCTCAAAACTAGTTCTTATCCCTTAAGTAATCTTAATTTAAGATTGGCTTTGGCAAAAAGTCTTAATAGAAAATTGATTAGTGAGAAAGTAAGTTATGGATTAAGGAAGCCATCTAGATCAATTATTCCTCCGATATTAAAAAAAGATAATCAAGAACTGTGGCCTAAATATGATTATTTAGAAGCAAGAAGGTTATTGCAAAAAGAAAATTATTGCAATGGAAATATTCTAAAAATACCCCTTACTTATAGATCTAATGTACCAGCTGACAAGCTTATTGCTCTGACATGGCAAGAAGAAATTAAAAATTCTTTGAAAGATTGTATTGATATTGAACTCAATGGGGTTGAATCTACAACAGTTTATAAGAATCTAAGTTTAGGAATTTATACGGCAGTCCTTCTCGATTGGACTGGGGCTTATTCAGATCCAGAGGCTTATCTTACCCCTCTTTTAAGTTGTAATGAAATAGTTGACGGCATATGTAAAAAAGGAGAATCAGTTTATAGCGGGAGTTTTTGGGGATCTAATAAAGTGGAAAGTTTATTTCTTGAGAGTGAAAAAATAAGTGGAATTAAAAGATTAGAAAAACTTGTTGAAATTGAAAAAATAGCAGCAAGTTCAATACCTTATATTCCTATTTGGATCTCCTCTCAAAAAGCATGGTCACAAAATAAAATATCAAAACCTATTTTTAATGGCGCAGGAATAATTTCATTGAGTAATCTTGAGTTAATTAATGAGTAGAAATTTAAATAAACTACTAAATTATTCCTTATTAAAAATTTCATTAATACCGATAATGCTATGGATAATTTCTTCATTAGTTTTTATTTTATTAAGAGTTGCTCCCGGCGATCCTGTGGATGCCATACTTGGATCTGGTGCAGATGAGGTTTCTAGGGAATTTCTAAGAAATAAATTGGGGCTAAATGAACCTTTAATAAATCAATATTTTTCATATATTAAAAATATATTGCACTTAGATTTTGGCCAATCTCTTAGTACCCAAGAGCCAGTCCTTAAAATTATTATAAAGTCATTGCCTGCAAGTCTTGAGCTTGGATTCTTTTCAATATTAAGTGCCATAGTAATAGGATTTCCATTAGGATTAATTGGCTTAAGAAATAGAGGAAAAAAGACTGATTATATTGCGAGAATATTAGGAATTGCTACATATGCGATCCCTCCTTTTTGGGGTGCAATGTTAGCTCAATTATTATTTTCTGTATTTTTTAATATTTCCCCAATTGGAGGGAGATTTCCTATATTTCAGCAACAACCTCAAGTTACAGGTTTTCTAGTTTTAGATAGTATTCTTTCAAATAATATTATTGCCTTGAAAGATAGTCTTTATCATCTCGCACTTCCTTCGATTACCCTTGGCTTTTTATTGAGTGGTATATTCAGCCGCTCATTAAGAGTAAATTTGGATAAGACATTAAAAAGTGATTATGTAAATGCTGCTATATGTAGAGGAATATCGAGGAAAAAAATATTTTTAAACCATGCATTGCCTAATGCTCTATTGCCAATTGTCACTATTTCTGGCTTGACTCTGGCCTCTTTAGCAGGAGGTGCTCTGTTGTTCGAGGTGACTTTCTCATGGCCAGGTATAGCTTTAAGATTACATGAGGCTATTTCTCAAAGAGACTATACCTTGGTTCAAGGAATTGTAATTTTTACCTCTATGCTTATAGTCTCTCTAAATCTCTTAGTGGATATTTTAATCGCATATTTAGATCCACGAATAGAGTACTAATTTTCGGAAATTTCTTTTATTGTTTCAAGATCTAAGAGATGGAAGTCAAGTCCCAAATCATTTTGGTTTTTAACTACATTAGGGATCTTTTGGTCTTTAATATTTTTTAAAAATTCAACTATAAATTTAGTAGATAAATCTTGTACTAATATTGGCTCTGAGCCAATAAAAGATTCACTTATTTTGAATAGGTCATTATTTTCTTCATAGCTTTTATTAATTCTTATTGGAGAGAAATGACTTGCTCCTTCAATAATTAGAAATCTATTTGATGGATTATCTAAAGCATAAAAAACTCTAAATTGTTCATTCATTAACGGTGTAATAAGGTCATAAGTACCACCTATTAGAAGAGTTGGTGCTTTAATGCCTGTACTATTTTCTTTTGGCCATACTAGACTTCCAAATGAATTAAAACCTACTATGGCACTGGCCTTATTAGTGTTATTTTTCTTAGGGAATGGTATTTCACTCAACTGACATTGAAGTAATTTAGATAAATTTGTTACCGCAAAGTCTTTTAATGCAGAATTACATTTTTCCCCTAGTTGATCAGTAGGTTTCTTGCCTTCATATAAAAGTGCTATTAAAGCACCAAGTGAATGCCCCATTAAAATATAAGAATTATTAGGTAAACCAAATTCTCCATTTTCATGAGCTTTCAATACAGTGTCTAAATCTTTAACTCTATATAAGAAAAAGTCTGCACTTCCTGGTATTGTTCCCTTACCATCGAGTACTTCTATGAATGATTCTAAATTACTCCCTCTATGATCTATGAATAATATTGGCCAACCCCTATTAGCCAATTCGTTACCTATCCATTTGAAATTATTAATTTCGCCTCCAAGTCCTGGCATAAATATTATTAATTCTTTATCAAAATTTGTTTTATTGCTTTTCCATATTTCAACTTCAAAAGGTTTCACTCGGTGAGGAGCATAAATTTTTTTTTCAATTTTTATTAGATCTTTAGTTGATTTTTTAGTATTTTTAAAGGCATTTTGTTTAGTTCTTTCAAGTTGATTTAATTTGGACAACAGTTCTTGTTGCATTGATAATTCATTTTTCCAAGATGAAATTATTAAAATTAGATTATCAATATCTAGTGAAATTTCTTCTGATGGTAATGCCTTTATGATGTCTAAGGTTGAAACTTCTTTTTTTTGATCTAATAAATTTTCTATAGTGTTATATATTTCTGTTCCATTATTATCATTTGGAACTTTAATGCTTTTGCTTAATTCTGTAAGAATTTTACGCCCTATCCAACTTCTTAATATTTCTCTATTTAATCCCTCTTCTTTGAAAACTGGAAATTCTAAAAATTTTGATAATTCAAAAACTCTTATAAATCCATTTTTTTTTAACCAATCTATTAATTCTGTTGAATCATCTTTGTATTTTTCTAATTTTGATAATTGTTCTATAGTAAGAGGGATTTCCATCTCTTCAAATTTAATATTTATCTTTTCAGCAGCCTTTAAACCATTATTAAAAAATAAACCACAAAAACTAAAAAAAATTATAAAAATGTATTTCACTAGTGATTAGTCCAAATAGTTTACAAATTAGCAAAAATTGGTGGATTCAATTTCCTTATCATTTAAGGTTAATAACCAAGATAAGATTTTTCGCTGCATTTGGAGCAGGAGGTGTTATTTATTTAACATCACTTATTTTTAATAACCTAGGATTATCGGCGACAGATATTGGCCTGGGATTTACCATTTCAGCAATAATTGGAACCGTAACAAGACTCTTTACAGGTAATTATCTTAATAAAACGGGAAAAATACAATTTCCGATAATTACTTCTTCAATACTAAGTATTGCCGCTAGCTTATGCCTCATTTTTTCAAGAGATACTTTTTTGTACATAATTGGACAATCACTTGTTGGGGCTGCTGCAGGAATATATTGGCCTGCTGCCGAGTTTGGGGTTCCCTATTTTTGTCATCCTATCGAAACACGTAAAGCTTATGCCCTTGTTAGGAGTTCGGAAGCTTTAGGAATATTTCTAGGGGTATTCTTAGGGGGGTATATGACGAATTTTTTGTATTCTAAATCAATATTTATAAATGATATATTTTGCATGTTAGTTATTACGTATTTAATATCTAGAAATAGTTCTTCTATAAAAAGGAAATTAGATAATTTTCAAAAAAAATTAGTAGATCCAATTAATTCGGGACAATTGAAATGGAATAAAAATTCAACAATAATAATCTTATCTATTTTATTGATAACTACCTCTTTAGCCTTGATACAAGTAACTTTGCCTCTGGATCTTGTTAAAGGTGGAGTATATCGTAATGCATTAAGCAAAGAAATTATTAGTTTTATAATTTCTATTCAGTTAATTTTATTGTTGTTTTTACAATGGCCCGTAGGTTCTTGGATATCTAGGAAAGAAAGATTATTTGGCTTGAAATTTAGTTTAATAAATTTCACTTTCGCTTCATTTTTATTATTTATTTCTAGTTATTTAAATATCCCAGCATTTTATTTAATTTCTTTGGCATTGATTTTAGTAAGTTTAGGGACTGCTTCATTTCTTCCAACATCAACAGATGTCGTTTTCAGAATAGCTCCTTCAAATAAAAAAGGTTTTGCACTTGCTCTATTATCACAATGTTTCGCTATGGGTTATTTCTTTGGACCATTTATTTCAGGACGCATATTAGATCTATTTGGTTATGCTTCAATAATTTGGCTTTCAATTTCTTGTTGTTGCTTTATTGCCTTTACAATTCTATTTAAGAGATTATTTTAATTAATTTTTTCTAATTCAATAATTCTTCTCTCTCTTAGAAATAAGAAAAAAGGTGCAGAGAATGCGAAGGCTATAAGAAAAGTTCCAATGTATACAACCCACATATTCTTCATGTTTAGTTTTTTTGATTCATTTACTATCCATATAAAAATAGCACTTGCACCTACTAATAAATCTCTAGAAATTGACTGAGCTGCAGGGTTTGCATTCGCTAAAGAAATGAAGTTATTTATATCAAAGCTGTTTCCATATTCCCTAGCAAATTCGAAATTTGCCATCATTGGCAGTACAGCACCCAAAATTGATAGAAAAAGGTAAAGATAAGATAGTATCTGTTTATTATCTTTTAAAATGTTAAATGAATTCACTTGTCAAAAATATTTCATTTAATAATAGTATTTAAAAGCTTATGGTTGTTGAAAAGAATAATAAAGTTGAAGACTATAAATTTAAAAAAGGAAATTTAAATTTTGCTGTTGTTGGTCATGTTGAGTGGATAAATTTCTTAAAGGTCGATCAATTACCAAAAACAGGCGTCATTTCTCATTCTGAAAAATCTCTTGAGTATCCAGCTGGTGGCGGCTCTATTATCGCGAAAATACTTTCTGATTTAACTTTAAACCAAATTCATTTTTTTACGGCATTAGGTAATGATGAATATGGAGATAAGTGTTTCAAGATTCTCTCAAATATGGGAATTAAGATGCATGTAGCTTGGCGTGATAAACCAACTAGAAGAGGATTTAGTTTAATTGACTCTCAAGGTGAAAGAGCAATAACAGTTATTGGTGAAAGGTTAGCTCCAACTCATAAAGACAAGTTGGAATGGAATATTTTAAAAAAAATGGACGGAATTTTTATTACGGCATCTGATTCAGAGATTTTTAAAATGGCTAGAGCAGCTTCAATACTATGTACAACACCAAGGGTAGGATTAAATACAATTAATAATTCAAATGTTCTTTTAGATGGATTAATTGGCAGTAATCTTGATCCAGGAGAAGTTTTTTCATTTTCTGAATTATCGTTAAAACCAAAATATACTATTAAAACCGAGGGAGAGAAGGGAGGCATAATATTCCCAGGAGGAAGATATAAGGCTCTTAAAAACAAAAAATTAAAGGTTGATTCTTATGGATGTGGCGATTCATTTGCTGCTGGGATTCTTTATGGAATGGCATCTAAATGGGATATAGATAAAAGTTTAAATCTTGCTAAAGTAATGGGAAGAGACGCAAGTGAATTTTTCGGCCCATATGCAAATAGTGATGAAAAATAATTGAATTAAGACTTATATGAGCAATCTAGATAATAAAAATAAAAATCTACTTGTAGAAAACATTATTGTTTTCTTTTTATTTACTGTTTTTTTAGTTTTTAATTCTTTAAAAACTTTATCTAAAATTTTTACCTATGGAATCATAAAAAAAGAAATATTAACTACTAAAAGTAACTTAGGCGTAGATATAAAAATAAAAATTAAGTAATGAATGTATTTTTAGTTTTTCTAATTTTAGGAGTTATTTTTTTGGTCTTCAAAAAAATTAGTTCTAAAAAAACAAAAAACTTAAAATTAGATAAATTTAAAAATAAATTACAGAGCACGCAAACAAATATTGACAGGATTTTTTTAAGAGAGGAAGAAAAAACTTTTTCAAATCCTAATATAAATATTTATATTGGTGTTTATGACAATGAAGAAAATATAAATAGAAAATCCAATATACACAGAGCAAGACTTTCAAAATTTAAGAAATCCAAATTAAATGGCGAGATGATATTTCAAGACGATGAACAAAGGATTTATAAATTTAATGACGGTAAGAAAGTTTACTTATAATTTTTAATGCTAACTACACTCAAGACTTTCTCTTGTTGAAACTCCTGTTGTTGGATTGATCCCATCAGCGATTTCACAAAGATTTCTTTGGTCTTCGCTGTCAAGGATGGCATAAGAAAAATCTGCTCCTTCTATTTGAGCTCCTGCAAAACTGCTGCCTGATGCGATCATATTTATTAAAACAGCATTTCTAAGATCTGTTTTTTGGAAATTAACTCGATCAGAAAGAGTATCGGTCAGGTCGATTCCATTTAAATTAGAACCTTTTAAATCAGATAGGGTTAATGTAGTTCCATGTAAATCAACATCACTAAAATCTGCATCTCTAGCAACTGCTCCAGCTATAGAAGATAAATGAAGATCCTCTCCATGGAAATCGAATCCTGTGATATTAGATCTTACATAACTTGGAACTTCATCTCCTTCTCCCTTAACAGCAACATTCGCTCCAGCAAAAACTGGAGAGGATAAAACTAAGAAAGAAAAAGTTATACATAAAAAATATCTTAAAAACCTAAAAAATTTCATATTAATAAATTTGAGTAATTCTATTTTATAACAATTAGATAATTTTTAAAATTGATGACTAAATTTGGAACTCCTTTTTAAAATTATTTAACACTATAAATTTTGAATCTAGGCTCTAAATTGGTTATACAATCTAGAAGTTTTTTGTTATCTTTGCTATTCGTAACCTTGAATTCAGATTCAACTGTACCTTCTTTATCTCTTATAGCTTGATTTAAAACTATAGAACCGTTTTGGTCAGATACTGATCTATGAAAAGTTCCTCTAGGTATTCTTAAAATGTATCCGCAAGATTCTAATCTAACTTTATAAAAAGGATAATCCCAGCCAAAATTGACAAGAAAAAATGTTCTTCCCCCGGAGATAGCCAGTAGATTATCTTCTTGATTGTGATGTATGTAAAATTGCCAATTCTTAAATTCTTCATCATTTGGAGGACTAACTGCAGGCCCACTGTGAATAACTAGATCTCTATAGTTTGATTCATTAACACTAATATCAAAAAATCTTACATCTTTTGTATCGCGAAATTTTTCATAACTTATCAATTCAAACATTTTCGATTTGTTTGATTTGATAACTGGAATTTCTAAACTTGAGTTCAATTTTCTTTAAAGATTAAACAAATAAAAACAGATATATATATACAAGAACGTATCAATTAACACTAAAAAAGAAACATATTATTATTTATATTGTTTTGTTATTTTAAAAGATTAAAAATTTAGTGTTTATTTAATTTCAAGAGGTTTGATTTCCCAGGATAAAGTATTTTCTAAATTATTTTTTCCTATAAAGTTTCCTGTAATTACAGAGGTTAAATTAGATTTTGAAGAGGATACCAATGTTAAATATCTATCATCTATTAATCCTTTTCCGCTTGGATCAAAACCTCTCCAACCAGCACCTGGAATATATAATTCAGCCCAAGCGTGTAAATCCAACTCAGATGGTAACGGATCTTCAAAATGATAACCACTTACAAACCTACTTGGGATACCTATAGACCTGCAAGCTTCAACCATAAGCATTGCTAAATCTCTGCATGAACCTATACGTTCTCTAAGTGTTCTGCTAGCCGGCCATGCTGGACCAGTGTGTCTTTTGGTATATTTAACCCGATCTTGAATAATCTCTATTAGTTGGTAGGTAAATGATAATGCGTTATTAATGCTTCCTGCTAAGGCTTCTTGAGCAAGTTCTACTGCAGCGGGATCGTGTTGTCCATTTGGCATCCATCCCTCTAATGCTCCCTGTAAATCTCTGTTAATAATGCTTCTACAAAAAGGTAATGTTAAATCTCTATTTTTAACTCCATCAATAATGTTTGGATGTTTAATAGTTTCAACTTCACTGACTGATTCAATAATTAAATTATCTGTTAATCCATTAAATCTGATTCTATTAATCTCTTCCCCGCTGGCCGCAAGTAATGGATAAATAATTTCTGGTTCTGGGGTTATTTTTAATTCAAAATTCTTTAGCTTTTGGAATCCATTTGACCTTGGCTTTATACATAATCTATGCTCGCCTAATTGAACAGGGTCTTCGTATTTATATTCAAGTTTGTGAATGTATTTAATTCTCATTAATAAACTTATTAATTAATAAAATATTTTTCTTGAATGAGATCATTTAATTTATTTAAATCCATTTGCAATGAATCAATCGCCTCATGTAAACCATCATTGATTATATCTTCAATTCTGATATAACTCCACTTTGCTTTAAGCAAACCTCTCATGCATTCTAATTCTGAAGGATTTTCAGTACTTGGAGAGTTATCTATTGATTTAAGAGTATTGCTTATCCCATCAAGACAGTATCTTACTGATCTAGGGAAAATTGGATCAAGTAAAAGAAATCTCGCAACTGAATTCGGCTTTATAGAATTTTGCACTGCTTTCCTAAACATTTGATAAGCTCCAGCTGAACGTAAAAGTGCAATCCATTGCAGTTCATCAAGAACTCCTCCAAGTTCATCTAAGCTGGGTAAGAGTAAATAATATTTAACATCTAAAATTCTTGACGTTTTGTCAGCTCTTTCGATTAATCTACCAAGAATGCTGAATCTCCAGGCAAGATCTTTGCTTAGAGTCGCATCTGTAATTCCGTAAAAAAGCTGACATTCTCTCCTTATTTCGCTTAATTGTTCTTGTCTTGGTTTATTCCATATTGCTTCTCCTTCTTGCATATTCCAATATAAAATATTAATTTGTTCCCACATTTCTGTGGTCATAACATCTCTGATTTGTCGTGCATTTTCTCTTGCCATTTGAATGCAAGAAATTATACTGTTTGGGTTTAAACGATCTCTTATTAAAAAATTAATAACGTCATCAGGTTTTTTCTCTGGGAATCTTTTATCAAAAGATTCTCTGTCACTAGAAGCGTCAATTAACGGTAGCCAGGGTTCTGCACTTCCTGGCGGACAATCTAATGACATTGCTTCGCTTACTTCCACGAAACGAGATATGTTTTCCGCACGTTCTAAATAACGATTGATCCAATAAAGAGATTCTGCTACACGACTTAAAAGCATATTATTTACCTACAACCCATGTATCTTTGCATCCTCCACCTTGAGAAGAATTGACGACTAATGATCCTTTTTTTAATGCTACCCTCGTTAGCCCGCCTGGGCTAACCCATGAATCTTTTCCTCTTAAGATGTATGGCCTTAAATCAACATGACATGGATATAGTTCTCCATCACATAACGATGGCACAGTAGATAATTCTAACGTTGGTTGTGCTATGAAATTTCTAGGATTTTTTTTAATTTTATTAGCGAATTCTTCTATTTCACTGGTTGTTGAGTGAGGGCCAATTAACATTCCATAACCCCCGGCTTCTGCAACAGACTTAACAACAAGTTTTGATAAATTTTCTAGAACATATTCTCGATCCTTTTGGTAATGACAAATATACGTTTCTACATTTTTAATAATAATTTCTTCATCAAGATAATATTTAATCATTTTTGGAACAAATGAATAAATCATTTTGTCATCTGCTATTCCAGTACCAGGTGCATTTGCTAAAGCAACATGACCTGCCTTAAAAACATCAAGTAATCCGCTAACACCAAGGCAGGAATCTTTTCTGAAATTAAGAGGATCTAAGAAATCATCATCAATTCGCCTGTAAATGACATCTACTCTTTTTAATCCAGAGGTGGTTTTTAAATATACATAATCATCATTACAAATTAAGTCATGACCTTGAACTAGTTGGATGCCCATTTCTTGCGCTAGATAACTATGTTCAAAATAAGCACTATTAAAAATTCCTGGAGTAAGTAGAACTATCTTGGGAGTGTCAGTCCAAACAGCAAGCTCTTGAAGCGTTTTTAAAAGATATGATGGATATTCATCAATTGGTTTTACTATTCTTCCTGAGAAAAGATTAGGAAAAATATTTTTCATAACTAATCTATTTTCTAAAAAATAAGCAACCCCAGAAGGGCACCTTAAATTATCTTCTAAAACATGCCAATCTCCTTTTCTATCCCTTATTAAATCAAGTCCTGAAATTTGACACCATTTATTTAGTGGAGGTTTGAAACCTATCATCTGTGGTCTCCAACCTTCTGAACTCTCTACTAATTCTCTTGGAATTATTCCATCATTTATTATTTTTTGAGAATTATAAATATCATCAAGGAATAAATCTATTGCCTCAAGCCTTTGTTTTAGGCCTTTTTCTAACGTTACCCAATCATCTTTACTAATTATTCTGGGAAGTGGATCAAAAGGTAATATTCTCTCAGTACCTTTTAAACCAGTATCGTTTAATCTAAAAGTTGCACCATGTCTTAGTAATAATTTTTTTGCGGCAGAGTGATTCCTGTTTAATTCTTCAAGTCCCATATTATCTAAGGATGAAAGAAGTGGAATCAATATTTCTCTAGCAGAGTTAACATTGTCCTTAAAGTATTCATCAAAACTATTTTTAGGCTGATAACTTGAAAACATATATTTCATCGTTTAGTAACTTTTACTTTAGCTTTATATCTTTATTCGTATTTATAGCTACCAAAAATAATATCTCTTGACTCGATCTATATCATTATTTTGATCATTGAAGTATATTTCTTAAAAATCTAAAAAGCATGAGTTCTAGTAATTGGCAATTTGTTTTTTTTAGATATTTCGCAAGCTTTCTTTTTATCCTCTCTCATAGTTTGCTGGTTCTTGATCATCTACCAGTAGGGGCGGCACTTCATGGACTTGGGGAAGTTTTTATTGCTCCTTGGGCTTTTAGGGAAAGAGCATGGGATCTTGTCGTTATTGCAGTTTTATTTTTCTTCTTCGATATCTGGGGACTTATAAACACTCCTTGGAATTAACTGATATTATTTACTTACTAATTCTGAGAAAATGATATTAAAAATTAAGTTTTATTTTTATCAAATTTATAAAATAATTTTACTTTTATTACTTACGAATATTTCTAATTTGCATGCACATAATTTATTTAATGGTGGTTGCAAAGAACATTGCGGCCAAAAAGTTAAAGTAATAAGTAATAAAAACAAATTAAAAAATATTGATGATCAATTAAATATTGAGAATAAAAATTCTTGTTTAAATAAATCACTATGTAGAGGTTAACCTCTCGAGATTTTTTAAATTGTTTTATGAAAGTGTTTCTTTGATAATTATCATTAAAGTACTATTTGCTTGATAATTTTTATTAGGAGGATTTATTTGATTTTTAATTAAATAAATAAAAGTATATATTAAAGGTAGAAGTAATGATGACGCAGCAACTAAAGCAATTATCTGGTTCAACCTAATAAATGGTTTTTTTACAAGATCCTCTCCACACAAGCCACAAATCAAAGTACCATTTGAGGATTGTTTTTGAAATTGATATTTAGGATTGCAATATGGGCAATAATATTGAACCATTTAAAAATTTTATTGCTTTAATCATTATCTATAAAATTAGAAGAAAGTCATCTTACAACAAAAAAAGAGGGCTAATTTAAGCCCTCTTTTATCTCTTACTTATATTTTTTACTGAAGTTAATAACGCACCTAAATCATGGATCCTTGTTGCTAACTTCTATTAAGCTAATGCTCACCAAAATTAACTAATTGTCTTTAACTGGGGCAAAAACTCTAGAATTAAGCTTGTTTCTTAAAGGGCACCTAAACGATGCAGAAGAAGGAAGCTTAGACATTAATAAAAAATAATTGGAGCAGTTAATTAAATTAGTTCGGTTTATTCCGAAATTTCAGGCAGGCTATCGATCATTTTGAAAGACCTCCTAGAACTCAACAATATAAAATTAGGAAAATATTTCTCTAAAGACAATCCGTTTTTATACGCATTGCTTTTTAATTAAAAATGTCCGAGAGTAGTAATCAATCGTGCTAATTTTTTGAGATATTTTTAGTAAGTTTTGCTTATTTCTTTTGATATTTAATTCGTCTATCTTAATTTTAAATAATTGAGGAAATCTTTTATGAATCATTCGAAAGAAGTTAGTAAAACTGATAAATCAAATCCCATAGACGAATATTTTCAATGTCTCTCATATTGCGATATTCACCCAAAAGGGATAGATAATGACTGTGAGGTCATATGTATGGAAAGACATTTAAAAGCTAACTATTGGTAATTAATAAATTTCTACTTTTTACTTAAATCCCTTTGAAAAAAAGTTAGTACGAACTTTAAATTTCCATACATTTACAACACCTTTTGCATTAACTGCTGCAAGTGCACAATCATCAGGTCTCCATGATATTGCCCCTACCAAATCTCCGGCGAATGCAGCCCCAACTGGGTCTCCATTGCCGTCATTTTTTAGGAAACTTGCGACAACAGAACCATCCCTAGATCCTGAGGCTACAAGCATACCTTTATTTGAAAAGGCTAAGCTCGAAATAGGTTCTGTATGGTGACATAGCTCTCCTGGCATAGTCCCTTCTGGACCATTGCCTATAAAGCTCCATACTGTAATTCTTTCACTGCCGCTAGTCGCTAATAATTTTCCGCTGTCATCAAAAGAAAGGTGACTTGGTTTTCCAGGGTATCCAGTCATTTCAGCATCCATTCCTGTTGATCTTCTCCAAAAATGAACTGAATTGTCTTGACTACCACAGGCGACTATATCTCCATCAGGGCTTAATTCCATAGAGACCAATGATCCTTGCCACTCCAGTTTTTGATTCGTTTTATTTTTAACAATGTCAAAGAATGTCACTCTTCCGTAGCATGCAGTTGCAAGCTCATTTTTATTTGACCATGTTATTGCACTTACTGTGCTTGGATGGTCTTCTGAGATCCATTTCTCTTCTCCAATTTCATTAAAAACATATACTTTTTTTGAGGAAGCTATCGCTAGAAACAAACCGTCATTAGACCACTTGAGGTGTTCTACCCAACCCTTACCAAGATTAAGTGTTTTAATTACTTTACCCTCGTGGCAATTACAAATTTGAACATTTCCATCCTGACCTGATGTTGCAAAAATCTCGCCCTCTGGATGAATGGACATTGCTAATAGACCACCGGAGTGTGTATTTTCTTTTTTCCAAATAATTTTTCCAGTATCTCCTTCGAATGCAAAAATACCACCTGCCACGTCGCCAACAATAAATTGTTTCCCTTTAAGAGCCCAACCACATGCTATGGCATAATCGCTAACTTCAGCAGTCCATCCTTCATGGAACATGCCTCTTGGGCTAAATGGTTCTATATCAGGCATTTATCAAAGCCTTCTTGCATCTCTTTCTCATTTAAATTTCTACCGATAAAAACAAGTTGATTTCTACGAGGTTCGTTACCCCATTCTTTATCAGGTTGTGCAGTAAATAACATGTGAACTCCCTGGAAAACTATTCTCCTTGGGTTACCTGAGTAACTTATGAAACCTTTAGTTCTGAATATATCCACTCCTTTTTCTGATAGAAGTCTTCCCATCCAAGTATTTAGTTTTTCTGGGTCAACATCTCCAAAACGCTCTATAGCAATTGAGCCTACTTCATCATCATGTTCGTGCTCTGCTTGCCAGAATCTTTCAGTATTTAATGGAATCTCTTTATTTTCGTCACTTTTAATGACTTTCATATTGAATTCTTCAGCGGTGTGCTGTGTAAACAAACCTATTTTTGTTGGTTTTTCTATGTTCAGGATGAAAGATTTATTTCCTTTATCCTCCAATTTGAGATTTATATGTTCTCCATATGGGATGGTATTTCCAGGAACTAAACTATTAGCTTTTTCTGCATAAAGTCTCACGGAGGATTCAGAACCATCTTTAAGTTCTTCTTCACTCTCTCCTTGGTTAGCGAGGGCTACTAAGGACATTTCTGGATCGGGTCCTTCTTCTAGCATTAATTCATATTTACCTGCATCAAGATCGTAAACACCTGTCCATTCAAAAGGATATTCTGGTTCAAGGAATGTTGGCCTGCGTTTAAGGATTTGATCAAGATCAAATGCACTTAAATTTAAGACTGTTTCAATTGGTACTTTGGCATTCTCGGCTCTAATAATTCGGGTCATTCTGTTCATATCTCTCAATCTCGATTCAAGAGTATCTAGTGCATCATCAGATACTAAATCAGTTTTATTAAGGACAAGAACATCTGCAAATGCGACTTGTTCTGAACTTTCATCACTCCTGCCTAACTGTTGATCAATATGTGCAGCATCAACTAAAGTCACAATTCCATCGAGAGTAAATTCAGAACTAATTTCTTCATCCATGAAAAATGTCTGAGCAACTGGCCCTGGATCTGCTAATCCTGTCGTCTCTACTAAAACATAGTCAAACTTATCTCTTCTTTTCATAAGGTTGCCAAGGACTCTTATTAGATCACCGCGAACAGTACAACAAATGCACCCGTTTGACATCTCAAACACTTCTTCATCGGCATTAATTACGAGACCTTGATCTATACCTACTTCACCGTATTCATTCTCAATTACGGCTATTCTTTTCCCGTGCTCTTCACTTAGTATTCTATTAAGCAAAGTAGTCTTTCCTGAACCTAAGAATCCAGTGAGGATGGTTACGGGAACTTTATCTTTGATGCTCATTTATTGATTTTTACTAAATAAATAATAGTTTAATAATAGTAATAATAAGAAATGAAAACCGTTTTTATTAGAAAAATTTAATCTGAAAGTTTGTACCATTCAGACTCAAGATTGGAGCCAGATTCTTTATCACAGCTTCCACCTAATGAATCAACAATTGTACAAGTATTGTGAACAGCTACTGAAACCGTATTACCATCCATCATCAATCCATCAACGAATATTTGATTAGAAGCTAAAGGAACTGAACTTTGTCTACTTAAGTTCCTTAATAACTTAGATGCTGGAATTTGTTCAGGAAATATTGCCTGAACTTTCTCTTCATCTAACATTTTTAAAGTAGAACTTATGTTGTCTGGCCTTAAGCTTGAGGAGTCTCCAAGAAAGTCAAGTAAACTAATGGTTTCAAAACCAAATGCATCCCCGTAGTATTCCATTGCTTTGTGTTTAGAGACAATTACTCTGTTTTCCTCAGGAATAGAACTTACTTGTTCGACGATCCAACTATCTAAGTCTTCTAAGAGAGAATCAGCTTTTTCGAATCTTTCATTAATTAGTTTTCTGTCACCTCTATTAAAAACTGAAATATCTTTCTTTAAACTTTTGCTTATAAGATCTCCCATTTTTATGATGTTATGCGGATCATGCCATACATGTGGATCTAGACCTCCATGGTCATGATGATGATGCCCCTCACCTTCGTCTGGAACTTGTGCTATTGGTTCTACATCACTATTTGAAACGTCTTTAAAAAAGTGTTGAGTTGCTTCAAACTCAAAAGGCATGTGTTCAGTAAAAAATATATATTGACCATCTTCTTTGATATCCACGTTAAAAACAGTACTTTCTTTTTTTTGATCAAAGTTAAGAACAAAAGCTTTATTACTTGCTATCAAAGTACCATCATTTTTTCTGCTTATTGAGTCTTTAGATCCTAATAATTCTTTAGCTAAATCTTCAGACCCTTCTATGTCATTAGATTTGAGAATCACCATCTTCATTGCAGGATCTGCATATTCGCCATCTACTTTTTCAAATGACCATTTGTAAGAACCCTTAGAAAGTTGAAATTTGCCTGCCCATTCGAAAGCACCTTCAGCATGATCATCATGTCCACCATGGTCTGAGTGATCATCATGACCTCCATGATCAGAATGATCATCTACTTTAGCGGAATGTTTAGAATGATCGTCATGTCCACCATGGTCTGAGTGATCATCATGACCTCCATGATCAGAATGATCATCTACGTCTATTGCACTAACACCTACAACAACAGTATTCTTTTTATTTTCCCAATTTCTCATACTTGGCGTCATTTCTCTACCAAGAGTAAATACTTTGTCTGCGCTATTTAGTAATTTAGCTTGCCTTGGATTGATCTTTAAGTCATGAACATCTTGTTTTCTATCTACTAAGCATGTAACTTCGTCAGACGGTAATGCAATTGATTTAACTAAATCACAAACTAGTGGTTCTACTGCTACATATGACTTTCCTTTAGCCATAACATCCTGCCCAAAACCAGAAAATATAATTGTTCCTGCGATTACGGAATTTTTAATAATTGACTTACTCGCACCTTTTTTATTTGTTAAAAGTCTTTTAAAAATTGACATGAAAAATAATTAAATACTTAAAAATGATAATCATTTTCATTATCTCTGACAAGTGAAGGTATCAAATGTTATGAAAATAATACGCAACTTGTATTATTGGTAAGCTTGTAAAGTGACTTTTTTAAAAGATTAATTAATGGCTACTTTAGTCGCTGAAAATTTAACCTTTGCATACGCAAAAAAAAGTAAGCCAGTTTTGAATAAGGTATCGGTTGAGATTAAACCTGGAACTTTAACAGCGTTAATTGGTCCAAATGGCGCAGGTAAATCAACTCTTTTGAGAATTTTGCAAGGACAAAATACTCCTGATAAAGGAGAAATAAAAATTGATGGTGAAAATTTAAATAGATCTAGAGCTCTTGTGGCACTTATGCCTCAAAGAAGTTCTATGAATTGGAAGTTCCCCATCACAGTTGAAAAATTGGTATCTCTTGGTCAAATAAAGTATTCAAAATCAAGAAGTAATAACCCATTTCAAATTAAGACTCTTCTAGCATATCCTAATTCTTGGATTAATAAATGTTGTGAATTAGAGGCGACAATGCAGAGAGTAGGCATTGCAAGTTTGGCGAATAGAAGACTCGATTCTCTTTCAGGAGGACAGCAGCAAAGAGCTCTATTAGCAAAAACTCTTATGTCCCCGGCAAAAATATTTCTTTTAGACGAACCTTGTGCAGCTTTGGACCCGCCTGCAAAAGAGGATTTTCTTAAAATTGTTCGTCAACTTGCAGATGCCGGACTTTCTTTGCTCGTAAGTAGCCATGATTGGGGCGATTCTTTAAATAACTATGATCAAGTAATCGTTCTTGATAAAAGTGTCTTGGCAGTTGGTAGTCCTGACCAAATACAAGACAAATTAGAGGCAATAAACATTAGCTCTATAAACGAAAATAATTTCTGTGATTAGAGAATGTTCCTTTTTAATTCTGAGCTTGATAACAGTTTTGGCAAAGCCCGAAATATTCGAGGGTATGAAACAACAATTGGAATTTCTTTGGATTTGTTTTGGGTGTATGAATATCTTTTACCGGGCATCCTTCCATTTTTGATGTCTCACCACATTGAACACAAGTCAAATGATGAATGTCTCTATCTACGGGAGTGTACAGAACCTCTCCAGTTGGGAGATGTCTAGAACGAATTAAACCATGCTTTATCAGAACTTGAAGATTCCTGTAAACAGTCGTCAGTCCCATAGCTTTTCCGCTTTCTATCAATTGTCTATGCAACTCTTGACCAGTCAATTCATCCTCGCATTTATTAAGTTCTTCAAGAAGTTGTTCTTGTCTTTTGGTAATGTCAGACTTAGTTACCATTGTTTCCGAAATCTTTTTTTGTCCCGTATTTTTGATCATACCGAATCATTCGAATAATGTCTTTTATTAATAACAACTGGTGGCTGGTTCCATTAATAATAACTATATTCTCCGGGATTTTATGCCCAGCTATGGGAACTGTATTAATCACTCATAAGAGATTATTACAAGTTAATTTAATCTCTCATTGTGTGTTGCCCGGACTAGCTCTCGCATTAGCGCTTGGAGTTCACCCCTCAATTGGTGGTGTTATAAGTGGTCTTCTGGGCTCAGTAATTGCGGAAAGTTTAACTAATAGAAAAAGTGAAAATTATGAAGCAGTTATGAATACTATTCTCGCTGGAATGCTTGGATTTGGGGTCCTTATAATCCCTTTACTCGGAATAAGGATTGATTTGGAGGCAGTATTATTTGGCGATTTATTGACAGCAAATTTTGGAGATTTACTTAGAACAATAATTGCTTTTTTAGTATTTATACTTTTAATGACTTTTGGATATGAAAAGGTTGTTTATGTGGGATTGGATCCAGAAGGTGCATCCGCGAGCGGTATAAACGTTTCTTTATTAAATCTTGCTTTGAGTTTTACGACGGCATTAGTAATTGTTAGTTCAATGTCAGCAGTGGGAGTAATTCTTGTAATTGCTCTTCTTTCTACTCCAACTTTGTTAGGGCTAAATAAGGCTCATAGTTTAAGAATTGCAATGATGAGGTCTTCATTTTTTGGATTATGTATCTCACTTCTTGGATTTATTCTCTCTATAGTCTTTAATCTTTCGCCTGGACCTGCAATTAGTGTTATTTGTGTCGCATCTCTTTTTATTCCTAAACTTCGTAAATAATTAAATCTTAAATGTCCAATCAGAGTTTAATGCTTGAGCTTCTGGATTGTTTTTTAAAGCTACTTCCATAGCCTCTTTTTTATTATTAGCTATAACAACTTCATCAAATTCCTTTCCATTTTTTTTGAGACTTACTTTGAAACGCATAAAAAAATTTTTTAATTAATCAAAAGTTAACCACTAAGCAACTAGATTTAAATACTTTTAAAAGTTAATTGATGAAATAGAAACTTTAGTTATTTTGAAGTTTTTCTACTACAGATTCTTTCTCAATTTTAGCTACATCCTGTAATCCATTAGCATCAAACCAAGGAGCGTTTTCCCAATTAAATCCTTCACCAAACGTATTATCGGGAGCAGCTACGTACCAGTGACACGATGAATCGGGAACATCTACAGCACATTTTGACCAGTCAGCTTCCCACTGTGGAACTTGTACCCACATCACAGATGCTAATAAAAAAGAAAAAATAAAATTCATAATTATCGGTTAGCAAAATTTTGAAAGATTTTTTTCACATTCTTTCTTTCTTTTCTTCCAGTAATTCTCAAGTATTTGATATTTATGCTTATTTTTGAATTGACTTAAATGAATATTATTCTTATTAAGAACAGAAGTATTTTTGATTTTCATGACTAAAGCTGTCTATGTAGAACATATTTAAGACACTTTATAGATTTTTTGAAGTGAATTTATACTTAATTTTTGTCTTACTTTTGTTTAGGTAAGTATTTTTCTGGATTATTTTCAATATAAGTAAGCGAATATTTGACAACACCGACTATTACTGAAAAAAGAGCAATTGCCGAAATAATAAAAATGATTTTTTTGTAAATGCTTTTCATGAATTTTTTATGTTTTTGATTATTTTTTTCATCCAAGCCCAATTCTTCTGAAAGTTTTAAATAATTAGTAATTTATACTGTAGCCTTTTAAATTACTTACAGAGTAGATTAAATATATCAGAAACTCCTCACACACTTTTTTCTGATAACTTTAAAAGTACTCGACTGAAATGTTAGGGTACTTTTTGTTTTTTTTGCTATGTGACAGTTAAGATAGAGGTCTATTAGGCATTACATATTTCAAATTTAAGTGTGATATTAAGTTTGTGTGTAGGAGGAATTGATTTATTTCAGTGGAAACAAGGTAACACTTGATGTAAATTAATTTTAAAAAGATCTCTCTTTGAGAGATCTTTTTTTTTGGATATTATTGGAAATACATATTAAATCCTGAATATAAAAAAATATATGCTTTCTTAAAAAAATAATTAGATACTTCATTACAAATTAGTAATTTATTTAGTTAGATTATGATTTGTTTAATTCTTCTGTTAATGAAAATACTTTTTTTAGCAATTTTAATTTGTTCAAGCTTTTTATTCCCTTCTTCATCATTTGCCTCACATGTAGAACTAAAACCTTGTGTAGAGATTGCTCATTGTGTACGAGAAGAATGGAAGGTTAACAATATTGAGAAACCTTTTGAAGAGATTAAAACATTTATCGAAAATACTCCAAGAACTGAGATTGTAGAAATTGATGGCGATTATCTTCATGCTGAGGCTACCAGTAAATGGATGAAGTATGTAGACGACTTAGAAGTATCCTTTTTACCTGAATCAAACATCTTATCAATAAGATCAGAATCAAGAGTTGGAGAAAGTGATTTGGGAGTAAATCAAAAAAGAGTTGATTTACTAAAATCGAAAATGTTTTAAATAAAAGTAAAAAAAACTAATTTGTTTTTATTGTTTTTTGTATAACTTTTCCATTTTTAAAAAAAATTAGCAGATAAAAAAGTAATAATTGTCATCATGCCTTGATAATGGCAAATTTTTAGATTTTCTCTTAAAAGATGATCATAAATTTTATATATTTATTGTTATCTAGTTTTGTTTTTTTCTGGTTTTATATAAACATTAAAAAATATGGACTTAAATGGATAATCAAAGGTCTTTTTCAAATTGGAATATTGGTATTATTCATTGGAGGGTTTTTCAAAATATTTTTCACCTTACCCCCTAATTTATTTACAAAAATACTTTTTCTTGTTATTTATACATGGTGCACTGTTGGAATAAATGTAAATTTCATGATCCCTTTGATTAGTTTGATTGACCAAAAAATAGTGAAAAAATAAAACTAAAATATGCCTTAATTTTTAGTACAAAAATAAATCTATTTCCTTAATCTGCAATATTAAAATTTATAAGATTTATTTTTTTCCTTTTGAAAGTCTTTTTCTTGTATACCTAGTCTTTAATGCCAAGTCTGTCATTACATATATTCCAAATAAAAGAATGACTATTCCAATAAAGTATTTCATTATTTTTAATGTAATTACTATCTTTGAGATTTATTCATGATGCCAACTAATTTTAATATCTATTTCTTGAGATAAATTTCTTGTAACTGGACATTCTTTGGAAGCTTTTTTCAAAAAATCAATAGTTTCATTAGAAGTGCTTACTGGGATAAAAATATCTATTATTAGTTTTTTTATCTTCCTCTCGCTATTTTGTGTCATTACTTTTTCAATATTTAAATATATACCTTTCAAATCAAATCCTTTCGAATTAGCTTTGATTGCCATAATGGTTAGCAGGCAAGTACCTAGAGATGTTGCTAATAAATCAGTTGGGGAAAAACTTTCACCTTTACCGCAGTGATCTAAAGGTGCATCAGTTCTAATAAGACTTCCAGATTGTAGATGAATAGCCTCACAGTTTAAATTTCCTAAATAAGAACATTTAACTTTAGTCATTTTAAAAAATTAAATTAGGAAAAAATTATTTATAAAAAATTATGGAACATAACAAGATTATTGATTAGAAATTTTTATTTGCATATTAGTGGAGTATTAAGGAAATTCATCATTCAGGTTTTGAAATCAGTTTTTATATCCATATTCCTCTAGGCAATACTCAATTAATTCAATTGATTTATTAAGAGTTCTTTTGTTTTTATTTTCTAGATCGAAACATTCATTTAAAACACGTATAGATTCATTTAAAAATGATTCTTCTTTATTTTTTAAATCTTTAACTTGATTTATATAAATTAATTTTTTAATCCCAATAAGGGAAAATATGATTATTGATATTGTAAAAATTGCGATTTTGATTTTATTCATACAATTAGTTATTAAAAATATTTTAATTAATTTAATATCTAAAAACTTTACATAGCTTATAGAACTAAGTAATTACATATGTAGCTGCTGTTATTGCTACAGCAGTAATTGAAATTAAGATGTATGGAACAACCTTTAAAGGAATATATAGATTATTTTTAGACATAACTAAAGCCCTTTATAAAATTCTTACATTCTCTTTAAAATTTATAAGTCTTCAAATATACAAATTAATTTTCTTTGCAAAAATTCAATTCTTTAAAAAGATTAAAAAATTTATATTCATTGAATTTTCATTAAATAAAGTATTTCTAAATCCTGTCTAGAGTCCGATATTTTTCTTTTTAAGAAGATTAATTCTTCTTGGCTCATTTTTGATTCTTTTATCATCAATTCTGCTTGTTCAATAGCATGTTCTATATTTTTAATTTTAATTTCTCTTATTGATGGATTATCTTTACATGCTTTTTTAGTATTCGCATCTAACATATTTACTAAAAAAAACACCTTGAGTTTAATCTAAATTAAAACTTTATTATGCTACAACCGCAAACTTAATTAAAATAAATTACTATTTATACAAGAACTTTAACCTTAGCTAACCCTCTCTTCAATTGATCGAGTGGGTTTTTTTTATGGTGTAATATACTCCTAGCATTTAATACTAATTTGGAAGATTCAAAACTTAATCCTGAAGAAAATAATTCAATCGAATCGTCCCCCAATTTGAATGAAGACAATAAAGATCTTAATGAGGGGATTAAAAAAGAAGAAAATGTTAAAGCATTTACAGAATTTCTAGAGAAAGCAAGCAGTCAAGATTCTTCAAAAGAAAATGTAAAACTTGATTCTGATCAACAAAAAACAAAAATTGATAAATCACTTTTTAAAAGATTTCTTAATAATGGATTTGATGGAATTTCAACAAATCCAAACTATAAAATGTTGGCATTATTAATAATCCTTTTAATTAATTTGTCTCTATTTTTTGTAATTGGCAATATGGGTAAAGCGTTTTTAAGAAATGCTGGAATTATGGGTTAGAAATTATTTATTTCTTTTTGGATAATCATCTTTACAATTTTGATTCTTCAAATGAAACTGTGATATTTTCTTGTCAAATTAATATTTAAATAAAATTTGGATAATAAAGAGCCAGAAAATCCAGTCATTTATCTTTCTAATTTAGTCAAAAAATTAGATGTAAAAAACAGAAATGGTTTAGTAGCCTTAGCAATAGTAAACCTTTTAGTAATTCTTTTATTTAAATTTTATTTGAAAGGATCTGGATTATTATCTTAAATTTGCCCGCTGGTATTATTATTCAACATTTTCAAATTGCTTCGCTAATCTAAATGCCTTCTTAATTATTAGAAAGCCACCATATGATCCTGCCAGTAAAGGTAATACTATTAAAGGGTTAGGGGAATAATCTGAATAATTTTTCACACCCTCAGCATATTCATAACCTGAACATTTAAGAAAGATAAAGCTAAAAAATGTGATACTCCAACCAATGATTGATAAGAAACCACCTTTTTTATCTCCTTCGTAGAATCTGTCTAGACCAAAGCCCCAACCTCCTATTAGGAATATTCCTCTAACAACTGAATTTTTTTCTTGTTTTCTAAGTATAATAAAAAAATGTTCATCATGAACATAACCTATTTGTATTTAAGATGTGAGATGTTTTTATTAATTAATCTTTAAAATAATTTTTTTATGGTTTTTTCTATAAATTACAAAATTATTATTCAGTGTTTTAATTAATAATTAGAGATTGTATTTGAATTCAACAAGGAAATTGAAGGCCTTATATAAATAAAAAGAGACCCATACATATCCTGCATAATTCTCATTTCATCGTCTAAATATACAATTGAAACCTGGCAATTTGGCGATTCTTTATTCCAAGGTAACTTATTCCATACCTCTTTAACTGGATACCATCTATCCATAAGTAATTCACTAAATAATGGAATCTTATTAAGTCCATCAACTTTAGAAACTTTTGTCTTTTGTAAGTTCATATCAAGTAAATTATTTCTTAAAACTAAATCACTTGCTAAGGTTATTACTCTTCCACCAAAAGTAGGTAATAGTTTGAACCAACCCAAGATAGGAATTGTTGTGAGCCCAAATATTGTAGTGTCAAAAGTAGATATAAATTCTTTTTTGTCAAAATCAATCTTTTGAGCAATTCTCCCAATAGTTGAAATGCCAAAGGATCCTACTTGCAATTGATGTAATTTAAAAAAAAGATTACTTTTAAATTCATCATTTAATGCCTTTTCAATAGCAAGGAAGAAAGGTGAACTTCGAAATAATTCAACATTAGAAAAAATTAATTCCCACTCTCCAGACAATAATTTTTCTGATATTTCAAAACTAAAGTTTTTAAGAGCATCAATCAATTCATCCATTTCATTAGCTTTTTCCTCATACATAGGAGAAATTAATTTATTTAATCTTTGACCTCTATCTGTAACAGCAGCTATTTTATATATATTTGACTTTATTTCTCCAATTTCTTTCATAACTCCAATACAAGAAATACAAATTTATCTTAGGAATTTAATTTGAAGTTGATGGCAATTTTAATAATACTGGTAATAAAATCAATTAATATTCTCCCCACCTTTTACCAATATCAAAACCCCATTCAGTGGTTAATCTAATTACTTCATCATGATTCTTGCATTTTGAAAGGGATAACTTTTTACTAGGATTATTTTTTATTAGCTCAGCAATTTGATTAAGTTGCTCTATTTTTTTTAGAAAATTACTTAGATCTTTATCTGACATTTATCTAGGAAGTAAATTTTTGATCATAAGTAAATATGTAATAAAGAACCCAGGCAACACCAATAATCAGAATTGCAATCATTATATTTACTGACCAAACTACTTCTATCATGTAATTTTTTTTTATATTTTTAATATATCCAAAATTTAGACTAAATTAACCGTTAATAATTTAAATCAAGAACAATACAATACTTTTTCTCGGTGTATAAAATAGTCTAAAATAGTTTAAAAAATTATGGGAGAAGCTAAGAGAAGAGAAGAGTTAGGTTTACCACCTAGAGAGAAGAAAAAGGAAAAAAAAACATCGAAAAATCAACTAAACAAAATTTTAAATAAATATCCCTATTTACCTTTCATTTTAGGTTTTTCATTACTAGCAATATTAATTATCGATTTAATTAATTACTACAAATAGATATATAAAAAGGGGATACTTTTAGCAGAAGATAAGATTATCTTCGCAATTGCGAAATTATTTTTCCATAATAAAAATAAAACTTATGAAACCCATTAACACCTCATGCGCCTTAATTTTAGGGGTACTAACTTTGTTTTCAATATCTAATGCAAATGCAGGTGGTTGCAGTTCTCATACTGAGAAGAAGGCAGAAATTGAATGCTTATCTGATGATAAAAAATGCATAGAAGCGAAAGAAAAAGAATCACTATACAAAGTTGAGGCCTAAATGTTTGATAATCTTGGAACTGCTCTAGTACAGGCATTAGGCTTCTTTGCTGTTTTTGGGTTTTTTGTATATCAAACTTTATTTGCAGATAGAAAATCCAAAAATTCAAAACCAAATCCTAAAAAAACAAAGATTTCCGAAACAAAGGAATCAATTAAAAAAGAACCTAAAAAAGGCTTATTTAACAGAAAATCTAAACCTATTGAAGAGAATTTACCAGTCCAAAAAAAGGGATTATTTGGGAGAAAAAAAGAAGTTACTAAAGAAGAGATTAAACCAAAGAAAAAAGGTTGGTTTAAATAGGTAAAGGTACTTAAACTCTTTTTTGATATCTTTTATACAAAAACTTTTTTTAGGAGCTTTATAATTTATAGAATATAATTTTCAAAATGAACCATAGAGAAATCACAAAAAAATATAGCGAGTTACTTAACAAAGCTGAGTTTGCTACTGGCCGTAAGGAAGTTGTAGGTCTTTTAAAAAAAGCTGCAAAGTTGAAATCTCAGATTGAAATCAATTGTTAGATCTTAAAAGTAGTTTAATTCTAAATGTAAAAAATTTTTTTAAATAAGTATTTACATGAGATAATCTGCATAAATTACTTTTCTTATGGATAAAAAAGGTTATACAACCGAAAGCGGTGGTAGACAAAATGGTTTCGCAATTGAACCAAAAATTAACCCCATATCAGAAGGCGAATCAAGGAAATCGATATTTTTATTTATAGGAATATTAATGCCTTTCCTAATAGGTGGTTTTTATTATTTAAGGTCTCTGAATATATTCTGATATTTATAAGCCATTTTTAGCAATATATTCTTCTGAACTAACTATATCTTGCATTAAGCTCTCTGATGATGGATTAAATCCATTTTGCTCTAAAAAAGATTTAACCTTTTCAAATTTTTGCTGAATTTTTTTTGTATATGGAGTTGTCATCAAATAATCATCTTTTTCTGTTGAATAGTTCATTTGATTAACGGATTACTTTTACAATTAAATTGTGCAAAATATGCTATTGCTAGTGAAGTTATAAATATTACATAAATAATTTAATAGTAATAAATACTTATAAGTTGTTTGTTTGAGGTCGCTATTGGTTGATTTTTTAAAGAGTACTTATAGTAACTAGTTCCATTAAATCTCTGGACTGCAGATATTTTTGAAATACTTCAGAATAAAATGCTTTTTTAGCAGCAAATTTTGATTCGAATTCAATTACTAGTCCAAGCTGCCCTCCATCCCATTCATTTGAGGTTGATTCTTGTATTAAATCTCTTTTTACTATTACTCCTCCCACAGATTTAATCCAAGGCAATACTGTCCTTATATATTCCAGAAATAAATCTGCATTTGGAATAGAAATTTTCTTTAGCCAATAGCTCTTTGTCATCAAATCAAGATATTCTGGATAGAATATAGCATATGGAGGTAAGTATTTATCCTTAGCTATATACTCCAACGTTTATTAAATGGAAACCGAAAATAATTTATTAAATTTACTTCTTAAATCTCCAAATTCAGAGAGTATACGTACTATTGCCGAACAACTTGAAATTGATCATAATTTTTCCTTTAGCAAAGATAAAAATGATTTACAGGGTGTTTGGGAGCTTAGGTGGAGTAGTTCTAATAGTCCTTTTTTAAAATATTCTCCTTTTATTGATAACCTTCAAATTCTTGATCCCTTAAATTTAAATGGTCTTAATTTACTTAAACCTAGAGGAATAAAATCAATTATTGGTACTGGTATTTTAATAAGACTTAATTACATAGATGAAAAAAAAATTGGGGTCAAATTTACACATGCTGGCGTTATAGGTCCTAAATTTGGAAGAAAAAATATAAAGGCTATGAAAGAAATAAATAATGAACAATTAGGGTGGTTAGAGATAACTTATTTAAGTAATAAGCTGAGAATCTGTAGAGGTGATAAAGGAACTTTATTTGTTTTAAGAAAAATAAATTCAACGACTTTATTCAAGAATTTCAAGGAATTTTTAAAATCTATTTAAAATATAAATTAATTCTTTATCCAAATAGACTTTAAAACGAAATAAATTGGTAAATATTTGAATGATTCTTTTGGTATTTCATAGCTTAAGAATATTAGTGCTTCTTCTAACCAGTAACCAATATCAAATCCTAGAAGAATTTTTTCTACAACAAACCAAAATTCTTTATCAAATATAATTCTGAAGTTAAAGTAAATATATTCCCAATGAAAGGTATTCCAATATTGGGTTAAAAATGAGGATAAAATAAGCCAAAGTGATATAAATAGAAAACTTTTAAGAAATTTATAAAATTTTTTCATATACCAGCAACTGTCTTATTTAATTTCAAATATCCTTTATTATTATTTGGATCAAATTTTATTTCTATGAAATATATTCAAAAAGATATAAAAATATTGAGAAAATAGTAAATTTTCGTGGCATTAATAATTTACTCTTCTTTTTTTAGATTCTGCGCCTTTAGATTTTTATTTTTAAGAAAAAATCCTAAAAACAGAAAAGCAAAATATATTAGTAAACTTATGCCAAAAATTAAAACTATCTTTGTAATATCCATAAATGATTTTTTTTATAAATTACAGCATTTTTTGCAAAGTTTTATCTATGGTAATGATTTTTCATTTATCACGATAAAGAGCTTTAATTATTAAGCTAATAGTATTATTTAAATCATATGCAAGTAGCTTTTGTCTGGAGCCTTTGTCTATCAGTTGGTGTTGTTTTATTATCAATTATTCCATTAAGTATAGGGAGAGTTAAAGCGGGATATTCTGTTGAAAATATGTCTGCTCCAAGGGCTTTATTCGATGAATTACCTTCTTTTGGAAAAAGAGCAGTTTGGTGTCATCAAAATTGTTGGGAAAGTATTTCCCTACATGCACCCGCATGTCTTCTTTGTCTGATTACTTTAACTGACTCGAATATTGCAATAATTGCAGCATTGATTCATCCTATTTTTCGTTTTTTATATATAGGTGCATACGTTTTTAATATTCCCAAAGCTAGAGGTTTATTGTGGGCCTCAGGAATTTTTGCAACACTTTTGCTTTACAAAGAGGGCTTAACTCAATTGATATAAACTATTTAAACAATAAAATTTTTTAAATCTTTTAATTGATATTCATTGATTAGTTCCACTTTATTTGATTTTGCTAGTTGATGAGCATACTTTGTAAAGCCAGATTTTGAAACTATTATTGCATGTGTACCTTTCCAAAATAATTTACCAGCTGATATTTCCTGAACTGCTTTATTTCCAATGGCTTTTTCATGATCTTTGCATTGTATACATATTCTCAAATCATTTATTGACGCAATTAAGTCAACCCCTTGATCTCCTGTATTAGGGGTTTCTTTTACTTGCCAGCCACATTGTTTGAGAATTTCCATACAATGATTTTCAAATCTAATACCTTTTTTGTAGTTCCCCTTGTTTTTGCTTGAGTAGTTTTTTTCTATTAAGTTTAAGCATGATTTCTCTATTTGACTTGCTATGAAAACAAACCAATCTTCAGTCTCGAGCTTTCTAATAGATCCCACTATCTCATCGTCAATAGTAGGATTTTCATTACAATACGATCTCCACTTTTCGAAAAATAATTCCATATTTCCAAATTTTTTTAAAATTACTTTTTCCCAGAAGTATGGTATACCCTCTTTAAATCGCTTAGATCCATGAAATATATTTTCCTCAATGGCTTTTTCATCAAGGGGTGGATTGCCAATCCATTTTTTATAATCCTCGTTACCGTAAGCATCTATTTCCCTTAATCTTATCCTCTCCTCTAACAAATTGTATTTGTTCTCGTCTATTAAATTATTAATTGTTTGAATAAAGAAATTGGAATTTAATGCATTAATTAATTTTAACTTTTTCTTTTTAATTTGATAATCTCTTGCAATTATAAAAATTAAAAAAAGGATAATAATAATTAAAATAAAAAAATTTTTCATTAAAGTTTTTTATTTTCAATCTAAAAAGTTTTTGTTTTTCTAATAACAAAATTATTTTTTGTTATTACTGAAGATTCATTTACTTCAAAACCATTAATTGCTGATATTTCTCCTTTTATGCCTTCTAATGTTAATTGCTCGATAATGCCTTTTATTACTTCATCCTCGACCAATTTTCGGTCAATTCTTTCAGGTGTAATATCTGTAAGCCATTTTGAGGTCTTTTTTTTTACAACCTCTGTTGGGTTAGTTATTTTTAAGTAGATAGCCATTTTTTAAGTCTTTCAGTTGAATTATAAGCATTAAATCTTCTTAACTTTTATTATTGTCATTACTTTCCCATTCAAGAAATTGAAAAACAAAAATTGCAAAGATAGAGAAAAATACTATAAATAACCCTAACCATCCTATAAATTTGTGCTCTGTAAAAAGATTTGTGAGCATTGATTTTTCTTGATATCTTGATTCCATATCATATTGATATGAATCAATAACTTGAAATATATTCATAATTAATAGATTAATAAATCATTCAATTGGCGGATAATAATTTCAACCGTTTAATTTACTAAAGGCTTCCGATAGGAAATCTGGCCTTTTTCTTATTATAGAAAAATTCAGTTTATTTATTAAGACTAAATTGACTTCAGCAATCGTTAAGATTTCATTTTTCTTGTTATGAAATTTTGAAATTACATTAATCCTAGGACTTTTATCAATATTGAATTCGCTCTCGATTGTTATTTTTTCACCAAGAAATAAAGGAGATTTATATTTTATTGAAGTATTGATTAAAGGTAAATCTAAGCCATTTTTAGTTAGTTCGAAATAACTTATACCTACTTCCGAAAGTGCATTTATTCGGCTCTCTTCAAGCCAATTAAAATATCTACCATGCCACATTACGCCTGCATGATCTGCATGTTGAGGTAAAACAATTTTTTCTATTTTCCAAACTGGTTTTGAGTTCATCTTTTATTTAAAAAATATTTTTATTCAATGAAAAACTTATTTTGATATTGTAGATTAATTTTGTTTATTAACATAAGAATCATCAAAATATATTTAGAAAATTATGTTTAATAGTAAAAATAGAAAGAGAAAAATGAAGAAAATTTTTCAATGGGAAGAGTATTTAAATTGGAAAGACATGTCAAAGGAACAGAAATTAAATTTCAAAAGGGCGTGCTTATTCCCCTTTCTCGTTTATATGGTTTATGTTTTTCTTAATCAGTACTCCTTAGCAATTCTTCTTTTGCTAGGGCTTTATTTTCTAATTAGATTTAAAAATAGAAATAAGTTGGGAAGATGAATATTTTCTGATTTTGATTTATATAGATTTGTTTTAAAATTATCTAGTTTTTCTAAATAACTCTATTGGCATATAACAATAGTATTAGATAAATTTTTTTTATGAAAAGAATTGTTTTGTTTTTATGTGTATTAGTTTTTTCAATATTTTCTAATACGAATAATTTATTAGCAAAAGAAATTGAAAATAACATTAAAGATAATATTTCTAATGAAATTGAAGTAATTAAGCCTGATAATAAAAAAAATAATATTTCTAATTCTTCGGTAGAAGATATATTTGGTGATGAACAAACTTTCCCATTCGTTGCAGGTTTAGGGAAAAATGCAGCCCATTGATTTTAAGGTTCTTGATAATGTAGGCATGATTTTTTAATACTAATGAAAGGTCTTAGGGTCCTAGAACTTTCTGAAGCACTTAATGTTGATAGCGCTGATTTACTAGCTGTTTGTGCAATTCTAAAAATAAGAGCCACATCAAGATTAAGCATGCTTTCATTTGAAGAATGTAAAAAGATAACTGATTACTATGAAAATAAAAATTAGAATTTTTTTATAAATTATTCAATTTTTTAATGTTTTTAATCATTGATACTAAAGTTGAATGAATTTCTTCTTCAGATATTTTATTTTTAAAATTGATAATTGCTGATTGGCCATCGTAATTGATTTTTATATAACTATTATTAATTTCTTCCATATAAGCATTCTCAAATATTGATATCTTCCCATAATGAACAAGATATTTGTGCACTGAATCTATGTGATCATTGTTCATGTGATCACAAACTCTTTTACTTGTCTCTTTGCTAATAATTTTCATTTAAAAAATAAATATGTTTTAAGCTAATATATTTTTTTTATTATTCAAAGTTTTAATCATTTTATTTATTAAATTTTTAACTTCATTTTTATCAACAGCTCTAACCAAGTTATTTCTCAAATTTGATGCTCCTTTAAAGTCTTTGCACGTCCATGAAATATGTTTCCTTGCAATTAGCAATCCGTGATCTCCTTTTTCTTTTACTAATTCATCAAGATGCTCAATAATTAAATATAGTTTTTCTTCTATGTTTGGTTCTTTAAAATTTTTATTTTCTCTAAGGGCATAATCTATTTCTCCTATTTTCCATGGGGATCCTAAAATTCCTCGTCCAATCATTACACCATCAGCATTTGTTTTTTTTAAACAATTAAGAGCGTCATCTGGATTTTTTATATCTCCATTAGCAATTACTGGAATTTCCAACAACTTTTTAAGTCTCCCGATCATTTCCCAATCTGACTTGCCTGAAAAACCTTGTTTTCTAGTTCTTCCATGAAGTGTGATCATCGTTGCTCCCGCATCTTGAAGTTTAAATAGGAAATCCTCTATATTTTCTTCTTTACTATCCCATCCGAGTCGTGTTTTTACAGTTACTGGAACCCTAACAGCTTTTACAACATTTTTGACTAATTCTATAGCAAGTTTTCGGTCTTTAATTAAAGCACTGCCTCCACCTTTCTTTGCAATTTTTTTTACTGGACATCCCATATTTATATCAATTAAGAAAGCTCCAGAGTCCTCAGCTTGTTTTGCTGCTTCAGAAACAGCATATGGCCTATTATCAAATATTTGAACTCCAATTGGACCTTCTTCTAAATCTATTTGATTGATTTTTTGTGTGCCATATCCTTTTTTAAGACTTGTGGCATTTATCATTTCTGTAAAAAGTAAAGAGTTTGGAGCCCATTTACGTACAAGTCGCCTAAAAATGATATCTGTAACTCCTGCTAATGGCGATAGCATGACCTTACTCTTAATTATTCTGTTAACCCCCCTTCCTTTTAGCTTTATATTTGAAGACATATAATTTTAAATTTATTTAATTTTCCTTTATTATAAATTCATATATGGAGCTGTTTTTATGTTTTCTATTTATTTCTTAATTTATAATTAAGTGCTTTTACTTAAATATGCCTAATTGATTAATTTTTTTGCTAGTTTATGTTGAGTAAAAATTAAAAAAAGGAAATTTTTTTGTTTATATTAGTATCTATTTTTCTCCCAATAATTTTTTTTATTGCACCCATAAATGTAATAGCTATTCAAAGTAATTTAGATTTATCGAGTGCTCAAACTTCTGTAGGCAAAAGATTTGCTAAGGTTTTCTGTGATGCTAAGAGGGAAGGATTAGATTCTGATTTTGCTAGTGAATATGCTTTGAATAATACATATTTAAAATTTGTAGCCTTCCCAGACGATGACGAATATTTGGATAATTTATGGAATTTCACCCATAATAATATATTAGATAATTGCGGTGAATTTGTAGATATAAATGATCTAAAAGACCTAGAGTTATTTTTTAAAGAAGAAGGTTTAATTGCATCAAATAGAGAACTTTACTTACCAACTTTTGAGAATAATTAGATTAAATTTTTAGCATGTACTAATATATAAATAGAATATGAAATTTTATGAAACTATTAGGTTTAAATTCACCTGAAATATTCATAATTTTTGTAATTTTGCTTTCAATTTTAGGTCCAAAAAGAATTGAAAAAGGTTTCTTATTATTCAAAAAACTATTAAAATTCCTTTTAAGTAAAGATAAAGATCAAAGAATAGCAAATTCAGAAGTAAAGGCAAAGGAAGCAGAAGAAAGTGAAGTTAAAGAAGAAATAGTAGAGTCAGAAGTAAAGGCAAAGGAAGCAGAAGAAAGTGAGGTTAAAGAAGAAATAGTAGAGTCAGAAGTAACGGCAATGGAAGCAGAAGAAAGTGGTGTTAAAGAAGAAATAGTAGAGTCAGAAGTAACGGCAGAGGAAGCAGAAGAAAGTGAAGTTAAAGAAGAAATAGTAGAGTCAGAAGTAAAGGCAAAGGAAGCAGAAGAAAGTGAAGTTAAAGAAGAAATAGTAGAGTCAGAAGTAACGGCAGAGGAAGCAGAAGAAAGTGAAGTTAAAGAAGAAATAGTAGAGTCAGAGGTAAAGGCAGAGGAAGCAGAAGAAGGTGAAGTTAAGGAAGAGATAACAGAGCCGGAGGTAAAATCAATTAAACCTAAAAAAAGAACTGTTAAAGATGAAATAATAGACGTAGAAGTTGATTCTGATAATTAATGTAATTTTAAATTAAATTAATTATTACTAGGAAGGTTTTTATGAATCTAAAGCAACTTCGATAGCGGCTATTAAGTTTTCGTCAAACGGTTTAACAGTTGGCTTGAATCTTGCAATTACTTTACTATCTTTACCTATCAGAAACTTCTCGAAATTCCATTCAACATCACCTTCAGGTTCAACTTTGTTAAGGGTTGTGTATGGTTCTGTTGTGTTGCCTTTGGCATGAACTTTTTCATAGATTTCAAATTTAATTCCATATTTTGTTGTGCAAAAATCTTTTATTTCTGAAAGAGAGTCGGGTTCTTGTTTTCCGAAATCATTACAAGGGAATGCAAGTATTCTTAGGCCTTTTGTTGAATATAAATCATGTAGCTTTTGAAGATCCTCATACTGAGCAGTATTTCCGCAGTAACTAGCTACATTAACAACTAAAATTACTTCCCCTGAATATTCACCTAGTTGTATGGATGATCCGTCTGCGGAAAGAACAGTAGTATTTTGTACGTCAACTTGCATGTTTAAAAAAAATCACCCTTTGAAGATAGCATTGTATAGACTTTATTGTGTTTAATTTTTATAGTGGTTTTGGTTATTTCTTTTATAAGTTTTAATTTTTCATTTATTTAACCCTTTATAATTAATATTATAAATAGGTTTAATTTTGGACCCTTTAGACCCACTTACTGAAATTATTAATTCCGGTCAAGGTTTTTTACCTGCAATTGCTTTAGAAAGAATTATTTGGGCAATGATTGGAATCTTTTTTTTAGGAGCAATTTCAAGATCAATAATTAATAGCATGCGAAGTCAAAATTCGTTTGGTAGAAATTTTTTATTTAGTTATTCTAAAGATAAAAAAATTACAGATGATACATCTTCACAAACTTTTGGAGATGACGAATAAGTTTTATTTACATGAAAGAATCAATTTTTTCTAAAAAGAGAATTTTATTGCTTGGTAGTGGCGAGCTTGGAAAAGAATTAGTAATAGAATCCAAAAGATTAGGATTAGAAGTTATTGCAATTGATCGATATGAAAAAGCACCTGCCATGCAAGTTGCTGATTATTCAAGAGTAATTGATATGGGAGATAAAAATATTTTAAAAAATGTTATAAAAGAATTCAATCCTGACTATGTTGTCCCAGAAATAGAGGCACTTTCAATTGAAGCCCTTAAAGAACTCGAGGATGAAGGATTCAATATTGTTCCCAATGCCAGAACTGTAGAAATCACAATGAATAGAGATAAAATTAGAGACTTAGCTTCTAAAGATTTAAAAATTAAAACTGCAAAGTTTGATTATATTTTTGAATTTGATGATTTAGAAAAAAAAGCAGATGAAATTGGATTCCCACTTTTACTTAAGCCTTTAATGAGCTCTTCAGGAAAAGGGCAGAGTTTGGTTGAAACAAAAAATGATTTACAAAATGCTTGGAAACAGGCACAAGCAAATTCAAGAGGAAAGGTTAAAGGTGTAATTATTGAAGAATTTATTAACTTTGATTTTGAGTTTACTCTTCTAACTGTAAGAAAAGAAAATGGTGAAAATATTTTTTGTTTACCAATTGGGCATCTTCAATCTAATGGTGACTATCAATGTAGTTGGCAACCTTTAGAGATTAAGGATTCCTTAATTATTGAAGCTAAGAGAATGACAAGCAGAATATTAAATAACCTTAATGGAGCTGGATTATACGGAGTAGAGTTTTTTATAAAAGGAAGTGAGGTTATATTCTCAGAATTATCTCCAAGACCACACGACACTGGTATGGTTACATTAGTTAGTCAAAATATTAATGAATTTGAATTACACTTAAGGGCTTTTTTGGATTTACCAATACCGCATATTTATCTAGTAGAACCCTCTGCAACCAGAGTTATACTTTCTAACCAAGAGTATCTAAATCCTATTTATGAGGGTCTTAACGAAGCATTAGAATTTGAAAAGACTAAAGTGCTAATATTTGGCAAACCAGTTTCCAGAAAAGGCAGAAGAATGGGTGTTGTTCTCTCATCAAATTCTGACATTTATTTGGCTAGAAAAAATGCAGATGAAGCTGCTCGTAAGATAAAAGTGAGTACTACATAAATATTAAATAAAAATAACGAAAAAAATACTTATTTCCTTTGTTTTTGTTCTATGTCTCTCTGGGTATTATTTGAATAAGTTATCTCTTTCACAATG
The DNA here is from genome assembly GCF_047305015.1 of Prochlorococcus sp. MIT 1304. Classification (NCBI taxonomy): domain Bacteria; kingdom Bacillati; phylum Cyanobacteriota; class Cyanophyceae; order Synechococcales; family Prochlorococcaceae; genus Prochlorococcus; species Prochlorococcus sp. MIT 1304. The sequence continues at coordinate 1,432,261 of NZ_CP138974.1, read as the reverse complement.
ATAGAAAATTATAAAGGTTGGGATATAAATTTAAATTGGGATAATAAAGATTATCTTGAGAGGGGTACTATTAAAAGTAATATTTTTAATCAAAAAGAAAAATGGATTGGTGTTCACTTGAATGGTGAAAAAATCTATGGTTCTTCTTTAAAAGAAATTAGGCATATTATTGATTACCCTAGTTTGCATGAAAAGTAGGGTAAAAGATTTTTCTAATTATCCTGATTATTTTCATTATCTTCAATTAATTCATTAGCAAGTTTTCTTAAATCTCCCTTAATCGAAACCCATGTAAAGGCGATTATAAAAATTGAAGCAGATATCGCAACAGTGATTTTTTCGATAGGGGACATTCCAAGTGCAATAGCAAACATTTCAAAACAAATACTAATTTCCCATTATATTGAATTTTTTTAAATAGTTAGAATCAAATTTTTTTTTGCAATGATATTTAATTATTCAAAATATAATAAATAAAATTTAAATTATTTTGTTTATTCAGTAAAATGGATTTATGGAAAAAAAAAAGTGCCCTCAATGTAAAAATTTAATTTTGAAAACTTCTCCAACATGTTTATATTGTGGCAGACCTAATAAATTTATAACTAGGGAATACGTTAATAAAAAGTGGAATAAAGATAATAATAATAATGTATTTGATTATATTTTTATTAATAAGTATCTTGTAATTATTTTATTTTTAATATTTATAATTGTTGTAATTATATTTAATTAAATACCATCAATTAATCACTCTATTATTGCATCTAATACTTCTTTAGTATTTGTTGATAGTTTATTTTTTTTAATCTGTTTTATTGTTTCTAACATATTACTTTTGTAAGGCTCTGAATAATAATTGTATCTACTAAATACTTTTATAAATCGGGAAATTACGATTGGATTTAATTTATCAAAGTCAATTATCTTTTTTGCAATATATTTGTACCCAGAACCATCTATTGCATGAAAAGTACTATTTCTTGTTACGAAAGTATTTAATATAGCTCTTAGAGTGTTTGGTGATTTTGAATCAAAATACGTATTTTCAAATAATTTTTCAATGCTATTTGTTTTTTCATCAATTTCTATAGATGCATTGAATGAGAACCAACTATCCAAAACTACACTATTATTTTTCCATTTATTAAAGAATATATTTGATATAATTTTTCTTTCAGGACAATTAATCCTACTGAAAGAATTCAATGCAGCTTTTGCTAGCGTCATCGAATTACTATCGACATAATTAATTATTTTGCTTTTAATTTCCTCATCATCACTGTGCAAGAGTAGTTTCCAAATTGTTTCGATTAGTTTTCTCTCATTTTTACCTTCTGGCCAAACTTTATCTAGACTTGTCTCTATTTCTTGGAGCTTAAAATATAATTCTTCTTTTAATTTGGTACCGAATAAATGATTTAATTCGTCAATAGTTTTATATATCTTTAATGGGTCTAAATTTTCCATTTCTGATTCAATTTCCGCAAATGTCGGAATACTTAGTAATTCTGATAAAAGGGATAAATTAATATCTCTATTTTTTATAAATGATATTAAGGTGCTTATAAATTTATTTTCAATTTTATGATCTGGTTTTTCATCTAATCTGCATAATATGATTTTTTTATAAAATACTTTTACAGTATTAGATAGTGTAAAAAAATCTTTTTCATATCTTAAGATTAAAAATTTTTCCTCAAAGGTAGTGTCTGATTCCCACTCAACAGGTGAAGAGAATTCTCGAAAATAAGTGACTAAAGGAATTTGTAGGTGAGATCTTATATTCCTAAAAACAAATTCTTGTTTTTTTGTTTTTAAAACAACTGTTTTTTCTATCGTTTTATTCTCATCGCAAAATATAGCCAGATTTATAGGAATTATTAGAGGTAAATCATTATATAGGTTCTTCTTTATTGGATTACTTTGAGAGGCTTCAATTGTAAGTTTTTCGTCTGTTTGATCCCAGATTCTCTTGAATTTAACTTTTGGTGTCCCATTTTGCTTGTACCAGATTTTAAACTTTTTAGGATCGATTTCCTTATTGTGCTCTAAAATTTTGTCGACAAATTGGTCTATTGTTGCTGCCTTTCCATCATATGTTGAGATGTAATTACTAAATCCTTTATAGAAATTTTCATCTTTTACAAGCTTGTTAAGCATTCTAATTATTTCTGATCCTTTTTCATAAATCGTGGTCGTATAGAAATTGTCAATTTCTTGATATTTTTCTGGCATTACAGGATGTGATGTTGGACCAGAATCCTCTCTAAATTGATTTCTTCTAAGAAATTTTGCATCATCAAGTCTCTTGATTTCACTATTATGAACGTCTGCAGTGAATTGTTGATCTCTGAATACTGTTAAACCCTCTTTTAGAGATAATTGAAACCAATCCCTACAAGTCACTCTATTACCCGTCCAATTATGGAAATATTCATGGGCGATCACACCCTCTATTCTTTCTAGTTCCTCATCAGTTGTTGTTTCAGAATTAGCGAGTATTAGTTTTGAATTGAATATATTGAGACTTTTATTTTCCATTGCTCCCATATTAAAGTGCCTGATTGCAACAATATTAAACAATGACAAATCGTATTCAAGGTTATATTTATCCTCGTCCCATTTCATAGATTTCTTTAAGGAACTTATTGCATGTTGAACATATTTTTCATCGCCATACTCAACATAAATATTTATTTTTACTTTTTTATTTGATTTTGTTATGAAATTATCTTTTACACAATTAAGTTTCCCTGCTACCAATGCAAAAAGATATGAGGGTTTCGGATATGGATCTTCCCAAATTATTTCATGTCGATTATTTGTAAGATTATTTTCTTTTAAGACGTTACCATTTGAAAGTAAGACAGGATAATCATTTTTGTCTGCCTCAATTCTCACGGTGTATTTGCTTAGAATATCAGGCCTATCAGCGTGAAAACTTATTCTTCTAAATCCCTCTGCCTCGCATTGAGTAGTTATAATTCCATTGCTCTCATACATTCCTAAAAGGGAGGTATTTTCCTTCGGTTTAATTATTCCTTCTATTTTTAGTAAAAAAATATCTTTCTTTATATTTTCAATTTTTAAGTTATTTTTTTGCTGTTTGTAGTATTGCTTTTCTATTAGTGAGTCATCTATAAATAATTTTTTTATTAATATATCCGTACCATCAAGGATAAGATTTTTGGTATTCTTATTTTTTTTTACTAATTTTAATTTCGTCGTAACATTAACAGCATTTTTATTTATTACGAAATCCATAAAAATTTCTGGAATTTCATAATCAAAAACTTTGTAATCTTCGAGTTTTATATATTTTGAAATACCTTTTTGGTTTTTTGGTTTGTTCATCTTTAAAAAGAAGTTCAGAAGTTAAATAATCTAGAATATTTATTTTGAAATTATAAGTTAGAATTTTTATCTTCTGATTGACAAAAATGTGCTTTAACTTCTCCAGAAGGAAGTAGTTCGAATAAAGAAGGATTATTAATATCAGGAGATCCGTCTTTATTAAATTGGTACCTCCAGTCCCATTTTTTATCTGTAAAGGAAATATAATCTTTTCTTAGAGAGTACGGAAGCATAAGCTTTATTTCGTTCCAATTAATATTTATAAATGCTCCTGGCTTTAACTCAGATATCTTTTCTACTATTGAAAAGTCACCATTTATATTATTTCTCATCACAAGATTAAGCTTTGAATTCTCACACATATAACTACTATTTAAAGCTAATAAAAGTATTGAGCTAATAAAAAATGAATGAATTTTTGAACTCCTTTTAAAATAGATTTACTTTCAAGCTAAATGACTAAGTAAAAGATCTTTTTGGATCAATTTAAATCATAATAGATTGCATACTCTTTAGATCGACAAGATTACAATTTAATTCCTCTTCATAATCCTGTACTGAAATAAAATTATTTAAAAAACCTGAATATTTTGCATCTCCTCCCACGGTACTCGAAAGTATAAATTTTGGATTGAATTTGTTAATCAATTTAGGTATTACATCAGCACCTTTTACAAAAGAACCAACTAGAGGCAATTCTAAATTTTTTGTAGGAGTAATAACTGCATCAAGATTTTGTTTGTTTAAATTTTCATCAAGATATCCATGGGGTTCTATATAAAAACCATTATTTTGGTCATCTTTAACAATATATCCGTTTTCTATTTGTGGTACTGGAGCTCCTGCAGTGGCTTCAAAACTTAAATTAAATTGATTAGTCTTTTCAGTTGGCTTGAGCATTTTAATTTGACTAAAACCAATTTTTTCTAATGTTTCAATAGCACTTTTAGGGCAAATTATAGGAATATCCTTTCTGAACATTTCTAATGTTGGAACATGACAGTGGTCAGGTAATCCTTGGGTTAATAAAATAATATCTATTTTTTTATCTATTGAAATTTCTTCTTCTAATGATCCTTTAAAAAACCACTCACCTGGAGGAAATATTAAATCTCCTTTGAGCCAAGGATCAATAATTAAATTGGTTTTAGTAAATTTTATAAGCCAACCATTTGATCCAAGGTAGGTCGCTTCAAAAGTCATTATCAATTAATTGTTTTAATAGACTATAAAGTAATTTTGACTTTATCGAGAAATTACTAATTTAGATTAGTTTGCTTCATTTAAGATTTGAAATGACTTTCTTTTTAGATTAAATATTAAAACTTGGTTATCTTTACAACTAATTTTAAAATCTTCTTTTTCTAGCATTTGAATTGGGATTAGAGCTAATCCTCCTGTTCCTGAAAATATGATTGGCATTGTGTTATTTTTTGTTCCATTCATTTTTTGTAAGTCAATAGCTTGAGAAACTATTTTTTTGGCTTTGTCAAATCCGTAATCTTCTATTAATTCAGACCATAAAAAATTAACTGATTCGTATTTCGAAAACTCAATTTGTACTGTCTTCATCAAAAAGTATTAGATATATAGCGAGTAATAGATAAAGAAAAAACTTAATTACTATTTTTAAACCTATCCATGACTAGTTGTAACATATCCACTACATCTCCATCGGTTAAATTTAAATCCTTCTTTAGATCATTACAAGTTAAATTCATTTCAAGTGCTGCTTCAGCCATATGATTAACTTTTTGGTTATCACCACCCAATGAAATAAAGGGATTGAAGTTTTCTATCATTTAATACTTGTTATTATTCCTAGTTCTAGCTAATAAATAATCAATTATCATTTATTGATACAGAAGCTTATAAATATGTTATTTAATATTTAGAAAGTTTTTATTTTTAAACTAGAGATATTGGTATGCCTTTTGAAATTAATGCGAATCTTCTGGCTCTGACTAGAAAAGGGAATATCACATTTGTTCGTTTATTTGATTTGAATACTCTAGAAAGTAACAAAAGTAAACTACTCGAGGGCTTATTTATCTGTTTGCAAATAGTATTAATCGCATCTGCCCCATGAAAGATATCTTCATCTTTTAGGAGAATAGCTCCTTTATCTAGGTCATAACCTTTTTCTAAAAGGGATTTTATTAGAGTTAAATTTTTACGACCATCAAGAATTTTAATATTATTTATCTTGCTTTTGAGCTCAAGTAGCTCAGCAAAATGATTGCAGAATGGGCATTCTCCATCATAAATAAAGGTATAGTTGGAAGTCATTAGAAAAAAACAGTTTTGATGGTTTCAAAGTGCGCCAGCAAAATTGTAATGCCTAGATAATAAAACAAATAATAAAAATTTTGTGGATTTTTTATCAAGGGATATTTAAACGATTCTAATAATTACGAAGAAATGTCTCAATATAGGTATATTTTTCATAAAAATCTGTATGCTAACTCGGAGATATTATGTTTTAAAATCATGAATTTACTAGCTTCTTTTGCTTTAGGTGGTTTCAATCCATGGGCAGCAGGCTTTGGAATTGGTTCTTTAGTCCTTTTTGGTCTTGTTGGTCTTGTGGCGGGTCCAAACCTAAAGAATTTTGACCCTGATGCATAAATCCTCATATTTAACATGAATTTTAAAAGACTCATTTGAGTCTTTTTTTATGCGTTTTTTATTATTTATTTTTAGAATCTTTATAAATTTTATTTCGCCAAAGAAATGTTGTTAAATCCTTTTAGTCCATTTACTTTTTTGAAAATCTCTTCTCTAAAAGCTACTATTGTTTTTTTATCAATACTTTTAATTAAATCAAATTTGCTTAGATTAAAAGGGGGACTGATAGGAGGTCTTTTTGCCTTGATACTCATCTCGGGGATTTTTGCCACTAGTACCATAGCTTTAGGATCTTTAGTTTATGCATATCGATTAAAGAAGAAATCTTATTCTGATGATAATCCAATGCAGGATTTAGAAACTGTTAATGTTTGAGATATTTTGTGAATCAAATTCCGTTCGATAATTTAAAATGGAGTTCCAGGTACAAAATGCAAGACTAAAAATCCAAAACCAGCAGCAAAAACTATTGATACTGCGATAATAAGAAGGCCTGATGCCATCCCTCCTTCGTTAAACGCCATTTAGTTAGTTATTTTTAATTAATAATAGAACATATTTGTTCCCAGGTAATAGTTCTAATTACTCATATATCATCCAAATTTATTATTAATGGTGAATAAAAGTAAAAAGATGGAAGTTAACGAGATGATAAAACCAAATATTATTAATGGTTTAGATTTGACGTTTTCTTCGTTCTTAAGCTTATTTTTTGAAGGAGGAAAATTTCTATCTTTTTTTTTATAAATAAGATTGGAAAAAGGTTTATTCACGATAAATTTTAGATTTAAGCTAATTATCCTAAAGTTTTGAACAAATCTTTATGGTAATCAACAACATTTTGACAACTTATTACAGGTGTAAATTCCATATGAATGCCAAATTTGGCTCTCCATGGAGCAAAATGCTCGAAAATTTCTTTATCACCTTCAGCCTTACATAAACAAACTACTCTACCCTCTCCCGGAGCATGAACTCTAAATAACATCTCAAATTTATCTTTTTTATCTGATTTTGCAATTTCACCGTTTTCCCAAGCTTCTACAAATGATTGATAAGCTTTCACTTGATTCTCGATATCTGGGAATTGGCAGTCAGCAAGAAATAATTGCATAAGAGTATTCTTAAGTTTTACTCATTATCCCTCAAATACTTATTTATTAATCGGACTGTTTGAATTTGAAGATCAGAAAAAGAATATTTTTCTAAATAAAGTGAGAAGAGAGAGTCTCAAGGAATTTTCCAATATCTTTTTTATATAAAGTATCTGTGATTTTTAAAGAGAATAATTCATAATCGTTTATATCTTTTTTTTTATCAAAATTAATATTTCCCTTTAATGAAATATTTTTCATGATTTTATTGATTACTATTTAAAATTTAAACAAATATAGGTAAAAGACAAATTTCTTTACATTATGTTTTTTATGAGAGAAAATTTCTAAGGCTAAAAAATAGTAATTAATTTATTTACTAGTTAATTAATTTTCCAAGGATATACAAGACTAAATTAGTTAATGAAAAAATTACAGTTAATAGAGACGCAATAACGGGTAATAAATTGAACCACAATTGAGAAGTAGTCATTTTTGAATCGATAGGCAGAAAATTGGTTCTTTTTTTAATTCTTATTTGTAACCAAAAAATAGATAATGGATAAACAATTCTTGAGAAGGTAATTATAAATGAAGGCAAAATACCTTGGTTTGAATAAAGTATAAATCCTGAAAAAAAGTATAAAGCCCAAATTAGAACCCTTTGAATCAGAATTAATCCCTTGCTTTTGTCAGACATTATTAATTAATTAATTAATTTTTATGATTTTAGTCATTTTATATCTTTCAAAAAAAATGTTATTTATAATGACTTTTTCTTTACGTATAATTTTCCATTCATTTTTAAGAAATAATTCATAACTTATTAAGCTCGCTTCAGTATAAAGATATTCTAAACCTTCTTTATTTGCTTCATCTTCTAATTTATTAAGTAACTTAGACCCATATCCTTTTCTTTGGAATTTAGCTTTACAGTAAAATAGCGCAATTCTATCAGTGGGATATCTTGTTGCAAAAGCAATAATAATTCCTTGTTTACTTATAAGCCATCCTTTTCCTTTAATTAGTGACTTATCAAAATTTGGGTTATTCCAAGCTTGGCTAGACCAAGCTCTTTTTTGTTCTTTACTATAAATTTTTTCATCTAAAGATTGAATTGAATCAAAATAAACCTTCTTTAATTCCAGTTGATCTTTAATGGTAATTTGTCTTAAATTCATATACAACTCCATTATTTAATATGCCTAGTAAAAATATAGTCGCAATTGGGGGAGGAGGGTTTGGACGATCATTAGGCTCTCTTGAAATTGAAAAATATATAGTTTCTTTGAGTAATAAAAAAAGACCTAAAATTTGCTTTATTCCAACAGCTTCTGGTGATAGTAGTTTGTACAAATTAAATTTTTATAGAGCATTTTCTAAACTTGATTGTATAACAAGCCATATTGATTTCTTTTCTAGGACAGAAAACTTAGAAGAGATAGTTTCAACTCAAGACATCATTTATGTTGGCGGAGGAAATACAAAAAGTATGTTAGCTGTTTGGAAAGAATGGAATTTACATAAAATTTTGCGAAATGCTTATGAAAAAGGAATTGTAATGAGTGGTGTAAGTGCTGGGGCTATTTGTTGGTTTGATAAAGGTATAACTGATTCTTATGCTAATGAATTAGCCATAATTGATTGCTTAGGCATCGTTAAAGGAATTGCCTGCCCGCATTTCGATGAAGAGAAAGAGAGGGAACCTTACGTTTTTGATGTTATTCAGAGAGAAATTATTGAAACTTGTATATGTATTGAGGGCAATTGTGCCTTGCATATTAAAAATGATTTTGACTATTCCTCAATTGATTTTGGTAATGGTAGAAACTGCTTTAGAGTTACAAAGCAAAATAATATTGTAAAGAAAGAAATTCTTTGAAAAGAAAATATTTTTAATATATTTTAGATTTCCTCATTCTTCGAGATAGAAGTAAATTCAATCCCTTTGTATTTTATGAAAGATGCAGTCCATACTTCTTTTGAAAGATTTCCAAGGTATTTTAGAAACTGTTGTGTATCTCCATCTCTTATCCATTCAGATTTAATGAATGGAAGTTCTTTTTGCATTCTTTTAGGATGCATATGAACAAGAAGCAAACCTTTTTCTTCAGAAGCCCTTTTTAAAGCACCCTCATCACTTCTTTGAAAAACTCTCATTAGAAGATTTAAAATTACCTCTTCTCCAAGTTTCTTGAAATTTTCTGATTCCTCTAAATTATCTTTAATTTCTTTACCTCCAAGAGGCATTGCTCTTACTAAGTTTTGCTCAATTAAAGCTATTGCAATAAGATAATCTTGGCTAGCCATATTCTGAAATAATACTTTTTTTGTTATTCTAACCTCTCGAGTTCATGAAAATCTTACATAAATTAAATATCTACGAAAAGAAGAAAGGAAATAATTTATTAATTATTTTTCAATACAATTAAACTATTGTTTTTTATTTTAATTAGTAAAATTAAAAGTTTAATTTGTTATGAGGTTTTTTTTATTTTTATTTTTAGGGATTTTTGTAGGTCTTTATTTATCATGGCCCGGTTTAGTAATGCTAGAAAATTGGAAATGTTTTAATCAAATTATTGCAAAATCTGCAGAAGATAAAATTTCTTTAAAAGCTGCATTAGAAATTTCCCCCAGTTATTTTCTAAAGTCTAATAATAAAAAGACGTCATCCAAAATAAGAATCGTAGCAGATGCATGTTTTCGTTAATATGTTGAGTGATTAATTATGACTACTAAATAATGAACAGTAATATAAGATTTGAATTATCATTTAAAAATATTTCTCAGTTAGACAATAAACTTAATTTCTGCAAATTAAATAATATAAAAAATATCAATATTCCATGTAAAGGACTTATAAAGAAGGATTTATTTAATTCAACTATAAAATATATATCTAAAGACTATTATGAATTTAATGTGACCTATCACTATAGTCTTTATCATCAATATTCAAAAAATAAAGAAAAATCGTATCAGGATTTCTTAGATTTTGTTAAAAGTTCTCAGACTAATCAAAATTATGAAATTCTGTTAGTGTCGGGATCTAATAAGAAAAAAAACTTTGACTCAGTTGATGTATTATCTTATTTAAAAAAAGAAAAAAATTTAAAAGTTAAATTAGGTATAGCTTACAATCCATATTTGAAAAAATATTATAATATTTCGTCAGAAAGAGAGAGGTTCGAAAGAAAAATTTCAACTGGATTAATAAATTCAATTTGGTTTCAATATGGTACAGACATTAAAGTTCTTCATAATGAGTTGACTTATCTCAAGAAAATAACAAAAGACGAAAGATTAAATCTATTTGGAAGTTTATTTATTCCTTCTAAACAATTTATATCGCGGTTTAAATTTCGTCCTTGGAAAGAGGTATACATATCAGAAAAGTGTTTATTTGCCTTAGATAATTTTCTTGATTTTACAAGAGATTTAGTTAGTTTTTATAAAAGTAATAATATTACTCCTGTAATTGAATCTGATTTTTCATCATCAGATAAACTTGATTCTGTTTATAGTTTTTTAGAAAATGAAAGATAATTTTTGTCAATATTAATCCTATGAAAAGTGATGTTACATATGACTTGTTAATAATAGGTGGAGGTATATCCGCTTGTGTTTTTGCTTCGAAGTATCTGAAAAATAATATTACAAAAAAAGTTGGATTAATTGAAATTGGTCGCGGTCTTGGAGGGAGATCAAGTACAAGAATAAGCAAAAAATATAAAGGATGGAAACTAAACCATGGTTCTCCAAATTTTAATATATCTAACAGTAAAAATAATCTTCTATTAAAAAGATATATTGATGAATTATTGGAAAATAAATATATAAAAATTGACGATTCAGATATATTTTTTCTAAATGAAGATTCTAATTTAGAAACCGTAAAAAAATCTGAATTTTCTTGCGGAGTTAATTATCTATCTTTAGATTCCATGAGTGAATTATCGAAAAAGATAATTGATTCAAATAATTTAAAAGAGAAAATTGATTTTTTCTTTGAAACTTTTATAGTTGATATGAAGTTTAATGATAAGGAATGGTTACTAACATCAAAAAATGGCGTCAAATTCAAGTCTAAATATTTAATTTGTTCAACTAATTTGTTGTTACATAAGAGGTCTTTAAAAATATTAAACGTTAATCAAATTCCATTAAGGAAAGCTATTCCTGTTAATAATGATAAAAAAATAGATTTACTATTAAATTACTTAGAAGAACAAACATTTATTCCCAGGTTAACTTTTTTAATTTACACAAATGAAAATTATAGTTATAAAGATTTTTATTATAAAAAACAAAGGTATTTTTATTTAAAAAATCAATTAGAAAAAAAATATAGATTTGAAAGAGTTATTTTTCAGTTGCAAGATAATAATAAATTAGGAATTGTAGTTCATTCAAAAAACGCAGAGTTAATTAACTCTTATATAAGTGCAAAAGATGAAGAAGTTTTTAAACAAAAAATAATTACAAATTTCAATAAACTTTTTGAAGAGAATTCTGTAATCCATAAATTAACTTATGATGAAAAAATATCTATTATGAAATGGAGAGCTTCACAGCCTTCTGGCCTTGCCGTACCATTATCTTTACAATTTAGTAGAAGATATAGAATTGGATTTTGCGGAGACTGGTTTGAAGGAGATGGATTTGGCAGAATTGAAGGCTCAATTTTAAGTGCTCTAATATTAGAGAAAAAAATTAAAGACTTAATTAAATAATTTTTTCAGAATGGGATCTATATCAGTGTTTTTTTTAATAATGAATTTATTCGTATTATTTTTTTGGCTATTAGGTTTAAATTTTTCGTAATAAATGCTCCATGATTTTAAGAAATCATTCTCAGCTTGTTTTTTATCCTTCCCCCTTTCTTTTATATCTCTTTGGACAACTCTTTTCATGCACTCATTTTTTTTAGTTTTTATTTCTAAAAAAATATAATCCTTATTATTTAAAGTGTTTGAGATTTCTTTAGCAAATATACCCTCAACAATTATAAAACTAATATTATTTGTTTCGTTTAAGATATTTTGAATTGATTTCTTTTCAAAATTATAATAACGCTTACAGATTGAAATTCCATTCATATAAATAAAATCAAAATCTTTTTTGAATAGTTTGTTATTAAAACTAATACTTCTATCAAAAAAACCTTCTACAAATTTTGATAGTAATTTACTTATTAATCCTGTCTTATAGTAATTGTCGGTACTTAACACAATACCATTTTTAATTTTTTTTATTATTTGATTCGATAAAGTTGTTTTTCCGCTTCCGGAAGGTCCACTTATTAAAATAAGCTTCATTTTTTTGATCTGTTCTTTTTAAGATTTTAACTTTACTATTAATGAATACCTTTAATTTTTGAATATACTTTTTATCTTTTTTTTAGTTTTTAGAATAATTTAGAATACCTTGCAATGGCTCTTAAGCTTGCATAAATATTAAATGTGTGTCTTTATATAATTGTAAATAAATTATTTCTATTCAATTAGTTATTGTCTTTCTATTAATTCCTCTGGAATTTAATATTATTATAATGAATAGCTAATTTTATTACTTATATATTGCAATGATTTCTAAATTTCTCGGCAAACTAAAATCAATTTTATTTAAAAGTGCAGTAACTCCTGCACCGCCTTTAAAGAAAGAAAAAAAAGCAGCAAAGTCCGCAAAAACAAAAACAAAAACAAAAGCAAAATCTAAAACTAAAGCAGTAAATTCTAAGAAAAATATTGAAACTTTGACTACACTTCCAGGTGTTGGAGCAAAAAGCGCAAAAGCTTTGTATGAGGCTGGATTTAAAACAACAAAGGCAGTTATTGCTGCTGATGAAAAAGATCTTCTTGCCGTTTCAGGCGTTGGAATAAATCTTGTTAAGAAGCTTAAGAAGCTTAAATAGTTAAATTTTTTTAAACTTCTACAAAAAATTATTAAAATTAAAAATTTACGAAAACTTTATAAGTTCTAGGAGCTTATCTTCTTCTTGCTTTTCTTCTCTGTTGCAATTTTCTTTTGTATTTTTCAACAGGAGTTTCATGATGCCTAAGTCTTTTTAAATCTGCAAAAATTCCAGATTTAGATACTTGTCTTTTAAATCTTCTAAGGGCAGATTCAATTCCCTCGTTCTCTCCGACTGTAACTTGTGTCAAAATTTTCTAAATAAAATATATTCTAGCACTTTGACAGATATATTCAAACTTAAAACTCCTACTTTTGGTTTAACGGTTTTTTGCTAATTTTCAGCCCACTCCAAAAATCTTTTTTTATTACTTTTTATATCTTGTAATGATTCAAAATAATATTTTTCCCAATTATCTTTAGGCAGTCCAAGAAATAACATTAAGTTTAATGGGTATTTATTGCTATCAGCACAATTTCTAAAATCATCTCTAAATAAAAAGATTTCCTTTTTTAAAGCAATTGCGATACCTAATTCAATCATTACCCCTTCATCTGGTGGATTTCCATTGACAATTGCAAAAATACAATCACATTCTTTTAAATCAATGAAATTACTTCTTGCAACCTCATATGCCCACTCCCTTTTTTGTTGAATTAATCTTTTTGCTCTCTCAAAAGGTTCAAATACCTCTACATTTAAATCATTGAAGATTTCAATAAATTCATTTAAAAGGGTTTTAGTTTGTTTTGAAAATCCATATGGATTAGCCAAATATAATTTCTTTCTCAACTTAAACCTCTTTTTTTGATGTACTCTTCGCGGTCACTTTTTGAATTTAAAGTATTTTCCCAAGGGAAAACAATCCATTGACTTTTTTTTGTTACATGCACTGTATTCCACCATGTAGGTTTAATTTTGCTAAATAATACAAAAAACATTGCTCCTTCAATATTCTTGAAGGTCGTTAATGTAATGCCTGTTTCATAAACATCATCTACTATTAGTGAATTCTTTATTGGTTCTGAAATTAATTCAATTTTTAATTTATGGCTTAGTGCTACAGCGAGACATAATCCGCCACGAGGAACTCCATATATTCCAGAAAATTCCTTAAACCTACATTTATTAGCTATTTGTTCTACGCTTTTATCAAATTCGTTCCAAGTATAATGACTTATCATCTTAATTTTCGTTTTTTTCTGGTGCAGTAGTGTAATTTGAGGCAATTACACTTAAAAGTGCTAATACTTGCTCATTTGGACAATTTGTATTTTTTTTTAAATTTTCACATTCATTTATTATCTTGGCGTATGTATCCTCAACTATCCCGTTCATTTGATCGATACTAAAAGAATATGGTTTATTCATTTTTAAATTATTATTTATTTTATTTTTACTTAAATATCCAGTGAAGTAAATATTTTTAGTATTTAAAGATAAAATTATTCCCACATGGGGTCATTTAATTTTTCATTTTTAATTGAAGAAGGAACATAAGTATGTAAAGTTTCAATTTTTTTAGCCCATTTTTTAGAGTTTCCCTTTAAACTTTCGCTTTCAATTAGGTTTGTTAGAGGAATCCTTTTTCTAACTTTAAGAAGTCCTAAACAAGCTTCCCAGGCTTCATGATTTTTATAAATATCTAACCAGAAATCAAAAATATTTTCCAAGATTTCTAAAGGGATATCAAATGGAATCCCAATGGAAGGTCTTGCAATTAAATAATTTTTTTTTCTTAGTTCATTTAATAAATTATTTACGTTTAAATTAATAGCTAAAAGAATATCTTTCGCTGATTCATTACCTATTAATTCTTTTCTATGGCAATCTAAAAGATTTTCATCTTCAAGGATATTTTCATCGCAATTTTTTATTCCCACAATCCAAAAACCCTCTCCATTATTCACTCCACTAGCAAGAAATAGATATTGAGGTGAATTCTCCAAGATTTCAAATTAATTTTTCCCTTTTTTAACATTTTTTGATCAAGATGAAAATAAATTAGTTGTGCAATTAACAATATTAAGTCCTCGTAAAAAAAATCTTCTTGTTATAGTTAGATTTTTAGGAAATGTTTGATTTAAGAGAACTAAAACTAATGTTTTTAGATCCTACTGATTTAATAATTAATAATATAAATAAATATCTTTATAGCAATAAAGCAATTAAATTTATTTTTTCTTAGGAAATAATTTTCCTATTCTCTCCTTTTGTAAGTACTCTTTTTTAGTTCTTATTTTTTTGTCTTCTAAGGATTCTTTATTAGTACTTACAGCATAAATAATATAGAAAATCATGCCAGTGAATATTAAACCTACAAAAATTATGAATATTCCTATAGGTTCACTGGGACTGAATATCTTGAGATCTAAAGCTGTATTTAGGGAAATTATAATCAAATAACTTATTCCTCAAATAAATTTTATGGAAATCTAATTGATTTCCTCGTATCCAAAAAATGTTACATTGTCTGAATTTTTATACCCATTAGCGGCTTCCTGTGGGTTTTGACTGTCAATTTTTCTTGCTTTAGCATGAATCATGTTAAATGGAAAAATCACAGCTCCTACAAAAAAATGAAGAATTAGGAAATCTGAAGGTAATCCATTTGTCCAATCAGGAAAAAATAGCAATGTCATTAATGATTCGTACATATTTGTAATCGAATAAACCTCTGACTATTATTACTGAACTTATCGCAATACTTTTAATTATTAATAAATTGAAATTTAATTTGCTTTTAATAATTATCAGATTAAATTGAAAATATAATTTTAAAATACTATTATATTACTTATAAACTATTGACTAATAGCTGTTGTTAAAATTATTTTTTGTCTTAATTTTATTTATATTTTTTCAATTAGAACCTGCAATAGGTTTAGCTTTTGATACTTCCGATCCTAGTGTTAGTTTGCTACAAAATAGGATCACTAATAATTTCTCTAAGAAATATTGCAATGCTATCCAAAATGGTCTTTCTAAAGATGAAGCAATGAAATCAGCTATTGTAAAAACTGAAAACATTATATCTTTCTCTTACAATCCTCAGAAAAAATGGATTGAGAAAAGTGACTTGGCAAATCAAATTTCATTGCAAGTAGTAAATGATTGTGGATGGTCGTTTGGATTAATTGGAAAGGAGGGAGTTGATTATTTTAAATCATATTTTCTAGAAATTTACGAAAAAACTACTCCTGACAAAAATTTTTCAAGATAGATTAGGTTAATGAATAATATTTCAGACAAATTAGTATTAACTATAATTCTGATTACTATTCTTTTTGTATTTGGATTGATTTTTTCAGTAAAGTCTCCAGAGAGAAAGATTATAGATTCACCAATAATGTGGAAAGATGATTATTCTAATATCTCGATTTTTAAGAACAATAATATAAATTCAGAAAGTATAAGAATAATTTAATAAAAACAATGTTTGCTAAAAAAAGGATCCTATTCAAAGATATACAAAAATATTTTTTCTAATCTCAATCAATTTATTATTCATTGTTTAATGTAAGTAGTTTAAAAGAACTGACGCTAGTTTTAAATCATCATTAAACCATGCTCGTATCGCCATAGCTCTTCGAGGATCATAAAAATTTTGTTTTCTGTACCAGCTAAGAACTTCTGAATCTGATTTCTTTCCATTACATGACAAACAACATGGTACGCAATTACTTGTACTGCTAATCCCCCCTTTTGACATTGGGTGAAGGTGGTCGAGTGATTCTGAGGGTTTACCGCAATAAATGCATTTATAATTGGTAAGTTTATTAAGTGACTCTCTCCAATTTTTATTACTTGTCTTGGGACAAAACTGATCAAGGTAAATTGCATCTTGTCTATGCATAAAATTCTTGATAATTTTCTTTGAATAATAACAGTTTTTTTTAAAGTATGATTTATCAAGATAAAATAAGACTTCTTAAAGTAAATGTTTCTTATGAAACGAATAATTTTCACTTATCAATAAAAGGGCAGTTTATAGTTAATGCTTTATCTATTAACAATATTATTAGGAAATTTTGATCATTCTTTATTTAAAAGTATTTATATCTTTTTGATATCGTTTTTTTCTAATACGTTCTCAGCGATTTCTGGTGGAGGAGCAGGATTATTACAATTGCCTGCATTGATTTTATCTGGGGTTCCTTATTATCAGGCGCTGGCTAGTCATAAATTAGCAACAGTAGCACTAGGAATTGGGGGGTCCTTAAGAAATTACAAATCTTTAGGTAATGATATAAGAGTTGCTTGGCAAATTTTAATTTTTGGGTTACCAGGAGTAATTTTGGGGGCGTCTGTCATTGAATATATATCAGAAAAGTATTTGTATTTAATTTTAGGAATAATATCCATACTATTAGCTTTTTATTCATTCCTTAAACCAGATTTAGGTTTATCATCTGGTAATAAAAAACTTAATTTTATTCATAAAATTAGATTTTTAATTTTTATTTTTCTTATAGGTATATTAAATGGTTCTATTTCTTCAGGAACTGGATTGCTTGTAACAATACTATTAATTAAAACTTTTGAAATGGATTTTCTTCGAGCCATAAGCATGACATTTTTTACTGTTGGGATTTTTTGGAATTTTGTCGGAGCAGTATTTTTGGCAAGAATAGGATCGGTTCCATTAAATTTATTGGTAGTTTTAATAATTGGTTCCTTTACAGGAGGATTTTTTGGAGCTCACTTATCCAAATTAAATGGGAATATACTTATTAAGAAAACTTTTATAACAGTTTGTATTTTGGTTGGTATTAGCTTATTAATTAAATCCATAAAAAACTTTTTATAAATTATTGGAGGATAGCAGTATATTTAGGTAAAAAATTTTAAAGCAGGATTATAAATTAAAAAATAAATTACTTATTATCTTTATTCGTTATCAAAGTGGTTAATGAATTACTCGTTTTATTTAATAAAACTTTTAGACCTTAATGAAAAATAATAAAAAAAGGCCTCACATATGTGGGGCCGGGTGATGGGGAACCTTATTTTTAAACCAATTTCTATAAAAATGCAACCCCCTATCTGTAGCGCAACATGCGACTATTTTATACACTACAGATAGTGCTTTAATGATTTTCTTATATGTAAATTTAAAAATTCTAAAATAATTTTGTAATTTTTAAGTTTACGAGCAAAATCCTATCTTATGATTTCAAATGTTTTTGGGAAATTTTACTTGTTAAAAATGTCCTGCACAGTATCATTCGTAAGAACTTTGCTAGTAAAAAGCTTTAATGATTGAATTAACTTTACTAACTCTTTTAAATTATGTTGGGGATAATTTCTGTGAGTATAGAAATCTAGGTCATGATAACTATAAATCTTTACTTCTTTCCTACAGTGATGCGAGTAATAAATTTGGACCATTAGAAGTTAAAAAGGTTATTGAGAAGTCAGAAAATTTTAAAGTTACGGCTGTTGCTATTGCTGCAATTAAGTGCCCTCAGCATATAGTTAAGTAATGAAATTTGAATTAAAAACTGAAAATGAAAATTATTCAAAATCATTTACACAATTTTTCGGTATAGTTTTTTTTATTACTTTAATAATAATACTTTTTGATGTTGCACTTAAATTAGGAATCATATCAAGAAATCATAAAATCGAATACAACTGCAGGCTTTTATCGGTGGAAAAATCTAAACCTCATTTCAAGAAATTATCTAAGCTTTCTAATCTGAAAAGCAAACAACAAATTTGGGAATTTTGCAGGGAGGTTATTAAATAATAGTTAGCTAGATGCTGATGAATAGAACTTTAGTGCAAATAACCAGAACTTTCTTGAAGTTATAAGAAATACTGAAGCAACAATAACTTCAAGCAATATTTTCCACAATTGAGAAAGTCCTAGAAAAACTTCAGAAGGAATCGTAGTTATAAAAGCAATAGGAATGAAAATACTAAAAAAAACTCTTAAAGAAAATGAAAATGAATTTAGAGGAAATCTTCCAATATAAAGAAATGATCTTAATACTTCTATTGCATTCCAAGTCTTAACAAACCAAATAGTAGTAGTAGATATAAAAAACCATAGGCTATATAGAATACAAATTGAGCAGCTTATCGTAATCAAGGATAGGCATAGAAAACTTAAACTTAAATTTATTTGATTTATTCTTATGCAGAAGAGCAACAGGAAAAATCCAAGCATAATTTCTAAAAATCCGGATGGATTTATTTTTTTTAATGAAATAAAAAATTGACTATCAATAGGTTTTAAAAGTACGAAGTCTAATGTTCCTTCTCTTATATGTTTAACTATTTCTGTAAGATTAGGATTGAACCATGTATTTGTTATTCCATTCAAAATTGTATAGATAGCTTGGATGATTAATGCCTGTTCAAATTTCCAACCTCCAATATATCCATTATTTTGAAAGAAAATAGATAATAGAAAAATACTCCCTACTAAACTTAAAATTGCAGTAATTAAATCAACTAATATATTTGTCTTATACTCCAATTCAGAAGCTAAAGAAGTATGTAAGAATTTTTTATAAACTTTTGAATATTTTCTTATATTCATGAACCCATTGCTGTATATTTTTTCGTTCCTTCAGACCAGATTTTCTTAAATAACGGGAAAAGTATAAAAATCCATAGAATTTGCATAATTAAGCCTCCACTAATATTTGTTTCATTACCTGACAGTAAGTTCGCAGGGAAATCAATTAGATATGGAAAAGGAGTCAAATAAATCCAAGATTTAACGTAATTTGGAAATGAGACTACTGGTGCTAAAAGACCTGAGAGAAATAAAGTTGGAATAAATAACAATCTTTCAATCGATGATGCTTTTTCTGTCCAGAAACATAGACATGCAACTATTGACTGAATTAAAAATTGAATCAAGAAGGATAAGAAAGTAGATACTATTGATAAGAGTAAAATACCTAAATTTGGTATCCATAAACTTTCTGGATTAAAAATAAAAAAGAAAAATGCGATTATTAGTGCAAAAGGAAATCTTGTTATTTGTTCCGCTAGATGTTGTGCAAAATATCTGAAAAATGGATTTAAAGGTTGGATTAAATACGGAGATACTTTCCCCATAAGAGAATCCTCTTCAAAACTAAATACAACCCAGACTACAGAAAACTGTCTTACAAAAAAAGCACATAAGAAATACCTAGAAAGCATAACATCGCTGATGTTTATGGATTCATTAAGATTATTGTTTGTCCAAATGTTTAACATGAAAAAAGGAATAATCCCTGAAATTGCCCATAATGCAATTTCTACCCTGTATTCCAACATGTTTGAATATTGGACTTTTAATAAAGTGAAAATTTTACGTTTAATTAAATTAGATATCATAATCTTTTTTGATTAATACCTTCCCAATAACTTCATCTATAGGTGGTTCATTTATAAAAAGGTCTTCAATATCAAAATTATTTAGGATAGTTTTTAGTGAAGAGGTAATGGAGTTGTTTTCAATTTTTATAGTGATTTCATTCTTGTTTTTATATTTAATAGTAAAACCGGAATTTTCTAATTTAATTGCATCCTCTTCTGAACGACAAACTATTAATATTTCTTTAACAGGAGAAAGTTTTTTTAATAATAGGTCAAGTTTTCCATCATACGATATCTCCCCTTCGTGAATACATATAACTCTCTTGCATAGCGATGTAATATCTTTCATGTAATGACTAGTTAGGCATATCGTTGCATTTGTTTCCTTATTATATTTTTTGAGGAATTTTCTTAAATTTCTCTGCGCATTAATGTCTAATCCAAGTGTCGGTTCATCTAAAAATAGAATATTTGGTTCATGTATCAATGCTGCCAGTAATTCTGACTTCATACGCTGACCTAGTGAAAGTTTTCTAACAGGTATAAATAGCTCCTCATCAATTTCAAGCATATCTGATAGTTTTTTTATTCTCCTTTTAGCTTCAAACTTATCTAAGTCATATATTGATGCATTCAAATAGAATGATTCAATTGGTGGAAGATCCCAAATAAGCTGTTGCTTTTGTCCCATTATTAAGGTGATATTCTTTAGGAAATTTTCTTTTCTTCTGAAAGGTAAGTAACCTGAAACTGAAATCGAACCTTTACTTGGATAAATTAAGCCACAAAGCATTTTTAAGATTGTTGTTTTCCCAGCCCCATTAGCGCCAAGAAAACCTACTATTTCCCCTTCTTTGATTTCAAAACTTATATCTTTTATAACTTTTACACTTTTTGTTTGTCTCCTAAAAAAATGCTTAATTGTTCCTTTTATACCTGGTTCTTTGGAAGAGATATCAAATGACTTAGATAAACCTCTTACATCGATAATATTTTGTACCATTTAAATTTTTAATTACTGAAGATTTATATTTAAAAAAATAGTTAAATTATTTTTATTTTAGAAATATTTTTTTCGAATTAAAAAATATCTTTTAACGATACAACTAGCCAGATAAAAAAGTTAATTGGATTAAGTAACTCGCTTACCTTATTTTTATTTTCATAATTAAATCCTCTTAAAAAATCTAATATAAAATTTCCATTTACTTTTTTAACAATGTTTTTTTTAATTACATTACCATTTTCGTCAAGGAGGTCAATTTCATCTTCAAAAAACCATTGCTCTTTTCCGTTAGATAATTTCAATATAACTCCAATACCTTTTCCGTCAGTTATTCTAAAATCATTTATCTTAGCTACCGAAGAAACATTTATTGCATCAACAACATCTTTAGTAAGTCTATCTTTTGATAGTTCTAGGTTTATTTGAACTGAATCACCTATCTTTGACTTATCTAAAATTGACATTTTTTTAGGTCATTATACCTAGTTATATAGGATTAATGCGATTAATTTAGAATTTTTGATTTATTTCAATAATTACGATTTTTTGAAAACAGCTTCAAGGATTCTCTTTATAGAAATTGTTAATACTCTCAAAAATACAAAAAATAGACCTAACCAACCAAATATGATTGCTATTGATAACAAGCTTGAACCCAAATCTCGTTGTAGTAAATCCTGCATATAATTTTCCAAATTAGATAGATTTAACTTTACTTTATTAAATTACTTATTCAAGATGAAAATGTTCAAAATTCAGATTTGTTTAAATTCATTGTTAATATTACATTTAACAGATATGAATTATAAGCTAAGATTTGGTTAGAAAATTAATTTAATATTTTGGATCTATCTTTAAGCTCATACCTTGGAATATTCTTTATCCTTATTGGTTTAATAGTTAGAGTTGATTTGAAATTTTCTATTCATAAAGATCTCCAATAATTTCTCATAAACTTTTTTAGCTCTAAATAACAACTTTCATTTCTATTTATATTTTTTATTTGATGTAACAACTGCGAAGAATAAAAAAGCAGCTTTGAAGCTGCTTCTAAATGGTGGCGGGGGGGAGATTTGAACTTCCGACCTTCGGGTTATGAGCCCGACGAGCTACCAGACTGCTCTACCCCGCGACATATACATAGCATACATCTGAAAGGGTTATTTTTCCTGTTTTTTTAGGATTCTTGGAATTTTAATTTACCTTTAACTTCAAGTCTCACTCCCTCAGAAAAATTAAACACCTTTTCTTCTATGTCTTGAATTCTCAAGTCAGATATCCATTCTAACTGTTTAAGTATGTGAAGACTAACGGCATGCTTAGCTCTTTTTGAACCGTCTTCTACTTTTAGAGCTAATCCTATACCTTCGTTTACCTTGCATAGACATTGTATTCCTTCCGCACCACCTTTACCTATAACTTTTCCATGTGAAGCTTTTATTATTTCTGTATCAAATTTATTATTGTCACTAATCATTGTTGGGTTTATTGTCATAGCTCTACTGATTTGTTCTAATTCGGCATTTTCAGAACTGCTTAGAAATGAATATAACCTTGACATTTCTAGTAGTTTTAAATAAAGAGTGGGGGCACCACAATCATCACGTTCAGCGTTTATTTCTGATGATGGGATTTCAAGCAATTCAGAAACAATTCTGAATATTTCGATTTGAAGTGGATGATCTCCCTTTAAATAACTATCTAATGGCCAATTCATTTTTTTGCATGTTGCTAAAAAAGCAGCATGTTTACCGGAACAATTATGTTCTAATGGACTAGTTTTGGTTTTTGGACATTTTAGATTATTAATATCTATGTCATATTCCCATAAAATTCTGAAGGCTTCTCTTGAATGAATTTTTGAACCACTGTGTGACCCACATGCTAAGGCAATTGATTTTGATTCATTATTGATTTTTGATGCAGCTCCACTACTAACGAAAGGAATTACTTGAAACGGTTTTAGTGCTGACCTGATGAAGCTTTTATATTCTGGATTCCCTGCGCACATTAAAACCCTACCTTTTTTGTCAGTAATAACAGCATGAATTTTATGGATTGACTCAATATTTGATCCTCTCATTAAGGTTGCTTGGATAGGAGGATTATTAGAAGTGTAGAGGTTTTTAAAATTAGAATTCATTTAGAAAATGTTATATTGAAAAATCAAAATGCCAGATAATGCTAAGACTGAAATAATAGAAAGAATCTGAATTAAATTTCTTAAAATTGGTTTTACCTCAATTGAGGCAATAAGGATTTCTTTTTCTCTTAAAACTAATGGTTTTTCCCATACTTGGCCGTCATACCAACCTGATTCCTCATATTCAACTTTTTCGGAGGTTAATCTTTTAAATATATGATTCCAACCTAAATATAGCCTTATTGTAATAAAAAGAGGTATTGATAAGCTGCTAAATAAACTTAATAAAATATATTTTAAAAGGGACGATTTGAAATATACACTTCCTGAAGAAATGACGAGAAATAGAAGAAAAGCTCCTACCCAGAATTTTGCCAAAATATAAATTAGTGACTTTTTTGTTTTTGGCCATGAAAAAATTTTAGATTTTGATAATTCTATGAATTCATTTGTGGGTTGTTGCTCTCTAGGGACAGGACACTTAGATTCGTTCATAAAAGATACTATGGAAATATAAGCTTATCTCCATTACTCCAGAACGATTCAAGGTCATAATATTTTCTTATTTCTGGTTGAAAAATATTTACTATCAAATCACCATAATCGAGTAAAGCCCATTTAGCTTCGCTAACCCCTTCTTTTCTTATAGGTTCAACTTTAGCCTTCTCTCTAAGTTCTCCCTCTACAGAGTTTGTAATGGATCTAACCTGTACATCAGATAATCCTTCTGCAATTAAAATCCATTCACTTATAAATGATACTTTGTCAATTTTTATAAGTTTTATATCTCTTGCCTTTTTTTCATCACATGCTTTAGCCGCCATTAAAACCAAGCTTTTATTGTCCATAAACATTTTCACTTGAAACTGATTTTTCTGAACCTTCTTGCTGAGATAATTCTGATCTTGCTTTTTCGGCACTTTTTCTTAAGGCATCTAATCTATCTTCAAAGAAACTTCTTTTTTTCTTTTTTCGTGTCTTTTCTATTAACTCTTTTAATGCCCCTCCAAGACTTTTATAAGCATTTGGAATGCTGTAGCCAAATCTACAAGCAAGATCTATAGCTCTTTCATCTGCATAAATAGCATCTTGAAGCTTTTTTTCAGAATTATTTTTTAAATATAATCTATATCCTGCAAAACTTGATAAACCAAGAGCAAGTAATAAAAGTAAACCATCTTGCACCCAAAGCTCGCCTATCGCGCCTCCAAGTCCTATAGCAAGAGCTGCCATTTCCCATCCGTCTCTTGGGATTGTGTCATTTTGAATTTTTCCTACTTCGTGCCAAAACAATAAATTTCTGTGGTCAATTGCATAGTTATCCCATTCATCTAAATCTATTTGAATTTCTACTTCGTCACGACCAATTTCCTCAAGTGTTATTAAAGGTGGGTCTATAGCAGCAGCAGCTTCAACAAATACCCAACTTTCATTCTCTGGAGGCAACAAACTTTTAAGTCGCTGAAGTTCGCTCATAAAAAATTAATTTCTTTCAATACTATAGAAACAAATGTTGCTTTTCAAGTAACTTGATTAACATCTGATGATTTATAAGTAGCATGAGATAAATAAAGGTTTAAATTATGCCTCAAAGAGGTGATCTTAAAAAAATTCTTATTCTTGGTTCTGGACCTATTGTTATAGGGCAAGCATGCGAATTTGATTACTCTGGCACTCAAGCTTGTAAAGCTTTAAGAAATGCTGGTTATGAAATTGTCTTAATAAATTCTAATCCAGCATCAATAATGACTGATCCTGAGGTCGCAAGCAAAACATATATTGAACCATTGACTCCTGAAATTGTCTCTCAGATCATCTTAAGAGAAAAACCTGATGCAATTCTTCCCACTATGGGGGGGCAAACCGCTTTGAATCTTGCAGTTAAATTATCAGAGTCAAATTTTTTAAAGCAAAATAATATTGAATTAATTGGTGCTGATTTAAGAGCTATTAATAAAGCTGAAGATAGACAATTGTTTAAAGAATCGATGGAGAAAATTAATGTAAATGTTTGTCCTTCAGGAATAGCATCTAATCTGGATGAAGCTATAGAGGTATCCAGAAAAATTTGTTCTTATCCTCTTATTATTAGGCCTGCATTTACATTAGGTGGAGTAGGAGGTGGAATTGCTTTTAACCTTGAAGAATTTGTCGAGTTGTGTAAATCAGGTTTAGAGGAAAGTCCAAGTAATCAAATATTGATTGAAAAATCACTTATTGGATGGAAAGAGTTTGAACTAGAGGTGATGAGAGACACTGCTGACAATGTAGTGATAGTTTGCAGTATTGAAAATCTAGACCCAATGGGTGTCCATACTGGAGATTCGATTACTGTAGCTCCTGCGCAGACTTTAACAGATAAGGAGTATCAGAGATTAAGGGATTTGTCTTTGAAAATCATTAGAGAGGTTGGAGTTGAAACAGGAGGGAGTAATATTCAATTTGCAATAAATCCCTCTAATGGCGAAGTAATTGTCATAGAAATGAATCCCCGTGTGAGTAGATCCTCAGCTTTAGCAAGTAAAGCAACTGGATTCCCCATAGCTAAGATTGCAGCTTTATTGTCTGTTGGCTACACACTTGATGAGATTATTAATGACATTACAAAAAAAACACCTGCATGTTTCGAGCCATCAATTGATTACGTAGTTACTAAGATCCCAAGATTTGCCTTTGAAAAGTTTAAAGGTTCTTCTAATACTTTAAGCACTTCCATGAAATCTGTTGGTGAGTCAATGGCAATAGGTCGTTCTTTTGAAGAATCATTTCAGAAAGCATTGAGGTCATTAGAGGTTGGTGTTTTTGGATGGGAATGTGACTCAAAAGATGAATTTATAAATGAGAGTCAAATTAAAAATAGTTTAAGAAACCCTACATCTGAAAGAATTCTCTTAATTAAAAAAGCTATGCAGCTTGGGAAAAATAATAATTATATTAAAGAAGTTACAAATATAGATTTATGGTTTATCGAAAAATTACGTAATATCTTTAATTTTGAAAATGATTTTTTGAAAGATAAGGAACTTTATACTCTTGATAGGGACTTGATGTTACATGCTAAACAATTAGGCTTTTCAGATCAACAGATTGCAAAGCTAACTAATTCTGAATTTTTTGAAGTAAGAACATATAGAAAAAAACTAAATGTAATCCCAATTTATAAAACTGTTGATACATGTTCAGCAGAATTCTCATCCTCCACTCCATATCATTATTCAACTTATGAAGAATCTTTCATTAATATTAATTCTCAAATTTTTGATAGCGAGATTTCAGAAAAAAGTAAATCAAAAAAAATAATGATTCTAGGAGGAGGTCCAAACAGAATTGGTCAGGGAATAGAATTTGATTACTGTTGCTGCCATGCATCATATCAAGCTTCTACAAATGGTTATAAAACAATAATGGTTAATAGTAATCCTGAAACTGTATCAACAGATTATGATACTAGCGATATTTTATATTTCGAGCCTGTAACTTTGGAGGATGTTCTCAACATAATAGAAGCTGAAAATCCCTATGGTTTGATTGTTCAATTTGGAGGTCAAACCCCACTGAAATTATCATTACCATTATTTGAATGGCTTAAATCTAATGATGGGATAAGAACTGGATCAAAAATACTTGGGACTTCTCCAATATCAATCGATTTAGCAGAAGACAGAGAGGAATTTACAAAAATTCTTGAAGAATTAAGTATTAGACAACCTTTAAACGGTATTGCACGTAATCAAGATGAGGCAGAAATAGTAGCAAAAAATATAGGATTCCCCTTGGTTGTAAGACCTTCTTATGTTTTAGGTGGAAGGGCAATGGAAATTGTTAAAGATGAGAATGAATTATCGAGATACATTTCTGAAGCTGTTAAGGTATCGCCTGATCATCCCATCCTTCTTGATCAATATTTGAATAATGCAATTGAGATAGATGTTGATGCTTTATGCGATTCAGAGGGTTCGGTTGTAATTGCCGGCCTAATGGAACATGTGGAACCTGCAGGAATTCATTCAGGAGATTCAGCTTGTTGTTTACCATCCATTTCTCTTTCTACATCCACAATAGAAAATGTTAGAAACTGGACTAAATTAATTGCACAAAGATTAAATGTTGTTGGTTTAATTAATTTGCAATTTGCAGTAATAAATACAAATAATAAAGAAAAAAAATTATTTATTCTCGAAGCAAATCCGAGAGCATCCAGGACAGTTCCATTTGTTTCAAAAGCCATAGGTAAACCAGTTGCAAAATTAGCTACTCAGTTAATGCAGGGTTTTACATTAGAAGATCTTAATTTCACAGAAGAATTTTCTCCAAAATATCAGGCAGTAAAAGAGGCTGTTTTACCTTTTAAAAGATTTCCTGGGTCTGATACATTACTTGGACCTGAAATGAGATCTACTGGAGAAGTAATGGGTTTGGCTAAAGATTTTGGAATTGCTTATGCCAAGTCGGAATTGGCAGCAGGTAATGGTGTTCCTTCAGATGGAGTTGCTTTTTTATCTACAAATGATTTAGATAAAAAAAATCTTGAGGAAGTTGCTAGAGAACTTTTGAATTTAGGATTTAAATTAATCGCAACAAAAGGTACAGCTTCATATTTGGTGAATTTAGGAATTCAAGTTGAAGAAGTGCTAAAAGTTCATGAAGGAAGACCAAATATCGAGGACCTAATTCGTTCGGGACTTGTCCAATTAATAATTAATACTCCAATTGGCTCACAGGCTCTTCATGATGATGCTTATTTAAGACGTGCAGCTTTAGAATATAATATTCCAACTTTTACAACTATTCCTGGAGCTAAGGCAGCCATTAAGGCGATAAAAGCTCTGCAATGCAACAAGATTAATACTTACTCTCTACAGGAAATCCATAATTATTAAAATTTTATTCTAAGTTTTTTAGTTTTTCTCTTAATTGATTAACTAAAGAGTTTCGACTAATTGAAAGTAATTTGAGGGTATCTTGATGCATCTTAATTTGTGTATCCGCTATTTGTAATTCTTTTATAGATTCTTTTATTTCATTAGAAAGTTCATTTATTAAATATTTTTTGCCCTCAAAGGTTAAAACTGGATTTGCAGAATCATTTGTGTTTTCGCTCATGGATTTATTTTTTTTATAAATAAAATATAACTATAATTTTTTTATCAATTGTTTTTCACATAATTCTTTATAAATTCCAGGTTTATTGATTAAATCTATGTGTTTTCCAACTTCAACAATTTCACCTTTATCGAAAACAACTATTTTATTGGCCTCTTGAGTAGTCGCCAATCTATGAGCAATTACAATAACTGTTCTATCTTTCATAGCTCTATTAAGTCCTTGTTGTACTTCAGATTCTGATTCTGCATCTAACGCACTTGTGGCCTCATCTAAAAGAAGAATTGAGGGGTTCCCGAGTATTGCCCTTGCAATTGCAATCCTTTGGATCTGACCACCTGAGAAATTTGATCCTCTTTCAGTTATCTCAGTTTCATATTTCTCAGGAAGCTTTTGAATAAAGTTGTGAGCGTTTGCTTTTCTTGCTGATTCTATAACTTCTTCTTTGGTGAAATTTCTACCCATTCTTATTACATCAATAATTGTTCCTGAAAACAAAAAAGGCTGTTGTTGTACTAATGCAATGTTTTTTCTAATATCTTTTGTATTTAATATTTTGAGATTTTTGTCATCTATAAAAATGTCTCCATTATTGGGAGTTATAAACTTTAATATCAAAGCCAACATTGTACTTTTACCAGCTCCAGAAGCTCCAACAAATGCTGTGACTTCACCTCTCTTAATTTCTAAATTGATATTTTTAAGTACTTTATTATCTTTTTTGTAAGCGAAACTTACATTCTTGAAATTTATTTTGCCTTCAAAATTGGATATCCTTCGTAAATTTTCTTTATCATCTTCGACAGGTTCTTGATTTATGTTTTTCAACCTTTTTATTGAGGCTTCTGCTTGTTTATAGTCATTAAAATTTGTACTTACATGGCTGATTGGATCAATAAGCATTAATATTGCTGCAAAAAAACTACTAAATTCTTCGCTTGTTAGAAGGCCAAGATTGATTCTTGCAGCCCCTAAACCTAATATTGCTAATATTCCAAATGCTTCAACAAATCCTACAACTGGATGTTGAAATGCAAGAAGTTTTAATGTTTTATATTTTGCTTTTTTATTTGTATTTAATCTTTGAAAAAATCTTTTCTCAATCCAATTTTCAGCAGCAAAAGCTCTTATCGTGGACATTCCATTTATAGATTCACCTATTAAACCTGCTAAATTACTTGTTGATTCTTGACTTTTTTCGGATGCTATTAAAACTCTTCTTCCAAAACTGTTAACTGAAAGAATAATCAATGGTGCCAAAACGAATGTTGATAGTGTAAGTGACCAGTCTAAATAAAACATGTAGATTATTACCGCTAACAACTGTAAAGAACATGGAATAGTATCTTGAGCTGTTTTATAAATAACTTCGCTTACCCTGTCGGCATCTTCTGTAAGTCTGTATGTGATGTCCCCGGCTGAAATATTTTCAACAGAATTCATCTTTATTTTTTGAATTCTGCTAAATAAATTTCCTCTCATCACTTCACTAATTTCTAAAGATGGTTTTGCTATGAATACATCCTGTCCAAATTGAGCAGTTTTCTGAACTAAAAATACAAATAAAGACTTAATTATTATGCTAGAAACTTTTGAGAGATCACCTGACCCAATTGCTGGAATTAAGTTTCCAGCTAAATAAGCTAATAAAGGCCAACAAGCTACGTAAATAAGCATGCATATAAAACCTTTGATAAACCTATTTGAATATGGTCTGACTGGTGGTATTAGTCTCAAGATATTATATATTTAATTGTTTATCCTACTTTATCAATATCTTTGGGTATAAAAAACAATGAAATTGGATCAATTCTTAAAATGGAAAAATTTGGTATCTTCTGGTGGTGAAGCAAAAATTTTTATTAAATCAGGTTCTGTTAAGGTTAATGGTGTAATTGAGACTAGGAGAGGAAGGCAGTTAAACAAGGGGGATAAAGTAATATTTCTAAAAAATGAATTAATTTTTGAATAGTTAGCTTATTCAACTCACTTTGTATTAGTATATTTTTCTTGGAGATAGTATTTTGAGAAAATCTGTAATTGCTGGTAATTGGAAAATGCACATGACTTGTGCTGAAGCTAAATCCTATTTAGAAGAGTTTATTCCTTTAATAAAAAACATTAAAGACGATCGTAAAGTTGTTATTGCTCCACCTTTTACGGCTATTTCAACCTTTTCTGATCATTCTGATTTTGAATATTTAGATATTTCTAGTCAAAATATTCATTGGGAAGATCAAGGAGCGTTTACGGCAGAAATATCCCCCAAAATGCTTCTTGAACATGGTGTCTCATATGCAATCGTTGGACATAGTGAACCAAGAAAATATTTTAGTGAAAGTGATGAGCAAATTAACAAAAGAGCAGTTTTTGCTCAATCAAGTGGACTTACTCCAATAGTTTGTGTAGGAGAAACATTAGAACAAAGAGAGAGAGGAGAGGCTGATAGAGTTATTACTAGACAGGTTGAACAAGGATTAGAAAATACAGATCCATCTAATTTAATTGTTGCCTATGAACCAATATGGGCTATTGGCACTGGTAAAACGTGTGAGGCAGAAGACGCTAATAAGATATGTTCTTTGATTCGGAAATTAATAGGTTTTGATGATGTAATTATTCAATATGGAGGATCTGTTAAGCCTAATAATATCGACGAAATCATGTCAATGAGTGATATCGATGGGGTGCTAGTCGGAGGGGCTTCATTAGATCCGAATAGTTTCGCGAGAATTGCAAATTATCAATAAGAAAAATAAATGGCCAAAAGGCTGGGGCCAAAAAACTTCAATTATGGGAGTTATAAATTTAACTCCTGATTCATTTAGTGATGGTGGGGAAATAAACTCTTCAAAAAAAGTTTTAGATCAAGTAAATCATTTCATGAGCAATGGTGTTGATGTTATTGATCTTGGTGCCCAAAGTACGAGACCTGGGGCTGAAGAAGTTGGATCAAGTATAGAGATAAAAAGATTGATCCCATACCTAAAATTAATAAAATCCGAATTTCCAGATGTTTTAATTTCTGTTGATACTTTTAATTCTGAAGTTGCTTACGAAGCTCTTTTAAATGGTGCTAATTGGATAAATGATGTCACGGGAGGAAGAAGAGATGTAAAAATTTTGGATGTTGTATCAAAATTCAACTGTCCATTCGTCATAACTCATAGTCGTGGTAATAGTCAAAATATGAATCAACTCTCCAATTACGAGAATGTTTTGAGTGATGTCAAGTGTTCGCTTGATAATTTAATAAAGAATGCTTTAGAAAAAAATATATCTGAAGGAAATATAATAGTGGATCCTGGAATTGGTTTTTCAAAAGATATCATTCATAATTTGGAAATCTTGAGAAACTTAGATGTATTTAAAAAATGGAATTTGCCAATTTTGGTAGGTGCATCTAGGAAGAGATTTCTAGGGGAAATATTGAATGAGAAAAATCCAAAAGAAAGGGATATTGGAACACTTGCAATAAGTTGTCTTTGTTCTCAATTTAATATTGACATTGTGAGAGTCCACAACGTCAAATTAAATTATCAAATACTGAGAGTAGCGGATAGGATTTACAGAAAATAGTAAATTTATTATTCTTTAACTCCTTCGATTTTATCCTCTACCTCTTGGTATAGTTCTTTCAATTGTTCTATATTCTCATCTGAAGTTTCCCAATATCCCCTACCATTAACTTCTAGCAAAGTTCCAACAATTCTTCTGAAACTATTAGGATTAAGTTCCATTAATCTTTTCCTCATATCTTCGTCATTTATAAATGTTTCATTAGTTTCTTCATATACAAAATTATCTACTTGACCACTTGTCGCACTCCAACCAAGAGTGTAATTAAGTCTGTTTGAAAGTTCTCTAACTCCTTCGTAGCCAGATTTGAGCATACCTTCATACCACTTAGGATTTAAAAGTTTTGTTCTTGAGTCTAATCTGATAGTTTCTCCAAGTGTTCTAACTTGAGCATTAGAAGTGGTTGTATCCGCGATGTAGCTACTTGGTTCTTTCCCATCATCTCTTAATGTCTTGATCAATTTTGTTGGATCAGAATCAAAATAGTGACTTACATCTGTTAATGAAATCTCTGAGGAATCAAGATTTTGGAACGTAACATCTGCCGTTTTCATTACTGACTCAAATACCTCTCTTTTTTGATTCATCTCACCTGGATTATCGGCATTAAAAGCATATGTTTTGCGAGATAAATACATTTCTTGTAGTTCATTTTCTTCCTCCCATGTTGAATTTTCTACTGCTAAATTAACATTTGAACTGTAACTTCCACTAGCATTAGAGAATACCCTCGCTGAAGCTTCTCTGATAGAGGTGCCTTCTTTTTCTGCTTGTTCTAGTGAATGTTTCCTCACAAAATTAGATTCCAATGGTTCATCAGCTTCAGCTGCTAATTTGACTGCCTGATCAATTAATGCCATTTGATTGATAAACAGATCTCTAAATACCCCTGAACAGTTAACTACTACATCTATTCTTGGCCTACCTAATTCTTGTAAAGGGATTAATTCTAGTTTGTTGATTCTTCCAACAGAATCTGGTTTTGGTTTTACCCCAACAAACCATAAAATTTGTGCCAGTGATTCTCCATAAGTTTTGATGTTATCAGTACCCCATAAAACACAAGCTATTGTTTCAGGCCATGTTCCTTGCTCTTCTTTTTGTCTTTCAATTAATTTGTCAACAACAGACTTAGCTGCAGCTACAGCTGCTGTAGTTGGGATTGATTGAGGATCAAGTGCATGGATATTTTTACCACTTGGCAAAACGCCTGGATTTCTAATAGGATCTCCACCTGGTCCAGGTAAAACATAATTTCCATCTAGTGCTTTTATGAGGCTATCCATTTCTTTGTCTGCGCAGACCTGTTCCAGACAGAAAAGTAAGTAATCAAATAATTTATTTAATTCCTTCTGATTAACTTCATTAAATCCATTTAATCTGCAGACTCTTAGCCAAGGGGTAGGTAAATTTAAACCAAAAACTTTAAGTAAATCGAAAAGTTTGGAAAGAAGTGATTTTTCTAAATAAACTCTGCCATCAACAATTTTTAAAGAGTTGACCATCGCAAAAATCGATTCTCTTGCTGTCTTGATGATTTTTTCATTTAACTCTACAAATTTAAGTTCACCTTTATTATTCCCATCATAAATTTGTTCAATAGTTAGACCGATGGATTCTGCAAGTAATCCAGGAAGAGATCTTAATCCTTCTTGTTCTCTTTCTAAAGATGCAATATTTACGAGTGTTGCAACAGCTTCTTCTGCTGTTGGAGCTTCCCCAATAGTATGAAGACCGCATGGTAACAATCTACTTTCAATTTCCATCAATTGTTTATAGACATTTCCAACAAATAAATCTCTTTCATCTATTGAAAGTTCTTCTACGTCTTTTGGAGGAAGCTCTACATCCTTGTCAAGGTTACATTGTTTAGAAGTCTCAACTATTGCATTAACAATTTGAATACCTCTGCTATTTTCTCTTAATTGTTGATAAGAACCAACGAGTTCACTTAGTTCTTTAAGTCCTTTGTAGAGTCCTGCATTTTCCGCTGGAGGAGTCAGATAACTAATGGTTGAAGCATATCCTCTTCTCTTAGCGATTGTTGCTTCAGATGGATTATTGGCGGCATAGTAATACAAATTGGGCAATGATCCAATGAGAGAATCTGGATAGCAAGTTTCACTCATGCCCATCTGCTTCCCAGGCATAAATTCAAGTGAGCCGTGAGTTCCAAAATGAAGAACAGCATCAGCTCTCCAGATTTTTTCTACATACGTGTAATAAGCAGCAAAACCATGATGAGGACTAGCACTTCTTGAATAGAGCAATCTCATAGGATCACCTTCATAACCGAATGTAGGTTGAACTCCTATAAAAACATTTCCAAAGTGTTTCCCATAGATAAGAAGGTTTTGTCCGTCACTATTAAGGTTCCCAGGTGGTTTACCCCAATTTTCTTCAAGTCTTTGTGAATATGGAGTGAACTCTTCGTATTCTTTTACTGACATCTTATGAGCAATATTTAACTCTGGAGAACCATCCATGGCTTCAGGATTGTTAATTACTTTTTCCATTAATTCTTTTGAATTACTTGGAAGTTCATCTATTTGATATCCTTTAGATTTCATTTCAAGAAGTACTCTATAAATTGAACCAAAAACATTCAAGTATGCTGCAGTACCTACATTTCCTTTGTCTGGGGGAAAACTAAATACTGTGATGGCTAATTTTTTATCCTTTCTTTCTTTAACTCTTAAGGTTGACCATTTTATTGCTCTTTCAGCTATTACATCAACTCGATCTTGGAGAGTATGCGCCTTACCTGTAGCATCATCACGACCTGAGAGAATTATAGGTTCAATAGCACCATCAAGCTCTGGAATTGCAATCTGAAGTGCTACCTGAACAGGGTGTAAACCTAGATCACTATCTTCCCATTCTTGTGTGGTTTGGAAGACTAATGGCAGTGCAACCATATAGGGTCTGTTTAACCTTTTTAGGGCTTCTATAGCTTTAGGATGATCTTGTCTTGCTGGCCCACCAACTAGTGCAAATCCTGTTAGAGATACAACTCCATCAACTATAGGTCGATCCTTATTTATGGAATCGTAGTAAAATTCATTAACTGGTTTAGAAAAATCTAGACCTCCGCAGAAGATAGGTAGTACTCTTGCACCTCTGTATTCCAATTCTTGAATAACTGCAACGTAATGAGCATCATCTCCCGTAACGATATGACTCCTTTGAAGAACTAAGCCAATTATTGGAGTTTTGTCATCTTTAGGATTTATATCTTTCCTATTATTTTCCCAATTTTGATATTCTTTAAGACTTTCAAACATGCAAGGAGCAAGAGGATGCCAAATTCCTAAATCTGGGAATGTTTCAGGGTCTTGAATTTTGAATTCTTCTATTTGATCTTTTATGATCTCAGATACAGCGTACTTCTCAGAAATCATTAACAAGAAGTTTTTTAAGTTCTCAGTCGTACCACCTAACCAGTACTGAAAACTCAGAATGAATGTTCTTGCATCTTGAGCTTTTTCTACTGGTAGATATTTAAGTATTGAAGGGAGTGTATTTAATAACTTCAACATTGAATCTTGGAAACTTGCTCCATCAGATTCTTTTTTCTTTTTTATTAAATCTCCAATAATACTTTTAGATTGACCAAGTTGGGCCATACTAAATGAACCAAGCTTATTTAATCTCATCACCTCAGGCATGGAGGGGAAAACAATTGATGCTTTAAGTTTGTCTTTAAATGGAGATACTGCATCAACCACTTTTTGAGCGAGGTCTTCAATGAAAATTAGAGAAGCAACGAATATGTCTGCATTAGCTATATCTTCTTTAAAATCTTCAAAATTACTTTCATTCCTAAGTTCTTCGATAAGATAGCCACTAAGGTCTATACCTATTGGCCCATTCATCTCATTTATTGACTTTGCAGCTTCCGTTAAGGAATTTTGGTATTGTGGCTCAAGGACAACATAAACTGCTTTTATTACAACTTTGTGTTTGTTATCCTCAACAGGAGATACTCTGCGGTTTGCTGAGCGGACCTGCGTAAACATTGATTTTCTTTAAGTATTTCTACCAGCCTACGAATGAAAAGACGTTATTGTGTGCAATATAAATAGCGTGTAACAACCTTTAAAAAAAAATTTTTTAAAAAAATGATTGAAAATTCTAAAAAACCCATACCAGTACTTGTATCCGGAGCTTTAGGCAGAATGGGTAGCGAAGTTGTTAATACTGTATTAAATTCTAAAGATTGTGAACTTGTTGCAGCAATCGACATAAACGAAAAGAATAATGGCTCAAATATTTCTGAATTATTGAAGGTAAAAAATTGTGATGTTTTTGTTTCAAATGATTTTGAAGGAACTTTATGTTCTGTTAGTCAAAACTATAGAAATGAAAATATCAAACCTGTGCTCGTTGATTTCACTCATCCTGATTCTGTATATGAAAATACCAGATCAGCTATTGCATATGGTGTGTCACCAGTAGTAGGAACTACAGGTCTAAGCCCTTCTCAAATACAAGATTTGTCTGTTTTTGCTCAGAAAGCATCTGTTGGTTGCGCAATAATTCCAAATTTTTCAGTAGGTATGGTTCTTCTTCAGCAGGCAGCATCGGTAGCTGCAAGGTTTTACGACAATATCGAATTAATAGAGATGCACCATAATCAAAAAGCTGATTCTCCTAGTGGGACGTGTATAAAAACTGCAGAAATGATTGAAGAATATCCAAAGAAATTTAATCAGAATCTAGTAAAAGAGTCTGAGTTATTGAAAGGTGTAAGGGGTGGGCTTAGAGATTCTGGAATTAATATACATTCTGTACGATTACCAGGATTACTCGCTCATCAGTTAGTAATTATGGGATCTCAAGGTGAAACTTACACAATTAAGCATGACACTATTGATAGAAAGGCATATATGCCAGGAGTTTTACAGGCTATTAAAAAAATTGGTAATTATGAAACTTTAGTTTACGGACTTGAAAAATTGATTTTTTAAAATGTTAATTCCAATTAATTCAGGTCAAATTTCAAAACTTATTCCTGCAGTTGGTACAGGAAGTCAATTTAAGTACGCTTTGGGGAATCCGAGAAAAATTCTTCAAAGAGTAATAGTTTCTTCAATTGGTGGATTTATCTCATTAATTATTAGTTCTACTGGAGATCAAACTAATAATTTCTGGTTATTTCTATGTGTAGGTTTCTTTTTGTATATCATCTGGGGCCCAATTCTTGAATCAAGCAGAAAAAATTTGCAATTAAGAAAATATAAATTTTATTCTATATTTGATGGCTTTGTATCAGATATTTATAAAACAGAAAAGATTGAAAGTTCTAGAGAACAATCTAATAGACAAGGTCGATTGGAAGTTATCGAAAACAAAAGGACTTGGTTAGTACTTGAATTAGAAGATGAAGATGGTTATTTGGAAAAATTAAGTTTTCCTATGGAAAATAAGCACAGTCAAATCAGGGTTGGTTCGAGCATTAGATGTTTGATAACATCGGATAACCGTAATTTTGACAAAGATTTTTATTTGACCGATGCTTGGCTTCCTGAAATTAATTTATGGGTTGGTGAGTACCCTTATCTATTAAGACCAGCATTTGAGGAAATTTGCTATATTTATTTGAATTGATAGTTGATGCTTATATAATTTGATGAAAAATAAATTCAATTTTAAAATTGTTGGATCAGGTCCCACAGGTTTATTACTTTCAATTGCACTTTCAAAATTTGATTGCAATATTTTTTTAACTGATTTATTAACAAAAGATAGATTAATTGATAAAGATAAAACTTATGCAATTACTCACTCAACGAGAAAAATCTTATCTAAATTTAGACTTTGGAAAAAATTAGAACCATTTTTATCTGGCTTTGATACCCTTTCAATTTCAGATAGCGTAACTTCTGCTTTTACAAATTTATCAACTTCTGACTTAGATGATGATATAAGTTCTTCTAAACATATTGGCTGGGTAGTTAAACATTCGGATCTCATGAACGTATTTTTTCAAGAGATTGATAATTATGAAAATATTTTTTTTATGAATCCACAGAGTTTATTACGTAAAAAAATATTATTTGATTATCAATTCTTTGCAACAGGAGCAAACTCACTTGATAAAAAAGTCTTAAATTTTTTTAATATAAAAAAATCTTATAGTCAGTCTTGTTTAACTTTTAAAGTTTGTATTAGAGGTCATTGTGAAAAGCGTGCTTATGAAATATTTAGAAAAGAAGGCCCTCTTGCATTATTACCTTTAGAAAAAAACTTATACCAAGTAATTTGGACTTCCAGTACCTTAAAGGCAATTGAAAGGTTAAATTTCGACAAGAATTTTTTAATGGATAATTTATCAACAATCTTGCCAGATGAATTTAAGTTGGACCAAATAATTGGCGAATTTAATATTTTTCCTGTTTCATTATCCTTAAATTTACCAGCATTAAATTTTAAAAAATTCGTTTTTGTAGGAGATGCATTTCATACATTTCATCCTGTTGGTGGTCAGGGTTTAAATACTTGTTGGAGAGATGTAAATACTATTTATGATCTTTTTAATAAAAATAATGCTATTACTAAAATGCAATTGATATCATTTAAATTTAAGTATTTTTCAAGCAGGATTTTAGATATTATCTTCACTATTTTTATAACTGACTCATTGATATCAATTTTTGCTAATAGAAACGTTTTTTTATTTCCAATTAGGAAATTTTCATTTTTACTTTTAAATAAATTTCTTTTTACAAGAAAATTAGTCCTAAATCAAATGACTAAATCTCTCATTTACTCAAGTATTAAATAGAATTCATGAATAATTATGTATCTAGAGAAATGATAATTTATTTATTTAATGTATTAGGTTTAGATGAATCTACTATTGAACTCGGTATAAAATTATCTTTAAAAAATAACACCCCATTGCCAATATTATTATGGAGTTATGGAATGCTAACTATTGAAGAACTAGATAAGTTATATTCATTTTTATTTCAAAAAATGGATTAATAGTCCTGTTATAATTAGTCTATATTCTATTGAAGAACAATTAAAGTTTTAACTAGAGGAAATCAGGTATCAAGAAAATCTATAGAGAAGCTTGATTTATTATTATTAATATTAGAGACTATTGACTTAAATGGTATAGACTCCCTTTACGCCTTATCAACTAGACTTAATCTAAATACGGTTTTTCCAAATAAAGTGACTATTTGGAAATTAAGGAACAATAATCCATTGAGAAAATCTTATGTTACTAACAATATTAAACTTAACGAATTCGATGCCTTAATTAGAATTACAGTTGAAATGTCTAAATATTTATATCCTTATATCAGAGAGATAATGAAATCTAAAGAAAATATTGAACAGAATTCAGTTATTTGGAATGATTTTAAAAATAGATTTATTGAGTTAATTAAAGAGAGGTTTAATGTAGATAGTATGAGAGTGAAAAAGCTTTTAAATCAAGCTGAAAATGATGAGATTATAATAAAATCTTTGCTTATTTTATCTTTTTGCATTTCAAATAAGGGTTATCAAAAGTTGAAGAATTTTTTATACGATTTTTAACATGATGCAAAATAAATTGTCATTTCATCAATCTTCCGCAAGCCTCGAAATAATTGGACTGCCAGATTATTCAAATAATGAGAAAAAGGATCAAATATCTATTATTTCTCAATGGAAATTAACCCTAGTTGATAAACCACTTATTGAAGGAAAAATTGAACATTTAGGGCCTATTATGGATGCTTTTTATATTTATTCAAATCTTTTAATCAAAAATGAAATCCCAATATATGAGTCTAAATTAATCGATATAAAAGCCGATAATCTCCACACACATAATATTGTTCTCAAGAGCTCTAAAACAAATGTAAAGCCTTTAGTTTTAAAGATTGGTAATTCATTGCTTTCTGATACTTTAAATTGTTTTGATCAGTTAAATGAATCGCCAAAAGTAAGAATAAAAAAAACTGATATACGTACTAACATTCCTAAAAAATTAAGATTAGGGTTAAATAAAAAAATTAACTTTTTCAATTTCTTTATTCCACCGTTTTTTGCTATTTGCTCTTTAATTCTATTCTCTTCTTCTTTTATTTATTTTTATAGTCCTTTTGAAAATATAGAAAAAAAAGAACTAATAAACTCTGAATAAAGAGCAATTAGCATCTTAAATACAAACACGATACTATGGGTTAATTTCTTTTCAGAGTTATTCAAATTTATTCTTTGAGCTTTGATTTATGGCAGATTTAAACATCCCAAATTTGAATATTAAATCTGATAAATATATTTTTAAAAATAAATTAAATTTAAGAAGAAAATCCAAAAGAAGACTTTTTACTGAATCTTTCTTTTTGTTTATTTTAAGTTTTTTATTAGTTTATATAAATTATTTAATTCCTAATAAAAATTTGCTGTTACAAAATCTTCCTTTGACATTAAATAAATCTTTTTTATTATTAATCGATCTATTTTCATATATCTACGAAATATTGTTGGTGATTTTTATTTTTGTCTCTTTATTTACTGCTCTTATTTTAATGATAGGTTCTTTATATAGGTTATTTAGAGTCTCTAAAAGAAAGTCAAAACAAATTATTTATAAATAATTTCAAATAGGCTGCATTAGGCCGCCACTTCCTGAATCAGAATCATCATCATCATTTTCTGTTTCTTCTCCAAATAATGCGAATATGCCAAGTACAATTGATGAAAGAATAATTGATAAGGGTAAAATCGAAGTTTGGATTCCGACGTCTATATATTCACCCATAAAACAAATAAATTTTTATAAACCTAACCGAAATCAAACTGATTCGCGGATTTTATATAATTATTTAATAATTTATTCTCTTTTAATAAGTTCTTTATCGAAATTATTTATTTCTTTTTCAAAAGACCCGAACCACAACATTAGTTGATCAATTTGATTTTGAATTTCAGTTGCACCTAAACCTCTTATAGTTATGATTGATAATTGTTCGCCTTCATTAAAATTAAATTTATTTTGAACACTACTTGCTAAAGAATTTTTAAGAATTTTAAAAGTAGAATTTTTTAATTTTGTCTCTATCAGGATGTTTGGCTTTTTGAGCTTGATCTTATTAAAACCACATTTTTTAGCTAGTAACTTTAGTCTCATTATCATAATCAGGGACTCAACAGGTTTGGGTAAGTTT
Organism: Prochlorococcus sp. MIT 1304; assembly: GCF_047305015.1. Taxonomy (NCBI): domain Bacteria; kingdom Bacillati; phylum Cyanobacteriota; class Cyanophyceae; order Synechococcales; family Prochlorococcaceae; genus Prochlorococcus; species Prochlorococcus sp. MIT 1304. Next base: position 1,390,938 of record NZ_CP138974.1, on the reverse strand, counting down.
CCATATCTATTCACCCAGTCTGTAGCTAATTCAGTTAATTCATAATTATTTGAACATTCAGTAGCAGATTTGTAAGCCTCAAGCTTCTCTTCCCTGTTTAATATCCATGTTGCTGGTATAAATGCATTTATAGGTAGATCAATTTGCGTGTCGTTAACTTCAGGTATTTCTTGCCCACTGATTTCTGAAATAGCCTCATGGAGCATCTCTATATATAAATCATATCCAATCGCATTAACCTTTCCACTTTGTTCTTCTCCTAGTAAACTTCCAACACCTCTTATCTCCATATCTTTCATAGCAAGTTGGTATCCACTTCCTAGTTCTGAAAAGTCTTTTATCGCTTTCAATCTTTGTTTTGCAGCGTCATTAATTTTATTTATATTTGGATAGAATAACCAAGCATGTGCTTGTACACCGCTTCTTCCAACTCTTCCTCTAAGTTGATAAAGTTGTGAAAGGCCAAATTTGTGAGAATCTTCAATAATGATTGTATTTACTTTAGGGATGTCTAATCCACTTTCAATTATCGTTGTACATATCATTAGATCAACTTCTCCATTATTAAAAGCAATCATTGCATTTTCAAGCTCTGTTTCGTTCATTTGCCCATGAGCAACAATAAATTTTAAGTTGGGAATCATATTTTTTAATTTGTCTATAGCTTGATCAATATCAGAAATTCTTGGAAGAACATAAAAAATTTGACCTCCCCTATCAAGTTCTTTATTAATTGCAGTTCTTATAACATCCATATCTATTTCAGATAAATATGTTTTTATTGATCTTCTTGATGGAGGAGGAGTATTTAGTAAGCTCATTTGTCTTAGTCCAGATAAGCTCATATAAAGAGTTCTTGGAATTGGAGTTGCTGAGAGAGTTAAAACGTCTATGTTGGTTTTGATTTTTTTTATTTTCTCCTTTTGCCTTACTCCAAATCTTTGTTCTTCATCAATAACAAGTAATCCTAAATTTTTAATTTCTATTTCTTTTCCTAAAATTTGGTGTGTTGCTACAACTAAATCAATTTTGTTATTTTTCAAACCTGCATAGATTTCCCTTCTTTCATTAATGGATTTGAATCTATTGAGTAATGATACTTTAATTGGGTAAGGTGAAAATCTATTATTTATGGTTCTCCAATGTTGTTGAGCTAGGATTGTTGTAGGAGCTAGAAATATTACCTGTTTGCCTGATGTTATAGCCTTAAAAATAGCCCGAACAGCGACTTCTGTTTTACCAAATCCAACATCTCCACAAACTAACCTGTCCATTGGCTTATCGCTTTCCATATCAGATTTTATTTCCTTAACAGCAGTAATTTGATCTGGGGTTGGTTGATAAGGGAATGATTCCTCTAATTCATCTTGCCAAGGACCATCCTCTGGATATATGTGCCCCTTTAATTTTTCTCTCTTTGCATAAAGTTTTAATATATCGACAGCAACCTTCTTGATTTGTTTCTTATTTTTATCTTTTATTCTTTCCCATTCTGTCCCCCCTAATTTATTTATTTTTGGCTTTATTTTTCCGCTTGATCTATATCTGTTAACACTACCGAGTTGATCAGCGGCAACACTTATCTTCCCATCTTGATATTGAATGACTAAATAATCTCTTGAATCTCCAGTTAAATTTATTTTTTCAATTTTTAAAAATTTTCCTATCCCATGATTTTTATGGACTATAAAATCACCGGGACTAATCTTATTGACATTTATATTTGAATTGACACTTCTTTTTTTTCTTCTTATGAATACATTATTAAAAAGAGATTGTTGTGAAAATAATTCTTTATCTGTTATCAGGACAACTTTCCATATCGGAAGAGAAAAACCCTCGATTTCATAATTGTTCTTATTTTTTAAAATTAAAGGAGTTGAATTATTAATTGACTTAAATGCTTCATCAATATCATTAGGATTGTTTAAGAAGTTTGTATTACATTCGTGCTCAAAAAGTAAAGTCCTTGTTCTCAATGGCTGTGCTGATAATATCCATACTTTTTCATTATTTTTTATATTTTTATTTATATCATTGGATAATTTTCCTATATTTTTAGAGTATGAATTTAATCTTTTATCATTTAACAAAAACCTATTATCAATATTGACTTTAGATTCAAATTCATAAAACTTTATTAAATTAAAATTTCTCAGTGAATTTAATATTTCTTCAAACTTTAAATGCAAATTAGGTTTGGCTTCTAAATTTATGTCATTATTTTTAAGGTTCTCATTTAATTCGTACACACAATTATCAAAATTACTTTCTGAATCTAGATACCAATTATTTGCAAATTTTTTACAATCTTCTAATTCATCAATTACTAGAATTGTTTCTTTATTTATAAAATCTATTATATTTCTAGGTTCTTCTTCAATTATTCCCAAATAACGATCAAGATTATTTTTATTTATATCTTCTGAATTAAAAATACTGTTCTTAGATAAATTATTTAACTTATCTTTTATTAACAAATCAAATCCAGCTTGTATTATTTCAATATTATTGATACTTTCTAATGTTTTTTGTGTGTGGGGATCATATTCTCTTATTTTCTCAATTACATTATCAAAAAATTCTAATCTTACAGGAAACTCATTATTTACAGGATAAATATCTATTATTTCCCCTCTTCTACTCCAAAATCCTTCTGATGATGTCACATTTTCCTTTGTATAACCCAGCAAAGTAAGTTTATTTGCTAATTCTTTAATCTCGATTTGAACCCCTTTTTGCAAATTTAACTTGTTTTCAATTAATAAGTTTTTATTTACTAGATGAGGTTGTAGTGATCTTTCTGTTGATATAACAATATTAAGTTCATTTTTCTCTTTTTCTATTAATTTAGATAAAACAGTAAGCTGACTAAATTCAATCTCTTTGGATTTATTAATTGATGAGTATGGTAGATGTTCTGTTGGAGGATAATATAAAACTGCTTTATTATTTATACTTTCAAAATAACCAATCCATTTGTAGGCAATTTCTTCATTAGGACAAATTAATAATATATTTTTCCCTTCTGTTTTTGCGATGCTATTTAAAATTATTGATTTAGCATATCTACTTGAACCAATAATATTTAATTCATTATTTTTTGAAATTCTTTTTATTAATTCAGAAGTAATTTGTGAGTTAGAAATATAATCAACTAAAGTATTTAAACTCATTTATAGCTATCAATCTTGATTACAAATATCCGATACATTATATTAGATTTTATACTGATTGTGAATAATATTTGATGGATTCAGCCGCAATAAATTCTTTTATACCCACACTAGATCAGGTAGACAGTTGGTACGAAATCTTTACACTTTTACCAATATTAATTGCTCTAGAATTATTATTATCTGCAGATAATGCTGTAGCACTAGCTTCTCTTACTAAATCCCTCGAAAGTTCAGAATTAAGGTCAAGAGCCTTAAATATTGGTATAACAATATCTTTATTATTTAGAATTATTCTCATCATATTATCTAATGTTCTTCTTAAGTTTATTCTTATTAGAGTTTTCGCCGGTTTTTATTTAATATACTTATTCTTCTCAAATGTTTTTTTAAATTCAGATATAGAAAACGATGAAAATGGGAAAGATAATAATAAAAATAATTTTAGGTTCTTAAGGGTTGTAGCCCTTCTTTCAATTACTGATTTTGCTTTTTCCATAGACAGTATCACTACTGCAGTAGCTATCAGCGATCAATATATATTAATAATATTTGGAGCAGTGATAGGAGTATTAGCCTTAAGATTTACATCGGGTATTTTTCTAAAACTTCTGGATATATTTTCTAGATTAGAAACAGCTGGTTATGTTGCTATTTTAATTGTTGGGATTAAACTTTTACTGAATACATTAATTAAAGAATCTATTCTTCCAGACTATTATTTTTATTTTTTGATTCTTTTTGCCTTCACTTGGGGATTCTCTAAAAAAGAATCTAAAACATGATCTGAGATATATTCACCTATTGTTGGCTTTAACTGTTGTATCAATTGCTTTTTGCTAGAAATGTTTTTTCCTTCAAGTTTTGCTTCTAATAAAATAATTGGATCAGTTTTAGTTGAAATTATTATTCCTTCATTTTCTATTACAGAAAGAATAATACCTGGTCTTGAATAATTGCTCGTGATAAGGTTTTTATTTTTAATTTCATCACTAGTCAAAACTTTGATTTTAAGTATTTGTAGGTTCTTACCTCTAAAAGTTGTATTTGCTCGTGGGTATAATCCTTTTATTTTTTGAGAAATTTTAATTGCATCATTAGTCCAATCAACTCTAAAGTCTGATTTTTCAATCATTCTTGCGTAAGTAATTTCTCTTGCAAGGGTATTTTGTTTTGTTAGTTGCCAATTAGTATTTTTATAAATATTTTCTTCGAGTAGTGATGTGGCATTTAAAAATAATTTTGCAGATAAAATACTAAGTTTTTCCGATAGTGTATTTAAATTATCGTCATTATCAATTTTAATTTTTTCTTCCAATAATAAGTCGCCAGTATCTAGTCCCTCATTCATTTTCATAATTCCTACACCAGTAAATTCATCGCCTTTTATTAGGGACCATTGGATTGGGGCTGCACCACGCCATCTTGGAAGTAGTGAAGCATGTGCGTTCCAACACCCAAATTTTGGGATTTCCAATATCTCTTTAGGTAATATTTTCCCGTAAGCTATAACAATAAATAAATCACAAGATAGTGACTTAAGTTCATTTATAAAATGTATATTGTCTCTGATTTTTGTTGGAGTATAAATTTTTATAGATTCTTGCTCGGCAAAGCTTTTAACAGGTGAGGATATTAATTTATTTCCCCTAGATCTTTTCTTATCGGGTTGGCTAACTACTCCAATTACCTCGTGCTTAGATTTAATAAAAATATCAAGGCTCGCAATTGAATATTCAGGTGTTCCCCAGAATATAATTCTCACGCGTCACCAGTTATTGATAATTCATCCACCCATATATGTGGAGAAATTCCACTTGTTGTTACTTCCTGGTTTGATTCAATATTTACTATATTTTTCAAAAGATATTTGATATCCCCTGCTACTGTTGCAGATTCTATTGAGATTTTTTTACCGTTTTTATAGAGCCATCCATCAAATGGAAGAGAGAATGAACCTTGACTTGCTCTGACACCCGCATGGATTGCATTTAATTCTTCAATATAAACAAATTCTCCCTCATAAGTAGAGTGATCTAATGATGTTTTTAGATCTAAGTTTTCCTCTGATTTCTCAACTACTATCCAATCAGGAGATACTGAGACTTTTGATCCTAGTCCAGCGTGACCTGTAGGGCTTGTTTTAAATATTCTTGCTGTTGATTCAGAATGTATAAAATTTTCAAGTCTCCCTTTGTTAATTAAACATAGCCTTTTGGTAGGAGTTCCCTCTCCATCAAACGGTAATGAAGAAATATTTTTTTCGTGAAGACCATCATCATAAATATTAAGGGCGTCTGTAGATAATTTCTCTCCAATAGAATTTTTATTAGATAAGCTAACTCCATCTAAAATGCTTCTAGCATTAAACATTGAACTAAAGGCATTAATGATCGTTAAAAAAGACTCTGGGGAAAAACATATTAAATATTTATCAGTTTTAATAGATGAATAATTTAAATGTGAAATTGTTTTATTAGAAGCGTCTTTAATACACGACTCTATATCTATATCTTCAACTCCGTATCCAAGTTTTACAGAACCTGAGCTACGAGGTTTCTTATTTTTCTCTTCTGCTCTTGCATATAAATAAAGTGCAGCTTGGCTTTTGGTATAACTCCTAAAGGCACCATCACTATTTGCATAAACTCTCTCATAAAAACTCTCAGATAAACCATTATACGGAACAGATTTTATGGATTCATGGCTTTCTAATAGTTTTATTTCTGCTTCTCTTAAAAGCATAAGTAATTTTTTTATTCCAACAGGATTTCTTTTTTTTGAGTCCTTAACATGAATAGGATCCTTGGCTAGTGGTGAGAATTCTGTTCTTTCATTCTTGTTGCCATAATCAGATGCAATATTTGCTTGATTTAGAGCTTTTTTAATGCCAGATTCACTGATATCACTAGTTGTTGTAATACCAACTAAATTAGATTTATTCCATACTCTTATAGTTAAAATTTGCTTTTGTGATGCCTTAAGTTGTTTAGCCTCACCTTTATCTACTTGCACAGAATAATCATTAGAAAAGCTTGCACCATAATCCCATTTTTTAAGATTTAGTGAATCTGCAGCTTCAGAGATTTGAGTTGTTATTTCTTTTGAATTCATATCCTATCTTCCGCCAACAGTGATTGAATCAACCTTGATATGAGGTTGTCCAACAGTTACGTTGACACTTCCACTGACGGATCCACAAAATCCAGGAGCTAATTCGAGGTCATTTCCACACATTGATATTTTCGGCATAACTTCTTTAGCCTCACCAATCAAAGTTGCTCCTTTTACTGGATTAGTTAATTTTCCATTTTTAATAAGATATCCTTCTTCTACCGCAAAATTAAATTGTCCGGTAGCACCTACACTGCCACCACCCATTGATTTGCAGTAAAGACCATCACTAATACTATTAATTAAATCGTCCTTCGAGTGCTCACCTTTAGCTATATAAGTATTTCTCATTCGTGAAGCTGCAGCAAAAGAATAATTTTGTCTTCTTCCACTTCCTGTTCTTTTATGGCCTGTTCTTAATTCCCCTGCCCTGTCGGATATGAATTTTTTTAAAATTCCATCTTTTATAAGAACTGATTTTTCGGGTTCCATACCTTCATCATCTACTGATAATGAACCAAATGATCCTTCTGAAATTCCTTCATCTATTGCTGTTACAGATTCATGTGCAATTTTTTCATTCAATTTATTCTCAAATGGTGTTGTTCCTCTCTCTATTTGTGTAGTTTCAAGTAAATGACCGCAGGCTTCGTGGAATATAACGCCACCAAATTTATTAGCTAATACGACAGGCATTTGCCCCGCTTCAACATAATCTGCATACAACATCTTCATTGAGCTTTCAAACACATCATTAGCTGCTTTTTCGTGATCCCATAATCTGAATTCATTTGGCATTCCTGACGATCCAAATCTTCTACTTCCACTAGATCTATATTGGGCATCACTAGCAATTAAGTTGAGTCCAACTGTTTGATGCAACCTAATATCTGAAACATAGGTGCCGTCGCTGGAGGCTATGATTACTTCTTGTAGATTTCTTGAGTAACTTCCTTTTCTGGTTATTATTTTATTATTTTTTTTTAGAGACTTTGTGCTGATTAAAAGTTTTTCACTTATCTCATTAATAGATGGAACCTCATTAATCCATTTTTTCTTGTTTAAACTATAGTCCCTATGTTTATTTAAACCGTTAAACACTTCTCTTTTTTTGTTAACTACAATATCTAACATCTCAACAGCCTGAGTTACTGATCTCATCAAGCCATGTTTTGTTAAATCATTTGTACTTACAAATCCATCCTTTTTTTCTTTGAAGATTCTGATACCAGCACCTCTTCCAAATGATGGACTTACACTTGTAATAAAATCCTCTTCAGCTAGCACACTTGAGTTGTCGGTATTCTCTATAAATATTTCTACAAAATCAGCGCCAAGTCCAATACCGTAAAAAATTATTTCTTCTAATAAATCTTTATTGCAACTACCAAAAACTATTTCATTTGATTTGATTTGTGACGAAAGCATTTGAGTCTATATGTCTTCTCTGTATGAAAGATTATCTAATTGAAGGTTGGTAATCTTTGCTATCTAGAGGTTTTAATAAGTATAGTCTTAATAACTGGTAACCGTTTGATAAATATTTAGGTACTTTTCTAAAAGTTTTAGATACTTTATTTCCAGTACCGCTTGCAATATCGGAAAGAATCTTATTATTTTCTACTATTTTATCTAATCTTCCATAAAAGGATTTATTATTAACGTCCATTACTACAGGGAAAACTCTAGCTGCAGTTTCATTCGTTTTATTAATAACAAATTGGTCGTAATCTCTGGCATCTAAACCTAATGAACTGTAGAAATCTTTTTTAATTCCCAAATCTCTAGCATACATGGTTGCAAATACAGCAAGTAAGAAAAACCTAGACCATAACTTGGATGTTAATGGAAGATTGTTTAAGAAGTATCTAAATCTATGGAAATAGTCAAATAGTGGATGTGTAAAGGTAGAGCCACCAATGGTTATTTTTTGACTTAATGATTTAACAGTACGTGGTTGTGCTTTCATTAATGCGTCAAAGAAATCACCATGCCTATTTTCATCTTGACACCAATTCTCAAAGTAATTAAACAGTGGAAAAATTTTGCTATTTGGGTTCTTTTCGAGATGCCTATAAATTGCTATGTATCTCCAATAACCTATTTTTTCGGATAAATAAGTGGCGTAAAAAATACTTCGTGGTGGGAAATAAGTATAATCCTTATTTGCTGTTAAAAAACCTAGATCTAACTGCAGTCCAAAATCACTCATTGATTTATTCAAAAACCCTGCATGTCTAGCTTCATCTCTTGCCATATGAGCAAAACATTCAGCAAGAAGAGGGTTTTTGTCTTTAATCCTCTTGCTAAGTTCCTTATAAAGTAAAAAACCTGAGAATTCTGAAGTACAACTTCCCTCAAGAAAATCAACAAAGAGCTCTCTTGTCTCAGGATCCAATTTTTCTGCAGCCCCTTCAAATTCACTATTTCTTACAAAATGATGCCTGTTGTAATCTTTCCTAAATTCCTCACATATAGCTTCCAATTCTTCCTCGTTTATTGATAAATCCATATTTTCCATTGCCTCAAAGTCTGTTGTATAGAATCTTGGGGACAAAATTGTCTCCTTTGCTGGGGCTTTTCCTTTATTTATTTCTTTTTTATTTGTAGATTCAATAGTTGATTGAGACATCTTTAACTGTTTTATTAATACTATTATTTACCATTATTTGTATTTTCGAGGGAAAAGTTAACTTGGTGTTATTCTTTCTTTAATTAACTCCTATCAATTTTTGTCCATTTAATCTCTGCAATACTCTTGAAATAATTAATTTAAGGGTTATTCTTTTCTCATCAATAAGGAATGATTCAATAATGCTAGGTTTCTGATTTGGTTTAGATAAAGAAATACTTTTTAATGAACTAATGTCCTCTTTCTCAAAGGATAACCAAAAGTTACATGTATCTTTAATTTCACAATTTATCACCCAACATTTATCTCCAGCTATAGGTCTATTAGTGTTTGTGAGATTAATATTGTTTACTTTTAAACCTCTAATATTAATTTCCTCTACAAGAGCAGGGATTAAATGAATGTTGATAAATTCTTGGAAAGGCTTTTTCTCTATTGGAAGTTCTTTTTTGGGTTTAATGACAGGTTTGACGGGAGTGTCAATATCATTTTTTAGATTGTCTTTAGAATCAGAATTCCTCTGGGGATTACTATTATTTGAAACCGTATTAGTATCTCCTTCTGATCTAGGTTCTCTTATTTCTTCAGAGTTTGATTTAGTTATGTTATCAGATTTTTCATTATTAACTTTATTATTTATGTCTAAATTTTCTTCCATAAGAAAAACTATTTTTTCATATTATAAATTAAAAAATCATTTTTTATTTAAATAATCTATTTTTCTACCAATCATTATCACCATTATCCCAGTCATCAATATTATCAGGATTATTTGAAAAATTACGGTCTTTTTTAAAATTATTTTCATCCATATTTTTAACTACTCTATAGTTAACAGAAATTGTTGGTTGAGTTTCTCTAATATCCCTTTGTGGCGGCATCACAACGTTTGACTCAATATCTTCCTCATTATTTTCAGATAAGAAATCATCTTCAATATTTTCTAAAGTTTTTTTCCTGAAACTAGGACCAGTAATTGTTGTATGCAATAAAGTACTTACAAATAATCCAGAAAAAAATGAAATACTTATTAACTTACCTATACTCACATCTTGGAGAGTCCATTTAAAGTATCTAAATGAAGTCTTCTGATTATTATTTATATATAATAAAATTTGTAAAATTATTATAAAAAAAAGAGTTAATAATAAATATTTTTTCTTAAACATAATTCTAAAAATTTATCTTAAATTTTTTTGGTTAATATTTCCATAATATATTTTGTGAGAATTGATTTAAGTTAATTCTAAATCAATTTGATATTTAAGAATATCGACTTTTATGATTTTTACTTCTATTGCATCTCCAACTTTATATGATTTTTTAGATTTTCTTCCAATTAATAGATTTTGCCTTGATCTATATTCATACCAATCATTATTAAGAGTGCTGACGTGTACTAAACCCTCTACATTTAGTTCTGATATCTCAACAAAGAAACCATATGTTTGTACTGATAATATAAATCCACTATAAGTATTACCTAGTAACTTTTCTGCTTTTCTTACTTTTTTTATACTAATCATATTAGATTTATATTGGTTAACTTTGTACTTGAATTCATTATGTTTATCTATTAACAACTTATTAAATAATGCTTCTAGATTCTTTGAAATTGATGAATTAAATATATCCCAATTTACTAAGTCTAATGAGTTACTTTCCGATATATTGATTTCATTAATATTGTTTTTCTTTGATTTCTTACCATTTATTATCATATTAAAAATACAGTACTGGTTTATAAGGTTAGTGAAGTCAAAACTAGGAATTGTCCATGGAGAAATAAATAATTTTTCTGATTCGTCATTATCAGGATTTTTTGAAATCAACCTTATTTCGTTGTCCTCAAATTCATTAATTAGAAGTTTATGTAAGATTCTTTTTTTATTATCATCGCCACATATTTTAATTACTTGACTAAATGTCAAATTTCCATCTTCATTAAGCTCCATATCATTATCAATAAATTCTGAATATTTGATGATTTCATTTGCATTAACGTAATCTATTCCCTTTGAGATGTATCCTGCACTTTTTAAGCCATATTTATTTGAATGTTTGAACCATATTAAATTAGCCTCATATAGTATTGGTGAAAGAAAAGTTTGGCAATCTTCTTTATTTAATGATTCAAAATATCCCTTTGAATATTCAGCTGGATTGTGAATAAAAAATTCTTCTATTGCTTTTATTTTGTTGACTGGCGCAGGAATTTCAACCTTACCCTCCAAAAGATGTTTTTGTCTAAATGAAAATGAAATTTCCAGTATTTTATCTAAATCTTCAATATATTCCTTTATAGGTTTTAATACTCGAGAGGTTATTCTTGATTTACTTTTTCTAGATAGAAGAGCGTCAGTATGATCACTTCCAACAATAAGAGAGCACTTGACTAAAGTAAGATGAAACGACCAATCAATTATTTCATTATCACTATTTAAATGCACACAGAGGCTTATCGCTTCACTCTTTTTACCTAATTTAAATTCAGAATCATTTCTTATGGCTTCACTAAGGTAGTTTTCCCAATCATTTAATAAGGGTAATGATTCAAAACGTTTTAATAGTATTTCTTGAGATTTTTTACTATTTAGATCTACTCTTTCTGCAAGATTATTTGTATGTATCCACAATTTAGTATTATTATTTTTTACCTGCTCAATTTGAATCATTGGGAGCATTGGAGAATTATTAGAACTCCAACTTTTGAATAAATAAGAGTTTTTGTCTGTAAGGTCTATCCTTTCCCTTTTTTCTATTTTTTTTGATTCAATATGATTTAAATTGTATGATTTTGCGATATTACTTTTAGACAAAACAAAGTCTGAGTCATATTCCTCATTATTGTTTAGTGTTAGTTCTTGTATGACATGACCTAGTCCTTCTTCTTGACCAATCGGAAATCTATCAATCTCAACTTTTACTATATTCTTATTGTCTGGATTGAAAATGTATTTTTTATTCTCTTTTGGAAGTTTAATTTTAGAAAGGATTCTATCGTCTATTGGGATTGCATATACATCATTGTTTATTATTTCAACCTTAGAAAGAAGTATTTGATTTGATCTTTCAAGAATACAATCAACTATTCCCTCAGGTGATCTTCTTCTATAACCCTCTTTTATTATCCTTACTAATACTTTATCTCCATTCCACGCATAGTTAAGTAGATTTTCTTTTATGTAGATATCTTCTTTGTCTTTTCCTCTTACAGCAAAGCAATAGCCTTTGCTACTACATCTTATTTTGGCGACAAGATGATCACTATCTTTTATGCAGGTATATTCATCACTTTCATTTTTATTAATTATTTCAAGTTTTTCTAAAGCTGTTAAAGCAATATCTAATTTATCCTTATCAGATTTCTTTGTTATTTTTAACAATCTGCATAATTTTTTATATTCTAACCCTTCTGACTGATTAAGATTATCAATAATTGATGAAGATGTGAACATGATCAGAATGAAATTATAAATTAATTTAGGTGTATACATTTCATTATTACACCTTATTATCCAAGCTAAAAACTAATTATTTTTTATTCTCTTCTTTTTCCTCTTTTTCGATGGTGAAAGAGTTGATAAAAAGCTTTATACCAATGATAAAAAATGTAATGGAGGCTATTGACTTAAGAACTACTTCGGGCACAAAACTTGAAATAGAACCGCCTGTCAAAGCTCCTAGTAAACTTGCAAAAACAAGTGCTGAAGATGATCCCAGAAAAACTGCTAATGGTTTATTTGAAGTGCCGCTTATAGTTAAAGTAGCCAGTTGAGTTTTGTCACCTAATTCAGCTATGAAAACGGTTAGAAATGTTGATAGTAATAAACTTAAAACCATTTATAAATAATTTTTGAAAGTTTCATAAGCTAAAAATATACTTATCAATATCATTAAAGTACCAGTAGACAAGGCAAACTTGCTAGGAGATATTTTTTTTGATACCCATTTACCAATAAGAACTCCTACTATGCTAGAGCTTATTAATGCAAGAGAGCTTCCAAGAAAAACAATTATTGGCCTGCCCGATTCAGCAGAAAGCATTAATGTGGCTATCTGAGTTTTATCGCCAAGTTCAGCAATGAAAATTGTTGTAAAAGTCGTTATGAATATAGAAAAAAAACTTTTTTCTAAATTGTTTTCTTTTTTTTCTAAATTACTATTCATTTTCCTGAAACAGCGATTCTAAAAGTTTTCATCTCTTTACTTTGGTATCCATAATTTGATGAAATATGTTGTTTGCAGCAATCTATTAAAAATTTGTCACCAGATTTCAAATATCCTTTAAATGTAGTTGAAAATTCATTTACCCGGCAAAAATGTGGTCTGTTTTCGTAAATTAAGCATTTTTTATTTTCTCTGTCTAGGTTTTTACACCAACCGTCTCTATCAGTCATCGAATTTATCAAAGCTATATCTTCTTTTTTAAGTTTGTCAGCCAAATCGCTTCTTTCGTTCAAGTCGAATTTACAACAAGCTCCACAATTTTCTATGCATGTCCATGATTTCATAATTTAATTCAATCTTGTAACGTATCAGTACAGTTTCGTCATTTATTTGTAAAAATAGTATCACAAAACATATTCATTAATCATGGCAACACTTATTCCTTTGGCTGTAGTTGCGTTAGCAGGACCAGCAATAATTGCTCTTGTATTTTACCGTAAATAAAAGAAATTCTTTTTGGTGACGAATCTTGAGGGTGTTTATTGGGATTTGGATGGTACCATCGCAAATACTGAATTAGAGGCCCATTTACCTGCTTTTAATAATGCTTTCAATGACCTTGGAATTGATTGGAATTGGGACACTAAAAAATACATACAACTTCTAAAGATAAATGGGGGCAAAAATAGGATTTCTTATTTCGCTAAATCTAATAAAGATGATTTCTCAGAAGATTTAATTCTCAAAATTCATGAAACAAAGCAGTTTCATTATCTAGAAAATATAAAAAAAAATTGCGTTAGTTTAAAAACTGGTGTTTTTAGATTAATAAATGAATTACATAAAAAAAAAGTTAGACAATTTATTGTTACTTCAAGTTCAAGAATTCAAGTAAATCTTCTTGTTGAATATCTTTTCAATGGCTTTAACCCTTTTGAGTTCATTATTTCAAGTGAAGACGTTGAATTAAAGAAACCAAATCCATTACCATATTTAAAGGCAATCCAATTAAGTGGTATAAATATAAACAACTCAATTGTCTTTGAAGACTCCAGTCCGGGATTGAAATCTTCCCTGGCAGCTAATTTGCCTACAATTTTTGTTCATTCAAATATCCCAATTGTTCTTGAGGAAAATATTAAATTAAATTGTATTTTAGACAGCCTTGGTGATGAGAATAATGTGGCAAATGTAATTAAAGGCCCTAAACTAAAAAAATCATATGTTGACTATAACTTTCTAAGTGATTATTTAGTGTCTTTTAGTAATGCAAAAAACTAATTTTTCAAGGATTACCAACCAGTTAAATAATTTATTTTTTGGTTTTCTAAGTGATACTTGGAGAACAAAATCTATTAGTCTAATTTCTGTTTTGACAGGTTATTTTTTGTTCGCAAATTTTATTACAAAATTTATATCTGAAGGTAAAAATGAATTGATAATGGTCCCAATAATTATTGTTTTTATTGAAATCATTATAAGAATTAAACCTGCAGCAAGTTCAAAGTTTTATTATCTATGGACCGTAGTTGATAAATTAAGAATTGGTGCAATTTATGCCGTTATACTTGAAGCATTTAAATTAGGCTCTTAAAAGCTATTCTTCTTCTTCTTCTTCAATAGGATAAACAAATCCTTGAGCTTTCCCAGTTAAAACTGATTTACCTAAAGATATAGCTTTTTGAGCTGCTATTGCTGCTTTCCCTTTCCAAACAGCGTGCCTTTGGTTCCTTTTGCTCTTTGATTTTTTCTTCTTTGGTACAGCCATTCTGTTTCTTTATTTCCATATAATAATATAACCTTTAACTGGTTATCTCCAAAACTTTTGAGTATATTTTGTTTATATACGTCAATTTTTTAAATGAGCATATATGCTTTATTAATCACTTATAAAGATTAGTGTTTAGATCAAAATTCTCATATTCAGATTCTAAATCAAGTTATTCGGATCTTCTAGAAGATATAGAGACGGGGAAAATAGAATCAATATTTTTCTATCCTAGGCAGAGAGAAATTGATGTCCTGTATAAAAATGGCGATAAATCTAAAATACCTATCCTCTACAACGATCAATTAATCCTTGAAAAGGCAACTGAAAATAAGTTAGATCTAACAATTAACAATAGTAGAAAAGAAGCCTCAGCTGCTAATTCATTTGCTTCAATAAGTCTTTTCCTGCTTTTCATATTAGCTATAGTATTAATCTTGAGGAGTACATCAAAATTGGCTTCCAGAGCTTTTGGTTTTACCAAAAATCAAGCTAAATTTGTAACTATTGATGATGTAGAAACGAGATTCGATGATGTAGCTGGCGTCCCTGAAGCCGCTGAGGAATTAAAAGAGGTTATAACATTCTTGAAAGAACCAAAGAAATTTGAAAATCTTGGGGCAAAATTTCCAAAGGGTGTTCTTCTAATAGGCCCCCCAGGAACAGGTAAAACATTATTAGCTAAAGCAATTGCTGGTGAATCAGGAGTGCCTTTTCTCTCAATATCGGCATCAGAGTTTGTAGAACTTTTTGTTGGTGTTGGAGCAAGCCGAGTTCGTGATCTATTCTCTAAGGCTAAGGAAAAATCTCCTTGTATAATTTTCATTGATGAAATTGATTCAATTGGTAGGCAAAGAGGGTCTGGGATCGGAGGTGGAAATGATGAAAGAGAACAAACCCTGAATCAGCTTCTAACTGAATTAGATGGTTTTGCTGATAATTCTGGGATTATCGTTTTAGCAGCAACAAATAGACCAGACATTTTGGATGCAGCATTATTAAGACCAGGTAGATTTGACAGAAAAATTGAAGTAATGCTTCCAGATTTAGATGGAAGAAAAAAAATTCTTTCAGTTCACTCACTTTCTAAACCACTTTCAAGCGAAGTTGACTTAGCATATTGGGCATCTAGAACAGTTGGATTTTCGGGAGCAGATCTTGCAAATTTGATGAACGAGAGTGCTATTCACTGTGCTAGAGATGAATCTAAATTAATCAGTGATCTTCATATAGAAAATGCTCTTGATAAAATTACCATCGGCCTGAGAAGTTCATTAATAACTTCTCCAAATATGAAAAAAATTATTGCTTATAACGAGGTAGGTAGAGCGATTGTATCTGCGGTAAGAAATGGAATTGAATCAGTTGATAAAATTACGATCTTACCTAGATCTGGATCTATAGGAGGATATACAAAATTATGTCCTGACGAAGATGTGATTTCTAGTGGCTTGATTTCAAAAAAATTATTATTTTCAAAAATTGAAATCGCTCTAGCTGGGAGAGCAGCAGAAACGATAGTTTTTGGTGAAGGCGAAATTACACAATGCTCCTTAAATGATATCTCTTATGCGACAAACATCGTAAGGGAAATGGTTACAAAATATGGATTTTCAATTATTGGTCCAATTTCAATGGATTCTGATAATAATGAAATGTATTTAGGAGATGGATTATTTAGAAGAAAGCCTCTCATAGCTGAAAATACGAGTTCTAAAATAGATAAAGAAATCATAAATATTTCTAAAATTTCATTAAATAATTCAATAAAAATATTGAAAAAAAATAGAGTCTTACTAGATAAATTAGTTGATATACTTTTAAATCAAGAAACTATAGATAAAAAAGTTTTTAAATTAACAACTTCTAAATTGTTGAAAGTTTGATTTAATTGTTTTAAATTAAAAAAAAAACTTTCTTGTTAATTAAAAACAATACAACGAAGTTATTAGTTACGCTTTCATTTTTGCTTATTTTTCCATTTGTACAAAAACAATGGTTTAATTTGTATTCACTAAATATTAATGATATTTCCTTTTATTCAATCCTTTACTATTTGAGCGGTGCAATATGCCCATCTTTGGTGTGTTTAAACTCTTTAAAAAACTATACATACTATAGTTTTAATAATGAAAAAATCCAAAGTATAAAAATAATTAAAGGAAAAAGATTATTAATCTTAGTAGCAATAAATTTAATATTTCTTTCTTACTTAATAGCTGATTATATATATATAAATTTTGATCTTATATTTAATTTATTTCTTGAAGGAATTAATATACCAAAACCGGATATACCACAATTAATTTTTTTCATATTTTTTATTTCTATTTTATTAATTTTTAAAAAATCTAGGTTTCTGTTAAAAAAAATAATATTGGTAAATTTTTTTTTGATTTCTTTTTATTTTTGGCATCTTCAAATTAATAATATTAGTGTTGATGATCAGTTTCATATTTATAGATATTTTGGTTTAAATGATTTAAATTTAATTAATCTTTTTATCCTAGTCGCCATAGAAATTTCTTTTTATACGTGGTCTTTCATATCATATAAAACTAATTTAAGCGATTGGATCGTGCCAAAACCCCAAATTGGGGAAGTTATGACCTTTTTGAATATATTAATTTTTTATTTTTTTATAATTATTTACTATTCAATACTTATTTAAATGTTTCTAATCCTTCTATAACGCAGAAAAATATTCCTTACTACCTTTGGGGTCCTCTAACATTGTTTTCTCACCCGGGGTCCAGTTCGCTGGGCATACTTCATCTGGGTTTGCGGCAACGTATTGATAACCTTGAAGAATCCTTAGCGTTTCATCAACATTTCTTCCTACTGGAGCCTTGTTAACAGTCGTATGCATAACTATTCCTTCGGGATTGATAAGAAATAACCCTCTATCGGCCTCTCCATCATCATTAAGAACATTGTACGCTTGGCAAATTTCTCTTTTTAAGTCAGAAACCAACGGATAGTTAATATCACCAATTCCACCTTCATTTCTTGGGGTTTGTATCCAAGCTAAATGACAGTGTTTGCTATCAACTGATACCCCAAGTATTTCCGTATTAAGAGCTGAGAAATCTTGGTATCTATCACTAAATGCAGTGATTTCAGTAGGACATACAAATGTAAAATCTAGTGGGTAAAAAAATAAAACAACCCATTTACCTCTTAGACCTGAAAGTGTAATCTCCTTAAACTCTTGATCATATACTGCTGTAGCACTAAAGTCTGGTGCTTCTTGGCCAACTCTTAAGCTCATGAAAAAATTTGTCCTTATTTGAATAATGTATGGTCTTAATGACCGTAGTAAGTATTATAATTTTATTAATAATGAATTAGCAAGTTTTTTTTTAATTCAATGAAATGGCATTATTCTTTTACCAGAAAATTTACAATTTTGAATCATAATAAACTTTTAAAAAATCTCAAAAAGGAGTTAATTAAATATCCCATTAACAGGATTGACAATAAAACTTCGAATTAAAAGAAATTTTATTTTATTTAATATTCCTTTAAATTCAATTACTTATAATTAAGAATAATAATTTTAATTATGGCTAAATATATTGAAAGACTAAAGAGTAGAGTGAAAATAAAAAAAATTGATTCTAATCAGCCAATTGGAGCTTGGATTTTCGTTATAGTTTTGAATATAGTTGGGTTTGCAGGATATTTTTACTTAAAGGTCAATCATATACAACTAGGTAGTTAATTAATTATATTATTTCCTTTTTAATCGAGCGACAAAAATTTTTTAGTCTTTCATTTCTCGTTAAGTCAGGTAAAGTCCAAATTGATTCTGTCTCAGGTAATGGATCTTTGCTCCATTCTTTGAATTCTTCCATTATCGAAGCATTATTTAATTTTGATATATACTTTTTTCGTTTTTTTAAATATTTTCTTATCACCGTAAGATTTGCCTCAATATATTCCCTCATAATAAAAACTTAATCTTATATAAATTTATCATCTGGCATGTTCTGCTTTAAAGATAGGATAAATTAGACATTTTGAACTGCTTGAAAAAGTCCAAATGAATAACCTCCTATTAAAATCCAGCCAAGTACACTTGATATTATTGTAGATCTTCTATTGTGTCTCCTTAATGCTGATTCGATCATTTCATTAATTTCATCTCTATTAAGATATTCTTTCTTGGAGTTTTTTTTCATTTTTTTTTCTTTTTACAATAAACGAATTTATAAGAAAGTGAGCTTAAAATATTTTCTTATAAATAAGAGTTTTATTTTTGATGATTTTATAAATATTTTTTATATCTAGCATAAAAAATATAATGAAATTTAAAGGGAAATTTTTAAAATTATAAGATAAGATATCAGAATTTAAGAATAAAAATTTTATACACACTATGAATATTAATGATAAATCTGTTTTAGAAATGCTTAATAAACTGATTGTTATTAATAGGCTAAATAACAGTCAAATTCTTCAAATGGTGAATTTAGTTTCAATATCAAATGATATCAATGATTTAAAGGATAACTTGAAATGGGAAAATTCTAAGTCATTTCATCAAAATATTTTAAATAAATAAGCTCATTGTTTGATAATTATTAATTCTTGAAGTTTAAATAAGACATACTTAAAAGTTAATTGAATTAATTAAGAGTTTTATTAATAATCTATTTAAGCTATTCAAATAAATTTTTGATAGTGATTTTTCATATAAGAAACTTGCTCTTGATTAATATATTTAAGTGTTGTTTTTTTATCCTTACTAATTGATTTAACTAATATTGTAGAAGTGATTATTATTAGTAATATTATTAGTAAATCACCAACAGTAATCCCTCTCTCCTTTAGATTCATGATAAAACATATATTTTGTTTAAATATACCCTTTATTATTTAATAAACTAATTTTTTTTACAAACGTGCTAAAAACACTTATTAAGGAAATATAAAAAGAATATAAAAATATTGAGACCATAAACTTTTAAGTCATATAAAAAAAATAGATAAACTCATTAATATGGAAGTCAAAAAAAAATTAGTAGTTCTAACACTCCTTATTTTTTCTCAAAAGAGATGATTATCACAAAAAAATCACTTAACGAAAATCAACTCAAATTTACTTATCAAAAACAGTTAATCTCAGATCTAGATAATAAGCACAAGGAATGGTCAAAATCGATTAATAGTAAATTTTAAAAGCTTTCGTTGATTATATTTAAAAGTTTATTTCTTTTAATTGTATTTTTTTCTTCCCAATTAAGTGTTACTTCATCATTAATGATAGGTTTTGCTTCATAAGCTAGATACCAAAGAATAAATCCGACAGGAAATAATAAAATATGCATAGCAAAATTTGTTGACTTAAATCAAATATAGTGCAACACTTATAATGTGCAAGTGTGACACTAATTTATTTGAATTATGCCATCACCGAGGAAAAGAATTGGTTTTTTGCCAAGTGAAGAAGTGCATGAAATTATTGAAAAATTGTGCACAGCTAATGAGTTTAGTCAGTCAAAGATTACAGGTTTATTGGTTGAGGAAGCATTGAGGTCTCGAGGTGTGTTAAATGAATCTTATGGTCAAAATCAAAAAGATAAGCGCGATTTAATCAATTTTTCTTTTGATTACGAAAAATTTTCTGAAAATAATAATTCTCCACTTAATGACGACTATGCAGTTAATAAAAAAGTATTGTCTGATGATATCAAAATGATGCATGAATTTATTGAGTTTAAGTATTTTAAGAAAGTTATGAAGCGAAATAGCAACATTATGGAATAAATAGTGTCACACTATTAATGTTTATATGAGAATGCTTTTCAATGGAATTTAGAAATTAAGAAAAGTTAAATATTTTTGAATATTTCTAATCAACTTTTTAAAAAGGGATCCAAAATAAATTGAATCTTTAAAAATTCAGCGGACTAAATCCTCGTGGAGATATGAACCTTAGCCCGCTTTAAAAAAATAGCAACAAAAAAATATAAATACAATAAATATGTAAATTTACTTTTGATTTAAAATTGGAATATAAAATCTCTAAATATAAATTGCAGTAAGTGAATTAAATGAAGATACACAGGATCAAATATGCTATCTTCAGAAAATAGAGAAACTTAAAAACAAAGATATATGAATTTTGCTTGATAAGATAGTTAGAAAATATGGAGGAAAAGTTGTAAATAAATGAAACGCCTGTTAATCCCACTATTAGTTTTGCTTACTTTACCAATTGTTGTAGATAGCTCCCACTTAAAAAATCAGAGAGAACTTATTGTCACCACAGAAAGCACTAGGGAATCAATCGAGTTGGCAAAATACCTTAAAGATAATGGTGTAGTTAAATATTCAGCATATTGGTGTCCTAATTGCCTTAATCAAAGTGAGTTATTTGGTAAGCAAGCTTATAAAGAACTTAATGTAGTTGAATGTGCAAGAGATGGCATAAACAGTCAAACGCAATTATGCATTGATAAAAGAATTAAAGGGTTTCCCACGTGGGAAATAAATGGAAAACTAATTTTAGGTGTACTTTCACTAAAAGAGTTATCAAAGTTGACTGGATTTAAGAATTAAGGAAAATGTAAGATGATTAATGGCTAAATATTTGAGGTTATTTCTTGAGAACGTTTCATACATCCTCCAGATGGATAGTTAATTACTTTCTTTGAAATTAATCCAATACCTATAGCAACTATTCCAATACTTAATAAAGCTCTTGATCTTTTGCTTGAGATTAGATACTTCATTGAGGATTTATAAGTATTAAATAGTAGGAATTATTAAATATAACGTAGAGTTTTTTGTTTAAAAAAATAACAAGTAACCCTAAATCTATAATTTGTTCAAATAAGTTTTAGAAATTAGTTATCTTGAAAAATCCTTAATCAATAAATACTTATAGATCTTTTTTTGTATTTTTAGTTAGTATTTGACAGTCTTTTTATAATTAAAATGAGACTTTTATTTTTTATGAAAAATAATGAATTTAATGTGACTCAAGGAATGGCTTTGTTACTTTTGAAGCCATTAAATTTACCTGCTAACTACGTCCTAAATCTCATAATTTACATAACTAATCCAATTAACACTTTTGGATACTAATAGTCTTCCCAAACTGGTTTGGTTCTCCTCCAACCTTGTGCGATTAACTTTCTCCATTCATCTCTAGCTTTATCAACTTTAAGTTCTTCTCTGGTTGTCATAAGAGGTGGTTCTTTTCCTAAAACACCAAGAATTCTTCCAGAGTCAATAAACATATATTCAAAAAATTTATCTTTATTTTGATTATTCTTTGAAAACCTTTTAACCCTTGAACGATTCGAATTTATAAGCCAAAAATTTTCTGTCAATCTTACCTATTTTATGTTTTCTCAATTGGAGCCATTGTTAATCCTTTGCTGAATAGTTGCTCATGATATAGCTCTGCCTGTTCAAGATTACCTCTCCATACCTCTGCAGATCCTGTCTTGTCAACTTTTATGGTTAGATCCCATGCCCTTTGTTCACTCATGCTTGGGATTATTGTTAGAAGACAATTTGCGACATGCTGAAAAGTATTAAAATTGTCATCAAGAACTATAACCCTTGCTTCTGGATATTTTGCTTTGGATTTTTTGGGATCTAAGACTGTGCCGAGTGAATTAAACATTGTTGTATTTAATAGTTTAATTAAATTAAAATTTCACCTATGTGCTTCAATTGAATAGTATTGAAAATGTCTCGAGCGTGACTTGAACACGCGACCTGCGGGCTATGAATCCGCCGCTCTAACCAGCTGAGCTACCGAGACATGGGAATATTGTAAAGCATTGATTGTACTTAATTACCATTTTGAAAATTTATTTGTTTGTGGGCCTCATATATAGCAATTCCGCATGCTACAGAAAGGTTTAGACTTCTAACACCTTTTTGATCATTGTTTCCAGTCTGTATATTCGGCATAAATATTGATATTAAAAAGTCGCTTTTATCAATAATTGAATCGGGTAATCCTGAATCTTCTCTCCCAAATAGCAAAATATCATCTTGCTTAAATTTAAAATCCTTCAAATATAATCCATTTTTTTTACTAAAAGAAATTATTCTTTTTGTTGTTTTTGCCGTCATAAATTTTTCAAAATTCTCATACCTATTAACAGTAACTAAAGGCCAATAGTCTAATCCTGCTCTTTTTAAATATTTATCTTCTAGTTTAAAGCCCAGGGGCTCTATAAGATTTAAAGGTATATCAAACGCAGCACATGATCTGGCAATATTACCAGTATTTTGTGGTATTCTAGGTTCAAAAAGAGCGACTTCCAATTTTAAGTAGGTATTTCAATACTTATTTCATCTATTTTGATTGCTCTACCATTTATTGCCAACCAATTATCTTTTGATATTTTGGTTATTCTCTTTTGAAGTTCGCCAATTCTTTCAATATAAGTATTACCAATTTTATATTCAGAGACGAGACTCCAACCTACTTGTTCTCCAACAATAATTGTTATGCTTTTTCTTTTCATTAAGAGACTCATAAGTAAATTCATTTTTATTGACCATTCATTTTGTTCCTTCCCAATACTTTTCATAACGAATCCGCCAATAGAATCTACTAATAGTGGACCTTCTTCTTTCCTTAATGTATTTAATAGATCTGTCGTTTCTATTAATTTCCAATCTTTTGGCCTTCTTTCTCGATGTAATTTAATTTTATCTTGCCAATCTTTATCATCCAAATTGTTTTCAGATAAGGCAACATATGATAATTTTTTTACTTTCTTTGCAAGATACTCTGCGAATTCACTTTTCCCACTCTTTGTCCCTCCTGTAATAAAAACTATATGAGATGAATATTCACTAATACTTAAATCATTGGCATTCATAAATTCTCTATTATTTAGAGAAATACCACCATGTTGCTAGAGGAATAATTGTGGCAGCAATTAACAAACCTATTACTATATAAGTAGCAGTTGAACTCTCAGTATCTTTTGATCTCATAGTGTTAAAATTTGGATCCACTACAGGGTTATCAATAGATGAAGGCTGACTTTTCTCGTAATTTATAACAGTCTTCTGTTGAGTAATACCAAAAAATTTATTTATATTACTAACTTCGTTTGCGAATGAAGTCGAGGGGATAAGAATAAAAATCAAGCCAGTAAAGATAAGCGAAAATATATATTTATTGATTTTTAGGTTCATTTTAGTTTGTTTTGGTTAATTATATATTAAAAATCATATGTTTGAGTAATTTTAAATTTACTAAACAATATAATATTTGCATAATTTAATTAGAAATAACATATTTAAAATATGGGATTCAATGGGAAATCATTAATATTAGTCGGTGCAATTCTCTTTGTATTTCAGATAGCAAATTTCATTTCAATAGAGACAATCACTCCTGAGCTTGAAAGAGCGCAAGTGTTAGCTGCAATAGCTTCATTAATTATTATTTTAATTGGTTTTTTATTTAAACAATTCCAACCATTAGCTGGTGAGAAAGCTGCTTTAAAAGGAGAAAATAAGTTTCTCTTCGATAGAAACATGCCTGATGAAGTTATCGATGAACTTGCATGGGGTTCTGAAGCGATATTAACTTCTACGGCAGCAGCAGCAATATTAATCCACAATGATGGCGTTAATATATTGAGGAGGGGAATCACTTCAAGTAATGATTTTAAACCTGGCGAAACTTGTCTTAGATCAATAAAAGATATGAAATTAATATCATTGGCAAACACAAAATTTTATCCTAGACGAGATGAATTTTTTAATTTTTGTGCTGAAATCCCATCTATTTTAATTGTTCCTATAAATAATAAGGCATTTATATTGATAGGAGGCTGGAGTGCTAAGTGTTTCACGAAGTCTGATGAAAAATGGATTAATAACTGGTCCAAAAAAATTAATAATATTTTTTCAAAAAATAAAATTTAAAAATAAATTATTGACTTAACTCTTTTATCTTTTGCTTCAAAACTTACCGATTCAGTATTTAAATTATAAAATGCATTTTCTGAATTTATTTCATATTTATTTTCCTTATTTTCATCTTTAATAATATATTTTACTGGTTTGAAAAATTCAATTATGTTATCCGAACCCAATATGGCTTTTCCTGAATTTAAGATGATGTTTTGATTTTCAAATCTTATATTACCCTCTAATAGATAGTTAGTACTTTCTATATTCCAAATAAAATTATCAGCATTTAAAGAATACTCATCTTTTTTAAGAGTTTTTAATTTAACATTGCCTTTCAATTTCAAGAGTTTATTGTTGTCTGATAAAGTAGATTCTTCGGAACTAATAATATACTTAGTTTCTGTCCCATTATGAATATTAATAATAGGTTTTTTTAATTCGAATTTTAATTCGATATTGTCATAACTTGAATTGGGACTGGTAATTGAATATACTTTATCTCCACTATTAGAGAAAATAGTCATATCTAAACTGTCAATTTTTTGTATAACTTTATTTTCATCAATTACATTTGGGGTGCAACCAAGCATAAATAATGGAAGGAATATTATTAATCTATAAATGTTCTTCATACTCCAATTTATTTATGATTGGAGTGGGTTTAGGAAGACTTGAGTTACTAACTAATAATCCCCAAATTAATTGTTTTTTCCATGGAATTTCTTCTCTGTATATAGAACCAAGTTGGTCATTAATTTTTGTAGATAATTCGGGCAATAAAGGTATTAATAATAATCCTATTATTCGTGTACTTTCTAAAACGTTATAGATAATTTCTTTAACTAAAGGTAGATTATCTTTCTCTTTTATTAACAGCCATGGCTGATTATCATTCAAATACAAATTTGTATTAATTGCTAGGCTAAGTACTTCATTAGCTGCTAGATCTAATTTGTAATTATCAAAGTTATAAATATAGTTTTCGACAGCAATTTTGGCAAAATTCTCTAATTTTTTTTCATTGAAAATTTTTTCCTTATTTGGAACTTTATTATTAAACCACTTTCTAGACATAGATGATGTTCTATTTAATAGATTACCAATCGTATTAGCTAAGTCATTATTAATAATGTCAACAAATCTTTTATCTTGAAAATCTCCATCATTTCCTAGTGATATGTCTTTAATGAGATACCACCTTACAGGATCATTTCCATATTTTGTAAGCAATAAATCAGGGTCGAGTACATTTCCTAAGCTTTTACCCATTTTTTGCCCCTCTCTTGTAAGAAATCCGTGCCCAAAAACCTTTTTTGGAACTTTCATTTTGGCAGAAATTAGCATTGCAGGCCAATATACAGCATGGAATCTCAGAATATCCTTACCAATTAAATGAACATCAGCTGGCCATCCTCCATTAATTGATTTTTCTAATGAATGTTCTGTCGCATCAGAACTAATGGCACTAACATATCCAAGTAAAGCATCAAACCACACATAAAAGGTATGGTTATCGTAACCAGGGACAGGAATTCCCCATTTAACATTTGTTCTTGAAATTGAAAAATCCTTTAAACCTCTAGAAACAAAATTTATAATTTCATTCTTTCTTTCTATTGGCTCTATAAAAGAAGGTTCGTTGATTATTCTCTCGATTTCTTTTTGATATTTTGAAAGCCTAAAAAAGAGATTCTCTTCATTTTTCCATTCTAGATTTTTTTGATGTATTGGACACTTGTATGTTGATGAGTTTTCTGGATTATCTTTAAATTCTTCACAACCGACACAATACCAACCTTTTTGAACTCCCATATAGATATCATCTGATGCTTTTACTCTTTCATAAAATTCATTAACAACAAATTCATGATTTTTGGAGCTTGTTCTTATAAATTTGTCAAAGGATATATTCCAATCTTTCCAATTATTATTAAAAACTTCTGAAATTTCATCACAATGTGATTTTGGTTCAATACCCTTTTCATTAGCTGTTCTCTGTATTTTTAAACCATGTTCATCAACACCAGTGATGAAAATAACATCTTCACCTGCAAGCCTTTTATACCTAGCTATTGAGTCACAAATTATTGTCGTATATACACTCCCTAAATGAGGTTTATCATTAACATAGTATAAAGGTGTAGTAATGACAAAAGTCATAAAGCTTTTTTATTAATACTAACAGATATTTTTTAAACTAATAACAACCTATTGTATTTATTATCCTATTAATAAATAAATTCTAAAAGATTACTATCATTTATAATATATTTAACTTTATATATTTTATTACTATATATTTCTATTGAAATAAAAAGGGTAATAAGTATTTCTAGTGAATAATCTGGAAAATAAACCAAAGCTATATTTTTTTTATGATTAATCCACTTAACGAATATTATGTTATAAAAAAGTTTTTTTTCATTATTAAAAAATAATCTTAAATACTTAAATTTATCATTTTTAAATATATTATTATTCTCTGATTGTCTATTTTTTGAATAATCGATAATCTTAGAGACTGAATCTTTACTTAGAACTTCGTAATTATTAATTTTGTTATAGACTTGCCTTTGTATAATTAAATCAAGATATCTTCTCAATGGGGATGTACATTGTACATACATTTTAAGGCCTAATGATTCATGGATTCCTGGCTTAATAGTTATGTAACTTCTTCCCATATATTGTTTTAATATTATATATTTAATATCACTATCAATGTATCTATTGAGTATTTCAGATGGATTGCAGTTTATTTTTTGAATTCTAAATGCAGCCGCTAAATTATATTTATCTAAAAATAAACTTGTTACATAACCCATTAATATCATTGATTCTGCAACTATAATTTGAGATATTGTTTTCTCTAATTTAGTTAATATAATCTTATCTTCAAATAATTTAATTTTATTATTAGGACTTTCAAAAATAATTGCTCCTTGTTTCTTTCTGAATGTAATACTTTTTTTTAATAAATTTTTAATCTCAATTAATTCTATTTCTTCTTTAGGTTCTATTTCTAATATTTCATTTGCATCTTCATATGTTAATTGATATTTTGGCTTTATTATTGCTTCGGTTATTTCATATTTATTTATTGATCCATCGTCATTGAATTCTATTGCTGCACTAATAGTTTCTGAAACTTTATTTTGAGCTAGATTTGCCTTTTCAAGAATATCATTAGGAAGCATTGGGACATATTGATCAATTAAATATAAACTGCTATTTCTCTTTCTTGCATTTAAATCAACATTAGAGTCATGCAAAAAGAGTTTGCATGGATTACTAATATGTATCCATAAATTTTTTTTATTTCCTTCTTTTATTTCTAATGAAATAGCGTCATCGACCTCATGTGGATCATCAGAGTCAATAATATATGTTTTTAAATCAGTTAAATCTTTCAAATATTTGAAATATTAATTAAAGTGCCAACTATATTCAATTTGAAATTATCCTTCAGGATTTACGAAGGGTAAAAGAGCAACAATTCTGGCTCTCTTAACAGCCAATGTGAGATCTCTTTGTTGCTTAGAGGTTAAACCTGTCATTCTTCTTGGTAGGATTTTGCCCCTCTCAGTTATGAATTTTTTAAGGAGTTCTACATCCTTATAGTCGATAGGATCTCCTGGTTTTATTGGTGATAATTGTTTTTTAAAAATTGAATTAGGCATGATTAATTGGATTTGATTACTTAATTTCTTTGTGAATTGTCATTCTGTTTAAATGAGGATTAAACTTTTTTAGTTCTAATCTTTCGGTTGTATTTCTACGATTCTTTTCAGTAGTATATCTTGAGACACCATTTGATCTCTTAGGATCTGAGCTTGTCCTAGCTTCAGTACATTCCAGGGTCACTACAACTCTTGTCCCTTTTTTAGCCATTTTAATTAATACTTTATTGTATAATTTTCTATTGTACATCTTCAACAAACTTTTTTGAAGATATGCTCATTTCATTTATTATCATTGATTAAAAATATATATGAAAGTTTCTCAAAATTGGTTGAAAAATTTAGTAGAAATTACTTCTACTCCTGAAGATCTCTCTGAGAAATTGTCTATCGGTGGATTTGAGGTTGAATCATTAGAAGATTGTTCAAAAAATGTAAATGGTGTTGTTTTAGGTAAGGTATTATCAGTTTTAAAACACGAAGGATCTGACAAACTTTCAATTTGCCAAGTCGATATTGGTAATTCAAAGAATTTACAAATTATCTGTGGTGCGCGCAATATTAAACCAAATATTTATGTTTATGTTGCTACTGTCGGCACGAAATTAAATGCAGTTGATTTAACTATTAGAAGAAGTGAAATTAGAGGTGTCATGAGTGAAGGAATGATATGTTCACTGCAGGAACTGGGCTTAAAGGACTCTAGTGAAGGGATAGAGATCATTGATGAGGATTTGGCCCTAAAACATGAATTGGGTACTCCAGGGTCTGACATTCTTCAATTAAATGATTTTATATATGATTTAGCCATTACAGCTAATAGACCTGATGGAATGTCAGTTATAGGTATAGCCCGTGAAATTTCTGCTCTTTTAGAATCCACCTTAAATTTTCCAGAATTAAACCATAAATACAATATTCATTTACTTAAAGGAATTAAACTTTGTCCAGAGGCTATAGAATTTAATTGCATTTATACAATAAGCTGCATTGATGGAGTAAATGGTGAGAAATTATCACCAAATTGGCTTAAAGACCGTATAGAAAAATCAGGTATAAAATCTATTAATCTCCTAGTTGATTTGACAAATTATATTCTTTTAGAACAAGGTCAGCCTTTGCATGCGTTTGATAAAGATAAACTGTCAAACTTAATTGGTAAGGAAGTTTCTCCAGAAGATTTCTCTGTAAGAAAAGGCAAGGATAACGAAAGCCTTTTTTGCTTAGATGGTAAAGAATATAAATTAAATGACAATATCACAGTTATTACTTGTTGTGATAAACCGGTAGCTATTGCAGGGGTAATAGGCGGTTTAGAGACTTCTGTAAGTAATACTACCTCATCTATTTACCTTGAAGGCGCTGTTTTTAATCCAGTTACTATAAGAAAATCTTCCAAGGCGGTTGGCATAAGAACAGAATCTAGCAGCAGGTATGAAAAAGGGATTTCATCAAAAAATACAATAAATGCAGTAACAAGGGCAATTAATCTTTTAGAAGAATATTTTTCTATTAATTCACCAATCATCAATACTTCAAATTTAATAAGTAATGAGGATATATTTATTAAACTACGGAGGAATCGAATACATAAAATTCTTGGCCCATTACTAATTAACGATCAATTTGAAAAAAGAAATTTATCTGATAATGAAATAGTTGATAAATTAACACTCATAGGTTGTACTTTAAAGAATAAAGAATATGGCTGGGATGTAGCAGTAATTCCTAATAGATCACATGATTTAATAAGAGAAATAGATTTAATTGAAGAAATAGCAAGATTAATAGGGTATGACAGATTCGACTTAAAACTTCCTAATCCAATTAAGCCTGGTAAATTGTCATCAGAACAGTTGGCATTGAGAAAAGTAAAAAATGGTTTTATAGAAAATGGTTTTAACGAGGTACTAAGCTATTCTCTTGTTCCTGAAGATGATGAAAAACTTATAAAGATTTCTAATCCTTTGTTATTAGAAACAAGCTGTCTTAGAGATAATATCTGGAAAGAACATTTGGAGATAGTGAACCGTAATATAAAAGCTGGTCAAGTAAGTTGTTATATATTTGAAATTGGAAATGTTTTTCAAAATAAATCTGAGTTTATTCAAAAAGAAGTTCTAAATGGTGCGATTTATGGAAATAAAAAATTTGGAAAATGGATAAATTCAGGTAAGGATAATGATCTAAATTATTTCCAGGCCAGAGGAAAGTTAAAGGAGGCTTTATCATCTTTGAACATAAAAATTGATGATAAACCTACTGATTCAATTGATTTTCTTCATCCAGGAAGAACAGCGAAATTAGTTATTGAAGGGAAAGATGCAGGTTATTTTGGTGAAATACATCCCAAACTAATATTAGAGAAGAAGTCATTAAAAAAAGTTTATTTATTTAACATAAATGTCTCTAACCTCTTGGGAGCTAGTACAAGAAAAAATAAATGGATTCCAATATATAAGCAATACCCAATTGTTCCGAAAATCGAAAGAGATATAAATTTTGTTTTCAGTAAGAAATTTCTAATTAGCGAAATAACATCACAAATAAAAAAAACAGGAAAAAATCTCTTAGAGGATGTAAATTTACTTGATGTTTTTGAAGATACTAAATTTGGAGATGATCATATAAGTTATACATTTAGATTATCTTATAGAGATAAAGATAAAACATTACTAGACTCGGACATCACATCTATACATTCAAATATCATTTCTAATATTGAAAAAAGTTTTAACACTAAATTGAGGAATTAATTGTATTGCTAATCTCATATAAGTCTATAAACTAGTCTAATTATGATTCTTGTATAAGATAAATAATAATCCTATAAAAGTAATTAATGTTGTATGATAAAGCACATGATAAGTCTGCTATCTCTACTTCTATCTTCAGTGTTGTGGGTACAAGTCCCTCAGTGGTCAGATGATTGGTCAAAATGCGCTGTTGACATACCAGATGCGTCATGTCACTGGTATATAACCGCACCAGATAATACTTTTGGCGAAGGATTTGATTGGGCTAGCGCTCCTTGGTTTGATGCTAATGGATTGAGTGACGTCCCTAGTATTGATAAACAAACTGCCATTGAAAAGCTTCAATCTAAGTAGTACTGTCTTTAAGGCAGTACGAGGGCACATAAAATGCAATTATAGCGATGCTTTCTAGTCCTTATTAATTTCTTGGACATTTAAAGGACATAATTTATTGATTTATTATTCAATTTTTAATTTTTCACAGGCATTAAGCAGTTTGGACATTATTCATTCAAATCGATTAATTTATATATCTTACTTATCTATTTTGAGACTATATAATAGACTAATAATAAGTCTTATTTAAGAATTGCTATACAAGGAAATTTTTATTTTTTAAAAGAAATTTTATCTTAATTTCATTAATACATATTTTTTTGCTTAAATAAATTTGAATAAAAATAATTGATTAAAATAAGAAATTTTTTGCTTAACAGCTCTCTTATATGAGACTATTAATTAGACTTGTAATTAGTCTTATATGGGAATTACTATACTAGTCTCTATATAGATTTTTTAACAATTGATACGCTTCATTTAATTTTCTCATTTGATCTGTTGATCCTCCAGCATCTGGATGTGTCTCTAAGGCTATTGATTTATAGGCCTCCCTAATTTTACGGAATGTATGAGCTGATCCTGCTGATGTTGATAAATTCAATAATTTAAGTGCTCCATGTACTGTCATTGTTGAGTCCAAAGTTTCAAATGAATTTGATCTATTATTTCGCTTAAATCTACTTACAAACCTTCTCATAAGTGTTGGTATTCTATTTATCAGATCTGATGTTGCAAAAGGGTCTTCTAAAACGCCAATCATTAATAAAACAATTTCAAGTGATGGATTTTTCTTTATCCAAAATGGGCATAATTCTG
Source organism: Prochlorococcus sp. MIT 1304 (assembly GCF_047305015.1). Lineage (NCBI taxonomy): Bacteria > Bacillati > Cyanobacteriota > Cyanophyceae > Synechococcales > Prochlorococcaceae > Prochlorococcus > Prochlorococcus sp. MIT 1304. Next base: position 1,358,581 of record NZ_CP138974.1, on the reverse strand, counting down.
ACATTAATTTATTGGCTGCACTCCAAGTAAAGGGTAGATTTTCAGTCCCATCAAGATTTGGCCATATATCCCTTTCAAACCAATCCAATGAAGCTTCTACTACATGGTCATTAGGAACTGATCCATATAGTGTTTCCCAATGACTAATTAACTCAATTCGACATTTTATTAATTCAGTTTCTTTGATTGTATTAATTTGAATATCATTAATATTCTCCTTTAATTTTTCACTATTAATACTTCTTCTTAGATTCTTTACTTTTTTTTCAACGAAATTGGGAAGGCTTATATTTGAGTTGGCTGTTTCTTTATATTGATTGTTATTTGTAGATCTTTTATTTAAAGATATCTCATTAATTTCTTTTTTTACGTCTGATTTAATTAATACCAATGCAGTATCTTCATCAATATTTAAATTTTCATTAGTATTCTTATCGTTAAAGTCTATTTCTTGCTGTTGGTTTTTAGGTAGTAAATCATCTTCTTGAAGAAGTTCTTTAAGTATCTTTTCTATTACAGGTCCTCTTGCTCTAAATCCCCACTCTTTTCGTAATTGATCAAACCTGGAAATTAGTTCCTCAGGTAAATCAATTGAAATTCTTTTTGTATTTGAATTTTCAGGACTATTCAATAATATTTTCTTGAAGAGTATGGAATTTATTTAATTTTATTCAAAATATATTGAAAGTCCACAAGGAATATTGTTTTTAAATTAAAACCAATTTATTTTTTCTGTCACAAGTCAATTAAGTATCTTTTTATAATAAAAATAAAAAAATGTTAAATTGTTATTCCAAGTCATCTAAAGAAAAAAAGAGTTTTTATCAACACAAGAAATTAGAAATGCTCAACTATATTAAGGATTCACTTGAACGTAAAATTGCATCAGTAACAGCATCTATAGAAGTTCTAGAAAGCCAAATAAGCAGGGATAAGGAAGTTGAGGTAACTAATTAGTATTCAAACAAAACTTTCTAGAAGTTTTTCAGGGCCAAATTTCTTTAAATAATTAATATTTGAATTTTCAGTTACTAGTAGATATCCTGCAAATCCTAAACCGTTAATACTGAAACCATGAATATGATCTTTTTTTCTTTTTATAATAGCGATCCATTTATTAGTTATTAAAATATTGTAGGGATATATCGGTTTCTTATCACTAATAGGATCCCCAAGTCCCAATTTCTTGCATAATTCTAAGTAAAACTCAAAAAGACATGATGGATTTTCTAAAAAATCAAATTTGGATACAATAATATTTTTTTTAAGCTTACTATCTAGATCTTGATATGAGTTCATCTCTAAAAACCACTTTTCTCTAGGGCATGATATTTCACCTTTAGATCTACGCAGAAGTTGAAAATGCCTGTGAGGTTGACTTGCTCCCGCAATTGGAGAACTATTGAAAAACCATAATCCACTAGTATCATTATTAACTTGTTGGATCGCTCTCCAATCTTTAATATCTAACCATCCATTTTGAGGTTTCCATTTATTTGTAATAAGTAAAATATGACCTTTTTGTACAGGGTACTTATTTAATATTAGTTGATGATTATCACCAATTTTATCAATTTCTAGTATCTTTTCCCAAGGACAAAACGGATTTTGCTTAGGACCATAAATTTTTTTTTTAATAAATTTTGAAGTATCGAGTTTCCTAATTATGAAGTCGTCTTTTTCATATAAATCTCTTGTAATAATATCAGTTTTGAGAGGATATAAAGATTCATCATCAATTGATAATCGAGTTTGTTCTAATGCTTTTTTCCAATATATTTCTAAACTCATTAAAAAAAATTTATCATAACCATTTTAAAAAAAAAAATAAACTTGTAATTACTTTTTATTAAATTGATATTCTTTCAATTTTTCAAGAGGTACTGATTCTAAGACTACAATATTAGTTGATTCTAATATGACTTTTGGTGCAAGACCGTCTAATAATGCTTGCTTCCACCTATCAAGACAAATACACCAATGATCACCATCCTTTAGTCCTGGGAAGGAATAAATAGGCATAGGAGTAATTAAATCATTACCTTGTGATTTACTATATTTCAGGAAATTATCATCCATCACACAACATATGGAATGATTCCCTCCATCATTCTTGTCATAGTTGCAAAATCCATCCCTGAACCACCCTGTCATAGGTGCGCAACTACAAATCTCAATTTTTTCCCCAAGGACATTTAACTGATTTTGATTATTTATGTTCATAGATTTTTTTAATAATAATAAAACACCAACATTTCTTTAAAAAAGGTTGACGAGTATGGGGGGTAAGGAGGTAATAATTCTAATAAGGTTTTTTTCATTATGGATTGGGACTTTACTGAAAACATAGCATTTAAAGCTCTTTATGAAGCTTTTAAAGATAGTGATGAAACTTCCGCATTTGAATTTTTATCTAGTGATGGCGCTTCATATTATCTTGAGTTAACACAGGACGCGGCGGGTGAGGGACTTGATTTAGGTGATAATGAAACGATGGAAGAACTTCAAGAAGAAATTATTGAATATTTAGAAAACAACTAAAGATTTAGATTAAGCGCTGAAATATTTAGCTTTTGAGTGCAGTGAAATGATAGCTGTAGTACTTTGTTCTGGATGAAGTTGTTCAGATTCATCCATGGTCAAGCTTATTCTTTTTGCATCCAACAATGATAATTGTATGTTTGAATCAGATACTTTTGGACATGCAGGATAACCAAATGAATATCTAGCTCCTCTATATTTTTGAGCTAGTATTTCTCTATTTTTGTCTGGTTCTTCAGTCCTAAAACCACATTCAATACGAATTAATGCATGGACATACTCAGCTAGAGCTTCTGCTAATTGCACTGTAAGTCCATGGAATAATAAATAATCGCTATACTTATCTTCTTTAAATAATTTTTGAGAATATTCACTGGCAATATCGCCCATCGTTACTGCCTGCATAGGAAATATATCTATCGGTTTATCCTTTTTCAAATCACAATAAAAATCAGCTATGCATAAATTATTCCCAGATTTTTGTCTTGGGAAATTAAATTCGGAAATTTTATTTAATGATTTATCATCAAATAAGAAAATACTATTATCTTTTCTACCGCATCTGAAATATCCATAAACTGCTTTGGGTGAAATAAGTTTTTTTTCTACAATTGTCTCTAACCATCTATCTAGCAATGGTTTAGCATATGAATCCAAATAGTTATTGTATTCATCTACGCTTTGGTTTTTTCCTTTTTTTATTTGCCATTGTCCGCTAAATAGAGCTTTTGTATCTAAATAAAAAATTAACTTATTTAAATCTATATCAATCTCGTTCAAGACTTTCGTTCCCAAGAAAGGAGCTTGAATTGGTTCTTCTTCATTTATAAATTTAGATCTTATAAAATTTTCTTTTAAATTAAATTTAGAAGTCTCTATATCTATAGATATTGATTTTTTAACAGCTTGAGAGTTGGACTTTGATGAGGCTAAATTAATATCTATTCCCTCATTGTTGATGAATCCCTCTGTATTTGACCAATTACCCTTTTTTTTATTGTCCATATATTCATTCATGAATTTAAGATCAGTGAACGCATCTTTTCCGTATAAAATTTTCCCTTTATATATTTGGCTGCAGTCCTCATTTACAAATTTTGGGGTTAAGGCTGCACCTCCTAATATTACTGGTACACTAATATCTTGATTGTTAAAAGCTTCTAAATTATCTTTCATAAAAGCTGTTGATTTAACAAGTAATCCGCTCATAGCGATGCAATCTGCATTGTGCTTTTTTTGTGCATCTATAATTGCTGAAACATCTTGCTTTATTCCAAGATTTATTACTTCATAACCATTATTTGTAAGTATTATGTCAACCAAATTTTTTCCTATATCATGAACATCGCCTTTGACTGTTGCAATTAAGAGTTTTCCATTTGATATGTTTTCTTCTACAGTTTCCATATGTGGTTCTAAAATTGAAACGGCAAATTTCATTGTTTCGGCGGATTGGAGTACAAATGGCAATTGCATTTGACCTGAGCCAAATAAATCACCTACAACTTTCATCCCATCTAGTAGAAAGGTATTAATTATTTCTAGAGGTTTATATTTTTTTAAAGCTTTATTTAGTTGATCCTCTAAACCTATTTTCTCTCCATCAATAATATGGTTTTTTAGGCTTTCTTCCAGAGTTAGGTTTTTATTTTCTGAAGATGCTTTTTTGAAATCTTGAATAGATAAATCTTGAAAAGCTTTTGTTAATTCTACTAATGGATCATAAATACAAATATCATCTTCAAATTTTCTTTTGTCATATATCAAATCTAAACAAAGCTTTTTGGTTTCTTCAGAAATTTTTGATAATGGCAAAATTTTATTTGGTGCGATGATAGCAGAATCCAATCCTGCTTTAATGCATTCATCTAAAAATATTGAATTTAGATTAATTCTGGATAATGGTGAAAGACCAAAACTAATGTTTGATATCCCAAGTATGATGTGAATCTCAGGAAAATTTTCACGAATTTTTGATATAGCAGTAATTGTTTCTTTAGCATTTAATCTATCTTCTTCTATCCCAGTAGATATTGGAAGAGCTAATGGATCAAAAAAGAGCTCATAATCAGACAAACCGCATTCCCTGGTTCTATTAATTGCTCGTTTAGCAATGTCATATTTTTTATCTGCATTCCTTGCCATTCCATCTTCATCAATAGTTCCTACAACAAGACCTGAACCATACCCCAAGGCTAAATTAAGAACTTGATCAAACCTTTCATTACCGTCTTCGTAATTGGTTGAATTTATAATACATTTACCACCAGCTGACTTTAATCCACTTTCCATTTTGTCAGCATCTGTAGAGTCAATCATTAATGGCAAATTTATATTGGTAACAAGTCTTGATGTTATTTCTTTCATATCTTTCACTCCGTCTCTCCCTACATAATCAACATTCACATCAAGAACGTGTGCATTTTCTTTTTGTTGTTGCTTGGCAATTGATACTAGTCCATCCCAATCATCGTTATTTAACAACTCCCTTACCTTTTTAGATCCACTTGCATTTAATCTTTCGCCTACAATCAAAATAGAATTGTCTTGTTTGTACGGTACAGAATTATATATTGATGATGCAGAAGGAATATAGCCACTTAAATTGTTCTTACCATTTTTATTTGGCATTTCTTTATCAATAATTTCATCGATTATTGAAGAAAGATATTTAATATGTTCGGGTGTTGTCCCACAACATCCACCTATTAATTGAACATTAAAGTCATATATAAAATTCATTAACTGCATCTTTAATTCTATTGGCTTTAATCTGTAGTGAGCAACACCGCCAATATTTTCAGGAAGTCCTGCGTTGGGAATACAGCTTATAGCGAAGGGAGAATTTTCAGACAAATATTTAATATGTTCTTTCATTTGTTCTGGACCAGTAGCACAATTTAGTCCAAGGATATCTATATTAAACGGCTCTAATATTGTTAATGCAGAGGCAATGTCAGATCCAACAAGCATAGTACCTGTTGTTTCCATTGTTATAGATACCATTATAGGTATATCTATATTTTTACTATCAAGTACTTCTTTAGAAGCTAATAAGGCAGATTTTATTTGCAATACATCTTGACAAGTTTCAATTAAAAGTAGATCAACTCCTCCATCCGTAAGACCATATATCTGTTCTTTATATGATTCCTTTAATTCATCAAAATTTATATGTCCTAATGTGGGTAATTTAGTTGTTGGTCCAATTGAACCAGCAACAAACCTTGGCTTATCAACTGATGTATATTTTGCAGCAGCTTTTTTTGCTATTAGTGCAGCATTTTTATTTATCTCATATGCCTTATTCTTAATATCATATTCATCAAGAACTATTGATGAGGCACCAAAAGTATTAGTTTCTATAACATGACAACCTGCTTCTAAGAATGAATTATGGACCTTTTCAACTATCTTTGGTGAGGATAAAACAAGGTTTTCATTACAACCCTCTAATTCTTTTCCTCCAAAGTCGTCTGCTGTAAGATTTAAGTTCTGAAATGATGTTCCAGTACCTCCGTCAAAAATTATTAATGGCTTTTCATCTCTATTTAGATAGGTTCTGAAAGATTCCATTTTTAGGTGAAAATTATTTTAGAGAAATTCTTGTTACCCAATTATCATAGTCTTGAGAACGACCTTCTGTTATTTCTATAAGCTTACTTTTTAATTTATTCATTATTGGTCTGTCACCATTTAATTCACTTGATTCAATTTTTTTAACTGGTGTAATTTTTGCTGCTGTACCAGTTAGAAAAACTTCATCTGCTATTAATAATTCTGTTTTATCAACAGGCCTTTCAATTACATTTATTCCAAATGATTTTGCTAATTCAATTACACTAGCTCTAGTAATACCCTCAAGGATATCTTGATCAACACCAGGAGTGATTAAGTCTCCATTCCTTACAATAAATAAATTCATACCACTAGCTTCGCTTACCTTACCACTTGAATTTAATAGCAGGGCTTCATCAAAACCCGATAAACTAGCTTCTGTTTTAGCTAATGAACTAGTAATATAAGCTCCACTTATTTTTCCTCTCAATGGGAGAGATCTATCTTCTTGTCTAGTCCAACTACTCATTCTACATGAAACCCCATCTGGGGATAGATAATCTCCTAGTTCAATACAATACATAAAGAAATCTGTTTCAATATTGTGTAACCTTGGAGCTATACCTAAATCGCTTGTATATACGAATGGTCTAATATAAATAGGTTTTTGTGGCTTATTTCTTTTTATAACTTCCTCTAAGGCTTTAAAAATATATTCTTCAGATATATCAGTTAAGAGTAATTTTGCACTTTGAGATAATCTTTTTATGTGTTTATCAGTTCTAAATAAAAGGAATTCTTCTTTATTTGTAGGGTTAGGTATCGCTCGCATTCCTCCAAATGCAGCAGTACCATAATGTAGTGCATGAGTAGCTATTGATATTTTTGCTTCTTTAAATGGAATACATTTACCTTCGAACCAGGCGTATGGAAGAAATTCATGCATATTCAATTTATTTAATTAAGGTAAACTTGTTTTATCCTACTTACGTATTCTAAACCTTATTTATATATAAAAATGCACAGGATATTAAATGTAGCAGGAAATGAAAAGAATAATGATGATTTAATTGAGCAACCAGCGGCAGATTTTATTTTTATAACAAGTGTAAAAGCTGATTTAAATCTCATATCAAAATTATTGTTAGAAAAAGAATTTGCTTCATTAAATAATAATATAAGAGCTTTAGAAATTTCTAATTTAAATTCCTCAGCTCAAATAGATAATTATTTATTAAAAACAATTAATTATGCAAAAGTTGTCATACTAAGAATTTTTGGCGATAAAGGTACATGGAACTATGGAATTGAACAACTTTTAAATTGGCAAGCAGTCAATAAAAAAAGGAAGTTAGTAATCCTATCAGGTACCGTTGATCAGGAAGTGTCCTTAAGTGAAATAAGTAGTATAGATAAAAATATTGCATTAAATATTTCTAGATTACTAAGATCGGGAGGAATGGAGAATTATAGAAAATTTCTTAATTGTTTAAATTATCTAAAGGTAAATGAAACATTAATTCCTGATGAGTTTTTGAATATTAGTTTTTATCCAGATCCTTATTTATATGATTGGAAAATTGAAAAAGGAGAAAAGATTGGAATAATATCCTATAAATCACTTTTTTTGGCTAATGAAATTGAAGTAAACGAAAAACTTAACTTGCAGTTACGAAGAAGCGGACTATCGCCTAAAACGTTATTTATTTCAACACTAAAAGATCATATTATTCAAAAGAAATTAATAGAAATTTTTAAAAAGGAAGATATTAAATTAATAATTACCACAACTTCATTTTCTTCATCTCAAATCAAAAATAACGAATTAATTGAAAATTCTACAAATATTTTTACTTCTCTTAAAATTCCAATTTTACAGCTTCTCTCTTCAAATAGATCAAGAAAAAATTGGTTAAATTCATCCATTGGAATGAATTCATCTGATTTATTGATGCAAATAATTATTCCTGAATTTGATGGAAGGATTACTACCTGTCCTTCAGCATTTAAAGAAATAATTTCTAAAAAAAATACACTCTACAGTGAAATAACCAGTTACAAAGCTGATCAAGTAGGTATTAAATGGATTTCAAAATTCGCAACAAATTATGTGAAACTTCAACAACTTAATAATTTTGAAAAAAAAATTTGTTTAATAATAAGTAATTATCCAGTAAAGAATGGAAGAATCGGTAATGGTGTTGGTCTTAATACACCATCTTCGATAATAAATATTCTTAACTGGTTAAAAGAAGAAGGTTATGATCTTGGATCTTGTAATTATCCTCAAGATTCTTCGGAATTAATGTCAATACTTATAAAAACTAGAACTAATGATATTGAATCTCAAAATAATAAACCATTAGATTACTTACCACTTAGTGAATATTTAAAATATTGGAATTATTTAGAACTTGAACCAAAAAATATTATTGTTAACCGTTGGGGTAAACCATCAGAAGCGATCGATCTTGATAATGAAGGCTTCTCAATAAATGGTATTAGATTTGGAAAAATAACATTATTGATTCAACCTCAACGAGGTTATGACTCTTTCACTGATAGAGATATTCATTCTCCCGATCTTCCACCTCCCCATAGATATTTAGCACATTATTTTTGGATTGAAAAAGTTTTTAACGCAAATGCTATTTGCCATATTGGTAAACATGGGACTGTTGAATGGTTACCTGGCAAATCTATAGGTCTCAGTAATAAATGTTTTCCAAATATTATTTGTCCAGCAATACCAAACATATATCCTTTTATCGTAAATGATCCTGGGGAAGGATCCCAAGCTAAAAGAAGAACTGCTGCAACAATTATTGATCATTTAACCCCTCCTTTGGATAGGTCAGAATTATATGGAAAATATTCAATATTAGAAAATTATTTAGAAGAATATTTTGAAGCAAAATTATTAAATTCTAATCGGATCGAAATTATAGAAAAAGCCATTTTTGAATTAATTAAAAAAGATTTTAACGAAATCACTTTAAATAATAAAAATAATCAAATTGAAGAGATTGATTCTTTTCTTTGCAAAATTAAAGAATCTCAAATTAGGACAGGTTTGCATATTTTTGGTAATAGGCAGAATGACATTAATGAAATAAATTTATTCTTGTGTGTCGCTAGAGTGCCAAATGCCAATAGAATTGGGATTGTTCAATATATAGCAAAACATTTAAAACTAGATTTGGATCCTTGGACAAATATATATGATCAAAAGTTAAGTGAAAAGGATAAAAAAATATTATTGACTTTTTCCAACAAAAACATTTTAAACTTTAGAATGGCTATTGATTTTTTGGAACAACAAGCAAAGTATTTAATATATTTGTTTTTTTACAAAAAGAATACCAATATAAAAAATCTTGAGAAATATAAAAATCAGAAAATAATAGACTATTTCTTTAATGAAAAAAAACATAATAAGTATTTTTTATTATTAAAAAATGAGATTCTATATCCAATCATTAATTCTTCATATAATGAGAAATTATCATTTATTAATTCGTTAAATGGACAATATGTAAAAAGTGGTCCATCTGGAGCCCCTACGAGAGGTAAAACTGAAGCTTTACCCACTGGTAAAAATTTCTTTTCAGTTGATTCGAGAGGTCTGCCAACTGAATCAGCATGGAGTGTTGGTTGTCAATCCGCCTCACAAATACTTGATTTATACAAACAAGATAATGGAGAAGATTTAAAAAATATAGCAATATCTGTATGGGCAACATCCACAATGAGAAATGGTGGTGAAGACATTTGTCAAATACTATATTTATTAGGAGTACAGCCTATTTGGGATGGGCCCTCAAGAAGAGTAGTAGATCTAGAAATCATTCCTTTATCTGTTCTCGAAAGACCAAGGGTTGATGTTACTTTAAGGATTTCAGGAATGTTTAGAGATGCATTTCCACAGTTAGTTAAATTAACTTCTAAAGCAATAAATCTTGTTTCTAATCTTAATGAGGATGATAAATTTAACCCTCTTGCTGGGGCATTAAGGGATGGTGATTCAATTAATCGTATATTTGGTTCAGCGCCAGGTTCATATGGAGCTGGACTACAAGAACTAATTTCTAATTCTAATTGGGAAAATATTGATGATTTTGGAGAATCTTTTCTTAATTGGAGTAAGTGGATTTACAGTGATAATCTTGAACCTATAGAGGATAAAAAATCATTAGAAAATGCTCTTAAAAATGTTCAGTTAGTTGTTCATAACCAAGATAATAAGGAACATGATATTTTAGATTCTGATGATTATTATCAGTTTCAGGGTGGCTTATCTTCAGCAGTAAAAAAATTGAGCGGTAAATTTCCTGAAATGTATCATGGTGATTTATCAAAATTTGGATTATCCAAAATTTCAAAATTACAAGATGAAATTAATAAAGTTGTTATATCAAGAATACTTAACCCTAAATGGATAAATGGAATGAAGGATAATGGTTATAAAGGAGCGTTTGAATTTTCAGCTACACTAGATTACTTATATGCTTTTGATGCTTCTACTGAAGTAGTCTCAGATTGGTGTTATGAGGAAGTTTATAAATCATGGTTATGTGATCTGGATCTTAGGAATTTCTTTCTAGAGAATAATCCATGGGCTTTAAGAGATATTGCACAAAGATTTCTTGAAATTGTAAATAGAAAAATGTGGAATAATTGTTCATCAGATGTCATTGAAAATTTAAAGAACATAATTATTAATACTGATTCAATAATTGAAAAAAATGAATTCTAAATTATCTACCTAATAGCGAAAGTCCATGACTATCTGTTCCGCATGTTTTTAGCATTGAATATTTATCTGCTAATTTATCTATTTCTGAACATACAAATAAACTAGGATTCCATACTTCATTAAGTTCATAATCGTACCAAACCTCTATTCCATCAATACCTTGTATTTTGGCCTCTGGAATTAATTTATAAAAGGGAATCCTGTATCTCGCTGGATGTGCAAGAAATGATAAACCACCAGCTAAATTTATTGCTTTTATAACTGATTTAATATTTAAATCATTACCTATTGGAGACTCTCCAAGGATGTAGGGATTTAGGTATTTACTTTTTATATCTATTCCCAATCCAATTACATGTACTAAACATCCTAAAATCAAACAATTAATTTCTATTCCCGAAATTAATGTAAAGGAATCTTTAGGATAATTTTTGAGTATATTATTTTTTTTTATATATTCATGAGCTTTAATTGTATGATGATCGGTTATTGATAAAAATTTCAAGTTATTTTTATAAGCTTGATCTAAAAGTTCATATGGTTCTAAACTCCCATCACTAAATTTTGTATGACAGTGAAAATTAATATTATTAGGACAACTATTTTTATTAATATTGGAAGTTAATTTTACTAAGTCTTCCCTATTCATTACTTAATGAATTCTCATTTTTCTTTCTAATCTTTGCATATAATTGAATTGAAGCCAACATGAAAATAATTAGTCCAACTACGCTCCATGTAGCAATACTAGTTGGAAAATTATTTTTAAAAATAACTAAAAGTACAATTATAAATAATAATAAAGTAGGCAATTCATTTAATAATCTAAGGCTTTTTGCTGAAATGGTTGAAGTACCATTTTGTAATGAATACATTATTTTATAACAATAAGAATGATAAATTACTAATCCCAAAACAAAAGAAATTTTAATTTGCAACCACTTCTCACTTAACCAACTTGGTTGCATAATAACCATGCAAATAGCCATACTTAAAGCTAATATCATCCCGGGTGTTGTGATTATATTCGCAAGCCTTTTTTCCATCAAGGTGTATTGTTTATTAAAGGCAATTTTTAATTCATTATCCATATTTTTAGATTCTTCATGATATATAAAAAGTCTTACTAAATAAAAAAGTCCCGCAAACCAAACGATTATACCAATAATGTGAAGTGATTTAAACCAGAGATATGCTTCAGCTGCCAAATTACTAGATTAATTTAAAAATATATGTTTTTAATATAGTTATATTTAACAATATCAAGAAATCTATTTTTCAAAATTTAATTAATATTTATAACTCGTTAAAATATTCATATATATCATTAACTGAATTTTTTCCAAGTCCTTTAACTTTTGATAAATCCTCCTTACTAGCTATTCTTATCGCGTCTATTGATTTGAAATGCTCAAGCAATTCTCTTATTCTTGATGGTCCTAATCCACTGATTTGGGACAATTGAGATCTATTCATTCTTTTAGATCTTTTGTCTCTATGAAAAGATAATGCAAATCTATGTGCTTCATCTCTTACCCTTCTTAATAGAAGAACTCCTTTTTGATTTTCATCAGTATCAAGAGACTTAGTAAATCCTGGAATAAATATTTCTTCATTTTTTTTTGCCAATGAACATATAGTTACTTCTTCCTCAAGATTTAATTCTTTTAATGCTTTAATAGCTGCATTTAACTGTCCTTTTCCTCCATCAATCATTATTAAATCAGGCCAATCTGATAGAAGTTCATTGTCTAATTTACTGTTCGTTTTATCATTTAATATTGAAAAATCCCCTCCGCTTTCTTTAAATCTTGACCATTTTTTAAACCTTCTTTGTATTACTTCATATATCGAAGCAAAATCATCACTATGTCCTATAGAAACGTTTGGATCTTTAATTTTATATTTCCTATAATGCTGTTTAGAAGGAACCCCATCAATAAAAACGACTTGTGATGCTACAGGGTCACTACCTTGAATATGGCTTATATCATAGCCTTCAATTCTTTTAGGTTGTTCGCTTAATTCAAGTATTTGGGCAAGATCCTCAATTGATGATTCATTATCTTGTATCCCATTTAATATTCTATCTAATTCCAATTTTGCATTTTTTAAAACCATTTCTACAGTTTCATGTTTTTTATTTCTTTTTGGGATTAGGATTTTTACTTTCTTTTTTCTTAGCTCCGTTAACCAATCCTCTATGGTTGCTTGTTTTGGAAGGTTATATTGAATAAGAATTTCTGATGGTATTTCTACAGGTTCAACATTCATATAATGCTCTTCTAATATCTTTTGTAAAATAAGATTTTCATCTTCATTATTTAATTTTTGACTATAGCCAATTCTCCCAATGAGCTTACCTGATCTCATTTGGAAAATTTGTATACTAGCTACATTTTTTTCTGAAACTATTCCAAAGATATCTCTATTAATTGAAGAATCTGGTATTGATATTTTTTGTGATTCAGTTAATAATTTTAAACCTGAAATTTGGTCTCTTATTTTTGCTGCATTCTCATAATCTAAATCATTTGAAAATTGAAGCATTTTTTTTTGTAAAAATATTTCTAAGTCATCATTTCTTCCCTGAAATATCATAGATACTTGTTTCATTATTTTTTTATAATCGTCAGATGATATAACTTCTTGGCAAACACCTGGACATCTTCCTATTGAATAATTCAAACAAGTTCTATCTTTATAGACTGGCCTTGGTCTTTGTCTAAGTGGAAATATTTTTTTTATCGTAAATAATGTTCTCCTTAATAATCCAACATCAACATAAGGTCCATAATATCTATCTAAATTATTTCTATTTCTTCTTCTTCTTGTAATAAATATTCGAGGATATTTTTCACTCCAAGTTATACAAAGATATGGATATTTCTTATCATCTTTTAAAAGAATATTAAAATATGGTTTGTTTGTTTTAATTAAATTTGACTCTAAATTTAATGCTTCATATTCGCTATCTGTGACTATTATTTCTATTTCAGTTATTTGACGGACCATCAAACTTAATCGGGGAGTTAAATCTGAATAATTATTGAAATAACTACTTACTCTACTGCGTAGTTTTTTAGATTTACCGATATAAAGTAGGTTATTATCAATATCTTTAAAAAGATAACAACCAGATGACTTTGGAATTTCGGATAATCTTGATTTTAATAACTCCTTATTATTAATTAATTTATATTCAATTTTAAAATTATATTTGTTATTTATTTTTTCGATAGAGGAATTACTCATTTATAGTGGTTAACCTCCATAGTTCCAGCCAGTTGAAGATAAATTTAGTGAGTCAACATCATTATTCAGATAAGCAGATTGCACCTCTCCTACAAAAACGGTATGGTCTCCATGCATAACACTTCCAACAACATTACATTCAACACCTCCAACACTATCAACTAAAATAGGCAATCCAAGCTCACCTAAATTAAATTCAACAGATTCAAATCTACCTCCTAATGCTTTTTGAGGTTTAAAGAAAACAGCCGCTAGATCCTTTTGATCACTTTTGAGCACATTTAATGAGAACTTATTGGTTGACTTTATTATTTCATGACTAGAACCCTCTGCTCTAACAGCCATTACAACTAATGGTGGGGTGAAAGAACCTTGAGTCACCCAACTTGCAGTAAATCCATTCACTTCATTTTTATCCTCGTCTCTAACACCACAAATAAATAATCCGTGAGGTATTTTTCTTAATAAGATTTTTTTTGCTTCTAGATTTAATGTCATAATTGATTTAACTAATAATATTATTTTAACTAAATTTCTTATTCGATCATAATAAATTCATGAAAATTCTTTATCCAGGTACATTTGATCCTTTAACAAATGGGCATCTTGATTTAATAGAAAGGGCTGAAAAAATATTTGGCAAACTAGTAGTTGCTGTTTTAGAAAATACCTCTAAAACACCAACATTTAATCTTGAAAGAAGAATAATACAAATAAAAAATTCTCTTTCTCATTTACCTAATATTGAAGTTATTTCTTATTCTGGTCTAACTGTTGATTGTGCAAATGATCTAAAAGCTAATCTTATTCTTAGAGGCTTAAGAGCAATGAGTGATTTTGAGTATGAACTACAGATTGCTCATACAAATAAATCACTTAATAATGATATTGAAACTATATTTTTATCGACAAATACAAATTATAGTTTTCTTAGTAGTTCTTTAGTAAAAGAAGTTGCAAAATTTGGTGGTGAAATTAATCACATGGTACCCCCCTCTGTTGAGAAGGATTTAAAAGATTATTTTAAATAATATTTTTTTAACAGGATCTCAAGTAATAAAGATCACGTAATAAATTAAAAGCTTTTTCTTTATCAATTTTATTAGAATTTTGGATAATGCTTATAATTATTGGCTTATCATTTTTATATAAAAAGCCAGATAATGCAAAGACATTCGAAAGAGTCCCAGTTTTGCCAAAAAACTTTCCAGACAATTCACTATTTACAAATCTTTTAGCTAACGTTCCTCTCACTCCCGTAATTGAAAGTGTAGATTGATAAGCATTAAAATCATTAGAATATCTCATTTTATCTAAAAACAATACAACTAACTTTGTTGTAATTCTATTTTTTCGAGACAATCCACTAGCATCTGCAAAGTATGCATTAGTTGCTGGGAGGCCTTTATTTTCAAGCCATCTTTTCAATTTTATATAGTTATTATCGTTCCATGTATTTGAGGCATTTTTAAAAAGAGATTCAGCCGTAAAATTATGGCTTTCAGAATTTGTTAGAGTTAATAATGAAAGAATTGGAGTTGAATATACTTTATTTATCTCTTTAAAATTTTTTAAATAAAAAGTTTTTTCTGAATCAAAAAAATTTATATATATTTTTGAATTTGGAAATTTATTTTTTAAATAATTTTTAATAAAATTTTTTAATGCATAAATATCATTATATTTATTGTGATTACTTTCTATTGCAAGAGATGTAATTGGAGATCCATATTCGTAAAGTTTATCAGTATTTGTCCAACCATTAGGCCAATATAATTTCGAATCAATTTCTATAATATTAAAGTTAATAATTTTATTTTCTTTAACATTTGAAATTAGTTCGATTATATTTTCATAATTAAGATCTGGATCACCTTGACCGTGTAAATAATAATCGTTTTTATTTTTAAATAAGGAAGTTTTTAAATTATTATTTAGTTTATATTTACTTAAAACATAAGCTGATGAGAATAATTTTTGGTTAGATGCTGGCAACCTTGGAACATCCTCATTGTAGGAACTTATTATTTCCCCTTTATTATTAATAATTGATACACTAAAAGAATTATCAAGCGTTTGATTCAATAAAGCATCATAAGTAGGACATATTTTGTTTTTAGTAATTATTCCCGGGAAATTAAAATAAATACTATTTAAAATAGTTATTTTCTGATTTGCTATTAAATATCTTATTAAGAAAGGAGATGTTACTAATACAAGAACAATAAAGAAAAATGAATATATATTTTTTTTCACATTCAACCTATAAATTTACAAAAATAGATTCATTGTCGGGTTTAATTTCAAATTCTTTTTTAAAAAAATATCTATTATTTTCTTCTTTGAAAAGCAACCAGTTATTTGGATAAATATGCATGAGAGCAGCTTTATTTAAAGGCTGCAGAAAATAAATATTATTCCATGTTTTGACAAAGTTTTTACGTCGCTCTCTAATAACACTTCCTATACCAATATTGGCATCTTCAAATTTTGGATTTAATGAATAATGCGTACCTTGATAATTATCAGACATTGGTTCAAATGAATCGAAATCATATGGCTGAGGTAGTATGGATATCATTGCACTATCAATATTATTTATATTATTTGATTCATTAAATGATTTAAAAGTAAAGATTTTATCTTTGATATCTGGATAGTCTCTTTGAGCCAAAGCCACAGCACCTTGATCAGCAAATGTTATGAATACATTATTATTTTTAGACAATATCTTGTAGATAGTTATTCCAATTCTGTTAAACTTCAATCCTTCAAAATTAAATTCAATAGTAAATCTTTTATTTGAATCTAATAAACTTGGAATAATTGCATCCTCCATATTCTTAAGAGATTCATTTAAATCTTTAGGTAGTCTGTAATTGGTTTCCATTAAAATTTGTCAATACATATTTGAATAAGTTCTAAAAATTTATCTATTTCTGACTTATTGTTTATTGAACCTAAAGTAACACGAATATTTGAATATAGTTCATCATCTTTTAAACCAATATTTTTAAGTGTTGAGCTAGGTTTCCCAGATGAGCTTGAACAAGCACTTCCACTACTTATGGCTATTTTATTTTCTGACATAAAATTAACAATCTTATAGGCCCTAATAGGCTCAAATATTTTATTTAATAGTAGAAAAGAAATATGACTGGGCAGTCTATGGTTAATACTACCGGTAATCTTTATATGATTATTATCTTTAATTTTTTGAAAAAAATAATTTTTAAGTTTATTAATATTATTAGAAGGAAATTCAGTTATGTAATCATATAGTTTTATTTTTCCTTCAATATTCTTTAGTGATTCATACATTCCAGCGATTAATGGCAAAGCTTGTGTACCTTGTCTAATTGAAAATTCCTGAGTAAGTGATATGTCATTATTTTTTAAAATTTGTCTAGACTTTTCTTTTGTTAAAAGAATACCGATCCCTTTTGGACCTCCAAATTTATGAGCGGATAGACTTAAAAAATCACATTTAAGATCTTTCCAACTGAATATTCCATTACTTAATATTTGAGTTCCATCTAAATGAAACATTATATTTAATTCTTCACATTTGGAACCAATAAATTGGACAGGTTGTATTGTCCCAATTTCACTTTGTCCCCAAATAATTGATACAAGCTTAGTATTATTGTTTAAAAATTTTTCGATATTAGAAATATTTAAAATTCCATCATTATTTACCGTCCATTCGTAAATATCCCAATTTTGTTTTCTTAGTTTATTAGCACAAATAGTTGTTGCTTGATGTTCAACATTTGAAATTACAACTCTACCATTTTTAAATTTCTCATAAATATTATCAAATACAATATATGTCGATTCCGAAGAACCAGATGTAAAAATTATATCCTCTGGATCTGCTTCAAATATACAAGCAATTTTAGATCTAATTTTTTCAAGATATGTAGAGCATTTTATCCCTAACTCATATGTAGATGAAGGGTTATGCCAATAATCCCTATAAGTTGAATTTATTATATTTAAAACATTCTCAGATAATGGAGTTGTGGATGCATTATCTAAATAGATAAAATTATTTTCCATTAATTTACTAGCATTGATCCTGAGAAAACCTTTTTAGCATTACCGGTCATCATGACTTCACAATCGTCTTTTGACCAATCAATTTTAAGATTACCTCCTGGTAAAGTTACTATGGTTTGTGAATTACAAAGGCCTAATTTATAAGCTGCTACATGAATAGCACAGGCACCTGTTCCACAAGCTAAGGTTGGTCCTGCACCCCTTTCCCATACTTTTACTTTGATATTATCTCTATTTAAAATTTGACAAAAATGCACATTAGTTTTTTCAGGAAATAATTCATTTTTTTCTAGTATAGGACCAAGTCTGGAAAGAATAATTGACTCTATGTCTTTTACAAAGAATATTAAATGAGGATTGCCCATTCCTACGGCATAACCCATATTATTAAAATCTTTCTCAATAAATTCGTGTGAAGGAATTGAATTTATTTTTTTTTCAATTGTTGTTGGAATATTTTGACATTCTAAAATTGGAACTCCCATTTTTACTGTAATTTCATCATTTATATATTTTGCGATTTTTAAACCTGCTTTAGTCTCAATTTTATATTCTATATTTTTATTATTCATTGAATCATTTAGGTGGAGATACTCAACTAAACACCTAATTCCGTTTCCACACATTTGTGCTTCAGAACCATCAGAATTAAAGATTATCATTTTTGCATAATTATCTTCTTTAGGTTCTTCTATAAAAATCACACCATCTGCTCCAATACCAAATTGCCTGTTGCAAATTTGTTTTATATCAAATATTTTATTTGTCTTGTAATTTTTATATAAATCATTTCCTCTAGAATCAATTACTACGAAATCATTTCCGTTACCTTGATATTTTTCAAAAGTTATATTTTTCATTGGTAGATAATATATTTTAAATTTTAATTATAAATTATTCCTTTTAACAATCTATTTCTATTTTATACAATGGATATTAAAATAATAATTTAACAAATAAAAATTAAGTGATTTCTCCCGATCAACAATATGAGACTGATACCAATTTATATAATCCATCTGAAATAGAAAAAAAATGGCAGTCAATATGGACAGAAAACAATTTATACAAAACCGATGAATTAACTGACAATAGCGATAAATTTTATGCCTTATCAATGTTTCCCTACCCTTCAGGTAATCTTCATATGGGACATGTTAGGAATTATGTTATTACAGACTTAATAGCTAGGTTCCAAAGATTTAAGGGCAAATCTGTTTTACATCCAATGGGTTGGGACGCTTTTGGTTTACCTGCTGAGAATGCAGCGATTGAAAGAGGAATTAGTCCAAGTGTCTGGACTAAAAAAAATATTTCTCATATGAAGTCACAATTAAAGCTTTTGGGACTATCAGTTGATTGGGATAGAGAATTTGCAACCTGTGATGAAAATTACTATGTTTGGACACAATATCTATTTTTAGAGTTATACAAGGCAGGTCTTGTATATCAAAAGGAATCAGAAGTTAATTGGGATCCAATAGATAATACAGTCTTAGCGAATGAACAAGTTGATTCAGAGGGTAAATCTTGGAGATCTGGGGCAATAGTTGAAAAAAAATTATTAAAGCAATGGTTTTTAAGGATTACTAATTATGCGGATGAGCTATTGAAGGATTTAGAAAAATTAGATAACTGGCCAGAAAGAGTGAAAATAATGCAAGATAATTGGATTGGAAAGTCAATTGGTACAAATATTAATTTCAATATCAATACCCACCCAGAAAAGAAATTAACTGTATTTACAACAAGGCCAGATACTTTATTTGGAGTTACTTATTTAGCAATTTCTGTTAATCATTCATTAATTAAAAATATTTCTGATCAAGAAACCATACAACATATAGAAAATCTTAAAAAATATCTGAAAAAAAATAAAAATAATGAACTTGAAAAAATTGGAATAAAAACTAGCTTAATAGCAATAAATCCAGTTAATTCTGAACCTATTCCTATTTGGGTGGCAAGTTATGTTCTCGATGAATACGGTACAGGTGCTGTTATGGGCGTGCCTGCTCATGATCTAAGAGATTTTGAATTTGCCAAGAAAAATAATATTGATATTAAACAGGTAATAATAAAAGATAAAAGTGAACAGAATAAAGAGCTTGATGAAGCTTATGTGGAAAATGGATATCTTATTAATTCAAATCAATACGATGGAGTAGCAAATACTATTGCTAAATTAAAAATTTCAGAGGAGGGCGTAAATAATAGATGGGCTGAAAATAAGACACAATATCGTTTAAGAGATTGGTTAATATCTAGACAAAGATATTGGGGATGTCCGATTCCTATCGTTAATTGCAAAAAATGTGGATCTGTTCCTTTAAATCAATCTGAATTACCTGTTGCATTACCAAAAGATATAGATATCTCTGCAAACAAAATTAATGCTTTAGGTGATAATAAGAATTGGGTAAATACAACATGTCCAAAATGTGGAATAGCAGCAAAAAAAGAAACTGATACTATGGACACTTTTATGTGTTCATCATGGTATTTTTTAAGATATCCATCTTCAAAATGTCCAAATAAGCCATTTGAAAAGATTGAAATTAATAAGTGGTTACCTGTAGATCAATATGTTGGAGGAGTAGAGCATGCAATATTGCATTTGTTATATGCAAGATTTTTCACTAAAGCTTTGCGGGATAATCAACTATTTGAAATTGATGAACCTTTTAAAAAACTATTAACTCAAGGTATGGTTCAAGCTGCAGCCTATAAAAACAATAAAACGGGTAAATATGTTTCTCCTTCCGATATTAATGACTTATCAAATCCTACAGATCCAATTGACAATACCAAACTCGAAATTCTTTTCGAGAAGATGTCTAAGTCAAAATATAATGGAATAGACCCTGAATCAGTAATTAAAAAATATGGAGCAGATACCGCAAGAATGTTTATATTATTTAAAGCACCGCCAGAAAAAGATTTGGAATGGGGAGATACAGATGTTGAAGGACAATTTAGATTTTTAAGCAGGATTTGGAAGCTTTATATAAATTGTGCAAAAAATGTAAATATTAAATCTAATTCCTATCCAGATAAAGAAAAAAGTTTAATAAAGTCAATGAATATCGCTATAAAAGAAATCTCAAATGACATATTAAATAACCAATTTAATACTGCTATTTCAGAACTAATGAAGTTTTATAATTCATTATCAAATTCCATTAATGACGTAAACAATAATTTAAAAATTGATGCTTTAAAAACATTTTGTATTTTGTTGGCTCCATTTGCACCTCATATTGCAGAAGAAATATGGCATCTTATAGGATTTAAAAAATCTGTGCATTTAGAACACTGGCCTTCATTCAATGCCGAGGCACTAAAGGAAGATTCATATGAACTAGTAATACAAGTGAATGGAAAAGTTAGAGAGAAAGTAAACATTAATCATGATATGAATGAAGATCAAATTAAAGAATTGACTCTCAAAAGACCTAACATACTTAAATGGACTAAAGATAAGGAAATAAGAAAAATAATTATTGTTAAAGGAAAAATTATGAATATTGTTGTTTAAGAATTTAGTTTCTGAATAACTAATGAATTTGGATTTGACCAATCGCCCTTAACCAAATAATTATCATTACCGAAACACATTTCACGGAGTATGAAAAATATAGATTCACTCACTGAATTATCAAATAATGATGTTATGTCATTTATAGAATATTCTCCACCTGCATCTAATAAATTACTTACTTTTTGTTGATACTCAATAATATTTGCGGCTGCTTTCTTCCCAGCTTCAACTCCAGGTTGATCATATGCATTTATATTTACCAATTCAGCGTAGAAGGATACAGCCCTCTCAAATAAAGCGATTAAGGCACCTAGTGAAAAACAATTTAACTTTTCTAATGTTATGGTGATACTTTGTCTGTTTTCACTAGAGAGTGCTGATCTGGTTCCTTGCAAAAAACCAGAAAGATATTCTTTAGGATTCTCTTTATCATCAAAAATATTAGTAGATGGAGTATCTAATAATTCAATAAAAATACAAAAGAAATTATCAATACCATCTCTGAGTTGCTGAACATAAGCATGTTGATCTGTAGATCCTTTATTACCAAAAACGGAAATACCTTGATTAACTACTTCACCATTCCTATTAAATTTCTTTCCTAATGATTCCATTACTAATTGCTGAAGATATTTACTAAATACCTGTAACCTATCTCTATAAGGTAATACGACCATATCTCTCTTTCCAGTGCCATCACCAGTTAAATACCATGCTGATGACAATAGTGCTGCTGGATTATTTTTAAAATCACTTATACGTGTGGCTTCATCCATTAATGATGCACCTTTAATAAATTCAGATATATTTTCATTAATAAGAGCTAATGGAAGTAATCCCACAGAGCTTGTAATACTAGTTCTTCCTCCAACCCAATCTTGCAAATTAAATATTTTTAACCAATATTCAGAAGTGGCTTTTTTAAATAACTTACTATCTTTCATAGTTATTGCTATAGCATTAGAATTCCATTCAAGAGAATTTTTTTCGCAGTGACTTTTAATAATTTCCATAGCAATTCTAGGTTCAGGCGTACCACCTGATTTGCTTACTACTACAAATAATGTTGTTGATAATTTTTCAGATAACTCTTCTAACTTTTCGCTAATTAAAAAAGGATCAACATTATCGATATAAGAAAAATTTAAGCCTCTAGAACACTTCTGCAGTGATTCTGTAATAAGTAAAGGTCCTAACCCACTTCCACCAATTCCTATCCATAGAACATCAGTATACTGCTTATTATTCTTATTCTTAATATCTCCATTTAAAATTTGTTTTCCAAATTCAGAGATTGCATTAATATCTGCTCTAATTTCCTCTGCTATTTTTGAAGAGGGTGAAATTGATGGATTTCTAAGCCAATAATGTCCAACTTGTCTATTTTCATCAATATTTGAAATTGCACCATTTTCTAATTCTTTCATTGATGAAAAAACATCTACAAATTTATCTTCTAAATTATTTATCTCTTTACTTGTGAAATTAATTTTGCTTATGTCTAACCAAATATTTAATTTTTTATCAAACCAAAGATAATTACAAAATTTATCCCAAGAGTTTAAATCTCCATTCATTTTATATATTTGTTTCTTTTATTTTTATTTAATTATATCTATACGAATAGTACATAGATTTGATTCATTTAAATTTGTTTAAATTATTATCTTCAAATAAATATGTTTTTGAATATAAACAATTGAAATTAAGGGTTCTTTTTATTTCATAAGAATTTATCATTGGATAAAATAAAAAACTTTGGATAGATCATTTAATTACATAATTTCCCCTGAGATATCTGAATTTAGAAGATTTTCCCCAAAATTAAAAATCGGTGTACTTGCTTCTGGGAAAGGAACAAACTTTCAGGAATTAATTAATCTCTCAGAAAAAGGAGAATTAGATATAGATATAAGAGTTCTAATAACTAACAAAGATGATGCAGGTTGTATAAAGAGAGCTGAAAGTAAAAAAATACCTCACAAAATTATAAGAGGCAAAGACTTTCTGCAAAAAGAGGCATTTGAATTAGAAATTGTGAATACTTTAATTCATTACGATGTCGAACTTGTAGTTATGGCAGGCTGGATGAAAATTGTTACTCCATTTTTTATTAATAAATTTAAGAATAAGATAATAAATATTCACCCTTCATTACTCCCATCATATAAAGGTGGTTCTGCGATAAAGGACTCTATATTGAATGGTTCAAAAATAACTGGTTGTTCCGTACATTTTGTTGAAGAGGAGGTAGATAGTGGATCACTGATTATGCAAGCTGCATTGTCTATTAGAAATGATGATGATATTGAGTCACTTTCCAAAAGAATACAAATGCTTGAACATAAAATTTTACCTCACTCAATCTCTCTTGCTGGTTTTTTGATAAGAAGTAACTTTATGGAAAATTATTAGTTAAATCAAGACCTTCATCCATTGAAAATCCACTCATAATATTTAAATTTTGAATTGCCTGCCCAGTCTGACCTTTTAACAAATTATCAATTACAGACAATATAATTATTCTTCCATTTCGATTATCAACTTTAACAGAAAGTAATATTTGGTTTGTATTTTTAACCCATTTTGTTGATGGGAATGTATCTACAGGTAAGACTTTAATATTTTTAAAATTTCTATAATAATTATCCAGAAGAATCCTGCAGTCATCAGAAGTTAATCCTGGATCTCTTAATCTCCCATATATAGTCGAATGCATACCCCTTGAGATTGGGACTAAATGAGGTGTAAAAAGCAGTTCAATTTTAGTTCCAGAAATTAATGATGCCACTTGCTCGATCTCTGAGGTATGTCTATGGTTTATCAATCCATATGCTGACAGACCTTCTCCACATTCTGATAAGAGTAGCTTTTGGTTTG
This sequence comes from Prochlorococcus sp. MIT 1304, assembly GCF_047305015.1. Classification (NCBI taxonomy): domain Bacteria; kingdom Bacillati; phylum Cyanobacteriota; class Cyanophyceae; order Synechococcales; family Prochlorococcaceae; genus Prochlorococcus; species Prochlorococcus sp. MIT 1304. Next base: position 1,333,988 of record NZ_CP138974.1, on the reverse strand, counting down.
GTTCTCGACCACCTCCAGAAGTTCCGCTTTTAGAGTCAATAACTATACCTTCATTTTCAATAATTCCTTGAGAGAGATAAGGAGCCAATGGAATAAGAGCAGATGTTGGATAACATCCTGGGCAGGCAATTAATCTTCCTTTTGAAATGGCTTCTTTATTTATTTCAGGAAGACCGTAAACTGCTTCTTTACATAAATCATCATCATTCCTTTTATAAATAGCAGCTTCTTTGGAATATACTTTTTTCCATTCATCTAAAGACTTATATCTATAATCAGCAGATAAATCAATAACTTTAAGTCCTTTATCTAATAATTTCCTTGTCAATGTTGAAGATAAGCCATTTGGTAAGCAAAGCAAAGCAACATCAGCATTTTTTGAAATATTATCAACTGAAATTTCTTCTATATAAGGATCATTATCAAGATAAATAAAAGGAAAATTATCATTCCATTTTAATCCAGATGTTTTATTACCTCCTAAAAATGAAATTTTGTAATTTTTATTTTTCTTTAAAAGATTTACCGCTTGAATACCGCCGTAACCTGTAGCACCTACTATTGCAACATTCATTTCTTTGAATTGGCAGACTTTGAGATAGGATTAATAAGTGTTGAATTTAGGGTAACTAAAACACTATTTTTATATATTGATAGGAATAATGAAAGAAACAAGTCCCAAATCAAATAATGGAACAATTTTGGATATAAATGATTCTTTTAAAATTGAATTTGACCCTATCAGCGATGCATTGGCAGCTATAAGAAATGGGGAATGCATAATTGTTGTAGATGATGAGAGAAGAGAAAATGAAGGAGATTTAATATGTGCGGCTCAGTTTGCAACTCCACAGCAAATTAATTTTATGGCTACCGAAGGACGTGGACTTATATGCCTAGCCATGCAAGGTGAAAAACTTGACTCTTTAGATTTACCATTAATGGTAGATAGAAATACAGATGAAAATCAAACAGCTTTTACGATATCAATTGATGCTGGACCTGAAAATAATGTTACTACTGGAATTTCTGCTGAAGACAGGGCAAAGACAATTCAAGTTGCTATAAACCCAAATACAAAACCCGATGATTTGAGAAGGCCAGGACATATTTTTCCATTAAGAGCTAAGAAAGGTGGAGTATTAAAAAGAGCAGGTCATACTGAAGCGGCAGTAGATATTGCGGCAATGTCAGGTCTTTATCCCGCTGGAGTGATTTGCGAAATACAAAATCCTGATGGTTCCATGTCTAGACTTCCACAACTTAAAGAGTATGCAAAACAGTGGGGAATGAAATTAATATCCATAGCCGATTTAATTAGTTATCGTTTTCAAACTGAGAGATTTGTATTTAGAAAATCTGATGCGGTACTTCCAAGTATTTTTGGTAATTTCAAAGCTTATGGATACGTTAATGAACTTGATGGTTCAGAGCACGTTGCATTAGTTAAACAAAAATCATCCAAATTAAGAGAGCCTGTACTTGTAAGAATGCATTCAGAGTGCTTAACTGGCGATGCTTTTGGATCTTTACGTTGTGATTGTAGACCTCAGTTAGAGGCTGCTTTATCAAGGATTGAAAAGGAAGAAGAAGGAGTTGTTGTTTACTTGAGACAAGAAGGTAGAGGTATTGGTCTTATAAATAAATTAAAGGCTTATAGTTTACAGGATGGTGGATTAGACACCGTAGAAGCTAATGAAAAATTAGGTTTTCCAGCTGATCTAAGAAATTATGGAGTTGGAGCACAGATATTAACCGATCTAGGGATAAAAAAACTAAAATTACTTACAAACAATCCTAGAAAGATTGCTGGATTAGGTGGTTATGGAATAGAAGTTATTGAGAGAGTTCCATTGGTTATTTGTCCAAACGATAATAATGCAGAATATTTGAGTGTAAAAAAAACCAAGTTAGGCCATATGATTGATGAAGAAAATTCTAATTCAAGGAATATCGATCCATTCATATCAATTTTTCTTGACGGTAAATATAAATCTAATGATCTAGTTCCAATAAAAAATGCCGTTATTAAATTCTGTAGTTATAAGAACATTAATATTAAACTAGAAAGTACGCCAAGATTATTGGCTTTTTGGAATCGACCAAAATTAGTTTGGAGAATTTTGCATGATCAGAACAGAACTAATTCCAACATTACTGATGAAGAAATAAAGAATATAGAATTATTTATTCAGTTTTTATCTAATTATGAAAATAGTACAAAGATTGGAATTATAGTTTCTAGAAACATTGAACAGGCTTTACACCCAACAAATAGCATCAAATTAATCAATACAAAATTTACTATTAATAATGAAATTTTATATTCATCTACAAGAAAATTTAATCTAGATAAAGAGACGTTTAGTATTGTTTTTGAAGGCTAAGTTACTATTTTAAAGTTGCTTTTAGAATTTTTGAACCATTAGTAAGCTTTAGAACTACATCCATATCATCAGTCTTACCAAAAACAGTATGAACTCCATCTAGATGAGGCTGAGGTTCATAGACTATGAAAAACTGACTACCACCTGTATCCTTTCCTGCATGAGCCATAGAAAGTGAGCCTTTTAAATGTTTATTGGAATTAATTTCACATTTAATATTATATCCAGGGCCTCCAGTTCCAGGCATCCCAGATGCTCCGTCACGAGTATTAGGACATCCACCCTGAGCCATAAATCCAGGAATAACTCTGTGAAATGCTAGACCATCATAAAAACCATCACTAATCAAATTCGTAAAGTTTTTTACTGTATTAGGTGCGTCGTCAGAGAAAAATTCAATATTAATGTTCCCTACTTCTGTTTCAAATAATGCGGATGTCATGTTTTATTTGTTTAATAATTAATTATGATATTTTAATAGCTAAAGTAACTTTTCAAGGTTTTCCTTAATGGTATTTATATCAATGTTATCTTTTTTACTATTTTTGTCTTCCTCCCAATTTTCAACTTCTAGGTTTTTCTGTGGTGGTGAAATTAACAATCTATCTTCTGCTGTTTTAGGTACAAAATTTTTTTCTACTAATTTGCATTCATAGTCTAATTTAATGCAGAAATCTTTTATTTCCTCAATGTTGATCATTTCAACTGTTGGCAATGGAAAATCTTGTGCTTCTAAGAGACCACAATATCTTGTTGCATCATCCTTATCTTCAAACATAAGAACGATCGTCCTGCCTTTTAGTTCTATTGAATGGATTCCTTCCTTATCTGTTCCTGAATTATATAAAAGAACAAATATGTTCATAAGTATCGATTTTTCTATTTATATAATATTTGATTAAGAATCAGAAAGTGATAATTCTTGTAATCTTGTATATAAAGCAATTTCTTCATCATTAATATCAGCAGGTATCACTACCAAGATTTCAACATATTGATCACCAACATTATCTTCGAAAGTTAAACCCCTACCTTTCAAACGTAACATTCTTCCCGTAGATGATTTTGGTGGCACTTGAAGTGTGACATTTCCTTCAAGGGTGGGGACCTCTACTGCACAACCAAGTAGAGCATCATGAGGAAATAATTCTAATTTATAAAGAACTCTTAAACCGTCTATTCTTAGACCACTTTCGGTTTGAACTTTTAACTGCAGATAATGATCTTTACCTCCTCTTGCTATATTTTCAAGTCTTAATCGCCACCCATCTCCAGCAAAAGGAGGCGTATCGACTTCTACTACGGTTTCATCTTCAAGCTCTATTAAAATTGAAGCTCCATTTAAGGCCTCATCAGGAGTTAATTCAATAATTGTTTCAATATCTTGGTGGAGTTTAACTGGAGGCGGCTCTACTGGAGAGGTTGTAGGGTATTCATAATTGTTAAATTCATCATTATTTGTATTTATTGATTCATCCTCAAATGGCTCATTATCATAATCCTCGTAATTCTTTGGTGAGTATTCATATCCAAATAATGAATCAAGATAATCTTGAAAATCAGGAAAACCTGTCTTGAAATTATTATTTTCGTAATCATCCTGAATATTTTCATCAGAAATATCTTTTCTTATATTGGGATTGCGTAGATATTCGTATGCTTGGTTAATTAATTTAAATCTCTCTTCTGCATTAAGATCGTTTTTATTTAAATCTGGGTGCCATTTTCTCGCTTCTCTTCGAAAAGCCTTTTTAAGTTCTTTATCATCGAAATCGGGGGATAAACCCAAAATCGACAAATAGTCTTTTTTAGAGGAAGTAGTCATTGTCCCATGGATCATCGTCCCTAGAATTACCATACCTCGAATTTCTATAATTTCTATTCATTTGATTATCCCAAGGATCTTCATCCCAATAATCATCTGAAAAGAGTTCATCCTTTAATGATCCAAATGTATTTTTAATGCTTTGTAAGGGATTATTATCAGTTTTCTTTTCTGCTGCAAATTTTCTATTTAAACCGAATAATGCTTCTTGAAGAGCACTTACTGAGATTTCTAATTCTTGAGGATCATCATCATCTATAAACTCTTCAACATCTTGAATGGCTAATTCAACAGCTCGTTGTTGCCTCTCAGCACCATAAGGGCCAAATTCCAATGAAGCATCTCTAAGTCTTCTCTCAGCTTGCGCAATAAGAGTTAAAGCACTATTTTTTCTATCAATTACAGATCTTCTCTTTCTATCTTCATTGGCTTTTACTTTTGCTTCTTCAATTATCGAATTTATTTCTTGTTCATTTAAATTAGAACCTCCAGAAATTGTAACTGTTTGCTTTCTTCCAGTGGTTCTATCAGTTGCGCTTACTTCTAAAAGACCATTAGCATCAATATCAAATGCAACCTGAACTTGAGGTATTCCTCTTGGAGCTGGAGGTATTCCTGATAGTCTAAATTTACCTAGTGATTTATTTTCAGATGCTAAAGGCCTTTCCCCCTGCCGTACTTGAACAACCACTGATGATTGATTAGCTTCAGAAGTACTAAAAACGTCAGATTGTCTAACTGGTATTGGAGTATTACGAGGAATGAGGACCTTCATAAGACCACCAATAGTTTCTAAACCTAAAGATAAGGGAGTAACGTCATTTAGGAGTAAATCTTGTAAATCACCGCTAATTATTCCAGATTGTATCGCAGCTCCAACTGCTACAACTTCATCAGGATTAACAGATTGACAAGGGTCATTTGGAACAAGAGTCTTTACTAATTGTTGAACCATTGGAATTCTTGTGCTACCGCCGACAAGAACTACCTCATCTATATCATCTGCGTTCCAACCGGAGTCATCTAATGCTATTTGCACAGGCTCTAATAATCTATCCAGAAGATCTTGAGATAATGATTCAAATATTTTTCTATCTAAGGTTTCCTCAATATGTAATGGACCCTCTTTACTAGTGGTGATAAAAGGTAAGGATATTTTTGTTTTTTGCAATCCAGATAATTCACATTTAGCTTTTTCAGCAGCCTCAGTTAATCTCTGCAAAGCTTGCCTATCCCTTCTTAGATCAATATTATGTTTAGCAAGAAATTTTTCTGCAAGCCAATCAACTATTTTAGAATCAAAATTGTTCCCTCCTAACTGTGTATCACCACAAGTGGCTTTAACATCAAATACACCATTAGAAATTTTTAATAATGAGACGTCAAATGTTCCTCCACCTAAATCAAAAACTAACACATTATTAGAAGAACTTTTTTCAAAACCATAAGCTAAAGCTGCTGCTGTAGGTTCATTTAGGATTCTATCTACTTTTATACCAGCCAATATTGCAGAATCCTTTGTAGCTTGCCTTTGAGATTCATTGAAATAGGCAGGGACTGTAATAACAGCAGAGTCAACAGTATCTCCAAGATATGTTTCAGCATCATTAATTAATTTTCTAATTAATGAGCTAACTAATTCTTCTGGTGCATACTCTCTTTCTGTATTTGGGCTAAGAACTCTAACGCTTCCTGTATTATTAGCCTTTACATTGTAAGGAACAGAAATACTATTCTCATCTAATTCATCCCAGTCACTACCAATAAATCTTTTTAGGTTATAAAAGGTATTCTTTGGATTTAGAACAAGCTGTCTTCTTGCTTGATCTCCTATTACTATTTCTTTGTCTTTTGTAAATCCAACTATTGAAGGTGTAGTTCTAGTACCTTCAGAATTAGCAATAACAATTGGACGACCAGCTTCTATAACTCCGACAACAGAGTTAGTAGTACCCAAATCAATTCCAACTATTTGCCCCATGATTTTAGATCGCTAAATTAAAGCAAAATTTACTAATAATTTAATTAAAATTTTTTCTTAGATATCTACATATAATAGTATTAATCAAATATTTTCAACTCAATTTAAATAAATAAGATTATTTATAACCTGTCAAAAAGATTACCATCTACTTTAAAAGATATTTTAAATACAAAGGTGTTGATGTATTTAACCAAAATAAACTAATATAAAACGGAGAGAGAGGGATTCGAACCCTCGATAAAGTTGCCCTTATACAGCATTTCCAGTGCTGCGCCTTCAACCGCTCGGCCACCTCTCCCAAGAAAACCATCTTAACCCTTGATCATCCCATTTTAGAGGAAAGTTATTTGAAAAAGACTTTCACAGTCACGATTAAAAATAAGGAAACTGGAAAGGTCTACAAAGAGCAGGTTAATAGTGATGATTACATACTTAAGGAATTTGAAAAGAAAGGTTTCAAACTTGCATTTTCATGTAGAAATGGTTGCTGTACAAGTTGTGCAGTTAAAATTAAATCTGGTACCCTACAACAACCTGAAGCTATGGGTGTATCTCAGACTTTAAAAGACAAAGGTTACGCACTTCTTTGTGTCGCTAAAGCAACTTCAGATCTTGAGGTAGAAACTACATATGAAGATGAAGTTTACGATTTACAATTTGGACAATATTTTGGGAGAGGAAATACAAGAGTTGCGCCACCTTGGGAATTTGAGGAAGATTAACTATCATGTTTGAATTATGTGAAATAGAGGAACTTGCAAATCAATTTAACTTATCCATTTTGTATGAAATAGCCAAGAATTCCGCTCAAATTGGTAATGAAATTTTAAAAGTTAATTACAATAAAATTCAAAAAATATCATCAAAAGGTAGAAAAGGTGATCTAGTTACCAATGTAGATTTGGAAGTTGAAAACAAAATAAAAGAATATTTATTAGAAGAGACGCCAAACATATCTATAAATGCAGAGGAATCGGGTAAATTAACCAAATCTTCGGATTTAACGTGGTGTATAGACCCATTAGACGGTACAACAAATTATTCCCATGGATATCCTTTTTTTGGGACCTCTATTGGTCTTGTATATAAAAATAAGCCAATAATAGGCGCTATATCAGTACCTTATTTAAATGAACTATATTCAGCCTGTATTGGTTTAGGCTCATTCTGCAATGATAGTGAACTTAAAGTATCGAATCCATCTAATCTTTCTGATAGTCTACTTGTAACTGGTTTCTCTTATGACAGATTTGAGACAGAGGATAATAACTATGCAGAATTTTGTTATTTAACACATAAAACTAGAGGTGTTAGAAGAGGAGGTGCAGCAGCAGTTGATCTAGCATTTGTTGCGGCAGGTAAGGTAGATGGATATTGGGAAAGAGGATTAGAGGTATGGGACCTAGCGGCCGGTGCTATTATTGTTAAAGAGGCTGGTGGTATTATTTCTGATTATCCATCAGGCGAATTTAATTTAAGTTCAGGAAGAATTTTAGCTTGTTCTCCCAGCCTTGAGAATGAATTAAAAAATGAACTAGATAAAGTTTCTCCATTAAAAAAAAATCTCTATACCTAAAAATAGTTAAATATTAAAATGACCGATATAAAGGAAATTAAATTAATCGATGTAAAAAATAACTCAAACATCATAAATAATTTAAATAGTATTTATAAACTATGGGGATATGAAGAGGTTTCACCCTCATTTATAAATACTTTAGAGACCATAAAAGGCCGTGGCGTTATTGATGAAAATCAGGTTGTAGGAATAGTAAGTAATAATTCATTATGTCTTAGGCCAGAAATGACTACATCGATTGTTAAATTGTCTTCCACTAGATTAATAAATAAGAAAAGACCTATAAGGTTATTCACCAATGGAATGGTTTTTGATAAAAAACAAAATAATAAAAATTCATTTAAGTTACAAGAAAAATTGCAGAGTGGAATTGAATTAATTGGATATGATACAAAATACCCAGAAATTGAAGTTATTAATATTTTGTTTGATTCAATCGATAATATTAATTTGAAGGATGGTTGTAATTTATTTCTACTAGTAAGCACAACAAAAATAATGGACTTGATCCTGAACAAATATAAGAATAATAATTTTGAAGAAATTAAGAAATGTCTGGTTAATTTTGATCAAGATAATTTATCTAAATTAAGAATAGATGAAAATGATAAATATATTCTTAAAGATCTTTTATTCACACGAGGAGAGCCCATTGCAATATTAAAAAAATTAAAAACTATATTTGGTACTAGTAAAACATTAGATGACTTAAATTTTTTGTTTGAGACATTATCAAATGTATCAAATAAATATGGTGTTAAATTACAACTTGATCCCACTTTTCAACCTCACTTGAATTTGTATGAAGGAATAGTTTTTCAACTAATAGGGGATAATGGCAAAAATAAAAGCGTCATCGCAAAAGGCGGAAGATATGATGAGTTAGTGAGATCATTTAGTCCTAATGAGAAAATATTTAATGGGATTGGATTTACAATTTCAGTAGACATTTTAAGAAATTTAATTAAGGAAGAAAAGACAGATAAAAAAAAGATTTTATTGATGTTTAAAGATTCTTATTTGTTAGAAAAAGGGATGAATGAACAAAAAGTACAACAGAAAAAAGGAAATATTGCTGTCTTACATTTAAATCCAATTAATGACTTGGCTAAAGCCAATCAAATTATGAAAGAAAATAATTGTAGTGAGATTTTGTGGGTAAAATAAAGCCTTTTTAAAATTTATTTAACTTTTAAATTCATATATTGTTCGGACAATACTCCTAATTAAACTTGATTAACTAGTTTTTACGAAATAAGATTTAATATGTTTGATTTTTTTTAAATGGAAAAAGGCGAAATTCGTATTAATACTGAAAATATTTTCCCAATTATTAAGAAGGCAGTATATTCTGACCATGAAATCTTTTTAAGAGAACTTGTTAGTAATGGTGTTGACGCAATTAGTAAAAGAAGAATGGCCTCTATGGCAGGCGATTGCGAAAATACTGAGGAGGCACAAGTAAAAATAACAATTAACCGTGAAAAAAATACGTTAACAATTTCCGATAATGGAATTGGAATGAATGATGAAGAAATTAAGAAGTACATAAATCAAGTTGCATTTTCTAGTGCTGAAGAATTTCTAACAAAATACAAAAAAGATAATGATGAATTCATAGGTCATTTTGGACTAGGTTTTTATTCAAGTTTCATGGTTGCAGATAAAGTTGATATTTTAACTAAGTCGGCAATTGGGGAATCAAAAGCTTTCAAATGGTCTTGTGATGGATCGCCAAATTTCACGTTAGAGGAATCAGAAAGAGAGACAATTGGTACAGATGTAATTCTTCACCTACTTGAAGAAGAGAAAGAGTTTATTGAGCCTGAAAGGATTAAATCACTCATTAAAAAATATTGTGATTTTATGCCAATAGATGTCTTACTAGAAGGAGAGACAATTAATAAGAAAAATCCTCCCTGGAGAAAACAACCTAGTGAATTAAAAGATGAAGATTATATTGAGTTATATAAATACCTTTATCCTTTCCAGGGAGATCCACTATTATGGATCCATCTAAATACAGATTATCCATATGACATACAAGGGATATTGTATTTTCCAAAGTTGTCAGGTAGAGCTGATTGGGAAAAGGGAGAAATAAAACTATTTTGCAATCAAGTATTCGTAAGCGATTCAATTAAGGAGATAGTACCAAAATACCTTTTACCTCTAAGAGGAGTTATTGACTCTACAGATATACCCCTAAATGTTAGTAGAAGTGCATTACAAACAGATAGAAAAGTAAGATCTATATCATCATTTATCTCAAAAAAAATCGCTAATAAACTGAAGGATTTAATAAAAAATTCTCCAGAATTTTATGCAGAAATTTGGGATTCAATCTCTGCATTTATTAAGATTGGTGCTATCGAAGATGAAAAATTTGCTGAATTAGTAAATAACAGTATAATTTTTGAAACAATAATAAATTCAGAGAAAAACGTAACCAAAAATATTGAAAATAAATCCCTCATCAAATCCAATGATAAATATTTCACAACTCTCGCAAATTACAAAGAGCGAAATAAATTAACTGATTCAAAAAAAATAATTTACTGTTCAGATTTGATTGCGCAGTCTAGTGCATTAAAAATCTGTTTATCTGATAATAAAGAAGTGATTAAATCAGATCCCTTAATTGACGCACAATTTCTTCCATGGTTGGAAAGTAAAAATGAAGATTTTCAATTCCAAAGGGTAGATTCAGAGATAAATGAAATAGAAGATAAAGAATCAAAAGAAATTGTAGATAAGGATGGCAAATCAAATACAGATAATCTTAGAGATACGATAGTTAAGGCCCTTAACAATGAGAAAGTAACAGTTAAAGTACAGTCACTTTCAAGTAAAGATGCTCCACCAGCGATGATATTGCTTCCAGAACAAATGAGAAGAATTAATGATATGGGAGCTTACATGGAACAAAAGATGCCTGGCTTACCTGAATATCATGTGCTCTTAATTAATAAAGAACATCCACTTATTGTTGGTCTTAATAAAATTACAGGCAACAAAATAATTATTGATGAGAAAGACCCTACTGAGAATCCATTGGCATCTAAAATTGCAAATCATGTTTACGATATGGCTAAGCTTTCAGTTGGTGGATTAGATCAAGAACAGATCATTAATTTACAAAATAATAATGCCGAATTAATTTCAGAATTACTTAATTCAACAAATTGAGCCATGTGTTAGAATTTTTAAAGATATAACTCAATAAATATGTCAAGAGTTTGCGAACTGACAGGTGCAAAAGCTAATAACGGGATGGCAGTGAGTCACTCACATATTCGCACAAAAAAATTGCAACAAGTTAATCTCCAAAAAAGGAGATTATGGTGGGAAGAAGGCAAAAAATGGGTAAATATAAAAATAAGTACCAAAGCCCTAAAGTCTATTCAAAAAGTAGGTTTAGATAAATTTGCTAAATCAAATGGAGTTGATTTAAATAAATTCTAAATTTGATGAGAAGTTTAGTTGTAAGTATATTAATACCATTTATTATTTTATTTAATTGTTATTCAGCCTTATCTTTTGATTTTGCTCCTGAAGTAGGTGATTATGCTCCTAACTTTAAGTTAGAAGGTTTTAATAAAAACATAAAAACAAAAAAAACATGGGAATTAAGTGATTTTGAAGGTCAGTGGCTAGTTATGTATTTTTATCCAAAAGACTTTACAGCAGGTTGCACTCTTGAAGCTAAAGGTTTTTCAGAATTAAAAAAAGATTTTTCAAAATATAATGCCGAAATTGTTGGGATTAGCGCAGATAATGAAGATTCTCATGAAAGTTTCTGCAGCGAGAGATCCATAAACTACACTTTATTATCTGATCCTGACGGAATTATTAGTGATAAATATGGTTCCTGGATTCCTCCATTCTCAGATAGAAATACTTTTTTGATTTCTCCAGATGGGAAAATTAGTTACAGATGGATTAGTGTTCTACCTTTAAATCATGCCAAAGAAGTCCTCAACGTTTTAAAGAAAAAAATATAAAATTTTGCACGAATTATCTTTTGTAACTTGGTTAATACATATCTCATCAGTAATAGAATGGATTTTTGCCATATTAGTCATAAATAAAATTTCTACATATAAAAAATATAATTTATTTTTTTGGTTAAGCCTTGCGATGGTCCCAAACTTAATAGGTGCTATGTGTGCGATCACATGGCATATGTATGACAACCAAGAAAATCTTTACGGTCTAGTATCACTTCAAGGAATATTTACATTTATTGGAAATTCAACATTAGCCTTAGCTGCAATAATAATTTTTAAAGGAAAAGAGACTTATGAATGATTTATTTTTTAAATTTATAGAAAAATTAGGTTCAATTGATAATACATTATTGTTCGCTACATCAATAATTCCATATGCAATATTTTTGTTTTACTTATATAAAATCAAATCTGTTAATAATTTTGTAAAAACAGGATTTTCCTTAACTGTTTTATTCGTATTTATAACTATATTGGTATCTATCTTCACACTAAATTACTATGATAAAACCCTTGTGGAGGTTGACATCCTGCATGGATTTGCAGAATCCTTCCTAACTCTAAGTGATTTTGTTATTTTGTTTGGTTTTATAAGGTTATTAAATAGCTTAGAAGTAAACAACTCTTAAGACCTTTTACAATTTTATGTTTTTTAGGTAAAAGTATTAGAGAATATATAAAAATAACGATTTTTTATGATTACTACATTATTTGCAGCTGCAGATCCAGCAACTTTTTCTTGGTCTCCAAAGTGTGCCGTCGTAATGATTGCATGTAATGTTTTTGCTTATGCAATTGCTAGAGCAACAATTAGAAAACCCAATGAAGGCTTTGAAATACCTAATTCAAAATTCTATGGTGGTTTAAGTCACGCATCAGTTGTAGGTGCTAATTGCCTAGGTCATATTTTTGGTATTGGAGCAATCTTAGGATTAGCCTCAAGAGGTGTTTTATAAATATTTATTTATTAAATTTTTAATTAACTAACTTAAATTTCTTAACAATGTTATCTGCCATCTGATCAGGCATAAGTCCTAGTTTTTCTTTACTCTGATCAGGTGAAGCATGATCAACTAAAACATCAGGTATACCTATTCTGTATACTGGAATGTTTATTTCATTATCGTTAAATAATTCTACTATTGCGGAACCAAATCCACCTATTAAGGTTCCTTCTTCCATTGTTACAACTTTTTGAATCCTACTTGCTAAAGGCATAATAAGATTTTTATCGAGAGGTTTAACAAATCTTGCATTAACAATGCATGCATTAATGTTCATATTTTTTAAGATCTTTGCAGTTTCGATTGCTGATGCAACCATTGAACCATAAGCAATAATTAAAATATCTTCTCCTCCTTCAATTATTTCAGCTTCGCCTATATTCAAAGGTTCCCAACCCTCATCCATTATAGCCACTCCTAATCCAGAGCCTCTGGGTATTCTTAGAGCTGTAGGACCATTATGGTTTATTGAAGTTATTAACATTCTCTGTAATTCAGACTCATCCTTTGGAGCCATCAATACAAAATTAGGTATAGATCTCATATAACTGATGTCGTACTGACCTTGGTGAGTAGGACCGTCAGCTCCAACTATACCAGCTCTATCAAGTACGAATGATACAGGTAAATTTTGTATCCCTACATCATGAATTAATTGGTCGAAAGCACGTTGAAGAAAAGTACTATAAATAGCTACAACAGGTTTAAGACCATCGCAAGACATTCCTGCCGCAAGAGTAACTGCATGTTGTTCTGCTATTCCTACATCGATATATTGATCAGGAATATTTTTTTGCAAAATATCTAAACCAGTACCCGTAGCCATTGCAGCAGTAATACCAACGACTTTGCTATCTTGCTCACATATTTTTAATAAGGTTTGACCAAATATTTTACTATAACTAACAGGTTTAGGTTTCTTTGATGGAATAGATTTCCCAGTTGTAAGATCAAATGCAGACTGTGCATGATATCCAACCTGATCGGCTTCTGCATATGGGTAACCCTTCCCTTTTGTTGTAACAACATGAACAAGTACAGGTCTCTTAAGTTTATGGGCAGCGTTAAAGGTCTTAACTAAGTTACCAATATCATGACCATCAATTGGACCCATATATGTAAATCCAAGTTCTTCAAAAACAGCTCCAACCTTTGGCACAGATAGTCGTCTAACGCTTCCTTTAATATTTTTGAGCTCTTCTGGGATATCTTTACCAATTAGGGGAATATTTTTTACACTTTCTTGAACACTATCGGACAAAAATTGTAATGGTGGACTTACTCTTACCTTATTTAAGTAAGATGAAAGGGCTCCAACCGGAGGTGAAATAGACATATCATTATCGTTCAATACAACTACTAAAGGGGTATTTGGTAAGTGACCTGCATGATTTATAGCTTCTAATGCCATTCCTCCAGTTAGTGCTCCATCTCCAATAACAGCGACACATTTATAATTATCACCTTTTCTATCTCTTGCTATTGCCATTCCTAAAGCAGCTGAAATAGAAGTACTTGCATGTCCAGCACCAAAATGATCAAATTTACTTTCACTTCTTTTTAGATATCCAGCGACTCCATTTTGTTGCCTTAGAGAATCAAATTGACTGAAACGTCCTGTAATTAATTTATGAGGGTAGCCTTGATGTCCTACATCCCAAACAACTTTGTCAAAATCAAGATCAAGAGTTTGATATAAAGCCAAGGTCAACTCAACTACACCTAATCCAGGACCAAGATGTCCTCCACTAGTAGACACTACCTGAAGGTGTCTTTCTCTAATTTGACAAGCAATTTCTTCTAATTGTGAAACTGTTAAGCCATGAAGTTGATTTGGATGACTTAACTCACTTAAAAGCATTTAACAAAATTTGGTATCTATATAATCTAAAACGCCGAGGTGCAAAATGAGTATTTTTTTTGAAATAGATCATGTAATGTTTTATTAGATTAATAATTAATGCTAAAAATATATATATGGATGATTATTTTGAAAAAATACTTCAAGCTGAAGTCTATGAAGTCGCAAAAAAAACACCACTAGAGAAAGCTCATAATTTAAGTAATACACTTAATAATGAAGTTTTTCTAAAAAGAGAAGATCTTCAGGATGTATTTTCATTCAAAATAAGAGGTGCCTATAACAAAATGAGTAAGCTCACTAATTCACAGCTTGCTCAGGGAGTAATTACTTCTAGTGCTGGTAATCATGCTCAAGGGGTTGCACTAAGTGCCCTTAAGTTAAATTGCCAAGCAACCATATTAATGCCCATTACCACACCTCTAGTAAAAGTTAATGCAGTAAAAAATTTAAAAGCAAAAGTTATATTATATGGCGATAACTATGATGAAACCTACAGAGAGGCAATAAGGATTAGCCAAGAAAGAAATTTATGCTTCATTCATCCCTTTGATGATCCAGAAGTAATAGCAGGACAAGGTACTATAGCTATAGAACTTGAACAGCAGCTTAATGAAAAACCTTATGCAATTTATATTGCTGTAGGTGGTGGGGGATTGATATCAGGAATATCCTTATACGTTAAAAAAATATGGCCTGAAGTAAAAATAATTGGTGTAGAGCCTGAAGATGCAGACGCTATGACGAAATCCTTGGAAGAAGAAAAAATTGTTGAACTATCTTCTGTTGGTCAATTTGCAGATGGAGTGGCGGTAAAAAAAATTGGTAAAAATACTTTTGATATTGGTAGAAAGTATATAGATAAGATGATTAGGGTTAATACTGACGAAATCTGTGCTGCTATAAAAGATGTTTTTGAGGATACTAGATCAATACTAGAACCTGCAGGTGCCTTATCAATTGCGGGAATGAAAAAAGATATTTTTAATTCGAATCATTCAAATAGAAAAATGGTTGCGATTGCATGTGGTGCAAATATGAATTTTGAGAGGCTTAGATTTGTTGCAGAAAGAGCAGAACTTGGAGAGTGTAAAGAAGTAATGTTGGCTGTTGAAATTCCTGAACGTGCTGGTAGTCTTATTGATTTTTGTAAGTTACTTGATAGTAGAAATTTAACTGAATTTAGCTATAGGATGTCGAATTCTAAGAATGCACAGATCTTTGTAGGGGTTCAAGTTTATGGTTTAAATGATAAAAAAAATCTATTAAATGTATTTAGAAATTCTGAGTACTCATTTATTGACATAAGTGATGATGAATTATCTAAAAATCATCTCAGACATATGGTAGGTGGAAGATTACCAAGGGATTTTAAAGAGATGGAATATAGAAACTTTATTGAACTTTTATACAGATTTGAGTTTCCTGAAAGGCCTGGCGCATTAATAAACTTCTTAAATAATATGAAATCTAATTGGTCTATAAGCGTATTTCACTACAGGAATTATGGAGCTGATGTAGGGAAAATTGTTATTGGAGTTTTGATCGATAAAAATGAGATTTTAGAGTGGAATAATTTTGTAAAAATTCTAGGCTATAAATTCTGGGATGAAACGCAAAACGATACATATAGATTATTCCTTGGTGCATCAGATTAAATTTAAGGTAAATTAGGAAAGATTTCGGTAATTAAAATCAATCAATCTGATATAAATACCACGCCAATATCTGATATAGATCTAGTTACAAAAGTTGAAGCTGTTCTATACTTAAAAGGCAGACCAATAACAAAAAAAGATCTTTCAGAAATTACTAATTCTGATATAAACTCAATAAATGATGCAATTAAAGATCTAAAAAATAAATACTCTAATCCCAACTCAGCTATTGAATTAAATGCAGTTAATAACAGTTTTTCTCTAGAACTAAAATCTAGTCTTAATGAATTCGTCGATGATTTACTTCCTTCTGATTTGAAAACATCCGAATTAAGGACATTGGCAACTATTGCGATCAAAAAAAAGATACTTCAATCAGATCTTATACTTCTTCGAGGTTCAGGTGCCTATGATCATATTAAAGAATTATTAGAAAAGAAATTCATCGTCAAACGGAAGCAAAAAGATGGGAGATCATATTGGCTATCATTATCAGAAAAGTTTTTTCAAACTTTTGCTGTAAGTAATGAATATCTCTCAAATATAGGAAGCGGTAATAATAAGCAGCAATAATAAGTAAATGTTAGGATGTATTAAATTACGAAAAGATAATGGTATCTGAGATTTTTGCAGTTCTGGGTCAAACTTTATCAATTTATTCTTTCATATTGATAATAAGAATTTTACTTACATGGTTTCCAGGTATTGATTGGAGTAACAGTGTTTTATCTGCATTAACTTCTATCACAGATCCTTATTTAAACATTTTTAGAGGTATTATCCCTCCAATAGGTGGATTTGATATTTCATCTTTGTTAGCTTTTTTACTTTTAAATGTTATCCAAAATTTAATTACAAATCTCCAGTATGCAAGCTTAGGTTATAGCTGACTTTATCTATCATCTCCAGAACCTCTTATCTTGCCTTTAGCAGCTCTTAATTTTAATTTTTCGAGATTTTGTAATGCAACATCTTCTAAATTGAAATTTAATTCTGTACAAAGATTTGATAAATACCACAAAACATCTCCTAACTCTTTTTTAATACCTAATTTTGATTCGTTATCAAATATTCCATTTTTATCTCTTAAAACCTTTTTCACTTTTTCTGCCACCTCACCAGCCTCCCCGACTAAACCAAGAGTTGGATAAATATTATTTGAACCTAAATCTGGATATTGTGCTGTTTCTCTAGCTTTTTTCTGATAAGTTTTAAAATCCATGACTTAAATAACTAACTTTGGGTATGGTAAATTTATTTATATCTAGCAATATTATCTATATATGTCGAATATTGATTTAAAAAGAAGAACAAAAATAGTAGCAACTATTGGCCCTGCAACTCAATCTGAAGAGATAATTACAAATTTAATTAAAGCTGGAGTAACAACATTCAGATTAAATTTCTCACATGGCGATCATAAAGATCATGCTGATAGAATAAAAACCATAAGGGAAGTATCAAAAAAGTTAGATATAGATATTGGGATATTGCAAGATCTACAAGGACCTAAAATAAGATTAGGGCGCTTTAAAGATGGGCCAGTAAAAGTTAAAAAAGGCGATAAATTCACACTTACATCAAATGAAGTCGAATGTACGAATACTATTGCAAATGTTACCTACGAAAAACTTTCTCAAGAAGTTAGCGAAGGAAAAAGAATACTTTTAGATGATGGAAAAATAGAAATGATTGTAGAAAAAGTTGATACAAAAGCTAATAATTTGGAGTGCATGGTAACTGTAGGAGGGGTTCTTTCAAACAATAAAGGTGTTAATTTTCCAGATGTTCAATTATCAGTAAAAGCATTAACAGAAAAAGATAAAAAGGATTTAAAATTTGGATTATCTGAAGGAGTTGATTGGATCGCACTAAGTTTTGTAAGAAATCCATCCGATATAAATGAGATAAAAGATTTAATAAATAAAAATGGTCATTCAACTCCTGTAGTCGCAAAAATAGAAAAATTTGAAGCAATCGATCAGATCGATACAGTATTACCCTTATGTGATGGGGTTATGGTTGCAAGAGGTGATTTGGGAGTAGAAATGCCTGCCGAAGAAGTTCCTCTTTTACAAAAGGAATTAATAAGAAAAGCTAATTCATTAGGTATCCCAATAATTACAGCGACTCAAATGCTTGATTCAATGG
This sequence comes from Prochlorococcus sp. MIT 1304, assembly GCF_047305015.1. Classification (NCBI taxonomy): domain Bacteria; kingdom Bacillati; phylum Cyanobacteriota; class Cyanophyceae; order Synechococcales; family Prochlorococcaceae; genus Prochlorococcus; species Prochlorococcus sp. MIT 1304. The sequence goes on along the minus strand of NZ_CP138974.1, from coordinate 1,315,529 downwards.
CTTCTAACCCAAGACCAACCAGGGCCGAAGTTAGTGATGTTGCAAATGCAATTCTGGATGGTACAGATGCAGTAATGCTTTCAAACGAAACTGCAGTTGGCGATTATCCTGTGGAGGCAGTTGAAACGATGGCAACTATAGCAAGAAGAATTGAAAGGGATTATCCACTTAAGGCTATTGAAAGCCACTTACCCAGTACGATCCCAAATGCTATTAGCGCAGCAGTAAGCAATATAGCTAGACAACTTGAAGCAGGAGCTATAATCCCTTTAACTAAATCAGGTTCTACCGCTCGAAATGTAAGTAAGTTCAGACCACCAACACCCATCTTGGCAACTACTACAGAAAGAAGTGTAGCGAGAAGATTGCAACTTGTTTGGGGAGTTACTCCAATAGTAGTTAAAAATGATGAAAGAACAGCAAAAACTTTTAGTTTAGCTATGCAAATTGCTCAAGAGATGGGGATCCTTAATCAAGGAGATTTAGTAGTTCAAACCGCAGGTACATTAACTGGAATTAGTGGCTCTACAGATTTAATAAAAGTCGGTTTAGTAAGAAGGATTGTATCAAGAGGAATTTCAATAGGGGAAATCGGTGTTACAGGTAAAGCAAGAATAATTAAAAATAATCTTGATATATCTTTAATTTGCCCAGGTGAAATATTATTTGTTCCGAAGGAATTAATGAAAAATATTCCACTGAGTAAAAATATTGCAGGCATTGTTACGAACCAAAATGTAAATGATGTTTATGCTTTTTTTAACAAAAATAATAAAAAGATTTCTACAATTTGTAATTTAGAAAATATGGATAGTCATCAAATCAGTAATGGAGATCTCATTACTCTCCAGCTTAATGAAGGTGTCATATACATGGGCCAAATTGAAGATGATGATGCAATAGATAAATATAAATATGTCTAGGAATATTTCAATAAAAGAAGCCTTAGGCATGGCAACAAAAACTTTAGTTTCGAACAAATTGAGAAGTTCGTTAACAATGCTTGGGATAATTATAGGAAATGCCTCAGTTATTACACTTGTTGGACTTGGTAGAGGTGCTCAAACATTAGCAAAGAACCAATTAAGTAATTTAGGTGCCAATGTTTTATTTATCGTTCCAGGAAATAATGACACAAGAAGAAGGGGTATTTCATTTCCTAAAAACCTAGTTTTAGAAGATGCAATAGCAATAAGCAACCAAGTACCAACAGTTAAAAAAGTAGCTCCTCAAATCTCTGCTAACGAAATAGTGCAATCAAATTCTAAAAGTTTAAATATATCAATTGCTGGTGTTACTCCTGAATTTCTTGAAGTAAGAAGCTTTGAAGTTGATAAGGGTAGATTTCTATCAAAAAGTGATGTTAATAGTGCAAGAAGTTATGTTGTGATAGGTCCTGATCTTAAAGATGAATTTTTCAAAGATAAATCTTCATCACTTGGAAAAAAAATCAGAATTAAAGACCATACTTATGAAATTATCGGAATATTAAAACCCAAAGGTGCTGTATTTGGAAGTAATCAAGACAAAAATGCTTATATTCCATTAACCACAATGGTCAATAGGATTACAGGAAAGGACCCGACATATGGAGTAAGTTTAAGCTTCATAAGTGTTGAAGCGATAAATAAAAATGCAACTAGTGCTGCTAAATTTCAGATTACTAATTTATTAAGGCAAAGACATAAAATAATAAGAGATGATGACTTTGCGGTTAGATCGCAAGAAGATGCGCTGAATATAGTAACCAACATAACAAGTGGATTAACGTTTTTATTGGCTGGTATTGGTGCAGTATCTTTAGTGGTTGGAGGCATAGGAATCATGAATATTATGCTAGTTTCTGTAAGCGAAAGGACTGAAGAGATTGGACTTAGAAAAGCAATAGGAGCTAAACAGTCAGATATATTAATTCAATTTTTAATTGAGGCATTGATTTTATCTACAATTGGAGGATTAATTGGAACAACAACTGGATTATCAGGTGTTTTTCTTTTATCTCTGATAACACCTCTTCCTGCATCGGTAGGAATTACAACTACTTTTTCCACCATGATCATTTCAGGATCAATAGGTTTAATCTTTGGCGTTTTACCTGCAAAAAGAGCTTCTAAATTAGATCCAATTGTTGCATTAAGAAGTTTATAAATAGAATTTATAATAATGCTCAATTTTTATAAATTAATTGAGATACTGGTGAGTCTTCAATCACTTGTAATAACATCAATGATACCTGTTTATATTCCTCTACCTTTTATCTATAAATCTAGCAATAACTTTGAGTTGCCTATCACATGGCAAATTCCAACCGTAATTTTATTAACACTTATATTCCATAAAAAGGTTGTTTTCAGAGCATTTTCTATATATATAATTTTGGGGTTATTTATATTTCCTATCTTTCATCAAGGAGGTTCAATGGGTTATTTGCTCACTCCAAATTTTGGTTATTTATTAGGTTATTATCCATTAATCAAAATAATTGATAATTTAAACAATAGAAATAAAATAAACGTTAGAAGTTTTTTAAAAAACGGATTAATAGCAATAGTTGCTATGCATTTAACTGGAATATTATACAACTTCGTACAAATAATATTGTACAGTCAATTTAATTTATTTTTATATAATTTAGGGAAATACTCATTAGGTAAGATTGGATATCATTTTTTAATGCTTTTTCCACTTTTATTACTTATTAAACCTATAGAACGTTTAAAACATAACAAATAATGATTAATAAAATACAAACAAAATTATATTTTTTTTCATTAAGTATTTTTATTGTTCTAATAGATCAGTTTACGAAATATTTTATATTTTATAATCATAAAATTTTTTTAAATAAAGATTTTCTTTTATTCAAATTAGACTTTGTAAAAAATTACGGAGCAGCATTTAATATATTTAGTGGTAGTAGAGTATTTTTATCTTTAATAAGTATTTTTTTCTCTATATTAATTATTTATTTAATGTTTAGGAAGAATACTTTAAACTCATTAGATCTATATTCTTATAGCTTTATTCTTGGAGGAACTATTGGTAATGGTATAGATAGGATATATAAAGGTTTTGTAGTTGATTTTATAAATTTAAATATTATAAATTTTCCAGTATTTAATATTGCTGATATATCTATTAATATTGGGTTCATTATTTTACTGTATAACATTTTTAAAAATAATCGATAAAATGAATTACTTGAAATTAAAGTACATAAAGTATGTAGTATTGATATTATTTCTTTATATTTTATTTTCTATATTTGTAAGAATAGTAAATATTTATACTCTTTTATTTTTAATTATAATTATTTATACTTTTTATAATATTGATAAAAAATTATTTAAAAAAATAGTTTATAAAGTTATATATAAAAATAAAAAAAATACACTTTCATTCAAAAATGCATATGGGGCTGCCAAGATAAGTTTGGAAGGAGTCGAGAAAATTAACAAAAAAATTAGCGATAAAGTAAAAGCTGAATTGTTAAATTACCAAAAAAATAAACTAGAGTCCCAATTAAAAACAGGAGATTATAAAGTTACTCTTTTTGGAGCAGGTTCCTCAGGAAAAACATCTATAGCAAGATCCTTATTGAAAAATATTGTAGGAGAAACCTCAGCAAAAATAGGTACAACTAAGCAAATTAATAGCTATAAAATTCGTATACCGATTTTAAAAAGAAATATTAATATTTTAGATACTCCAGGTTTATTTGAACCATCTAAATTAGGTGAAGAAAGAGAAAAAGCAACAATAATACAAGCATCAAATTCTGACTTAGTTCTTTTTGTGTTAGATCAGGACATAAATAAATACGAAAACTATTTAATTAAAGAATTATTGAAATTAAGGAAAAAAATAATAATAGTTCTAAATAAATGTGATTTGAGGTCTAGAGATGAAAATAACCTTATCAAAGAAAATATAATTTCCATAACATCCGCTATAAAAAATAAAATATCCGTCGTTCAAACAATTGCGGTCCCTCAAAAATCTACCTATACAAAATCTGATTCTTTAAATTTAATCCCTGAGGTAGGAAGTTTATTTAGAGAAATAATTGAAACCCTCGATAATAATGGTGAAGAGTTATTGGCTGATAATATTCTTTTTCGCTCAAATAAGTTAGGTATTAAAAGTAAAAATTTCGTACAAGAACAAAGATATTTAATGTCCAATAAAGTTATTAAAAAATATATGTGGATAACAGGAGGCGTAATACTAGTTAATCCATTACCAGCTGTTGATTTTCTTACTACTACCTCCGTAAACCTTCAAATGATAATGGAGTTATCAAAAATATATGAAATAAAACTTACAAAAAAAGATGCAAAAGATTTGGCGACTTCATTGCTAAGTGTATTGGCTAAACAAGGAATATTAAAAGGGGGTCTCGCCATTCTTTCTCCTGCTTTAGCTACAAGCTTGACTAAAATAATATTATCTAAATCTATACAATCAGTTACAGCAGGCTGGTTAATAAGAATAGTAGGATTAAGTTTGATTGAATATTTTAAAAATGGTCAAGATTGGGGTGATGGAGGAATTCAAGAAGTAGTAGATAAGATCTATAGAATAAGTAAAAGAGAGGATATTTTAAATAATTTCGTAAAAGAAGCTATTTCAAAAATTGAAATGAAAAAATATTTTAAATCAAATAAAAGTTTACCTCCATTTACTAATTAATATTGGATAATTGATCATTTAGATAAGTTCTGAAATCAAAGATGGTTATTAATAGTAAATAAGCAATGCAAATAGCTATAGAGATAAACCCTGTTACTTTTGCAATAATTTTTGGTCTTCCCATATTCATTAGTTAAGCATCAAGAAGTCTCAAAAGTTCTTCAATATGAGAATCCTTTGTATTGTAATTTCCCATGACAACCCTTAAAAAATATCTACCTTTAAATTTTGGTCTGGAAAGCATAAAATTATTATTACTTAGTTCATTTACTTTAGTTTGAGTCCATGCATCAGAGTCTTTTTGCTCAAGTTTATTTGGTAAGAATGAAACAATATGAAGAGGACCTGAATATATATCAAATTTATTTTTACTAATATTTTTTACAAAAAATTCTTTTCTTTTAATTGATGTTTTTAATATATTTTCTATTCCTTTGAGACCTAAAAAACGTAACCCAAGCCATAGTTTGATAACCTCTGCAGGTCTAGAACCTTGTATGCCTATTTCTCCTCTATTTATAATATTTTCTTTAGATGACATATAAGGTAGTCCAGTATTAAAAGTATTTTCTAAAGTACTCATATTTGAAACCAATAACAAAGATGAAGTCTTTGTAATACCAATAATTTTTTGTGGATTTATCGTTATCGAATTAGCCTGATTAATATTATTTAGACCTTCTACTGGAATAGAAGTTATAGCAAAAATCCCTCCAATTGAACCATCAATATGTAACCATATGTTTCTTTGTTTACAGATTTCACTTATTTCTTTAATAGGATCAATGGCTCCTCTTACAGTTGTCCCAAGAGTGGCAACAATAGCAAATATTTTTTTATTTTCTGTTGAACATTTATCTAAAGAGTTTCTCAGATCGTTTATATCCATTCGACCATGATTATCAGTTTTAATCCTGACAAGATTCCTAGTATCAAGACCCATTACTTTTATACATTTAACGAAAGAAGAATGAGCATCTTCACTAACAAGTAATACAGAATTAGGATTTGTAGCTAATCCAGCATTATTTCTAGCTGCAATAAGTGCATTCAGATTACTTAATGTACCTCCGCTAGCAGCTATACCTCCTGAGGAATCATTAAACCCTATTTTCTTGGCAATCCATTTGCATAATGATTCCTCAAGCAAGGTTACACTTGGTGATAATTCGTATGCAAGAAGATTATTATTTAAACCAGCAGCAATCAAATCTCCCAAAATAGAGAAAATTAATGGTGGGGGATCAAGGTGAGCTAGTGAGCCAGGATGAACGGGATTAAATGAATTATTCAAAAGAGATTCAATCTCAGAAAACAAATCTTCCTCAGAGTTACCATCTTCCGAAGGCATAATACAATTGAAACTCTCATCAAAAGGTAAAGGACCATTTTTATCTGCTTTAGAGTACCAGTCACAAAGAATTTGAGTTGTTTTGTTTAGGAGAGTAATTAAGTTATCGTTAGTCCCTGAATACGAAGGGAAGTATATATCTTTTTTATTAATTAAATCTTCAGTCATCAGATAAGATATCTATTAATAAGTTTATTCTTAATATTTGTAAATGAGGTATATTTTTGAAAATGTAAATAGTAATTATGATGAACAGAAAGGAACAAATACTCTAAAATACACCAAATGGATGAGTTCTATTTTAAGAAGATCAGAAGAAATTGGAAAAGTTGAGTTACCAATCTGTTCAATAATTTTAGATGAGAGAGGAAGATGTATTGGAAGAGGGGTTAATAGGAGAAATATAAATAATGATCCATTGGGTCATGCTGAAATTATGGCACTAAGGCAGGCATCTCTAATAAAAAATGATTGGAGATTTAATGAATGTATTATCATCACAAATTTAGAACCATGTACTATGTGTGCTTCGGCACTTATACAGGCAAGGATGGGTAAAGTTGTTTTTGGGGCCTACGATAAAAAAAGAGGTGGATTGGGCGGCTCAATTGATTTATCGAAGCATAAAAGTTCTCATCACAAAATGGAAATCGTAGGAGGTATTTTAGAAGACGAATGCTGTAAAAATTTACAATTATGGTTTAAAAAGTTGAGGACTCAAAAATAGAATATTTTTTTAATTCAGTATCAAATAGGTTTAATAATCTATCTACATTCTCCTCACTTGAGTTAAAGCCCATTAATCCTATGCGCCAAACCTTACCAGACAATTCTCCAAGTCCATTTCCTATTTCTATTCCAAATTTTCTTAAAAGATGATTTCTAAAACCATCTCCATCTACTGCAGGTGGGATCTTAACTGTTGTAAGAGTTGGCAATCTATAATCCTCTGATACATGTAATTCCATGCCTAGACTTTCTAATCCTTTCCAAAGTTTCTTTGCATTAGTATTATGTCTATACCAAACATTATCTAAACCACCATTTGCAATTAATCGTAAACCTTCTCGAATAGCAAAATTCATATTTACAGGGGCCGTATGATGATAAACGCGATCAGAACCCCAATATTTATTTAAAAGAGATAAATCTAAATACCAGTTTGGGACTTTTGTTTTTCTTGAACTTAGTTTATCTTCAGCTCTCTTATTCATTGTAAAAGGACTTAGTCCAGGCGGACAGCTTAATCCTTTCTGGCTACAACTATATGCTAAATCTATTTTCCATTCATCTATCAATAGTTCAAGAGCGCCGAGGGATGTAACTGCGTCAACTAAAAACAAGCAGTTATTTTTTCTACATACTTCACCAATTCCATTAAGAGGTTGTAAAACCCCACTTGATGTTTCAGCATGGACGATAGCAAAAATTGCTGGTTTTTTAGTTTCTATTTCATACTTGATTTCTTCATAAGAAAAGGATTCACCCCAAGGTTTTTCCATAACAGATACATCTGCTTTATATCTTGTTGCCATATCAACAAGTCTGTCTCCAAAATATCCTTTTTTAGCGATAAGAATTTTTTCTCCCTCCTCTATAAAATTAGCTATTGAGGCTTCCATAGCTGCACTTCCAGTGCCACTCATTGGAAGAGTCAGACGATTATTACATTGCCAGGTATATCTAAGAAGTTGTTGAACGTCAGACATCAATGAAATATATGCTTCATCTAAGTGGCCAATAGGATTCAAAGAAAGAGCGCTTAAGACTTCTGGATGTGCGTTTGAAGGACCAGGACCTAATAAAAGTCTAGAGGGAACATAAGTCTTTGAGAAATGAGAAAAATTCTCTTCATTTAAAGCCGAAATAATTTTTGCTTCCGTCAAAGCATTACATTCAATTACTTTTAAATTAAACTAATATCTCCATATAAGCGATATTTATTTAAAGAAATTAATTCAATTTAAATATTTAAGTAAACAATTATTAAACTTATGACTTGAAACACTAAAAGAAGACATCAAGTCTTAAAAAAAGTTACCGTTGATACATAACAAGAATCATCAAGTTATTAATTTCATATAAGGTATTACAAAACTATGTCTAAATCCCCTCAAGATGTTTTAAGTCAAATTAAAGACGAAGGAATTGAACTCATCGATTTAAAATTCACTGATATTCATGGAAAATGGCAACATTTAACCCTTACCTCAGACATGATAGAGGAGGATTCTTTTACAGAAGGTTTGGCATTTGATGGCTCATCAATAAGAGGTTGGAAAGCAATTAATGCCTCGGATATGTCAATGGTTCCCGATGCAAGTACAGCTTGGATAGATCCTTTTTATAAACATAAAACTTTAAGTATGATTTGCTCTATTCAAGAGCCAAGAAGCGGGGAACCTTATGATAGGTGTCCAAGAGCATTAGCTCAAAAGGCTTTAAAATATTTAGACTCGACTGGTATAGCAGATACTGCATTTTTTGGACCAGAACCAGAATTCTTTTTATTTGATGATGTTAGATATGACTCTAAAGAAGGAGGTTGTTTTTATAGTGTAGATACTATTGAAGCTCCATGGAATACAGGGAGAATTGAAGAAGGGGGAAACCTTGGATACAAAATACAATATAAAGAAGGATATTTTCCAGTAGCTCCAAATGATACTGCGCAAGATATCAGATCTGAGATGCTACTTCTTGTGGGTGAATTAGGTATCCCCACCGAAAAACATCACCATGAAGTTGCTGGTGCAGGCCAACACGAGCTTGGAATGAAATTTGATTCGTTAATAAATGCTGCTGATAACGTTATGACTTATAAATACGTTGTCAGAAATGTTGCAAAAAAATATGGAAAAACAGCAACATTTATGCCAAAACCTGTTTTTAACGATAACGGAACAGGAATGCATGTTCACCAAAGTTTATGGAAGAGTGGACAGCCACTATTCTTTGGTGAAGGATCATATGCAAATTTATCTCAAACAGCAAGATGGTACATCGGAGGCATACTTAAACATGCGCCATCATTCTTAGCATTTACTAACCCAACTACTAATAGTTATAAACGATTGGTTCCAGGATTCGAAGCACCAGTAAATCTAGTTTATTCTGAGGGTAATAGATCAGCTGCGGTAAGAATACCCTTAACAGGACCAAGCCCCAAAGCTAAGAGATTAGAATTCAGATCAGGTGACGCACTTGCAAATCCTTACTTAGCATTCTCTGTAATGATGCTTGCTGGTATTGATGGAATTAAAAATCAAATTGACCCTGGTGATGGAGTAGATGTAGATTTATTTGAACTTCCAGCTGATGAACTTGCAAAAATCGATACAGTCCCTTCATCTCTAAATGATTCACTTAATGCGCTAAAAGCAGATAAGGATTATCTATTAGCTGGTGGAGTATTTACTGAAGATTTTATTGATAACTTTATCGATATAAAATACGAAGAGGTACAACAACTAAGACAAAGGCCTCATCCACATGAATTCTTCATGTATTACGATGCATAAATAAAAGAAAACAATATTTTAAATTAATCAATTTGAGAAATATCACAAAATATTCTCAAATTGATTTTTTTTTTGTTGGAATATACATATATAAATCGAAAAATGGCTAGGGAATCAATTTCAAAAATTGCATATAAAACGCTACAACAAAGTAAAAGCATTGCAGGTTTCGCTCACAAGCAGATTAGTTCAAGATTAATGAACTTTATTCTTCCCGATTCTAAACTTGAAAATTTTAATATAGACAGAGATCTTCTTATGCAAATCCAAAATTCAATGGATTTATTAAGAGAGGAAGATTGGAATGATGCAGAAAAAAATATATATCCAAAAAAATTATTGTTTGACGAACCATGGCTTAGATATCTAACTCAATATCCTAAAATTTGGCTTGATATGCCTAATACATGGGATAGACGCAGAAAACAAAACTTTGATGATCTTCCAAAATCAATTGATAAAGATAATTATCCTCAATATTACTTGAGAAATTTTCATCATCAAACAGATGGTTATTTATCAGATTTTTCAGCTAGCATTTATGACCTGCAAGTTGAGATACTTTTCAATGGTAGTGCCGACTCAATGAGGAGAAGAATAATTAAGCCAATAAAAGAAGGACTTGAAATTTTTAGAGATAGAAAAAAAAGTTCTATAAAAATACTTGATGTGGCTACAGGATCAGGAAGAACATTAAAACAATTAAGAGCAGCATTTCCTAAAGAAAAAATTACAGGCATTGATTTATCTGATTCATACTTAAAAGAAGCAAGTAGATATATTTCAGATTTGGATGGAGATTTAATTCAGTTGATAAAAGGTAATGCTGAGGAATTACCTTTTGAAAATGAAAGTTTTCAATGCATTTCTTGTGTTTACCTATTTCATGAATTACCCAGAACAATTAGAGCTAAAGTATTAAATGAATTTTTTAGAGTTCTTGAACCCGGCGGAATATTAGTATTAGCTGATTCAATTCAAATAAGTGATTCACCTGACTTTACATCCGTAATGGAAAGCTTCTATAAATCTTTTCATGAGCCTTTTTATTGTGATTACATAAAAGAGGATATAGATTCTAAAATTGAGGATGTGGGGTTTAAAGATGTAAAATCAAATTCCTTTTTTATGACCAAAATATGGTCTGCTGTAAAGTAAAAAAAAACTTCTATGACTTATTGGGATAAAGATACTATTCAACTTGTTCAAAGTCTTAATGACAAATTAAAGATTGATCATTCTAAATGGCATAAAGATAAAGGAAATAAATATAAAAGAGCTGCAGAACTAATTTCGGCTGGATTATGCCATTTAATTATATCTTGCAATGACAAGGAAACTATTGAGTATATAGAAGAAAGTATTAATTGGTTAAAAGAAATAAACGTGGATCAACCTTGCCCTAGTAAGAATCACCTTTTTAAAGCCAACTGAAGCCTATTACCTTTACTACTCCATCTAATATCATCAAAACATTCATTAATAATGTATAGGCCACGGCCGTTTACACTAGTTATTTTTTTGGGTAATTTGTAGTCTCTTTTTTTTATTTCTATACCATTCCCTTGATCTTGAATTTGCCAAACACACCAATTAGGAGTAATTATTCTTCTTACTCTAATATTTTTTTTAGGATCTAATTTATTTCCATGTTTTACAGCGTTAACTAGAGCTTCATGTAAACCAAGTTTTATAAGATAGCTTGATTGAGAATTTTTAATAGGTTCTAATAATTGATCGACAAATTCATTTAACTGTAATGATGATTCGAATTCGTAGTTTGACCAGTTAATTTTTGGTCTTTTAAAAAATCTTTTTAAAATATTTTTGCCCCGGAATAAGGACATAATAATATTTTTACACTGTCTTAATTTTAACTTATTAAATACCTAAATTTAAAGAATATTATTGTGTCTCTTTGAAATAGCAGGATGCCGTAGGATGGAGTCCATAAGTCTTACTCCTCTTAGTTGATTTATTAAGGGCATATGTCCATCAGGCGCATCCAATGACCAGCAAAAAGATCCAGGATATCTAGTCCATAAGCCCTCTTTTTTCCAACCTATTTTCGGCCACATTAATTCATATTTTTTCCCTACTGATTTTAATATCTTTGCTTGAATTGAAAATCCAAATCTACCAGTAGAATAAATAGTCCATAATCTATCCATTGTTTCTAGATCTTTTCCTGACATATTTTTAACTTCACTGTAGAAAACATATCCACGTTTTTCAGCTAATTTTCCTGCTAATTTTCGTAAGTAGGAACTTGTTAATCTATCTGCATCTTCAAATTTTTGCTCAACTAACATCAATTGCAAATCTTCATAATTAATATCAATATCTGAATATGTATTAAACCAATTATTGAATTTAGAGTTTTCAAAGAATTCTGGCTTAAATTTTTTTAAAACTTGCAATATCCAACCAGCAGCCCAGTCATCTCCTTCTCTATCAAACATATCAAACAGTGATGGGCCAAGATTAAAAATATTTTCGACTTCAGATTCTATTTGAGTTAATGAATTTATTCTTTTTCTTTGATTGGAATCTACAAATTTTTTTATAAGTTCTAATGTAGCATTACTATAGTTATCCTGTTCTTTGTTATTCATTTTAAAAAATTCAATCTAAAAAAATAAAAACTATCCATGTATTTCAAAAGAAAAGAACTAGAGAAATTTAGATGTTTTAAAGGACCACTTATAGATGTTAGGAGCCCGAGTGAATATTATAAAGGACACATGCCTAATTCTATTAATATTCCTCTATTTGATGATGATGAGAGATCTATAATTGGTACAATTTACAAAAAAGAAGGTAGAAGAAAAGCAGTCATAGAGGGATTAAAATTTTTTGAAAATAAAATGGAATTACTTCTTGATAATTTATTCAAGAGTATTGAGTCTCATACTACTATTCCTAATAAAAATAATGAATTATTTATCAGGATATATTGCTCTAGAGGAGGAATGCGTTCACAAAGTATTGGATGGTTATTAGATAAATTTAAATTAAATATAGTTACACTTAATGGCGGATACAAAATATATAGAAGATGGGTATTAGATAGTTTTTCAAATAAGTTGAATTTAGTAGTTATTGGCGGGAAAACAGGAACAGGGAAGACAAGATTATTATCATTACTTGATAAATATAAATATCAAACTATTGATCTTGAAGGATTTGCTTGTCATAGAGGAAGTACATTTGGAGGTTTAGGAATGAAAAAACAACCTTCAAATGAACAATTTGAAAATATAATTGCAGAAAAATTAAATTCTTTTAAATTTTCTAATAATATTTTTGTAGAAGCTGAAAGTGCAAATATAGGTAAATGTAAAATTCCTCATGAATTCTTCAATCAGATGAAAAACTCTAGGAGGATTGAAATTATAAGGAGTGAATCTAACAGGTTAGATGAGTTAATAGATACTTATAGTGTATTTAAAAAAGAGGAACTCCAAGAATCAGTACTAAGGATAAAAAAAAGACTAGGACCGCAAAGAACAAAAATAGCTCTTGAATCAATTCATAATGAGAAATGGGACTTAGTTTGCAAATCAGTTTTAGATTATTACGATAAGTGTTATGAATATGAAAAGGTTGGCAAAACTAATATAGAGATAATAGATTTAACTGATAAAAAATATGATAAAAGTATCCTAGAGTTAATAAATAATGTTTTATAAAATAACTACAAACGAATATGAAAAATATTTCCTAATATAAAAAATTATTGACCAAATATTATGACGACAAATAAAACTGCAAAAATACAATTTTATGAGGGAACTGATGAACCAGTAGTGCCTGAAATAAGACTAACTAGGAGTAAAGATGGTACCACCGGTCAAGCATTATTTTTGTTTGAAAAACCTCAGGCATTATCTTCAATTACAGACGGTGAAATCACAGGTATGCGGATGATAGATTCCGAAGGTGAAATATTAACTAGAGAAGTTAAAGTAAAGTTTGTTGATGGAGAACCAATATTTTTAGAAGCGGTTTATATTTGGAAGAACACACCAGACTTTGACAGATTTATGAGATTTGCAAATAGTTATGCCAAATCAAATGGATTAGGATATTCTGAAAAGAAGTAGAAAATCATGAAAATTGAATAGTTTATCATATTTCAAGTTAGTAGTAATATTAATCACTTTATTAATAGTATGGACGCTAAAGGATTTTCTCCTACTAATAATTTGTGCTTTAGTAATTTCAAATATTGTATGTAATTTATCTAATCAAATCCAAAAAGGTTTGAAAATTCCTCGATCGATTTCATTGTTTCTTGTCTTAGCCGCCATATCAGTAATAATATTTACTATTTTTATTATTGTATTACCTCCGTTTATAAAAGAATTCAATGAAATACTAGTTGAAATTCCAAATGGTTTATCAAAAATAAATACATTGATCAATACAAATCTGAACAAATTTAATAGCTTATTTTATGGCGAACAATCAGAAAATGTTATAGACATATTCAGTCTAATTAATAATGTAGTTACCATTCCAGATGTCTCAACTATTGCAAAAGCTATTCAAGAAAGTTTTAAGAATTTAATTAATATTGCGGGGAATCTAGGTTCAGGTCTTTTGAGATTAATATTCGTATTAGCAGTGAGTTTGATGATTTCTATTGAACCAAAACAATATAAAGAAAATATACTTCTATTAATACCAAAAAATTACCGTAATAAATTTAGAAATATTCTGGAAAAATGCAATATTGCATTAGCAAATTGGACCTTTTCTATGGTTATAAGCTCATTATCAGTAGGTTTATTATCATTAATAGTTTTATCTATATTAGATGTCAAATACGTTGTCTCGAATGCTTTAATAGCAATGGTTCTTAATATAATTCCGAATATAGGTCCAGTTATTAGTGGTATATTTCCAATCTCAATTGCACTACTAGATAATTTTTGGAAACCACTGGCAGTTTTAGGATCATATGTAATCATTCAAAATATTGAAAGCTATATCATAATGCCATCTATAATGAAGAAAAAAGCAAACCTACTTCCTGGTTTGACATTAATATCACAATTTGGATTTACCTTCATTTTTGGTCCATTAGGCTTAATACTTTCTCTTCCATTAGCAGTAGTAATACAGGTTTTAATCAAAGAATCATTTAAAGATATTTAAAAACTACTTAATTAATTTTTTATATAAATATGGGTATGAAAAAAGTATAAAGATAGCTAAGGGATGTTTACCAATAGCAAAATATAGAGAACTAAAAGTAAAATGATCAAATAATATTCTTAGCTCAGTAGAAAGATCTATTAAAACTAAAGAAAATAAAATTATCAAATAGTAATTTAATTTCATAAAACGAGAAGCTTAAGCTCAATCTTTAAGCAACAAAGATGGAGCCAATAAAATACTTGAATAACTTCCAACAATAATTCCTAATGATAAGGCCAAGGAAAACCAAAATAGCGAGTAAGATCCAAACAAAATTATGCTTAATAAAGGGATAAGGGTTGTAATACTGGTAAAAGTTGTTCTCCTAAATGATTCGTTTACTGATAATTGAATAGTTTCGTTATAGCCTTCTTCCTTTGATTTTAAATTCTCACGAATTCTATCAAAAATAACAACAGTATCATTTACAGAATAACCAGCAATAGTTAATAAGGACACCGCAAATAAACTATTTACCTCGACAGATAATATAATTCCCAACCAGGAAAATATACCGAAAACAATTAATAAATCATGGAATAAAGCTAATAATGCAAATAATGCATATTTTTTATCAAACCTAATAGTTATATATAAAGATATTGCAAATAAAGAAACCAACAATGAAGTAACACAATTGGTTAGTAATCTTTTCCCAAGCTTTGGGCCTATTAATCTTGAATCTTTACTCTCATAATTTAGAGGTCCAATAATATTATCAAGATTAGTAATTAGATTATTTGATTCTTCGATACTCAAATAAGGTGTTCTAATAGAAATTAATTTATTATTATTTTGGAATTGTAATTTAATATTATTTATAAAGTTTTTATTACTAGAGATATCTCTTAAATTTTCTAAAACTGAATCAGGGGAAAGATTAGAACATTCTTCTTCACAAACTCTTTCAATTCTTAGTTCATTTCCTCCAACAAAATCCATCCCTAAATTTATAGGTTTCTTATAAGAAGTATTAAAAGTTGAATATAAAATTCCTAAAAGACTTAACAAAATAAGAAAAGTTGAAAAACTAATTATCTTTCTTTTATTCTTTATTAGTTGAAGATTGTATTTCATAGGAAATTAGAAACAAAAAAATTAATTTTAAAAATTATTCTTGGGTAGATAGAGATTTTTTTGCCTTAAAGATTGATATGTTGTAAAAAATCGCAAAATAGTCTTAGAACAATTTAATGAGGTAAACAAGCTAATTAAGACTCCAATACCTAATGTTGCTGCAAAACCCTTAACAAAATTTGTTCCTAATAAAAACAATACAAAACAACTAAGAAGAGTTGTAATATGGCCATCAACTATGGATGAATTAGCTCTCTGAAAACCGCTATCAATAGATCTTGTTAGAGTATTGCCTTCATATAATTCTTCTCTAATCCTCTCAAATATTAGAATATTTGCATCAACAGCCATACCAATACTTAGTATAAGCCCAGATATTCCCGGCAAGGTCAAAGTTACAGGAATTAGAGAATATATGGCTAAATTAAAGAAACCATAAAGTACTAGAGAAAGAACTGAAACAAAACCTAGAATTCTATAATTAAAAATCATAAAAATACCAACAAAAATTAACCCACTAATAGCTGCATAAAGACTTTTTAAAATATTTTTGGATCCCAACAGAGCCCCTATTGTGTTAGTTTCTACTATTTCAATTGGCAATGGCAATGAGCCTCCTTTAAGTTGAACTTCTAATTCTCTAGCATTTTCAGCACTAAAATTACCGCTTATTGTTGCTGATCCACCTGTAATCCCAGTACTAGCAAACTGCATACCAACACTGGCTTCACTTATTGATTCACCATCTAGAATGATAGCTAATAGTTGATTAGTACCAGCAATTGACTTTGTAATTTCTGCAAACTTTTCACCTCCTGAATTACTAAAAGTTAATAAAACCTCCCAATTACTATTTGTTTGTTCTTGTCTCCTTCCTACGTTAATAAGATCCTTACCTGATAAATCTGTTTTAATAAATAAATTTGTAATTTCGTTATCAACATATTTTTTGATTTCAATTAACTTCCCATATAAATCATTACTAGTAGATGAGTAATTCAATTCTTGCTCTATCTTTTTAAGATCATCTTTAATAACATTTAAGAAATTATCCTCATTTTGACTATTTTTTGCAAAGGAATATTGTTCCATTAAATCTTTAATACTCAATCTCTGTACTTGCAGGATTTTTAAATCTGTAGATGTTCCTTCTTTTTGAGTTCTAAATTCTAATAAAGCAGTCTTACCTAATACTCTTGAAGCAACTAATGGATTTTGTTCACCTGGCAATTCTAAAATCAATTGATCTCCACCGAGGGTCTGCAAATTAGACTCAGAAACTCCTAAATTGTTAACGCGCTTATCTATAACCGAATTAACTGCCTCAAGTTCATCCGTTGTTACCTTACCTTCATCTTTAATAATTTGTAGTGTAAGTTGAGAACCCCCTTGTAGATCCAATCCCAACTGTAAAGGATAATTTATTAATAGATAAACAGATAAAGTAAGTAGAAATATAATAAAAAAAAGCCAGCCTTGCCTTTTTTTCATTGCTTATATACTCCCACTAATTAAATCTTCAACTTTTTCAACTATTTGATGTGGTTGGATTATTGTCAAATTCTCAAGATTTCCATTATACGGAGTCGGAATATCCTGACTTGATAATCTAATTGGTCGGGCATCAAGATCATCAAAACACTCTTCTGTTATCAAGGCAATTAATTCTGCACCAATACCTCCAGTCTTCATACATTCTTCAACAATAATTACTTTATTTGTTTTTCTTATTGATTTTGAGATAGTTTCCATATCAAATGGTTTTAAACTTATTAAATCTATTAACTCAACATCAATTCCTTTTTTTTCTAATTCTTCAACAGCTTTAAGACAGTGATGTCTCATTCTTGAATAAGTTAATAAAGTAATGTCTTTACCTGCTTTTACAACGTCAGCCTGATCTAAAGCGCAAATATAATCACCCTCAGGTAATTCTTCAGACAAATTATATAGAAGAACATGTTCGAAAAATAGAACCGGATTATCATCTCTTATAGCAGCTTTCATTAAACCTTTGGCATTTGTGGGTGTACTACATGCAACGATTTTTATGCCAGGAACCGCATGAAAATATGCTTCAAGTCTTTGACTATGCTCAGCACCAAGTTGACGCCCAACTCCTCCAGGGCCTCGAACTACTGTTGGTATTTTATAATTTCCGCCACTTGTATATCTAAGCATACCCATATTATTTGATATCTGATTAAAAGCTAAAAGCAAAAAACCCATATTCATTCCTTCTACTATTGGTCTTAAGCCAGTCATTGCTGCACCCACAGCCATACCCGTAAAACTATTCTCTGCAATTGGAGTATCTAAGACTCTTAACTCTCCATATTTCTCATATAAATCCTTAGTTACCTTATAAGATCCTCCATATTGACCAACATCTTCCCCCATTACGCAAACATTTACATCATTTGCCATTTCTTCATCAATTGCCTCTTTCAAAGCATTAAATAATAATGTTCCAGCCACAATTAATTACCTAATTAATCACATATATAATCCTACCACTTTGAATAATTCAACCTCCTTCAGCGAAGGTTATGAGTAGTAATATTGATAAAATCATTCCGGGTGACAGCAAGAGGACTAAAAGGCCTAAGTCATGTAAAGACATTCAAAGAAAGTGTTTTCTTAATAATATTGCCAATTCAACTTTTCTTCACAATAAAACTTCGAATAAATACAATAAAAAGTCCTATACCTATAAAAGCAAAAGAGAAAGTTAGCAAAAAAGATAATCCAATTATTAAGGTATTAATACTAGAGGAAATATTTTGGACTATTTCAGAAGAATTAGATGGTTTATGTACTGAAAAATAAATTGCAATTTTATTACTTAAAAAATAAAAAAATATAAATAATAAAAAACTTGTTAATGATCCAACAATAAAATTTAAAGGTCCTTTCTCGGGAATATTTTTTTCAATATTCTCATTACTATTATCAGCCAAAATAGATTTTATATAAAAATTTAAATGAATGTTATTCCCTTTTCAAGGAAAGTGCAAACCCATGAATCATAGCCTTTATCTTTAAAAAATTTAGAATTAGCAGTTAATTCTTTTTTTGCAGTCTCTATATCTTTAAAGAGTGCAAAGCATGTAGGTCCTGATCCACTCATTGAAAATGTGAGACAATTTTCTAGTTTAGAAAGTAAATATAATGCCTGCTTTACAGAATCATTTTCATTTTCAACAACTAACTGCAAATCATTTTTAATAAATAAATGTTGATTATCAAAATTTAATTTATTCAAACCATTATCCCTTAAATTTTTTCTTATGTTCTCAATCATTTTTCTATCATTAAGATGATTATCACAAAATCTATTACTATATTTTTTATAAGTTTCAGCTGTAGATACTGATACATTTGGATTTTTTAAAAGAATTACTCCATATTCAAAGTTTGAATCTAATTTCTCCAAAATTTCTCCTCTTCCAAAACATAACTGAATGCCACCATTTATAAAAAAGGGAATATCAGATCCTAAAGTTGATGCTAATGAACATAATGTTCCATGATCTAAGTCCAAATTCCATAACTTATTAAGACCAATTAATGTTGCTGCTGCATTACTGGATCCACCAGCTAATCCTGCGCCAATTGGAATATTTTTTCTTAAAAATATATTCGCACCGTAATTTATATTTGAATTTTTTCTTAATAGATTTGCCGATTTAACAATTAAGTTATCATCAGACAAGCTTAAATCATTACAATCAGACTCAAGTTTAATTAAACCTTCATTATTTATTTCAAATTCTAAATAATCAGAAAGATCGATATTTTGCATAATCATTGCTAACTCATGAAATCCATCCTCTCTTTTACCAATAACTTCAAGGTGCAAATTTATTTTGGCAGGAGATTTTATCTTAATTTTCGGTTTAGCTAAATCTTGCATATACTTAAAATTTTTATTTTTTAATTTTAATACAATTTTCTGCAAGCTTAATCCATTGATCAATTGAAATATCTTGTGGTCTTAAATTAAAACAAACTTTTGAAGATTCAGATAATTCATTTATCTCTTCATTCGAAAGTATTGTATTAAGAGTATTTCTAAGCATTTTCCTTCTTGAATTAAATGAAATTCGAAGAAGTTTATCTATATATTTTTCTAGACTAATATCTAATCTTAAATCATTTTTAATTGGTTCGAAAACTACTAAAGAAGAAAAAACTTTTGGCGGTGGACTAAATGATGAAGGGGGCACATCACATATTCTTTTTATTTTTGATAAAAGTTGCATTCTTATACTAAGCGCACCAGCATTAGGACTACCTTCTTTTGACAAAATCCTATCTACAACATCTTTCTGCATTAAAAATATTATTTTTTCGTAATTATATTTTCTTATAATGCCCAATCTACCTATAAAAATATCCAATATTGGACCAGTTATATTGTAAGGAATATTTGCAATTACTTTTGTAATCTTCTTATTGATCGAATCTAAATTAACAGAGAGAATATCTCCCTGCTGCAGTGAAAACTTATCATTATTATTGAATTTATCATTTAATAAATTTATTAAATCTTTATCTAATTCAATTGCATGTAATTTTTTAATTTCTGAATTTAATAACTTAGATGTTAAAGCTCCTTTACCAGGACCAATTTCTAAAATAAAGTCATTTTCATTAAGAACAGCAATTTCTTTAATTTTTTCTAATATTTTTTTATTGACCAACCAATGTTGTCCAAATCTTTTTTTTTGATGATAGTTTTTAGAATTCATCTAAAAGATAAATAATATGTTTAAATTAAATATGAATTTATTTAATACTTTATATCATGAGCTTATCAAAAAAAAATTTAGATAAACTCAATAAATTTAAAAAAAATGAAAATTTAAATAACAAAATTAAGAATATAAATAATTACACAAATTTAACTAATAATGATAATTTAATCACCAATCCACTTAATTCAGAAGATCCCAATAATATTTTTTATTCGTTAATTGATAATTCAGAATCTTTAGAAGAGACTTCTAACGTTAATAATTCACTAAGAAAAAGTGAGATTAATCAAATTAATATGAATTCTAAAAAAGATAATTTTTCCAAGAAATTAACAACAGAAGAGGAACTATATGATGAATTTAATTATCTTCTTGATGAATAATTAGTTTTAATATTTACTTATGCTTCAGAGTAATAGATTAGCAATTTATGCTATCGGCAAAATAAAGAAACTTTGGATTAGAGATGGAATTAATCAATACAAAAAAAGAATGCCTGAACTTATCATTAATGAGTTAAAGACTTTTAATTTAAATAATCTTAGATCCAATAACAATATTATTATCTGCTTAAGTGAAGAAGGGAAACAGTTTAATTCAGTTGAACTATGTTCCTTACTCTTAAATTTTAAAAATAAAAAAATTAATTTCTTAATCGGTGATACTGATGGAGTTAGTTCAGATATAAAAGAAAAATCAGATCTTGTACTAAGCCTGTCTCCTCTAACTTTTCCTCATGAATTAGCTAGATTAATCCTAATCGAGCAAATCTATAGAGCTATTTCTATATCTAACAACTCCCCTTACCATCGTTCTTAAAAGATTAAATTCAATCTAAAATTAATCTATAAAAGTTTAATAACTAACTATTTTTTGATTTTTTGATATATAGTACATATATACTATTGATTTAAATCTTGGATTATTTTGATTCAACTACTAAAAAATTTAAAATCCCCTTATTAACTGATTCGGTATCAGCAGGGTTTCCTTCTCCTGCAGATGACTATGAAGAAGAAAATATTGATTTAAACGAACATTTAATATCTAATCCGTTTAGCACTTTTTTTCTTAGAGTTAAAGGTGACTCAATGGTAAATGCAGGAATTAAAGATAAAGATTTAATAATAGTAGACAAGAGCTTAACAGCCAGGCCAGGGAATATCATCATTGCAATGATAGACGGAGAATTTACAATAAAAAGATTATCTATAAAAAATAATGAATTATATTTAAAAGCAGAAAATCATAATTATCCTGATTTTAGATTTAAAAACCATATTGATGTACAGATATGGGGAGTTGTTATTTATTCAATACATAGCTATTTATGAGAATTTCAAATATTGATGCAATAGCTCTTATAGATGCTAATAATTTTTACGCGTCATGCGAACAAAATATTAATCCTCATTTGAGAAATAAACCAGTAGTAATTTTATCTAATAATGACGGATGTATCATTGCAAGAAGTCCTGAAGCGCGAGCTTTAAAAATTAAAATGGGAACTCCGTATTTTAAGGTCAAAGAAAGATTAAATAAATTAGATGTAGCAGTCTTAAGCTCAAACTACTCGCTTTACGGCGATATTAGCAGAAGACTAATGAATTTACTGAAAAACTATTGTGAAGATATAGAAATTTATTCTATTGACGAAGCATTCGTCTCGATTTGCAGGCCTAATGATGAAAATCTATATCCTTGGGCAAGAAGCATAAGATCATTAATATATCAGAATCTAGGGATTACCATAACAGTAGGAATAGGGGAAAATAAAGTAAGAGCAAAAATTGCTAATAAACTAGCTAAAAATATTGATTATTCAGCTGGAATATTTGATTTAGCTAGAACCGAAAATGAGAATAATTATTTGAAAGGAATTAGTATAGATAAGATATGGGGAGTCGGGAAACAAACCTCTAATTGGTTACAAAGTAAAGGTATTAAAAATGCGAGAGAACTAAGAGATATGGAAGAAAATGAAATCATTAAGAAATTAGGCATCGTAGGGAAAAGACTGCAATTAGAACTTAAAGGCCATAGATGCCTGCCCATAGAAAAAAACAAGAAATCAAAAAAAGAAATTCAGGTGAGCAGGAGTTTCGGCACGCCTATCACAAAATTAGAAGACTTAACTCAAGCACTGGCGGTTCACGCAATAAAAGCCTCTGAAAAAATGAGAAGTCAGAATTTGCAATCATCTGATATTAGAGTATTTGCCAGAACCAGTAAATATTCAAGTCAAAATTATCAAAGAAGTGCTCATAGAAAACTTACAAATGCAACAGATGACACAAATAAAATTTTAAAAATAGTAGTTGAATTATCTAAAGAAATTTATAATCCCGAATATAAATTCTCAAAAGCTGGCGTTTTAATGCAGGATTTAACTAATAGCGAATATTTACAGCAATCAGTTATCAATTACAAATCTCAGAAAGACTTAAAAAAATCAGCAAATCTTATGAGAACGATTGATTTATTAAATAAAAGATTTAATAACAATGCAATTACATGGGCCATTACAAAAAATCCACAAAGTTGGAAGATGAATAAGAATTTCTTAAGTCGCTCATCTACAACTGATATAGAACAAATCCCAACTATAATGAAGTAAACAAAATAGAATGGAATTTATATTATTTTTGAGCAAATTAGATAAAGAGATTCTTAACTTATTAAATAAAGCAAACTACATAGTTGAAGAAAATAAAATTGAATGTCTATTAAACAAGGAAATAAAAGGGCTACATAATTTTAAAGAAAATAAAATAATAATATGTACTGAAAACGCAAAAAGGAAAACAAATTATAGAAATAAGAATCAACAACCAAATAAAGATAACTTCAAAACAGAAAGGGCGGTAAGAAAAGTATTAAGACACGAAGCAACTCATGCGATACAAAAATGTAATAACAATAAAACAATAGGAGATATAAAAAAATTAGAAAGCAAATTGCATCAAAATAAAAGAAAAGCATTAGAGTTCTCTAGTTCAAATTTTTCTGGGACTTATGCGAAAGAAGTAGAAGCTTATGTTCTTGAAGATAAACCCAAAAAAGTTAAAAACTTGATTAAAAAATACTGCCTATAAATTAAAAATTTTTATATTAACTAGCGATGAAATTGCCACAACGTTGTTTATCTAAAAAATTAATATGTTGCCTTTCTAAGTAATATAATTCCTGAAATTTAATCGCATCTGCGTTTAAATCCTTAAAAAGATCATCTATCTCTTTATTTGTATTTGAAGAACCTGAAGAAGGATTATCAATTAAAATAGATATACAATTTTCTAAAGTTTTTAATCTTTGAGATCCCCAAGATTCGATTAAGTGTCTACATCTTTTAAGAGAATTATATTTCTCAAGAAGTGATAATGTTCCTAGTAAATTGTCTTTAGGATTACTCAGCAATGTTAAAAACAACTCATTTGGATTAATAAGAATGTTAATTTTATTTGATGATTCAGGATTATTGAGAGCTAAGTAATCAGGCAAAAGTGAAATTAAGTTAATAGAAGAAAAATCTTTTTGAAGATTTTGACTATTTGATTGTTTTAAATCATTTAAGTAGTTTAAACCTAAATTATTTTGTTCAATTTTTGAAATAGCTTCCCATAGACTTTGAATATAACTAGTATTAAATCCATTAATTTCTCTTTTCTGAAATTCATCACGAATAAATAGCCTAAGTTCTGGACAATGTAAATAATAAAAAATTATTTCCGATTCATTTTTCTCCCGTCGGGAAATTTCATTTGGTTGTTCAAATTTTTTTGATCTACCATGCCAACGAAATCCCTTTACTTGATTTCTTAAATCTTGTTCAAATTGTATTGCTAACCTAGCTTGTCCCTTACTTAATTTTTCGGAAACTTTTTGTAGATAATGAGTTCTGGTTGATGATTGAGGTAATTTACTCAACAATTTTACCAATGACGAAATAACACTCTGGAAAATTTCAGACTTAGTTAAATCTTTATCTTTAAAGATCTGATCAATCTCCCAATCAATCCAAAAGGATGAATTATCAATTAAATTAAAATAATCTTCAGGAGTATGGCTATTTAAATATTCGTCAGGATCTTTAAAATCACTTAGTTGAAGTATCTTAAGATTAATTTGATCATGAATGGATAGACTCTCGACTTCTTTAATTACTCTTTTTGTAGCTAAAATACCTGCATTATCAGAATCAAAATTCAAAATTATATTTTTATTATCTGTACATCTACATAATTGAGAAATTTGATACTTATTTAATGCGGTACCGAGAGAAGCCACAGAATTAGTAATACCCTTTGAATGAAGAGAAATAACATCAAAGTAGCCTTCAACAATAATAGCTTTATCTCTTTTCCTAATATTGCTAGAAGCTTTTTCAAATGCAAACAACATTTTGCCCTTTTCAAATATCTCTGATTCAGGAGAATTAAGGTATTTAGGTTCCTGACCATCAAGAGATCTTCCTCCAAAAGCAACTACTCTTCCCTGCATATCATGTATTGGAACAATTAATCTATTTCTAAAACGATCATAAATCTTGTCAGAATTATCTTTAGAAATTGCAAGGCCTGAAGCTAATATTAAATTAATAGGAAATTTTTCTACCTTGGATAGATAGTTAAATAAATCATTCCATGAATTTGGGGCAAAACCTAATTCAAAGTTATCAATAATCTTGTTACTCAAGTTTCTCTTTGATGTTAAATATTTCAATGCTTCAAGACCAAGAGAATTATTTAATTGAGACTTAAACCAATTTTTAGTGACTCTTAATATTTTATAAAGCTCTTCCTTTCTAGATAATTGTTTTTTATAAGCTTCTACTTGAGGTCCCTCGAGATTTTCAACATTAATATTATTTTTTTTAGCGAGAGAAAGTACAACATCTGAAAAATTTGCACGAGTAAATTCCATTAAAAATTTAATAGAGTTACCACCAGCACCACAAGAAAAACAATAATAGAATTGTTTACTAGGTGATACTGTCATAGATGGCTTAGTATCATCATGAAAAGGGCAAATCCCAACAAATTCTTTTCCTTTCTTCTTAAGAACAATATGTTCAGATATAACGTCAACAATATCTGCTTTTTCCTTAACCTCTTGAATAGTTCTTGGGTGTATAGAATGAACCATTGAGATTATTATCGAAAAATAAATAATGATTTATTTGTTATAGGTCAAAATCAAATAAGAATCTACTTAATTTCACAAAAAAATTATTTTTTTTAAATGATAAATATCGAAGAATTAGAAAAAAGAATTAATTCATTAAAAAAGTATAATTTGGTATTTGCCTCATTTTTCTTCAGTTTGATGACTTTGTGTGTAAAAAAAATTGATAAAAGGATAACTATTTATGAATTAGTTTTATTCAGATCATTGTTGAGTTTAATCATTACATTATTAATAATTAATATAAAAAATATAAATCCTTGGGGCAAAAATAGACCATTACTTATCTTAAGAGGTTTTTTAGGAACTTTAGCTTTAGTTTGTATTTTTTATGCGATAAGAAATATGCCTCTTAGTATATCTACAGTCATTCAGTATACATATCCAATTTTTATATCAATATTTGCTGGCATATTTATAAAAGAAAAAATAACGCGTAACATAATTATTGCTTTAATTATTGCCTGGATTGGAATACTAGTAATATTAAATCCAAGCCAATTATCAAATATAAACGTTGAAATTGAAATTATTTCGATTTTGATAGCATTTCTTGGAGCAATCTGCACCGCATTAGCTTACGTTACAGTTAAGAAACTTTCATTTAGTGAAGATATATATGTAATTATTGGATATTTTCCACTTATTTCTTTTATAACTCTATTACCAATTGTATTACTCAATTGGGTTACCCCAAATTTGAGTGAACTAGTTTGGATAATAGGAATTGGCTTATTTACACAATTAGGTCAGACTTTCTTAACTATAGGATTAAAAAATTTACCTGCTTCTGAAGCATCAATAATTAATTATTTACAAGTTTTATTTGGTTCAATTTGGGGGATTTTGTTTTTTAGCGAAATAATTAACATAAATTTTTTATTAGGCGCCTCACTAGTTTTATTAGGAACTATTATATCTACTACCAAAATAATCAAAAGGACATAGAATATTATTAGATAAAAAAATGATAATGAAATTTCACTATTTGGCTTTATTATTTTGTTTTTCTCCTATTGCTCAAGTTAATGCAACAACCCCAAAATCAGTAACTTGTACAAGAACCGAATATAGAGAAGAGTACATTCCTGGAACGAAATCAAACCCAGGATACGTTAAAAGTTATGAGGTAGACGTTGTAATACCCTGTGGAGGTCAAAACAAAGCTGAAAAAATAGATGATAATGATTGTAGTGAAGGTTCTGTTATAGGGGGTATTCTTGGTGCTGGAATTGCATTATCCTCATCTAGAGGGAAAGACAGGTTTTGGGCCGTACCAGCGGGCGGTACTGCAGGAGCTCTAATTGGATGTCAGGTGGATGGTGGTTAATTGATTAGTTGGATAAATGGAGATTTAGTTGATTTATGGCAAACTAATCAAAAATTTTTTGTTTTAATAAATTGTCAAGGATTAGGATACGAAATACAAATACTAGAATCCTTTTTTCTCAAATTAAGAAAAAATCAGATATCTACTAAAAACATCACTCTTTGGGTAAAGCATATAAAAAAAGAAGATTCAGATTTATTATTTGGCTTTACATCAAATGAGCAAAAGAATTTCTTTATTGAAATTTTAAGTATTCGAGGTGTTGGATCTCAAATTGGTATTGGGATATTAAACAAATTTTCTATTAGTGAAGTTATAAATGCAATAAAAACACAAGACAAAAAATTAATATGTTCTGTACCTGGTATAGGACAAAAAATGAGTGAGCGTTTAATTTTAGAATTAAAAAGTAAATTTAAAAGCGAAATATTATCTGAAGAAGAAAAAAGCAAAGGTGAACTTGAGATTAAGGATCCTGAAATAAATAAAATGATAGAAGACCTTCAGTTAACCCTTCAATCATTAAGTTACAAAAACAAAGAAATAAATAACATTTTGCCAATTATTATTAAAGAAATTGATCTCTTAGGTAAAAAAGAAAATAATTTATCATTTGAAAAACTATTGAAATTAGCTATGCGTTATCTAGATGAGGATAGTAGTAATATAGCTAGATGACGTAGTATCATAGATTAAAAGAAATAAATTTTATGTCATTAGATACAGCTGAAAAACAGAAGCTGATTGAAAATCATCAAGTACATCCGACTGATACAGGTTCAGCTGAAGTACAAGTAGCAATGCTTTCTAAAAGAATATCAAAATTAAGTGACCATCTTCAAGGAAACATTCATGATTTCGCTTCAAGGCAAGGATTATTAAAAATGATTGGTAAAAGGAAAAGATTACTGTCTTACTTAAAAGACAAAAACGTTCAAAAATATCAAGAACTAGTTAAGAAAATTGGAATCAGAGGATGATCTCAATTAATGAAAAAAAAGCAATCAAAAAAAAAGACTCAAAATAAAAAGAAAAAAAACTATTCTGAAACAACTGCTTTCGCTAACATAGAAAAAACATCTATTCCTCCAACCAAGCCAAAGCGATCATCAAGTGGCATCCCAAAATATGTTGCTGACAGAATGGCAAGAAGAATATTCTTTACAGCTGGAATACCGACAATATTAGGAATGTCTGTTTTTGTTGTTAGCTACATTATAGTTACAAGAAATATTGCTGAAATACCTCCTTCCTCAACCATTGCAATTTCAGCATTGTTTTTCTTGTTAGGTCTAGCAGGATTGAGTTTTGGAATATTATCAGCTAGTTGGGATAAAGAGCCTGGATCTTTTTTTGGTATTGAAAATATACCAATGAACATACAACGTGCAAAAGCTGCCTTTAAACCTGCAACTCAAAATTTTGAAGATAAAAGTTAATCTAGGAAACTAAAGATTTAAAATTAACTTGGAATGATTTATCTTCTAATAATTTGCGAGCTCCTTGAATATCTCCAATGCAGAATTGATCTCCAAATTTAACGTAGGTAACACTATTTTTATTTCTTACCGCAGCTAAAACTGGAATCTTGATTCCACATGTGTCTTTAGCTGGTTTAAATTTAATTAAACAGTCTCTTAATATATTTTGTACTCTTACATCTGATGCTTGAGAACTATCAAGATTAATAATAAGCAATTTAAGGTTATCTATTTCTCTACAATCATCAATTATTAATTGAGTCTTATCACTTTTTTTATCTATTGTTCCCCAAACCAATAATCTAGTATCAGTCAAAAGAAATTCTGATAATCTTAAATAGGTTTTTGGAAAAACTATTGCTTCGCAACTTCCAGAAAGATCTTCTAATTGAACTATAGCCATCCTATCTCCTTTTCTCGTTGTAATTTGCTTCAAATCAGGAATCATTCCAACTAAAGAGACTTTTGTTCTATCTTTTATTTCTTCTAACTGAGAAATGCTTATAGGTGATACAAGTTTTGCTGGCTTAGTTAAATGCTTCAGAGGATGATCAGATAAGTAAAAGCCTAATAGCTGCTTTTCTAACTTTAACTTCTCAATAAGTGAATAATCATCAACCTTAGCTAATTGTGAATCCGAAAAAGCAACATTAGAAAATTCATCTTTAGAGTCAAATAGATTTCCTTGGCCAGATAATCTATCACGATTTCTTGAAGAGGCCCACTCAACAACATGCTCAAGATCTGACAATAACTGAGCTCTATTATTATCTTTTGAAAACTCGTCTAGTGCTCCACAATGAATCAGAGATTCAAGACTTCTTTTGTTAAGAATATTAGATGGCAAACGGTCGCACAAATCAGATAATGACTTAAAGGTTCCAAAACTATTTCGGTTTTCAATTATATTTCTTATTGCAGAATCCCCTAAATTCTTAATTGCAGATAAACCAAATAAAATCTGATTGTTCTTAATAGTAAAATCAACCCCAGAAAAATTAATGCTCGGTGAAATAACTTCTATTCCCATGGAATAACAATTAGAAATATATCTTTGCATCTTATCGCTAGAGCCGGAATTTACGCTTAGAAGGGCTGCCATATATGCAACAGGGAAATGGGCTTTTAAAAATGCCGTTTGATAAGTTACAGCACCGTAAGCAGTTGAGTGACTTTTGTTAAAACAATATTCCGCAAATAAAACCATCTGATCAAAAAGATCATTTGCTAATTTTTCATTTACACCTTTCTTCCTAGAACCATCTACAAAAATATTTCTATGCTTTACCATTTCAGAAACTTTCTTTTTCCCCATCGCTCTTCGAAGTAAATCAGCGTCACCTAGAGAATAACCGGCTAGGTCTTGAGCAATTTTCATGATTTGTTCTTGGTAAACCATAATTCCATATGTTTCAGTAAGAATTGACTTAATAAAAGGATGAGGGAAATCAATCTTTTCGTTCCCATTTTTTCGATTTATAAATTTAGGTATAAGACCAGCATCAAGAGGACCAGGTCTATAAAGAGCCAGTATGGACGAAATATCTTCTAGAGAGTTGGGTTTGAAATCCTTAACGACCTGTTTCATACCAGAAGATTCAAGTTGAAAAATACCTTCAAGATCTCCTCTCCCAATAAGCTCAAATGTTTTACCATCATTTTGCGGTAACTCATCAATATTTATTTTCCTGCCAGTAGATTGATTAATAAGAGAAACTGTCTTTTCAATCATCGTAAGATTCTTAAGACCCAAGAAATCCATTTTCAATAATCCAAGTGATTCGATATCGTCCATAGAATATTGAGTTATTATTTGTCCTTCATTATTTCTTTGAAGAGGTACAAGTTCGTCAAGAGGATCTGATGCTATAACAACTCCAGCAGCATGAACTCCATATGTTTTATTAGTTCCTTCAATTCTCAAAGCCAAATCGACCCATTTCTTCACCCTATTATCATTAATATATTTGTCTCTAAACTCTTGGCTAGGAGAATTCTTATCAATCATTTCATTTAATTTATGAGGTTTCCCTCTTACTACCGGTATTAACTTAGCCAATTTATCAGCCTCTCCATATGGTATGTCGAGAACCCTTGCAACATCTTTTAAAACCGCCTTAGAGGTCATCTTATTGAAAGTAATTATTTGTGCAACTTTATCCTCTCCATAACGATTAGTTACATAATCAATAACTTCATTTCTCCTATCAATACAAAAGTCGGTGTCAATATCTGGCATTGACTTTCTTGCTGGATTTAAAAATCTTTCAAATAATAATCCATGCTCAACAGGATCTATATTTGTAATTTGAAGAGCATAAGCTACTAATGAGCCTGCAGCAGAACCTCTTCCTGGTCCTACAGGGATAGAGTTATCTCTAGCAAATTTGATGTAATCCCAAACAACCAAAAAATAATCTGGGAAGCCCATATCTTTAATAATTTTTAATTCGGAAGATAGTCTTTTTTTGTAGTTCTCATCAACTTCTGTAAGATCATTTTTTTTAAGTCTTTTTAAAAGGCCTTTATTAGATAATTGTGTAAGGAAAGAAAATGAATCTGTATCTTCATTAAGAGGGAATTTTGGCATTCTATAATTACCAAATAAATCAAATACTTCAACTTTTTGAGAAATTTCTACAGTATTGTTCACTGCCTCAATAATTGATTCATCATCAATATGATCTTTAAAAAGCTCAAGCATTTCATTTTCACTTTTTATATATTCTGTTCCGGTATATCTCAATCTTTTTTCATCACTAATTAGTTTTCCAGTTAAGACACAAAGCAAAGCGTCATGTGCTTCAACATCCATATTTGATAAGTAGTGGGCGTCGTTGGTGGCGATAACTTTTATTTGGTGCTTCTTCCCAATTTTTATTAATTCAACGTTAACAATTCTATCCTCAATAGAGCCATGATCTTGTATTTCTAGATAAAAGTCATCTGCAAATAATTTTTTATACCAAAGAGCTATATCCTCTGCTACGTCTAATCTGCCTTTTAAAATAGCCTGAGGTATCTCTCCTCCAAGGCAAGCTGTAGAAATTATAAGGCCATCACTATATTTACTTAAAAGTGATTTATCAATACATGGCCTAGAAAAAATGCCGCGACCTCTCATCCCATTTAGGTGACTGATTGTTGTCAACTTAACTAGATTCTTATAACCAGTATAATTTTTTGCTAAAACCACCAAATGATATCTTTTTTCTTTTTTTGGTTGAGGATCATCAATAGAACCATTAATCACGTACATTTCATTACCAATAATTGGTTTTATACCTTTCTCTTTACACTTCTTGACTAAATCAAGAACACCATACATAACTCCATGATCAGTAAGAGCTATCGATTCCATTCCAAGATCACAAGCTCTATCAACAATTTTGGAAATTTGACTGGCACCATCAAGTAAGCTGTAGTCACTATGATTATGAAGCGGTACGAAAGCCATATTCAATCAATTTATATATATAAGATAGAGAAAATTTCTAAAAGATCTATACTTTGTGATTACAAATTAATTATTAATACAAATTTAAAATGAAGGTCTGTTCTTAATTACCTGAGCATCAATTTCAAAGATATTTGCGGCATTCAATATTCTATCTTCTTCTAATACATTGCCTATTAATTGCATTCCAATAGGTAATCCCTTCGTATCAAAACCACAAGGAATACTGATTGCTGGGAGGCCAGCTAAATTAGCAGGAACAGTTAATAGATCAGATAAATACATTGAAAGTGGATCATTGACAAAATCTCCCTTCAAAAAAGCGGTAGTTGGGCAAGTTGGAGTTAATAAAACATCTACTTTATTAAAAGCATTATCAAAATCTTTTCTAATGAGTGTCCTAACTTTTTGTGCCTTCTTGTAATAGGCATCACTGTATCCAGCTGACAAAGCATAAGTACCTATCAAAATTCTTCTTTGTACCTCATCTCCAAAACCTTCAGCTCTACTTTTAGAAGTCATATCTATAAGATTTGAGCCATCATTCGATCTGTAGCCATATTTGACTCCATCATATCTAGCTAAATTTGCGGAGGCTTCAGATGGTGCAATGACATAATAGGTCGCAATTCCATCGTTAAATCTCGGACATTCAACTTCGATGATTTCAGCCCCCAAAGCTTGGAATCTATCAACTCCAGAAAGAACAGATTCCTTAACTTCTGGATTAAGACCTGGGTGCTCAAAACATTCTTTAATGATTCCAATTTTTAAACCTTTTATAGATTTATTTAAGTGAGTCAAGTAATTTGGTACTGGCTTATCAAGACATGTAGAGTCAAAGGGATCTTTACCAGAAATTGAATAAAGAATTTCAGCAGCATCTGAGACAGTATTTGTGATTGGTCCAATTTGATCAAGAGAACTAGCGAATGCTACCAGTCCCCATCTACTAACTCTGCCATAAGTAGGTTTAAGACCTACAACCCCACAAAATGAAGCTGGCTGTCTTATTGATCCTCCTGTGTCAGAACCTATAGCAGCCGCGCAAAATCCAGCAGCAACTGAAGCAGCACTACCGCCTGAACTTCCTCCTGGCACTCTATTAATATCCCAAGGATTTGAAGTAACACCAAATAGAGAGGTTTCCGTTGAACTACCCATTGCAAATTCGTCTAAATTTGTTTTTCCTAAACAAATTCCTCCTGAAGACCATAATTTACTTGAAGCTGTAGATTCATAAGGAGCAACAAAGTTTTTGAGCATTTTACTTGCACAGGTTGTTGCAACTCCTTTAGTGCAAATATTATCCTTTATTGCTATCGGCATCCCAGCGAGAGGGGGCAGTTTTTCTTTAAATTGAATTAATTTATCAATGTTCTCTGCTTGCGCGATGGCATTATCTTTTGTAGTACAAATATATGAGTTAATTTCAGGGTCTTTATGATCGATATTGGTAAAGATATCATTGACTAGTTCCTTAACAGAAGCATTATTGCTGAAAATTTCTTTTCTTAAAGAATTAAAATTCATTTCTTAATTTATTTCTTAAAATCAAAGTTATCAAACAGTTAATGGTTCTTCTTTTTTACAACGTATTAAACTGTGTTTAATATTTTTAGATCCTTCATCAGAAAGATCTTTAATAAACGAAGACATATTTTCTTTTAAACTACGTTTTGTAATAAATGGGCCGAACCAGTAGGTAATACTAGGCTGATCTGTCTCAATTTTAGCCCACCAGGCTAAACCAAGTTTGTTTCCAAAGTTTCTAATCAATTTTTTTGGCCTTTAGACCTTAAATTCTTGTTAAATTCTATACAATTTTGTAGTGAAAATTCAATAAATTTTTATTAATTATATTAATGTATTGAAACAACAACATTTTATTGTTATTAAAAAACAGCGACTATTAACAATAAAATTATTTACCTGTCAAATGATATAGCGAAATGGCGGCTGCCACGGAGGCATTTAAACTTGAAGTCTTGCCTTTAAGAGGAATGCTTAATATATAATCGCATTTTTTTTGAGTAAGCAAAGAAATACCTTTATCTTCAGAGCCAACTACAACTACCAAAGGTGCTTTTTCTTGAAAATTTGAAATAGATATTTGACCATCGCCAGATAAGCCAACAACAAGAAAACCATTTTTCTTAAGTTCCTCAAGTGCTCTGTTTAAGTTGACAACTCTACTTACATGAAGGTGTTCTAAGGCTCCTGCAGCTACCTTGGCGACTGTTCCAGTCAATCCTGCAGACCTTCTTTGAGGAATAATTACACCCTTGCAATCAAATGCCTCAGCTGATCTTATTATCGCGCCAACATTATGAGGATCGGTTATACCATCAAATGCGACGATTATAGGATTTGGACAATTGTGTTTAGAAAAATAGATTAATTGTTCAAGAGGTATTGTTTTAGAGCATGCTAACTGCAATGCAACACCTTGATGTGAAGCACCACATGTCAATTGCGAAAGCCTATTCCAAGAAACTTCTTCAATAAGAACTCCTTTTGATTTAAGATCCTTAAGCAAAATATAGAATTTATCTGAAGAAAAAATTTCCGAAGTACACCAAATCCTATTAATAGCTCTATCACTACTGAGAGTCTCATAAACCGAATGTTTACCCCATATCCAATCATCAAAATTTCTTTTGTTAGTAAACTCTTGATGGATATCAGAATTTTTATTAGAAAATTCTGTATTGGATTTAAATTTTGTATTTCTTCTTTTAAAAGACGAAAAAGTATTAGATTCTTTATTTTTACTTAAATTTTCTACTTTCTTATTGTTAGCGTACTTGTTCAAAAATTTATCATTTTTTTCTGAACGATTTGTATTTTTTGAGTAATAGCTAAAATCTGAATTTTTTTTGTACTCTTTAATATTTCTTCCGCGAAATTTATTTGAGGAGTTTTTCATAGATTCAATTCATTTTTAATTCTAAATATTCAAAAATTGTTGATAATCTTTGAGGATCTTTTAAAAATAGCCAGCCAATAAGAGTTTCAAAACCAGTTGCTCTTGAGTATATAGTAGGGTCTGAAGACTTTGGATATCTCTTTATTTTATTTCTAGCACGTCTAATTAGATCAATTTCATTTGTATTTAATAAATGTTCAATTTGACTTAATGATTTTGACTGAGATTTTGCTTTTACTTCGTTTACTACAGATAAATGTAGATCTTTTGATTTCAAAGGGAAATGTACATGTCTTAATCTTTGGTGAAGCTCCCATACCGAATCTCCAAGCCAAGCAAGTTGAATAACACCTATATCCTCGGGAGATCCATATGGAATTAAGTTTTGAATCCAATAATTCAATTTTTTAAATAATTTAATGCATCTTCAAGGCTTGACTTCAAGTTAAGAAAATCGCCTAAACGAACAAGTTTAATTGTTTGGGCCACTCTCGAATTACCAACGACAGAGAAACCGAGTTTCGATTTTTTGCATTCTTTAGCAGTCTGAACAAGAGCTCCAAGCCCCGAAGAATCTAAAAAATCTATTTTTGTAAGATCAATAACAAATGGAAACTCATTTTTTAAGTTATTAGTAACAAAAGTCTTAAATTGTTTTTCTGAGAAAGCATCAAGTTGTCCTTTAAAAGTAAAGACAATAACGTTTGTCTTAACATCAAGGTTTCCTCTTAAGGAAACCGTTAACTTCTGGAAATCTTCTATGATTTAATTCCTCCAATTAATTAATGTATCAAATGTAATTATCAAATCAAAAGAAAACAATATGTCAACATCTTTCTAACATAAGAGAAACAAATTTTTTAAATAAATAATCTGAATCATGTGGGCCAGGTCCCGCCTCTGGATGATATTGCACACTAAATATTGGCTTATTATTAACTTCTATGCCAGCCACAGTTTTATCATTAAGGTTGTAGTGGGTAATTCTAACTATTTCCTTTGAGAGAGAATTAGGATCTATAGCAAAACCGTGATTCTGACTAGTTATCTCAATTTTATTATTTTCACCACAGGGGTGATTTAAGCCACGATGTCCGAAAGGTAATTTATAAGTTGAACCTCCTAATGCTAACCCAAATATTTGGTGACCAAGGCAAATACCAAACATAGGTATATCGCCATATTCAATTAGTGATTTTGCTAAGTCTATACCTTCAGAAACAGAAGAAGGATCGCCTGGACCATTTGAGAAAAAAATACCATCAGGCTTGTTAGATAGAACATCTTTTAGAGAGGATCGAGAAGGTAAAACCAAAACTTCACAACCATGGGATACGAGCCTATTTAGAATTGAGTTTTTAATTCCAAAATCAATAGCTACAATTTTTAATTTTTTAGAAGATTCAGCATTTCTTATCCTCAAATCAAAATTTGTTTGTGTGTGAGTTGTCCATAAATATTTTTGCTTTGTTGAAACAACTTTTGATAAATTTAATCCCTCCATATTTGGCGTATCATGAATTATCTTCAAACAACTCTCTAAAGTTTTATCTTCAGAGGTAATAACTCCATTCATAGAGCCATTTGATCTTAAAATTTTAACAAGAGCTCTAGTATCAATTCCATGGAGACCTACTATATTTTTTTCAACTAACCATTGATTGAAATCCTTTTTAGATCTCCAATTGCTGTTATTAGATGAAAAATTTCTAACAATTATCCCTTTAACATTAGTATTTGATTCGGAATCTTCAAAATTAATACCAGTATTCCCAATCTCTGGATAAGTAAATGTCAATATCTGGCCGTAATAACTTGGATCAGTAATAACTTCTTGATACCCAGTCATTCCAGTATTAAATACTATTTCACCAAAAGCTGTACCAGAAGCACCAAAATAAAATCCAGGAAATACAATTCCATTACTTAAAACTAATTTTGCGTTTTTCTTATATGGATTAATCATCTAGGTGAAATTAATTAATTTGCTGATAAATAATTTTTTAAAAGTAAAAACTTTTTCCACGGATCTCCTTTATTAATCGAAAATAAAGCTTTATTAAACCCTTCATTTAAGTTATCCTCAATTCCTGCTGCCCACAGGACTAAAGAAACATTCAATGCAACAACATCCATATGAGATTTTTGTCCGGATCCATTTAAAACAGACTTTAATATTTCCTCATTAGAGTCAAGATCAGAAACCACAAGGTTTTCGTTAGCAATATTTTCATGGTTAAAATCTGAAATATTTATTTCTGAAAAACGTAATTCACCATTTTCAATAAACACTAATTTATTTTTTCCTTGAAGCGAAGCTTCATCAAGGCCGCCAGAACCGTGAACTACTATTGCTCTATTCATACCCAAATTTAAAAGGGCGCTTCCCATAGGTTGTAAAAGATCCTCAGAAGCAACACCCAAAACTTGCGCATTGGGCCTTAAGGGATTTACTAATGGTCCTAGTTGGTTAAATACTGTCCTTATTCCAAGGGTCTTTCTTAATGGAGCAAGTTTTATTAAAGATTTATGCCAAACAGGTGCGAACAAAAAAGTTATTCCAATCTCACTTACTGCATTGATTACTTTTTCTAAAGAACAATTTAAATTCAAACCAAGATTTAACAAAACATCAGCAGAGCCAACTTTCCCACTAGCACTTTTATTTCCATGTTTTGCAATTTTTACCCCGCAAGATGCGGCTACAAATGCTACTGCAGTTGAAATATTAAATGTATTAGCTCCATCTCCTCCGGTTCCACAAGTATCTACCAAATACAAATTTGGCCTTGCTACTGGCAATTCGCAAACATTTAAAAGTTCCTTCGCCATAGAACTTAGTTCGACACCTGTAGAGCTCTTAGCTCTTAAAGCACTCAAAAAAGCTCCTGTTTCAACATCTGAAATTTCATCATTAAGCCATCTTTGCATTAAAGCTCTAGAAGTTAATTCATCAAGGTCCCTTCCCTCCAACAAATTATTTAGGATTTCAGCGTTTGATAGATTAGTAGACATACATTTGTGGAAGAAAAATTATGCAGATAAATTTCAATTTGAGGTATCAAAACCTGAGCCAACTAAATCTTTATTTGTATTAGAAGGCCTGAAGCTTTTTGACCAAATATTTTTTGTTTTTGAAAAAAGTTCATTTTTAGTGATCTTCCAAAAATTTAGAATTTTTTCAATATCGTTTTTAATTTCAATTTCTCCTGGGAAATTAGTATAACGATTTATTAATCTAGCTAAATTTATATAGTCGATATCTTCTGGTGTTTTTTTAGTGATAAGGGAATCTATAATATTCTTATCTGTTTCATGTAGTGGATGAGTTTGCTCGTTACCCATAAATAAATACTGAATCATTTATAAAATTAGCTCACATATTCAAAAATGAAACATTATCTTAATCATATCGGCAAAATAAAATGAAAAATTTAAAGATAAAAGTCATATCTAAATATCTAAGACCTTACAAAAAAGAATTCTTTTATGGAGCTTTAGCGCTCCTACTAGTAAATTTACTCAGTGTTGTAATACCCTTAGAAGTAAAAAATATAATTGACCAATTACAAAATGGCTTTTCTTCGGATTTTGTTATTTCTAAATCTTTGTGGTTAATATTTTTAGCTACTTGTATGGGTTTAATAAGATTGTTTTCAAGACAGATTGTCTTCGGCATAGGTAGAAAAGTAGAAGTAAATCTTCGGCAAAAACTTTTTGACCATTTACTTATTCAAGATCCAGAATGGATTCAAAAAAAAGGTAGTGGAGACATTATTAGTAGAGCTACAAGCGATGTTGAAAACATAAGAAGGCTTTTAGGTTTTACAGTTTTAAGCTTATGCAACATTGTATTGGCTTATTCATTCACTATTCCTTCAATGTTTTCGATAAATAAAACATTAACAATATCAGCTTTAATGATATTTCCATTAATTCTTGGAATTGTAAGTCTATTTGGCGGAAGAATGGTTAAACAAAGAAAAGCTCAACAAGAATCATTATCAAAACTTAGTGATCTAATACAAGAAGATCTTTCTGGCATAAGCGCCATTAAAATTTATGCTCAAGAGAATGCTGAGAAAAAAGAATTTAAAATATATAATAATGACTATCGAAATTCAGCGATAAAACTTGCCAGGACAGCGAGTACCCTATTTCCTTTGTTACAAGGGATTTCCTCAATTTCATTATTGATTTTATTATCATTAGGAACTTTTCAATTAGAGAGTGGATTTATTTCGATAGGAGGTTTAGTAGCTTTAATTCTATACGTAGAAAGACTTGTCTTCCCAACTGCTTTATTAGGTTTTACATTAAATACTTTTCAACTTGGTCAAGTAAGTTTAGATCGTGTGGAAGAAATCTTTCAGAATAATCCAAATATTGTAGATAGAGCAGAAACTAAATTTTTAAATAGAAAGGTTAAAGGATTCCTCGAAGCAAAAAATTTAACAATAAAATATCCAGAATCAAAATTTAATTCATTAAATAATCTCAATTTTAAAATTTATCCTGGAGAACTTATTGCAATAGTTGGGCCAGTAGGTTGTGGCAAGACAACACTTGCAAAGTCTTTAGGACGGACTATTGAAATTCCAGATAATCAATTATTTCTAGATGAAATTGATGTAAAAACCCTAAAATTAAGCGATCTCAGAAAAAATATTTCAATCGTTCCTCAAGAAGCATTCTTATTTACTTCTACAATCTCAGAAAACTTAAGTTTTGGAGAACCCAAAGCTTCTAAATATTTAGTTAAAGAAAGCGCTACAAAAGCTGGATTAATTGATGATATCAATAGTTTTCCACAAAGATTTAAAACTATTGTTGGTGAAAGAGGTATTACACTAAGTGGTGGACAAAGGCAAAGAACTGCACTTGGAAGAGCACTACTTGTTAATTCTCCAATTGTTGTTCTTGATGATGCTTTAGCAAGCGTAGATAATAAAACAGCAGCAAGAATAATAGATGAAATGAGTGATAGAAATAATAAAACAATCATAATGATTAGTCACCAACTTTCTGTTGCAGCTACCTGTGATAGGGTTTTAGTAATGGATAAAGGAGAAATAGTACAAGAAGGGACTCATAAAGATTTAGTAAAAGTGAATGGGCTATATAAACAACTTTGGGAAAGAGAACTAGCTACTAAAATTGTTAAGAGCTAAAAAGAAATTTATTTACTTATAATAATATTTTTAAATTATGTTTAAATTCCTAAAAAATATTATGAATAATGAGGAGTCAAATTTAACTAATGATCCATATTCATTACATAGAGTATTAAAAACAGATATCAAAAAAGATCCTAATGAAAAAGAAGATGAAATAATTTTTGGATGTGGTTGTTTCTGGGGAGCCGAAAAATGTTTTTGGAAACTTCCAGGAGTTATCACAACTTCTGTGGGTTATGCTGGAGGTGAAAAAATCAATCCAACTTATTATGAAGTTTGTTCCGGCTTAACTGGTCATTCAGAAGTAGTAAGAGTTATATGGGATAAAAGGGAAATAGATGTAAGTGATTTATTAAAAATGTTTTGGGAATGTCATGACCCTACCCAAAAAAACAGGCAAGGAAATGATATGGGAACACAATATAGATCAGCAATATATTATAAAAATGAAAATAACATTAATACTATATTAGCCAGTAAGGAACAATATCAAACGGAACTAAGCAAAAAAAATCTTGGTTTAATTGAAACGGAAATAAAAATGATTGATTCATATTTTTATGCGGAACAATACCATCAACAATATCTTGCATCAGCTGGAAGCAGACAGTATTGTTCTGCTTCACCTACAAAAGTTAAGTTAGGAGTTTTTACTGGAAGTGATTATAAGTTAGAGGACCATATATGGGAAAACTTTAATTGGGAAGTTGAAAAGTGCGTATTGAGATCTGATAACAATCCTATAAAGAATAACATTTAAATCAATCTAATCTTTATAGTAAAGACACGGGGCGTAGCGCAGTTTGGTAGCGCACCACTTTGGGGTAGTGGGGGTCGTGGGTTCAAATCCCGCCGTTCCGATTATTTATCGTCTTCATTTATAAGCGATTTATATAGTTTATATGAACTTATGCCTACTGCTATGAATGTAAAAGAAGAAAAAAAAGCTAAAACCAATATAGTAAGATTTGAAACTTCCACCTCACCTAATTGGAAAGATATAAAAATGTTCATTAGGAATAAATTTTTTTAAAACCTTAACACAATTGCAAAATATTTTTTTTCATCCAATTATAAATTCAAAAGAATTACAACACCAAAAATTACTCGATAGATGATAAATATTTTCAACCCATTTGAAGAAAAATACTTTAATAAGAAATCTATTGCTAATAAAGATGACAAAAATGTAGTAATAAGGCCAACAAAAAGAGGGAAAAAGCCTAATGAAAAAAAATCATTAAAAGAAGAAACAAACTCAACAATCGCAGCAAGAGAAATAGCTGGCATACCTAAAAGAAAAGAAAATTTCGCAGCATCTCCTCTTTCCCATCCTGATATTAAAGCGCTAGAGATAGTGACCCCCGATCTTGAAACGCCAGGAAAAATTGCAAATGCTTGAAAGATACCTATCAAAAAACTATTTGAAAAATTATGGTTTTTAATATTAATAGAACCTCTTTTTGAACTATCTGCCAAGTACATAAAAAAAGCCATTAGGAATGAGACCAATGCTATTGATAAATTTGAACGAAGAACGTTTTCAAAAAAAGAAGGGATAAATATTTTTATACTCCCACCAAGTAAAACAATTGGTATAGTCCCAATAAAAATAGATCTTAATAATCTTTCATGGAAGAGATATTCAAGAAATTTTTTGGAAGATTGACTTCTGAAATTAAAAATATCATTCCTAAAATAATAAGCTATGGCTATAACACTTCCAAGTTGAATAGTAGCGGACAAAGATGCTCCAGGATCATCAATACCTAAAAAAAGAGATATAACTTTTAAATGTGCTGTACTACTTACAGGGATAAATTCAGTTAACCCTTGAATTAATCCATATAAAACAAATTTTAAATATTCCAATAATTATTAAATTACCTAATTAATTAATAGCAATTTACAATTAAAAATTAAAAGCTAGTATGAAAAAATGAAAAAAAAATCTATCTTAATATTATTTTTTCTTTTTTCCTTAATCTTTTCTGTTTCTGCAAAAGCTAACTATTGGTTAATAATTGGGACTTACAGACAAGGGCCGGGAGGAAGGCCAGAGGTTAGTGGAATAACAAGTCCTTCATTACACTCTATTCCCATGAAAGATTTAGAAACTTGTAATAAAGCAGGGGAAAAGATTACTAATGAAATATACAAACCTGTTTGGCAATTTGATAGTAGATGGACCTGCGTATTTAGAGGTGATTAGGAATATATTTACCTTTTAACATCGTGAGCACAACCATCACCTTTATAGTTATCACTTTCGTAAAAATCATTTTTTGTCCCAAAATAAACTGTTAATAAAACGAAAGGTAAGCTTAATATAAATAAAGTAGTTGTTAAATCCATAGTGTTAACTTATTCAAGAAGATTATGAAAAATTAAAATTAAATTTTGCTCATTAGCTGATGTTTAATAATCTGTAGGTCCTTTAATACCAAGATAAAAGAACGCTCCTAAACCAACTAAAATTAAAACTCCAGCGACAGCTGCAGAAGGCACGAAGCCTCCTATTGCAAAGGAAGAAAAATAGTACATCTAAAAAACTAAAACTAGTTAGATAATATCAATAAAATTTAGGTATTTGTAAAAAATTTTGACTCGAAGACAATTAGAGAATAACTGTTCTATGCCACTAAAGTTGAATCTTCGTTATCAGCCGAAATTCTTATTCTCTCCTCCAACTTAGGGCCATATAATTCATTTCCCCAGATTTCAACTCTTGAATCATTTGGAGCCATAAAAGTAAGAATGTCAGTTGGAAATAAAACTCTCTCTAAGAAAAAATTTGATGGACCAATACATCTCAATACAACCATCCTACAGCCTTCATTTTTGTAAGAAAACTCAACCATCCCTAAACAACAAAATATTAATAATTAAACACTATTAATAGCTTAAAAAAATGTATAAAAAATTACTGAAAAAAAGAAATCTTGAAAATTCTACAAATTCAATCCAGCCTCAACTAAATTTCTTTCTTGATCAATTAATAAAAGCGCGTATGATTTTATAACATCAAAACTTTTATGAGGAATTGAGACATTAAGCATTCTCAAGAAATTAGATAATTTTTCATCTTTAAGAGCATTACCTTTCTGTAAAAACATTTCTTTTTCCTGATTTGTTTTCCATGTATTCATATATTCAATCTTCAAGGGCTTTAAGTGCCAAATATTGTCTATTAAAGTCCAAATATCTGAATATTCGTTTAGGTTATTTTGAATTTTTAAAATATAAGATGATTCATGAAGACTCAAATTTTTTGTATTTATGAGTTGATCAGTTATGTCATCAGAAAAAGGTTTTACTCCCAAAAACCATCCTTCAAGAATTAATAAATCAGGATTTTCTAATCTCCAATGAGATCTATCTCCTAATCCATTTCTTAAAGATTTATCGAAAACTGGTACATTTAATTCCCCATTCATCTTCCAATTTAATAATTTTTCATGCATTAAATTTACTGAGTGACTTCCAGGGAACCCTCTTGCAACATTCCAAGGGTTATTCTTAATTGCTAATTTCATTTCATTTGATGGAAGATAAAAGTCGTCAATTGAAATAACTGCAATTTTGAAGTTTAATTTTAATGATATAGTTTCGAGCCATTT
This sequence comes from Prochlorococcus sp. MIT 1304, assembly GCF_047305015.1. NCBI lineage: Bacteria > Bacillati > Cyanobacteriota > Cyanophyceae > Synechococcales > Prochlorococcaceae > Prochlorococcus > Prochlorococcus sp. MIT 1304. Next base: position 1,271,745 of record NZ_CP138974.1, on the reverse strand, counting down.
ACCTAGAGTTGTTTTACCTGTCCCAGGTAAAGCTGAGATTCCAATAATTTTTCTATCAGAAAAATTATTTTGAAATTTATAAGCCTGAGATAAAAGAGGTAATGCTAAACCCCAAATCCAGTCATCATTTACTTTATTGTTCCAATATTGATCAATTGAAAGGATGTTTCTTTTATTATTCCAAAAATTGAACCAATCATCCAAGGATTCCCAACCAATATCAATAATTAATTTTTCAAACTTATCAAGAGGAAAATTGATATCTAAATCTTTCATCATTCTAACTTAGTTCTAGCTTATTTATCATTTTATTGATTTCATTTTTCCAACCATATCCATTTGGTTCAGAAGCTAAAGTAAATTCAAAATCTTTTAATTGATCTAGTAAATTTAAGTTAGGTCCATTTATTCCAGGAATAACAATCTTAATATCTGAGTTTAAAAGTAGAGGCAAATCATTTGGAGAATCGCCTAAACCTATAATTTCAATATTTTGAACATTTGAATATTCTTTAAGTGCATTTATTGCTTTACCTTTGTTCGATTTTGTAGATAATAAGTGACTCATTCTATTTCCCTTAAAAATATCAACATTAAATTTTTTACAACAGATATTAATTTTCTCTTCTAAGTAACTTGGCGGATTTAAAAAAGGCATGCTCCAGTGCCTATCACGCATTAAGTTCAATGAGTTACCCTCTAAACCTGTAAGCTGAGTGGCTTCTTGATCAGTGAGATTATTAAGAGGCGTAAGTATATAATCGATTTCATTAGAAATAAAATTTAAGATTTCTTCAAGAGATTCATATTTTATTCCAAGAATAATTTCTCCATTTACTCTTTTAAGAGATTCACCATATATTGCTGCACCATTTTCAACAATATAAGGATCCGTCAAGTTAAGTTCCTTTCTAATAACTTTTACTTCAGAAGCGGTTTTGCTTGTACAAAGAATTACGGGTATAGATAATTTTTGTAGTTTTTTAATAGTTTCTTTAGCCGGTGATAAATCATATGAGTGATCCATTAAAGTACCATCTACGTCACTTACTACCCAAATAGAAGAATTTTCTATCATTTTTATAAAGCACTAAGCCAAATTACTTGAAAAGGATCAAGACTAATATTTTTGCGATTATATTTAATGGATGATAAAAAATCATGGGTATTGAAATCGTTATCAATTATTTTTGGTAAATCATTATCATTCAGTTGATAGTTAATTTTATTTTCAGTCATATTATGGATTGCAAAAACCGACTCAGGACCATTACCTCGTTTGATTACAACAATATCACTTCTACCTTTAGACAAACATTTCATTTCTGAACAAGGGTGAAATTGCTTTAATTTTGATCTGACATCCATTGCATTACGAAGACATTTTAAGTTTTTATTAGCATTAGATTCAGGATTATTTAAAACCGCTAAAAGATTTTCTGATTTAAACTTTTCTCTATTAAGGTCTCTTCTTTGACCTGTCAAAGAAAAACTCTTTATATCATTTTCTGAAGCTAATAATGCTGGCAAATAAAATGCAGGAACCCCTTTTAGAGCCATTACTAATAATTGACTCAAAATAAATCTCTCATATTGAAATCTTTTAGCATCTCTACTGGAGTCTTCCATTGCACTCCACCAACTAATATTTAATTCATAAGGCTTATCATCACCATTTGATAAACGTCTATGACTTACTAATCCACCTCTTTTCTCACAATTAATTAATAAATCTTTAATTCTCTGTTCATTCATTAAACCCTCAAGAGCTCTTAGCCCAACACCATCGTGCGATGCAGTGAAATTAAATAAAGTAGTTTCTTTAGGTAGTATGGGCCAATCAAAAATCCATGAGTTTAGAATATCAGCTCTTGAAGTAATAATTGCCTCTAGGAGAAGGGGAGGCAATGGGAAATTGTATGCCATATGGGCCTCATCATCAGGAATCAGATAAGATAGATTTTCCTTCTGGGGAACATTAGTTTCAGTTATTAAAACTCCCTCATCAAGAAGATTATTTAAAAGAACTCTCAAGAGTTTCACGATTGAATGTGCTTTCGGCAAATGTAAGCATGTTGTCCCTGATTCCTTCCAAATAAAACCTACAGCATCAAGCCTTAACCATTTAATTCCATTAGATAAATAAGTAATAATTAAATTTAAGAACTCAATAGTCATTTTTGGATTGTGCCAATTCAAATCAATTTGATCTGGACCAAAAGTTGTCCAAACTTGCTTAGGGCCATCTTCAGTATTTATTTGAGAAAACAAGGAGGAACTTCTTGGTCTAACTACATTTGACCAGTCAAGATTTTGTTTTGGTGAAAAAACATTTGATATACCCGGTTCTTGGTATTTAATAAATTGTTGAACCCATGGATGAGATGACGAAACATGGTTTAGTACTAAATCAGCCATCAAATCATGATTTTTAGAAATACTTTTGAGATCATCCCAACCACCAAATTTTTCTTCTAAGGAATCATAACTTGAGACGGCAAAACCTCCATCACTTGTGGATTTCAAAAAAGGAAGAATATGTACAACTTTAGAAAGACTGCCAAAATGTTTACTTAAAAACTTATTAAGAGTTGTTAATGTTGCCTCGCCATTTTTATAAATACTATCTGCATAAGTTATCAAAACCGAATGAGATTCATTCCACCTTTCCTTGTCTCTTTTTTCTTCATAAGCAGATTTCTCTGAGAAATCATCTAAAATCTGTAATAATTGATTTGAAATAAAATTAATTTCTTCTGTAGTATTATTTGAATAAATTGTTTTTAGCAATTTATCAATTTTTAATCTATCTATTTTTTTCTCTGAATCAATTTGCTTCACTTTGAAAAAATCAACGAAGTATTAATACTATTCTGCACATCAATTAGAAAATGGACTTTCAACAAGGGTTAATCACAACAATACATGAATATGGAGTCACAAGAAATTTACTTAAAGAATTAAACAAAAGTCTTAAAAAAAGATCAACTAGCATTTTAATACCTTGCTTATATGAAGAGTTTGAGCGTCCAGCACTAAAAGACATAAGAGAAGTTTTAAAAGACCTTACAGGCTTAAATGAATTAGTTATTGCTCTTTCTGCAAAAACTGTTGAGCAAGTTAACGCAGCAAAATCGTTTTTTGACTCAATGCCATTCCCAGTTCATGTTCAATGGACAAATTCTCCCTCTGTAATAGAACTATTAAAAAGCCAAGAAAAAAATGGGTTAGAACTTTTAGGAACTCCAGGTAAAGGATGGGCTGTCTGGCAGGGGATAGGAGTTGCGACAAGAAAATCAGAAGTTGTTGCTCTTTTTGATGCTGACATAAGAACTTTTAGTTCTTTGTATCCTTCAAGAATGATACTTCCACTTCTGGATGAATCATATGGAATATCATATGTAAAAGCTTTTTACAGCAGGTTATCTTTAGAGACAAATCAATTACAAGGAAGAGCAACAAGATTATTTGTGGGTCCCTTATTAGCAAGTCTTGAGCAATTAGTAGGGAAGGGTCCCTTTTTACAATATCTTCAATCATTTAGATATCCATTAGCAGGTGAGTTTGCTTTCACTAAAGATCTTGCTATGAATTTACGAATTCCTTGTGACTGGGGTTTAGAGATAGGTTTATTATCAGAGGTTTATAGAAACGTAAGAACTTCAAAAATAGCCCAAGTTGACCTAGGTTTGTTTGATCATAAACATAAGAATATTGGCGATTCTTCTAAAGAAGGATTACAAAAAATGTGTAAAGAAATACTTTCAAGTGTTTTAAGAGGTCTCATGGAGCATCAAGCAGAGACTTTAACGAGTACTCAACTAGCAACATTAGAAGTTCTTTACAAAAGAGTTGGGGAAGATCGGGTAAAACAATTTGGACTAGATTCAGCAGTTAATCAAATTCCGTACGATAGGCATGAAGAAGAGCTATCAGTACAAAAATTTGCGAAGTTATTGAGACCGGCTACAGAAGATTACTTAGCTTGCCCTACGACACAGCAGTTACCAAGTTGGTCAAGAGTTCTATCTTGTGAGGACAAACTGCAAGAAGATTTGGCAATTGCTGGGTCACAAGATATAAAAACAACTAAAAAAGAATTAATTAAAAACTTCTAAAGTAAAAAGTACCTTTGAGCCATTGGAACTTCATCAAGGGGTTCACAAGTAAGAAGTTCCCCATCAGAAAAAACTTCATAAGTTTGAGGATCAACTGAAATATTTGGAAGTTTACTATTAAGTTTTAAGTGTGATTTATTGATATTTCTTGTATTTTCTACAGCAATACATTTCTTTTGTAAGCCTAATTTATTTGGAATATTTTGATCAATTGAATTTTTACTTAAAAAGGTAAAAGAACTCTTAATAAGAGATTGGCCGAAACTTGCAAACATAGGTCGACCATGTACAGGACCTGGAGTAGGAATTGAAGCATTTGCATCACCCATCTGGGACCAAACGATAGATCCTCCTTTAACAACTAATTCAGGCTTTACCGCAAAAAAGGATGGTTTCCACAATGCCAAATCCGCAATTTTACCCTTTTCTATAGACCCAACATGTTTATCAATACCATGAGCTATTGCAGGATTAATTGTGACTTTTGAAATATATCTCTTTACTCTGTAATTATCGTTTATATCAGAATCCTGCGATAGCGGCCCCCTTTGAACTTTCATTTTATGAGCGGTTTGAAAAGTTCTTGTAATTACTTCACCAACTCTTCCCATGGCTTGAGAATCACTAGCAATAATTGAGAAAGCACCCATATCATGCAAGATATCCTCAGCTGCGATAGTCTCTCTTCTGATCCTTGATTCAGCAAAAGCAATGTCTTCCGGGATTTTAGAATCTAAATGATGACAGACCATTAACATGTCAAGATGTTCTTCTAATGTATTCCTGGTATAGGGTCTTGTTGGATTAGTACTACTTGGAAGAACATTTTTTTCTCCACAAATTTTAATAATGTCTGGCGCATGACCTCCACCTGCTCCTTCTGTATGAAAGGTATGAATAGTTCTTCCTGCAATTGCGTTAATAGTATCTTCAACAAAGCCTGCCTCATTCAAAGTATCAGTATGAATACAAACTTGTACGTCAAACTTATCTGCAACATTAAGACAAGAATTTATTGTAGATGGAGTCGTTCCCCAATCCTCATGAAGCTTCAATCCACATGCACCAGCTTCAACTTGATCAATAAGATTGGTCTCATTTGTTGAGTTTCCTTTTCCAAAAAAACCTAAATTCATGGGAAATGCTTCTGCAGATTGGAGCATTCTTGAAATATGAAAAGAACCTGGAGTACAAGTAGTGGCATTTGTGCCAGTTGCAGGCCCAGTTCCTCCTCCCAACATAGTTGTAATTCCTGAGGCTAGTGCTGTCTCAATTTGTTGGGGACAGATAAAGTGAATATGGGTATCTATTGAACCTGCAGTAAGAATATGCCCCTCTCCAGCTATTACTTCTGTAGATGCACCAATAACAATATCAACATTGTCCTGGATATCAGGATTACCAGCCTTACCAATTTCAAAAATCATTCCATCTTTTATACCTACATCAGCCTTAATTATTCCCCACCAATCTACTATCAAAGCATTAGTTATTACCGTATCTACAGCTCCATCAGCTCTTCTTACTTGAGACTGTCCCATCCCATCTCGAATAACTTTACCTCCTCCGAATTTAACTTCATCCCCGTATGTTGTTAAATCCTTTTCTACTTCTATAAAAAGTTCAGTGTCAGCAAGCCTTACTCTATCTCCGGTAGTGGGTCCGAAAGTTTGCGCATAAGTATTTCTGTCAATTTTATAGGACATAATTTTAAGTATCTAAAGAACCGTTAACCAATGAATTAAAACCATATGCAATTCTTAAACCTTTATATGGAACTAATTTGACATCAGTTGTGTCTCCAGGTTCAAATCTAATTGCTGTTCCCGCAGGAATGTCAAGACGCATGCCAAGTGTTAATTCTCGATCAAAAATTAAAGCCTTATTAGCTTCAAAAAAATGATAATGAGATCCAATTTGGACAGGTCTATCTCCAGAATTAGAAACTTTTACTGTTTTAACTTCCTTACCAAGATTTAATTCGATTTCACCTTGTTCGGGAATTATTTCGCCAGGAATTAAATTACTCATAACTAGTTAATTGGATTGTGGATAGTAACTAACTTTGTCCCATCAGGGAAAACTGCTTCTATTTGGACTTCATCGACCATTTCAGGAATGCCCTCCATAACTTGTGATTTTGAAAGCCAGGTAGTTCCCTCTGACATTAATTGACTTACACTTTTTCCATCTCGTGCTCCTTCAAGAACTTGAAAACTCAAAAAAGCAACTGTTTCAGGATAATTAAGCTTAAGACCTCGACTAAGCCTTCTTTCAGCTAAGAGTGCAGCAGAAAAAATCAATAATTTATCCTTTTCTTGAGGTGAAAGATGCATAATAAAAAATTAATCTATAAATTCTTAAAAAAGGTTCTTTCTGAACATAATTAATAATTCATAGAATCTTGTAAAGGCCATACACCTTGATATTTTGGCTCACAAAATCCACTAACAGACCTAATTTGTTTCCAAATACAAAAAAAACATTTCCTAGCTTCTTGAGAAGAACTCCCCAAGAATCTTACAGAGATTCCATTTTCAAGGATTCCAATAGATAAATTATTATCAGTTTCATTGAAAATCTTTTTTATATTTCCCACAAGATTATTTATTTTTGACGCAGAAAAATCTTTTTCGCAAACCCAAATTAAAGATCCAAAAACAGGCATGTAATCCATACCTGACTTGGCCGCATAACTTTCCTTTGATAATTCAATTTGATCAACATATTCCCAATCATCATATAAATCATTATTTCTCATAATTTCTAATTTAGACCTAAAAACTCCACTCTCAATAGATTCTCCAGAAGAAGATCTTCCAAGTCTTATTAAATCAGTAAATAAAAAACTTGAAGTTTCTGAAATAGATACTTTAAACTTTTGTTCATATAAACCATTTGCAAAGATAATTGTCTCTTGAGGGAGATATTCCAAATGAGAATTATCAAGAATTTTTATGAGATTTTTTTGCTTTGAAAAAGTTCCTTTTGGATTGATTTTAGATATTCCAACTGATCCATATACTTTCTGAGCTGAAGAAGTAGTCAACAATACCTTAGAGTTTTTTTCAAGATTTACCTCAAACTCAAGTGAATCTCCGCCAACCAATCCCCCTGCAGTATGAAGAACAGGTAAAATGCACCTACCTTCCTGGTCATGAGTAGACTTTAATAACTTGTAAGGAGAAGTTGATTTAGATTTAAAGATTGTTTTATCAACATTTCCTAAACTTGCTTTATTATTGAAAAAATTTAAGAAACAATTACCTTCCCAAGAAGTTTTAATCATAAATTGTTTTCTTTAATTACTAAATTAAAGTAACCAAAAATTTTGATTATGAGAATGAATAAACAAATTGTTGTAACTGATTGGATTAAGGAAAAACCGAAATTAGGTTCATTTTTAAAACTTACCCTAAGTTCAGATGAAAGAAGAATACTACGAGGAAAAAGATTAACTGATTGTGATCAAGAAATAATTTTACAATTACCTAGAGAGGGCAAATTAAATGATGGAGATATTCTTTCAACTAATAAGTCCAACTTTTATGTAGAGATAGTTGCCAAAAAAGAAAATTTAATTGAAATAAGTTCAAATTCTAAAATTGAACTTATTAAAACTGCTTACCATCTTGGAAATAGGCACGTAGAACTAGAAATCGAAGAAGGCATTCTTCTAACAAAAAGTGATTATGTTATTAAAAATATGCTTCTTAATTTTAAAGTTAATATAAAAAATACGAAAAAAAAGTTTTTTCCGGAAAGAGGTGCCCATAGTCATGAGTAAAAGTCACTTATTAAAATATTTATTAATAAGTCCTAACTTACCAGTTGGAGGATTTTGTTATTCGGAGGGAATGGAGAGTTTTCTTCATAATAAAAATTTAACAGATTCTAATTCGGTAAAAGAATTAATCATAAGTGAACTAGAAATTGGTCAGATAAGACTAGATGCAAGGCTTTTACTAGATTTTTTTGATATTTTCAATCAGATAAACGATCGCAAAAATTTAAAAGGTAATTTACAAAAGCTAATGAGTTTGGATAAATGGATCCTCTCATCAAAGGACTCTCTCGAAATGAGAGAACAACAAATTCAAATGGCAAAATCTCTCTTCGATTTAACCAAAGAATTTGGATTTGAATATCTATATGAAAATGATAAAAAAAGCTCCTGGTCGTTAGCATGGAGTTGGGCTTGTTATTGTTTTGAAATTACCAAATTAGAAATGGTTGAGAATTTTTTCTATGCATGGAGTGCAAATCAACTTAGTGCTGCGTTAAGAATTATTCCTATTGGGTCAACAAAAGCACAATTAATTCAGAGAGACTTATTAGCAATAATTTCAAAAGTTTCTAAAGAAATTATGGACAAAGAAATTGATGACCTCTATTTTGGCAATGTAGGTTTAGCTATGGCACAACAAAATCATAATGACCTTTATACAAAACTTTTTAGAAATTAATCTATGAGCAGCAAATTGAGAGTAGGGGTTGCTGGGCCTGTAGGTTCAGGAAAAACTGCATTAGTAGAGACTCTATGCTTAAGCCTGAAAAAAAATTATGAGATAGCAATTGTCACAAATGATATCTTCACGAAAGAAGATGCTAACTTTCTTATAAATAAAAAGGTTTTAGAGGAAGGAAGGATTATTGGAGTGGAAACAGGAGGTTGTCCTCATACCGCGATAAGAGAAGATTGTTCATTAAATAAAAATGCAGTTTTAGATTTAGAAAATAAATATAATCCTTTAGATTTTGTTTTTGTAGAAAGTGGAGGTGATAATCTAGCATCTAGTTTTAGTCCAGAACTTGTAGATTTATCAATATATGTAATTGATGTATCTGCCGGAGACAAAATTCCTAGAAAAGGGGGACCAGGGATAACAAGATCGGATTTATTATTAATAAACAAAATTGACCTAGCAGATAAAGTTGGTGCAGATTTAAATATTATGAAAAGTGATACTGAATTTATGCGAAAAGGGAAACCTTGGTTTTTTACCAACCTAAGTATCGGCATAGGAGTTGAAGAAATAACTCAATTTTTAGAATCACATATACCCAACAATAGAAACTAGAAAAATGTTCATTACTAATATATTGGATTCAACAAAAAGTTACGACTGATACAAAACTAATCCTCACTCGTTAATAACTTTTATTTTATCCCCCTAATGAGGGTCAATTACTTAATTTATCCTAATTCATGAGAATTTCAAGGCGTATTTTGGCAGGTTTAGCTACTGCCTCACTTGCAGTCACCGCAACTTCGTGTGGTGGAGGCGGAACCTCCGGAAGTTTCGATGACACAGTAACCGTTGGTATTTTGCATTCGTTATCCGGAACAATGGCTATCTCTGAATCAACTCTTGTTGATACAGAAAAAATGGCTATTGAAGAGATAAATGCTGCTGGTGGCGTTAAAGTTGGCGGCAAAAGCTACAAAATAGAATACATAGTTGAAGATGGTGCATCTGACTGGCCTACCTTTGCTGAAAAATCAAAGAAACTTATAGACCAAGACGGAGTTCCTGTCGTATTTGGTGGATGGACATCTGCAAGTAGAAAGGCAATGTTACCTGTCTACGAATCAAAAGATGCGTTCCTCTACTACCCGATTCAATATGAAGCCCAAGAATGTTCTAATAACATTTTTTATACAGGAGCCACACCAAACCAACAATCGGAACCTGCTACAGATTTCATGTATAAGCGTTCTCCCGCAGCTGGTGGAGATTTCTTCCTTGTAGGTTCTGATTATGTTTTCCCAAGAACTTCAAATACAATCACAAAAGCCCAGGTAAAACAGTTAGGCGGCAAAGTTGTTGGAGAAGATTACCTTCCATTAGGAAATACTGAAGTTGCTCCAATTATCTCAAAAATCAAAAAGGCGCTTCCTGAAGGTGGAATAATCATTAATACACTTAATGGTGACCAAAACGTTGCATTCTTCAAACAGATTCAAGACGCTGGTATCACACCTTCGAGTGGCTACTACGTAATGAACTATTCAATTGCTGAAGAAGAGATTAGTACAATTGGACCTGAGTTCCTTGAAGGTCACTATGGTGCTTGGAACTACATGATGTCAATTGATACTCCTGCATCAAAGAAATTTGCTAAAAGTTTCAAGAAAAGATGGGGAGCAGATCGTGTTGTAGCTGATCCTCAAGAATCTGCTTACAACATGGTTTACTTATGGAAACAAGCAGTTGAAGATGCTGGAACTTTCGACGACAACGCAGTAAGGGAAGCCCTAGTTGGACAAAAGTTTGATGCCCCACAAGGTCCAGTTGAAGTTATGCCAAACCATCACTTATCTCAAACTGTGAGAATCGGAGAGATTAATGCAGAAGGTGGCTTTACAATTCTTGAAGAGACAGGAGTTGTTCTACCTCAAGCATGGAACCAAAAGCATCCAAGCTCAAAAGGATTTGCATGCGATTGGACAGATCCTTCAAAAGGAGAAAAGTATAAGCTTTAATTTAATTAAAACCTATGCTTCAAAATAAAAGGAGGTTAACACCTCCTTTTATTTTATATAAACAAATATTTTCTTTTTCAAATTGGAGTTACTTCTCGACAGTCTTTTTAATGGTGTTGCGATCGGATCTGTACTACTTGTTGCTGCATTAGGTCTAGCGATTGTATTCGGTCTTATGGGTGTTATTAATCTTGCCCATGGAGAACTTATGATGCTTGGAGCTTACACAACATACGTTACACAATTAATTTTCAAATTACCTGTATTAAAGCCCTTCTACAATTCATACATAATAGTTTCAATTTTCCTTGCTTTTATTGTTAGTGGAGTTGTAGGCATTCTTCTGGAAAAAACTATAATAAGGAAGCTTTATGGAAGTCCACTAGAAACTCTTCTCGCCACTTGGGGAGTTAGCTTAATTCTTCAACAATTTGTCAGAAGTGTGCCATTGGCTTATGGGACCGGTCTAGTTATAAGTCTTATAGTTGGTTTATTTTTACCAACAACGTTTCCTCCAAAAATAAAAGAATCAATAAATTTTAAATATTTTAAATTTAGTTCTTGGATATTAGCTGCTTTAACAGGGGTTCTTACCGGTGGCGTTATTTCATCCACAGTAAGCAAACTAAGTAGAGCGAGTGCTCGTAATGTTGATGTAACAGCTCCTTCATGGATGAGAGGTCAAGTAGAAATTTTAGGAACTGCATTTCCTAAAACAAGATTAATGATAATTGTAATTACACTTATCTCTGTAATAGCAATAACATTATTTCTAAACCAAAGTGCTTGGGGGATGCGTATTAGAGCAGTTACTCAGAACAGACAAATGAGTGACTGCCTTGGTATATCTACTGAAAAAGTGGATATAATCACTTTCGGGATAGGATCTGGCTTAGCAGGAGTTGCTGGAGTAGCAGTGTCACTATTAGGTTCTGTAGGACCAAATGTTGGCGGAAATTATATAGTAGGTTGTTTTATGGTTGTAGTACTTGGAGGAGTGGGTAATTTATTAGGTACAGTACTTGCTTCCTTTGGAATAGGAATAATGACGGATTTAATTGGAGCTGGAAGGCTCTTATCAATATGGCCTGATATGCCTTTACCACTCTCAAACACAATCAACTTTTTTGCCACAACAAGTATGGCAAGAGTAATGATATTTGCACTAATAGTTATATTCTTGCAATTTAAACCAACAGGTTTATTTCCACAAAAAGGCAGGATGGTGGAAAACTAATGTCTCAAAGTAAATTTAAATTTGATAAAAGAATAGTATTGTCATTCTGGATAATATTATTAGCTCTAATTATTGCAGCTCCAACCTTACTCCCTGTATTTAGACTAAATCTTCTTGGTAGATACTTATCTTTGTCAATAGTTGCTCTTGGTGTAGATCTTATCTGGGGATATACAGGTTTACTAAGTCTTGGACAAGGTATATTTTTTGCATTAGGTGGATATTGCGCAGCAATGTTTTTGCAAATAACAAGCTCTTCTGAATTCCCAAATAATATTCCTGAATTTTTTGCTTTATATGGTGTTGAAAAATTGCCTTTTTTCTGGGAACCGTTTAAATCGCCAATTTTCACCTTCTTCGCTATCTGGATAATTCCAGCATTGGTTGCGGGTTTAATTGGATTTCTAGTTTTCAGGAATCGAATCAAAGGGGTTTATTTTTCTATACTTACTCAAGCTTCTCTTCTTGTGTTCTTTAACTTCTTTAATGGACAACAAAAACTTATAAATGGAACAAATGGATTAAAAACAGATGTAACACAACTATTTGGTCAGATGGTAGGTTCTGAGTCCATGCAAAGAATATTCTTTTGGATAACAGCCATACTAGTAATAGCTGCATGGTTTTTTGCAAAGTGGGTAGTCAGAGGAAGATTTGGAAATATTCTTATAGGAATACGAGATGATGAACCAAGAGTTAGGTTTACAGGATATAACCCAGTTATATTCAAGACGATAGTATTTTCTATTGCTGGAGGTCTCGCTGGGATTTCGGGAGCTTTATATACTGTTCAGTCTGGAATAGTATCTCCTCAATTTATGACAGTTCCCTTTTCTATAGAAATGGTTATATGGGTTGCTGTTGGAGGTAGAGGAACTTTATTGGGAGCAATACTAGGAGCAGTTTTCATCAACTACGCAAAAAGTCTAGTAAGTGAAGCTTTACCTGCTAGCTGGATGTTTATCCAAGGAGGGTTATTTATCTTAGTTGTAACAGCTCTGCCAGAAGGAGTTTTAGGATGGATTCAAGGAGATGGTCCTAGGAATCTTCTTCAAAGATTTGGTTTAAAAAGGAAGATTGAAACCTATCCAAGCTTAGAAATTAACAATAAGGAGGGGAATAATGAATAATAAAGTTCTTCTGAATTTAATAGATATTACTGTTAGTTTCGAGGGTTTTTTAGCTCTCAACAAACTTAATTTAAATTTAAAGAAAGGTGAATTAAGAGCTGTAATAGGACCCAACGGGGCAGGTAAAACCACATTTCTTGATGTAATAACTGGAAAGGTTAAGCCAACAAAAGGTGAAGTAATTTTTAAAGGAAAATCTTTACTAGGTAGAAAGGAACATAAGATTGCTCGACTTGGAGTGGGAAGAAAGTTCCAAAGTCCAAGAATCTTTGAAAATCTAACAGTACAAGAAAACCTTGAAATATCAGTGTCAACACCTAAAAGTCCCTTAAACCTTATAAATAAAAATATTAAGGATGAGCAGCTTAATGAGATTGAACGTCTTATGAAGATTGTCAATTTAGCTCAAAAAGTTGATTCTAAAGCTGGTTCTTTATCACATGGTCAAAAACAATGGCTCGAGATAGCCATGTTAGTAGGACAGAAGCCAGATTTAATGTTAGTTGATGAACCTGTTGCTGGTTTAACTGATGAAGAAACTGATCTTACTGCTGATTTATTAAAATCATTATCAGGAGAAAATACCGTAGTGGTAATAGATCACGATATGGAATTTATAAGAAGACTTGATAGTAATGTTTCAGTATTAAATCAAGGCACAGTATTATGCGAGGGGACAATGGAAACTATACAAAAGGATCAAAAAGTTATTGATGTTTATCTAGGAAGGCCGGAGAATTAGTTATGAAAAACTTACTGGAAATCAAGTCATTGAATACATATTATGGCGAAAGTCATATTCTCAGAGATGTAGATTTAAATGTTCAAACAGGAGAAATGGTTTGTTTGATTGGAAGAAATGGAGTTGGCAAGACAACTTTATTGAAATCACTTATTGGTTTGTTAAGACAAAAAAAAGGCGATATTTATTTGATTGGCGAAAATATCAATAGAAAAGCACCTCATCAGAGGGCGAGGAAAGGAATGGCTTACGTTCCTCAAGGGAGAGAAATTATTCCATACCTATCAGTTGAAGAGAATCTTATGCTAGGAATGGAGTCGCTGCCAGGTGGATTATCTAAGAATAAGAAAATAGATCCATTTATTTATGATCTCTTCCCAATTTTAAAAGATTTTCTACAAAGGAAAGGAGGCGATCTCAGTGGTGGACAACAACAGCAACTAGCTATTGCTAGAGCATTACTAGGCAAACCTAAACTACTATTACTTGACGAACCAACAGAAGGTATTCAGCCAAATATAGTTTTAGACATAGAAAATGCAATCAATCAGATAATTAAAGATACGGGAATTGGTGTTTTATTAGTTGAACAACACTTGCATTTTGTAAGACAAGCCAATAGATATTATGCGATGCAACGAGGAGGTATTGTTGCCAGCGGAAATACTAGTGAGTTGAGCCAAGCAGTTATAGATAAATTCTTAAGTGTTTAAAAAAATTATTCTTGATTAATAAAAACTTTTATTCATTGTTCGCATCTTATAAGGTCAATACTGTTTGGATGTTCATTAATATACTTATTAAATTCCATTGCTAGTGTTCTAGCCTCGTAAGCATCAGAAGCATAAAAACAATTTTCTAATCTTATATTTTGAAAATCACGGTAATGCACTGTATATGGCTTCAACATAATATTTTTGTTCATTTTAATTTGCTAAAAAGCAATTTAGTTATATTTCAACCATGCATATGTTCGTAAAATTAAAGCACTACTTTTGTTGTTATCAAAATATATTCACATAGATTGTGTATTTAAAAATACTTAATGTAGAAAAAAAGTAATTAATTTATTTTTTTTTATTTTTAGAGTCCTGCTTTTTACCTTCTATTAAAAAAACAAATTTAGATAAGATATGACCAAAAACTGGTACCCAAAACTTTTCATAAAAAAATTTCATAAAAATTAAGCAGCCAATGATTCGGCATCTATAGTTTCATTATTATTTATAAGCTTCAAATCTATAGAATTAAATAAATGTTGCATAAGAAGAAAATCAAGTTCCCCTTTTAACAAATTAACGTCGGATAAAAGAAGATCATCAACAAAATCATCAAAAGTATCTGAAAAAAGTTTCACAACTAAAAATTTATTTTTGCCATTATCATCGCATTAACAATAAAAGTCAACCAAAATTGAACATTAATTTTTGAATTTTTTGTAAATTAATAAAGACTAAAAAATTAAATAATAAATATAAATAAAAAAAATAACAGATTTAATATCAAGCTTAGAGTTTTAGAATTAAATTTCATTTATCTCGCTTTTCTTAATTTTATATCGCTCCTGATTTTTTTTTATCAAAAAATTTTACACATATTTGCTAAAAAGAAATTTAAAGAATGCATCATCAAAACTTTAATATATTTATAGCAAGACTATTTATTGATGTGCAAATTAGGAAAGAATCACTTTAAAAATCTTTTCAAACGTAATAAATTTTATAGCAATAAATTTCTATATTAATAGCTAATTTTTAAATATTATTTTTTAATTAGCTCGAAGTAACCATTTTTATTTAATAAGTACTTATCAAACCAAAGGCTTAATAGATTGTCTAATCCTATTCCATCCATCTTATTTATTTGCGATGTCTTATAGTCTGAGAGTGCAAGCAATAAATAAGGAAAAATCATATCAGAAACTCCTTTTGGCAGTTTTTCTAAAGGTACCCCATGCGCTCTATCCCATAAAATTTGCATATCCTGAGAGAACAAAGTGCTCCAATAACTAAAATTACAATATAGCTTGTCTGGAGGGAGTAGATTTACAGATAGAACTGGGAGAGATGAATTCATAGGAATAAATATTTTACAGATTAATTGAATTTAAGTTTTTGAAATGTTGAAAAATAATTTTAATTTGCGAATCTCCTATAAATACATATTAAACCTAACGCACAGTGTATCACTTAGCAACACCTTTTTAAGTATTATATTTATCCAACATTTCCTGAAATTTTAAGAATGATAAAAACTTTTTATAAGTTTGCAAGTCAAAAGCCTCCTGATTCTCCTGATTCTCCTCATTTAAATGGGTTGATTTACTAGGAATTAAATTATTTCCTAAGTTATTATTAATTGAGTATTTTTGATTATCTATAAAGACATCAGAATTATCAGATAACCCTTTTTTATTATCATTATTTAGCTGATGTGTTTGAATTGCTTTACCATCTTTTCTATTAAATATACCTCTTATAGAAAGTGCTTCTTCCACCAAAATACTTATTATTTTAGAGTTACTTAGATTGTTCTCTATGCTCAACTTATCAATTATTCTCATAACATCATCTCTAGGAATAAAACCAACTCTTTTTTTCTTGGTAGGCATTTAAAAATTAATTAAAGTTCAGCACTTGACTGTCATAAGTGTTGCACTATATTCGTTATAAGTCAATAAAATACTAATGATCTTACCAGCAACCTTACTTCTAGGAGCCCTTGGATATCTTTTCTACAGCTCAAAAAAAGAACTTTCTATAGATCACCACAGCACTTCAGAAAACCAAAAAGAGAATGATGATTTGTATAAAGATTTGGAAGATCTATTTATCTAAAGTTACTGCATTGGTACTAAAGAACTTTGTTTCTTGACTAAAGATATACAAAACCGTAAACATAATTAGAATAATAAAAAAGATATAAAATCAATGACTGTACATCAAGATTACGAAATAAAAATCAATTTAAATGAATTGATTGAGAAGAGAATTCCATGTTGTGATTTACTCCATCCTGATCATTGTCTAACAGAACAACAAGTCTCTGAAATAGCACATGATATTCGTATGGATTTAAATTTGCATGATCTTTACAAGCAAGTGGATCAACACATTATGAATTATGTAAATGCAGCTGGTATTGATAACAAAGATCATTGGGTTGAACCCCATCTACCAGATTTGGAGAGAGATTTAAAAGAAGAAGTTGGTATAGAATTTGATTAATCTTTTTTACTAAAAAAAAGATTAATATATGTATTTTTTTTCTAAATCATCTATTAATTTGTAAATACTTTTTGCTGATCTCTTCCTCTTTTTTAAAATTGTAAAAACTATAAATCCAACCAATACTGCAATAACAGGTGTGAAAAAAATTATTCCATGATTCATAACCATCTAACAAAAGTATATTATTAAATTTATTAAAAAGTCTAACTCAATAAAATAGGTACTTTATACAAATATTTCACTATAAAAAATTAAGTTTTTTTATAAAGAAGTGAAATAATTAAAATTTTTTGTAAATTATTTAGATATAAATTTTAATGGAATAACGATAATGATTCATTATTTTGCCTTAACAGTAACTGAGATGGGGATCGGTAAAATAGAGTTAGTAGTTATTGGCACAGTAATTTTAATATTTCCAATTTTATTTGTTTATGCCTCTAAAAACCTTGATGCTAAGGGGGTTTTCGAATGGATGATGGAGAAGCCTAATGATTGGATAGGTAAAAAATAAAACTTTAACAATTTACATTTTTCTAGTTAAATTTTAAATTTTCTAAATTACTAATTTCAAAATCATAAACCTGACAATTATTTTCTAAATCATTAACTATTGAATTTTTTAGAAGAGAATAATCTATCAAACTATTGAGTTTATTATTTTTAAATTCCTTATTAGTCTCACCAATAGCAAAAGCCAAAGCTCCTTCATAAGAAATACCGAATTTGGTAGTGTTGCAGTAAGTTCTAGTGAACTTGTTAGAAATCTTTTTAGTATACTTTTCAAGAGTTTTAGAAGAAGTATCTAATGAGTAAACTGGACTACTAAATAGAATAAGCAAAGTAAAAATGAATATCGCAAAAACTCTTATGATCATAAGATTTGATAAATTGCAAGTTTAATATAGTTTATAATTTAACTCTGCCGACCATGTTTTATTAAAAATATAAAAATTAAAAAATTTATTAACAACAATAGCTATTTCATATTTTTGAAGATAAAAACTCTCTAAATGAATATTTTATAGTTTGAATTTTTTTTGGTAGTTTTTTTAAAAAACGCCTAAATGCTTTCGACATAAAAAAAATCCATATCAATAATTAATAGATAACAAATAATACATGGTTATTCAATAAATAATTATCCCAAAATAAGTAAATTAATTATTAAATATATGGACTGAGCTATGGAAATGTATTTGAACATGAATTATTGTTTTATTAAGTATTAAATACAAAATTAATATGGCACTACCAGAACTTATTTATGCTCCTATAGATGGCGGAACAATACATAGATATGAAATTAGTGGTGGAAAGAGAAAATTTTTAAGATTTATAGGTTGTTATTTAGGTCAATGTAATTTCCACAATAATATTGATGATGCTATTGATTACATAAAAAATTTGAAAGAATCACAAAAGATACAAAAATCATGAAATAAAGATACATAGATACGACAGAGACTCAATATTTTTCGATAGATCCATAATTATTGCTACAAATAATAGAGAATTTTCTTTTTATAAGAAATTGATTATTTACTTGGGTTATAGTTCCGAAAGATAAACAGTCATTTAAAAAAGAAATTAATTTATGGAAAACAGACAAATTAATTTTTTTAAATCAAAAGACTTTAATACCGTTCTTAAGCCATTTAAAAAAGGAACGGTAGTAAAAATTGACTCGTTTGATATTAGAGAAAATCAAAAAGAATTAAATATAGGTTTATTTGGTTGGTATGCAATTTGTCCCTCTAAAGAACTAAAAAAAAATAAGCTTTATTATTTTTCACTCTATGATGAGCCGCTTGTTCTTTATAGAGATGAAAATAAAAACGTAAGGTGTATTAAAAATATTTGTCCACACCGAGGAGCCTCCTTTTTTGGAGGAACATTATCAGGTGGAGTAATAACCTGCCCATATCATGGAGCTAAGTTTTCATCTGGAGGAAGTTGCCAAAATCTCGACAGAATAACATGTCGCCATATAGTTGATAATAACTACGATAACTACGCTAAAAGAATTCATTTATCTCAATACAAAACCTCAGAAAAAAATGGATATATTTTTGTACATTTTTCTAAAAAATCTGAGACTGATTTAAATAACATAAATGAAGATACACCTGTAAGTAACTACGAATTATATGAAAATGGATTTGCACATAAGGATTATGTCTTTGAGGAGGTATTAGTTGACTTTAAATGTGATTGGTCAAGGATTATTGAAAATCACCTAGATATTCTTCATATCTTTTGGGTTCATGGCGATACAATTCCTGATAAAGATGTGAATAAAAACGTACTTGTTAGTTTTAACCAGAAAATTAATATTAATCCCAAATACATTGAAAGTATTTATTATTACAAGAATGACCCTACAAAAGAATTTATTCGGATAAAATACATACCTCCAGGAAGGATATTAATCTACAAAGGTGATCCTTCCTCATCAAGATATTTACAAGTTTTAGATCATATTCCTCTAGGAAAAAACAAAGCAAGAGTAATAGTAAGACACTATAGGAAATTTCTACAAAATAAACTACTTAATAACCTCTTATTATTTAAAGAGACTCAAAGAAAGATTTTTTATAAGATATTTGATGAGGATTATATGATTTTAAAAACACAAACATATAATCACGATATGGGATTTATTAGTAAGGATGAAATAAAATTATTGGGAGAAGATAGAATAATAAATTATTTTTGGAAGTGGTACAAGAGGTCTGAAGATAATGATAAACCATGGAAAAATAATAACAAAACCCAAAATCTTGATGTATATGACAAAGTGATATTGAAATATCCTCCTGAGATAAAGAAGTTAGAAATTGCAAATAATATAGATATTATTAGAAAAACAATCGTAAGATTTGCTGCTCCGCTTATATTTTTCATGTTAATAATATAATTTATGAAGAAAGTAAATAGACCTTCATGGTTGAATTGGCTTTATCTATTTATATTTATTTTAAGTTCGATTCAATTGATTATATTCTGGAGTAATAAGTTTTAGTGGTTAATAAATTTTGGTTTGAGGCAAAAAATATAAATTGTTTTAAAAATGGCTTTAGAGTATTTAAAGATTTAAATTTAAAGATAGCGTATTCAGAAAATGTAATATTAATTGGACCAAATGGTTCAGGGAAATCATCCCTAATTGAAATAATTAATAGGAACATATATCCAGTAGTAGCTAGTGAATCGAAACTGAAGATATTTAACAAAGAACTTATAAATTTATGGGAACTAAGAAATAAAATAAGTACCGTAAATAATGATATAAAAAATAGAATAAATCCAAATTTACAAGTTTTTGATTTAATTTTAAGTGGGCTACATGGAAGATATTGTTACATAGAAAATAAATCTGAAAGAGATTCTTATAGGGTTGAAAGAATCATCAAAAAAATGAATATTTCTAATTTATCTAAAAAGAATTTTTCCTATTTATCAGATGGAGAAAAACAAATTTCCCTCATTGCAAGGGCATTAATCAAAAAGCCTGAAATCTTAATCTTAGATGAACCAATTTCAAATTTAGATTATAAATCAAAGTTTTTTGTAATTGATAAAGTTAATGAATTATCAAAATTAAAAACTAAAATTTTATGCGTCACTCATGATATTTCAACGATTACAAAAATTTATGACCGGGTCATAATGCTAAAAGAAGGCAAAATAATCGCTGATGGAGATCAAAATAAGGTTATAAATAGTGAAAATCTTAATAAGTTATTTGGTATTCAAGTAGAGGTAACTAATAATAATGGAGTTTGGAATATAAACAGATTATCTAAATAACAACTATAAATATAGCTATCGCAATAACAAGAAATACTAATTTTTTACTTTTTAAAAATGAAGAGGATTTATTTTTAAATGAAGAAGATCCACATTTAGAACAAACAATCTTACCTCCTAAAGATCTGTCGGAAACGAATGAAGAACTTCCGCAATTAAAACAAACTCTTTTTACACTCATCTAAAATAAAAAAAATTTACCATTCTACTTAAATTATATTCCTAAATACTATGTAAAGAAAAACTTCAAAGATGGCATGATAATGAGAATCTATTGCAATAAGTGAATTTATAGTGCATAATTGATAATAATTCTCATTATCAGTTTTTTAATGAATTTCCATGCTTATGGAGAATCTCCGTCAAAGTCAGTAAGGATAATAACTGGGCAATCCGTTTTAATAGACCCTTCATCAAGACCAAAAGGCACATGCCTAGAAGTTGAAAGTGGAATTGCAAGAGTTTATTGTCCTTGCGAAGAAACTGAAGGAATGACACTCGCATTTTTACAATCAGGAGATCAATTAAGAACTGATCTTTTATGTAGCGAAGGTGTCTGCGTTGAAGCACTAACAGATTTGTCTTTTCACAGCAATGTAAATATTGATGAGAATATTGGTTTCGACGCAGTAAATGAATGGACTTTACAACTTCTCAGGATTAGACACTTAGGAAATGCAGAACAGCGATTACAAGCTTTGTTTTCAATACTAGTAAATCGTCTGGGCAGAAGATGTGGTCAATGGTGTGAGTTACCTTTTAGGCTAACTCATGAAAGGATTGGTGAATTAATCGGTTCTACACGAGTAACATCAACAAGATTAATTTCTAAATTAAGATCATCTGAGTTATTAATAGCTCCTATAGGAACCCAAACAGTCAGTGTTGCTCCTTCTTTTATTGAAACATCACCGCTATAAAGATATGAAGGAATCACAATCAATTACTAACAACTTGTTAATGGAAGTTGAAGTTCTATCAAATAGACTCAGAAATATCAAGCAATCCTACAAAAATACAGAAAATAAAGCATTGAAGGGAAGGTTATTCTCTGAAAACAAAAATATTTTTAAAAGAGTTAATGAGATTTATAAAATAGCTGAGCTTTTAAATAAAAATAATACTGAGAAAATTAACTTTTCTATTTTACTTATTGAATTAACGAAAAGGACATTGAATGAAAATAAATTTGAAAGTAATTTATTTTTTCTTTAAATCACTATCTATTAATAAGATGGCAGAAGGTTGATTAGAAGCAAACTTTACTTTACCAAGTATGTTTGCGAATTCATCCTCTGATTTTGTTTGAGCATCAATGATTGGATCTAAAAATACGTTTGTTCTTGTATCTGAAATTCTTTCTGAAATAGAATATAGTTGTTGCAGAGATGAAGTTAAATCAGCCTCCATGTTGAAAGAATAAGAAATTAGATCCTCTATTGAATCCCAATCTTGAACTGGTGCGGGAATTTCATCTAGTTTTACACTTTGTCCTCTTGCGATTAAGTAATCTGCAAATTTCTGTGCATGTTCCATTTCACCTTTTGATTCACTTAGAAAATGAGAAGCAAATCCATTTAAATCTCGTTCTTGAAACCAGAGGTATATGGAAAAATATTGAACATTGGCATATCTTTCCATTGTTAGATGTTCAAAAATATTATCCAATAAACTATTGTCAATTGGTTGTGCAACAGCTCTTCCGGATGGACCAAAATTAACTAATTTCTTTATTTTTAGATTATTTTCCTTCATTGCTCAATAAGAAACTACCTAAATAATACAACATTTTGTATAAATTAGTAATTAACTAATCCTTTAAATTAAATTAAATAATATGATAATGAAAATCAATCTCAATACTATAAATGAATTTACAGTACAGTTTTTCTGAACTGCTATTAACTAATAAAATATATAAAAGTAAAAAAAAGAAATGTAAAAAGAAAAAATGCTCTAATTGGAAGGGGGGCAAGTGTAATTGCCTATAAAAAAAGTCTATATATATTCCTTATATGCCCCAGGATATAAAAAATAAAAACTATTTTTATTAATTGAAAGAGTACATTTATCACCATTATTAAGGAGATTATTAATATCAGTTCTAACCCTTAATATGTTTCCATTAATAAATACTTTATATATAAGATATTCTCCAAGAAATTCTTTAGATATAACAATCGCATCATCAGATTCTGATCTTTTAATTGAAATAAATTTAGGCGAAATTGACATATTTTTGATATTCGTATTTTTCAAATACTCTGAGCAATTTATTTCACCTAAACAAGAACTATATGAATTACCATTTTTTTTAAGATTAATAATATTATTGCCCAAGATAAAACTACTAACAAATATGGTCTTGGGATTATTTAGAAGGTTAATTGGTGTATCAATTTGATGTATTTTCCCATCCTTCATAACGGCGACTTTATCGCAAATTGACATCGCTTCTTCAGGATCATGAGTAACCATCAATCCGCTTGCATTACAACCTTTTAGAATGTTAGGGAGTTCACTTCTCAACTTTAGTTTGACATGCATATCAAGACTACAAAAAGGTTCATCTAATAAAATAAAATTTGTGCCTGGAGCAAGAGCTCTTGCAATTGCGAGTCTTTGTTTTTGGCCTCCAGACAGTTCATGTGGGTACCTTCCAACAAAACTATCAAGACCAACAACATTTAATAAATAATCAACTCTAGATCTGTCTTTTTTGTTTTTCAAACCAAAAATTACATTTTCCAAAACAGTCAAGTGAGGGAAAAGTGCATAGTCTTGAAAAACCATACCAATATTTCTTTTCTCAGGACTAAGAATTTTTTTCCTACTTGAAATTTCCTTATCATTTAGAGAGATCCGCCCTTTAGAGGGATATTCGAACCCTGCGATTAATCTTAAAAGAGTAGTTTTACCGCAACCAGAAGGACCAAGCAACCCTAACAATTCGCCATTTTCAATTTTCAGGTTAATTTCATTTAATATCCAATTTGAACATTCTTGCTTATCATATTTATGATGCAAATCATCAATTATTAACGCATCATTTTTCACTAAGTTATTCTTATTTAAATATATTAAGTTAGCAGAAAATATTCACCTAAAATATCCCTTGTATAATTTTATACACCATTTAAACTTCAAATTTAATGAGAAAGTCTGAAAGAGCAGAAATAATACGCAAGGAACTTAAAAAGTTATATCCATCGCCTCCAATACCCCTTGATCATACAAATGCATATACACTTCTAGTCGCCGTAGTTTTAAGTGCTCAATCAACAGATAAGAAAGTTAATGAATTAACAAAAAGGTTATTTAAGGTTGCAGATAATCCAGAAAAGATGATCCAGCTAGGTATTAATGGCATTTACGAATACATAAAATTTTTAGGTCTATCTAATCAAAAATCAAAGAACATCTTTAACTTATCTAAACTATTGATTGAAAAGCATAATGGTAAGGTCCCAAATTCTTTTGAGAAACTTGAATCTCTTCCAGGGGTAGGTCATAAAACAGCCTCAGTTGTAATGTCTCAAGTGTTTAAAATACCCTCGTTCCCTGTCGATACTCACATACACAGGTTGTCACAAAGATGGGGGCTATCAAATGGAGATAGCGTAGTTCAAACAGAAAAAGACCTAAAAAAAATATTTCCTGTTAATGATTGGAATACCTTACATTTGCAAATAATCTTTTATGGCAGAGAATATTGCACAGCAAGAGGCTGTGATGGAACAAAATGTTATTTGTGTCGCACTCTTTATCCCAAAAGAAAAAAGAAATTTATATGTAAAAAGCCTTAAGAAATTTATATAATATTTAAATTAGTTTTTTTAACCATGAAAATTGCAATTACTGGTGCATCGGGCAAAACAGGATATAGAATCTCCGAAGAAGCAGTTAAAAATGGATATAAAGTAAGGCAAATCATTAGAAAAAATTCAAAAGTCACAGCAGGACTAGAGAGTTTAGAAACAATTAGGGTTTCATTAGACAAAAAAGGAGAACTTGATAAAGCTTTAAAAAACATTGATGCTTTGGTAATTGCGACTGGAGCAAGAGCATCATTAGATTTAACGGGTCCTGCAAAGGTTGATGCATTAGGCGTATACAGGCAATTAGAGAGTTGCAAAAGAGTTGGTATTAAAAGGGTTATTTTAGTTAGTTCCCTTTGTACTGGTAAATTATTTCACCCATTAAACTTATTTGGTTTAATTCTTATTTGGAAGAAAATAGGTGAAAACTTTCTACGAAATTCAAATTTTGAATGGACTATTATTAGACCTGGAGGATTAAAGGAAAATGAAGATATTAAATCAGAAAATATAAATTATTCAAAAGAGGATACTCAATTTAATGGATCAATCCCTAGAAGATTAGTTGCGGAATGTTGCATAGATTCTTTAAAAAACAAAGAATCCATAAATAAATTAATAGAAGTTACAAGTTCGAATGATAATAAAAAGATATCTTTTAAAAAAGCTATGCAAATGATTTAAAAGATGTAAATATATAAATTAAAACTATGAAAATAAATCCCAAAATTGACGCTTTGCAATTAATGCTTACTGATTTAAGAACTAGAAATGAGCCAATAAGACATAAAGCTGCATTTAAAGGGTGTCAACCAGAATTTCAAAGTCTTGTATCAAGATTAATAAAGCAGCTAGAGGACGAATTAGTTGCTGAAAAGCTTACTAATCGTGATAGTTAAAAAAATTAGATTACTTAAATGAAATTAAGTTATCCAATTTTGCTTGTTCAGAAAGTGCATCATATCCTCCAAAAAATTTATTATCTAAAAATATTTGAGGAAAAGTATTATGGCTACTTTGAGCCATTATTTTTTGAAAGCTCTCATCATTGTCTATTAAAGTAACTTCATGAGGGATAGATAAAGAATTAAGCAGCCTAATTGCTCTTTTAGACCAAGGACAATCCTTTAAAATATATGCTTTTACACGTGATTCATTAGTGATTAAATCATGATTTGAGATATTAATAATTTTCTGCTCAAAGGAAAGTAATAATATATCAGTACCTTTTTTTACAATACATCCCTCCTCAAGATGCCCGCCAAACACATTACATCCCTCATCTGCAAAACTCAAATGTAAATGAACATCTCCTTTATGAAAATGCCCGTTTAAAGAAACTATCTCTAGATTTCCTTCAAATTTATTTATCACTTGATTACCTGGGCATTGAATACAAACTGTTCTAAGATTACCAACCACTCCAGAAACATACCCGTATAAATTATTCGATAAAGAATATTCTTTAATTGAATTTATCAAATCAGATTCTGGAGATAGCTTTAGGCTATGAGGCTGCATTAGATATAACGAATAATTTTTTAATATAAAACATCATCAATCATAAAAAGAAGTTGAGTTTATAAAATTTAGGATTCAGATTTAAATTAGATTTTAAAATCTAGCATTAAAACGCTTTTAAATTTTTTACTAAAAATTTAAGCTTGTTGAGAGTGTAATATATTTTTTATATACCTAAAATATTTTGCTATTAAAAAAAAATCTCAAAAATTTGGCATTAAATATTCCCAACTTACTATCGATATCTCGCCTTTTCCTTATATTTCCATTAATACTTTTTTTAGAAATTAACAGGCCTGTTTATGTTTTTATATTGATTATTATTGGAGGTTTGACTGATTATCTTGACGGGTTAATTGCAAGGAAATTTAATCTTAAAACCAGATTAGGAGCTATCCTTGATCCCCTAAGCGATAAAGTATTCTATTTAATTCCTTTAACCTTCCTTTGTAAAAATAATATTATACCCTTTTGGTCTTTGTCATTAATTTTTTTTAGAGAATTAATTATCTCCAGCCTAAGGAACTCGACAAAAGACGGTTTGCCAGCATCTAAGTTAGGTAAAATTAAAACATTTTTCTTTTTTATTTCAGTAATCTCCTTCTTTACACCATTAAAAATAAGTTTATTAAATAATTTGGCTTTAATTTTTTATTGGTTTGGATTCATCCTGACTTTTGTGACTTTATTAGGTTATTTAAGAATCAAAAAGAATATGATCTGAATTTTCATCAAACTCCTCACTCTTTTTATTATTAAAATCTTTCACAAAACTATCCCTTAAACCATTAAGTAAATCAAAAGTTGGCGCCCACTCTAAATCACGTTTAATCTTAGAGATATCAGTCTGATAATGATTTAATCTAATTGGGAATCCCTTTCGAGATTTAGGATCTAATTTTTGATAGTCAAATGTTCTTAAAGAAATCTCATTTTTGTTTAACCCAAGAACATTCGCACAGAAATAAATTAAACCCTTGATTGTAACTCCTTTTTCACCTGAACAGTTGTAAATATTATTTTTAGAATTTTCAAAATTCATGCACCTAATCATTACATCAGTTAGATCGGAAACATGGCCTAGTTGAGTAATCAAAGACCCATCACCAGGTATTGGTATAGATTTTTTAGTGAATAACCTTTCAAAAAACCAATTTTCAATTTTATTATAATTTCCTGGTCCATAAATATAAGTAGGTCTAAAACTTGTAAAAGGAATTTTTTGGTTTATCAACCAATTTTCTGTCTCAAACTTTCCTTTGTGCCTACTATTTGGATCAATTGGATCCTCTTCTGATAAGGGTAGTTCAAAATTATCTTTATAAACCCCTGCAGAGCTGACATATATATATCTCTGGAAAGAGTTATCTAAATTTCCTATAAGAAGTTTAGTTTGCTCTAATTCTCGTCCAGAAATATCATAAACAACATCATACTTTTTATTTCTTAGCTTGACGATATCTTCTGAATTATTTCTATCACCCTTAATTAAATTTGTTTTTTCAGGATTACTTTTATTACCTCTCGTGAAAATATCAATATCATGATTTTTACTTAATAACTTTCCAACCAAAGACTTGCCTACAAATCTAGTGCCACCCATTACAAGAATTTTCATATTCAAAAAATATTTAACTGAAGTAGTAATCTTAAATAGAATTACATATTGAATGGTACTACTAATAAGTAATTAATGAAAAGGACGATTCTATGAACCTAATACCAGCAATTGATTTAATGAATGGTAAGTGCGTAAGGCTTTTTAAAGGCGACTTTAATAAAAGAAAAGACTTTACCAAAGAGCCTCATGAGCAAGCTAAATTTTGGGAAAGCGAAGGGGCAAAATGTATACATATAGTTGATTTGGATGCTGCAAAAACTGGATCCCCAACAAACGATAAATCAATAAAAAAGATTGCAAAAACAGTTAACATACCTATTCAAATAGGTGGGGGGATAAGGTCTCAAGAAAGGATAGAACAATTATTTTCTTATGGTATTGAGAAAGTTATCATGGGAACCTCTGCAATAGAAAATAAAGAACTAGTTAAAGACTTATCAAATAAATATCCTGGAAGGATAATTGTTGGAATAGATGCAAAAAATGGAAAAGTTAGTACAAGGGGTTGGCTTGAGCAATCTAATATTTTTGCCACAGATCTAGTAAAAGAGTTTTCTTCATTTAAAATTGCTAGTTTTATTGTTACAGATATAAATACAGATGGGACGTTAGAAGGGACAAATGAAGAATTCATAAAAAGCATACTTGAAATTACAGATATTCCAGTAATAGCCTCAGGAGGTGTTGGTTCAATTTCTGATTTATTATCCTTAGTAAAATTTGAAAACTCTGGACTTTTTGGAGTAATTGTAGGTAAAGCTCTATATGAAAATAAATTCACGATAAAAGAAGCTAATAATGTATTGTCATCAGAGAGATTAAATGACTTTGATTTAAACAGAAATTACTACGCCTAAAAGAGTATAAAAATTGATTTAAGGCTGGTGTTTGCAGTAATTGTTAGTTAATTTTGTATAAGAGATAAGAAATCTAGTCTTGGAATTAATTTCAAAAAAATCGATATTGATTATTGCTCCAAGCTTAATAGCAGAATCTTTATCGCTTAAGTTAACATCTCTAGACCAAAATTTAGACATTAACTTTAATAATGGAACAGGTGATAAAACTCCGGAGTTAGTTATATGGAATGTTCTTAATTTCCAATCAGAAGATCTTATAAGGTTAGAATTACTGAAATTAAGAGAAAAATATGATGAGTCAAAGTTTCTTATAATTCTCTCAGGCGAATTTGTTTATGAAGCAAATACCCCTCCATCGTTAAATGCTGAAGGTTTTCTTTTAAATCCCGGTGCAGAAAAAGTTCTTGAATCTATTGATACCATTTTAAACGGAGGAAGGGTATTTGATATTGAAAATAATTCCCTAGTTCAATTAAACAAAAATAAGCCTCTCTCTTTTAGTCAAAAAATTCTAACTTCAGGTCTTAAACAAATAGATTCTGAAATTAACTATATATTCAAATATGTCAACTCTGATTCAACACCAGAATTTTATAAATTCATTTTAAAAGGAAGATTAAGAGAACTTATTACTGCAAAATCTTTTCTAATTTTCTTATGGGGTAATTCACTAGAACTTTATACAGAGGCAGTTTACACTGAAAATAAAATTAATCTTGAAAATAAGAACACTGTTTTCATTAAAGATAAAAACACCGCAGAAATATGGAATTTGATTTTAGATAGACTAAAAGAAAGGTATAGCTCAACCAACTTACAGGTTGAATTTAATAATTCATCAATAATTCTCTCTGGAATAAAGAAAGAATTCATTTCGCGACTAATTTGCAAAATGTTAGATGAGTTAGATAATTTAGTCAAAAATATTAAGGAAAACTATAAGGAGAAAGATTTTAAAGATGATTTAAATTCTCTTATAAAAGAACTTAAAGTTAATACAATTTCAAATATTACAGACAGTTATTTTCGATTAAAAAAAGGAGGCGAATCTATTTCAATAAATGATTTTATTTATAGTGAGGTAAGTTGCGAAGAGATAGATAGAGAATCACATGAATCAATTATGTTTATTGAGCCAATTATTAAAAATGAAGCTCTTGACTATGATGGAAAATTACTCCCTCTATATGAAACAGAATCATTTTTGATCCTTGAAAATATTATTTCAAACTGGACAATAAGGAACTGTAATTTATTAGCTTCTGAAATCTTTAATATTTGTTCTTCTTGGCCTGAATTAAGAACTGTACTTATAAATCCCGAATTACAATCGACAAGAAATTTTGAAAGATTTAGAAATAATATTAATAACTACAATCGCTGGCATGACTATATTTATATGCCTATCTACTTGTATGAGAGTAAAAGAGAATATATTGATATTATCGATAAAAAATTTACCCGTTACTTTAAAAATGAAAATAGGGAGAAAGAATTAGAGAATCTAGAATGGCTACAAAAACAAGTTACATTGTTAGTTGAGATAAGAGATGCCGTAGCACCGCAGTTAGAAGTTGCTGTAAAATATATCGGTAATCTTTTCGTAACTTTCCTTACAAAGGTCGTTGGTAAAGCTATCGGTTTAGTGGGGAAAGGAATCCTTCAAGGATTAGGAAGATCAAGTTCAAAGTAAGTTATTAAACTTTAATGAAAATAATTCAATGGATCCTGATAGCATTAATTTTCTTAAGCCCATTTAAAGCAAATGCCTCTAGAGATACTGATAGTTATGATGGCAACATTTTCCCAATATACGCAGGTAATGGGGCTATAGTTCCTCCCCAGACAACTCTTCAGGAATCATTAAAAAATAAAAGAGTTGCAGTTTTATTTTTTTATCTTGACGACAGCTCGGATAGTAAAGCTATGGCTCCGATAATATCCGGTTTAGATTTGATATGGAGAAATAATATAGATATCATTGCTCTAACTACTGATGAATTACAGGATAAAGAAAAGTCTGATCTTATAAATGAACCTAATTATTATTGGAACGGATTAATTCCACAAACCATTATTTTAAATAGTGATGGTGAAGTTAAATTTGATAAAAATGGAATGATTAATATCGATGAATTAAACAAAGTTATTGGAGAACTAAAGGGAATTGATATAGAAGAAACGACATTTTCTGTAGAAAGCTTTAATGAATACAACAGTATCATTTCTGAAAAAAAAAATAAAAACAAAAATTAATTAAAAAAAAATGATATTAATAAATATCTTCCTAGTTCTTTTAATTTTTTTAATTATTTCAGATTTATATATTAAAAACTCACCCAAATCAAAGTTAAATCTGGTACCTATAAATTACAAAATCAAAAAAAAGGATGGTTTAAACGAATTAATTATTGATTTAAAAATAACTAATAAAAGTAAAACTAAAGAGACTATGGTTTCTAATATAAATTTTGAGTTAGATTGTTTTAAAAGTAAAGGTAACGAATATTGCCAAAATTTTAATTATCAACAAGATATTTACATATATGAAAATAATAAAATTAAGAATTTAAATAATTACTGGCCAACAACAATTATCAAGTCAAATTCAGAATTATTTGTAAGAATCATATATAAATTTAGCAATGATAATTTTAGAAAAAAAATAAAATATCTATGGTTAAAAATATGTTGGGAGAACTATGGACATTTTGGTATTTCAAATAATAAGGATTGTTTCTTAATTAATTTAGATGGTCAAAAACAAAGGCCGAAAGAAGTTTTTGAAATTCCAATAAATAATAAATATAAAGCACTTGCTATTAAAACTGATTTACTTGGTTGCTTTGATAACCCAGTAAATACTGTGATTGAATACTGTAAAGGAATTATAGAAGAAAATGATATTTTAACTATCGGTGAGAGTCCGCTAGCGATTATGCAAAATAGATATATTTCCCCTCAAAATTTAAAATATAGTTTATTTTCGAAAGCTTTATGTTATTTTTTTCACCCTACAAGCAGTCTCGCAACAGCTTGCGGGATGCAATTATTAATAAATAGAATCGGAGTCACAAGAATTACCTTTGCACTATTTGTTGGATATCTCTTCAAATTAGTTGGGATTAAGGGTATGTTTTATAGGTTAACTGGTTCAGAGTCATCTCTCATCGATGATATAAGCGGTACAGTTACACCTTACGACAAGAGTATAGTAATGGGTCCTCTCAATGCGGATTTATTTTGTAAGGAAGTCTCGAACTGTCTAAATATAGATGTTGCTGTAGTCGATGTTAATGATCTTGGAGGTGTAAAAGTCTTAGCTAGTTCAAATAAAACAGTAAATAAAATCCTCAAAAGAAACTTAATATCTAATCCAGCTGGCAATGGAGATGAAAAAACCCCTATAGTATTAATAAGAGAAAAAAAGTAAATGAAAAAAGATACTTCTCATTCTTTTCTATCTAAAAAAGGAATTGAAGTAACTTTTGAAGAACTCCATATAAGGCACATAAATCTTTTAATAGATATAAAAAATAAGGAATTGAATAATTGGTTTTTAAAGATGGCAATTATAAACACCTTTGATGACTTAAAAATTTTTTTAAATAATCTTAAGAAAAATAAAAATAAATGCATAATTGCTATATCCGGAAACGAAATTATTGGTTATTTGAATATTTTTCCATTAAACAAAAAAGAGACTTGCTTAAAAATATCTAAGCCCAAGTTGATTAACAACAAGTGTTCTTTAACAGATAAACAATTAACTTTAGGATTGATAAAAAAATCTATCTCAATAACAGACATAAAAACTTCAAGTTGGATAATTAATGCTGATATAAATAATGTTGACCTAATATCAACCTCAAGGGAATTAGGCTTTCAACCGTTAGGAGAGATAATCCTTTGGGATGGAAATGATCTAAATAAATCCATAAAGCAAAATACTAATTCTTATGCATTAATTAATGAATTCCAAAACATTAATAAACAAAATATATTAAAAATAGTTAATTTCATAAGATCAAATCAATCTCCCTTAATAAGAAATATTTTAGATTTTGATCAAGACGACATTCTTAAAAGAAATAATTCTAAAAGTGGTGCCTTAATATATGAAAATTCAGTTTTATGTACAATTTTAAAAGATATTAATTATCAAAATGAAGAAATTTATACTTTAACTATTAGTAGATATTGGGATAAGAGATTCAATTCTATTTTAAAAGAATTTATAAAAAGATTTTTTGAAAAATCACCTGTTTCATATTTAAAAACCTATAAAGAAAATTCTCAATTAAATGTTTTTCTTGAAGAGTGTAATATCAAAGAAAAAAATCAAGAAATAATTCTTATTAGGAACACAATAATTAAGAATGAAGCCAAACAAGTAAATAAAATAAATCAATCTTTGGAATCAATCATTGAAAAATTAAGTCCACAAGGTAATCCATATCCATCTCCTTTTCCATTAAAAACAAAGTGAAATTTTGCAAACCCAAGCCCAAATCAATTTTGAGTTTGGATATAGGTTCCAAAAGAATAGGATTAGCTTATTGTGATCCCCTCTGCATAACATCAAATATACTTCCAGCAGTAAAACGATTTGAAAATAATCAAGAGATTAAAATCATTAGAAATTATATAAATGAATTTAATTTGACTGGTTTTATTGTGGGTATTCCGCTAGATGAGAAAGGTAAAATGACCACTCAAGCTATTGACTGTAAAAATTACGGTCAATTACTTTCAAATGAATTAAAGCTTCCATTTTCTTATGTCAACGAACATAGTTCAACTTGGGAATCTTCAGAAAGATTTGGAATAAAAAAAGATAAATCCGGATTAATTGATAGTTTTTCAGCAAAAATAATACTTGAACAATGGATCGAAGAGGGTCCTGAATTAGAAGAAATAGCTGGTAAACGTCAGATAAAAGATTAGTATTAAAAAGGATAGATAATTTTTAAATGAAAGAAGCCAATTCAAATGATAATTATGATGCACAGACTCTTTTATTAAATGACTCAAATGGAAACGAGCTATTTTGTTATCTTGAACAATTAGTAAGTGTTGAAGGCCAAGAATATGCTTTATTAACGCCAGTTGATACACCAGTAAGTCTTTTTAAGATAAATGAAAAAGATGAACCTGAACTAATTGAGAAAATAGATAAAAATGAACAAATACTAAAAAATGCTGAAGCAGTCCTTCAAGAACATGATTTAAGACTTGTCAGATCAGCAGTTACATTAACAGTATCAGGAGAACTTGAAGAACCAATTTACGATGAATTAGAAGAAGATTACGTCGATGATGATAGTGAGAGTTATGAATTGCTAGTTAACTTTAATCTTTTAGACCAAGAATATGGCTTATATATACCACTAGATCCTTTTTTTATTGTTGGTAAATTAAAAGACAAAGGTGCCTTATTAGTTGAAGATGATGAGTTCGATAAAATTCAACCTTTGATTGAAACTGAGCTTG
Organism: Prochlorococcus sp. MIT 1304; assembly: GCF_047305015.1. Taxonomy (NCBI): domain Bacteria; kingdom Bacillati; phylum Cyanobacteriota; class Cyanophyceae; order Synechococcales; family Prochlorococcaceae; genus Prochlorococcus; species Prochlorococcus sp. MIT 1304. The sequence continues at coordinate 1,237,675 of NZ_CP138974.1, read as the reverse complement.
AAAAAAGTAGTTCTTAAAATAAATGAGATCTATCCTAAATATCAATTGGGATTCAAACTTACCAATATATAATATTTCTCAATCTGAGTTGCAAAAAAAAGGAATTAATTCTTTATTGCTAGACGTGGATGGGACTCTAGTAAATAGAAAATCAAATATGATCCCAAAAGCTGTAAAAAATTGGATTATAGAATCTAAAAAACTTTTCTCCTTATATCTAATAAGTAATAATCCATCAAAAAAAAGAATCGAAAAAATAGCGAAAGAATTAAATTTAAGTTATAAATACAATGCATCAAAACCTAGAAAAAAAGTAACTTTGTCTGCTATCAAAGAAATTGGCAGAGAGCCAAAAAATATAGCCATTATTGGCGACAGAATTTTTACAGATATTATTGTTGGGAATAGATGTGATATAAAAACAATATTAGTTAAGAGATTAAATAGAGATGGCCTGCCTATAAAATTTAATTTAACTTTGACAATAGAAAAATTAATTTCTCATTTTATAAAATGAAAACTTGGGTTATAAAAATTGGTACTAGTATTTTAAGAGGAACAGAGGAAACATCTACAGAAGAAGTTATTGAAAACCTTTCCAGATCCTTTACAAGTTTTCTTTCAAAAGGAAACAAGTTAATTTTAGTAACTAGTGGAGCCGTTGGATTAGGTTGCCAAAAGTTAAATATTAAAACAAGACCAAATGATTTAAGTACCCTTCAAGCTACTGCTGCAGTAGGTCAAGTTAATTTAATGTCCTTATACGATAAAGTATTTAATAAATTAGGTCTTAATATTGCTCAAATTTTAATAACTAAAGCTGATTTTAATTCACGAGAATCCTTTAATAACGCTTCTAAAACTTTAAAAAGATTAATCGATTTGAATGTTATTCCAATAGTAAATGAAAATGATACCGTAGCAAATGAAGAGCTTAAATATGGAGATAATGATACCCTCTCTGCTTTAGTTGCCTTGGCTATAAATGCTAACAAGCTTATTTTATTAACCGATATTGAAAATCTATACTCAAAAGATCCACGTAATAATAAAGATGCGCAACCTATTAAAGAAGTTCATAATAGTGAATTAAAGGAAATTAAAGATAAAAATATTCAAAACTCAAATAATGAATGGGGAACAGGAGGAATTTCTACAAAATTAATTTCTGCAGAAATAGCAACAAAAGGAGGAGTCGAAGTCCAACTAGTTGATGGAACTAATAAAAAAAACTTAATTGAAATATTTAATGATAATAAAATTGGAACTTTATTTTATCCAGTAGAAAAACCTATTGGAAACAAAAAAAGTTGGCTTTCACACGCAATTCAAACAGTAGGGAAAATTACTTTAGATGATGGCGCTTCTTTTGCAATTAAAAAAAAAGGTGCCTCACTTTTAGCGGTTGGTGTTAAGAATGTAGAAGGAAACTTTACGATTAATCAGGCAGTTAAAATCGTAAATACAAATGATAAAGAAGTTGCAAAAGGTTTAGTATCAATAAGTAGCGACAAATTAAGAAGTATCTTAAATAATAAAGAAAATAACAACTCCTCGATAATTGTCGTTCATAGAGATGTTCTTGCTCTCTCTTAGAAAAAATTAAAACTGAAAAATGCTTTTAAGTGATTTAGTTGATCTAATAAAAAAAGGAAATTCAAATTTTATTAGTGCCAATATTTTCGAAGATTTAAACATAGATGATGCTGCCTCATTAGATGCTGCAGTTAAACATCAAATATCTTTTTTAGAGGAAAATAATATCCTTAAAGAAAAATTAGATCAAACTAAAGCCTCAGCAATAATAACTACTAACAACGATGAAATCGTTAGTGCCCTAAAAAAACTCAATATATCTAACATAATCGTTAAAAATCCAAGAATTGCATTTGCAGAAGTATTGGATTATTTATATAAAACTATCAATTTCAAACCAGGAATTCATGCTTCAGCAGTTATAGATAAAACAGCAATAATTGGAGCAGATTGCCATATTGGACCTAATGTCTATATTGGAGAAAATACCATAATTGGAGACAATAATCATATTCTTCCTGGATCATCAATTTTAGGCAATGTTCAAATAGGAAATAATAATATAATTCATCCTAATTGTGTTATTTACGAAAATACCACTCTAAAAAATAATTGTGTAATTAATTCAAATTCTGTTATTGGATCAGAGGGATTTGGTTTTATTCCTGAAAATGGCAAATGGGTAAAGATGCCGCAAAAAGGTGGTGTAAAAATAATGAGTTTTGTAGAAATTGGAACTAATTGTTGTATTGATAGACCCGCAGTTGGATTTACTTTTATTGATGAGGGAACAAAGTTGGATAATTTAATACAAATAGGTCATGGCGTAAAAATTGGAAAGAATTGTGCATTTGCAGCTCAAGTTGGTATCGCTGGAGGCGCAAATATTGGAGATGGTGTTATTTTGGCAGGGCAAGTAGGAGTCAATAATAGAGTAAAAGTTGGTAATAATGTCATTGCGAGTTCAAAATGCGGAATCCATTGTGACATTGAAGATGGCAAGGTAATAAGTGGTTTCCCCGCGATGGAAAATAAATCATGGCTAAGGAGTTCAAGTATTTTTAAAAAATTACCAGAATTAGCAAAAAAACTTAGACAATTAGACAAGCAATAATTTATTGTTCTATTAAACAAAAATTTAAATGAAGAAATATAAGATTGTTTTATTATCAGGAGACGGAATTGGACCAGAGATTTCAGAAGTTTCAAAAAAAGTTTTAAAAAAGCTTTCAAAAAATCATAACTTCGATATTGAGATTATTGAAAAATTATTTGGAGGGATAGCGTATGAAAAATATGGTACTCCTGCTCCAGATGAGACACTAGATCAATGTAAAAAAAGTGACGCAGTACTTTTAGCATGTGTTGGAGATATTAAATATGATTCTCTTGCAAGAGAATTAAGGCCAGAAAGTGGGTTACTAAAGTTAAGATCTGCCCTAAACCTTTTCGCAAATATCAGGCCTGTCAAAATAAGAAAATCTCTATTAGATGCAAGTTCATTAAAAAAAGAAATCGTTGAGCATGTAGATCTTATTGTCGTGAGAGAATTAATAGGAGGAATTTATTTTGGAAAACCAAGAGGCCACATAACAAATACAAAAATACCAAAAGCTTTCAATACTATGGTTTATGATTCGAATGAAATAGAAAGAATAACCGAAATAGCAATAAAAATTGCTAACCAAAGAAATAAAAAAATATGTTCTGTTGATAAATCAAACGTTCTTGAGGTTAGTCAATTGTGGAGAGATACAGTTTTAAATATCACCTCAAAAGACAAAAATATATCTCTAAGCAATATGTACGTTGATAATGCAGCAATGCAATTAGTTAGAGATCCTGGTCAATTTGATGTGATTTTAACTAGTAATTTATTTGGAGATATTTTAAGCGACTTAGCCGCAATGTTAACTGGTTCTATTGGTATGCTTCCATCTGCTTCTTTAAACAATAATGGCCCAGGCGTTTTTGAACCTGTTCATGGTTCGGCTCCTGATATAGCTGGTAAAAACATAGCTAATCCTATTGCAATGCTTTTATCTGCATCCATGATGTTAAAAATTGGATTAAATGAAGAAGAAGCTGCAGAAAATTTAGAAACTGCCATTGATAAAGTTTTATCAAAAGGATTTAGAACAGCAGATTTAGCTGATGGGTCTACTGAAGTTTTATCTTGCAGTGAAATCGGAGATAAAATAATTAATGAAATTTAAAAAAAAATTAATAAATAAAAAAATATTTTTAAGTAAAACATAAAGTTGGCATATGACCTGTCAGAATCAATAGATAATATTTTTTAAAAATGTCAAAACGTCATCCAGTAGTCGCTGTAACAGGATCTTCAGGAGCAGGAACAAGTACAGTAAAAAGGGCCTTTGAGCATATTTTTGCTAGAGAAGATATAGTTCCTGCAGTTGTAGAAGGTGATAGTTACCACAGGTTTGAAAGAATGCCTATGAAAAAAGCTATGGCAGAGGCTCTTTCAAAAGGCGAAAATTTTTCTCACTTTGGTCCAGAGGCTAATCTTTTTGACAAGCTAGAAGAACTTTTTAAAATCTATGGTGAAACTGGGGGAGGGAAGAAAAGATATTATCTACATAGTCTTGAAGAAGCGGAAGAACACAATACAAGACTTGGGACATCCTTAGAACCAGGGCAATTCACTCCATGGGAAGATATTCCGGAGGGAACAGACGTACTTTTTTATGAAGGTTTGCATGGCGGGGTAGAAGGTGATGGATATAATGTGGCATCTTATGCTGATTTACTTGTTGGTGTTGTTCCGATAACTAATCTAGAGTGGATTCAGAAAATTCATAGAGATAATGCAGAAAGAGGGTACTCAGCTGAAACCATTGTGGATACCATATTGAGAAGAATGCCTGATTATATAAATCACATTTGTCCTCAATTCAGCAAAACCGATATTAATTTCCAAAGAATTCCCACAATTGATACTTCCAATCCTTTCATATGCAGGAATATCCCAACTCCTGATGAGAGTTTTGTGATCATACATTTCAGAAAAGGGGCAAGAGAGAAATGGGGGATTGATTTTCAATATTTGCTTGGAATGATTAATGATTCATTTATGTCAAGTCCCACAAGTATCGTTGTAAATGGAGGGAAAATGGGATTCGCAATGGAACTAATTCTCACTCCAATAATTCATAAAATGATTGAGGAGAAAAATAAATAAGAATTAATTTTCGATTATCAACTCAAATCATTATATTTGTTACTTTGAGGAGTTTTTAATTTAGAGGATATCAAATTTTTATATATCTTTCTTGATAAAAGTACCTTATTTAGATTTAAATAGAAAAAACAGGAAACGTTGTGTCATTAATCGACTGGTTTGCCACAAGGCGTAAAGATCAATTTGTTGGAAAAGTTTCGCAAGATGCTGATGAGGGAGATGGTTTGTGGGTTAAATGTTCAGAATGTTCTCAAGTAGCCTATAGAAAAGACCTAATTTCAAATTTCAATGTTTGCAGTAATTGTGGACACCACAATAGGATAAATAGCGATGAAAGGATAAATATAATTGCTGACAAAAATTCATTCGAAGAGTTTGATAGTTTACTAAGTCCTACAGATCCTTTAGGTTTTAAAGATAGAAGATCATATGCTGATCGAATTAAAGAAAGTCAAGCAGGCACAGGTCTAAGAGATGGAGTCGTAACGGGTATCTGTTCTGTAAATTCAATGCCTTTAGCATTAGCTGTTATGGATTTTAGATTTATGGGAGGATCCATGGGTTCAGTGGTTGGTGAAAAAATTACAAGGATAATTGAAAGAGCAACTTTAGAAAATTTTCCTATTCTTATTGTTTGCGCATCAGGTGGAGCAAGGATGCAAGAAGGTATGTTAAGTCTCATGCAAATGGCAAAAATATCTGGAGCACTAAAAAAGCACAAAGAAAAAAATCTTCTTTATATGCCCTTACTAACTCATCCAACAACTGGGGGAGTAACAGCAAGCTTTGCAATGTTAGGTGATTTAATTTTGGCAGAACCTAAAGCACTTATTGGATTTGCGGGAAGAAGGGTTATTGAACAAACATTAAGAGAAAAATTACCTGATAATTTTCAAACAGCTGAATATCTTCTTGAGCATGGTTTTGTTGATGTAATAGTGAAAAGGAAAGATCTCAAGACTACTTTGGCTAAGATTTTAAAAATCCATGGAGTAAAAGAACTTGCAGAAGCAAATACATAAAATGAAAATATTTTCTAATTTATTTTATTTTTATTTAAGCTTTTTACTTTTTATTTTAAACTTTGCTTCCTATTCATATGCGATAGGAAATGTTGAATGGGTGCTACTAAAAGAGAATGATGATGGGAAAGAATGGCTTGATAAAGGAAGTATTAAGCCGCTCCCAAATGGTGAAATAAGTGTATTAACAAAGTTCTTTAAGAATCCAACTAATTCTGATGATGATGGAGAGTTATCACTTTATGTAATGAGAATTAATTGCAATGAGAAAAAGTTCAAAGATACTTCAATAAATGGAATTCCACAATTCAATTCAAAATGGCAAACTTCTAATAATGATGAACTTATAGATGTTGTTATTGAAAATAGCTGTTCAGAGTTTATTAATAATGGATAAGAATGAATACTAAAAATAAAAAATTAAAAATAGCAATCGCTGGATTAGGGTTTGGGAAAAAAGTTCATTTAGAGGCATTAAAAGAGTCTGATTACTTAACTCCTGTAGCTATTTATCATTACGAGAAAAAGCAAAAATCGATATTAGAAAAAGAAACAGGCTTAGATTTTTTTCATAATTGGGAAGACTTAGTTAAATCTTCGGAAATTGATGGGATTATAATTGCCACCCCTCCTGAATCAAGATTTAAGTTAGCAAAACAAGCTCTAGAGAATAATAAAAATTTGCTCCTAGAAAAACCCGTTTCATTATCCTCCTCAGAAATTGAAGAGCTTCAGAGAATATCTTTAATTAATAATTTAAGCGTATGTGTTGATTTTGAATATAGAGCAGTACCTCTTTTCCTTCAGACAAAAAAACTTATTGATGAAAATATTTTAGGAGAAATATATTTAGTCAAATTAGATTGGCTAATGGGGAGCAGATCCGATCCTAAAAGAGCTTGGGATTGGTATTCTTTGGAAGAAAAAGGTGGAGGAGTTATTGGCGCTTTAGGTACTCATGCATTCGATATGTTGAATTGGTTTTTTGGAGAAGCAATAAACGTGTCTGGCAAGTTAGCAACATCAATAAAAAAAAGACCTTTACCTAATTCATCTGATTTAAATGATGTTACGAGTGAAGATGTATGTTTAGCCAATATAGAAATATCAAACTACAGCTCGAATCTTATTCCATGTCAGGTATCTTTATCATCAATTTCTAAAAATGGTAGAGGATTTAGTTTAGAAATATATGGAAGCGAAGGTTCACTAATTCTTAAAAGCGAAAACCAAAAAGATTATGTACATGGTTTTAATTTAAAATATTCAAACAACGAAAATAAAATACAAAATCTAACTGCAGATTCAAGTTTTAATTTTGAAAAAACATGGACTGATGGGAGAATAGCTCCAGTTTTGAGAATTCAAAATTTATGGGCTGAGAGTATTTTTAATAAAACACCTATCATTCCAGGCTTATGCGAGGGACTTGCAAGTCATAAAGTTTGCGAAGCTATAAGAGAATCGTCGAAGAGCGGGTTAAATATAAAAATATAGATTTTGTATATCTAATTACGTGACATTTGATCCCTCTTTGTACTAAACTCGCGGAAACAAGTGCTTTGTATAGCATCTAACTTATTTTAATTATGGCCCTCGTTCCACTAAGACTACTTTTAGATCACGCTGCTGAGAATGGTTACGGTATTCCAGCTTTCAATGTTAATAATCTTGAACAAGTTCAAGCAATCATGGAAGCAGCATATGAAACTGATAGTCCAGTTATCCTCCAAGCTTCAAGAGGGGCAAGAAATTATGCAGGAGAAATTTTCTTACGTCATCTAATCCTTGCCGCTACAGAAACATATCCAAATATTCCAGTTGTAATGCACCAAGACCATGGCAATGAGCCATCAACATGCTATTCAGCAGCAATAAATGGTTTCACATCAGTAATGATGGATGGTTCTCTAGAGGCAGATGCAAAAACACCCGCAAGTTACGAATATAATGTTGCAGTTACTAAAAAAGTTGTAGATTTTGCTCATTCAGTTGGGGTTAGTGTTGAAGGAGAATTAGGTTGCTTAGGTTCATTAGAAACAGGGAAAGGAGAAGCTGAAGATGGTCATGGTTTTGAAGGTGAACTTTCTACAGATATGCTTTTGACTGATCCTGAAGAAGCTGCAGATTTTGTTGCTAAAACAAAAGTTGATGCATTAGCTATTGCTATAGGTACAAGTCATGGTGCTTATAAATTCACAAGAAAACCTACAGGAGAAGTTCTTGCAATAAGCAGAATTGCTGAAATTCATAAAGCACTCCCAAATACCCATCTTGTAATGCATGGATCTAGTTCAGTTCCTCAGGAATGGTTGGATATCATTAACAAATATGGTGGTGAAATCCCTCAAACATATGGTGTTCCTGTTGAAGAGATTCAAGAGGGAATAAGAAATGGAGTTAGAAAAGTCAACATTGATACCGATAACAGACTTGCTTTCACTGCCGCGGTTAGAGAGGCAGCATTTGCTGATAAGGCAAACTTTGACCCAAGACATTTCAACAAGCCTGCTAGAAAATACATGAAGCAAGTTTGTCTTGATAGATACAAGCAGTTCTGGTGCGAAGGTCAAGCAAGTAAGATCAAGCAAAACAGCACCAATTACTTTGCGGATCTTTACGCTAAAGGTGATTTAGATCCAAAAGTAAAAGCTACTGTCTAATTTCTTCCCATATTAAATAAAAAAGACCCCCAAAATTGGGGGTCTTTTTTATTTCAATATTAATGATTTTAATGTAAAGAGACCATCAGTCCCACCAATTGTCTCGTCACATGCTCGTTCTGGATGAGGCATTAAACCAAGAACATTACCCTTTTCATTAGTTATGCCTGCGATATCGAATGAGGAGCCATTAGGATTATTTTTATATCTCAAGGCGATCAATTCATTATCTACAAGTTTTTTTAAAGTATCAGAATCACAATGAAATCTTCCTTCCCCATGCGCTATGGGTAACTTAATAGTTTGTTTTTCACCTCCATCATTGAACCAACCTCCTTTTGAAGAAACAATATCAAGTTCAACATCATCACAGATGAAATTAAGATTTTTATTTGCAGTAAGGGCACCAGGCAAAAAGCCTGATTCTGTCAAAATTTGGAACCCATTACAAATTCCTAAAACTCTTCTTCCACTTTTCACAAAGTCATCCAAAGCATTTATTAATGGAGAGAATCTCGCTATTGCTCCACATCTTAAATAATCACCATAGCTAAATCCTCCGGGTAAAACTATTGCATCTACATCGCTTAAATCTGATGACTCATGCCACAAGTATTTTGTTCTTATGTCTAAACAACCTTCCAATGCCCATGAAACGTCACGATCACAATTAGAACCAGGGAAGACAACAACTCCTACAGTAAAATTATCCATCTTATAATTTTTCTAGTGAATACTCGTAATCTTCAATAACAGTATTTGCGAATAACCTATCACACAATAAATCAATTTTTTCTCTTACTTCGTTTTCACCATCACCTTCTATTTTTACCTCAATCATTTTTCCTATCCGTAATGATTTTATTCCCTCGGCTCCAAGTTTTATAGAGGCAGATTTAGTAGCTTCCCCTGCTGGATCTAAAACTGAGGGTCTTAGTCTTACAAAAACTTTTACAGCAAATTGGTCCAATTAAAAATTAATTTCTACTAGAAGATTAGTTTAAATTTTAATAAAAAGTACTATTGATTAATAAACAAATATTTTTTTTCCATAAGGTTTTCTGAGTTATTAAATGTCTATGTAGCCTCTACCAAAACAAACTAAGCAAGTTTTTCTTGAATTTTCAGGTGTTTTAAAATTTCCTGACCCCCCACATTTTGAACATTTTATTTTATCAATTGAAGAAACTTCTTCAGAGATTATCTCTTTTAAAGCAATTTTTGAATTTTCCATCTTGGGCTGTCTACTGAAGTAAGTATCCCGACAAGTAACTATAAAGTCAAATTGCTATTTTTGGGTCACTTAAAATCTTAAATTTCTCTTTAATTTTTTTATTGAAAGTTTGTATAGATTTTTCATCAAAGGAAATTATTACTAATTCAAGCCCAGCATTATCATTTGGTCTCCAACAATTGTTTGGAGCTTCTTCAAACCAAGTATTAATTTTCTTTCCTACAATTTGTATTTGTAAAGGCAATGATTTGTTTGGTATCCAAATACGTCCTTTTATTCGAAGAATGTTTAATTCATCCAAGATTTTTGACATCTCCTTTTCAAAGTCATTTTTTTCAAGGAAATAATTTAATTTAAATGAATCTGATACAAGCTCAACATGATTATGGTCATGTTCTTCCGTTAAAAATTCTTTATAAGTCTCTTTTTTAAAATTAAAATCAAATAGATAATTTAAATCAATTTTGCCATTCTTGGATTTAAGGACTGGTGTAGATGAATTTAGACTTCCTTGAATTTTATTTTTTACAACGTCAAACTGATCATCATTTAAGATATCTGATCTAGAGACTAAAACGATATCAGAAACTTCTAGTTGCTCCTCAAAAAGTTCATCTATAGTGGCGTTGTGATCAATTTTATCTGTCTCATTATATTGTTTTGTTATTTTATTTAAATCATTAATTGGGGAACCATTTAGCATTGATTCTCCATTAACGATACCAACAACAACATCAAGGTAGATGGAAGACCTAATCTCAGGCCAGTTAAGTGCTTGAATTAAGGGAATTGGTAGTGCCAACCCACTTGTTTCGATAATTATTGATTCGATAGGAGGATTAAATTCTAGGAGAGCTTTTATTGATGGAACAAAGTCATCTTGAACAGTGCAACATAAGCATCCATTGTTTAATTCGATAACGCAGTCGTCTTCAGATTCATCACATTTATCACAACTTTTAATCAAATCACCGTCAATTCCAACATCACCAAATTCATTGATTATTAAACCAAATTTTTTATTACTCTCTTTTAATAGATATCTTAGAAAAGTTGTTTTACCTGAACCAAGAAATCCCGAAACAACAATAACTGGAATTTTTTTTTTCATCTTTGATGATTAACAACCTAAGCTGTATTCTGTACTCTCTCCTGTAGAACTATTTGTGCCATTGGCAATCGCACATAATTGTTTTTGTTGTGTACGACTTAGAACTGCATCAGTAAAATCTGCACCATCTATTTTTGCGCCTTCAAAATTACTCTCCATTAATAGAGCATTAGTAAAATTAACATCTGAAAGATCAGCATCTGTAAAGTCTGTTGCATAAGCTAGTGCATCTCTTAAATTTGCTCCAGTAAACTTTGAGTTTTGCAATTTACTATTATTGAACACCGCCCCTTCTAAATTACTTTCACTGAAATTAAACCCATTTAAATCAAACTTAACGTATTCGTTGCCGCTTAAATCTTGACCATGCATATCTGGCTCTAAATTAAGGTCTTGCTGGTTTCTAATCTCAGGAGGTCTTTTAGCCCATGCTGAATTTACAGAATTAAAAAATAAAATTCCAACGAATAACAAAGTAATTAATGCATTCTTTAGTGAGGGGAAAACAATTGATTTAATCATAATAAGACTGTATTTTAGAGCTTAAGTATTTAAAGTTTGTAAGAGTATCTTAAAGGAAAATATATGGCAATGTCACTAAAGGTTATTGTTCCTCCTCATCCATTAATAAAACATTGGCTTTCAATATTGCGAGAAAAAAATACTCCAAATATTTTGTACTCTACAGGATATGAGCAATTAGGGAAATGGCTTACATATGAAGCATTACGTAATTGGCTGCCATATAAAAAAGAAATAGTAAATACTGATAATGGAGACGCAGATGGATTCTTTATTAATAATGATTATCCAATAAAAGTGCTCGCAATGTTGCCCGAAGGGTTATCTCTTTGGTTTGGATCTAAAGAAGTAATTCCTAATTCAACCCTTTCATTAGGAGAACTTCCTAAAACTATTGAATCAAATGAAGGAGTTATATTTTATTCAGAACAAATAACGACAAAGTCAGCAACATTAGAAACTTTAATTAAATTAAAGGAATTAGGTGTTGATTCAAATAGGATTCTTTTAATAACTGCTATTTGCTCAAATAAAGGGTTAAATGAAATTGCGAAATTACTCCCTAATCAGGTAATTTACACTTCTTGTATAGATGAGGAAGACGAAAAAACACAATTATTAGTCCCGGGGATTGGAAATCCTCTATCGCGTTTAAGTACTATATTTCAAGATAAGAACTAATATAGAATATAGGAGTAAATAACTTACCAATGTCTGAATACAGAGATTCGTCTTCAAATAATCTTTTATCATTAATAAGCGGTGCTTTTATTGGAGCAGCAGGTCTAGCTTGGTGGTTAATATCCGAAGCAGACAAAAGAAAGGAGGAAAAAAAACAAAAAGCAATGATGTATTCCTCCAGAATTCAAGACGGATCAGAAGCGATTGATTCAAATGAAAATATAAATGAAGTTGAAGGAGAGAATCTGGAAAAGAAAGTTGAGCAACTTAATTCTGCAATTGCAGATGTAAGGAAGCAACTTGAAGAGTTGGGGCAATAGAATAAAAAAGGTTCTCAAATAATATGAATAAACTCAGATCATCTGCAATAACCCAAGGTGTTCAAAGATCACCTAACAGATCGATGTTAAGAGCTGTTGGATTTAATGATGAAGATTTCAATAAACCTATTATTGGAGTTGCAAATGGATACAGCACAATAACACCATGCAACATGGGTTTAAATAAGTTAGCTCTAAAAGCTGAAGAATCAATAAAAAGATCAGGTGGGATGCCTCAGATGTTTGGGACTATAACAGTAAGTGATGGAATTTCTATGGGAACAGAGGGCATGAAATATTCCCTAGTTTCAAGAGAAGTTATTGCTGATTCAATTGAAACAGCATGTAATGCTCAGAGTATGGATGGAGTACTTGCTATAGGTGGATGTGATAAAAATATGCCGGGTGCCATGATTGCGATTGCAAGAATGAATATTCCCTCAATTTTCATTTATGGAGGGACAATAAAGCCTGGGAAATTGTATGGAGAAGATCTAACTGTTGTTAGTGCATTTGAAGCTGTTGGTCAATTAACATCAGGCAAAATTACTGAAGAAAGGCTTATCCAAGTTGAGAAAAATTGTATTCCTGGTGCTGGAAGCTGTGGAGGAATGTTTACAGCTAATACAATGTCTGCGGTTATTGAAGTATTAGGGTTAAGTCTTCCTCACAGTTCCACTATGGCTGCTGAAGATCTTGAAAAAGAACTAAGTGCAGATAAAAGTGCTGAGATATTAGTCTCTGCAATAAAAAAAGATATAAGACCTCTAGACCTAATGACTAAGAAAGCATTTGAAAATGCAATATCAGTAATTATGGCAATTGGTGGGTCAACAAATGCGGTATTGCACATCTTGGCTATTGCGAATACTGCAGGAATAGATATCAACATTAATGATTTCGAGAGAATCAGACAAAAAGTACCCGTTATTTGTGACCTTAAACCGAGTGGTAAATATGTGACGGTCGATCTTCATAAAGCAGGTGGGATTCCACAAGTAATGAAAATTCTTTTGAATGCAGGATTAATTCATGGCGATTGCAAAAACATTGAAGGCAAAACCATCTCAGAATACTTACAGAATATTCCAGATAAGCCTCCAACAAATCAAAATGTCATAAGAGACATACATGACCCTCTTTACAAAAAAGGACATCTAGCGATATTAAAAGGTAACTTAGCGAGCGAAGGTTCTGTAGCCAAAATTAGCGGAGTAAAAAACCCTGTATTAACAGGTCCCGCTAAGATTTTTGAAAGTGAAGAGGATTGTTTAAAGTCGATTTTAAATAACGATATCAAAGCTGGTGATGTTGTTGTCATAAGAAACGAAGGCCCTGTAGGAGGGCCAGGCATGAGAGAAATGTTGGCTCCAACATCTGCAATTGTTGGTCAAGGGCTCGGAGAGAAAGTAGCTCTGATTACCGATGGGAGATTTAGCGGCGGTACATATGGTCTGGTTGTTGGTCATATAGCTCCAGAGGCGGCTGTTGGCGGAAACATTGCTCTAATAAAAGAAGGCGATTTGATTACCGTTGATGCTGTAAAACAACTAATTGAAGTGAATTTATCTGACGAAGAATTAAAAAAAAGAAAAAAAGATTGGGTAAAACCTATTCAAAAATACAAAAGAGGAATTCTTTCAAAATATTCGAGAATAGTAAGCACATCAAGTTTAGGGGCTGTTACTGATTTATAAATCAGTTCAAATTTTATTTTCTTAATCAATAAAACTTTTTATCCTATTTGCTAAATTTTCCAATCTAGCGCTGTATTTTGGTGAGTTGCATTTTTTTCCATTATTGCTATCCATCCATAATGTTTTAACTCCACACCATAATATTGGTTCATCAGGGAAATTAAGCTTAGAGATTACTAAAACCAACTCTTTGTTTGATTTAAAAAGTTCTAATTCAAGATCATAAATTTCTAATCTTTTACCTTCTTTATCTCGACATAAGATATTAACTGTTAAATCAATATCTTCATTTTCGAATTCGTATTCACCATTTATTTTTACTACAGAATGAACAAAAGGTTTATTTGTTAAATCTGCTGACTTAGCGATTAAGCTCTCTATATTTTTTGGTGGATTTTCAAATAACACTTATTGATTTAATTAAAACTTTTATAGAACCCTGTTTAAACTCATTATTAAGTAATCCATCATCACCGAACTTAGAGTGTAGTAGTTGCAATCTTTTAATTTTAGATGGCTTAAATTTAAATGGAAAACGTACTTTATTAGCTCTTACTGAAGGTTTTAAATCACTATAAGGAATTTGAACATTTGTTGTCCCGAATTTTTTTGTTGGGAATGATTTAATCCATCTAAGTCCACCCGGAATAAATTCAGTTAGTCCTAGTAGATCATCTTCACAAGCGACAGCAAATTTAAAAGTTCTTCCTTGTCCATCAATATTTAATTCAAAGGATGAATACTCAGATACATTTAAAGAAGGTTTATATATAGACGATCTACAGCTAACAAATCCTCCTGCTTTCTCGACAATATTACCCTTTAATATCAAACCCGAATTTGAAATTTCACAAAAAGCTGAACTTGATCCGCCCATAACAGTATCATTTAATGTTTTCCAACCATCGAACTCTTTTTTCTGAAATAAAAATTTTTTCTTACTCATTGAATATTTTTAATTATTACTAGACTTTAACTAAATTTCTAATTCTTTTGCTGATTCCAGATCACAAAATATTGAAATTTGATTAATAGATTTTATTAATTTTGATGGTGTTCTATCTGGTGACTCTTTTTCATCTAATAACCTCTCAAGAGCAATTCTTTTAGAAGCTCCACTTACTAAAAATACAATCTTTGATGAGGCTGATAGAACCTTTGGAGTTAGTGAAATTCTTTTTAAACCTTTACCATCATTAAAAATAACAAAATCATCTACATTATTATTTTTTTGATAAGGAAATAGTGAGGCTGTATGACCATCGTCTCCGAGACCTAATAATGTTAAATCAAAAGTTGGAGGGTTTGATCCGCATTTTTCAAATAATTTAGAAACAAATTGATTCTTTGTAGCTTCATCATCAGCATTTAAATCATTGAAAATTTCATAAAAAAAAGCTTTCGATCCAAAATTTTTTAACAATGAATTCTTCAACATTAACGAGTTACTCAATTCTGAATTTGGATCAACACATCTTTCATCCCCTAAAAAGACATCAACCATATCCCATCTAAGATCACTTTTTGATAAAAGCTTATAAACAGATTTAGGAGTTGAACCTCCACTTACACAAAATTTGAACCTGTCTTTCTTTTTTAAAGTATGGATAATATGACTTTCAA
The DNA here is from genome assembly GCF_047305015.1 of Prochlorococcus sp. MIT 1304. Classification (NCBI taxonomy): domain Bacteria; kingdom Bacillati; phylum Cyanobacteriota; class Cyanophyceae; order Synechococcales; family Prochlorococcaceae; genus Prochlorococcus; species Prochlorococcus sp. MIT 1304. The sequence continues at coordinate 1,222,064 of NZ_CP138974.1, read as the reverse complement.
TAAACTTAAAAACAGCTGTTGATAGTTCTAATTTGTCTTTGTATAAATTTATGGTGTATCCATTTTTGACCTTTTCAATCATTTCATCCATTCAGTATGAAAACTACCTTTCTTATCAATTCTTTCATATGTATGAGAGCCAAAACAGTCTCTCATTGCCTGAACGAGATTCTGAGGAAGTCTATTGGTTCTATAACTATTTAAATAATCTAAAGTACTGGATAAACATGGCACTGGTATACCTGCCTTTGTGGATAGAGAGACTACTTTAGCTAAGTTATCTAATCTTGTCGCAATTTCATTATTAAACCAATCATCAAAAATTAAATTTTTTAGATTAGGGTCTTTATTATAGGCATCTTGAATTTTACTTAATAATTTTGATCTAATTATGCAACCACCTTTCCATATTTGAGCAATTGACGGCATATTTAAACCATAGTTATATACTGCAGATGCTTCTCTTAAAATATCCATACCTTGGGCATAGCTAGCAATTGTGGCAAGGACTACAGCATCAAATAAAGGTTTCATTCCATCTGATATATTTCCTAAATCAAAATCTTCTATCTCTTTAGATGGAATAGTTTTTTCAATCTCACTACGTTGCTCTTTTAAAGAACTCATTACTCTTGCATTTAAAGATGCATAAATAGTTGGGACTGATACCCCCAGTTCTAGAGCACTTACAACAGTCCATAACCCTGTACCTTTCTGGCCAGCTTTATCTAATATTTTTTCCACGACATCATCTCCAGTTATCTCATCTTTTGTATTTAGACAAATCTCTGTTATCTCAACAAGATAAGAAGCTAATTCATCAGTATTATTCCAAATACCAAATACCTCTGACATCTGCTGTCCATTCATACCTTTGACTCTCTTCATAAGGTCATAAGCTTCTGCAAGTATTTGTTCAATTCCATATTCAATTCCGTTATGAACAGTTTTTACAAAATGACCTGAGCCTCCTGGTCCAACATATGCGACACATGGTCCGTCTTCAACTTTGGCAGCCATTTTTGTTAATAAGCTTTCTATTGCATCATATGAAGCCTTAGTTCCACCGGGCATCATGCTTGGGCCCTCTAGAGCTCCTTTAGCACCTCCAGAGACTCCCATCCCAATGTATCCAAAACTTTTACTTTCAAGAGTATTCACCCTTCTTTCTGTATCTTTAAATTGAGAGTTGCCGCCATCTATTAATAAATCTCCTTCCTCGAGATATCCAGAAATATTATCAATGACAGCATCTGTTGCGGGCCCAGCTTTTACCATCATTAGAATTCTTCTAGGTCTCTCTAGCTTATTAACAAATTCTTGAAGAGTTTCAGCTCCTTCAATATTCTTTCCAAGGCCACGACCTTGTAAAAATTCCTCGGTTTTGGAGTAAGTCCTATTAAAAACTACACTAGAAAATCCATTTCTCTCTGCGTTAAGAACTAAATTTTCGCCCATAACACCAAGACCTATTAAACCAAAATGTGCCTTGGACATAAAAAATTAAAAAACTCAATAAATATAGTGTGCCTGCAACTCAACAAAATTGCTCAAAAAAAATACTTATGTCAGCGAAAAATGATGGAAAAGATTTAAATAACAGTTCCGTTTGCAATAGTTGCATTTTTAACTACTACAACAATTCCATTTCTGATATAGAAGCCTAATTCTGGCTTATCTGCTTCTTCTACTCGATCTTTATTAATGATCACGACATTATCACCAATTCTTGTATTCTTATCAAGAATTGCTCTTTTTACAGTAGTCCCTTCACCTACTCCAAGAGGCGTTCCGCCCCCTTTTCTTAATTCAAACCTCTCTTCAGGGGATTCAAAGAAATCGGCTCCCATAACAAGAGTATCCTCAAGAACTGAGTCACTTTCAATCCTGCTTCTTACCCCTAAAACACAATGTAAAATACTGCATGACTTCAAGATTGTACCTTCACAAACAATTGAATCAGTAATTTGTGCATCTACAAGCTTAGAAGGGGGTAAAAATCTAGGTCTAGTATAAATTGGAAATTTCTCATCATAAAAACTAAATGGAGGTTTTGGTTGCTCAGTCAATGCAAGGTTTGACTCAAAGAATGCCCCAATGGTTCCAATATCTTCCCAATAATCATCGAATACATAACTTTTAAGAGTATCACCTCTATTGAGAGCTTCTGGAATTATGTCCTTACCAAAATCTGTATAATTAGGAAATTTATTTAGAAGATCGAAAAGAGTATTTCTGCTAAAAACGTAAATACCCATAGAGGCTAGATATGGTTTTTCGGCAGCTGACTCCTTACTTAATCCAAATTTTGAAGTATCTACTGCCATTGCCTTCAACTTCTCTCCAGTGGGCTTTTCACTAAATTCTTTTATATTTCCTAAATCATCGGTTCTCATTAGGCCAAAACCTTCTGCTTGAGCTTCATCAACAGGCAAAGCTGCAACAGTTAAATCAGCACCATTATCTCTATGATGTTGAACAAATAAACTGTAGTCCATTCTGTACAGTTGATCACCTGACAATATTAAATATTCATCTACATCCCATTCTTGAAATAACCATTGGTATTTTCTTACGGCATCAGCAGTACCTTCAAACCACTTCGGACTATCAGGAGTCTGTTGTGCCGCTAAAACCTCCACAAATCCTTGGCCGAAAGGGCCATTTAAATTATATGTTCTTCCTATATGTCTATTAAGAGATGCACTATTGAACTGGGTCAATACGTACATTTTTTTAATGCCTGAATTTATACAATTACTTATCGGAATATCTATCAAACGATACTTACCTGCCAATGGCACAGCAGGTTTAGCCCTCATTTTTGTTAGAGGGTAAAGTCTAGAACCTTTTCCTCCTCCGAGGATTATGGCCAACACACGCTTCATTCAATCAAATGGAGGTAGATATACAACTACCTAAAGTAACTGATTATGGGCATATTTAGAAATACAAATGGTCAGTTTACAAAGGTATTTCGATAAATCACTGGAAAAACTTAATATAAATAGAAAAAAGTTAGTTATTTTTATCCTCTTCTACCAAAGAAAACAATTTTTCAACGATTTTCAAAGAAACTTGTCTTTCTTCTCTTGATTGAGGACTTCTCAACTTGGTGACCGGCGTATGAAGTATTTTATTAATTATTCCTTTAGTCAGAGCTTCCACAACTTTTCTTTCTCGAGCCGAAAAATCTGGTCCCATTCTACTTAGTGCTTTTTGTAATTCCTCCTTTCTAATTAACTCCAAATCTGATCTAAGTTTATTAATTACTGGAACGGCCTCTAAACTTGCCCACCATTCTAGAAAAATGATCCTTTCTTCTTCTACTAAAGATTCCGCTTCCTTTGCTATTTTCTGTCTAAATTCTTGATTTCTTGAAACGACCTCTTGTAAGTCATCAACATCAAATGATTTTACAAATTCATGTTGTTTGACATCATTAGATATATTTCTCGGCACACCAATATCAATAAATTTAAGTCTATTACTCAAATTTATTTTTTCAATTTTTGTGAGATCAATAATTGGCTCTTCAGAAGCAGTACTGGTGAAAACAAGCGAAGATAATGATATGTTTTCTTCTAATTCGTTTAAACCTTTACAAACAATCTCTAAATCAGGGAAGTCTTGAGCAAGATTTAAAGCTCTATCAATATTTCTATTTAAAAGGATAAGTTTATGACATCCTTTTGATTTTAAATGAGTTATTAAAAGCCTACTCATTCTTCCAGCGCCAACTACAAGAACATTTTCTGATTCCAAACTTACAAGATTATCGAAACCTTTTTCTTGTCCAATTTTTAATTGTGCTAGTTCTACCGCTGCCGAACTGATTGACACGGCTCCAGTTCCTAAATTTGTTTCGGATCTTACTTTTTTACCTGTACTAACTGATTGAGTTAATAATCTATTAAGTATTGGTCCAGTAGATTGATTCTCTTGACCTAATCTCATCATTTTTTTTACCTGCGAAAGGATTTGTCCTTCACCCAAAACGAGGCTATCAAGTCCTGCCGAAACTTTCATCAAATGCAAAACTGCTTCTTCCTGTCTAAAGCAAAAAAGATGTGGATTTAAATCGTCAAAAATAATTCCAGAATATTCTGATATGAATTCTTTAATAGATGAAATTCCAGTATTTTTATCCTTTACTAGCGCATATATTTCCAGCCTATTACAAGTACTTAAAATTGATACCTCTAATACATCAGAGAAAGCTTTTAATGCTTTCAATGACTCTGTTATGGATTGGTCAGGAATACTTAACTTCTCACGCACTTCGACAGGTGCCGTGCGATGACTCAGTCCGACGACAACAATATGCATAAAATTAAAAGTGAATTTTTAAAGGCTGATACTCTTAGCACCATCTTTTATATGGACAGTATTTGTGAACCTTGCAGTACTATCTAACGTACTAATAACTAAACTACTTGTTCTTACACAATCCCTTTCAAATTTAACTCCGTCAAATAATAAGCCATCAGTTATACCACTTCCAGCGAAAACAACATTTTCTCCGGATGCCAATTCATTCGCTTCATAGATTTTATCTATATCTGTTATGCCCATTTCATTAAGACGTTTTATATTTCCTTCTTTTGTGTAATCAGCCCATTCAGAGGTTTGAGCTATTGCTGGATCATAAACTAGTTGTCCTTGAAAGTGTCCACCGAGAGCTCTCATTGCAGCAGCTGAAATAACACCCTCTGGGGCTGCACCTATACCCATCAAGCAATGTGTTCCAGTACCTGCGAAACCACATGCAATCGCAGCTTGAACATCACCATCAGAAATCGGTTGTACTTTGGCACCACATCCTCGAATCTCTTTAATTAAATCTTTATGCCTAGTTCTATCCATTACAACTACAGTAAGCTCATCAATAGAAAGGCCCAAGCAATCACTTAGTATCTTCAAGTTTTCAGTAGCTGAATTTCTAATATCTACTTTACCTTTGGCCGCGGGAGGCGCTGCTAATTTGTTCATGTAAAAATCAGGCGCATTGAAAAGACCACCCGTATCAGAGGCAGCTAAAACCGCCATAGAACCTCTTTGATTATTAGCGCAAAGATTTGTTCCTTCACAAGGATCTACTGCAAAGTCAACCCCTGGGCCATTTCCACTGCCTACTTCTTCACCTATATAAAGCATAGGTGCTTCATCTCTTTCACCTTCTCCAATAACAATTTTCCCTTTCATTTCAATTTTGCCCATTCGCAATCTCATTGCTTCTACAGCTGCAGCATCAGCTTCATCTTTTTGACCAAGTCCTGTTAGTTTTGCTGAGGCAATAGCTGCTTGCTCGACAACTTCGAGAATTTCTTGAATTAAAGTTTGATTCACAATTAAATTTTGAGGATTTTCTTAAAGGTTTTGAGTATGATCTCATAAAAAATGACATTTTTTATGAGAATTATTATGCTAGTAAGCTTTTTTTAACTCTTTACACGTGATACTTTATCAGGCCGTGACTTGAAATTAGGAATAAACAACTAAATATAGTATCTTTATTAAATATTTTAAAAATTAAATGACTGAGTCAAATCAAACAATTTTAGCTGGTGTTAATAGACCAATTCAAATAATTCCTTCAGTTTTACCAGCAGATTGGGCAAATATGGGGGCTTGTGTGAAAGAGCTCGAGGAAGCTGGGGTAGATAGAATTCAATTTGATGTAATGGATGGGAATTTTGTGCCAAATCTTACATTCGGTCCTGAAATGATTGCTGCATGCAGGAAATATTGCAATGTCCCTTTTGAAACACAATTAATGGTGAGCCAATACAACTGTGAAACTATGCTTGAATCTTACGTAAACGCCACAAAAGGGGCGAATGGTGAACCAGGAGTAGTAATAGCTCATGCCGAAGCAAATATTCATTTGCATAGAGTTCTCGGGAGAATAAGAGATCTAGGAGGATCTCCTTCTGTTGCTTTAAACCCACATACTCCTTTTGAAATGATTAAAAACATTATGGATATGGTTGATCATGTTTTGGTTATGACAGTTAATCCAGGATTTGGAGGACAAGCTTACATACCAACAATGCTTAATAAAATCAGAGAAATAAGAAACTTTATTATCGAAAAAAACTTAAATGTCGACATTGAAGTTGATGGTGGGATAAAAGCAAATTGGACTATTTCACAATGTGCCCATGCTGGTGCTAATTGTTTTATTGCAGGTAGCGGAATGTTTGCTTACCCAACATTAAAAGAAGGATGTGATGACTTGAGAAAAGTTGCACAAGAAGCACAAAAAGGGGATGTTCTTTCAGAACCTCAATAAATATTCTGGATGATTAAGAAATCATCCAAATATCCATCCATAACTATGCAACCCTATTCCTAAAAAATTAACTCCTAAATAACATACTAAAACAACTAAAAAACCTGTAGATGCTAATAATGCTGGCTTGCGTCCTTGCCAACCCTTGCTTATTCTCATATGCAGATAAGCGGCATAAAACAACCATGAGATAAATGCCCATGTTTCTTTTGGGTCCCAACTCCACCATGTACCCCAGGCCTCATTAGCCCAGACCGCACCTGATATCAAACCAAGAGTCAAAAGAACAAAACCTATTAATATAGAACGATAACTTAATGTATCTAATTCTTCTGAGTGAGAGAATTCAATAGATTCAACTAAATCATTTACAGGATAACTGTTTGAAAGTTTAAATCCTCCTATACCTGTAGAACTACTTCTAATTTGAAGCGGCTTATTTTTATTAATAAACAAAACGGACATTGAAAGTAAAGAACCTATTATTAATGCTGCGTAACTAAGCATTACGACGCTAACATGCATTACTAACCAACTAGACCTTAAAGCTGGAACTAAGTTGGATGATGATTTCAAATCCTCAGGTAAAACAAAACAAGCAAAAGACACAATAAGCAACTCAATAGGTATAGCAATTGAGGGAATTATTGGAGCTTGGTATTCTCTTTCAACCAACAGTTGACCTAATGTGATACCCCAAGCAAGGAAATAAAGAGATTCATACAAATTGCTAATAGGAAAGTGCCCAGAAATTGACCACCTAAAAAGTAATTGTAATGTTATTAATAAGTTCACTAAAATCGTAATAAGTCTTACAGCAAAAGAAGATTTTTTTTTAAAAACTGCACCCAAAGAAATTGGTAAGTTAATTAATAAAAAATAAAAAACTAAAAGACCTAAAACTGAAACTGGTTCATATATTAAATTTTTAAAAAAATTATCTAGTATCATTTCTAGAAATTTCTCAAGTTTTAATATTCAATGACAAACAAATAATAATTAAAATCATCTTTATATGAGTAAATATTTAATAATAAAGTTTTAATTTTTTTTAAAAGCATTTCAAAGTTTGAAATTATCTCCTAGATAATACTTCTTAACTATTGGATTTTCAGCCAATTCACTTGATGATCCGTTAGCTAAAATTTTCCCTTCACTTAATACATATGATTTATTAGTAATTTGAAGGGTTTCCCTTACATTATGGTCTGTAATAAGAATACCTACTCCTGCATTACTTAACTTAAGAATTAGTTTCTTTAAATCATTAACAGCAAGAGGATCAATCCCCGCAAAAGGTTCGTCTAATAATAAATATTTAGGCCCTTTTCTTCCTACAGAGAGAGCTCTAGCTATTTCGCACCTTCTTCTTTCTCCACCTGAAAGTTGATAACCATAACTATCTACAAAATTATTCAAATTAAATTCATTAATTAGTTCTTCTCTTCTATTTCTAATTGCTGCTCTGCTATAGGATGAATTCTTCAAAGCCAAATCTATATTATCCTTTACAGTGAGGTCTCTAAATATACTCGCTTCTTGAGTTAAATAACCCAACCCAAGTCTTGATCTAATTGGGAGAGAAAGATTGGTAATATTTTTACCATTCATTAATATTCCACCTTTATCAGGTTTTATATTCCCAACTACAAGATTAAAAGTGGTGGTTTTCCCTGCACCATTAGGTCCTATCAAACCTACAACTTCCCCTGGATTAACAGTTATGGAAACATCATTTACAATTAATTTTCCTTTAATTGAAAGTGATACATTATGAATTTTTAGGTACATTTTCATTGAGATCGATTAGTTCTCTTGTTTTCTTAAAAAAAAAGAAATAGAAATTTAACTGAAGATAAAGTAATATTCATATTTATCAAAGAGGTTTCAAAGAAGGCACATCTTTCTCATTTACTAGCTCTTCATATTGTAATTTCCTTAATAAATCTTCCAAGCATCTACAGAAAGATTCAAGATCAATCCCTAAATTAATATTGGTTCTAGTTTTTATTCGACCTAAACCCTCTCCAAGCAAAATAGTAGCTCCATTTAAATTACCCTTACTTAAGTGAAACTGAGAAACAGATACTTGTAAAATTCCCTGGATAACTTGTCTTTCGTCACCATCGACTAAATTCCATATTTCTTCAAAAGCGTCATGAGCCTCATACCATTCATGATTATTAAAAAGAGTTAAAGCAGTAAAAAGGGAATCTTTAAAACTTTTTGTACTTTCTTCATTCATGAAACTAATAATTAATTTTTTTTCTTTTTATTAATTTTTCTCATTCTTATTGAATCTGGTGTTACCTCTAGCATTTCATCTGGACCAATATATTCGAGTGCTCTTTCAAGGGTAATATCAACAGGTGACTGCAAAGTATCAAGTTCTTCTGCTCCTGCAGACCTCATATTAGTCAACTGCTTAGTTTTACATATATTCAACTCAAGATCTTGCGGTCGATTATTCTCTCCAATTATCATCCCCTTATAAACTTTGACTCCAGGTTTAATGAAATAGACTCCCCTATCTTCAGCATTCTTTAATGCATAAAATGTGGCAACACCTTCTTCAAAAGCTATAAGGACTCCGTTTCTCCTGGTTTCAAAATCTCCTGTTTTAGGTTTATATTCATAAAATGAGTGGCTCATGATGCCTTCACCTCTGGTTATCCTTACAAATTCCCCACGAAATCCGATTAATCCTCTTGATGGAACAAGAAATTCTAATTGAGTTCTACCATCTGAACTTGTCTGCATGTTTTTCATCTCTGCCTTTCTAGATCCAAGTTTTTCGATGCAAGAACCAACAGATACTTCAGGCACATCTAAAACCAAAGTCTCTATAGGCTCACATTCAACGTTATCAATTTCTCTGAAAATTACTTGAGGTTGTGATATTTGGAACTCAAAACCCTCTCTTCTCATGGTTTCAATCAATATCCCTAGATGTAATTCTCCTCTTCCTGAAACTGAGAACCTGTCAGGAGAATCAGTTTCTTCTACTCTTAGGGCAACATTTGTTAGAAGTTCCCTCTCCAATCTATTTTTTAATTGTCTACTGGTAACAAATTTCCCTTCCTTTCCCGCGAATGGTGAATCATTGACAACAAAAGTCATATTTAAGGTAGGTTCATCAACTTTGATTAATGGGAGAGGATGAGGAGAATCGGGACATGCTATGGTCTCACCAATATTGACGTCATCAAAACCAGAAACAGCAACAATATCTCCTGCAAATGCTTCATTTATATCAATTCTTTGTAATCCTTCAAATCCTAAAAGCTTACTAACCTTACCTTTAATAGTTTTTCCGTTTTCTTTAATTAAACTAGCCTGTTGGCCATTTTTTATAGTTCCATTGTGGATCTTTCCAATTACTATTCTGCCCAAGAAATCAGAATAGTCCAAGGTAGTTATTTGTAGCTGAAGAGGCTTATTAGAGTCACCTACTGGAGGAGGAACATGTCTTATAATAGCTTCAAAAAGAGGCATCATATTGTCACTATTAGATTCCATCTCTTCTTTTGCGAAACCAGATAAGCCACTCCCAAAAAGATAAGGAAAATCACATTGATCATCATCAGCTCCTAATTCCAAAAACAAATCAAGGACCTTATCAATTGCTAGTTCTGGCACTACTCGTGGTCTATCAATTTTATTTACAAAGACTATAGGCCTAAGTCCTTTTTCTAATGCTTTTTTTAAAACAAATCTTGTTTGAGGCATAGGTCCCTCATTTGCATCAACAATAAGCAGACAACCATCAACCATTCCCAAAACCCTCTCAACTTCTCCTCCAAAATCAGCATGTCCAGGTGTATCTATAATATTAATTCTGGTATCTTTATAGTTAACTGCAGTATTTTTTGAGAGAATTGTTATCCCCCTTTCTCTTTCAAGATCGTTTGAATCCATTACACATGTAGGGATAACTTCATTGTCTCTAAATATTCCTGATTGAGATAACAATGCATCTACAAGCGTTGTCTTGCCATGATCTACGTGAGCAATAATTGCAACATTTCTAATTTCTTTTATCGAAGATGACATTTATAGAATTTATATAAATAGAAGTTTGACTTTATTAAGGCTAACTCAAAGTATGCTTATTATGAAAATTTTCTTTTTAAGACTTTGAAAAAAATAATCTAATTGAATAATTAAATTAATCAATTAGATTTATAATTTTCTATTTGAGCTTTCAAAAACTTTTAATGCTTCAATTGACCCCTCATATCTCCAATGCCAGGGTTCGTAATCTATATATTTATTATCTTTGTTGAACGATAACTTAAAGTGAAACTTAGCTGCATTTTTTATTAGCCATCTAAAGGCATCAGTATTTTCAAAGTCTGGTTCAAAGTCTGTCTCCCTCTGATTAGCATCACCAATATCGATTGCAAAACCTGTACTATGTTCAGAATACCCTGGGGGGGCTGAAACTCTAGCTCTTTCTGCCGCTTCTTGATTTCTAATGGATTTTAAAGAATAAAAGATATCTTTTTGCAAATTTATTGATCTATAACCACTCAAGAAGATCAAATATATACCATCCTTTTTGGCTTCTTCTCTCATCTTTAGTAGAGAATCGCGCATATCCATATGAACTTCAATATTAGGCTCAATTAAAACTAGTTTCTCTTTAGGAGCTTCGTTGTAGGGAAGGTGGCCTAAAATTCTGGCATCATGATTTCTTTCAACCTGAGATTTGAGATTATTAAGAGGCATTAATTCTACATTTCTAATAAATCGCAATGCAACGACAGAAAAGATAAGAAAAAGAAATGGAGAAAATATTAGAAATTTTTTTAATAATGATGAATTTGGGCTATTTAGGTAAGTTCTTTTAGCAAGTGGTAAATCAAATTGATCGATATCTTTTTTTAGTTCCAATATTTAGAAGTGAATTTGGAAAAGATATTTCGATATTAACTATTATTTTAAGAAATGCACTTTTATAAGCAAAAAAGATGTAGTTTTTATATACAGTATTATTTTTTTTTCATATGTTGAGGGTAGCTGTTATTGGTGGAGGTCCAAGTGGTTCATGTGCTGCAGAAATACTTGCTAAAGCTGGAATAAAAACTTGGCTCTTCGAGAGAAAATTAGATAATGCGAAACCATGTGGAGGAGCTATACCTCTTTGTATGGTAGAAGAATTTGATTTGCCTGAGTCAATTATTGATAGAAAAGTAAGGCATATGAGAATGATATCTCCATCAAATAGAGAGGTAGACATAAGTCTAGATAGAGTTTATGGGAAAAGCGATAATGAATTTATTGGGATGTGTAGAAGGGAAGTTATGGATGCTTTTATGCGTAATAGAGCATCAGATCTTGGGGCAACACTAATAAATGGATTAGTTACTTCTATTCATACTGGTGATAATAATCAAGGGCCATATAAACTCTCCTATTCAGATTTCACGAATGGAGATAAAAAAGGAGAACTTAAGGAACTTACTGTTGACCTTTTAATCGGTGCTGATGGAGCTAATAGTAGAGTGGCAAAAGCTATGGATGCAGGGGATTACAAAGTTGCGATTGCATTTCAAGAGAGAATTAAACTCCCTAAAGAAGAAATGAGTTACTACGAAGATCTTGCTGAAATGTATGTCGGAACTGATGTTTCTCCTGATTTTTATGGGTGGGTATTTCCTAAATATGATCATGTTGCTGTAGGAACTGGAACCATGCAAAAGAATCAGTCATTAATAAAAGGACTTCAAGAGGGTGTAAGAAACCGGGCAAAGAAAAGACTTGTTAATGGTGAAGTAATTAAGGTAGAAGCACACCCTATCCCTGAGCATCCAAGGCCAAGAAGAGTAGTTGGGAGAATGGCATTGGTTGGTGATGCAGCTGGCTATGTTACAAAAAGTTCTGGAGAGGGTATTTATTTTGCTGCAAAAAGTGGAAGAATGTGTGCTGAGGAAATTGTTGAAGCATCAAAAAACGGTCAAGTAATTCCATCAGAAAAAGATTTAAAAAACTATCTTAAAAAGTGGGATAAAAAATATGGCACAACTTATAAGGTGCTAGAAATCCTCCAAAATATTTTCTACAGAAATGATTCTGCAAGAGAAGCCTTTGTTGAGATGTGTGATGACATGGATGTGCAAAGACTTACTTTTGATAGTTATTTATACAAAAAAGTTGTCTCCATGAAGCCATTACAGCAACTAAAAATTACAATGCTTACACTTGGCTCGATTTTACGAGGGAAAGCCTTAGCGCCTTTAAAATATAAACCCGTTGATAGTGCCGTCAGGGAAAATAAAGAAGTAGAAAAAATGCTAGAAAATTATTCGATAAAGGGAGGCATTAAAGTTAAGAGTTCAAAAGTGTAAAGTCGGCTATTTTTAGAGAATAATTTCTAATTAAGCTCAACAAATTGAGTCTATTATTTCTTATTTTTAAATCCTCTGACATTATTAGGACTCCTTTTTCATTATCAAATAAATCCTCGATAGTATTTACATTAATCTCAAACAAATTTAGAAGTTCCAAATAATTGCAATAATCTTCTGAAAAAAGTTTTTCTAATTCTTCAATAAATTCAAAAACTTTCAATTCGCAATCCTTTTCAAAAAGTTTTGTGTTTACATAATCTCTTGTAGCGAGAACGTCTGTTGAAAGATCACTATTATTAGCTAATTTGCTTGCCCTAGTAATTACCTTCTGGATTTCAACAAAATTTTCCTTTTCATTAAAATCCATAATAGATTTAATCCTATTTTTAAGATCAACAATATTCAATACTCTTTTTTTAGATAATTCATCAGAAGAGCAAACGGCCCTTATTAATTCTTTACTTAGTGATATTTCTTCTAGATGACTAACAATTCTTTGAACTAAAAATTCATTTAAATCATTAAAAACTTTTTCTCTTGAGAAGTTTAAATTCGGAAATGCGATTTTCCAAAAATCAATAAGTTCGTTAAATAATTTATCTAAAGGCAAATCAAATTCGTAATCCCAAATTATTTTAATAACTCCATTCAAATTTCTTCTTAAAGCATAAGGATCAGATGATCCACTGGGACGTTTACCAGAAATAAATATACTTATTAAAGTTTCGACCTTATCTGCTATGGAAACTATTGCACCATATTTTGTGGAGGGCAAAGCATCTTTATAAAAAGAAGGTAAATAATGTTCAGCGACAGCCAAGCAAACATCCTCACTAAATCCCTCATATTTAAGATATTTAGCACCCATTATTCCTTGCAGCTCAGGGAATTCGAAAACAATTTCACTACATAAATCGTTTTTGCAGTATTTAGCAGCTTCTATTATTTTTTTTTCTTCTAAAGACTTATCATTTAAAAATTTAAGAATTTTTTTAGTAACTTCCTCTATCCTTTCTACCCTCTGAAATATATTTCCAAGTCCTTTCAAATATGAAACAGATTTAAGCTTTTCATTTCTTTCGATTGAAGCAACTTTTTTGTCACTTTCTACGAAAAACTTTGCATCTGAAAACCTTGCCCTTAATACTTTCTCATTACCTTTGGCAATATTATTATTTGATTCTTCAAGACCATTTGAAATAACGCAGAAAGTTGTACTAATATTTTTTTCAGAGCTTAAATCTAGTTTAGAAAAACTTTCATTTTTCAATAAAAGAGGAACGTATCTCTGATGAATTTTCATGACTGTTGAGAGGACTTCAACAGGAAGATCAAGAAATTCATTACTAAATTTGCCAATAATTAAGTCTGGCCATTCAACTAAATCAGTAAGTTCATTTAGTAATCCTTCTGAAAGGTCAGGTTCCAGATTTAAAGATTTAGATGCCTGATTTATTAAACTTTCAATTTTTTCTTTTCTTTCTTTTCGAATAGCTATTACTCTATTTCGTTTCAATAATTCAAAAAATTCATCAGGATTCTGAACTTCTAAAACTTCATTGATTAGCCTATGACTTTTTGTTTTATTACTTATTTTGATTTTTGGATCACATTCATCAAATTCAAAATCAAGAATTTCATCATTATAAATAGAGGCAATCCACCTAATTGGTCTTGAAAATTTCATGTTCCCGGCCCCCCATTTCATAAATCGAGCGCCTTGAAGACTCTTTACTAATTTTGGGATAATCGAAGACAAAGAAATTTTTGTTGATAGTCCTTTCTCAATTTTCTTTCCAAATACAAAATCACCCTTTTCCGTATTTTTTATTTCTAGCTCACCAACATTTATATCTAAGCTATTAGCAAATCCCAAAGCAGCATTAGTAGGACATCCATTTAAATAAGCTGAATTTGCTTTAGGCCCTTTCCTTTCTATTATTTTATCTTCTGCATAATCAACTAAACCTTCGAGAAGTAGAACTATCCTCCTTGGTGTGGAGGTAACAACTATATGTTCGAATTTGATTAACTTTTTATCCAATTCAAATTCTATTAGAGATTTAAATTGCTCTAGAACAGAATAAGAAAATTTTGCGGGCAACTCTTCTGTTCCTATCTCAAGTAAATATTTAGACAAGAAAAAAATATGACTATTCTTACTATAATTTACTACCAGTTAAATAAGCTTTTCGCTAATGTATAAAAAGAGATATGTTTTGGTCCTTTGATCAAGGTTGAGAAAGTAAAAAAGAAAAAAGATTCTGCAAAGGAAGAGACTGTTTGTTTAGCAAATGGACTAGAAGTCTCTAAATTTGAAAATTTTAAGAAAAGTAGCCAATTCCTTAAGGAGCCACTTGCTACAGAATTAGTCAATGAAAGTGATCATTTTACTAATGATGCAGTCCAGTTATTAAAATTTCATGGTAGTTATCAACAAGATAACAGGGAAAATAGAAGGCCGGGCAAAAGTAAAGATTGGCAAATGATGCTTAGGTTAAGAAATCCGGGTGGTGAAGTCCCTGGGAAATTATTTTTAGCATTAGATGAATTATCTGACAAACTAGGTAATGGAACACTTAGGGCCACTACAAGACAAGCCTTTCAAATGCATGGAATCAGAAAGGAGAAGCTGAAGGAAGTAATTCAAACAATAGTAAATTCAATGGGCTCCACATTAGCTGCATGTGGAGACATTAATAGAAACGTTATGGCACCTGCGGCTCCATTTGACTCGCCAGAATATAATATTGCAAGAGCATTGGCAAAAAAAGTTGCAGATCTTCTCACCCCAATGGCTGGCCAAGGCACTTTCTTAGAGCTTTGGGCTGACGGAGATTTAGAGTACACCATAAAGCCTGACAAAGATATTGAAGCAATTAGGAAGCTCCAATTCAAAGATAATGTTTTTAGTGGAATAAAAGATGAGCCTCTTTATGGTTCAACTTATTTACCGAGAAAATTCAAATGTGCTGTGACAGTTCCTGGGGACAATTCTGTTGATCTTCTTACTAATGACATAGGAATAGTTGCCTTTACTTCTAAAGATGGAAACTTAGAAGGGTGCAACTTCTATGTTGGAGGTGGTATGGGTCGCACACATAATAATGAGGAGACCTTTGCCAGAATTGCAGATCCACTTGGATATGTTGAAGAACCTGATGTTTATGAATTAATACAAAGCATTGTGGCTATTCAAAGAGATTATGGTGATAGAAAATCAAGAAAAAATTCGAGAATGAAATATCTTCTTCATAAAAAAGGTATTAAATGGTTCAAAAAGATACTTTCTGATAAATATTTCAAAAAAGAAATTAAAAAAATTAGAAAAGAACCTGATAAGGCTCTTATTGATTACCTAGGTTGGCATAAACAAAATAAAACCTCCCATTTCGTAGGTTTACCATTATTATCGGGAAGATTATCTGGAGAGAAGAAGAATACCATCTCGAGTATTGTTAAAAAATATAATTTAGATTTAAGACTCACACCTAATCAAGATATTTTACTTTGTAATATCGCCAATAAAAACAAAAGCGCAATTCAAAATTCTCTTTCAAAAATTGGATACGAAAATTTAGATAACATTAATGAAATACAAAGACACGCTTTAGCTTGTCCTGCTTTACCACTTTGTGGTCTTGCAATGACTGAAGCTGAAAGAATATTACCTGATGTACTAAAAAGGATTGAAAATTTACTTTTAGATCTAAAAATACAAAAGACAATATTATTTAGAATGACAGGATGTCCGAATGGATGTACCAGGCCTTATATGGCCGAATTAGCACTTGTTGGTAGTGGGCAAAACAAATACCAATTATGGTTGGGGGGAAGTAAAAATCTACAAAGGCTTGCTAAACCATTTTTACAAAGAATGGAACTTAACGATTTAGAAAAAACTCTACAACCATTATTTGATAATTGGAAGAGTAATTTGGATTTGGATTTCGGAGATTTTATAAATACTCAAGATGAAAATTATATATTAAATTTACTAAATGAAAATCAATAGAATTTAAATTTTTCCATAAAGGGCATTTGCTTTTTTATTTTTCCAAGCCCATAATTGATCACCATAACTAAAATGCCACCATTCATTAGGATGTTGAGCAAATCCGAATTTAGTCATAATTTCCCTTAATAAGTTTCTTCTACTATTCCAAATAATTGCTCCTTCATTCTTTATGTTTGCATAAAAATATGGATTTGAGGTCTCATCCATTTGATCAACCATGCTTCCCATTTCAACAAGATTTCCGTCTTTATCTGAAAAACAAACATCCAAAGCACCCCCAGTTGAATGTGGGGGGGGACACCTAGTGTCACGAGAAGGATATGCCCAAAATTTTTCAACTTTTTTTAAAATAGATGGATAAGATTTTATATTTTCAAAAGAAATATCAATATCGGATTTTTCACACTCTAATAAAAATGCTCTTTTAAACATAAATTCCTGGACTTCCAAAGGTCGCCAAGTGTCATAAATTAAAAGGTTAAAACTACTCTTTGATATCAAATAATCATTTACTTTTACTAATCTATTTACAACCTCCTTTCTTAATTTCCAAATAGAAGTTTTATCTTTGTAAGGGGCTCCTAAATGAAAGTAAGGGTGGGGATCTAAAAACTTTAGGCAGCTAGGTATAGCTATTAATTTATCTCCATTATCTTTAATTGGTATTTTATTCCAAATTTTCAATTGAAATTTGCAATTGATTTATAGTGACATATATATCAAAAATTACAATGATAGTTCTCAATTTAAGAAATCATGAATGAATTTATTATCAGAATTATCAATAAGTATATTCCTTAAAACAATATTTTTTTTTAAATCAGGATCACCACTAACAATCTTAATAGCTTCTTCACGAGCCTTATCAATAAGGAATTTATTGTTAGGTAAATTGTCCAGTACAAAATCAGGCAATCCGGATTGTCTATATCCTAAAATCTGGCCTGGTCCTCTAAGCTCCAAGTCTTTTTCAGCGATATAAAAGCCATCATTAGATTTTTGCAAAACACAAAGTCGTTTATTTTCTAATCCATTTTTATCGGAGGTTACCAGATAACAAAAAGATTTTGTTGATCCTCTCCCAACTCTCCCCCTTAATTGATGTAGTTGGGACAAGCCAAATCTGTCCGAATTATAAATAATCATAATTGTGGCGTTGGGAACATCAATGCCAACCTCAATTACAGTGGTTGAAACCAAAATATTAATTTCATTTTTTAAAAAAGAATTAATCACTTCGTTCTTTTCTTGCGAACTTAATTTGCCATGTAATAATCCAACTTTCTTGTTAAAAAAGACCTCTTCTGATAAATATTTAAATGTTTTCTTTGCGGAGCTTAAATTCATTTTTTCTGAATCTTCAATAAGTGGCAAAATCACATAAGCTTGCTTTCCCTTATTAATCTCATCTTCAACAATTTTGAACAAGTTAGTTAAATTATCTTCTGAAATTATTTTTGTAGTTATAGGAACTCTCCCAGGAGGGAGTTCCGTAATTTGACTTACATCTAAATCACCATAAATGGAAAGCGCAAGAGTTCTTGGAATTGGTGTTGCTGTCATTGATAACAAGTTAGTATTATCTCCTTTGTTTAGTAATCTATTTCTTTGAGTAACTCCAAATCTATGTTGTTCATCAATTACGACCATTCCTAATGCATTAAAGATGACTTTATCCTCAAATAATGCATGAGTACCTACGAGGATATCAACTAATCCATTGTTCAAATTAGAGAAAATTTCTTTTCTCTTTTTTTGAGGAGTATTCCCAGTAAGTAGTTCAACAGAAACTAAAAGAGGGTTCAAATATTTTAATAAATTTTTATAATGCTGTTCTGCCAATACCTCAGTTGGGACCATAAATGCACCTTGCAGGTTTTTTTCAATGACAAGTAAAAGAGACGCAATTGCAATTATGGTTTTACCACTTCCCACATCTCCCTGAAGCAATCTAGACATTGGTACGGGATTAGATAAATCTTTCTTAATTTCATTTAAAACATTTTCTTGAGATTTTGTTAATTCGAAAGGAAAATTATTTAAAAATTCTTTTAATAAAGATTTCTTTTGAGGTAATTGTTGGGAAGTTACATTTTTATTCGTCTTTCTTTTTCTAAGTAGGAATTTTATTTGAAGTAGAAATAACTCATCAAAAACCAAACGTTTTTTTGACTCAATAAGTGCCTGTTGAGTTGGTGGAAAATGAATATTAATCAAAGACTCTCCTTTTGATAATAAAGATAATGAATCAAGTTGCTTCTTATTTAAAATTTCTGGATATTGCTTTGCATAAATTAGTACCTTTTTCATAAGTTTTATAAAACTCATATTTGATAATGCTTCACCTAATGAATACAAGGGTAATATTTTGCCTGAGAAATTATAATTGTCATTATTATCCTTAAGAATTTCAATCTGCGGATCTACAAAAGTTTTACCATACTCTGTCAGTTTAACCTTACCGGAAATTGCTAATTTGGTGCCAGCAGTATACAAAGATTTTTGAGATGTAAAGAAGGAGTAAGATCTAAATCTTCTTCCTAAAAAAAATTTTGTAACCTTTATTGAAGACGTTTCATCATAAACCACAATATTCATTATTGATAAATTACTATTTTTTTTACTCTTATGAATATAAAATCTTTTAACATTTGCGATGCACGTGTATAAATTATCTGGTTTTAAATTTATTATCTTGACTCTATTTGTATAATCTAGATATGTTCGTGGGAAATAATTAATTAGATCTTTTATATGAAATATCCCTAATTCATTAAGCTTATTTTTATAAACTTTTCCTACATTTTTTATTAATGAAATATCTGAATCAAAAGACAAACTTGAATCAGCTTTATTTAGAAAAACTTTATTAGAAATAATATTAGAACTTTCTATTTCTTGAGTTTTGCCTAGTTTATAAAGATTTTTTCTT
Organism: Prochlorococcus sp. MIT 1304; assembly: GCF_047305015.1. Classification (NCBI taxonomy): domain Bacteria; kingdom Bacillati; phylum Cyanobacteriota; class Cyanophyceae; order Synechococcales; family Prochlorococcaceae; genus Prochlorococcus; species Prochlorococcus sp. MIT 1304. Next base: position 1,202,466 of record NZ_CP138974.1, on the reverse strand, counting down.
GTATCTATAATTAACCTTTTTCTTTGATTTTCATCTAATTTATTATATTCACTATATTTTTTAGAAAATTCATAAAATATTCTTAAATATTCGTCTGAGAGATTTAGATTATCTAGTTTTTTTAATGATTCATGCAAATAATCATTAAAATATCTTTCTCTTCCTAAAGTGTTAATGAATTTATTTTCAGTTTCAATAGTAAGAGACTTTTGAAGAGTTCTTATCCATTCTTTAATTAATTTATTATTATTCCCACTAAAAGTCACATTTGAAAAAGAGTTATTTTTTCAACGTATTTTATTCAAAGTTATTTGTTTTTGCCTCCAGTAAGTCTCTTTTTTAATCAAACGCTGAAATTGATTTTTGAGCTCATTTATTTTATTCCTTTGAATAGAAAGATTTAAATTTTTAAACTCTAACTCAACAGTAGATATATTAATAAAAATAATATTCGGAAGATTATTGCCGTTTAATAGCTGACGATTTAAGTTGAATTCGAAATTAATAATAAAAGGATATGGATGTTTTATCATCAAATTTTTGCCTACTAAGTAATCAAAGGAATCTTTGGATATCATCTTTTTTATTAGATTGGCCTTAAATAATTCTTGATTAATCTCATAGGAAAGATTCATTAGTAAATTTTCCAGTGACTTATCTATTAAATCAAAAATTTTAGGAATCTGATTTTTGGTTGATATATCCATTTGATTGATATTGTCTTTTTCTGTATGTCTTAGTTTCTCAAACTTTCCTTCTCCTAATAATTCAAGTAGCGAGGAGATAAATTGTTTTTCAACTCCTAAATTTTCAGTAATATTGCTACTAGATAAATAGGCATTATGGTCGTAATTATCTAAATCAAGTGATACGAAATCTTTATAATCAGCTTGATAATATTCAGAAGGATTTGAAAAGTCTTCAGTAATCTCGAACTGAGTGGGTTCTTTTAATTGAAAACCATCTTCATATTGAAATTTTTCTTTTTGAACATCCTTTATTTTTGTGCACCCATCAAAAATAGTAAAATTAATTTCCTTATTTATATTTTTTTCAATTTTATTTATCTTTAATTGTTCTACTGTTAAAAAGGGCAAATTCGTAAATATTAATTTACTTATTTTTTTTTCAAAAAGGCTATAGAATTCATTTTCATTTAAGAAATTATCATTAATTGTTGGATAACTATATATTTGATTAAGGCCTTTTTCTACAGAGATGAAAAGTAGATCTCTTACTAGATTAAGATAAAGTTCATATTCCCTATGGATATTTCTAGTTAATATTCTTTTTTGTATGTCTGCTCTATCTAATTGAGAATTAATTTTATATTTATCTATGTAATTATTGAAATTATTCAAATCATTCAAGTGACTAGTTTGTTTGCATTGATGCGACCTCTTCAGCAAAGTCGATCTGATTTTTTTCGATACCTTCACCTAATGTATATCTTGTAAAGCGTCTTACTTTGATATTTTCGCCAATTTTTGCAGCTGCTTGTTTAACAAGATCCTCAACTGTCAGAGAACTATCTTTAATGTAGGGTTGTGAAAGCAATACAAGCTCATTAAGTCTTTTTGCTATTCTCCCTTCAACTATTTTTTCTTTAATTTGTTCTGGTTTTCCAGATAAATCATCCCTACCCATTTCAATCTGCTTTTCTTTTTCCACAACTTCTTCTGGTATTTCATCAATTGATACATACTCAACATTTGGGCATGCGGCTACTTGCATCGAGACATCCTTCAACAGAGATTGGAATATATCACCTCTAGCAACGAAATCAGTTTCACAATTTAACTCTAGTAAAACTCCGACTCTTGATCCAGTATGTATGTAGCTACCAATTGAACCTTCAGCCGCTACTCTTCCCGATTTCTTTTCAGCACTAGCTATACCTTTCTTTCTTAACCATTCCAAAGCTTTATCTAGATTTCCTTCTGTTTCGTTAAGTGCTTTTTTGCAGTCCATCATTCCTGCGCCAGTTTTGTCTCTAAGATCTTTTACAAGTTTTGCTGTAATGTTTCCCATTTGAAGTAATAAAAAATAGTGGATAGTAAGTTTTAAATTTGAATTTAATTTTTTCTTTCGGCATTAGAGCCCTTTCTACCTTCATTTATAGCATCTGCAAGTCTTCCTAAAATAAGTTGTACAGATCTAACGGCATCATCATTACAAGGAATTGGAACTTCACACAAATCCGGATCGCAATTTGTATCCAACATTGATACTAATGAGATATCTAATTTTCTAGCTTCTAATACTGCATTAGATTCTCTTCTCTGATCAACCAATACAACTACATCTGGTAATCTTCTCATACCCTTTAGTCCACCTAAATATTTTTGCAATCTTTCAAGTTCTCTCCTTAATACTGCAGCTTCTTTTTTGGGCCTCATTGCTATTGAACCACTACTTTCCATTCTTTCTAGATCCTTTAATCTTTCAATCCTAGCTTTCATTGTTGTCCAATTAGTCAACATCCCTCCAAGCCATCTTTGATTTACATATGCAGCTCCGCAGCGCGTAGCTTCCTGAGCTACTACGTCTGATGCTTGTTTTTTTGTACCAACAAATAGGAAACGTTTACCGCTTTTTGCAGCGTTTCTCGTCCATTTATATGCATTGTTCATACACAATGCTGTTTTTACAAGATCAATAATATGAACTCCATTTCTCGCGCAATATATATACTTAGACATCTTGGGATTCCAACGTCTAGTTTGGTGCCCGAAATGAGCACCAGCTTCCATCATTTCTGATAGTGATACAACAGCCATAATTAAAAAGGGGTTTCGGGTTAGCCTCCATCTGACGGGGAATTAATATTAATAATTCACCCGAAACTGTCAGATGTGTGAAATTATTTTTGTTATTGTAGCAAGTGATGTGTATTTCTAAAAGTTTTTATCTTGATTTAGTTAACTGTTTAATGTAAACCATATTAAGAGGTATCCTTAGTATCTCAAGAGCAAGTCTATTTCTTCTTATATTTACTAGGAATCTTAATAAAGGAAGGATTCTATCAACACTGATTAGTCCTCCAAAGCAAAGAATTTGCCAAAGTAAATTATGGAGAGGAGTTAATTGAATCATAAATCTAACCCTTATATTTGGGTGTTTCTTATAAAACACTAAAGCCATTTTTGCCCTCTCTTTTTCTTGAGCTATTAATGAATCTATTTGTTCGCAATTAAATGGCGGATGCCAATGAAAACCTACTGCTTTTGGGCATTTAATTAATTTTGTCCCAATTTTTTTTAATCTTTCTCCAAGTTCTAAATCCTCCCAACCGTAAAGACTAAAAGAAGTATCGAATAATCCCACACTTAAAATCAATTCTTTTGATATCGCTACATTCCCAGTAGCAAAGTATGCAAAAGAAGTGTCCATTATTTTATGTTTTTCACTCTGAGGATTTAGGAAATTAGATGTATTGACTACTGAACCATAGGTAAAACATTTTTTATCATTTTTTCTCCAAGAGGCATGTAATTTTTCTACGTGGCAATTTATAAAATTGTCTAAAACAATAAGATCACTATCAATAAATATAATAATTTCATATTTTGATTTAATTACTCCCAGATTTCTTCCAAGTGCAGGCCCTCCATGTTCTTGCTGAAATAGAATAACGTGTGGGAGATTAGCTTTGTTTTTATTTATCCATGTGGTTGTACCATCAGTTGATCCATCATCAACTACTATTACTTCATAGTTACTGATATTTGTATTTAATTTTTGATTCTCAAGCGCAAATAGACATTTCTCTAATATAGGTAATCTATTGTAAGTCGGTATAACAATACTTACATTCATGATTATGTCTTAAATATGCATATTATATTGAACTCCAAAAGATAAAAATATAAGATATTCCCTAATCAGCTGCACCGCCATTATTTGCTGTACCTGTAACGTTTCCACCATCAGGTCTTCCATCAGTTCTTAATTTTCTTTTTTTGAATTTTCTAGCATAGGCTCTATTACGTTCCTGCTTTTCTTTTTTTAGATTCCTTCTCTTAGACATAAAATTTTTAACTTTTAATTATATTAGCTCACTATGAGCACTATATATTTTACCATCTTCCATATTTAATATCCTGTCAGCCATATCAGAAATTCTTGGATCATGGGTGACCATAAGTACAGAACAATTTTGCTCTTTTGCTAGTTTCCTTAAAAGGGTTACTATTTCTCTTCCTGTGACGCTATCTAAAGCAGAAGTGGGCTCATCAGCTAATAAAAGTTTTGGGTTAGCAGATAAAGCTCGAGCAATTGCGACTCTCTGTTTCTGCCCACCAGATAAGTCATTTGGCAACTTTTTATGATGTTCTTCTAATCCTACTGCTGACAACCAATTCCGTGCTATTTCACGTCTTTGCAAATATGTTAAACCTTTTATTAAATCGGCGCCCATCTGGACATTTTGTTCTGCTGTTAAACATCTTAGAAGATTGTGACCTTGAAAAATCATTCCAATACTTCTTCTAAGAATCTGACGAGTTTTCCTTGATGCTCCATTTAACTGATTATTTAATACAGTTAAATCTCCACTTTGACAGGTTCTCAAGGCCCCAATTAATGTTAAAAGAGTCGTTTTACCACATCCAGAAGGTCCTTTCAAAAGAACCAACTCCCCTTTGTCAATATTTAAATAAACGTCATTGAGAACTTGTTTTTTATTCTCATTTTTTCCATAAAAGTGACTCAAATTATTTATTGAGACTGTTTTAAGGTTTTTAACATTATTTTTTGATTTATTAGCTTTAACCATTTATCTTCAAGTGTTAAAAAATTTCGGCAGGATCAGCGTCAACTAATTTACGCATCGCAACAGCGGCGGAACCCATACACATAACTAAAACTAATACAAAAATTAAAATAGTTTTTTCTGCGTCCATTATTATTGGGAGCTTAGTAGAACTTCTTATAACTGAGTAAAGTATTTGACCAGAGAAATAAGCAGGTAAATAACCGAACAATGCTAACAAAAACCCCTCTCTAGCTACTACAAAGAAAAGGGACTTGAGTCTATACCCCATTGCCAATAAAGTGGCGTACTCTGGGAGGTGATCTGTAACGTCACTATAAAGAATTTGATAAACAACCACACACCCTACAACAAAACCCATCAATGCTCCCAAACTAAAAATAAAACCTATTGCAGTACTATTTTTCCAATAATTCTTTTCAAATTCTATAAATTGATTTTTTGTAAGAACCCTTACATCATTTGGGAGTGAGTTATTTAATATCCTTGAAATCAATTCAGGATCAGACCCTTTTTTTAGCTTTACCAAACCAATTTCTATACTTCCAGGAGGATTAGCAGGAAAAAGTCTTAAGAAGGTTTCTCGACTAGTAATCAAATTACCATCTGCACCAAAAGATGGTCCTAACTCTACAAGTCCTTCAACAATAACTCTTTTTCCAGCAACCTCAGTCTCAACTTTTTTTTCAGATAAGAACCATTCTTCAATTGGGCCAAATTCAGGTCTAGATAGTTTGTCAAAAAGAACTCTTGATGGATTTCTCAATTTATAAGCTTTCTTTGAGAATCCCTCATCTAAAAGAAGTGAATCCGAGGGATTAAAACCTAATGCAAGTATTGATCTAGTTTTGAGATTTTCGGGGTTTCTCCAAAGTAAATAATTAAGATTGACGGGAGCAGTCTTTTCAACATCTTCTACTGCGAGAGTCTGAATTAACCTTCTTTTTGGGAATCCACTCATACTTATAGAACTTTTTGATCTGGGACTTATCAAAACAAGATCGGCATCTAGAAGTTTATGAATAGTTACGCTTGTATCAAATAAACCATCTCTAAAACCTAATTGCATAAACATCAAAATCCCTGCAAAACTGATTCCAGCTATGGCAACTGCTAGCCTTAATGGTTGCCTAGTTAGTAACAACCAAGCTAATGGTATTTTTCTAAATTTTAAAAAAGAAAAACTCATCAAGGAATAAATTTTGCAATCACTTTCATTCCTGCATAGTTTTGAACGATATCTATAGAGTCTTGATCAAGTTTTACTAGTACCTCGATAATTCGCGAATCAGCATCCCCTGTTGGATCAGTAGATAAAACTTTTCTTTGTTTTACCTGAGGACTAATCCTAATAACCTTTCCCTTAAGATTTTTTTGGAAACCACCATTTTCACTACTCATTTCAACATTCTGAGAGATAAAGACTCTATCAATATCAGATTCATAAACCTCTATCAAAGCTTCCATTTTTTGACTCGAACCAATATCCAAGATCCCTTCATTTTTAGGCCTCTCACCAACTCTCGTATTTATTCCAAGGATAAAACCATCTATTGGACTCCTTAGTTTTGAATTAAACAGATCTATCTCGATATTTTTTTGATCTCCGATAAGATTAATTTTCTGTTTTTGTAATTTTAATAATTCATCTTTTCTCTGTGAAAACTCTACAAAAGAATATGCATCTTTGCTCAAAGCTAGTTCATACCTTTGAATTTGATCTTTTTTGAGGGAAATTTCATCGTTAATAGTTTTAATTAGATTTTCATTCCTTTCAAGATCAGCAATTAACTTTTCTCTATTTTCAAAGATTGCCAAGATATCACCTTTTTTCACGAAATCTCCTTCATTTACTAAAATTTCGACAATTCTAGGTGAAGAGCCAAACTGACTTATTGGAGCTGCCAATTGCCTAATCTCTCCCGAAGGAGAAAGTTGACCAAGGGCTGCAACAGCTGTAATGGGCGGTATGAAATCTGAAATTATTTCCTCTTTAAATTTTGAACTAGATTTATTATTGCCTGAACAGGAAATCACCCCAAAAGATAATGGCATAATTAATAGTAAATAAAAAAATAAATTTTTAAGTATTTTTAATTTCATTAAAAATCGAAGAGTACCGTTTTTATATAGTTATTGACCCATTTTTCATCAAAATATTTTAAGAGCACCATGCTAGTCTTTTCATTTTTCATTTGTTGCGCACAATAATTTTTTTGAAAATCTATTCTCTCTTGGATAATTTCCTCATTAAATTCTGGTTTAGCTTTCTTACTTAATTTGATCAAAATAGAGAGGTATTGATCTACAACACTGCAAAAATCATTTTTTTCAGATTTATTTCTTAAGGAAGCAAAAAATACATTATTAGAAAAAATCCGCCCCCATTTAGGAATCTCTCTCAAAGAGGTAAAAGAACTTTTATCAACTCCAGAAAGTAATTTTTCGTATTTTAAAGCTTGGTTTTGCGATGCCGGGGATAAATCAACAATGGCAGCAGAAACTATATCATTTATTTTTACCAAATCCATCCCAAAAATTGGAATATCAAACTTTGGATCAGGAAAAAAAACGCAATGTAATATTCTGAGATTTTTTGAAAATTCTGCTACTTCAATATGTAACTTTCTAAATCCTTTTGCTTTATGAAATTCATTTTCAATATAGAGTTCTCTGCCTATTTCATTAGATATAATGTTTGTTAAATTTGGATCAATTTTTATACTCTTAAGGTCCTCTAGCATAGATCTATGCTTTCTAATATTTTGTAATAAGTCCAAAATAAGAGGGTCAGTTAATTTTGTTTTAGTTAAAGATTCAGACAACAAGGCTAAAAAGTACCAAAATAGAATTTAAAGAGAGAACCTAAATGAACTTAGGAGATGTTAACTACTACACCCATTCAAGCAAAACTAGATGTGTGTTTGTGGATAATAAAGAATTGCCGCTTATAAGCATTGATATTTGGTGCAAAGCAGGTTCTTCATTTGAGGATGTTGATAAAAACGGTACTGCTCATTTTCTAGAACATATGATTTTTAAAGGATCTAACAAAATAATGCCAGGTGAGTTTGACCATAAAATTGAATCACTAGGGGGGTTAAGTAACGCTTCAACAGGTTATGATGATGTACATTACCATGTCCTTGTTCCACCCAATAACTTTAAAGAATCACTAGCTCTTTTGACAAATATTGTTGTTGCTCCAGTTTTTAATCCTGATGAATTTATAAAAGAAAAAGGGGTAGTTATTGATGAAATAAAACAACAAAATGATCAGCCTGAAGAAAGATTATTTAATTATTTTTTGAAAAGGATTTGGCTAAATCCTATTTATGGCAATTCGATTCTGGGAACTGAACATAGTATTAAAAACTTGGAGATAAATGACCTTATTAAATTTCATACCAAACATTACACTACCGAAAAAATTTGTATTGCAATTGCTGGAAATCTCTCAGAAGATATTTATAAAATTTTTCAAAAAAGTGATTTATCTGGAATAAATAAAACTCCAAATTCAATAAATCTAAAGAATAAACCTTCTTTAAAAATTAGGAAAGGTAGAGAGTCAGTTAAGTTTGATAATTTAGAGTTTTCAAGAATATTTATGGCTTGGTTTATCCCAAACCTCAATAATCAAAAAAATATTATTGGACTTGAGATTTTAGCATCAATACTCTCTGTTGGAAGAAACAGCAGATTAGTTAAAATTTTAAAAGAAGATAGTAATCTTGTTGAATCGGTATATGTAGATGTAAATGCTGGAGAATTAGGCGGATTATTTATAATGGAAGCAAGTTGTGAGTCCAAAGATATTGATTTAGTAGAAAAGCAAATTAATAAAACAATTGATGAGATCTCAAATTCTAGAGTCCTGACTTTGGATGAAATAAAAAAAGCAATAAATATTGTAAAAAGTAATTATATTTTTAATTTAGAGACATCTACACAACTTTCTTCATTCTTTGGAAATGAACATCTTTGGGGAAGAAATTCTTCAATAAATAATTTAGAAAGTCATTTAAATTATTGGAGTGATTTGGATAATTTCGAGGAGATCACTAATTATATCCGTGAAGAAAAATTCACTTTGGTTGCATCACCTCGCTAATGTTAGAAAGATATTTTTTAAATATTAAAAAAAGGAATTTTTCAACTGCTTCAATTTGGATTAAAGGAGGGAGTGATGCGGATAGTGTTGGCAAAAAAGGTATAAACAAGATCCTTAGTTCATTACTTACCAGAGGATGTGAGGGTTTTAATAATTTCACTCTTTCAGAGTATATTGAGTCCTACGGAGCAGAATTAAATCAAGAAGTATTTGAAGATGGTATTTCAATAAGCATTAAATCCCTAAATGAACATTTCAGCAAATTATTCCCCTTATTAGATTTAATAATTAATAAACCAACACTCTTAGAAAGAGAATTTGAAAAAGTAAAAAAATCCTCTATTGATTTTTTAAAAAAGGATAAAGAGAATCCATTTAATATCTGTTTTGAAAAATGGAGAAGAATTGTTTACTCAAATCATCCTTATGCCTTTAATACAAATGGCAATGAAAATGATGTCTCAAAGATTACATATGAAGATGTTTTGCTGGAATTTAAAAATTTCAAAAGTCGAGATAAGTATTTGATTTCAAATAATTCAGAAATAGATGGAGTAAGTATAGAAAAATTAGACAAAAAACCCTTAGTAGAAAAATTTAGACCTCTAAATCATGATTTAAGTCCAAACAATCGATTTGATTTCAATAATAATAATTCAAATCAAACAATAATAATGTTTGGCAACCAAACTTGCTCTCGTAAAAGTAGTGAATATTTGCCTCTTAAGGTTTTGGAGTCGTATCTATCTTATGGAATGAGCGCTGCTTTATTTAAACTTTTTAGGGAAAAAAATGGGATCACTTACGATTTAGGTGTTTATTATCCAGTTAGGAGAAGGAATGCTCCATTTTTAGTATATTTATCAGTATCAAATAAAAAAGCCCTTTTTGCTTTTGAACTTTTATCAACTTTATGGAAAGATTTACTTTTAAATCCTTTGATTGATAATGAAATACTATTGGCTAAAGAAAAACTAAAAGGTTCTTTTCTATTGGGAAATCAATCACTAGATGAAATTTTACAGCGAAAGATACAGTTAATTAGTTATGGTGTTACCCCAATTTCTGAGAGTGATTTAAATTCTAAAATAGACGAAATATCTTCATTAGATATTCTTAAATTAACAAACAAATATTTTTCAAAACCTTTTCTGAGTATTTCTGGTAGTAAGAATATATGTTTAGAAATTATTAAAAGTTGGAAGCAGAACTTTTGAGTTATTTTTTCTCAATCTTATCAATATCGATCAAAAACGAACCTCTTCTAAACCTTACTTCAACAGTATCTGGAGATTTGATTGATAGAATTTCTCCTATTTCATCAATTGCCACTAAATCAGGAGGTCTTAACATCGGCATATTATCTGAAGTCTTCAAGTAAGAGACTGGAGCAATTAATTTAACCTTATCCTTGATCTCAAATTTCATTTATAAATAGGATACTTACAAAAGTAGTATAAGCATAAAGTTAGCGAAAATATCAACGAAATGCATTGATTCATTCTAGAATCTTAGAATAGACTTTCTACAAATTAATGAACCAGAAATTTAAAACATTAATTTTATGGGCTTTACCTATACTTTTAGTAATTGCACTTTCCTACCAATTTTTATCTTCAAGCAATGTTGATGCACTTAAATCTAATGGAACTACCGTTGCACCCAGGAATTCTGCAGTAGCAAGAGTTAGTTACGGCAGATTTTTAGATTACATTAATTCAGGAAGAGTTACGTCTGTTGATATTTTTGAGGGAGGCAGAAATGCAGTTATAGAGACAATAGATTCTGATTTAGATAATAAAGTTCAAAGGTTGCGTGTAGATCTTCCAGGCTTAACACCAGAACTTATAAACATTTTAAAAAATGAGGGAATCAGTTTTGATGTGCATCCAGTTAAAACAGCCCCTCCTGCATTAGGAATTTTAGGTAATTTACTTTTCCCAGCTATTTTAATTGGAGGTTTAATTTTGTTAGCTAGGAGGTCGAATGGTATGCCTGGAGGTCCAGGGCAAGCGATGCAATTTGGAAAGACAAAGGCGAGATTTGCGATGGAAGCTGAAACAGGTGTTGTTTTCGATGATGTTGCAGGTGTTAATGAAGCTAAACAGGATTTGCAAGAAGTTGTCACTTTTCTGAAAAAACCAGAAAAATTTACTTCTGTAGGTGCAAGGATACCGAAAGGAGTTCTATTGGTAGGACCTCCTGGTACTGGTAAAACCCTCTTAGCAAAAGCAATAGCAGGCGAAGCAGGTGTACCATTTTTCTCATTATCAGGTTCTGAATTTGTTGAAATGTTTGTTGGTGTTGGTGCTAGTAGAGTTAGAGATCTTTTCAAAAAAGCTAAAGAAAATAGTCCTTGTTTAATTTTTATTGATGAAATCGATGCTGTTGGAAGGCAAAGAGGTGCTGGTATTGGTGGTGGTAATGATGAGAGAGAACAAACTCTCAATCAATTACTTACTGAAATGGATGGCTTCGAAGGTAATAGTGGAATAATAATAATTGCAGCCACAAACAGGCCCGACGTTTTAGACTCAGCTCTAATGAGGCCTGGCAGATTTGACAGACAGGTAACTGTAGACGCCCCTGATATAAAAGGCAGACTATCAATATTGGAAGTTCATGCTAGGAATAAGAAACTTGATGGAGATTTAACACTTGAAAGCATTGCTAGAAGGACGCCAGGATTTACTGGAGCAGATTTAGCAAATTTATTAAATGAGGCTGCTATATTAACCGCAAGAAGGAGAAAAGACTCTATCAGTATTTCAGAGATTGACGACTCTGTAGATAGAATTGTTGCAGGAATGGAAGGTTCTCCATTAACAGATGGTAGAAGCAAGAGATTAATTGCTTATCATGAGGTGGGTCATGCTCTCATAGGTTCACTTGTAAAAGCTCACGATCCTGTTCAAAAAGTTACAGTTATTCCAAGAGGTCAGGCTAAAGGATTAACTTGGTTTACCCCAGACGATGAGCAGACTCTTGTTAGCCGGGCTCAACTAAAGGCGAGGATAATGGGTGCTTTAGGAGGAAGAGCTGCAGAAGATGTGGTTTTTGGAAAAGGTGAAATTACAACAGGAGCGGGAGGTGATTTCCAACAAGTTGCTTCAATGGCCCGCCAGATGGTTACCAGATTTGGAATGAGTAATTTAGGTCCGATAGCTTTAGAAAGTGGTAATCAAGAAGTATTTGTTGGTAGAGATTTAATGACTAGAAGTGAAGTATCTGATTCAATCTCTAAACAAATTGACGAAAGTGTTAGAGTAATGGTCAAGGAATGTTATAAAGAAACCTACGACATAGTTAACAAAAATAGAGAAGCTATGGATAAGATAGTTGACCTATTAATCGAAAAAGAAACATTAGATGGTGAAGAATTTGTAAACATTCTTTCCAAGTTCACTAAAATCCCAAAGAAAGAGAGAACACCTCAATTATTAACTTAGACCTTAATAGGTTTCTTATCTAGAACCAAATCAATTAAACCGTACTCAACAGCTTCGTTTGGTGACATATAAAAATCTCTATCAGTATCTTCTTTGATTGTGTCATAATCTTTTCCAGTTCTCTCTGATAATTCAGTATTAAGACGCTCTTTTAAAAACAGAATTTCATCCGCTTGAATTCTTATATCACTGGCCTGACCTCTAGCACCTCCAAGTGGTTGATGAATCATTATTCTTGAATGTCTAAGGCTGCTTCTTTTACCTTGAGTACCTGCCGCAAGCAAAAATGCACCCATACTAGCTGCTAATCCTACACAAACCGTATGTATATCAGGCTTAACATGTTGCATTGTGTCAAAGATACCCAATCCATCATAGACTGACCCGCCTGGAGAATTTATGTACATATAAATGTCCTTTTCTGGATCCTCTGCTTCAAGAAACAATAATTGAGCAACAATTCTATTAGCAGTTTCACTAGTAACTTGTTCTCCCAAAAAGATTATTCTCTCTCTTAATAGTCTCGAATAAATATCAAAGACTCTTTCGCTTCCGCCAGATTCTTCTAATACTAAAGGGATCATAATAATATTTATTTGTTTATTAGATATTAACGATATTGAGTCAACATACGCTAACCTTATTAAGGTTTACATATAAAAAATTGAAAGAAAAATTGACTGTTTCAGATAGCAAAAGGTTATTCCATGAAAAATTCCCTTACGTCATTCCAGGTTTATATAAAAGAATAGTTGATGAAATACTTGTCGAACTTAATCTTCTAAACCATCAAAATGAATTTACGCAAGAGTATCTCTTTTGTATCGGTCTCACCGAAACATTCAAAGAATTAATGAAAGGATATCAACCAAATAAACACTTGGATCTACTTTTTGAATCTTTATGCAGTTCTACAAATTTTGAAGCGAAGGAAATTAATGAAATATCTCAGAAATCTCAAAAGGAATTCAAAAATAAAACATCTAATGATATTTTGAAATTGTTAATAGAAAAAAGCAATTCTAAACTTTATCCCTCAAGGATTTTGAACTTAGCTATATATATATTAATTTCAAGCGCCCAAGATCTCAAAGAGAAAGAAGAGTCAGGGAGAAATAAGATCATTTCTGACATCTTTGAAAAATTAAACTTATCGGCTAATAAAGCAGAGAAAGATATCGGAATTTATAAAAGCAGCATATCAAAAATGGAACAAGCAAAAGAATTAATTGAAGAACTCAAGACTAAAGATAAGAAAAAAGAACAAAAATAATAATACTTATTTTTTTAATCTTTTTTTATCTTTCCAAGAGACATAGGATATATAAATTACAGCGAAAGTTATAAATATGAGTAAAACGAACGATGTTAGGGTAAGAAATTCAATTAGATAGACTTCATTTGTTAAAAATGAATTCATATATCAATAGAACCATCACCATTTCTTCCCCAAACGACCATGGCAATTGAAAAAGTAAAAATTGCAGCCAATGCTGCCCAACCTATTTGAAAGATCATTAAATTTAAATCGCTGATATAAATATAACAGAACTTTAAAATTTTTTATTCATTTTTAAGCCAAAGTTAATTTCTCAGAAACATAATTTTCTCAATAGAATAAACAAAAATCTAAATTGGGAAGATTAGTTTTAAATCATAGTTCAAATATAGAAGGTCTAATTCCAATACTCCAAAAGTTAGCGCTGGATATTAATATCAAGACAATAACTCCAGCTGTTATTTCAAGAGCCAGGGGAAGATCTTCTAAATTGATAATTAGATTGTCAGTGAAAACTATAAATGGTTATAAAGCAATCGCAAGAAAGGGTAAAACTGCCCAAGAAGTTTTTATTTCAACAGACTTAAGTAAAGATGAACTAAAAAAAATTTTAGATTTTTATAATAGAAAATAATTAAACTTAAGATAATTAGGAAATTGCCTGGAGAGAATAAATGAAATTTTTATTAAATTTTTCAATATTTTTATTGTCCTTTTTTTCATTTAGTAATAAATCATTCTCACTCTCTGACTTCCAAATAAAAAGATTTTGTGCAAAGGAGAAAAGGGTATCCTTCTGTATAAAAAATTTACAAGAGAAAAGATCTGATCTTCAAAAAGGTAACCTAATTGAAATTCCTGTCAAACCTTACAAACGGTAATTAGAAATTGAAATTAAATTTCAAATTCTGATTCGAAAAGATTAAAAGCATTTTTATAGTTTGTAAGAAGTTCTTCTGAATTATCAGTAAATCCTTGAAGTTCATAATCTTCTTTTAATTCATCATAAAAGTAGACCACTTTGTTAAAAGCGCTCATATATTCTTTTTGTATATCTTCATCATCGATATCATATATTTTCGCCAATACTAATTCGACATTTTTTTTTGATGAATATATTTTTCTCTCAAAATCTTTATTTAACTTCCTTCTTTTTTTTATCATTTAAAGTTTTTAAATACAAATTAACAATACTAAAATTCATAGATAAATTAAATTAAAACTTATAAAATAAAAATATAGTTTCCAAATCAAAATAAAACCTCTACATTCCAAATAAATCATTCGATGATATGAGTAAAAAAGAAACAACTAATTCTAAAGAGGTTAGAAAGCAAGATTATGAGGCCCAAAAAATGAATAGTTCCCAAAAATTCAAGAAAAAGACAGATAAGAATCTTCCTTGGTGGGTAGAGTTATTGTTTGTTCAAATAGGATTGCCAGATAAATTACTAATAAAAATATTAAAAGCAAAAAAATCTTCTAAAGAATTTATTAAAAATGATAAAAAATCATTAATAACATCTTTGTTTGTAATTACTACATTTGCATATTTTTATCCAGTTATTAAACATGCAAAAAACAAATTAGATTGTGAATCTATTGCCAAAAATTATATTATTAAAAATAAAAATATAATTGAAATCAATAATAGGGAATTAAAAATGCTATCTACAAATTTTTGTTATGGTGGCGAAGAAATATATGAAATAGAAAATTTAAAAAATTAAATCTTAAATTATTTTCTATTAATAACCATTCCAATATTATGATAGTAACTTCAAGTTTAATAAAGATTAAATTTTAATTCTATGACTGATACAAAGCAAAAGAAGGAAAACGTAAAAATGCATTTAAAAGATTTGAGGCAAAACTTAAAGAAAATGCATTTGGAAGTTACAGAGGAATTAATATTGCCGAAGCCAGAGGATGTAAAATTTTTGATGAATAAAATGGATAAACTATTAAGATTAATAGAATCAAAATAAACTATAATTTGGAGTTATCAAAAGTTAAAGAAATGAACTTAATTAAACAATTTTTACAAGTAATTTTAATTGCAATTTTCATAAGTTCTTGTAGGACATCAATCAATAAAGAGAATCAAAGAAAAAATTTGGAAAAAAATATTAATGAGATTTCTAGTTCAGAAAAGAAAAGAATGGAAATAAAGTTTTCCTGTGGAGAGGACGGTATTTCAGAATACTTAGATGATGGATGGAATATTATAAAAGAAGATTCCCAAGAAAAAATTTGCACTTGGAAATCTGTTCCTGCCACAAAAGATTGTAATATGGAAAAAGATAAAGGATGTAAAATAACAAAGCCAGATAGAATAGGTAAAGAGAAAATTTATTTAATAGAAAAATAAATTTAATATATGACTCCAAAATCAGAACAGTTAGTTGATTTAATTTTTAATAAATTAAAAACCTATAAGAGAAAAAAAATATTTTTAGAAAAAGAAGATTTACATGAATTTATTTTTTCTCTTCTTAAAAAGGACTAAATCTAAGATCTACTTAATTATACTGCTATAGTTAAATTAATTTTTTATTTAATAAATGTATGGATAATTTTTCTTTATTAACTATTTCTTTAGCATTAATTTTTATTGGAAGTCTTTATTTTTTATTTAGGGTTACATCGAGTACAAAGAATTAGAAAATATTTTTACATCATTTTTATATAATCGGATCATCTCTCAGTAGTAAAATTGTATGTTTATTTAAACCATCATTAAGCCATTCCCTATATTCTTCCATAACGCATTTTTTATTGGATTCTTCAAGTAAATTAATTCTTTTTTTTGCATTATCTAAAGCCAACTTAATACAGAATTCATAATCATTGAAATTTTCTTGCATTAGTTTTTATTAAATATTAGTAAAATTAATCACTTGTTCTGTATTGAGAATTACAATATAAGGCGTTGATTTAATAAGAGTATCAAGCAATACGGAAGAATATTTAATATATTTGAGATAATAAATTTTTTAAATAAATCTTATGTCATACGAAGCAGGCAGTAAAGAATGTAGACATTTAATTGAAGCCAAAGAAAGCCTCTTATCCGCATTAGATGCCTTAAGCAATATAAATTCAACTGATCTAATTCAAATCCAAATTAAAGAAATTTACAATAAATTGGAAAAAATGCATGATAATCGTAAAAAAATAGAATCAGCTACAAATTATCTTTAAAATTATTTAATAAAAAATAATTTCAAAATTGGCTTTTTATCTTTTTTACTCTTTTTTCTGACAACAAATTCAATAAAGCATCGAGTTGTGCATGTACTTCCTTTGCCTCATTAAGATCTGGCATTAAGTCTTCTTTGATAAGCATTTGATGCATCTCTCTAAGCTCCAACCTTATATATCGTAGGTGAGAACATACTTCCTCTCTCTTAGTTGCACTCATATTTGCTTTATAGTCTTTATATTATACATCACGGTCTTTTTTTGATTCCAGTATTTATTTTATTAAATTGAAAAAATTATTTCGAGCTCTATAACAAATCAGAATCCTTTAAAGTTGCCATGTAGTAATATACCACTCATGAAAAAGAAAACATCAAAAAAAATTCGAACTAATTCAAATCTTAAAGATCAAAAATTAGGTGAAACAAAAAATTCTGCAAAATTAGTTCTTTTTGTTTTTGGGATAGGTCCAATTATTGGAATAATAATATTTTTATACAGTAAGGGATTTTTTAATTCACCAACTATTTAAATCTTCATTAATTAAGAATAATTTTAAATAATTAATTTTAAAAAAATTTAAAATAATTATTGAAATTTTTTTAATGAAAATATCCTAAATTCAGCCATTTTTCTAGCATTTTCCGGATTAGATAATAAAAAAGGGTGGTCTGACAAAAGTGCAAATACCTTATCAATCTTTAATCGTGTATCATCGCAATCAATATTTTCCCATTTCTCATCAAATGACATTGCAAAGCTATCAGCATTATCATATAGTTTATCTTTCATAATATTTGGAATTAAATTAAGAAAATTTCAGAAATCCGACCATATCTGAAAGAGTATTTAGAAAAAGCATATAAAGCTATCCGCATTTCTATTTGAGAAATAACTTTGTATGAGTATTCTTTAAAATTATACTTTAATCTCATCATTTAAATTTATACATAAGTGCTATTAATCAAAATCAGATTAGATTTGACAGAAGTGTTACAATATTGACATATATATAGGCTCATGGAAAGTAAAGTTAAAAGAATAGGATATCTCCCTAGAAAAAGAGTACTTGAAATTATCGATGAAATTTCCAAGAGCGAATCTATAAGTAGATCTAAGGTAGTTGGAATATTAGTTGAGGAAGCACTAGATGCCAGAGGAATTGCGAATTTTGGATATAGTAATACCAGTAAGTCTAATATATACAAGTCGGATAATTTTAAAGATCTCCATAATGAGAATGCACATTTAAAAGATACTGAAGACGAATTTGTTGATGATAGTGGCTACACAGTTTCAACTCACAAAACTTTAGACCGCTCAATATCTTCTGCAGATATTGAATTAGCAAATAAAATAAATATTCTTAAGGAATCGGGATTAATATGACTTTTATTGAGTAATTATCTTATTTTTTAATGCATAACATTGAATCCTTGTTTATTCTTAGTCAGGAATAATATTCTTTTTAAATAATTTGAATATTAAATCTTCTCTAATATTAATTTTGTAATTAAAAAATGAAAGATATTAAATGTCCTTCATGCGGCAAAACTTTCCGAATTGATCCCAGCAGCTTTGAAGAAATACTTCTTCAGATAAAAGACGAGGAATTTAACAAACAAATAAAAGAAAGACTTATTCTGGCTGAGGAAGATAATAAAAAAGCTTTGGAAATTTTAAAACGAGAATTAAAAATACAGTTAATAGAGCAAAATCGTATTAAAGACTCTGAGATACATAATCTTGAATCTAAATTAAAAATAGCTGAAGAAAAGAAAACAAATGCTCTTAATGATTTAAAAAATCAAGCAACAAATAAAATTAACTCACTGAATAATGAATTAATCAATTTAAAGGATGAAATCAAAAACCAGACTTTAATTTCAGAATTATCATTAAAAAACAAAGTTAGTGATGCTGTTAATAATTTAGAAAAAGAGAACTTATCATTAATAAATTCCATTGAAAAGATGAGGCTTGAACATTCAATTAATGAAAAATTAATTGAAGAAAAGTATAAAAACAAAATTAGTGAAAGGGACCTGACTATTCAGGAGTTAAGAGAAATGAAATCTAAATTATCTACAAAGATGGTAGGAGAAACATTAGAAATACATTGCGAAACCCAATTTAATCTTAATCGTGCTTCTGCTTTTAAAAACTCATATTTCGAAAAGGATAATGATGCTACTTCTGGAAGTAAAGGCGACTATATATTTCGAGAACTTGATAAAAATAAAACTGAAGTAGTATCTATAATGTTTGAGATGAAGAATGAAAGTTTAAATGGCACTAATAAAAGAAAAAACGAAGATTTTTTTAAAGAATTAGATAAAGATAGAAGACAAAAATCTTGTGAATATGCAGTACTCGTATCGCTTCTAGAACCAGATAGTGAACTATATAATGCAGGGATAGTAGATGTTTCTCATAGATTCCCAAAAATGTATGTCATAAGACCTCAATTTTTCTTGCCCATTATTTCTCTGCTAAGAAATGCATCTATGGAAACCTTAAAATACAAATCACAAATTGATTTAATGAAACGTGAGAATTTTGACATAACTAATTTTGAAAGTACACTTGAGCAATTCAAAAATGCAGTTGGTAAAAATGTTTCACTTGCCCAGGATAGATTTAATGATGCAATTTCAGAAATTGATAAATCAATAACCCATTTACAAAAGACTAAAGAGGCTTTAGTTCTCTCAAAAAAACATCTTTTATCTGCTGACAGCAAATCTCAAGATTTGACAGTAAAGAAATTAACTAGAAATAATCCAACCATGAAGAAGAAGTTTAATGATTTAAATGATTTTGAAGATGAAGTAGCCTAATTAAAAAAAGTTTTTAAAATTAATAATAATTAAAAATATATTTTATTTATAACTTATAAATATACTATAAATAATAAATTTCATAGTATAGAAAATAATGTCTATCAACACTCCTATTTTCAGTATTGCCAAAGATCTTAATGTCGATAGTAATAGAATATTATTAGCCTGCAAGAAACTAGGAATAAACGCAAAAGGTGCGACAAAAAGATTAAATGAAGAAGAATTAAAAAAAATTAAAAATTATTTTGCAACGGGCAAAAATGTGTCAGATGAAGTGATCAATTTAAATAAAGTTAAAACTAAAAGTAGTCCAAAAAAAATTGTAGAAAAGGTAAAGATAAAATATTTTGCAAATAGACTTATTAGAAAATCTTAAATAAAAATAATTTTTTCTAATAACTTAAAAGAATAAGCCACAGAAGAAAAAAATAATAATTTATTATAAGTAAAAATACTTAAAATGAGCATAAGTAAAATTTTAAATACTCTTGAAAAATCCTGGGAAAGAGATGAGATTCTTTTAAATATAAAGAAGGGGTTGGAGATAGATAAGATAGTAAATGAATTTCTTATTAAAAACGAAAGACAAATTAAAGAATTAAATTCTTTATTAAGGCCAGAAGATATTGAATTATTAAATCAAGTAGAAAAACTCTCAACTTGCGAATCTAAATTAATAAATAAGATTAAAAATTTAAATTACTTAGAAAATAATGAAAATCATCACATTATGAATAAAAAAAAGATTGTTCCACCTAATAGAGTTTCTCTCAACAAAATTAGTTCATTCATGATTAATTGGAGTAACAAATTTGTAGTTATTGCTTTACTAACAATTTCAGCCATAGCTTTATCAAAACAAGCGTGGGCATAATTAGCTAAATTAACTTCATTGTAAGAGATGTAAGTTATGAGAACTAATCAAGAATATTTAATTAGATATAAAGACGGAAATCTTTATTGTGAACTTGCTGATATTTGGATTGATCCAAGCAAGCCAGTAAAAAAGGCATTAATAACTCATGCTCATTTTGATCACTTTACATTTGGCTGTGAAGAATACATTTCTACTAAGGAAACTGCGATAATTCTTAAAGAAAGAGTTGGAGATAATATCAAAATTAAGACTTTTGAATATGGAGAAGAATTTAAGATAAATGGCATTAATATTTCTTTTCATCCATCCGGCCACATCCTTGGATCTAGTCAAATAAGGTTTATTTTTGCTGATGAAAAATGGCTAATTTCAGGTGACTTTAAGCTTCAAAAAGATCAGACTTGCAAACAATATGAAATAGTAAAAACTGATTATTTAATAAGCGAATGTACTTTTGGTTTGCCAATATTTAAGTGGGATGAATCAAATAAAATAGCAAATGATATTTCAAAATGGATAACTAATTCACCAGAAAAAACTTCTTTACTTTTCTGCTATTCACTGGGAAAAGCTCAGAGATTGTTAAACGAAATTAGTCAAACAAATTTTAAGGGCAATATTTATTCCCATGGAAGTATTCACAAAATGAACAATATTTATAGGGAACTTGGAATTAAGATTAAAGATACTATAAAAATTGAAAATAAAAAAAAGATAGATGAACTTAAAGGAAGTCTAATATTATTACCGCCATCTTTAAGTAAGGGTTCTTATTTAAAAAATTTCAAAAACATTCAAACAGCTTTCGCGAGTGGATGGATGTCAATAAGAGCTCTAAGAAAAAGATCAGGATATGATAAAGGATTCGCAATTTCTGATCATGCGGATTGGGATGGAATTCTGGAAGTAGTAAAAAAGTCTGAAGCAAAAAATGTATTTTTTCATCATGGAGATAGTGAAGCCTTAAGTAAATATTTAGTTGAAAAGGAATCAATAAATGTCCTTTTATTTGGAAAATAAATATGAGCTTAAAAAAGTTTTCAGAATTATTTGGCGATCTAGATTCAATTAATAGTACAAATAATAAAATTGAAGTTTTAAAGAATTATTTTTTATCTAATGATCCAATAGATAACTCATGGGCAATATATTTGCTAACTGGAAAAAGTAATAAGAGATTTATTAGTGGAAGATATTTGAAAAATCTTTTTTCTCACATATATGAATATCCTCAATGGTTAATTGATACATGTTATTTAAAAGTTGGTGATTCTGCTGAGGTAATAACATTATTACTTAAAAATAAAACTAATTCTAGAAAAAAGAAATTGTCAAATATAAGTCTCACTGAATTACTAAGCGAAACAATACCTGAATTATCAAAACTGAATGACGAGCAGAAAAATTTAGAAATTAAAAATCTTTGGGAAAAATTACCTGAAGATAACCATCTAATTTTTAATAAAATTCTTACAGGAACTTTTAGAGTAGGAGTCTCTATCGGATTAATTACAAAATCGATATCAAAACTAACTCATATTGAGGAAGAGATTATTTCTCATAGGTTGATGGGTGATTTTAAACCTTCAATTGATTCATATGAATTTTTAATTAACAAGAATATCAATCTTCAAGAGTTAAATTCCAAACCATTTCCATTTCTTCTAGCAAATACTATTGAAGATAAAATCTTCAAAAATTCAATAAATGATTTTCAATTTGAATGGAAATACGACGGTATAAGGATGCAATTAATTAAAAGATCAGGCAATGTTTCGTTATGGACAAGAGGGCAAGAATTAGTAAATGAATCTTTCCCAGAATTAGTAGAGAAAATGTCAAATATAAAAGATGATTTTGTTCTTGATGGGGAATTATTAGTTTGGAATTTTAAAGAACAAATTGCCTTTGATTTTTCTTTACTTCAAAAAAGAATAAATAGAAAGTCTCCTACTAAATCAATCCAAATAAAATATCCAATTATTTTTATTGCTTATGATCTTTTAGAGATTAATGGGAGAGATATAAGAGAAATTAAATTAGAAAATAGAAGAATTGAGTTAGAAAAATATTTTTCAAAATGGCAAATTAAAACTGAGAATAATATCTCTGATATTTTCAAAATATGTGATTTAATCTTTCCAAAAGATTGGCCTGATGCTTTAGCCTATAAAGAAAAATCTCGAGAAAATAATACTGAAGGATTAATAATTAAGAAAAAGACTTCTATATACTCCTCTGGTAGAAAGAAAGGTATTTGGTGGAAATATAAAGTTGATCCTATGCAACTGGATGCTGTTCTAATTTACGCTAAGGGCGGTAGCGGTAGAAGGGCTGGTCTGTATACAGATTACAGTTTTGCATTATGGAAAGACAAAGAATTAATTAAATTTGCAAGTGCATATTCTGGGTTAACGAATATTGAGATTAAAGAGCTAGATAAATGGATAAGAAAAAATACAATAGAAAAATTTGGTCCTGTTCGATCGTTAAAACCAGAAATGGTATTCGAAATATCTTTTGAGAAAATACAAATTTCTAATCGTCATAAATCAGGCATAGCGGTACGATTTCCAAGAATAACAAAATGGAGAAAAGATAAAAAAATTAAAGATGCAGATAGCTTAGAGAATGCTTATGAACTAATGAAAAAAATATCATGAAAAATATTACGAAAAATAATAAGCAAAATAATTTAATTTCTAAAATTAAACAGTTTTTCTCCACAAATGGATGGGAGCCAATACCCTATCAGATCGAATCTTGGGAAGCATTTTTAAATGGAGAGAGTGGAATAATACAAGTTCCTACTGGATGCGGCAAAACTTATGCTGCATTAATGGGACCTCTATCAAAGATAGAAGATCCCAAAAATAATAAAAGTGTGAATATATTATTGATAACCCCTTTAAAGGCACTAAGTAGAGATCTAAAAAATTCAATACAACTAGCAGCTTTTCATTTTAATAAAGAAATCACTGTTGAAATTAGGAACGGGGATACAACCCCATATGAAAAGAAAAAGCAACTAGCTAAACCACCTAATATTCTTATTACAACTCCAGAGTCTTTATCTCTTTTACTTTCTAATAAAGAATCTAATAATCTGTTCAAGGACTTATCATCAATAATTATTGATGAATGGCATGAATTAATGGGTAGTAAAAGAGGAAACCAGTGCGAGTTATCTTTAAGTTGGCTAAGAGGTAATATAAAAAATTTACAAATTTGGGCAATGTCTGCAACTATTGGAAATGTTGAAGAAGCAGCAAGAGCAATAGTTGGGATGAGCGCTATTAAACCCAAAATTATTAGTACAAATATTCAAAAAGAGATCGAAATTGTAAGTGTTTTACCAGAGGAGGAAACTACCTTTCCATGGAGTGGGCATCTTGGGATTAGAAGTCATTCTTCACTATTAAAAATCCTAGATAAAAATAAAAGCACCTTATTATTCACCAATACCCGAAATCAATCTGAAAGATGGTATCAATGTCTTAAGTTTTTTCTCCCAGAGATGGATGACAAAATTGCACTTCATCACGGCTCCCTGGATAAAGAAGATAGAAAAAGAGTTGAAGAAGGGGTTAAAGACGGATTAATAAAATGGGTAGTCTGCACCAGCTCGTTAGATTTAGGAGTTGACTTTCAACCTGTAGATCAAATAGTTCAAATTGGTAGTGCAAAGAATTTAGCTAGACTTATCCAAAGAGCGGGAAGAAGTGCTCATAGACCAGGTGGAAAATCAAAAATAATTTTTATGCCTACTAATTCTTTAGAATTATTAGAGATTAGTGCAATGAGAAGAATAATAAAAAGTGGTATATCTGAGGAAATTAGACTTCCTGAATTATCTTATGATGTGCTTCTACAACATCTAATAAGTTTGGCATGTGGAAATGGCTTTGATCCCAAAATTGAGAAAGAAAGAATTAAAAATTGCTGGAGTTATAGAAACTTAAAAGATAAAGATTGGAATTGGTGTATTGACTTTTTAGAATATGGAGGCAAATGTCTTAAAGCATATCCAAAATATAAAAAGATAGTTAAAGAAGAAGCACAAAATAATAATGAAAACTTTAAATATTTTGTAAAAGATAAATCTTTAATAAGAATGCATAAGTTTAATATTGGGACAATTACAAGTGACAAATTTGTGAATGTCAAATATATGAAAGGTAAATCCTTAGGTAATTTAGAAGAGAATTTTGCTTCAAAATTAAATCCCGGAGATACATTTTACTTTGCCGGCAAAATGCTTCATTTTGTAAGAATAAGAGATATGATTTTATACGTTAAAAAATCAACCAAAAAAAGTTCTCTAATTCCTGCATGGGTTGGAGGTCAAATGGCAATTTCAGATCTACTTTGTGAGAGTTTGAGAAAAGAAATAGATATATGCAACGAACTAAAAAATCATGATTGCTTAAATCCTGAACTCAATTCATTACGCCCAATATTGAAGAGACAAAAAGTTCTTTCAAATATTCCAAAGAAAGACGAATTCCTTATAGAAATATATAAAACCAAGGATTTATCAAATCTTTTTGTTTTTACACTTGATGGCAAATTTGTAAATGAAGGAATTGCATTTTTATGGGCTTTGAGATTGGCAAAATTAAAAAAATCTACATTTAGTATTACTGCTAATGATTTTGGATTCAGCTTAACTACTGCAGAAGATTATGATTTTTCCATAATAAAAAAAGAAGCTGATTACTTTTTGAATAACAAAAAATTAGAAGAAGATCTAGAAAATGCAATTAATTTTTCAGAATTAACAAAGCGTAGATTTAAAAATATTGCCCAAATAAGTGGACTAGTAAATCAAAATAATCCAACCAAAACAAAAACTTCTTCCCAACTTCAAATAAGTTCAAGTCTTTTCTACGATGTGTTTACTAAATATGAAGAAGGTCATCTTTTGATAAAACAATCGCATCAAGAAGTTAAAGAATATCAATTAGAAAATAAAAGAATATCTAGATCATTAGAAAGATTAAAAAATTTAAAAATGCTACTAAACGAGATAAAAACTCCAACTCCTTTTGCTTTCCCTTTACTAGTTGAAAGACTTAAAAATACTTTAAGCAATGAGCCATTAGAAAAAAGAGTAGAAAAACTTATAAAAAAATATAGTGATTAAATGAAAAAAAGTTCTTTTAAATTTTGTTGGGAAGATACATTGTTGGAGATGCTTCCTTCAAGGGCGTTATTTCTACCGGAAACAAAAGAGTTATTAATATGCGATATACATCTTGGGAAAGCTGAGTATTTTCAGCAAAATGGTATACCTCTTACTAATAATTCAGATAAAAACAATTTTGCAAGAATAAAAAAAATAGTAAAAAAATATAGTCCTGAAAAGTTAATAATATTAGGAGATTTATTCCATAGCAAATATTCAATAGATAAAATTCTTCAAAAAAAAGTTGAGGATCTTCCTGAACTACTTAAAACTAACGTTGAACTAGTCCTAGGAAATCACGATGTAGGTTGCAATATTAAAAATATTAAAATTTTTGATATTAGAAAAACTAAAAATATCACTTTTAGTCATGAACCAGTTGATTTAGGCGAAAATAAAACATTGAACATTTGTGGACATTATCATCCAAAAATCTATATAAAAAACAATGGGGATAAATTATCATTTAGGTGTTTTGCAATGGATAAGAATAAAAAT
Source organism: Prochlorococcus sp. MIT 1304 (assembly GCF_047305015.1). Classification (NCBI taxonomy): domain Bacteria; kingdom Bacillati; phylum Cyanobacteriota; class Cyanophyceae; order Synechococcales; family Prochlorococcaceae; genus Prochlorococcus; species Prochlorococcus sp. MIT 1304. The sequence goes on along the minus strand of NZ_CP138974.1, from coordinate 1,176,240 downwards.
ACTTTATTTTTACCTGCATTTGGAGACTTAACAGGAGGATATCCCTGCAAAAAGTCATTTAAAAAATGGGCAATTGTTTCTGAAGAAGAAATTATCGAAATAAAACCTTAAAAAATCCTATTGAAGTGACTTAAATTTTCATTTAGATATAGCAATTTATACTTAAAAGTCTCGTTTATTTTATTTATCTATTATTTTGAGTCTATTAATCAATTTCTACTAGTAGAAATAGATAATAAAAAATTTATACAGCTAATGACCCTTTCTTTAGCAGACAATCCACGTTATAAAAAAAATAAACACATTTTATAGAAATGAAAAAATTAATATCCTTGATTTTATTTCCATTTCTTTTCATGCCATTTGGAGCAAAAGCAAATGATAATTTTTCTGTTGAAATAGAAGCACTTACACTAGTAATGGAGCAATATAAGGAAGAAACCGAATCAAGTGTTGAATTAGATATTGAAGAGATAAAGCCTAGTTATATGGCTCTTAAACAAGACGAATGTAATGCAACTGTTGAAGTTACAGAAAAAACAGGATTAGAGGTTGTAAATACTGAATATTTCGATGTAAATGTCTGCTTGAAAGAAATCTATAAAATAATCAACTAAATAAGCAGGTTATAAAAATATAATAAAAAAACAAACAAATTAAAGAGGTCTTTTACTTAAAGAAGGTAAGACCTCGAGACCTAACAGAAAACTTTGGAACGGGTTCTGCATATCCAATTAATAACTACAATGGATTTGTAGAGGTGTAATTAAAAGTACAAAACCTAAAATTATTTTTTTAAGTAATTATTTCTTCTTTGATAATGTTTGTGATTCTTCTCTAGACATTAAAGCTTCAATTTGAGCAAGAACTTTTTGAAGTTCATCCGTTTTTGTAAGAGATGCTTCTGCTACTTCTCTTAATTTTTCTAACTGTTCTTTAGTTTTATCCATGATAAATAAATTAGAAATTAACCACTTTTAAAAATGGTTTTAATACAGATTTTTCACTCCCACACAGATTCATATTCTCTCTTTTTTTTATAAAGTCAAATAAATTTTCCTTTATTAAGGTTTTATGAGGACTTCCAATTAATTCTTTATTTATTATTGAAAACATAAGATTACCTGAAATAGAAATACTCTTAAATTATGAAGTAAATACAGGTAGTCCTATAGTTGCAGTTGTTATGAGAGCCCCTGCAAAAATCAAAAAAGGGAGAAAAGGGTAGTTTTTCAACGATAAACTTACTAATTCGAAATAACTATATAGGTATTTATACTGTTTGTCTACCCCTTGACTGTCTCAAAGGTAAAATTTTTTCTTTTAAAAGTAAAGATTTAACATCAGCCAAATTTACCAGATATGTATTCCTGGGTGGTTTTTTCTTTTGGAGAGCTAAAAATTTTCTTTGTTGAATTAAATTCTGCAAGATAACCAACCTTTCCTCCATCACCATCTTCATATTCAATAGCATTAAAAAATGCAGTCATATCACTGACTCTTAATGCCTGTTGCATATTATGAGTAACGATTATTATTGTGTAATTCTTCTTAAGTTCATGCATTGTCTCCTCAATTTTTAAAGTAGAGATTGGATCTAATGCAGAACATGGCTCATCCATTAGAATTATTTCAGGCTCAATAGCAATAGTTCTAGCAATACATAATCTTTGTTGTTGTCCGCCAGATAACGAGTACCCACTATCATTTAATTTATCCTTACATTCATCCCATAAAGCAGCCTTTTTTAGTGAACTTTCTACTAATTCATCCATATCTCCAGTAAAGCCATTAATTCTTGCCCCAAATGCAATATTTTCGTAAATAGATTTCGGAAAAGGATTAGGCTGCTGAAAAACCATTCCAATTCTTCTTCTTACTTCAACTGGATCTACTCTTTTGTCGTAAATATTAGTTCCATCAAAAAGGACAGTCCCTTTTAACGAACAATTAGGGATCAGATCATTCATCCTATTTAAGGATCTAAGAACAGTTGATTTACCACAACCTGAAGGTCCAATAAGAGAGGTTATATTTCCTTTTTTAAAATTACAAAAAACATTTCTTACGGCTTCAAAAGTTCCATAGCTAATAGATACGTTCTCAAGAGATAAAATGATATTCTTTGGTATTTTTTTATTAGTTTTAATCATTTATACTCTCTTAGTTTTCTCAGTAAAAGCAGCTAATATCCTTGAAAATATATTTACTGATAGTATCGACAAAACAAGAATAAAGGAAGCTGCCCAGGCTAATTTATTCTGTGCATCATAAGGTTCAAGAGCAAAGTTGTATATCAATACAGCCAAAGAACCCATCTCATAAAACAAATCTCCAAAGCCTATTATGTAGTAGTAAGAGAATAAAGCCGTAAAGATCAAAGGGGCTGTTTCACCTGCAGCTCTTGCGATTCCGAGCACAACGCCAGTAGCAATAGACCTAAAGGCAGAGGGCAAAGTAACTTTTAATATTGTTGTATACATACTTGCTCCTACACCAAGAGACGCATATCTTAATTCGTTAGGAACTAACTTTAAACCTTCGTCAGTGGTCTTGATCACAGTAGGCAACATCAATATTGAAAGCGCCATACCTCCAGCTAAACCGCTGTACATACTTCCAAACAAAATTTTTGTAGAGACGATTAAGACATAAATAAAGACACCCGCAATTATTGAAGGTACTCCCGCAAGAACATTAACTCCGAATCTAATAAATCTTGAAAAAGCTCCGCCTTTAGAGTATTCAGCTAGATATATTCCACCACCAACACCTACTGGAATGGCGATAATTGAAGCAATAGTAGTTATTATTAATGTTCCGATCAATGCAGGATTAATACCTCCTGCATCTAAATCATCTCCAGGGGGATTTGGTTCTAAAGTAAATAGTTCGGGTGTAATTTGAGATCCACCTTTAATAAGGATATAAGTCACTAGAAAAATTAAAGGAAGTATTGCTATCAACGCACAAATTACTGATAAAGAAGTAAAGAATCTATCTCCTATATTTCTTGATAATCTTTTCTGGTAATAGAGTGAATTCATAATTATCTAATATTTGAGACTAAATTTCTTAACTAGCCATTGCGCAAAGATATTTACTACTAAAGAAAGGATCATAAGTACAAAAGCCGCATAAAAGAGTGATGAAACCTGACTTCCATCAGCCTCACCAAACTGGTTTGCGAGCATGGAGGAAATGGTATAACCAGGAGATAATAGAGACCAACTAAATGCATTTGAATTACCAATAATCATTGTCACAGCCATTGTTTCTCCCATTGCCCTACCTAAAGCCAATAGAACACCTGCCATAATTCCTGATAATGCTGCCGGCAAAATTACTGAAAATATTGTTTTCCATCTACTAGCTCCAATTCCATAAGCCGCATTTCTTAGCTTTTTAGGAACCTGATTAAGTGAATCCCTTGCAATGGAAGTCACTATTGGCAAAAGCATTACTACTAAAATCAATATTGCTAACAAAGAATTCCTGCCTGTAGGTTCTGTACTGAATAAAGGTATCCAACCAAAGAAATTATGTAAAAAGACAAAAAAGGCTCTGAAAAAAGGTTCCATAACAAATATTGCCCAAAGTCCCAATACAACTGATGGAATTGCTGCTAATAATTCAACAAAAGAACCTATTATTTCTCTAAAAACTTTCGGTACAAAGTCCTCAGTAATAAATATTGCAGTTCCAACGCCCAAAGGGATAGTTATTAATAACGAAAGAAATGAGGTTACTAATGTGCCATATATTGCGGTAAAAGCTCCGTATTCATCTTTTACAGGATTCCATTCAGAGGTTATTAAAAACTTCAAGCCATACCTTGAAAAGGATTCAAATGACTGAAAAAAGACTACTAAAATAATTCCTAAAAGTATTATTGCTACGAAACTAGACAAGACTAGGGCAGTATTTTTGAAGATAATATCTATATTTTTTTCGATACCGAATCTTTTACGATTCTTGAAAAGAGTTAATTTCTCTTCCATTAAAAAAAGAATATCTCTATAAATCTACTACTAAATGCTGTAAAAGACTTTAAGAGGACTTAAAGGTATATGAAAGTCATGATAATTTGACATCTATTAAAAAATTTAACTACCTATTTTTTCAACGGCAGCTCTTGATTTTAAAAGGATATTCCCTTTTAAGGGAATAAATCCAAGGGATGAAGCCTTATCTTGATACTCATCACTTAATAATGTATTAAAGGCTTGTTTTATTGCTTTAGTGTTTCTACCATTACCTTTTTCGTAAGCAAGTATCCATGTCAATGAAGCGATAGGGTACGCGCCTTTTGCTGTTGGATTAGGATTTTTACCCGCAAGATTTTCATCTAAAGTAATACCATTAAGAGCCTTAGCTCCTGCCTCTGCAGATGGTTTTAGAAACTCACCTGAAAGATTTTGAATCGCAGCAGCCTTAACATTACCTTTAATATATGACTGATTTACATAACCAATTGCGCCTGGAGTGTTTTGAATTACACCTGCAACACCGGCATTACCTTTTGCTCCAACGCCTGCTGGCCACTTTACTGATTTACCAGTTCCTAAAGTCCATGTTGGTGAAAATGCTTCCATAGAATTTGTGAAAGCCTTAGTAGTTCCTGAACCATCAGAACGATGGGTCCAAGTTAACTTTCCTGATTTACAACCTAATTCTTTCCAGTTTTTAACCATACCCATTGCAACTCGTACTGCTTGCTCTTGTGTAAGTTTCAAATCGCAATCATAGTTATAACCAAAAGCAATAGTTCCACCAACCATAGGTATTTGAACTAGTCCTCTAGTTACTTTCTCTATATCAGAATCTTTCATAGGATCATCTGATGCACCAAAGTTTACAGTTTGGTCTATAAAAGCTTTTCTTCCAGAGCCCGAACCAACTGCTTGGTAATTAACCCTTGGTCCACCAGATTTGGCTAAGTCAAAAAACCACCTAGTATAAATTTTCGAGGGAAATGTAGCACCTGCTCCGCTCAATCTTTTTGAAGCAATCGCTTCTTGAGAGAGAACTAATGAGATAGCAGAAGATAAAATAAGGACTTTTTTGAAAATGCCCACTTTTAATGAGTAATAATAATGTCAAATATAAATTACAGCCAAAAGTTAATTTAAAAATTTCAAGATTTATTAATCAAATTATTTTGATATAAATAATAATTATGTATATCTCTGCATTAAGAGATCAGCTAGAAATTAAATATCAACTCTTTATTTAGAATTTAATTTTTGTTTTTACTCTATTTTTATTTTGAGATTTGAATTCATAAAGTCCTTTATCAGTAAATATAATCAACTCATCTCCAGATGTTTCTTCAATGGATATTCCTTCAGATTCTAAGTTTTTTACAGATACATTTCCTGTAAGTTTTAGAAATTTTCCATCCTTATCATAAGAAAGCTTGTCCGAATAAGCCTCAAAATTTCCATTACTACTTCTTAATAACTACATTCCCCTTGGCCTCTAAATCACCTTCTAAAGTATTTGTTTGAGAATCAGATGTAATTGTGTAATTAATTAATTCCTCAGCAAAAGAATATTCAGCTAATAGAAATAAAAATGATGCAAGAAGTATTCTTTTCATTTACTTCCAACCCTTTTCTGCATTTTGAATAATCCATTGTGCAAGAACCTTATCTTCTCCATCATTCAATTTATTTTTATAACCTTTCATAAAACCAATCCCTTCATTCGCAATTATTGTTATTGAATTTACATCTGCTATTCCTCTTTTTTCAAGGTCGGAAAGTTTTAATGATTTAGAACCTTTGAGAACGACTGATCCACCTCTTACATGGCAGCCTGCACAGACATTTCTAAAAATTGTTTCTCCATCTCTAATATCAGAAGCCATTAGATATCTATTTTGCAAAGAGGTTTGAAAAATAATTATTAAAGTTATTAAAGGAATTACAAATAGAAATTTAAATATTTTCATTTGATTTTTTCCACCCACAATCAATTTAGCAATTAATTCTGAATCTCGATCTATCTACTTTAATAGCTCTACTGCTACAACAAGATTACCTAACAGACCATTCAAAATATTTAGCTGTTCTTTACTACCAAAGGCTATTAATACTTGACCTGGTTGAAGTATGAAATTACCTCCAGGATTAGTGAACAACTTTTCATTTTCTTTAATGGCTAATATTTTTGCACCGCTTTTTTTACCTATTCCAAGTTCAGAAAGTGATCTTTTCTCTGCTGTTTCAAAAAGACTAATATCATTACTTAATTCAAATTCTTCAATTTCACATTCACTTCCTGCAAGTAGATCTAGAAAATCAATAGCAATTGGTCTTAAAGCCATTGATGCCATTGCTCTTCCTGCAGCTATATAAGGGCTTACGACTATACTTGCTCCAGCTAATCTCAATTTACTTGCGGCTTCTTCAGTTCCAGCTCTTGCAATTACTCTTATAGAACTTCTTATCCCTTTAGCACTCAAAACTACATATAAATTTGCAGCATCATTAGGTAAAGTGACGACCAAACTTTTGCATTTTTCTAATCCTGCTAGTTTTAAAGTCTCGTCAAGAGTTGCATCAGCGCAAAGAACTTCTAAACCATTTTCTTCAGCAATCTTTTTTCTATCTTCATCGCTCTCAACAACAATAATTGGAATATTTTGCGTTTTTATTTGGTTAGATATTTCCTGACCTACCCTCCCATATCCGCACAAAATTACATGATTTTCCATTTTTCTAAGAAGTCTTTTAAAACGTAATTCGTTTACTCTTTGAAAATAGCCGGATTCGAATAATCTAACAGCTTTTTGAAAGGTAAATTGAATAAAGATCAATCCGCCTACGATTACTAAAACAGTTACTATCCTGCCTTCAGGGCTTAAAGGTTGAACTTCTCCAAAACCAATAGTGGTTATTGTGATCAGAACCATCCATAAGCAATCACTCCATTCCCATCCCTCTGTTATTCGATAGCCAATTGCACCTAAAAAAAACAGAAAGAATAAAGAATAAATAAGACCAAACCAAGGCCTTAAATAGTCTTTAATAAAATAGAACTCAAATAATCTAAGCTTCATATCCCTTATTATCGTTAACTATTCAAAAATTTCAAAAAAATTTTCTATTATGTTCCTAAAACTATTTATTTGTTTAAGTGAAATATATATTAAGCAGGATAATAATATTTATTTTCGTAGCTATATGCATTAAACAAATGATTACTGTTTCAGGTCTTTTTTAATACTTCATTAAAAATTAATTCAAGGTTTTACTTGTACTGATTCAATAAGAAAATCAGAAGCTGCTTTTAACCAATCAGCGACTGTAAGACGAAGATCAGGTTGAGAATATACAAGCGCTACAATTATTCCAACTAAGATTATCTTTACCATGGCAATTCAAACATTCTTATGAATTAAAGCACAACTATTTAGTAAAAAGAACCTTAAATTTATAAAAACAGATTAATTAAAATTTCTCTAATTGATTAAACAAGTATTCCACTCTTCTTAGATTAACGCCTAAATCTGATTGCCCTAATCTTGCTGCAGATCTTATTTGAATGATTCCTTTTGATCTATCTATATAACTTCTTACATCAAGCTTTAAAATTTCAAGGTCATCAGGAAATCTAAAAATTAAGCTTCTACAAACACCTCTCCAATAATTCCTTCCACTTTCAATAACTTCTGTTCGAGGTAAACCTTCTGCCAGAGAAACAAGTTGAATAAACTTCTGATCAACATTTATTAGTTTTTTTTCAATTAAGACACTATTTAATGGGTTAGTAATTGGAGCAAGACCTTGAATGGAAGAAACCATATTTTTTAAAACGATATAGATGTTCTAACCGATTTCATACACAAAGTGAGAGAAAATAAGTAAAGATTTTTCCCATAAATTTGATCTCTTTATAAAGAATCCTTATTTTGTGATCAAAATTCTAAAATTTGAGATTTTTTATTGTTTTTTTTGATAGAGATGGTTGCCTATTTTGTTTACTATTTAGTTTCCTAACCCATAAAAAAACTCCCACAAACAAAAATATTTCAACAATAATTCCAACCTTTATTAAACTCATTTTTTATCCTCTTTTTTCTTGTTGGTGCCCTCTATGTATGGCACAAGAATATTTAATAACCACTTTTTAAATGCATTTAAAGGTTTCATAATCTATTTACTTGCCTTTTCTCCACAAACTCCTCCCCTTAATGAGATCCTCTATATTTGGCCAAGCTGCTATTAATTCTTTAAGTGCTTTCCTATTAGGAGTATAGAAAACACATGACAATGCACTTATTACATAAAGTATGAACCACAACTTACTTTCTGAATAAGCTAAAAACAAAGAGAAAAGAAAACTTCCAATAAAGAAAAAGAAAAATGACCTATTTAGTATCTCTAATGGAGTTCTTTTAAGTCTGTAGAATTTAATCTTTTTAATATCTTCTTCAGTATCTTTCTGAAATTTACTTTCGTACGAATTAAATATTTCTTCTTCTAAAACTTTTTCATACTCTAAATTATCAATTGGATTTCTTTGATCTTTTTTATCTATCATTGGTATCTGTACAGTACAAATATGGTAACTAATTTAGGGTATTTTAAAAAGTATCAAATTTTATCTGTTAATTGGAGCTATACGAACAGATCATGGTTTTGAAAATACTTCAAGATTGTCTTATTTATAAAAGATAAATTAGTGAAAATATTTTTTTTAATTTTCCCAAATCTTTCGATCATTTAAAACAATCATTTCTATAAACTTCATAGCATTAATTAAATTGGGAGGCAATATCTAAATCTAGAGTTAAAATAGTTTAGAGATTTAATAATAATCTATATGCAAAGGTATTTGATTTCCTACGAATTTACAGATGGAGAGGATCAAGAAGAAGGGGCAGAAATGCTAATTAATTGGTACGAATCGGGTGGTCCCCAAAACAGACCTGAAAACTATGAGGTTCATTCTTGGATTTTTATGGTTCAAAATGGGATTGGACATTCTGTAGTGAGTGCAGATTCTCTTGAGACAATTTGGAAGCAATGGCATCCCTGGAGAAGGTTAATGGATATAAGCATTCAGCCGTGTATGGATCTTGATGAGACAGTCGGATTATTCAAAAAACAAAAAATGAATACAAGGATGGTTTAAAAGTATTTCTAACTTCTAAATATAAATTTCTTTTTAGTAGCACCTAATACTACATACAAATATAACTGCGTTAAAAAGAATAAGATTAATTTTCCATAATGAATGATTCTTATCACATTTACTTCAAAGGAGAAATTCTTTTCAAGAATTTAAGTAAAGATGAATTTGAATTTGTTTGGGGGAAACTTTATACATCTTATATAAATGCCCTAAATAAAGAGCTTACCTACGAATTAATTAGCGATAATAATATTAAAGAGCCTAATTTTCACCTTGAGCCATCCTATTAAATCAAGAACTAAATCCTAGATTATGAATAAAACAAGAAGAGCTGTCTTTCTTTTATTTTGAGATACTCTTTTTCCTCTTTAGTTATATCCAAACCAATTATATTTGCTTCAATATCGACATTAGAATTATAAGTTTCGAAGTTTTCCTCTCTTTTAAATAAGGCAGCAATACCAATATCTGTTATGAACCAAATAAAGTGATTAGTTTCTCCAATTGGTTCCTCTTTTAATGAGTCGATAATCAAATCACTTGTCGAATCCATTTAATTTTTCTGTGAGAGGCTTTTAATTGCCCCCATTGCAATACCTTACCGCCTCTGATTTGGTACCACCATCTTCAATAATTTCGGCAACACATTCATTGAAAAGTTTAGACTCTTTTTTTAATGAACAGAATCCAAAAGCTATTGCAGCTAAAGCTATTGCAGATACAAAACTAGATCCCAGTTGTATAAAACCATAAGCAAACATAATGTTTTTCTTTCCAGAACATTTTTTTGAATCCTTTTTTTCTTCTGTCATTTTGAATAATTAACTTAATTAAATTTATTTGATTAAGTTTTAGTTCGAGAAATATTTGCATAGAGAAAACCGAATTAATCAATTTTTAATCAGCTATGACAAAAATTAAAAATTTCAAGTTTAGATTGATTTTTCTTCACTTTAATTTTCAATTTGATACATCATTAAGAAAAAACTTTCAGAATTTTTTATCAACATGAGCTTCTCGTATAGATAAATAATCTTTTTATTAAAAGTAATGATCCCATAGTTATAACAAGAGATTATGTTACTTTTTAAACTATATTTTATTTTTTTTGATGAAGTATTAATACTTAAAAAGTTTTCCTGAAAAGCTAGTTTTGATAATGCTCCCGAAGAGTTATCCACTTTTTAAGCGTTTTTCAACAGGGTTTTCCACAATATGTTGATTAAATTTGAATTTCTATGTGCAAAATAAAATATAGTCTTCTTTTTTTAAAAAACTATCCACAATTTTTTTTTGGGATCACTATGATCTCAAATGTCTTTTAAATAAATTTTAGGCAAAAATCCTATGAATCTAAACGAGGCAAAAAAGGATTTAAATCCCGAAATCAAAAAAGAGTTGGAAAAATCTAAGCTTGAAGTTCTTACTAATGAAAATGATTTTTTAGTTAAAAACCTAAAAAAGGCTGGATGATGTACTAGAGCTTTTAAATACTTTTTAAACAATCAATTATTTAAGCTTCCTTTCAAAGACGAGAATTTTTCTCTTATATGATCACCCAGAAAAGTTTTAGTTTGTTAAATATAAAATTTCTATTAAATATACAATCTAATTACTCCAGATAGTAAACATATAAACCAAATCCTAGTTATATTATTTAAATCTCAGTAAGAGATCGTATTAGAAATATAAACGAGAAAAATTTTTCAAAATTATTTAAACATTTACTTTTCCTGTATTCGCATCATAGTTTCTATAAAAGATGAATATCCAAGAACTAAAAGTCAACTACAAAAAGCTTTTAAACAAAGCCGCCAAAGCAAACGGTCGTAAAGAAACTGTTTCTTACTTAAATCGTGCTGCTAAAATTAAATCAAAAATCTATTCAAACACTAAAGTAAATTGCTTTAGATGTAATGGAGCGGGTTTTCTAAGAATTTCATTAGATGAGACTAAAACATGTCTATCCTGCTATGGGAAGGGTTTTTTAGTTAAAGAAATTCAGCAGGTTTAAAAATATTTGATTGTTCATGAAAGATCTCATTCAAGCTCACAAAAAATTAATAAAAACAGTAAAAAAACAAATGGGATTTTCTGATTATGGGATGTATTGGTTAGCTTTCCTAGAAGGGGGTCTAACTATATGGCTGCTGGATAGAATATTTTTCCACTGGTTAAAGTTTTAATTTTTATTTAAGTCAAAAAATTTCTGCAGGTATTAAATAAATTAATTTATCGAAACCATTTGAAAAGTTGTAGGATGGTAAAAAACTAATATGCAATTACTCGGATTAATCCTTCTTCTAGCTAGTAGCTGGTATTTATGGAAATTAACATCAAACTTTCTTGATGAACCAACAAAAAAAGAACTGACTAATAGTTTAAATAACCTCAAAAATAAATTCTCTGAGGGAAAACAAAATTTCTCTAAAGCAAAAATAAGCGAAGCTTGGGAAAAATACAAAGAAGAAGGTGGTGCCTTATCTAATAAAGAAAAAAGCTAGTGGACTTTTTTATTATTACAAGTCTCACTAAAAATATTTCTAGAATTGATCTAATTGGTATTTTGTTTGGTCATTTAATATTTGGTGTTGCATTGACACAGCTTTTAGATTGGACGTGGTTAAAGAACCTTATGAGTGAAGAAGATAAAACTAGGATGCTTAAAAGTTATACATGGAAAGACTTGTTAGTAGATGGAGCCATTCTTACGGTAGTTCTAGGAATAATTTTTTTGATAATTAGCATTTTTCTATAAATGAACGTAACTTACATCCTTTTAGTTTTTTTAATGATATCAATTGTGATTTTCACTCAAATAATCAATTCCTCCGATGAATCAAAATAAATGACCGAAGTAACTAGCAACTCCTCAACTGGATGGTACTTAATTGCTTTGGTAAGCACTTTATCTTTTTTAGCCTTAATTTACTTCGGCCAAAAAAGATAGAGTAAATTTTAAAAGACTATTTAAATTCATAAAAAAAGCTCTGCAACTTCACGAGATGCAGAGCTTTTAAATATTAAGTAACTGATTTATATAAATCTATTGATTATAAAACCTTTTTTCTTAATCAAAGAAAAAGAGACCGATAAATGTGATGAAGATACTGAATTCACGGCCCCTTTAATAACCGCATTTTTCGGTAGATACGACAATGAATCACCTCCTTTACTAATGTTTTTTTAAAGATAACTAAAAGAATTAAACAAAGAAAGAAATTCGTTAAAAATTTAAAAGTTTTTTAACAAATTAACAATATAACCCTCTTAAAAATAAAAATATAGATTTTACCAAGGTAAAACTTCTCCGTTGGCATGCCAAAACGAACCCGAGTTATTTTTATTTAAAGAATCTATACGTTTTAAAAGGCCATTTGCTGATTCTTCAGGACTAATTCCATTACTTGTAAAGCCAGTCATTCTTGTACTCACTAACCCAGGATGCAAAATAGCTACATAAATATCTTCTTTTGATAAATCTACAGAAAGTGATTTTGCTGCCATGGACAAAGCGACTTTAGACATCCTGTAACCATAAGAACTTCCAGATGTATTATCTTCAATAGATCCCATTCTACTTGTGATAAAAGCAACTTTAGAAGATCTTTTTAAAAAATGTTTAAGTGATTGAGTCATACATATTGGGCTCAATGCATTGACTTCAAATTGCCGCAAAATACTTTTTTTATCCAAGTTTTCAAAAGAATTAAATTCATAAATTCCTGCATTATGAATTATGCAATCTAAATTAACTCCAGATAGTTTTTTACACAAGTTTGTTATCGACTCATAAGAAGAAATTTCTATATTCTCTTCAATTCTCACACCTAAATCCCTAAGTTCTTTTGAAGCTTTCCTACACGTTGCAATTACATTATCTCCCCTCTTATGAATTTGCCTACATAGTTCTAATCCAATACCTCTATTTGATCCTGTAATTAGATAAGTCGACATCTCTAAACTAAAAAATAAAAATTAATCTAAACTCAAATATATAAAGAAAAAGAACTAGAAAAAGAAAAAATTTATAAAATTCCTTACTAGATTTTTTAAAGGTTATGATGGGTTATGAAATTTAAAAGATTTTATAAAAAAAGCAAAGATATTTTTATCATCAAAATTTAATGTATGGAAATTATCAATCAAGAATTTATACAAGAGATTATTAGGTTAACGTGGAGAAATCCCGCTTTCATGGCTATAGCTATTGCATTAGTTTGGCTTATCCCACAATTATTTATCAGAAAAATAATGGCAAAAAAATATGAAAGAAGAAAAATAGAAATTCAGAAAAATAAAATTCAGAAGCTTTACCCAACAAATACTCCTAAATAAGATTTTTACTTATAAAATGATCTAATGAATCAAAAAATACTTTTTGCATCTAAGTAAAAAATGACCTACAAAATAATTAGAATTGATGGGAAAGATGACGAATTAACAACTCAAAGTTTTGATAAATATTCAGATGCGTACGATTTGTTAGAGGAACTATATGGAGATATTTGTTGTTCAGATGCTGATTATGGAGACATAACCTATTACGATATTGTGGAAAATAATTGAAAAAAAGTTAATGGAGAATAAAAAATGGGCTCCCTCCCAAGAAGAAAATTTAGGGGTAATAACGAGTGTATATGAATTCATTAAAGAAGAACTTTCAGAACTTCAAAAAAAAACTGGATGTCCGGATTCATTTATTTATGATTTTATTGGCAAGATACAAAATGAATGGCATCCTGAATCTTGCCACTCGTTAGTTAGAAATAAAAAAAAGAAAAATTAGAAAATATTAAATCTTCAACTCAAATTTATAAAACTTCTTTAAGATAACTTGAATTTAAAAATATTAAATCATGATTATTAGGATACTAGGTATAGTGCTGATTATTGGTACGATTGCATATTATGGTTTGGTTTTGACAGGGCAAAGCAACCTTTAGTTTTTATAAGTTCTAAAATTTCTCATGAAATGGCCTCCTACTTTGTGTTGGACAGCACCAAAAACTATAAATGGAAATAGGCATTTTCAAGTTAAAGCTTATGGTGGAAAAAATGAAGATAGGTGGGTTGATATTTTTCCTACCAAAAATAAAAAAGATATTAAAAGGATTTCATGGGCAAAACTTAAATCAGAATGGACTACTGGATGGTTAAGGCTCCCAAAAGATAAAGTTTAATTTGTTTATGTAAACAAATATTATTAACCAGTAAACTGTAAAAAATAATACCTAATACAAAAAAATAACTTCTAAGCTTTTTAAAACTTGTTTAATATGAAGTCAGAACCGAAGAAAAAACTGCCTAATAAAAAAGTTATAAGTTCAGCAAAATTTGAGGCTAAAGAACAATTCACAAAATCTGCATTAGAAAATTTAAAAACAGAAAATGAAAGACTTGTTAATTCACTAAAAAAATCTGGGGAAATTAAAGAATCCAAAAAAAAATAGATTTACACAATTAAAATTTTTTTATTAATATATTATTTTATAGATTGAGAAATGATTGAAAAAATCTCTCTTGCAAATTCTCATTTACCTCAACTTATCGGGTTCGTACTTATGTCAATTGGTTATACATTAGGCAATAAATTTTACCTTCCAGAAATCAAACAAAAATAATAATTTCTAGTTACTAAAAATTAATTTAAATAAATAATATTGAAAATAAATTCCTATAGAAATTTCGATACTCTATCTAACTTAGAGAAAAGTCTTTAGATCTAATATTGCAATTTAATAAAGACTACTCTTGGAAATCTGACACATAAATGTAACATTAAAGTTCTTTAAAATCTGAAATCCTAAGAAAAAGTAAGAATTCATACTAATTTTTTTTAAATATGTTACATTAATTAATAATTCAAGTTAAGTTTCCTCTGACAATAAAGCGGAATTAGGAAATGTTGGATACTTACAAATGTCATTCACTTTTTGGCTTACTAAATGATCACAAATGAAATCTAAAAATGGATGCACTTACTAGTTTTATAGTTGTTATCATCGCAATTACAATTCAATTTTCCTTATACGCAATCAAAAGATTGCAGGAACCTTTAGAACCAAATTATTTGATAGATAGAAATTCGAAAAAAATTAAAAACTACATGGGTAAATTTTGGAAAAATGCTGAAATAACAAATGGGAGATTAGCTATGATTGGTTTTTTAGCTTTGATAATAAACTACGGTTTTTTTGGGTGGATAATACCTGGTTTTATTTAAAACATCAATAAGTTAATGTCTTAAAGAAAAAAATAAATCTTTCGTTCAAAAAAATCTCTCCTTTTTAAAAAAAAATTTTTATTATAAGTAAAAAGGCAATTGAGTAATTCTGATTTTGATAAAAATGGATTGGACAGCTATGGAATACATTGGCTTCAATATGCTGCTTTTGCTGTTTCTGGATTTGCTATATTTACAACCTGGGCATTTTTTTATGATGAAAGATTCCACAACTTTGTAATGAATATTTTTAGGGTTATTAACTGCAGTGGATTCAACTGTAATGGAGCATTTTAAGATTCTATGGCTAATCCAGATCAAAAAACAATATTAATTGATAATGCTTTTGAGGAAATAAAAAACATTTGTATAAATCTTCAAAAAGACACTGATGCTTCGAATTCAGAACTTAAAAATTTACTAAAACTAATTATTAATGAATGGGAAGAAAAAGAAGAACAAAAAAATGGTTTTGGATTCAGGTAAAGTTAGCCACTATCTAAGAATAGACTTTGGCCTAAATCATTTTAAAATGAATAGATTTTTTACTTTTAAAATTAATTATTGATAATTTACATTTTTTAGAAAGTAATTAAAAAGGAATGAATCTCAAATAGAAGATTCATTCCAGATTTAGCATTAGTTTTATTTAGATTTAAATTTTATAATTAAACTCCTCTGGTGGACTGTCAATCATAAGATCCCTCCTATTCAACAAGTTAAACTTACTCCTTACCTGTGAAGAAGGTAAATCAGTAAAAATGCTGATTTATTATTTACTAAAATGTTTGAATTAAAGAAGCCAATTCTGGTGCATCCAGTAAAAGTGCAAAAAATGTAAGCACAACTAATAAAAATATGGAAAAATAGAATTGAATCATGTTTCAAAATTACTTAAAAATAATTTTTTAAGTTGTATAAAATAATGCTTTGTTTACATAATTAAATATCTCTAGCTAGAGAAGTTTATTTAGAGAATAATTAAGATACTTCAAGAGAAAATATCGTCCTATTTTTTTGCCAATACTCACAACCTTTAAGTAAATGATCACCCTGTGGTATGCGTTTTTCGTATTTTGGACAGATCAAGATAGTAGCAAAAGTTTCTGTAGTGCTGTAGCGAAAGTGATTGCAAGTAATACAAATCTTTGTTCGTTTTCGTTTTAGGGTAGATTCTTTTAGATATTCCCATTTTGACGGATTTACATTGATCATTATTACTGGAATTTATTAGTAACAATTTGCCAACCTCCTGAAATTAATTCATTCCATGTTTCACAAGCGCACTCAATAGAATGAAGTCTTGAATTTTTAATTTGGGCTGGTTCACCTAATTCATTTGCATAGAAAAGATGAGTATATACTTTTAAGTTATTAGATACAGATTTCTTATAACTCTCAAAAAAAATTAATAAACCACTTTTTTTGTTAAATAACCAGCCAGTTGGGGGGTCAATAAAGCTGCCACAATAAAAATAAGTCCGAACATTAGCGACTCCTGAAGTCATAAGGATAATACGTTTGTACTAATAATATAAATGTACTATTCGTAGACGTCAAGTATTCCTCTGCTAATCATTTAAATACTAAAATTACTTTCTAGAAATAATCAGCCGTAAAATTCTTATTTGGTAATAGTGAATACAAGTAACTCCTTGAAAAGGAAAATATCATTGAAAGAGTATCTCCAAAAAAAATGCAATGTATCGAAATCCCTTCTATTTAGGATGGAATAAAGGTTGGTCTTTCTTATTTTTTTTAGAGGGTGGCATTGCAAAAATTGAAGCAAAAGGTTTTGGTATTTCTATTACAACAAAAGTTGAGAAAGGAGAATCACCCCTAGAATCTGCGGATAGATTAGTCTCGAAAGAGCAAAGGATTAGAAAATCAAGATATTATTCTTGGGTTAAATCTATTAATGAAAAAACAATAAATTAACCAATCCTGAAATTTCTAAAGTAATCTGTTGACAGTCAATTTAAAATAGAAAAAAGTCATTTATTTTTCGTGTCGAATAAATTTTATGAATGGTGGAAAAACCATAGAAAAGTTGTAACCTATGGAGCTTTTATCATCTTGTTTGGTTTTTATTTATCTCCTGTTGTCAAAGAAGCAAAATACAAAAACCAATGTATTAAGTACTCTACTAAAGGAGCTTTAACTAAATTTAATAAGGACGATATAGGAGAAACTTTACTAGAAGAAACAGGTTTAAATATTGATGAACTAGCAAAGATTGAAGGTTATAAGAATTGCATTAATTAAAAAGTTCGCAAAATTACTCTGAGTTTTTAAATGATTAAAAATATGCTTAAACTTATTTTATTAATATTATTATCTGGATTTATATCAATAAGTCAAAAAACAAGATATTTGGTTGGCATAACTCTAAAAGAAATTTCTTCATTTCTTTTATGGACTGTTAAATATGAAGATAGAGAAAAATGGATTATGGATAAACCAAGTTGGATAACTATCCAAAAACTTAAGCCATCGTATTAAATGAAGACTTATTTAGAAGAACGAATTGAATGGTATGACGATAATTATAGAAACGGTAATGCTTTAATCTCTGATAAGCAGTTCGACCAACTTGAAAAAAATTTATTGAGAACAAACCCTAATTGTGATTACTTTAAAAAGAAAAATAAACTAGTTTTACCTTCATTGGAAAAGGATTCAATAGATGAATTTTTGAAAGGATTATTAGCAGATACCAGATTATTAATTGAACCAAAAATTGATGGTTGTGCTGTTGCTTTGCAATATAGGGATGGAACATTGGAAAAAGCAATTTCAAGAAAAGGAACAGATGTTACTAGTAAACTTATTAAAATCCAAGACATTCCCAATAATCTCCCTTTACAAGGAGTTCTTCAAGTTAGAGGTGAATTATACGCACCTAACCAAAGTCCAAATATCTCCCAGAGAATCGCTTCTGGATTTCTAAGAGCTAAAGAAGGATTTTCTCAAAGTCTTAGCTTCTGCGCATTTCAAATACTTAATTCAACACTTAACCAATATGAGTCCAAAAAGAGTCTTTCTAAGCTTGGCTTCAAGATCCCTCAGGATATTTCATGCAACTTTACGAGCCAAGTTGAAGTATTTAGAAAACGATGGTTAGAAGGGAAGCTTTTTAGTGAATATCCAACAGATGGAATAGTAGTAAAAATAAATTCTAGAAAATTACAACTGATTAGAGAAAAATCAAATTTAGATTATCCTTATTGGCAGGTGGCAATAAAACGTTAATGGAATTAATACACCAGATTTTTCCTACTTGGCATATTTACTTGGATATGTTTTTGATTGGCTTTGCAACTTATGGTTTTCTAAGAATTAAGAAAAAAATAAAAACTAAATAAAGTTTTTAATTATCCATGGTCCTTAAGCATGGATTTAAGTTGTTCGGTATCTAATTGTTCAAGATAATTTCTCATTGCCAACCAAGATCTTCTGCTTTCTAACTTTCCACTTTGTTTAAATAAATTTGCGGAAACTTGATCTATCAATTCTTTATGAGTCATATTTATATTCTTCATCAAGTTCAATGACAACACCATTAAAAAATTCTGCTAATAATTTAGATGGGTCTTGCATAGATATCTTTCTATCTACTTTTGATAATTTCTTTTTGATTGGATTTAAGTTAGTCATACAGATTCAGGTAATTCAAGTTCTTCAAAAGTCCAACCTTCTAGTTGAAGGTCATGCCATTTATCCCAAGCATTATCCAAATACATTTGAGTGGATGATTTAATTGCCATTGGCTCACCAAGATCATTGGCATAATATGTATGAGCAAAAATCCTCATACTATTTCTTGGAGATTTTTTATTCCTTATAAATAAAATTAATCTGGTGCGGTCTGGGCTAAGCAACCAACCACTTGGGGACTCATTACGATAACCGTAAGAAAAATTAGTCCAAACATTAGCTCCTCCTAAAGTCATTACTCAGTAATACATGTGTACTATTAATATAAATGCATTAGAAATGGAACGTCAAGTATTTTGGCAAATAAATTATTTGCACTTATAGAAAATTAAAACAGCTCAGTTATTCCAAAAAAATAAAATACCCACCAAAAACCTGTTATAACAGGCATTTTGATAGGTAATACCGGATCCCCGTCAGTTCTCTGCTGCATCGACCTGGAAATGCCAGAAGAGGATTCAAAGTGGGCTTTCGTTTCCGATTACAAGATCGGTTTACTACCGCATCACGACAGTCTCCTCATGTCGAAAGAGAGTCAGATCAGAGCACATAAAGAAGAACTTAACCAAAGATCCAGTAATCTAACTCTAACTTATTTTTTTATGCATTTGGAGATGGCCAAATGTCTCTTACCATAGTTAATAAAATTTGAGCTTCATCATATCTTTCTAAATGCGTTTTACCATTTAATAAAAATGTGATGTGAGCCATTTTTCTTCCCAGAATTTCGCGAGATTTGCCATAACAATGAATATTAGAACCCTCAATTTCAGATAACATTTTAATTCTGGTTTCCATTGAGATTGGGAAATTCTTTTTTAAACCCAGTAAATTTATCATAATTGCACCTTCACAGTTCATTTTAATTTCAGGTGGCATTATCCCAGAAGAAATGCAAACATATTGATCAAACTGACTTGAAGTGCAAGCTTCAATAGAGAAATGAGCTGAGTTATGTGTTCTAGGAGCTATTTCATTAATTAAAAGACCATTATCTCCATAGAAGAATTCAATAGCTAAAACTCCAACGTAATTAAGTTCATTGACTATTGAAGAGAAAATATTTATTGCAAATAAGTTCAAATCATATTCATTTGTTCCAGGGGCAAGAACCCAATCACAAACGTGGTTTGATTGGAACGTCTCAACTATTGGAAAGAATCTTATCTTACCGGTCCTATCTCTCGAACCAACAAGAGCCAGTTCTTTTTCATACTCTATCCATTCTTCTATTAACCATTCATTAGAATTGTTCTCTTTTAAAAAAGAATCTAAATCTTCTTTTGTCTTTATTTTTCTGTTCCCTTTGCCGTCATATCCACCTTTATTTGATTTTGCCATTAGAGGAAAAGTCCAATTATTGATTTCCTGATCCGAGAGATTTTTAAAATCTTCAATACTTATCCATTTTGGGCAGGGAATATTCATTCTTTCTATTAATTTTTTTTGAGAAAACCTATCTACTAATGGCTTAATTGCATTAAGGCTTGGAACAAAAATATCTTTATTGTCAATTAAATTTAATTTATCAATTTTTATCCATTCATTTTCAAAAATTATTTTTTCACACTCATTAATTAATGATTTATTACCTCTTATCTTTAAAGGATCAGCTTCTATGACATGATCTGCTTTTAACCCAGCAGGATCATCACAAGATTTTGTTTGCACACATACTTCAAGATCTCTTTTTTTTGCTGCCTCGGTTAACATCAAAGCCAATTGACCACCTCCAATTATTCCCAGGGAATAATTTTTCTTAAAATCGTTTATATTTTTTTTTAAACTCATAGCATGATTTTATTACCATTTCTAATTCTTAACAACTGAATTTTTAAGGATCTAGAGCTTAGATTTTGCTAATATATAAAGTATTTAATACCAAATATTTATAAATTTTAACTAGGTAATCAATTGTGAATAAGAGAAAAATATTAGTCCCATTAGGTGATAAGTCATATGAAGTAACTCTAGAAGCAGGGATACTGAATAATATCAGCGAAGAACTTTTAAAAATTGGAATAACAAAGAATAGAAAAATACTTGTGATTTCAAATGAAGAAATATCAAACTTATATGGAGAAAAATTTTTAAATAATTTAAAAGATAATAAATTTCAGGCCAAAATGGTCCTTATCAAGGCTGGAGAATCATATAAAAACTTAAAAACCTTAAGTGAAATATATGATGTAGCATTTGAATTTGGCTTAGATAGAAATTCAATAATTATTGCCCTTGGAGGAGGAATTGTTGGAGATGTAAGTGGTTTTGCAGCTGCGACTTGGCTGAGAGGTATCGAATATATTCAGATTCCAACAACATTATTATCAATGGTTGATTCATCTGTGGGAGGAAAAACAGGAGTAAATCATCCAAAAGGTAAGAATTTAATTGGAGCTTTCAATCAACCTAAAGCAGTTTTTATTGATCCAGAAACTTTAAAAAGTTTGCCCAAAAGAGAATTTAGTGCAGGCATGGCCGAAGTAATAAAATACGGAGTAATAAGAGATAAAGAACTTTTCAAATACTTAGAAATTGAAAAAAACAAAAATG
Organism: Prochlorococcus sp. MIT 1304; assembly: GCF_047305015.1. Lineage (NCBI taxonomy): Bacteria > Bacillati > Cyanobacteriota > Cyanophyceae > Synechococcales > Prochlorococcaceae > Prochlorococcus > Prochlorococcus sp. MIT 1304. The sequence goes on along the minus strand of NZ_CP138974.1, from coordinate 1,154,600 downwards.
AACTTATAAATCTCAAAAATGAATATCTAATTAAAATAATTAATAGTTCAATTAAAACAAAGTCTCATATTGTTTCTCAAGACGAACATGAAAATGGTGTTAGAGCAATATTGAATTATGGTCATTCTTTTGGTCACGTTATTGAAAATTTATGTGGATACGGCAAATTTCTACATGGTGAGGCAATATCAATTGGTATGAATATTGCAGGTAAAATAGCAATTGAGAAGGGGTTATGGTCTAAAGAAGAATTAGAAAGGCAGAAAATTCTATTAGAGAGTTACGATCTTCCTACCGAGATCCCCAAAATAAATAAAGAAGACGTTCTAACAATACTTATGGGCGATAAAAAAGTTCGTGATGGCAAAATGAGATTTATATTACCGAAAGAAATTGGTGCTGTTGATATATATGATGACGTAGAAGATTCATTATTTTTAAAATTTTTTTCTTAACGCAAGCAGGTTGAATTTATATTCATTTTCTTCTCATTAAACTTTTTAAAAACAAACCACTTGAAATCACCTAAACAAACAGGATCTACGAGTCTAAGTAATGCCTCTCTTCTTAAAAGAGCATTTGATAAATCCTCCTTAAATTCTTTCTGAATCCCATAAAGTCTCTCTGCCAATCCAAGCGCCAACAAAGCCTCGCCTTGTTTAGTTATTCCATCAGTATTAAATCCAAGATTCTCAGCATCATTAATTAAAGTTTCTATGCACACATGAGATGTTAAATCGCAATTTCCAGGAGAATCTAGGACATTATTCTTCATTTTTTGATTTTCATATGAAACTATCGTCCCATCAGAATTCTTAGAGTTATAGTATTTTTTAGCTTCTTTAGCGTAATCAATTATCAATAAAATACCATTATTTATTTTCCCATAAATTGCTTCTAACCATTTTGAGTTATCTACATGCCATTCTGTCGTCCATCCTTCAAGAGCATCTGCAGGTGGAATAGTTATTCCCAACTCACTTTTAGCAAGTTCAAAACTTTTTTCCAATTCACGTGTAATTGGCATTTTATCAAAAAATAATTTATGAGATTTTTTGTCTATAGAAACTGCTTGTCGAATTAATTTTCCCTTTGCGAAGGTTATTCTTTCTACTGGCAAAGCATCCAAAACCTCATTTGCTAGAACTATTCCATTTATATTATTTTCCTCTACTTCATCCAAACCTTTCCATAAAATATCAATACCTAAGTTCAAAAATTCCTCCAATTTATTTTTTTGTTTTTCTACCATCCCTTCATTAGGTTCAATAATTACAAAAGAAACTCCTTCCAAAAAATTCTTGTTATTTTCTAAAAAATATTTAATTAACCCACTCATAAAGCTTCCATCTCCTGCTCCAAATTCAATTACAGCTAATTTCTGATTAGATAAAAAACTATTTTTGAACTGAATCAACCAATCTTCTATTTGTTTACCAACCAAAAAAGCAAAATCATCAGATAAAGCTGGTGATGTGACAAAATCTCCTCGAACACCTAACTCAGCTTTACCGCTGCCGTAATAACCATTAATAGGATCATTTAATGCGAAATTCATAAAATCATAAAAACTTATAGTCCCACCCATTTTTATTATTTTTTTTACTAACCAATCTGGATTATTCGCGGGTAAGCTATTCATCGGCGAAAATATAAAAAGACAAAACTTATTTATGCCTTCAAAGATTAACTATTTATTAGGAATATTTCTATCTATATTAGTTTTAATTTCACATAAACCCGTTTTCGCTATAAATAATCCAAATCTCTTACCAGAAGAAAAAACACCTGTAATTGATTTAGCTAAAACATTAAGCCCTAATCAGAAAAAATCTTTAGAGGAAAAGCTCAACAATCTAGAAACTGAAAGTGGGTGGAAAATTAAATATTTATCTCAGTTTGAAAGTTCACCTGGTAGTGCAATAAAGGACTATTGGGATTTAGATGAGACAAGTTTGTTGATAGTTGCGGATCCTAGAGGGGGAAATTTGCTGAACTTTAATGTAGGAGAGGCTTATTTTAATTTTATGCCAAGGTTATTTTGGGTTGAACTTCAAACAAGATTTGGCAACCAATACTATGTTAAAGATCACGGTGAGGATGGTGCAGTATTAGATGCAATTGATTCAGTAAAGATTTGCCTCGAAAGAGGAGGATGCCAAGTTGTCCCTGGCCTACCCAAAGAGCAATATATTTGGACTTTATGTACATCTATTCTTGGAGGTTTAGTAGCAGGTTTTGCATCTGCTCCAAGAAAAGAAGGTCAAGTCATATCAATTGGATTTTTAGCTCTTCTTTCTCCCTTATGGGGAATGTTATTTGGAATTTTTGGTTTGGCACCTATAATATCCAGAACGAATGATTTATTACCTTTATTTAAAAATGGTTTAGCTTTTACAGCCGCAGGAATTGCAGGTTATATCTTGTCTCAAACTTTATTTTCAAGATATGAAAAGCCCAAAAATACTTAAAATATGAACAAAAAAATCTAATCCTAAAAAAATTTATCTTCTTCACGTATTTCACCAGATTCTGAATACCATCGATGAGAAACATGCCTTAATTCCTTATTTTCAAACTCAATCCATGAAAAATTAATTAGCAATTTCCCATCTTCATCAGTTTTATATCTTGGTACTACAGCAGTATTGAAATAAATTGTTCCTTTGCTATCAATTTTAAACATCTCTCTTAAACCAAGATTTCTTTTTAGCCGGTTGTGCATATGACCAAAAATTACAAGATCAACTTTTCTTCTCTTTTGTATTTGAGAAATAGCAGCAGACAAATCTCTATCTCCCCAATCTAAAGAGGGTGATTTCCAGTCTTTCCCACAAATGCTTTTAGGTTCTGAACCTAAACCCGAAGGACCAGCATGCGACATAATTATTAGAGGTATTTCTTCAATAGTCTCTTCTGAACATTTGATAATTTTATTTATTGAATCTTGTTCGGTTATAGGTCCATAAACGCCTTTAACTTCTTTTGAAAGATAATAGCCGCCGCCAGAACTACATGGTCTAGCAGACAATAAATTTATTTGATTATTAAAAACTTTCAAATCCCATGCACAATATTTTTCACCAAGAACACGTATCTGCTTTGAAAGAGTTTCGCCTGTAGAATCTTTCCCTCTATCATGATTTCCCAAAATCACAAAAGTAGGAATTTTGATCTCATTGATTTTTTTAATTATTTTGACACTTCCATCAGAAATATCACCAACAAATAAAACAATATTTGGGTTGATAATCGATAAAACTTTCAAGTCTAATTCAGACCATTGACCATGACAGTCACCAACAATAGCAATTTTTAAATTTGTCAGAATTTTTTCTGTTTAAAGGCATATAATCTATTTAGAGATATTCTAAATCCTGACCAGTATAACTTCTACTGCAAAACAGAAATCAGTTCAAAACGAAGAGGATTTGATTTCTGAAATAAAGGAGCGTTGCGGAAAAGCTAATGCAATCATTCTTGCACACTATTATCAAGCTCCAGAGATTCAGGAAATTGCAGATTTTATTGGCGATTCATTAGATCTATCTAGGAAGGCTGCAAATAATGACGCAGATATAATAATTTTTTGCGGTGTGCACTTTATGGCCGAAACTGCAAAAATACTTAGCCCTAATAAAAAAGTCCTATTACCAGATATTGACGCAGGTTGCTCATTAGCAGACGATTGTCCTTCAGATAAATTTCAAAAATTCAGGGAAGAAAATCCAGATCACTATGTCGTAAGTTATATAAATTGCACTGCAGAAGTAAAAGCTCAAAGTGATCTGATATGTACAAGCAGTAATGCAGTCTCATTAATTAAAAAGATACCTGAAAATAAAAAGATAATATTTGCACCAGATCAGAACCTTGGGAGATGGGTACAGAAAAATTCAGGAAGAGATCTTAAATTATGGCCTGGCAGCTGCATTGTTCATGAATCATTTAGTGAAGAAGCACTTTTAAAATTAAAATATCAAAATCCAGGATCAAAAGTAATTGCTCATCCTGAATGTAGTCAAAATTTACTAACTCTCTCAGACTTTATTGGATCAACAAGCAAGCTGCTTGATTTCGTAAGTAAAGATCCATCTAAAACTTACATGGTACTAACTGAACCTGGAATAATTCATCAAATGAAAAAGAAAGAACCTAATAAAATTTTTATTGAAGTTCCTGATGTAGAAGGTTGTAAATGTAACGAGTGTCCATATATGAAATTAAATACTTTAGAAAAAATTCTTGATTGTTTGAAAAACAATTCCCCGTCTATCGAACTAGACCCAGAAATAATAAGAAGAGCCTATGTGCCAATAAAGAGAATGCTGGATATGAGTAATTAATTTAATAAAAATATTTTATTTTCCTTATTAATTTTTAGGAAAGCATTAAGGTTTGCAGTGTCGGGCTTAAATTCGCTTATCTGATTCTTTCTATTAATTATATTTATTAGCTCTTTTTCACCAGCTCTATATTGTTTATCTTTTCTAGTTCCAATCTCTCTTTGGAGAATAGGGTTGATATTCATTTTTACATCTATATCTGGAATAATTCCAGATTTGTTTATATCAGTACCGTTCGGAGTTAAATACTTGGCGACTGTAACAGTTAATCCTGAACCATCAACTAATGTCCTCATAGATTGAACTAGACCTTTACCAAACGTTTTTTTTCCAACTAATTTTCCTCTTTTATTATCTTTTATTGCACCAGAAACTATTTCACTAGCACTAGCAGAACCCTCATTAACCAGTACAACTAGGGGTTTTTTAGTTAGAGCTTGTCCGTTTCCTTTTTTTGTTTCTTTTAAACCATCTTTACTTACTGTACTAACTATTACTCCTTTGTTAATAAAGTGCCTTGAGATATCAATGCTTGATTCTAATAAACCTCCTGGATTACTTCTCAAGTCAAGAACATATCCTGCGACTTTTTTTGTTTCTAAATCCTTAATAGCATCTCTAGTTTCTTTTGATGCATTTGCATTAAATTGTTTAATTCTTACATAGCCAATTAATAAGCCATTTTTGGTTTGATTGACTTTACTTGATACAGATTTTATTTCAATTTTTTCTCTCGATAAAGTCTTAAAAAAGGATTGAGAACCTCTAAGAATTTCAAGCTTTACTTTAGTACCTCTTTGCCCCCTTATTAATTTCACGGCCTCCTCAATATTCATACCTTCAGTAGAAATATCATCTATGGATAATATTTTATCTCTAGCTTTAATTCCAGCATCAAAGGCAGGGGTGCCCTCTATGGGAGAAATAATTATTAAATCATCAGATTCTTTATCTTTAACTATTTGGATACCAACTCCAGTTAATTCACCAGAGGTATCGATTCTCATTTGATTAAATTCCTTAGGTTCTAAAAATCTTGTATAAGAATCATCTAAGTTAGAAAGCATATCTCTAATCGCATCATATGCTTCATTGCTATCTGAATATGTTTTTGATAAAACTTCTTTTCTCAGATTAATCCAATTGGACTTTTGAAATTTGCCGCTTGAATCAAGAAAATCTCTATATACAATTTGCCAAACATGATCAATTACTTCTTTATAACTATTATTTAAAACTGTTGCCTCTGCAAAACTATTTAAGAATAGTCCAGAAAAGGATGTCGCAAACAGAAATATAAATTTTTTTTTAAGCAATTTTCTTATCTTCAATTAATTCGATATTTTTTATTATAAAAAGAATTTATTTATAATTCAAAATTTTGACAAATCCTTAAGGATCAATCCACTTCCCATCATCCTTAATAAGTTGGATTAAAGCATTAACCCCCTCATCTTCAGGTACTCTTTTTATCTCTTCTTTCCTTCTATATAAGGCAATAGTTCCTTTACCTTTTCCAACATAACCATAATCAGCATCTGCCATTTCTCCTGGCCCATTAACAATACATCCCATTATTGCTATATCTAGACCCGTTAAATGTGAGGTGGCGGTCCTAACTTTATCTACAACTTCTTCTAGATTGAAAAGTGTTCTACCACAACTAGGGCAACTGATATATTCAACCATTGTTTTTCTTAATCCTAAAGATTGCAAAATTGAATAGCACACTGGTATTTCCTTTTCTGGAGCTTCTGTTAAGGAAACCCTGATGGTATCTCCTAATCCCTCTGCTAAAAGCGTTCCAATTCCAGCAGTACTTTTAATCCTTCCATAATCACCATCACCAGCTTCGGTCACTCCCAAATGTAAGGGATAGTTATATCCTTCTGAGTCAAGCCTATCTGCAATCATTCTATAAGCTGCCATCATAACAGGAGCCCTAGAAGCTTTCATAGAAATAATTATGTTATGAAAATCAAGCTCATCACATATTTTGACGAACTCCATCGCAGATTCTGTCATTCCTAATGGCGTATCTCCATAAGTAAAAAGCATCCTCTCAGATAGAGACCCATGATTAACTCCAATCCTTAGAGCTTTGTTCTCAGCCTTTAAAACTTCAACTAAAGGGGTAAATCTTTTAAGTATTGTTTGCTTAATAGTTTCAAATTCCTCATCTGTATATTCAGTTCTAGCAGGGTCTGATTTTTCAAAAACAAACAATCCAGGATTAATTCTTACTTTATCAACATGTTTTGCAACTTCCATTGCAATTTTCATACCATTATGGTGAACATCGGCCACCAAGGGGGTGTTGATATTATTTTCTAATAATTTTGCCTTTATATCTCCTACTGCTTTGGCATGTGCTAAGGAAGGAACAGTTAACCTTACAATTTCACAACCCACATCATGAAGTCTTTTGATAGCTAAGTAAGCATTTTCGACATCCATTGTATCTTCATTTATCATCGATTGAACTCTTACTGGATAATCACTTCCAATAGCTACATCACCCACCATTACTGTTCTAGTTATCCTTCTCTCAATATGAGTTGAATATCTTTTGGAGAGACTATTAACCTCTTTTGATTGAGTTAATGACATTAAAATTCTTGATATTCAAAAAGGTTTTCACTAAATTATACGGCATATAGTCTATCACTTACATTCTCTAGGTCTTTCAAAGTTAGATGGTAAGGTTTATTAATTTCTTTTGAAGGAAATCTCAACAAATAAGATGGATGAAAAATTATCATAATTTCTCTCCCATCTTGTTTAATCCATTGACCTCTTAAATTACTTATAGGATCTTTAACTTCTAAAATAGCTCTCATAGCAGTAGAACCTGTAAGTAATATAAATTTTGGATCAACTAGCTTTATTTGCTGTAATAACCAAGGTTTATGAATATTTATTTCTCTAGCAGTGGGTTTTCTATTATTTGGTGGACGACATTTAATTACATTACAAAAATAAACATCCTTCTTATAGTCAATCCCAGCTTGTATCAATAATTCGTTTAATAACTTACCAGATTTACCTACATAAGGTTTTCCTTCTAAATCTTCCTGTGCTCCAGGTGCCTCACCAATTATTAACAAATCTGCAAATACACTACCTCTCCCAATTACTAACCTTTTCACTGAAAATAAAACTTTAAATATTTTTATCTTAAGAACTCAAAACATGAAAATAAAATAGATTAAGAAAATGAACTAAATTAAACCATAGTGTGATAGTTTTATTTATTCTTAATTTATGCATTTGTCATTATTAAAAGTCATATTTGAAAAGTCATAAGTCAATGAGTCAAGTTAATTTATCTGATCGGGCACTTTCAATTGAGCCATCTCTTACATTGCAGATAAGTGCTAAAGCAAATCAATTATCTGCAGAAGGAGTAGATATTTGCAATTTAAGTGCAGGTGAACCTGATTTTGATGCCCCAAAAGAAGTTATAGAGGCTACAAGTAAAGCTATATTTGATGGATTTACAAAGTACGGGCCCGCAGCGGGGAATTTAGATCTCCGAAAAGCAATTGCAAATAAACTTCAAATTCAAAACGATTTAAATTATGAATTTGAAAATGTAATGGTCACAAATGGTGCCAAGCAAGCAATATATAATCTTTTCCAAGTATTGTTAAATACTGGAGACGAAGTTATTATTCCTTCTCCATATTGGTTAAGTTATCCCCAGATGGTTAGATTGGCGGGTGGGAAGCCAATTTTTACAAATTCTTCTGCAGAAGATGGATTCAAAATAAATATAGAAGATTTGAAGTCTAAAATCTCTTCAAAAACTAAATTTATAATTATCAATTCTCCTAATAACCCCACTGGAAGAGTTATGTCAAAGGAAGAATTATTACAAATTGCCGATTTAGCTAGAGAAAATCCAAATATCAATATTCTTTCTGATGAGATTTACGAACTAATCCTTAAAAAAGAATTTAAACACTACAGTTTATCTTCATTAGCAAATGACTTAAAAAATAGAATTTTTATAATAAATGGGTTTGCTAAAGGATGGGCTATGACTGGCTGGAGGATAGGTTATTTAGTAGGCCCCAAAGATGTAATCAAAGCATCCTCAGCATTACAAAGTCAAAGTACAAGTAATGTTTGCTCTTTTGTTCAAAAAGGTGCTTTAGAGGCTTTAAAAATTAATAATGAGTTTTTCTCAATGATAAATAGCCATTATGATCAAAGAAGAAGAATTCTCTATGAGGGCCTTAACAATATAAATGGGATTTATATTGAAGAACCTAATGGAGCATTTTACGCATTTCCAAAATTACCCAACTCCTCAATTACTTCTGTTGATTTCTGCAATAAAGCTCTTCAAGATTACGGATTAGTTGTTGTACCTGGAAAAGCTTTTGGAGCTGATCAATGTATAAGAATATCTTGTGCAGCTTCAGAAATTAAAATAAAAGATGGACTTCAGAGGATTGAAAAAGCAATCTCTGAATACTATTAATTTAACTAAGTTATGTTTAATTTAAAGTATTTCCTTGTAAGTTCATCTCTATTATTTTCTGTTTTTTCATCACCTGTATTTTCAAATCCCAAAGTTTTAAAAGTTGGAGCAATACCTGATCAAAACCAAGATGTTTTGGACAAAAGATTTAATTTATTTTCAAAAGAATTATCCAAACAACTTGATGTAGAAGTTAAATACATTCCTGTTATTAATTATATAGCAGCAGTAACTGGATTTAGAACTAAAGATTTAGATTTAGTTTGGTTTGGAGGTTTATCAGGAGTTCAAGCAAGATTACAAACACCTAATTCAATTGTCATAGCTCAAAGAGATATCGATAAGGAATTTAAAAGTGTTTTTGTAGTAAACAAAAATTTAGAACTTAACTCAATTTCAAACATTAAAGGACTTAAAAAACTAAAGAATTTAAGATTTACTTTTGGCTCTGAAAACTCAACTTCTGGAAGATTAATGCCAGAATATTTTTTAAATCAAGCAGGGGTAGAAATTAAACATTTTAAAGGGAAAAAAGCAGGTTTTAGTGGGAGTCATGATGCCACTATAGCTTTAGTTAATAGTGGGGCATTTGATGCTGGAGCTTTAAATAAACAGGTTTGGGAAAACAATCTTAAAAATAATCCCAAAAGAACAAGTAATTTAGAATTATTCTGGATCACACCAGAATATGTTGACTATCATTGGGTAGCTCAAGGTGATCTTGAAAATAGATTCGGGGAGGGGTTTACAAAAGAACTTAAATCAGTAATTCTAAATTTAGATATAAAGCAAAAATCACATAAACAGATATTAGATATGTTTAATGCAAAAAGATTTATAAAGGCAGAATCAAAACAATATAAAAATATAGAGGAAATCGGGAGGAAATTAAATAAAATTAGATGAATAATACTGTCTTAGAATTAGAAAATATATCTTATAAATACAAAAATGATCTGATCCTAAATAAAATAAATTTAAAAATAAATTCTGGGGAAAAAATTGCACTTTTAGGTAAAAGCGGTTCAGGAAAAACTACACTTATATCAGTACTTAATGGCACTATAAAGCCAACTCAAGGTAAGGTTAAATTATTCAATGAAAGTTTCGAGGAATTAGATAGAAAGAAGAAAAGTAAAATAACAACTATTTGGCAAGATTTAAGATTAATAGAAGATCTCTCTGCAGAACAAAATGTTAATTGTGGACTACTAGCGGAAAACAATTTTTATTTCGCTTTTAAAAATTTACTAAATATAAGTTCTTTTAAGAAGGCGCATAAATATATGAAATTATGTAGACTTCATAACTCTATTTACGACAAAAAAATCAGAAAACTATCTGGGGGGCAAAAACAAAGGGTGGCTATAGCTAGATCATTAATTCAAGAATCAAATATATTACTTGCAGATGAGCCTTTTAATAATCTAGATCCCAAATTGATAACAACAATTAAAAACCTTCTGCTAGAGAATGTAGATAAAAATAAAACAAAAAAATCCCCAAAGACCGCATTAGTTGCATTACATAGATTAGATTTGCTGAACGATTTCGATAAAGTTATTGGAATAAGGGATGGTAAAATTTTTTTCAATATCAAAAGAAATAACTTAAAGAAGATTCATTTAGAGAAAATATATTAATTAGTTGAACAAATTAAAATTAAACTATACCTCATTATCTTTTCTTCCAATTTTGGTATGCATACCTCTAGGGTATCAATTAATAAACAATATTCATTTTGGAGGATTTAAATTATTCCAAGAATTCTTAATTTCTGCATTTAATCCCAAGATCGATAATGAAATTATTATTACCGTAATTAAGCGATTAAATGAAACTATTTTAATTGGTTTTTTTAGTTGGTTAGTAAGTATTATTTTTGGAGCAATTTTTGGAATAATTTCCTCAAATATTTTTTATAAAATCTTTAATATTCCAAATTTTTTCTACCGCATAGTAAGGTTTTTTCTAACAATAATTAGATCTATACACGAAGTGGTTTGGGGAATACTATTAATGCAAATATATGGAATAAATTTTTCGATAGGAATAATAGCTATATGTATACCTTATATTGCTGTAAATTCAAAAGTTTTTGCTGAACAATTAGAAACTATTGACTACAAAAGTTTTGAATCTATAAATCAAATAAATGCACCTAAATTTTCTTCTTTACTAACTTTAATATGGAATCCAATAATAAATACATTTAAAAACTTTGGTTTATATCGATTAGAGTGTTCAATAAGAAGTACGGTGATTTTAGGATTTTTTGGGATTGGAGGAATAGGTACCAGTATTTTTTTATCTTTCCAAACTTTGAATTTTAGAGAGTTATGGACTTATTTATGGTCCTTAGCAATTTTGATAATTCTTTCTGGATTAATATTCAAAAAAATAAAATTTAATACTACAAATAAAATCCTATCTATTTTTTTATTGCAGTTTTTTTCATAACAATTTTATTTTCTTTTTCATATTTTCTTTATTTTATTTTTAATAATAATATCGAAAATTTTAATTCCGTTAGTTCATTATTTAAATCAAGCTCAGATTTAGGATTATTTGATTTCTTAAAACTTATATTAGAAACAATAATTTTAAGTCTTTTATCAACAGGAATTGCAATTAGTTTACCTCCATTAGTAATAGGAATTTTTAACAATAATAGTTCTAAAATTTTTATAAAAATTTTTGCATTTTTATTACGTTTAATACCTACACCTGTAATAATTCTAACTCTATTAACTTTTAATAATCCTTCTTTATCTTTAGCAGCTTTAACATTAGGTCTCCACAATGCTGGTATTACTAGCAAATTACTTTTTACAAATCTAGATAGCCAAGACAAGAAAAATTATATTGCAATGAAATCTCTAGGAATCTCAAAAAAGACTAGTTGGCTTTTAGGTTTATTTTCTCAACAAGCAAAAAGTTACTTAGCATATTGTGCTTATAGATCTGACATCATTATTAGAGAAACTGCAATTGTTGGGGTTATTGGAAGTGTTGGTCTAGGTTGGCAATTGCAAGAATCACTAAGTTCCTTCGCATGGCAAGAAGTCACAATAGTTTTGATAGCTTATAGCTCCATCGCGATAGTTGGAGAATTAATAAATGGTAAAATCAAAAATAGTTTAACTTGATTTGTAGGAATAATTTGTTAAATCAAGTAATTATTTTTTTCCGGTTATAGTGATTAGTTTACCAAAACAGCTTGTTGTAATTGGAGATAGCTCAGTTTATGGATGGGGAGATAATGAGGGTGGCGGATGGTGTGAGAGGCTTAGAAAAGATTGGGGTAATAACCAAAATGGGCCAGTTATTTATCAACTTGGCGTTAGGGGAGATGGGATAGAAAAAGTTTCATCTAGATGGGAAAAAGAATGGTCATCTAGAGGAGAAACGAGAAGAAATAAACCTAAAGCAATCCTACTAAATGTAGGTCTTAACGACACTGCAGCAATTGGTCAGATAAATGGAAGACATCAATTAGATATAGATGGATTTGAATATGGATTAGAGAGGCTAATTAATGAAATGAACTCTCAAACAAATGTATTTGTTATTGGTTTGACACCAGTTGACGAAAGCAAAATGCCTTTCGCAGGATGTCTATGGTACTCAAATGATTTTTGTAATTCTTATGAAAGGAGAATGGAGGAAGTATGCCTCAATCAGAATGTTCCATTTCTTCCTACTTTTAGAGAAATGTACTCTGATAAAAGGAGTAAAAATTGGATTACGCATGATGGAATTCATCTAAATTCCGAAGGTCATTTCTGGCTTTTCCAAAGACTTAAGAGCTGGGAAACTCTTACAAAATGGAAGGAATCCTAAGGCTTCCCAAATATTTCTAATTTATAAAATATGAATATAAAACAAGAGCAAAAATAGCAAAAAAAGAAGCAATACTTGTCTGAATAGCATTTACCAATTCATTACTTAATTTATATTTGTTTTGAAATTTAGCACCAATAATACTTTCGGTAAGTGTTGCCAATAATCCAGAAACTACAACAACTATAAAATGATATTTTGTAGAAATAATTGATAGACGAAGCATTATAAAAGCCATAAATATTGATCCCAAAAAACTAGCTAATGTTCCTTCTAAACTTATTCCTCCTTCAGTTCCTCTTTCAACCTTTTTAAGTGAAGTAATTAAATATGTGTCTTTACCAAATCTTTTTCCAATTTCGCTGCCAAAAGTATCTGCCAACTTTGCAGCAAAACTTGCAGCAAAACCTACTTTAAACATTACGACGTTGGCAGCATTAAATTTGGTCATAATGGCAAGAAATAATCCTGTAGCTGCAGAGCCCCATACATTTTCAGGACCTCTCCTCCCACCTCTTTTTTCAGCTATTCCTTGTTCTTTTTTAAATTTAAAACCTATTTTGGTAACGAGAGATCCAAATAATAAATAAATTACAACTGACATCCATCCTTGCCAAGACAAACATCCCCACAAAATTGTGCCTAAAATGCCTGCACTTATCCAACCACTTTTTGTCATCAAAGGAATCTTGCAAAATATATAAATCAAAATGAAATTAATGCAAAAACCTATAAAAAATTGATTTTTAATTATATCCATATTTATCTAATTCCTTAATTTTAAATCAATTCTCCACTGATTTAGAATTGATGATGCGTTAATGCTAGCCGTTGAAGTTCTTAAGATAGTGTCAGACAGTTTAACAAAGGCAATATTTTTTCTATTAAAAAAATCAATTTCTTTTGAGGACCATCCTCCTTCAGGGCCAATTACGTTCCAAAAAATACCTCCTCTTCTATTTACAAATTCTTGTTGTTTTCTTAACCATTGATTTAAGTCATATAGTGTTTCTTCTCTTGTTATTGAAATTGAAACTCTTTCTTGATTGTCTCTACTTTTTAGCCATTCAACAATATCCATACCATTTAAAATAGATGGTTTCCATAATCTCTCACTTTGCTCAACTGCTTCATTAATAATTGAATTCCATCTCAAAAGTTTTCTAGAAAAATTTAAATTTTTGTTTACCTGTCTTTCTGAAAATAATGGCTGTATAAAGTCAATTCCGATTTCAGTACACATTTTTAAAATATCCTCAAAACCACTTTTTGGTATAACAACAGCTATGCCTAACAAGTGAATTTCTTGCTCTTGAAATAAGTAAGGTTTTTTTAATTGACCTATTTCTAAACAATCATTTTTAATTTTTATAGCTTTCCATAATGAACCCTCTCCGTTAGCTATAAAAATTTCTTTGCCATTTTTTATCCTCATTACTTTGTTTATATAATGAGTCTCTTCTTTATTTAGTTTTAAATTATTGTTCTTAATATTTTCAATTCTTTCATGGGAAATAATTAATCTTGTGAAGTCTTCCATCTAAAACACTTAATCTTTGAAAACTAAATCTTCATGTTCTTCAATTGCCCAATCATTATTTTCACCCCCAATAATTAAATCTTCAATTTTTACATAATTATTTGATATCTCATTTAAAGAATTAATTAATATATCTATTGAAATGGAGTCTGAAGTCCCAAAATCAACCCAACATCTTCCCCATAGGTTTTGATATTCCATAATTCCTAAATTATGCATTAAGGCTGGAAGAGATGCGTTTTTTTGATCATTATCATAGGACATCCAACTTAGATCAGAACCTTCTTCATGAGTTTGCAAATTTTCAGAATTAAATCCACCTAACCTTCCTAAAACGTACCAACTATCAAAAACACCATCTAAATAATTTTTTTCATCTTGAGTTGGTGATTCTGAAAACCTGATCCATATCCAACAATTAAAAGGATCAACTTCTCTAAAAATAATATTCATATTGACTAATAGCTTTTTAGATCTATAGCTATTATAAGTAAGTTATTACTAGATTAAAATTCATACCTATAACTTAATTCATAATGCTTGATTTAAAAGAAATATCTTATCAACCCCAAACTGGTGAAAGAAAAATTATAGACAATTTAAATTTAAAAGTTCATGAAAATGAAATCATATTAATTTGTGGCAATAGTGGTTCTGGGAAAACAACACTACTTGAAATAATAAGCGGATTAACAAATCCACAAAAAGGGGAAATTACTTGGAAGAATAAAATTTTATCTTCTAGACAGAGAAGATGGTTTTGTGGAGTAGTATTCCAATTTCCTGAAAGATACTTTATAGGTACAACCATTGGGAAGGAACTAAAAATAGGCCATAAATCTTTAAGAGAAAAAAATATAGAAATAGTCTTGAATAAAGTTGGTTTGAAAAAAATTAATCTGACCCAACCACCAGAACAACTAAGTGGCGGACAACAAAGAAGATTAGCTGTAGCAGTTCAACTTCTTAGAAACCCCTCAATTCTTTTACTTGATGAACCTACTGCTGGATTAGACTATTCAATGAGGAATGATGTGAAGAATTTAATTCTTGATTTAAAAAATAAAAATACAATTATTATTGTTACTCATGAACCTGAAATGTTTGAGGGAATTACTTCTAGGATATTATTCTTGGAAAAAGGGAAAATCAAAAATTTTATGAAAGAAAATCATGCAGGATAGGATAGTACGAGCCACTGCAGCAAATGGTGGAATAAGATTAGTTGCTGTCTTAACAACAGAATCTTCCCTAGAAGCCAAAAAAAGACACGATCTTTCTTATCTAACCACCTGCATCTTAGGGAGAGCATTTAGTGCCTCACTGCTTTTAGCAAGTTCAATGAAGATAATGCATGGAAGAGTAACCCTAAGAGTACGTTCTGACGGACCTTTGAAGGGATTGCTGGTTGATGCAGGTAGAGACGGTAAAGTCAGAGGATATGTAGGAAATCCTGATTTAGAATTGGATCTAGTCAAAATAGATAGTAATAAATATTCTTTTGATTTCACAAAAGCATTAGGTACTGGATATTTAAATGTTATTAGAGATAGCGGAATTGGAGAACCCTTTACAAGCACAGTTGAATTAGTAAATGGGAATATTGCAGAAGACTTAGCTTCATATTTATATCATTCAGAACAAACTCCTTCTGCTGTATTTATTGGAGAAAAAATTCAAAATCAAGGAATTATTTGTAGTGGTGGATTATTAGCTCAAGTTTTACCTAAAAAAGATACTGACCCTTTACTAGTCTCACTACTTGAAGAAAGATGTAAAGAAGTAAATTCTTTTAGCGAAGATCTATTTCAATCAAAAGATAATCTTCTTTCCTTGATAAAAAAAATATTTCCTGATATCGACGATGAATCAATATCTGAAAAAGCTCGTTCACAAGAAGTTAGTTTTAAATGCAAGTGTTCTAAACAAAGAAGTTTAAATGCAATGAATATGCTTGATAAGAGCGAGTTGGAGGACATCCTCAAGAAAGATGGCAATGCAGAATTAGTATGTGAATTTTGTAAGAATAAATATCTTATAAATTATGAAGAAATTAAATTGATGATAGAAAATCAATCATAAGAAAATTACGCCTAGCCATAAAATAACCATGGCTGGAATACTTTGAATTTTTTGTATCGATAGAGAATTATTTGAAATTTCCTGAATGAAAGAATTATTTTCAAGTAATCCACCAAATATTAATCCTATCGAAAGAAAGGTAACACTCCAACCAAGAGAACCTATAAATCTTTTCCCCGATTTAATTTGAGTATAGGTAAGTATTAATGTTGAGATGGAAAGTAAAAGTCTATTATTAGAGTCGGGACTAATAAATAACAAAATTAAAAATAATAACCCAACAGATATTTTTATTGAAAGATTATCAAATGAAGGAGGCGTTATTTTTGGCAAACTATATTGACTTAAGTTCTTAGAGTTATTATTTAAATTTTTTATTTTAGAAAGCAGTGGAAAATTATTATTAGTAAATTGATTAATTTGTTTTTCTTTTTTTGAAGCACTTACAGCTTCATAGCTTACATTTCCTGATTGTCTGGCTTTCAAACTCCCCATAAGTAATTGATCAAAGGAAGACTCTATTTTCGCTTTTAAAATTAAATCTTCTCCAGCCTCTTTAACTTTATTATCTCTAGCCTTCTGAATATCCTCAAAAGCAGCACCTTCTTTTACACCTAAAATTTCATAAGGTGATTTTTCGTTATTATTTTTATTACTGTTTAAATCCAAAATTTTTTACCAATACTAACAGATTAACTAATTTTATAATCCATTAAGACTTTATAAAACAATTGGTTCGACTCCACTAACAACGGGCGCAACTTTGTTTAAATTTAATTGATTATTGTCTTCAACAAATTGATTTAGATTCCACTCATTTTTGAAAAGAATAACTGGCCTATTCCAACAATCTTTAACTATTTTACAGTTGAATATTCTGCCTAGTTTTTCAATGGCTGGCCATCCATCAGAAATCCATCTAGCCAATTGATATGGCATTGCTTCAAGATTTGCATCTACACCATATTCACTTTTTAATCTGTGAGTTACTACCTCCAACTGCAATTGACCAACGGCTGCGAGTATGGGGTCTCTTTTGCTCTCATCAAAGTCATAAAGAATCTGAACTGCACCTTCTTCTCGAAGTTCATTAACACCCTTTCTAAAATTTTTAAATGCTGAGGGATTTGGATTTCTTAGCCAGCTGAATATTTCAGGACTAAAGGATGGTATGCCCTCATATTCCAGATGAGTACCAGTATAAAGAGTATCTCCAATAGAAAACATCCCTGGATTATTTAAACCAATAACATCTCCAGGATAGGCATCATCAACTACTTCTCTATCTTGCCCAAATATTTTTTGTGGTCTTGATAATCTAATTGTTTTCCCAGTTCTGGAATGTTTAACTGACATATCCTTTTCAAATTTACCACTACAAACTCTTACAAAAGCAACCCTATCTCTGTGCTTTGGATCCATATTTGCCTGAAGCTTAAAAACAAACCCACTAAATTCATCGCTTGCAGGTTCAATATCCCCTTTATTACTATTTCTTGACGTTGGTTTTTGTGCCATTTTTAAAAAACTATCTAAAAATGGCCTTACGCCAAAATTAGTCATGGCAGATCCAAAGAAAACTGGGGTTAAAGAGCCATTGAAAACTTTTTCTTTTTCAAATTTAGATCCTGCCTCATCAAGAACCTCCAATTCTTCAAGTGAGTTTTCAAGTAAATCTCTCTCTACATATTTTGATACCTCTTTATCTTCAAGACTTAATCTTTTCTCATTCGATTGTTTCCCTCTCACTGCTTTATCAAATAAAATCACCTCTCTCGAAAATCTATCAATAACCCCTCTAAATTCTTCGCCACTCCCAATTGGCCAGTTTATAGGTAGGGTATTTAATCCAAGTTCTGATTCAATTTCATCAAGTAAAGAAAATGGTTCTCTTCCTGGTCTATCCATTTTATTTATGAAAGTAAATATTGGTATTTTTCGCATCTTGCAAACTTCAAACAATTTTCTAGTTTGAGGTTCTAGTCCTTTAGCAGCATCTTCCAACATAACTGCATTATCAGCAGCAGCTAATGTTCTATAAGTATCTTCGGAGAAATCTTGGTGTCCTGGTGTATCTAATAGATTGATTACTGATCTTTCATATTCAAATTGCAATACAGTTGATGTTATAGATATACCTCTTTGTTTCTCAAGTTCCATCCAGTCTGAGGTTGCTTTTCTCTGATTACCCCTAGCTTTTACGGCTCCTGCTTGTTGAATGGCACCTCCATACAAAAGAAGCTTCTCAGTAAGAGTCGTTTTCCCAGCATCCGGATGTGAAATAATAGCAAAATTTCTTCTTTTATTTACCGCTTCCAGTATGTCTTTATTATTTAGAATTTTAGTACCTAAGCTCATTTATTTACTATAAGGGCCTTTCAATTAGTTTTTAAAACATTACCATAGACTATTAAATAATTATCACCGTCTTCAAAAACATCTAAAGAGGATAGATCATTCTCCAAAGTGAAATTTTTTAACTCTTTGAA
Organism: Prochlorococcus sp. MIT 1304; assembly: GCF_047305015.1. Taxonomy (NCBI): domain Bacteria; kingdom Bacillati; phylum Cyanobacteriota; class Cyanophyceae; order Synechococcales; family Prochlorococcaceae; genus Prochlorococcus; species Prochlorococcus sp. MIT 1304. Next base: position 1,135,811 of record NZ_CP138974.1, on the reverse strand, counting down.
AGTATAAGAAGCTCTTAAAGAGGCATAATAATCATTAGTTAAAATCGAATTATATTTAGTTGAACATTTTGCTTTGAGCTCTAGAGCGGACTTTTCATCTAATGGCCTTTTTAAGTCCTTATGAAAATTCACAGTGATGTTACTAGACAAACTTCTTATGGTGTTGAAGAAATCTTCAAGATTGGTAATATGATGGATCAAACTGTTACTTACAAGTAAACTAATTCTTTTTTTAAGTAAAAAATCATTTGATCTAATATCTTTAATATCAGAACAAATGTATCGTAAATTTTTTAATTTTTTCGGATCATTAGAAATTTTTTTATTATATTCTGCCCTCAAAATCATCTCTTTAGAACCATCTATGCCAACGACTTCAGTATTAGGCCATTTTGTTGCTAACTTCTCAGAAATATTTCCTGGGCCGCATCCTAAATCAACTATTAAATCTTTTTCACCTAAAAGAATATTTTTTTTTAAAAGATAATAATCTATCTGATTAATTAGATTAACTTCCCCTTCTGAGAAATCAGCTTCATCATAAGAAATTACCTGCTCTTTTTCTTCCATTAATTCAGGTTCCGGAACTCTTTCCATATCTTTTCTTTAACAAAGATTTCATATTAAACATAATTCTACACAAACCGTTAAATAGTGGTAAGAATGGTTGCAGACGCCACAGGTAGAGTTATTCTTCCAGTACGGGTTATTTACATACATTTTTTTTATCGTGACTGTTGCACCAAATAAAGCTTCTTCAGAGAGCAATTCCAATAATCTTAAAAAAGATGATTTTCCAAAGACTGCTCCAGCTGCTTATCCTGTTTTTTTTAGATCTTACAGTAGGAAAACTATCTCTGGCAAAAGGGAGAACTGGAGCGAAGTAGGTGAAAGGAATTTATCAGGCTTAAAAGAATTAGGAAAACTTTCTGATGAAGAATTGATCCTAATGAGAGAGATGCAAAGCAACCAAAAAGCCCAACCTTCAGGGAGATGGTTATGGATTGGAGGGACTCCTTGGATTAATAAAAACCAAAATTTCTCTGGGGCATATAACTGTACTTCTACAAACTTAATTGATTGGGAAGCCTTTGCTTTGATGATGGACTTAGCAATGATGGGATGTGGTACAGGGGCAATAATTGAGCCTCATTTTATAAACAATTTACCTACGGTAATAAACAAAATAAATATCAAATCAGTTAGTGAAGTTGGAATAACTCCTATAAATCAAAGGAAAGAAAAATCATCATTAGAAATCAAAGGGAAAGACCTTCATATCAAAGTTGGAGATAGCAGAAGAGGATGGGTAGATAGCTACAAATATCTTCTTGAGGCATCAAGTAATGAAAATCTTGAAAGAGAAATTGATGTTTATATTGATTTGGAAGATATTAGGCCTGCTGGAGAATCATTAAAAGGTTTTGGTGGGATGGCAAATCCTATCAAATTGAAAGATCTTTACTCCAGAGTCGCATCACTTCTTGGAAAGGCAATTGGCAGGAAATTAAGTACAGTGGAGTGTTGTTTATTAATTGATGAAGCTGCGGTAACCATAGTTGCTGGGAATATAAGAAGAAGCGCTGGGATGAGACAATTTGCTTCAGATGATAAGGAAGCAGCATCGGCAAAAGAAAATTTATGGAGTCAAGATGAGAATGGTAATTGGAGAATAGATCCTGAAAAAGATGCTCTCAGGATGGCTAATCATACTAGGGTTTACCATACAAAACCAACTTACCAAACTGTTTTGGATGCAGTTACAAAACAATTCCATTCAGGTGAGGGAGCTATTCAATTTGCTCCAGAGGCAATCGCAAGGTCAAATGCAGATATTCTCAAAGATGATGAATTGAGAAAGGAATTTATTGAAATTTACTCAGAACAAGGTAAGGATGAAGCGAGAAATTGGATAAATAGTAGTTATGGTCCATTTTCAGAAGAAGAGTTAGACCACAGGATGAGTAGATATGGACTTAACCCTTGCGGGGAGATCTTGGGAAATGATTTCCACTGTAATTTGGCTGAAGTTCATTTAAATCAGATTGATCCGGGAGATTTTGAAGAGCAAAAAAAAGCTTTTAAAGCCGCAGCTCTTTCCGTAGCATGCTTACTTAATCATGAATTTGAAGTTGAGCGTTACAGAAAAAGTAGAGAATATGACCCTATTGTTGGGGTAAGTTTTACAGGACTATTTGACTTCTGTGTACATGCTTTTGGGACGCCATGGTTGAAGTGGTGGGAAGCAGGAAGGCCTAATAGCGAAGAAGGGAAGGCATTCAAAGAAAAAGAAGCTAAATTCTTAGATTCTTGGAGAAAAATAGTAAAAGAAACTGTATGGGAATATTGTGATAAACATAATCTAAGAAGGCCAAATCGATGCACAACTGTTCAGCCAGCTGGGACTAAAAGTCTTCTAACTGGGGCAGCTCCAGGTTGGCATCCGCCAAAAGCTCAAAGATTCATTAGAAGAATAACTTTCAGGAAAAATGATCCAATTGCTTTAGCTTGCATGGATTATGGTTACTCAGTTGTTCCATCTCAATCTGATAAAGATGAAAATGGCTGCTTGCTTGATAATCCATTTGATCCTAGATGCACAGAATGGTTAGTTGAAATCCCTACAGAAGTTAGTTGGGCAAATATAGACGGAGCGGACCAAATAGATATAAATAATTTCTCAGCATTAGCTCAATTTGATTTTTACATGCAAGTGCAAAAATTTTACACAGAGCATAATACCTCTGCAACAGTAGAATTTAGAGAAAACGAAATAGAGGATCTAGCTAAGGCTATACATAATGCTATAGAAAATAATGAGGGATATATTTCAGCGGCATTGCTAGCTCGATTTAGTGCCAACGCTACTTTCCCGAGATTACCTTTTGAACCAATTAGTAAAGAGGAATATATATCATTGCAAAATAAAGTTATAGAAAGGAAAGTTAATAACGATTTCTTTGACGCTTTGAATAAATATGATGTTGGAGAACTATCTGAAGCAGGACCAGCAGGTTGTGATTCAGATAAGTGCCTGCTTCCTCTAGCTAAACCAAAAGACTAGATATTAAGTTATTTGTAAATAAAAAATATAAATTAGTTTTTAAAAATTTAATTTATGGCTACCTCTTAAATAGGGACATAAATTATTTATGACATTAAGCTTAAATATTGGGAACTTCTTTAACGATTCCTCCAGTCATGCATTGGTGGACGAGCTAAGAAAAAGAACATCAGAAGAGGATATCTTAGATTTTGAGGAAAAATTTAACTCCAAAAACGAAAAAAATCTACACGTATATATATGTAGATTTCTAAAAAATAGATCAATATCCAGAGGGCTAGCCTCTAGATGGTTAATAACCATAATTGAAAACAAAGAATCAAAAATTGATGCTTTGCAAAAATAAAATATTTAGGTCAGCCCTGATAGTTTCCATAGAGCAATTCCAAAAATTGAGAATCCCATAATAAAAGTAAAAGCCAAAGCATTTACCAATTGGACCTTATCATTCATTCTGTTTGCGAATGGTAATAATTGAGCAAATAATGGAGTCTCTTCAACTATTGCAGATTTTTTTACTGTAGGTTTTTTGCTTCTAGAAAACATAAAACAAATTTTATAATCTTAAGAATTTTACATTTAAAAGTTCATTAAATAAAAAATACTTGTCAAAAACGAACAAAATGTAACCTGTAAGTAATTACATAAAAAAAATGTATAAATATTTTTAGCAGAAACCTAATCTATCATTCATATATTAAGTTTATTTATTAAAAACCTAGACAAATAATTTCAATGAATGTTATTATAAATTTGTAGCAACCGCTACCAAAACGTTCAACTTGCGTATAGCAAGCCGCAAATCGACTTAAGCCATGGAACGGGGACTTAAGCGAAACCGGAGCTTAAAAAATGACTCTTATTTACAGAGGACAAAAATACGTCCAAAACAAAGAAGCAGCTAAAAAGCAGCACAATGAACTAACTTATAGAGGAAAGGCTTACACAAGCTAGTTTTTTAACCATTAAAAGAAAAAGCCACTTTTAGTGGCTTTTTTTTTGTCCAACCTTAAGACTAAATAACTATTTAATACTTCTCACAAGAATTAAACTAATATGATTAAATTGCGCTTATAGATTTAATAACCATGGCAGACCAGAAACCCTTATTCAAAGCACCTTATGATATAAAAGATGTTAGTGCTCTTTTCGCTATAGTTGCATTCGTATTAATAATCACCGCAATAGTTGGGAATAACTTATTTGGTTTATTTCAAGAAAATGTTAATTTTGGTTAAATTCTCTATAGTTAATTTTTTTTTAAATCAAATATATAAAACTCTTACATTTTTTTTAAACTATTTTTATATAGCTAAGTAGCAGGATATAAGTCTTTTTTATATGCAGCTAGACAAAAGAATATAAAGTGAGATGCTTGGTATGGTTTGTTAGATTTATGGTTAAAAAAATCTTTTTTCCTAAAAAAAATACTTTATGCGGAGAAGAACAAGGATATACGATTGTTGAGATTCTACTCGTAACTTTAATTATTGGCTTAACTTTTAGTATATCTCTTCCGTTGTTTGGGGCTGTAATTAATAAAGCAAGGCAAAAAGAAGCGACTCTAATAGTTAATAGTGTACTTAAAGCAGTAAAAGCTAATTATTCATTGACATCATTTTTACCAACTAAAATAAAACCGCTTAGTAAATTTGCATCTTTCCATAAGTGTATCTCTCAAGAAGTTGCGATAAAAGGTAGCGAAGTTTGTAATCCAAATACTATTGCCGCAATAGACGGTAGTGAAAACTATTTTTACTCTCCATCAGGAAATTATAAAGTTGAACTCAAAACCACTGAAATAAATAATTCTGATATTATCTTTCAAGTAAGAGCAATTCCAAATGGAATGGGCTATCAAGATAAAGGTAGTAGTGTAACTGGTTGCTTTAACCCAATCGGAGGAATATCAAACATTAAAGAATATTCATCTTTCAACGTTGGAGAAAAAGATTTTATGTCTTGTTTTACAGTGTTTCAAATTAAAAAAGCTGAAGAAGAAAGATTAGCTGAAGAGGCTAGATTAGCTGAAGAGGCTAGATTAGCTGAAGAGGCTAGATTAGCTGAAGAGGCTAGATTAGCTGAAGAAGAAAGATTAGCTGAAGAGGCTAGATTAGCTGAAGAAGCAAGACCTAAATGTATTTACTGGAACCCTAGAAATCCCTCACAATGTTTTAGGTTTGAATAATTAAATATATTGCATAGAAATTTTTATTTTAAAGAATTCTTCTAAATCCTATTTGTATTCCTGACGAATCAAATCCCTTTTTAGCTTCGTAGATATAAGGTGTACCCAAGCCATCGTTTGTTGTGTGAGATTTTGCATTCCTAATGAATCCTTCTAGATACATGACATTTTTATCATAAAACTCATAACTCAAACCTCCTTTTAACTGTAAAACAAGTGCTTGTCTTACATATTCAGGAATAAAAGGAGCTGAATCTTGAACACTATTAACAAATCCAGTTCCTAAGCCAATGAATGGAGTGATTTTTTTTTTAGATCTGAAATCATAGTAAATATTTACTATGTAAAAATCTTTATGCAATTTCCCTCTTTCATTTCCAATTTTAGTAATACTATTGTCAAAATAAGTAAGGTATTCATCAAATCTTCCATTTTCTCGAGCATATGATATTTCTGTTCTTATTTTCCCAAAGTCATAACCTAAACCTATCTCAATAGTATGACCTAATTCAGTGTACCTATCATCCCATATTGCTCTATTTGTGGAAGTATTATAAACATCATAATTTTCTAAATTTGAATAGCCAAAAGCAAAGTTTAGATAAAAATCTTTTTTTAATTTTTCAATATTTTCAACTTTTTCATTATTATTTATTTTGATTTTAGTTAGTTTAACTTCTTTAATATTTTCCTCAGGAAAATTTAATTCTTCCTTTAAGTCTCTGGGATCTTTTTCCTCAACAACTTTTGCTATTTTCTTCTCTTCAGATATTTTTATTTTTTTGACATCATTTTTTTTAATATCTTGTTTAATTAATGCACATGATGCAAGCAGAAAATTTATAAAGATAATTAAAAATAGAATTTTCCTATGAATCATTTGCTAGATAAAATTATTAGGCTTTTAAATTTTTGTTATGCAAATTAAATCTTTAAAATCATATAAAGTCAAAGCCTTATTTATTGAATTAAAAAAAAAAGAATAAAGAACTAATTATTAGATGCCAAGAGTAATTTCACTTGACACATGGAGATGAGGTTGTTAACTGAATTAAGATACTCTAAATTGTGATGTATCCCGAAATTTCATTAGTTAATAAAAACAAGAGTAAATTAGTGGTTTTTGAAAGGGACTTTAATAACCCTTTTAATGAAGGATTTATTATTTATTGGGCAATTATTAAATCAGAGAATAAGCAGTTAATATTTAAGAAAAGACTGACAACTATAAGAGCACAAAAAAAACTATTAATACTTCAGAAGGAAGGTTGGAATAAAATAAATGAATCATATAAGGTAGCTTAAAATTCTAAATTATTGAAAAATTGAATAGATACAATTCTTCGAAACTAATAAATAAAAATAAATTATGTTTATTTTTTTTATTTTTTATAATTGGATGTTCAAAAAATACTCCAATAGTATTTGAAGATTTTCAAGCTTTAAGATGCGAATTGAATTTCAAAGAAAAAAATTATAATGATTATGTCTTTAATATAAATACTGGTTTTTTACATTACTATGATGAAATTAAAGATGAGTTTTTACCAATAAGTGAAAGATTAGAATCAGGTATTTTTATCGAAAACAGTAGTGAGATTTTTTCTGTAATTCAAAAAAATAATTTACTGATAACTAAGATTGAATACTACAAAGACTTAAATAAAAATCAAAAGTTCATCAAAAATCTAAACATAATTAATTTAAAAACATTAACAGCAAGAAGTATATTTAAAAATAAAAATGGCGAATATGTTGTAAAGAGAGGTAAATGCATTTGGATTGATCCTAAATTAGGTATAAGATATTAATCATTGTTATTAGACATAATTTTAAAAAGATTCACCTAAAGAACTTTTAATTATGAGAAAGATATCGATATTAAATTTATTTATTGGTTATTTTATTCTTCTTGCATGGAATTTTAATAAACCTGTTTATTCATCAGCAAGAATTTTAAATTGTAATGGTGCTATTCCCCGAAAAACTGCATGCCTTATTAGAGCTAACTCATTTAAAGCAACAATCAGAAGAATTGATGTGTGTCAAAGTAATCCTTTCCCAAATTATCGAAGCTCTCCCGATTTTAGTGGGGCAAAATGTATAAATTTATTAAATAGTGAGCTTTCTAGTCAAAATGATCTCAATGAAAATAAGAAATTTTATCTTTCAGAAGATATGAATATTAAAAAAGGTGGATATAGTTTTATATCAATAATATTTAAGAATAACTTTACTGTTTCTGGTAAGTATAAATCTGGCAATTATTTTTGGGCTACTAGCAAAGAAGGGCCTACAAAAGTCATCCAATCAAAAAGTAATATATCAATTCCCAAAGAATTTAATACGAAGCTTACTAATTGGAGAGGAGAAAAAAATATCGATAATAAGTATTGCGTAAATAACGGAGGTACTACCTCAAGATGCGATCTTCAATATAACGGATTTAAAATGACCGGAATAGGAATGGATTCAAACTTTATTGAAGCTTCTGGAAATAGAACGAAATATATGTTTTTTGTTTCTGAGCTATCTCCAATAGTTAATTTAAATCAAAATGCAGAAGGATATTTCAGTCTAAATTTAGAGAAAAATTTAGAAGTTTATGGAAACGGATCTGCCGTAACATCAATTTCCATTGCACCTTTTAAATTTAAAACAAGATATATAAGTGAAGCTCAATAATAAGTTGATTAAAAAAAATCTTCGTAAAAAGAAATTTGAGAGAAAATCATTTTTCGAACAAGGATTTACATTCCTAGAGTTTATTATTGTTGTTTCTCTTCTTGGATTAACTGCGAGACTAATAGTTCCTCCTTTAAAAACATCGTTAAACAAATCAAGGCAAAAAGAAGCAAGTTTAATTGTCAATTCGATGCTCAAATCATCGCAATCATATTATGGCATTTATGGATTTTTACCAAAAGATATAGGGCAGTTATCTAAATTCGCAAATTTTCAAAAATGTATCGCTAATCAAGCAGAAGAGAAGGGGAATATTGTTTGCAGAAATTCATTGCCAACAAAAGTTGAAAAACAAGATGAAATATTTTTCTCGCCATCAGGAAATTATAAGGTCGAATTAAGAATTGGTGAAATAGAAAATGAAGGATCAATGTTTCTCGTAAAGGCCAATCCAAATGGTGGTTTATTTGCGGAAGAAGGAAGTGCAGTAATAGGATGTTACAGTCCGATAAGTGGAATATCTCTTCTAAAAGAATATTCATCAAAAAAGCTTGATAGAGGTTCTAAGAATTACATAACTTGTGGAGTTGAAACAAAAATTGCTAGCGCTTCTTGTGAACTATATCCTAATGATCCAAAATGTACAGAGCCTCCAAATTTTTGTGAACTATATCCAAACGATCCTAAATGTATAGAGCCGCCTGATTTTTGTGAACTATATCCAAACGATCCTAAATGTATAGAGCCGCCTGATTTTTGTGAAATATATCCAAACGATCCTAAATGTATAGAGCCGCCTGATTTTTGTGAACTATATCCAAATGATCCTAAATGTATAGAGCCGCCTGATTTTTGTGAAATATATCCAAACGATCCTAAATGTATAGAGCCGCCTGATTTTTGTGAACTATATCCAAATGATCCTGAATGTATAGACACACCAGAACCTTGCGATCTAAATCCAAATGATCCTGAATGTATAGAGCCGCCTGATTTTTGTGAACTATATCCAAATGATCCTGAATGTATAGACACACCAGAACCTTGCGATCTAAATCCAAATGATCCTGAATGTATAGACCCCAAAAAACCTGGCGACCCAACTACTACTTCTACTTCTACTTCTACTTCTACTTCTACTTCTACTCCTACCACTACTACTACTTCTTCTTCTTCTCTTAATGACTCCAGTTTAGACCCTAAAGTTAGAAATAATATCGAAACAAATGAAAAAACAAATGAAGATAATTCATTAAATCAAATAAATATCACTAAAAAAATTGAGGAAATTAATTTAATAAATAAAACGCAAAAATCTAAAGACAAAATCTCTCTTTCTGAACTTAATGAGGATGAAGTAGATTCTGGACCTATTCCACCCTGGATAAGATAAAAATTAGATAAATATATTTTTATAAAACAAACTTTTTATTTTGTAGATTAATCTAAAAGCATATCGTCATCAGGAATCAAATTTGATGATTTACCGTCCCACCAATCGAGCCAATCAGGCAAGGAACCTTCTGATGATTTCTCGCCAGTTTTGACATTAATGATTAAAGAATAAATTATATTTTCAGAATTGATATCAATTCTTGAAACTCTAAGTTGATTACCTCCGAATTCAGGAGAACAATCTCCACCGATTCCAGTATGTGAAAAAGTAAATTTATTATTTTTAAAAATTCCTAAATTAACTTCATTTACAGGCAAAGTATATTGAGGGCTGATATCATAATTAATTAATCCTAATTGACACTCTTTAACTGCTTTCAAAAGATGCTTTTCTGCAATCAAAACTTCTATGAACTCTATTGCAGGTCTAAAGTTAGGAATTACTATACTTGCAAGAACACCAATGATAGAAATAACAACCATTAGCTCATTTATTGAGTAGCCAAGTTGTTTACAAATAATTAATCTTTTCAATAAAGATATTTTTTGTATATTATTCAGTTGCACATTTTTAAATGAATGTTTTTATAATCAAAATTTTAATTATCTCATTGATTTAAAAAAACTTAATTTATAAATAATTAATAAATTTATCATGAATTAGTTCCCAATACTTCTTGAAGATCATTAATCAAAAAACATTAATTAGGCAATTATTAATTACTTTATTGTCATGTTTTCAAATAATAAGTATTATTGAAATTAGATAATAATTTTTTTAGGAATGGTTAAATCTTTTTTTGTTAGAGCTCTGTCTCCAAAAATCAGGTTTGAAAAAATCAAGAACCTAACTTCATTAAGAGAATTAAAAGATGAAGAGGGCTTCACACTTGTAGAATTAATTGTAGTAGTGATGATGATTGGAATCCTTTCATCAATTGCAATCCCTCAATTTATGACTGCTGCCGATAAAGCAAAACAAAAAGAGGCAACAGGCATAGTAGCTGCTCTAGTTAAAGCTGCCACAGCATTTCAAACAGAATATGGTGATTTACCTACTGATGCAGGGGACATAGAAGAGTATGCTAGATTTCAAAGATGTAATCAAACTGGTATGGAAACTGAAGGTGGAAAAGTTTGTAAAGGAACTGACCCTGTAGAAGTTCCAGGAACAGCAACTTCTTTTTATTCAACATCAGGTAATTATTTGATTGAATTTCAAACCGCCGACGTTAATAGAGATACTGTTTTTCAGGTAAGAGCACAACCAAATGGTGGTGCATATGCAAATAATGGTAGTGCTGTCACTGGATGTTATAACCCAGTCGATGCGACTTCAAAAGTGTACGAAAAAACTGCAAAAGCAGCAGATAGAGGAAGATTGACCGACTGGAGTGATGCAGAGTGTTGATTAGGGTAAGTTAAATTTAATTCAAGTAATATTATTATATTTTTTATTTTGCACTCACTAATTTGAAAATGCGTTTTTCAAAGAAAGTTTCAAGCAATAGATCTAGAAAGAATAATAAAGGCTTCGCAATACCTCAGATACTTATCCTAGGTATTGGAATAGCGGTTGGTGTAAGCGGTTTAATGGCCGCATCTATATTAAGTTTGACTGGCTCAAAAATAACAAGACAAGAACTTTTGGCCAAAGCCTCATCTTATTCTGGAATTACCAAACTCAGAGCATTATTTAACGATAATTCTGAAGGGCGATTATTTAATTATTTCTGGTTAGTAGATAATTGTTCAGAAAAAGCTGCAGAATGTGAATCTCTAAATATTTCTGATCCAACCAATCAATATTGGGCCGATGATAGTTGGTGTGATGAGGAGGAGAATTGCAATGGTAGACAAAAAGCACCTGTCTGTATTCCAAGTGAAAATTATTCGTGGGCGAATGAAAAGCAAGTAGTAGAAAACCTTTTTAGAAATTCAAATTATGTAGGAAACACACTCCCTAATTCAAAAAGAGACTTCGATCAGGCATTCGATTTAATTTCTACTAAATATATAGGAACAGAAGACTCCGGCATTAACTCTATTTTAATAGAAGGTTTATCAATCCCAAAAGATACTAATAGTATTTCTGGATCAAACAAATTAAGAGTAAACATTCAAGTTAACAGCGAAACTTCAGAAACAGGATTTGGATTTTTTTCGGCAGGTGAAAATAATTCCGATAAAACAGATTCCCTTTTTATAGGAAATCTTAATATTACTCCTTTTAATGAGGCGAAAGGTTCAATTATTTGGAGGATGAATATTAATAATAATGATGAATGTCAAGATTTTCAGGAATTGGCAATGGCAGAAAATGCATCATTACCTGCTAACGGTAATGGAGGAATTTGGATTCAACCATTAAATTTACCAAAACAACCTAGATTAAAAAACGTAATTGATATTGGGACATTAATATGTACCCAAAAAAGATATGAAGAAAATAATTCAAGTTGTAAATTAAGTGCTGGAAATTCACCTCAAAAAACATTCAGAATATATTCACTTTTTGCTAGAGGGCCAGGATCAAAATTCGAAGTATCTACAACGGATTCATCTAAAATAATTCTGGAAATTATGGGTGATATCGATATCAGTAATGAAGGGATTTTTTGTCATAAAAATGGATCGGAATCATGTGGGACTGGAAAGCCAGAAAATTTAACAATATTATTTAAGCAAAGAAACAACTCCAAAATAAATAAACTTGTATGCAATAGAGATAGTAATGAAGGCGGAATAACTCTAAAGAATAATCATATTTACACTAATATTGGTTATCCAATAGACAATGATAGATTGCCTGGACATAGCTTTTTAATTGATAAAACAGGAGAAAACTCCAATCAGAAATTTGGAGCATTTATTTATGGCCCAAAAACTACTTTTATTTCTGATAAACAAAAAAGTGTATGGATTCAGAATAATAATTCAAGTATGATAGTTACCTCAAGGGGTTCTTATGGTTATGTTTCAAGTACTAAAGAAGATTCGATTGAAGGTAACATTACGAATTTAATATTGGATTCTGATTTAACACTTATTCCATATGGAGGGAATCAGAGAAATGGGAATAATCTAGAAATAGTTGGAATAGGTCAGAAAGTTGAAAATATTCCAACAGGTACATTATTTAATACTGCAACTAATAATGTATTTTTAATCTTTGATAATGCAACCTCAAATTACCACTTAAGAAGTTTCCAGAAATTAAATATTAATCGTTTGAACAGTTCAAATCTTCAATATTCTTATCCAAGAGCATTTGCGATACTAGATCCTAAAAATAATTTCAATGATATAAATCTTGGAAACAATTTAGATGAAAACTCATTCGCAAATAGTTGGTTAAATGCATTTGATATCGAGGTAAAAGAAACTAATGAAAACTTTGAAAGAAACTTTTCCGGGGCGGTTTGGGTAAAGAATCTTTGCTTTGATGGCAGCGGAGAAAAAAATTGGGAATTCTCAAAAGACTTCATAGATAAATTAGTTTCATGGCATGGTAATAATTTTAATTGGGGAATAAAATACTACAGAGGTAAATCAATTATTTTATGGGATACCTTAAGAGACTTTAAAAATAATTAAATGAAGAAAAAAGAGAATCCAAAGTTAGTTTTTTGTCGAAGTAATAGATTATATGATTATGGATTCGGACTGGTTGATGCAATTTTAAGTATAACTTTACTGTCTGGAATAATTACTTATGGAGTATATTTTTCTTCTTTAAGACTAGGAACAGTTCATTCTTCAAATCTTATTCGCTCAGTCAATAAAGAAATTGAAAGAGATATAGAAAGGCTAAAATTAGACTTATGGAGTTTATTTTATAGTCAAAATGATGGTAAATATGAATTTTCGAAATTTGAATGTGATGAAATAGCATCAAATATAATTAATTTACCCAGTTGGAATACTCAATCAAATTCATCAGGACAGATGATTCAATCTTGGCGTCCAGGAGAAGAGAGAAGTAAAGTATTTACTGGAAATAAAGTTTTAATAACTAGAGAGCTTTCAATATCTTCACCTATAGATAATGAATCATTAAATAATTCCATTGGAACTCTCAACTATAGGGTTGAATGGGGATCAGAAAATAAACATTGGTTAAGTATTGATTTAACTGCCGAAGCACATAGTTGGTGCGAACAAATAATTTAAAAATGAATCTAAATTTTTTCATACAAAAGATAAAAAATGATAATGCAGGTTTTACTCTCGTAGAATTAATAATTACAGTTGGAATGATGAGTGTTTTATCCGGTGCAATATTCCCAAGTTTTCTAAATTGGATTAGGACTGAAAAAGTAAACTCTTACACAAGAGAGTTAAAAGAATATTTTCGTGTTATAAAGCTAGATGCTAGGAGGTGGGGATCGAGTTGCTCGATTGATATAAACAGAATAGGGGCTAATGGAGTTTTTAATGATAAAAAATACTATGGCTACGAAGTAACATGTACCGATCGTAATACCACGATAAATAATATGGCTCCAGCATTAAATAATTCTATTTTTCAAGTTGTAAATAAAGAATTTTTAATTACGCCAAATGGAAGAATCAGTTCCGACGAATCAATTGTCATTGTAATTGGATCTAAATACTATAATTCAGGAGTAAAAATGCTGAATTGTCTTGTTATACAATCTCCAACAGGTCACATTGTAAAAGGAAAATTTATTGAGGATGATTGGATTACAAATAATATGGAAGTAAGTCAAAAAGATAGCAATAATATTCTCACAAAAGACAAATGCGAATTTATTTAAATGATGAATATTAAAATGCCCCAAAAAGATGGATTTTCCATAATTGAGCTAATAATAGCAGGTGCAATTTCTGTTACAGCAATAGGCGTAGGGTTTTCATTATTACAAATTGCATTAAAAGGAAACAAAATAGACGAGACTCAAATGGGGTTGAATGGAAGAATTAACGACACTTTGGATTTTATTTTAGATGAGGTCAAGGCAAGCAAAAGAATAATTGATAATGAAACAGAAATTCTGCAATTTAATCAAAACTGTACTTTCCCAGATGATAGCCAATTTCTTTTTGGTATAAATCTTCCAGATCAAGCTTTAGTCAGAAGCGATTACGATCCGAAGGGAGGTCAATTTAATTTAAATCAAGTTGAATGTCCAATTGTCTATTCATTGAGAGCTAGCTCAAATAACGAAAAAAAACCATTTTCTCTTATAAGATATGGACCTCAATATAATGAAAGCGGTTATTATATTTCACCCTCATATATCCAGTTTCAAGAAACCACATTATTAGATGGAATTACTGATTCTACCAATTATAAAAAAATCTCTTGTCCTAATAAATGGGGAGACATCAAAACAGTTAAAGGGATTTCCTTCTGTATAGACGAGTTTAAAAAAGCAATTGAAATTCAAATTGAAGCAAGTGATCTTCAAAAAGGGATTGATAAAAATGAAATAAGATCAATAGCATCGATAGGAGGTTTTACATCTATTCAAGATGAGAATCAAATAAACATTTACCAAAATGAACCAAATAATGAACAACTATCTTCTTTTTGTTTTGGTAGCCAGTGTTGCTGGATGGGGATTTGTCTAAAATCTAATAAAGTTACTTACATAATAGATAATTCATTTTTTATGAATGAAGATTATCTTCACCTGAATGGGCAAGTAATTGATGGAAGTTGGGAACAAATTGATGAGCCAGAATTAATATCTCCAACAATTAATGGTAAAAATTTATTCGAATATACAATAAATAGCTTGAAACAACATATTAATAAGCTTCCTTCTTCTAATAATCTTTCAGAAGAAAATAAAATATATATTCAAATAATATCTAATAACGGTTCTTCAAATTATTTATTCGAAGATGGACCTCAAGCACTTACTTCTGAAAATAAAATTGCTGCCTTTAGTTTCTTAAATAATTTAACAGCGGAAGTAGAAACAGCTATTAACCCCTGGGAAGATGTTTGTAGATCGTTAGAATCAGAATATATAGGACAACTAATAATCTTAAGTGCATGGAAGCCTTCAACAATAAAAGCTTCGATCTTGCAACCATGCGTAGGGAGAGAAGATGGAAATTTTGAAGAAATTATTGATGATTATAATCAACTCACAAGGAGTAAATCTGCAATAGGTGCTTTAGTAATCGATAGCATATCTCTTTATAATAATTTCTGCGAGAGTTCAAAAAATATTTTTGCCAATGACTGGTTAGGATCTCTTTCAAAAGGTCCTGAATCCTTCTGCGTCCATATCAAATAGATTAATTAATTTTCGTTACTTAATTTGATTAATTAAATTTGTAGCATCTTTGTTTTTAAATTCGAGATTATAATCTGCAATATTGGATGATTTGTCTTCCAGAACTTTTGGAGTTACTAAAATAATGAGCTCTCTTTTATCTTTTGAAGCTTGTTTTGATCTAAATAAACCCCCCAATAAAGGTAAATCTCCAAGTAATGGTAATTTGTAAGTTGTATCTATATCAGTTTCTTGGATAACACCAGTAAGAACTAATGTTTCGCCATCTTTTATCCGTATAGCACCAGTATCAAGTCTCCTATTATTAATCTTTGAAACTGAACCACATCCAACAATATTAAAACTACCTGAAATTCCAGTAACAATAGGTGTCATTGTAAAAGTAACATAATCATTTTGATCAATACCTAGGATTTTCGCACCTAATTTTACTCCCACAGTTTCAAAACTATAAGTACAAGAACCACCATCGCCTTTTGTTGCATCTACAGGAACCTTATCCCCAATCTCAACAAAACCCTCATTGCCAACCTTTCGACCTATACTACTTCCATCTCCTGCCGAACCAGATGATTCACTTAGTAAAAGAGTTGGACTTGCTAAAACCTTTGTAGTTCCATTTTCAATACTTGCTTCTAACAAACCAAAAAAAGATTTGTTATCAAAATTAGTTGTTCTTTGACTTGAGTTAATTCCTGGATTGGTGGTTGCATCTGTAGAATTTCCTTCAGGGAAAACTGGTAAAAAGCTTCCAAATGCTGATTTAATTTTTCCTTGGCTACCAATTATAAATGCATCGTCTAATTTACCTCCATAATCTTTCATGGATGAATTCTTATCTGACATATTTACATCAAGGACTTTGACGCTTAATGCAACTTGTTTTTGTTTAATGTCTAATTTCTGTAAAAATCCATTAGCTAAATCAATAAGATATTTTTCGCCAACCATTGTTACTGTTTGAAGTCGCTCATCAGTAGTCGCAATTAAGCCTACTAATGGGCCAATAGTTGCGCCATAAACTTTAACTGATGTTTCTGATTGATCAGTAGTAGTAGAAGATGTTGAGGCTCCTTGAACTGCCTGAGATTGTGAGGCTCCAGAAGTAACAGATGTTGTAATCGTGAATGTTTTTGTAACACTAGCTCCTAAATTTGCTAAATAATCAGCAGCTGAGCTGGCACTTATCTGATTCAACTGATAAACATCAGTGCTTCTTGTATCAAAAACAGTATTTCTTACGTTAGGGCCTACATAAAGAATATTATTATGCAATTTTGCTTGCAAACCACTTGCCAATAACAATGAATTAATAGCTTTTTTATAACTTACATCGTTTAAGGTCATCGAAATTAATCTCTGATTATCTACATCATTCTCTTTATTAGGACTATTTTTAACCCATACAAAACCATAATTTCCTATTTCAGCGAGATATTCAAAAATTGCTTTTGCTTTAGCTTGCTTAAATACTAATGAGACAGAGGGTCCTTCAATTTCTAATAAATTTGGGTTAGAAATTAAAGAGGACAATAAATAATTTTGATTTTGAAAAAGTTTATCCTCATTTAAAAATTCTTTAGGGTAATTAAGAAGAATATTTTGAGTGACAATTTTCTTGGGATTAAATTTATTAAAAGAAACATTTTCCGCAGAATTTGCGCTAGCACTTAATAAAGAAGTAAGTGCAAATAGCGAAAACGATCTTTTAAGAGACTTTCTATTAATACGCAAGATATTTTCTTAAATTACTAATAATAATAGCAACATAGGTTAAAATCAACAAAAAAATTTGTTCTTCTTAGTTGGTAACTATTAAAAGATTTAAATAATAAATCAAATTTATTTATTAAAAGAAGGTATTTTTAAAACTAACTTTGTTTCAACATTTCCTGATTCGGAAGTTACATTAATCTTATCTACATCATCTTGTGAAATTAATGGTTTTCCCCCTTTACTTAATGGGATAATTAATGAATCATATTCATTATTTTTTTCAGAAATGGATGTTGATTTTTGTTGAGAATTAACCTCTATGCAAAGTGGAGTTACATTAACATCAAATAATTGAATTTCTTTTAGAAATTGAATAATATCTAAATAATCTGATTTAAATGTTACTTCAAAATAATTATCGTTTATCAATCCTTTTTTTTGAAATTTAGGCTTCTTTTTTACTGATTTAAAATTCTCAGATTTTTTTTGAAAGGTTGAAACTTTACATAATTTTGAACTTTCTTTTCTAACTATAGGGGAGAAAGAATTAATTTTAACGTTTGTCTTCTTTGCAGTTTCATTTAATAGTTGAGTAATAAAGATAATTTGTTCTTTACTAATAAAAGAAGAATTTATTTCAGTAACTTTTGTTTTTATTTCTTCGAATTTAAGAGATTTGTTTTTTAGTTCAGAGGTTTTATTTAGTAAATCTTTTGATTCATATTTGTATTTTTTTGCTTTCTTGAAGGATTCAGTAACTGTCTCTACAGAGGGTATGAATATTAAAATTGTTATTATTGAGGCACTAAAAATTCCTATTGTAGGTTTTAAATATTGAGAGTTACGAATATCATAAAATAACCTTTTGTAGTTTATATTTTTTAAATCATCAATACTTAAATTTTTTATTTCTTCTAAAAATGAATTAATATCGAATTCTTTAATTTTTTTTGTTAATCCAGAAAACAGATTTTTATAATTTTGCAATTTCACTTTAATCAACCTCTTAAAAGTGATTTTAAATAATTAAATCTTTGTAACTTTCTAAGTAAACCATTCGCATTTGATTCTCTATATAAATCCTCACGTTTTTTTATATCAATTTTTGCTGTTTGACCATAAATTTCCAAATCATAGATCGTGCTGACTTTTTCCCCTTTATTGGAATTAGACTCTAAGCGGTTAATTTGATTAATAGTTACACTTTTTTTATTGATGACGGGAGATTCGATAATCAAGGTAATAAATTCGTTTATTGAATCTAAACTATAGGAACTCAAATTAATATCAAAGCCATTATCGCTAAAGGAATAACTATTAATCTTTACTCCCTTAGGTACAGAATTCTGCAGATAAAATGCAAATAAATATGATGTTGTCGACTGAGAAAAATATTCTTCTAAATTATTTAAATTTTTTTTATAACGCTGTTTTGAAGAATTTAAATCTAATAATTTTGAAGAAATAAGTGAGTATTGATTATGGTCAGCTTCAAATTTTTTTATTGTTAAAGTTGGGAATATATTAATTAGGTAGATAACAAAGCTTAAAATTAAAATTAATGATGATGGATAAAATATTTCTGCATTTTTATTAAACTCCTGGTAAAGAAAAAATAATTTTTTATCTATGCTGGCATCTGTAACTAGTAAATTAGGAGGAGCAGGCCTTTGCCATGGACTTAATTTGGAATTTTTAAAGGCAAAGTTATATTTTATACGCATGATGACAATATTGAAATTAAAGAATAGAGACTATTCTCAATAGATTTAGAACCTATTTCATGGATTTGCATTGTTTGAGGTTTATATAAATAATTAGCCAAGTTCAAATTAGATATAGATTTAAAACCTTCTGGTAGATTAATTTCAGAATCTAATAATTTATCTAATCCTTTTCCCATTACAAATATATTTAAAGGTAATTCTTGATTTAAATCTTTCATTATTAATTTTACTGAATTTAAAGCTCTTTCAAAATAACTTTTGCTAGATTTTTTTAAATTATCTGTGATGTATAGGGAATAACCAAATGGTAATTTATAGGAATTTAATCTATCTAAATTACTTCCTATTAATAAAGTTGTTTCTGAAGATTCAATATCTAATAAAACAGTAATTTCCTCTGTAATTTTTGAAGTTATAGAATCAAATACATGCACAGATGCAGGCACTAAACCAATTATTGGTAAATTAACTATCTCTAACGTATCTGTCCAACTCTTAATAAAGTCCTTTTTTGCATAAATAGTTCGTACCAATCCATTTTTAATTTTAACATCGTTCATCCTGAGAAAATCTACAAGTGTATTAGCAGGTAAATATGGACTCTTAGATTCAACCTTTTTGTCAGATTGTGAAATCTGTTTTAAATCAGAGGTATTGAAAGTATGAATATTAAAAAAGGAACTTGATAAAACTAATAATAATGGCGATTCTAAAAGTTCTAAAAGAGTTAGAGAGTCCAGTAAAATATTGGCCAATTCGTTCGTATCTTCTACTAAGGAGTCCCCAATCACATTGCTTGGAACTGGGATTTCATTTAAGGCAATTATTTTTATATTATTATTTAAGTCAATATTGGCACTAACAATAATTAAATTATGGTCCCCATAAAATGCAACACCAATTTTTTGCTGATATCTTTCGTTGTTTTTATTTTTTGCTAATTTAAATTTGCTTCCTGAAAATTTATAATTTTTAATCCTATCAAATACTTCCAGAAAATCATTTCTTAAAGTTTCTAGTTTCAGAATATTTCCAGAATTGTGAGACTTGTTGTATTTTTGGATCTTAATTTTAAGATTTTCTAATTTATTAATTTTTTCAATTATTTTCTTAAAAATCTTTGTTTTTAAAATGGAAGAGTTGGCATGGTTGGATTTTTTGATATTCTTCTCTTTTTTATTTGTAATTTCAAGATCTTTAAATTGATTTAGCTTTTCTAGAATTTTTTTATATCTTTTTCTCTTTGAGATTTCAGAAAGAAAAGAAAAAGATTTTAATTTAGTAAATTTTATCTTTGATAGATAATTAATAGATTTAAATTGCCCAATTTTATTTATAAACTTCTTAAAAGTAGATGTTTTGTTCTTTTTCATATTAGTTTCTCAATATCTACTAAAGAAAGTCTGTAATTTTTAGATCCATTTGAGATATCAACAGTTACATTATCTAATGAAATAAATTGAATCACAAATCCATTATCAAGATAATCTCCAACCTTATAAAATTTTTGATTACTGTCTGTTTCAATGATGGCAAAAAGCTTATTATCTGAATGTGCTAATCCTCTGAATTTTAAAGTTGAATATAAATTTTCTATTGTTGGAAATTCAGTTTTTAAAGGTTCTTGAAAAGGATTTCTATTGAAATTAACTTTGGTTGAAGAAGTATTGATATCTCCTGAGGGCATCGGAATGAGATCTTTCGTAGATTTATCGGGTTGTATAGATTCTTTTTTTATGGGAAGTGAATGTATTTTTTTTTCTTGTGCATTAAGAATTGATCCTTGGCAAAACAAATAAGCCAATATTATTAATAAAATATTTTTATTCAGTGTTTCAAAAAGAAAATTTTTCATTGATCCGAAAAAAAACTGTTGAAAAATATATTTATCTAGACGACTAATAAAAATTATAGCTTCATTTTGAAATAAAGTACTATTAATCCTTATTATATGTCTATATTTAAATTAGGATTTCTTTGTATTAAATTTTTTCAGCTCTCAAAAACAATTCATAGTGAAAAAATATGATTGATACTAATGAAATAAGTAAATTTCTCACGCCTGAATTATGTGAAGATGCAGGGATAATAGTTATTGAAATTGGCGAGGAAACTTTAGATTTAGGAGCAATGAATTTAGATTATATTAAAGTAAAAAAAGTTATCAAAACTATTGAAAGTGAATATAATTTAAAAGTTTCCTTAAAACAAATTACATCTTTAGAATGGGAAACTTGGTTTGAGAATAATCATGACACATCAGTTGAAAAAATTCAAAAAAGTTCAAATCAAAATCAAACTTTAGAAAAAATTAATGATGTAGAAGAAAATGTACTTAATGATGAATATATCAATTATTTTGAAGAGTCAAACACAGAGAGTATTCAATACAATATTCAAAACTCAAATGAATCCTCTATTAATGAGGACATAGAACTAATTGATGATGCTAATGATGAAGCACTTATTAAGTTGGCTCAGGCAAATATTGGTGACGATTCAGAAATGGATAATGATATTTTATTTGGGGAAGAACTTACTGCATCTAATGATCCCGTAATTGCCGGTGTAGCCTCAATTTTAAGTAAATGTTTCACATTAAAGGGATCAGATATTCATGCAGAACCTTTAGAGGATCGCTTAAGGATAAGATATAGAATTGATGGAGTTTTAAAAGAGGCTTTTGCGTTTCCAAAATCACATGTAAACCCAATAATTAGTAGGATTAAGATAATGAGTAAGCTAGATATATCTGAAAAAAGGTTACCCCAAGATGGGAGAATAAGATGTCTGTTAAGAGGAAGAAGATCTGACTTTAGAGTAAGCACATTGCCTGGAAGATGGGGAGAAAAAGTTGTGCTTAGGGCACTTGAGAGTGATAATTCTGTACTTAACCTTTCAAAATTAATTACAGAAAATGATGAATTAAGTTTAATAAAAAATATGTCTAAATCTCCATATGGAATTGTGATTGTAGTTGGACCGACCGGTAGCGGCAAATCAACAACTTTATATTCTATGTTGAGTGACCTTAATAAACCAGGAGTAAATATAAGTACGGTTGAAGACCCAGTAGAATATACACTTGATGGCATTCATCAAGTTCAAGTAATTAGAGAAAAGGGACTTGATTTTTCGAGAGCTTTAAGGTCTTTAATGAGGCAAGACCCAGATATTATTTTAGTGGGAGAAACTAGAGATAAAGAAACAGCTCAAGCCGCAATGGAAGCGGCATTAACTGGTCACATGGTTTTCACAACGTTGCATGCTAATGATACTGCAACAGCAATTACAAGACTTGCTGAAATGGAAATCCCACCTTATCTTATTGGGGCCTCAATCATAGGAGTTGTTGGTCAAAGATTAGTTAGAAAAGTTTGCAAATCTTGTAGTGAATTAAAAAAAATAAACGCACATGAAAATCATTTAGCATTTTCTTTAGGAGTAGAAAAAGCAAGATTCTTAAACAAAACAAATAAAGGCTGCCCCGTATGCAACGGAAGTGGCTATAAAGGAAGAGTTGGTATCTATGAAGTAATGAAAGTTAATGACTCGATTAGAGATTTAATAATGAAGCAATCCAATGCAGATCAAATAAGAGAACGTGCTTTTGAAAAAAATGGAAGAAGTTTACTAAAATATGGTATGGATTTAGTAAGAAATGAACTTACTACAATTGAAGAAGTTGAACGTGTTTGCTTACTCAATGACACTCAATCTGAAGAATTATGAAATTAACTAATCTCATGTCAGAGTTAGTAAAAAGAAATGGTTCTGACCTGCATTTAACAGGAGACAGCTATCCTTTTTTTAGAATTCAAGGACAAATTTTACCAGCATCAAGCGAACAATATACAAGTAAAGAATTGAGAGCAGATCTTACTCAAATTTTAGGCAATGAAAAGCTTGCAAAATTTGATAAGGAAAAAGAACTCGATTGTAGTTATGGCTTAGAGGGGATTGCGAGATTTAGGATGAACATATTTATAGACAGGGGTAAGATTTCATGTGTTATGAGAGCACTCAATACTGAAATTCCAAGTTTTTCAAAAATAGGTCTCCCTGATAGTGTTCAACAACTTTTAAGTAGACCAAGAGGTTTAATGCTTGTAACTGGTCCAACTGGATCTGGGAAAACGACGACACTAGCAAGTGGGATTGACTGGATTAATACAAATTTTGCACACCACATATTAACTATTGAAGACCCAATTGAATTCATCTATAACAATAAAAATTGTTTAGTAAGACAAAGAGAAGTTGGAGAAGATACTATTTCCTTTTCAAATGCATTAAGGTCAGCACTAAGAGAAGATCCTGATATTATATTAGTTGGTGAAATGAGGGATCTGGAGACAATAAGCTTAGCCATTACTGCAGCAGAAACTGGCCATTTAGTATTAGGGACTTTACACACGGCATCAGCCTCTCAAACAATAGACAGAATAATTGATGTCTTCCCAACATCTCAGCAAATGCAAATTAGAGTTCAACTATCTTCATCTTTAATTGGTGTAATTTCGCAAACATTATGTAAAACTATTGATAATAAAAGATGCCTAGCAGCAGAAATATTAGTTAACAATAATGCTATTGCTAATTTAATTAGGGAAGCAAAAGCATCGCAAGTTTATTCTCAACTACAAATAGGAGGAAAATTTGGAATGCAAACTTTAGAACAATGTTTATCTGAACTTGTATCTAAAAGTGCAATTACCACTGACGAAGCCTTATATAAATGTAATAGGCCAAATGTTTTGAAAGGTTTGCTTGAAGAAATTAATTCTGAGATGCCAACATAAATTGATATGAACTTAAATACTACAAAATAATTGTGGATTATAGATACATCGAAAACGCAAAATTAAGAAGGCTTATGCAAAAAGCTAGGCATAAAAGAAAAGTGCTTAATAATCCAAATAGAATTCCAGAACATAAAAACGCGAGAATCACTCAAAAATATAAAAACGTTATACCTATACCTGCAAAAAATCAAAATTTAAGAAAAAAAGAAAAAAATAAACTTTCAATTTTGAAAACTTACGTCGAATTGAAAATACAAGAAAGAAAAGAATTTATCGAGGGTGACATGACTTCACTAAGAAATAAAAAAAAGATATTAAAGCCAAGGTTAATGGAGGGAAGAAAATTAAAAAGTCCTCCAATAAAAGATTTAGCAGTTGCAACAAAACAGCTTTCTTCGATGATTAGAACAGGGTTACCTTTATTAGAATCCCTAAACATAATTGCAGATACATCTGAAAATATATCCATAAGATACTCATTTAAAGAGATAGCCTCAGGCATAAGCAAAGGTTCCACCATGTCTGAAATGTTAGATAAATATCCAGAAGTATTTAATGAAATGTATCGAGCGCTTGTAAGCGCCGGAGAAACTGCTGGATTATTGCCAAACACTTTAGATCGCCAAGCAAAATTATTAGAAAGTCTTGCAAAAATCAAGGGTCAGATAAAAAGCGCTTTAGCATATCCTTCAGCTATAGCGATACTTACAGTAGTAATAGTTTTTATAATGATGCTTTTTGTTATTCCAATTTTTGTAGATATTTATGATCAATCAGGGGCCCCATTGCCTGGGATTACTCAATTTTTAATTAACTTATCAGATCAACTAAGAACAATTGAATTTTATTTCAAAGCAGTTCCATCTGGGTTTGCTATTTATCTTTTTTATAAATATTTATCAAGTAGATCTTCAGTTATTTGGTGGTATGACAAAACTCTTCTCCAATTACCTATCACAAAAGACTTAGTAACAAAATCATGTTTAGCAAATTTTTCAAGAACCTTATCTTCATTAAATAGTGCAGGGGTTCCAATTTTAGAGTCTTTAACAATCGCTAAGAAAACTTTGAAAAATAGGATTTTTACCAGGATCATAGAAAATGCTTATTACGATATCCAAGCAGGTAATCCCATGCACAAAGCTTTTGATAAAGAGTCCGTAATTCCAGTAATGTTTACATCAATGTTTAGGATAGGAGAAGAGACAGGTGAGCTAAGTGAAATGATTACAAAACTAGCTGATTTTTATGAAGATGAAGTCTCTTCAAGCGTCAAAAGCTTAACTTCAATAATGGAACCTTTAATGATTATATTCGTAGCTGTTTTTGTAGGAATCATTCTAATTGCTATGTATTTACCTATGTTCAGTATGATGTCTACTGTGGGGTAAATCCTTGTATAATTTATAAAAATAATATATCTAAAAATATCTCATTGCCAAAGTACCAAACAAGCAATCCAGACAAAGCTAAAAAAATCCCAAAAGGTATTTTTTGATTCCTTTTTATTTTTTTAAAAATTAAACCTACAATCACAAAAATACCAGCCGATATAAATGCTAACCATATAGATATAAATAATCCCTGTATACCTAACCAAGAACCAATCATGGCACCTAGTTTCGCATCCCCTCCTCCAATTACGGGTTTATTATAAATTTTTTTACCTATACGACTTAATAAATTAAAAAATGTAAAACCTAATAAAGAAGCAAGTAATGTATAAATTACATAATTAAATTGATAGAGATCATTGCTAAGATCAATATATAAAGAGGTAATTATTCCTGAAACAAAACCTCCTGAAGTAAGAACTTGCGGAAGCCAAAAATATTTAAAATCTAATATTGCTAAGGTAAATAAAATTACACTAAAAATACATCCCAAAAATATAATTAAATTTGTAGGTTGTTGACTATAAATTGTTGGCTGAGAGTATAGATTAAGACAAAATAAAATGCCTATAAATAATTCAATACTAGGGTAAAAAAAAGCTATTTTATTCTTACAAGCTCTGCATTTACCTCTTAATAAAAGCCAACTTATTATTGGTATATTATCAAACCATTTAATTCTTGAATTACATTTCGGACATCTACTATTGGGATAAACTATTGATTGATTTAAAGGTAATCTATAAATTACTACATTTACAAAGCTTCCTATACAACAACCAATTACAAACAAATATATCAATATTATTTCCACTTGATAATCCTTATAGTGAAGCTGAAAGCTTTAGAAATAAACTCAAAAAATTCTACTATTTTTATTTGTAAATAACAAATTAATGTCTCAACTGATGTTTTAGTTTTGTTGCCAATTTTGTTAATTAATTGCCAATAAAAAAATGATTATGTGACACGATCATTTTGGTTTTTACTTCATAGGCAATTAATCAATATCAAACTTTTTTTATTTTTAAAGTTGCCTAAAAAATCAAACAACTAATAAAATCCAAATTATTAAAATTTTTGAAGATTTTTATAACAAGAATGAGTTCATGTTTTTCCAGAAATTCAACCTTCTTTTGATATAATTAAAAAGTCAAAATTTAAATATTTTTGCCTGGAGGGGTGGTCGAGTGGTTTAAGGCTCTAGTCTTGAAAACTAGCGTGTCTGCAAGGGCACCGTGGGTTCGAATCCCACCCCCTCCGTATTTAGAAAACCTGCATAGGGTGTCATATTCCACCACAGGCAGACAGAATTATTTTAAACCTAGATATAAAGCCAAATTTAAAAGATTATAGAAACTTAGCCTTGTCATAGACCTCCATAAACAATCAGATAGAGTCAATCATTTACTGGGGGATTTACTGTGGGATTTGTTAAAAATTACTGGGGGATTGAATTCGATCTTAAGGTCGAACTAAGATATGGGCAATAAGCGTCTTTTTATAGATCTAATGTCAAATAATTTTTTTTACAAGGCTCTTTCTGTCATTGGAACTTTGGGAATTGTTGTTTTAGCATCAAGTCAAGTTTGGAGTACTCTTAAAAAACAAACTGATGCAGAGTCTGAAATATCCAAGACATTAATCGAATTAAAAAAAGAAAGAAAAGAAACTTTAAACGAAATCAAATCAACAAAATCTGACCTTTTGAAAGAATTAGACTCGTTAAGATTAGGTAGCATAAATGAATTAAAAGCTAATAAAGATAACGCTTTAATTGATTTAAAAAATGCAAGGGAAGAAGCTTTGAAAACCTTAGATTCTTCAATTAATTCAGATGCAAATATATGGCTCGTAATGCGATCCAGCGTCAGTCAGGGAGGTAATGCAATTCATAAAATACCTTTTAAAAGTATGGAAAGATGCCAAGAAGCAGAATTAGAACTTGAGTCTAGTGATGGCTTTGCAGGTAGAAATCGTTTTTTCTTTACGATGTGTATTGATGCAAGATGATTAAAAAATCTATTTTATTATTATTATTAGTATCTAGCTCAATAGTGCTTCCAGTAAAATCTGATTTTGGAGATGCAGACTTTAGAGAGGATATAGAGTCTGGTGGACCAAAAAGTTATCACGATGCTTGGTGTCGACAAATAAAAAATAAATGCCGCGTAAGATTTCAGGGTCGCTCAATGTGGGTAGAAGGACAAGGAGGAATAGATAGATCCCAATTCATATCGGTAAGAAGAGAGACAGAAGGTTATGCAGGTTGGAGTTCTCAGCCCGCAGAATATTATTACTACATAAGATATCTTTCATCTAATAATAATGAGAAAATTGCTCTTTTCCTTTTTTCAAATAAAAAAGCAGGTAGAGATTTTGGAAAAGCAATTGTTCGTTTTAAGTCACAAGATGCAAAGCCTATACCTAATTACCGTTTCCCAAACAGCCAAGGTCCACAAGATACTCACGGTAGAGACAAAAATCTAAATCCTTACGATAACGATCTAATAGAAGATTGGTCTTTAGAATCCACAAAAAAAGGAAAGAAAGGAAATATAAATTGTGATTCTCCTGTATGGAAGAATAAACCTAGATGTAATTAATGAAATACTTACTACTCTCACTGCTAGCTGCTTTCGCTTTACCTATAGAGGTAAATGCTGAGGATAAAGATTTTGAAAGGTGGAAAGAAAGTTACTTTGAAAACTATCCATTTGAATGTGTAGAGACTGGATCCACTCCAGAATATACAAGATGTGAGGTAGAGAGATTACTAAAGTCAGATTGGGAATTAAAAAAAGAATTAAATAATGACCAACTTTGGGAAGAATGGAGAAAAGCAAGAGGGAGTATTTGTTATCACTATCAAAACAAATTCTTTGGGCAAGGAACAGTTAAGCCATTAATGACAATTGCCTGTCAACAACGTCTGAATAGTGAGTCAAAAAGATACTGCATAACTGGAGAAGATAAGCAATGCGGATAAATTTATTAGTCATTACCCTTTTAACAATGCAGGCTCTTTTTCCTATTAATTTATTCGCCTGGGGGGCATATGAGGAAGATAAGAAATATTGTAGAGATGTAGCTTCTTTTGAAAGAAATGAATTTAGTGCAAAGCTATCATATAAAGCTTGCCTAAAAGAAAGAAAGGTCCAACGAGAAAAAAAAGAGAAAAAGATAAGACTTGAAAATGAAGAGAAGAGAATTAAAGACTCAATCTCAAAAAAAAGATCAAAACTTTACACTAAGTACTGCAATGAATTTTTGTTAAAGAAAAAGAATATAAGAGCCTCTATATACAGAGATCCATTAACAAGGGAAGAAACAGAAACAAGAATGCTTGTTCTCTTGAAGGAAATTACAAAGAAACTAAAAAGAAATAAGATCATTAAAAATACTGATTCTTTTGAAGTTAAAATTAAAAAGTTTTGGCACACTCATCATTTTGATCTCCCAAAAAATAAATGTGATGATGTATTTGGATACTAATGAAACGCTTAAATCTTTCAAAAATAAAGGGAAAATCTACTGGGGGATTTACTGGGGGATTTAGTTGATCTAATTCAAAAAATATCGCCATAGGCAGTCATAGACAATCATTAGGGCTGAATGAAAATCACACCCCCTCCGTCCTTAATAAAACGAAACTGAAATTCAACCGAATAATAAAACGCCCTTTTGGTACGTCTTTGTTAAGATATCTTTTATTTGGACTATGAATAAAGGATTTGCCACAGATAATCTAATATCCAAAAAATCGAACAAAAAAATTATTTCAAATGAACCTCAAGGTAGATTAATATCTTGGTCTCCTTGGCCTCCAGCTAATTTTCAGACAAGATATCCTGCTTTCCCTTTTGTTCTTACAATATTGATCATAGTAATCGGGCAATGGTATCTATCCCTACTGAGATAACCTGAAAATGATTTTTTATATTTAAATTTCAGATGAATTGAGTTTGAGAATTTATTTTGTTTTTTTCAATTTTATTATTAGCCCATTTTCAGGCGGCAATCATCCCAATATTATTAGGAATAAGATCGATCAATAATTTCAAACACATTCACAAGAACGAATTAATACCTTTCGGTTTTATTTTTTTAGGATTGGCTTCGATTTCTGAAATGATAGATCATACCCAAACATCATGGATTTATGTAGATCATTCCTCTTTATTTAATTGGTTATTTTATTCTTTCCTATCTTTAGGTCTAACATTTTTATCAATATCAGTTTTAAAAAATAGAATTATTCAAAAAACTAATTTTTGCATATCTTTATGTTCAATAATCTCATATTTTTTATTTGATAAAACTATTGCTCTCCTTTTTCAAGTAATAATAAGTATCCTTCTAATTATTAATTGGCAAAGAGTTTTTAAAGATTGGCTTTTTATTCTTTACCCAATATTTGGTATTATTTTTACGACTTTCTTTGGCACAAGGCTCTCGATTAGTGGCGATCAATTTTGGCATATTTTAATAGGCCCATCTGGAACAATTAGCGTTCTTACCTTTTATTTAGTATTGAAGAGATCGGACAAAAAATTTACTTAAAATTCTTATGAAAATATTTTTATTTGCAAGTTTTATAGTGTACTTAGTCACAATAATCACTCCAGTTGAAAACTTTGCTGATACTGCACTTGATGTTTACATGAATGATTTTTATTCTAAATCGAATGAAGCTAGCCAGATTCTTAAAGAAATCGAAAATAACCTAAAAGAGGGATCAAGAAAAAAAGTATGCTCTAGGCAAAGAGAGGCAGCAAGATTAGGGCTATTAGCTAATAAATCATTAATTAAAGCCTTTGAAATAGAGGGAGCTAATCCACCAATGCAAGCAATAAAGGCAAGTCAACAAAGATGGGAATCTATTCTGAATGAGTGCTGAAGAAAGTCAGTAAATCTATAAATCTTTTTAAATTTGCATTCTTACAGATTTACTAATTAAGGGTATTTCAGGTTCAACTCCATAAATACATTGAGAAATAGAATAAATAAAAATACATAGTGTAAATATAAAAATTATTGAGCCTAATTCAACTATGGGAAATATTCTCAAGAGATATGAAATTATTATCAAAGCAATATCAATAAGTAATGCTTGGCATGCGTTATATCTTACGAAATAGGAAACATTTGGATTTCTTACTATTCCAGCAAACAAAATTATAAATAATAAAAAACTACCAAAAGGCAAAGATTTTTCAATTATTGCTATCGGAAAAGTTAGTAATAATAGTATTTTTAAAAATGAATATTTATAGAACAAATAATATCCAAAAGGTATTGATGCCTTTAATGGCAAAGTATACAAAAATACTGATGAGAGTCTTTGGAATATCTGATTCAATATATTATTGAAATTTCGTATTCATATTTTAACCTAATTTTTTGAACTTAATAAAAAGACTTACTTTCGAAAAAATCAACTTTGGCAGATGGTTGTTAAATATTAGATAATTGATTCAGGTTTATTATTCAAAATGCGTATCCTACACACAATGTTGAGGGTTGGAGATTTAGATAAATCCATTGATTTCTACGTCAATAGATTAGGAATGAATTTATTGCGAAAAAAGGATTACCCTCATGGAAAATTCACTTTGGCATTTGTTGGTTATGGCTCAGAAAAAGAAAACTCAGTAATTGAATTAACTTATAACTGGGACAAAAAATCTGAAGACTATGAGCTTGGAGATAAATATGGTCATATAGCTATTGGAGTAAAAGATATTCATCTAATTTGCCAAGGATTAGAAAAAAATGGTTGTAAAATAACAACTAAACCTAAAACAATGAAAAATAGTACTACTGTCTTGGCTTTTGTTGAGGATCCTGATGGTTATAAAATTGAACTTATTGAAAGAGATTAAAAGCTCAGAAGTTTTTAATTAAATAAACAAATAACTAAAATTTAAAAAGTCTGAATTATCAAATATAAAGTTATCAATTAGCGAAAAAATACTTCTAAGATCACATTGGAAGGATTCTGCAGTTTCATTTATTGTAAAAGATTATTTCTAAGAGGAGGAATTATTAAAAATAAAATTAAAACTTTAAACAATCTATACTTATTCTATTTAGAATATATAGACAATCTATATAGATTTATATATCATAGAATTAGCTTATAAAGTTTATGCCTAGTAATTGGTCAAAAATAAGAGATGAATGGCTTGATAGAACCGCGGTTGCGAAAGATGATGCTAAATGGGCATTAGAAGCTTTAATTAATTCTGAAGAAGAGTTATTTGAAATAGAACAAAAAATAAAGAATAAAGAGAACGCTATAAGCCAAGTAAAATTTTTGAAGAAAAAGGTTAAAGAAACTATTTCCTCTAAAGAAATTAGTCTCGATGATATTGCATTAAATACTTCAAATTCAAACAAAGTTCAGATCTCAGTGCCTTCAAATCTTACTTATCTTTTGAAAGTTTGGGCCGCAGCAGAAGGAAGAGATCTATCAAGTGTTGCTTTTCAATGTTTAGAAACTGGTATAAGGGAAATGAAAAGCAAAGGTTCAATACCTTCAATAGCAGTAAATAGATATGACTCGGCCTGTCAAAAGAGGATTGCACTAGCAGAAGTAAACAATCTATTGGAGAAATACGAATTAGCTCAGGATGAAATCAAATAATTATGAATAACAGAAAAATCATTAAAGGATACAGAACATTAATATCATCAAGATTTAATGTAGATACATCTTTAGATAAATCTAAAGATGGAATAATTTATACTCTTTATTCTGATGCATTAAATTCACTTATAATTGGTTTTGCTGAAAATGATAAGGTTGTAGAAAAAAAATTATCAAGTGGGCCATTGATATTATTGGATATGAAAAAAGGCAAAAAGAAAGATCTATTTTTATTAATAACCACTCTAAGTGAAATTGGCATCAAATATTCAGACAATTTTTATTTCAAATACTCAAGCTCTTTAATGAGACATTTATCTATTTTAGGTTGGCCTGTTGGGAGATCACTTTATAAACAAAGAAAAATTAAAAAAGAACTTATATATGCATAAATTTAAATGTAATCGCACTCTAAGGTTTCTCTGGTTTCTCTATTTGTAAATGGATTAGTTCCAGTAGCACTTTCACAAAATTTCTTAATAATATCTTTTGGCAAAAAAACATTTGTGAAGTCTGCGCCTTGTATTTTTACATTTTCAAACTGAGTACTATAAGCAAAAGAATCCTCCAAGTTAGTATTTGATAAATCTGTTCCATCTAAAACAGCCGAGTCTAAAGTTACTTCTCTTAAGTTGGAGTTACTTAAATTAGTATCTTTCAATTTTGCTCCATAAAGAGTCGCATTTTGGAGCTCACAACCTGACAAATTTGCGTCTTGTAAATCAGTCAAATAGAAAGTTGCTCCTTTTAAATCAGATCCAGAAAAATCAGCCCCTACCAAAGATTGTTTACCATAATCCAGCGCAGCGAAGCTTCTAGAAGGGAGGGTTAAAACAACTATTAAAAAAGTTAAAATTATAAATCTCATTTGTTTGGGTAGTATTTCAATAAATTCTAACTTCTTAAGCTGAAATCTAAAAATTAATTATTTACTGAATGCTATATTTATTGAAATAGCAAATCACGAAATAGGTTTTGGATATAAGTCCTTATGATGCAATTGTTGTTGGTTCTGGAGCTACAGGAGGAATAGCAGCACTTACATTGGCAGAACAAGGGATCAAAGTTTTAGTAATAGAAGCAGGGCCTCAAGTTAAAAGGGATGAAGCTAGTAATCATGAGCCAAAAAGTACATTAAAAAGATTATCAGGACTAATAACAAAAAAAAATGCCAATCAGTGCCAACATCCTGGTTATTGGAAAAATAATCCTGACTTATATTCAAATGAATTGAAGCATCCTTATGACTTCCCAAAAAAAAAGCCATTTCTTTGGACACAAGGTAAACAATTTGGGGGGAGATCATTAACCTGGGGAGGCATAACTTTAAGACTTTCCTCAGAAGACTTTCATCCAGCTAAAAAAGACGGATTCGGGCCAAACTGGCCTATCTCGTACGAAGAAATCTCCCCGCACTATGATTTTATTGAAAATTTCTGCGGAATTTATGGCCGAAAAGATGATATCAAGGAGGTCCCAAACGGTAAATATATTGGTGAGATTCCTCTTACAGAAAACGAAAATGTTTTTGGCAGCAAAGTTAAATCAAAATTAAACTATCCATTTATCCAATCAAGAGGATTTGACCGTAATTCATCTGTAAAAGAAAAAAATTGGCCCAAGTCCTCTAGCTTAGGAAGCTCTTTTAAAAAAGCTTTAGATACTGGAAATGTACAAATAATCTCTAATTACCTAGTGGAGTCTTTTGAGATTAACAAGATAACAGAGCTTGCCTCAAAACTAACGATTGTAAACCTAGAAAATGGATACAAAGAAGTATTGGATTGTGATTTGATTCTTCTTTGCGCATCAACAATTTCAACATTGAGAATACTATTAAACTCAGAATACAAATCAAATTCCTCAGGGTTTAAAGATAATTCTGGGAAATTAGGTAAATATCTAATGGATCACATATCTATATGTAGATTTTTTTCAGTCCCAAAAGCAAAAAACTCAGATAAATCACTAGATAATCCTCCCGATCTTTCTGGAGCAGGCAGCTTCTTTATTCCTTTTGGTTCAAATTTGCCAGAAATTGATGACATAAATTTCCATAGAGGTTATGGGATCTGGGGGGCAATTGATAGATTAGGGATACCTAAATTTTTACAAAAAGACGTAAACAAATCCATTGGCTTTCTTATCGCCCATGGTGAAGTCCTTCCAAGAGAGAAAAACTCAGTTTCTCTCTCAAGAAAAACAGATGAATGGGGAATACCAATTCCCTACATTGAATTCGAATGGAGCGAGAATGAGTTAAATATGGCAAAACATATGGAAAAAACAATACAAAGATCAGTCAAAGCTGCAAATGGGAAAATAAAAAATATTGATGAACTAATGAATATTCCACTAGGGAGTTTATTTACAAAAAATTTGATAGCACTTTCAGATAGTCCTCCTCCTCCTGGATATTATATTCATGAGGTAGGGGGAGCACCGATGGGGTTAAATGAAGAAAATAGCGTAGTTGATAAATTTAATAGATTGTGGAGATGTAAGAATGTACTGGTACTAGATGGAGCATGCTGGCCCACATCATCTTGGCAAAGCCCCACACTTACAATGATGGCCTTGAGTAGAAGAGCCTGTTTAAATATTAAAAAGACTTAGAGGGTGTAAATAATTGATTTAAATAAATTTCTGAGACAGAATTATCTGTACAACCGTTTTGAACGAGAAAAGTAGCTAATGCTGAATTTATAAGCTTATATTGATCCCAAGTCGGGTTACTTAATACGAAATCTTTCATCGTGTTATAAAGAGTTTCTGAAAGCTCTGTTTCTAATGAGACTTTATTTGAAGAGCACTCTACGAGTTTCTTATCAGTTAAATTTGTTTGGCTGATTTGATCCATAAATTTATTTTCTACATCAACAATAATGATATTTTTCTCTAAAAATATCAACAATAATCTTCAGGTAAACTTTTCAAATTATCAAATAAGACTCATGTTATAAGTAGGTTTTTAAAAAACCTCTTTTTCAAATAAGGAAATTGAATAGTTCTTAAAAAAAAGTCAACAATAATGTTGAAGTCCTGTTTTTTTTGAAAAATACTGCCATTTCTAGTCCAGTGTGGATTTGGACGTGGAAAACAACCTGCAAATTGTGGAAAATCTAGCTTAAAATACTTTGACGATTATATATTAATAATACTTATATATACTGAGTCTATTAAGACTAAGTCGAGAAAGAGACAGGTGATTCATTAATTTCAACGGATTTTCTTAAGATTTAGTCTTTATTAGGCAAGCGAAGCGTGACAGGGCCTAAAGGGTGTTTTGAATTTGGATAAATACTATGGTGATGGTGATGGTGATTATGTTCGTGTTGATGAGCCTCTACATGTTCATGTTCTAAGCAATCACCTCCTCCTTTGTCTGATTTTTCTTGATTATTAGTTGGGATTTGATTTTGTATTTCACAAGCACCATTACATTCAGGATCACATAATTCACAGCTGATACCCAAGCCCTCTACATGGTCATGATGACTTTCTTGGACCATTCCAACTTCTTTTTCAAAGCCAAATAAATTTGATCTATATTTACAAGTTGAGCAATTCATAAAATTATTACCTTCGTTATTAAGAATCTCTTCGATCCTTTCTACAAAAGTGTCGACCACATAAGACTGTGACGAAAGATATTTTGCATGTATAAATGAAATATTTGGATTATTAATCGCAACTAAATCACTTTGCCTTTTTATTCTTGTAACAAGGACACCTGAGAAAAGGAAATAAGGGAAAATAATTATATTTTTATAACCAAGTCTTACAACATTTTTCAAGCCAGGTTCAACAAGGGGGAAAGTTACTCCAGAAAAAACTGTTTCCCCCCACCCTAAACCAATACCCTCTACGATCATTCTCGTTATTTTTGAAACATTGGAATTCGCATCTGGGTCAGAAGAGCCTCTACCCACAACAACTAATAATGATTCTACAGGTTTTAGATTATTATTTTGTCTAAATACATCCTTTACTCTTTCACAAGCTGCACTAATCATTAAATTATTAATACCTAGTTCTCTTCCATAAATTATTTCAATTCCTGTTTTACTTGAATAATTCATAAGCAGGCTAGGTATATCATTTTTTACATGGCCAGCAGCGAAAAGCATTGCTGGTATTGCAATTACTTTTTTTATAGAAAGATCTTTTAACTTGTCTAAAGCATCAACAATCGAAGGTTTAGCAAATTCCAAGAAACCATGTTCAACTAAAAAGTTTGGATATCTTTTTTGGATGAAATTAGTTAATTCTTGAAATTCAGTAATGGCTAGTTTATTTCTACTCCCATGTCCACAGATAAGTATCGCGACTTGATTATTTAACTTCAAATCTAAATTATCCAAATTCAAATTATTACTTATACCATAATAGTAAAGAACAATATCTTGTAGTGAAAAATAATAATAACTTGCTTGAAGTTCCAAATATCAACTCAAAGGATGCAAAATTAAAGAAATTAATTTATGACGTGGATGAATCCTTATTTAATGAGGATAACTATTCTTACGAAAAATTCGAGCACCTTTGCGTGTGTAGTGGAGGTACAACTTCTAGCTGTGCAAAAAATGGTTTTACAACTCTTGATCTAAGAAAAAATCACAGCAAAATTCATCTAGATAGAAAAACCAATTTAGTAACAATTGGAGGTGGTGTAATAATGGGGGATCTATTAAATTATTTACAAAAACATAATCGAAGTTTTCCAATCGGACTTTCTAAACTACCTGGAGCAGGCTATATACTTACTGGTGGAGTAAGCCCGCTCAGTAGAACCTACGGATTAGCCATTGATAATATTGAATCAATAAAAGGTTTCTTGGGTAATGGCACATTTATTTCTTTAAAAAAAAATCAAATAAATAATGAAGAACAATTGATTTGGGAAGGAATTAAAGGCGCAGCACCCTTCTTTTCAATTATTACCGAAATAGAACTTAAGACTATCCAATCTAATTCAATTAAGGTTATTGAAGGATTTGTAAATCTAAATGAACTTACAGAAATAATAAAACTATCAGAGGAATTCCCAGAAAATATTAGTCTTCAATGGATTTATGCCCAAAAAATTTATATATATATTTTTGCTGAACTCAAAAATAATTTAGAGGATAAAAAAACAGAAAAATACCTAATGCTTC
Organism: Prochlorococcus sp. MIT 1304; assembly: GCF_047305015.1. Taxonomy (NCBI): domain Bacteria; kingdom Bacillati; phylum Cyanobacteriota; class Cyanophyceae; order Synechococcales; family Prochlorococcaceae; genus Prochlorococcus; species Prochlorococcus sp. MIT 1304. The sequence goes on along the minus strand of NZ_CP138974.1, from coordinate 1,098,751 downwards.
TTGACAAATTTCCTTCTCTAGAAAAACAAATTTATGAGAACTTTAACAAAATAAATTTCTACCCAAAGGAATTGAATTTGTATGAGCTGAATGCAAATAACCATTCTGAGGTAATTAGTCTTCTTGGAGAAGATTTAAAAAATGATATCCCAATTTTCATAAGATGTATGGACGAAATAATGGAAAATAAACCTAATAATTCCTGTTATGTTGCTTCTCAACAATTAGGTTGCAAAACTAAAAAGTTAAATCATGGCTCAAGCTTTTTTGTTCATAGAAAAAGCACTTGGAAACCATGGATATATGCATCATGGAAAAAAAATGATCTTCAAGAAAAAGAAGTCGCTCTGGAATGGATTTATAAATCGTGGAGCAAGCTAAAAAGGTTTTATCCAAATATTCACTTAGCCCAATTGCATAATCATTTGGATTCTCATGAGGAAGAAATTAGATTAGCTTTTGGAAACAGAATGAATGAATTAAAAACTTTAAAGAATATTTTTGACCCACAAGGTATTTTGCCTCCTTTATGAGGTAACTTCTTAATTATAAATAAACTTAAAATGTCAAATTTCTCAAGATATTTATCTAAAAATTGGTTAGATGATCCAAAGTCAAATATTCTTTCTGGCTTAGTAGTTGCTTTTGCAATGATCCCAGAAGCAATTGCTTTTTCAGGGATAGCTGGTGTAGATCCTAAAGTTGGCCTTTTTGGTGCATTTTGCTTATCTATAACAATTGCGATTGTTGGAGGAAGAAGGGGGATGATCACTTCAGCTACAGGTTCAACAGCTCTTTTGATGACTGGACTTGTTGCTTATGGAGAATCACAAGCTCCTGGATTAGGAGTCCCATATCTTATTGCAGCTGGAATATTAACTGGAATTTTCCAAATTCTTTGGGGATATTTAAGACTTGCCTACCAAATGCGATTCGTGCCAACGGGAGTATTAAGTGGATTTGTAAATGCATTGGCGCTTTTAATATTTCAGGCACAACTACCTCAGTTAGGAATAGGTATTAAAGAATCAAAAGGATTAATTGAACAAACTTTGAGTCAATATCCAGTTAACTCTCAGATCCCAGTAGTTTGGATTCTTGTAATCCTAGGATTAATAATTATCTATGGGCTTCCAAAAATCACAAAAGTAGTCCCATCTCAACTTATCGCGATAGTAGTAATTACTCTCATAAGCATATTCTTGAATCTAGATGTCCCAACAGTAGGCGATTTGGGTAAATTACCTGATGGATTACCAAGTATTTCTCTTCCTTTTGGATCAATAGAAAATGGAAAAGTACCTTTTAGTCTTGAAACATTAGGAATTATTTTACCGACTTCACTTGCAATATCTCTCGTGGGTTTAATGGAAACCTTTTTAACTCAAGACATTTTAGACGATGTAACTGATACAAGTTCTAATAAAAATAAAGAAGCAAGAGGACAGGGAATCGCAAATATTGTGGCATCCTTATTTGGTGGAATGGCTGGATGTGCCCTAGTTGGGCAATCTGTTATGAATACTGAAAATGGTGGTAAATCTAGATTATCAACTCTCTCCTCAGGTATATCTCTACTAATAATGATTATCCTCTTGAAGTCTTGGATTGGAGCAATACCAATGGCAGCTTTAGTAGCAATCATGATAACCATCGCAATAAGTACAGCAGATATAAATGGATTAAAAAATATTAGAAAGATACCTAAAAGTGATACTGCAGTAATGCTTATGACTTTTGCAGTTACAATGCTGACAAAACCTCATAATCTTGCACTTGGAGTTATTGCAGGAGTTGCTTTAGCTGCAATTCTTTTCAGCAGAAAAGTAGCAAAAGTTATAACTATTTCAAGATCTAAAGAAAATAATTTGACTACCTACAAAGTAAAAGGACAATTATTTTTTGTAAGTAAAATTTATTTCTTACAAGGATTTGATATTTATGAACATCCTGAAAATATCGTAATTGATATGTCTTTAGCTCATATTTGGGATCAAAGTGGCGTTATTGCTCTCGAGCAAATTATAAGGAAGTTCCAGAATGGTGGTTCTAAAGTTGAAATTGTAGGATTAAATAAAGAAAGTCTTAACTTATTTGAAAGACTAGGCGGTATTGAAAGTGCTCATTAAGAAAGTTAATTAAGACTAACTTGTTGATAACAAAACCAAAGCCATTGCTGAAAAAGCAAATTCCTATGCGATCTCCAAGCGGTTTTTGAACTATTTGGATCAAAATTTTTAGGAGGAGGAACATCTCCCTTTTCTTTGTCTCTTTCAATTTCACTAATAATTCTATGCACCGTATATTCAGGATGACCTAAATGCATAAGTTGTTTTTGATCAATAGATTCAAATATTGTATATCCGACGTTTTCTCCATAAGCCAACAAATTCAATTTCCCTTCTTTTTGGGCCTTCTCCATTTCTAAATCTGGTAATCCTGCAAATCTACTTTGAGGACATATAAATTCATCATCTTGTGTACCCATCAAAGGGTGTCCTGGAACAAGACTTTTTAAAGGGAATACCCCAAATAATTTCCTATCAAAAACTTGCTTATCAACTCCTGCCAAATAAGCCAGAGCAAAGCCCGCCCAACATAATCCAAGAGTACTCGCACAAGAAGTTCTAGCTTCATTTACAATTTTCACAAATTCATCCCAATAATTAACATCCTCAAAGGCTAAGTGCTCAATAGGTGCCCCAGTAATTATGATTCCGTCTAACGGTTCTGGATTATTTGCTTCTTCCCAAGTAACGTATAGATTATTTAGATGATTAAGATCCCATGTCTTATAAGAGTGAGTTTTAAGCTTTATCCAAACAGGCTCTATTTGAAGAGGAGATAAACCAAGTGGATGTAGCAAGTTAAATTCATACTGCTTACCAAGAGGCATAATATTCAAAATACCAATCCTAAGAGGACGTATATCCTGTCTTTTTGCCAATTCTGGTTCGATCCAAGATATATGATTTTTCTCAACATCACTAATCTTGTGATAATTACCAGGAATTATTAAAGCCAATAAATCTCCTTTCCTATGTGATTTGTGAAAGTGCTTGTTCGAAATCGGCTTTAATATCATCAATATGTTCAATTCCTACAGAAACTCTTACCATCGTGGGGGTAACGCCTGCAGATAATTGTTCTTCTTCAGATAATTGCTGATGAGTAGTTGAAGCCGGATGAATTACTAAAGTTTTTGAATCACCTACATTAGCAAGGTGACTCGCTAATTTTAAGGAATCAATAAATTTTACTGCATTTTCATAACCTCCATTAAGAGAGAACATAAGCATGCAACCCATTCCCCTTCCAGTAGTATATTTTTTGGCACTTGAGTAATATGGATCAGATTCTAGGCCAGGATAATTAACACTACTTACATTAGAATTAGAATCTAACCATTTTGCTAATTCAAGAGCATTAGAAGTTTGTCTTTCTATCCTTAAGCTTAGAGTTTCCAAACCCTGCAAAAGCAAAAACGAATTAAAAGGACTTTGAGCTGATCCCCAGTCTCTAAGGCATTCAAGTCTTGCTCTCAAAGCAAAAGCTATATTTCTATTATCAGGTACTCCCAAAGATTTGCAGATATCACTACCGAAACCAAATGCGTCCCAATGAACGAGTCCATGATAAGCAGCGCTTGGCTGACTCATTAGAGGGAATTTACCATTTCCCCAATCAAAGGTTCCTGCATCGACAATAACCCCACCGATGCTTGTTCCATGTCCACCAATCCATTTCGTTGCACTCTCTACAACAACATCGGCTCCAAAATCAATTGGTCTTATTAAAGCACCACCAGCACCAAGGGTATTATCCACTATTAGAGGAATTCCATTTTCCTTCGCCAAAGCAGAGAGTCCCTCAAAATCTGGAATATTGAACCTAGGATTTCCCATTGATTCGACATATATTGCTTTTGTTTTATCATCAATTTTATTTCTAAAACTATCTATACTATCACCATCTGCAAATTTAACTTCTATTCCTAATCTTGGAAATTGTACTTTGAATTGATTGTAGGTCCCACCATATAGAAAAGATGTAGAGACAAAATTATCCCCCGCTGTCATGCAGTTCACGATTGCTAAGAATTGAGCAGCTTGCCCTGAGGATGTTGCAAGTGCTGCCATCCCTCCCTCCAAAGCTGCCATCCTTTTTTCAAAGACATCTGTGGTGGGATTCATAAGTCGAGTATAAATATTTCCAAATTCTTTTAATCCAAAAAGATTCGCGCCATGCTCGGCATTATCAAAAACATAGGAACTAGTTTGATAAATGGGAACTGCTCTAGAATTTGTAGTTGGATCAGGCACTTGGCCTGCATGTAACTGAAGCGTCTCGAATTTTTGGTTGCTCAAAATTTTTTAAATGATCCTATTATCTATTTAACTCAAAAAAGTTCCAAAAAAAAACAAAAAAAAGATAAATATTTATAAATCCTTTTTTAATGAGGGGTAATTATCTTTCATATATAAACTCAAATCCTCTTTTATCACAGATCTGAGTTTCTCAATATTGGCAGAATCAATTATTGGAAAAGTTTTATTAGCCTCAGGATCTTTTTCAGTAATTGACTTCCAATTCTTACCTACATCTTTTTCAGAGTTGTTAAGAACCTCATCAAAATTGAAACACTTATCATTGTTCTTAGCATCAAATTCGCTAAAAGCTTTATTTATAAGCTCTTTTCTATTTTCGAATAGATTCTTAGCTTTTAAAGTATCAGGAAGACCCATAACTGGTTGTAATTCCTTAAGAAGTTTTATTTCCTCTTCAATTAAGAGTGTCCAAACACCATATTTCTTTTTTGGGAGATTAGAATTACTAAAAGTATTAATTTCATCGAGGTAAAAATTTAACCATTGATAATAAGATTTTTCTTCAATAGTTTTTTTAACGGATATCTTTTTATTTTGGATCTTTGGGAGTAACTTTTCTGCCTTCTTTAAAAACTGTCTGTCTTCTCTTTCTAAATTTATTAATCCCCATCTTTGACTGTATTCCCACAAATCTTCGTATCTTGTTAAGTCTTCTTGATTCCAACCAAGAGCTTTAAGTTCATGAGAACGATGAGTTAATTCCTTTTTCAAAAAAAACCTTTTTAAACCATAGTAATTCTAACCCTGCAATCAAGATTAGTAAATAAATTAAGAACTTTACTTTCTAGCAAATTATAAAAATAATCAATTATTAAAATATTTATTAATAATTTTCAATACATTGATATAACTAGGATTTTTTTTAGAAATTTGATTACTATATTTATTTGTTTTAAGGGCGTTTTGCTCTTTGTTAGTAAATAATTTCTTATAAAAGTTTTCAATATCATCAAAAAGATAATCTCCTTTTAATTTTTCATTTAGTTCGAAAGATAATTCTGATTTCACAGATTCTTGGCAAAAATTAGTTATTTCTTCTGAACTAATTAAAACCTTATAAATTTCTTTTTTTTCTTCTGAATTAGCATTAAAGCATAAATAAATCAGATTAATCATTGAACAATTGTTATTTTTAATTTTGAATTCTTTATAAATGTCTGGCCAAAATTTTAAAGATTTTAGACCTTCTAATCCTCCTTGACTGAGAGAGTATTTATTACACCAATTTACAAATTCTGAGACATCTTTTGGACATCTGTTGAGTTGCAAAAGCATATCTGATAAAACTTGTCCTGCTTGAAAATTCCGTGTTGGTTTTCCTTCAGTTGGTAGAGTCATACTTCCTAAGACATCAGCCTTAACAGCATTTAATTGAGAAAAAGTATAATCTCCTTTTTCACAAAATTTTTCATTATTTATTTCCCTTGCACTAATTATTTCTTCACCATAACCAAGTTCTTTTAATGAAAGATATTTATTCTCTAATTTATTTTTTTTTCTAACTTTTATTGATACTGATGCGGCCTGGTCTAAACATTGAGTTAACAAAATCGTATTAATGGTAGGAAGCATTCCTGGCTTATCGGAATGAAAGTTATTTACAAAACCTGCAAAAATTGATGAGATATTTTTTATTGATTTTATATATTGACATTCAATATTGTGAACACCAGGAGAAACTTGAATTTTCGGTGATAATTGATTCAAAATGCGTGCGCCTATTAATGCTGTTAGCGCATTAGGATGGCAGAAATTTGCAGTAAAACTATCATTAGGATTTCTTAAAGCTCCGTGACGATGAAACCCTGTAAAAAAAGCTAAATTTGGATATTTATTACAAAGAATAAAAGGGTTTTTATTTTTATTATCAATACAAAAAGAACCGACTAGACAGCCAAGGACCACATTTTCCCTTTTTAAATTTTTTCTGAGTTCTAAAGCATTTTTAACATCATCTTGTATGTGATTACTATTTGAAGCAAGAATAACTATCTCACATTTCAATAGAAGATCATTTAGATCAAAAGACTTTATTTTTCCCTCTGAAGAATAATTTCCCATTCTCTTAATCTTTTCAATAATCTCATTATCCATACCAGAAATAACATCTTTCGAGAAAGCACCTAACAAATCTCTATCTTCCCTAGGAGCCAAGAGAATATTATTTGATTTTCCATGCATAGCACAGTTGTATGCTAGTGATGCAGGATATAAACCAACACTGTAAAATCCAACTTTGCTATTCTCTACATCTTCAATCAATGAATAAAAATATTTTTCATCTTTGATGTTTTCTACGAAATTATTCTTCATTTTTGGAAACTCTTGATAATTTTTTAATTTCTTACCCATACCAATATTTTTCTACATTAAAGCAATTTTTGACCATAGCAAATTATTTATTGAAAAAATTCAGTTTTTTAATTTATAATTTATGAGTGAAAATTAAAAGAAAATAATAATAAATATGGAATATATGGTAAGTAATTTAAATGAAAAAAAAACAATTAATTTCTTCTAAAAATATCTTATTTATTCAAGACATTGACGGAGTTTGTATCCCTTTAGTTAAAGATCCAATGAATAGAGAATTAGAATCAAAATATATCTATGCAGTAAAAGAATTTGCCGAGGAATTCTTTGTATTAACTTGCGGGGAACATGAAGGTCCAAGAGGAGTTAACAGAATAATAGAGAGGAGTTTAAGGAGCACTACTGAGCCTAAAAACAAAGAACTATATTTAAGAGGTTTAGCTGCCTGTGGAGTAGAGTATCAAGACAGTAATGGTGAAATAAGTTTTGAAGGAGTCTCAGAAAAAGAACTAAGTTTTTTATCTAAAGTACCTAGTTTAATTAGACCAAAATTTAATTATATAGTTAAGAATATTTTTCCTGAACTTAGCCAAGATGATATCAATTTTCACGCAGTAAAATCGATATGTGAAACACGCTTCTCGCCAACGATTAATTTCAATAGTCTATTTGATTTAGTTCATGAAGATTCTGATAAAAGAAAGCTTATTCAAATTAGTTTTGAAAAAATGATGAATGAAATCATTTTAAAAGCTGAATCCGAAGGCCTCAAAAACTCATTTTTCCTTCATATTTCACCAAATTTAGGTAATAAAAATGGTAGAGAAACAATTAAACTTTCCTCTCAAGATGATATCGGATCAACAGACATACAATTACTTATTAAAGGAGCAGTTAAAGATTCTGGAGTTTTATTTCTTTTAAATAAATTTATTGCGGATAAAACTGGTAAAGCTCCTTTTGGAAGAAATTTTAACTTTAGAAACTCTCCAAATTCTGTTGTGGGAAAAATTGATTTATGCAAAAGAACTATTCAAAAAGAAGATATGCCTTTGATTGTTGGAGTTGGTGATACAGTCACATCAAAAAAAAATAATGATGAAAAAAGTTATTCAAGAGGAGGAAGTGACAGGTCTTTTCTAGAATTAATACAAATATTAGGTAATGAATTTGGGATTAAGAATAAAATAATTTTTGTAGATAGTAGTTCTGGTGAAGTTGAAAGACCCTCTACAAAAAAAACTGGTTTCAAAGGGATTAGTGATGTTCATGACAACTTAAAATTTGACATAGTTTTTAAAAATGGTCCCAAAGAATACATAAGTTGGTTTATTGAACTTGCTAATGAGAGGTCAAACTTTAAAAAAAATAGTTGACTTTTTTATTTTCTAATGACAATTTATAAATAATAGATTCATGAAAGAAAAATTCCCTTCAATATATAAAGAACCTATAGAAACATTGCAAATTAACATAGGTTATAAATGCAATCAGGCTTGTAAGCATTGTCATGTCAATTCGAGTCCCCTAAGGACTGAAAAAATGTCCAATGAAATGATATCTCTTATTCCAAAGATAATTGAAAAATATAAAATCAAGACTTTAGATATTACAGGTGGTGCGCCAGAACTTCACCCAGAATTTAAAAACCTAATAACCAGCTTAAGCACAAAAAAAGTTGATATTATTGATAGGTGCAATTTGACAATTTTTTTTGAAGAGGGTTATGAAGATCTTCCTCAATTTCTTGCAAAAAATAAAGTGATAGTTACTGCTTCGCTACCATGTTATGAAAAAAATAATGTTGATTTTCAAAGAGGTTTTGGCGTTTTTGAAAAAAGTATTAATGCCATTAAAATTCTTAATGATCTAGGATATGGAAAGAAAGAAAATGGATTACAATTAAATCTTGTTTACAATCCTGTAAGCCCAATTCTTCCTCCTTCTCAGGAAATATTGGAGAAGGATTATAAAGAAATTCTATTCGAAAAATTCAACATCGTTTTTAATAATTTATACACAATAACTAATATGCCAATAAATAGATATGAAGAATTTCTTAGAAGAGAAGGGAAACTAAATACTTATTACAAATTACTAAAAGAAAATTTTAATGAAAAAAATTTAGAAAATCTTATGTGTAAAAAGACAATTAGCGTAAATTGGCTAGGAGAAATTTATGACTGTGACTTTAACCAACAGATAAATTTCCGAGAGAATAAAGGACCAAAGACACTTTTTGATCTATTGGATGAATCATTTACTTTTGACTACGGGGTAGCTGTAAAAGAACATTGTTTTGCTTGCACTGCAGGTGCAGGGTCAAGTTGTGGAGGGACTTTAAGTTGAAACTTGCTAAATGCAATTAGGACAAATAGCTCTTACATTCAAAGAGGATTCAATTAGTTTAAAACCATTAACTTTTGCTGCAATTTTGCCTGCCTCTAAAACCTCGTCATTTTCGAATTCTTCTGTTCTTCCACACCTAATGCAAATCAAATGATGATGATCAGGTGTGTCGTTACTAAGCAATTCATATCTGTGTCCACCCTCACTGAGTTCTAATTCATGAAGCAACCCCATTTGCACTAAAAGTCTTAAAGTTCTATAAATTGTTGCTAATGAAACTTTGGAGCTTGTTTTAACTAACTTTTCATGAACCTCTTCAGCACTAAGATGCTTCCCAGAGCCAATATTTTCAAATAAATTAAGAACTTTTAGCCTCTGAGGAGTTAATCTCTTCCCATCTTTATGTAATCCATCACCAAGAGGAGATGTGATGACTTTGTATTGAGAGGATAATGACAAAATTAACCCATTGCTATTCTCAATAATAACTCTAGATGAGAGTAATACAACTTATTGATTTAAAATGTTTACTAAAGTTCTTCAAAATATTATGTTAAATGTATCTTTATACATAAATGATGAATGATCAAGAAATCTCTTTTGATAAATTATCATCGAAAGTAAACGCCTTGATAATTATTGATATTCAGGAAAAAATAATAAGACCAATTTTTAATAAGGATTCAATAATCAAAAACATTAAAAAGCTTACAAATGCTTACCAAATTTTAGAAGAAAACATATTTATATCTGAACAGAACCCAATCAAATTGGGAGTAACGATACCTGAATTATCACCAATAGCAGAATTTAGAAAATTTGAAAAAATGGAATTCAGCCTAGCTAAAATAGAAGATTTTTTAAAAGAACTTAAAGATAAGAAAATTACTAATTTGATAGTTTGTGGGATCGAAACGCATATTTGTATTCAACAAACAGTCTTAGATTGTTTACAAAAAGGATTTGAAGTTACTCTCATATCAGATTCCATGGGAAGTCGAAGTAGAGTAGATCATGAAATAGCCTTACAAAGAATGACTCAGAGTGGGGCGATCTTAACAACAACTGAATCAATAATTTTTGAATTATGCAAAACTGCGGATAGAGAAGAATTTAAAGAAATTAGAAACATAATAATGAGTTAAAGAAAAATAAAGACTGGCTTGTTGTTTTGAGATAATTTAAAATTTTATTAAAGATAAAATTTAAGGGTTTATTTGAATATGAAATTAGTTACTGAAAACTTCCTTCTGGCAATATCTATTTTTTTCATTGGAACTTTATTGTCGATAATAATTTCAAAAGTTTCAAAAATATTTTTTAAAAAGATTTCCAAAAGAACAAAAACAAATTTCGATGATTTTATTTTTGAGGTGATCTCTGGAATCATAAAACCTATAGGTTTCCTCCTATCATTTTATTTTTCAATTGACTATTTTTTTGCTGATGAAATAACTTTCATCTCTGTCATATTGAATATTTTGAAATTATTTATATTAATAATCATCATAAAAGCTCTCAACAAAGTTTTAATAAGATCTTTAACAGAAACGACCTCGAAAATTAATGATTCCTCAATTAGTTCGATGGTATCTTCACTAACCCCATTGATAAAAGCATTAACATGGACTATTGGCTCAATTTTTTTCTTACAAAATATAGGTGTTCAAATGACTGCTATTTGGGCTTTACTAAGTGCAGGAGGTATTGGAGCAGGACTAGCTTTGAAAGATCCAGTTCAGGAGTTCTTTGAATATATAACAATTTTGCTTGATAAACCTTTTCAAAAAGGTGAGTTTATAAAATCTGATGGAGTCCTCGGAATGGTTGAGAGAGTTGGAGTAAGATCATCAAGGATAAGAAGTATTAATGGAGAAGTAATAGTAATGAGTAATAGCGCCCTAACAAATGGAATAATTTCAAATTACGCACAAATGGAAAAAAGAAGGTTAGTACATAAATTGGGAGTAGTTTATGAAACCTCTCCAAAACTTATGAAATTGATTCCAATAATAATTAAAAAAATAGTTGAAGAGACAAAAGATGCTTCTTTTGATAGATGTCATTTCACAGATTTCGGAGACTTCAGTCTTAATTTCGAACTTGTTTATTACATCCCAACAAATAATTATCTCGCCGCAATGGAAGCGCAACAATCTATAAATTTAAGAATTATTGAGGAATTTGCGTTTAATAATATAGAGTTTGCATTCCCAACACAAACCTTAAATATTGAAAGTAACAAAGCCAAATGATCTACAAATCTCTTCACTTAAAATCCAGAGTTTTGAAGCTAACTCAGAATTATTTGCCTCATCACTAACCTTACTTTCAACTAATTTATGTTTCTTAAAAGATATAAGTTTATTACTTAAATGAACGTAACCAATATTATTTAAATTTGAATCAAGAACAATTTCAGAAAGTATCTTACCAGCATTTTCTATACTTTCAGAAATTCCTAAAATATTTTTTGCAGCTTTAGAAAAAATTAAATACCCAAAGAGATTAAAGCGCTTACTATATCTAAAAAAACCGAGATCATCATTTGGTATTACTAGACCAGGAGCCCAAGTAATTACAGAAATTTTACTAGAGGAAATTTTTAATTTTTTTTCGAGTTCTTTAGCAAACAAAATATTACATAACTTACTATTTTTATAAGCTTCATCAGCGTTAAAATTTAAAAATTGCCCAGTTACTTTTTTTCTTAAATTAACTAGGTTATTAAGTCCCGCTTTCTTTCCTATATTGCCACCTGAACTTTTGGGGTCGTGTACATCTGATGATGTAATAATGATTCTAGATTCTTCTATATCTCTAATAAAATCTTTTAGGACATTTACCAAGTAAAAATGTGCAAGATGATTTACCGCAAAAGTTAGTTCTATGCCTTGTTTTGATACTTTAGGGTAAAAAGAGCCTGTATATTGCAATCCTGCATTTAAAACAAGAATATCTATAAAAATCTTTTTACTAATAAAGTAATCTTTAATTTTTTTAATATTATCTAGATCTGAAAGATCACAATTTTCAATAATATTTAAAAATTTACTAAGGTAATTTTTATCAAAATATTTCTCGATTTTTTTGAGAAATTCATTCTTTCTAAATTCGTTTTTTATTACAACATATAAAATATTTTTCGTCTTCAGTAAATTAATAATGGCAAAAAGCCCTATTCCTGAATTACCTCCAGTAATTAAAATATTTTTATTTTTAATCATTTAAATTCCTATATTTTTTTTATGATAAAAAAATAAATAAAGTTTTTTTTTATTTTGTAATCTTATAAATTATTGTTAAAACACTGAAAACTTAGTCACTAGTATTTGAGTAATTTGATTATTATTAATCTACTCTCATTACAAGTATTGGATGAAAAATATAATTCTAGGCGCAGAGGTAATAATTTGTTCCATAAATTTCTTTAATCATAAGATTTATATTTAATGTCAAAAGAAAATATGCCAGATGTTCTTGTTTTGGGTGCAGGGCCTGCAGGTATGGCTATTGCCTCAGCTTTAGGTAAGGAAAAATTAGATGTTGAAGTGCTTTCTCCAAATGGACCAGATGAGCCTTGGCCAAATACATATGGCATTTGGGGGAAAGAAGTTGATCAACTCGGGCTTCAGGATTTACTTGAATATAGATGGAAGAATACTGTAAGTTTTTTTGGGCATGGCGCTTTAGAAGAGCAGGACGACGAAAATAAAGCCACGGAACATTCACTAGATTATGGATTATTTGATAAGAAGAAACTCCACAATTATTGGTTTAATGAATGCAATAAGTCTTTTATTAAATGGCATCAAGGCTTTGCCAACAAAATACATTTTGAAAAATACAAAAGTACAGTAACTACAAAAGATGGCAAAATTTACTCTGCAAGATTAGTAGTAGATGCAACAGGGTATGATCCTGTTTTTCTAAAATTAAAATCATGTGGTCCCTTAGCTGTCCAAACTTGTTATGGGATAGTAGGTAATTTTAGTAAACCTCCACTTAAGAAAGGGCAGTTTGTATTAATGGACTATAGAAATGACCATCTTAACGATGAGCAAAAAAAAGAACCGCCAACTTTTCTTTATGCCATGGATATGGGGGATGGGAAATATTTTCTAGAAGAGACATCTCTTGGTTTAGTAAATCCTCTAACAATGGAAAATTTAAAAGAGAGACTAGAGAAGAGGCTTTCTTATCGAAATATATCAATCACAAGCATGCAACACGAAGAGCTTGGCTTATTTCTTCCTATGAATATGCCAATCCCAGATTTCAAACAACAAATACTTGGATACGGTGGTGCTGCTTCAATGGTTCATCCTGCATCTGGATATTTAATTGGTAATGTTTTAAGAAGAGCTCCACTTGTCGCTAAGGCAGTTTCAGAAGCAATTAAAAACAAAAATCTAAGTACCTATCATATTGCTAGAAAAGGTTGGGAAACTTTATGGTCAAAAGAATTAATTAGGAAGAAATCACTTTACCAATTTGGATTAGAAAAACTCATGAGGTTTGACGAGAAACTGTTGAGAGAATTTTTTGGAAGTTTTTTCCAACTACCTAAAAATCAATGGTATGGTTTTCTAACTGATACTCTTTCTTTAAAAGAGATTGTGTATGCGATGTGCGTAATGTTTATAAAGGCTCCATGGAGTGTAAAGAAGGGTCTTATGATTATGCATGGAAGAGAATTTAAAATGTTACTTAGGATAATATTTCCAAACATATAGTTAAAATGAGAACCATATTAATAAGTGGAGCCAGTAGAGGTATTGGACTAAATATTGCACATAAAGAATTAAAAGAAGGCAATAGAATTAGTCTTGGCATAAGAGATTTAGAATCATTAAAAGGAAGCGCTATTGATCCAAAAAAATGGCCAGAAGGGAAAATTCTAATCAACCACTATGATGCTTTAAAAAAAATTACAGCCGAAAATTGGATAAAGAATACCGTAGATAAATTTGGAGGATTTGATTCAGTAATAAATTGCTCTGGAGTATTATCGAAAGTTCCTTTCTTATACAAAGATGGTGATGAAGAAGATATTTTAAATACATTAAATATCAATTTTTTGGCAATTTGGCATTTATGTAAGCTTTCTTGGGATCATTTATGTACCTCTAGAAGAGGAAGAATTATTGTTTTAGTATCAATGAGTGGGAAAAGATCCAAAGGTGATTTAGCCGCTTATTCTTCTTCAAAGTTTGCTTTGATGGGATTATGCCAAACGATGAAAAATAAAGGTTGGGATGAAAATATAAGGATTTCCGCAATTTGCCCAAGCTGGGTTAATACAAAAATGGCCCAAAATATTTCTTCCTTAGACAAATCAAGCATGACACAACCTGAGGATATTGCTGAAATATGCTCAACTATTCTTAAGTTACCTACCCAATCAGTTCCATTTGAAATCGCCTTAAATTGTAACTATGAAATTTAACCTAAATTAAAAATTAAGTAAGCCATTGAAAGCATTGCAATTGCAATAAATAAACCTTTTATTCGATTAGTTAATAATGAAAAAAGAGATAAATCTTCAGAAAAGTATCCCCCAAAACTACCTGTAACAAATAATATAACCATTGGTAGAGATGCCATTCCGAAAGAATAAGATATAGATCTTACAAATCCAAAATTTAAATAATTAAAAATAAAAAAACCTAATGAAAACAATAAAAAAGATGCAAAAAGAGTTATGGAAACTTCAGCATCTAAAGTGTGAGGCAAGCTACCCTTTAATTCAAATTGCTTTTTACATTCTCTAATTTGTCTTTTCGAAAGCTTTAAATAACCAGTTTCAGGGATTCTTTGCGACTTATATTTTCTTAGTAATCTTGCCTCAAGAGTTTCTGGCTCCTTAGTCATAATTGATGTTAATAATTCATCTGGCTTTAATTTTTTAATTTTCTTTTCAAGATTATCCGTTTTCCCAATCCTATAAAGATCTCCTACTCTAATAAGGTAAACATATCCCGACATTTGCGTTGTAAAATTAAAACTGTTCCTACTTAGATAATACTAAAAGAATTAGGGAAATTAAAAGTTTTTACAATATGAAAAACGATATTTTATATTCATTTCGAAGATGTCCATATGCCATTCGTGCAAGATGGGCCCTGTTAATTTGCGAAATAAAAGTAGAGATTAGAGAAATAGATTTAAAAAATAAACCTCCAGATTTTTTAAATAATTCAAAGACAAAAACGGTTCCAATTCTTATAAAAAAAAATAGTGAAGTTATTGAAGAAAGTCTTGAAATTATCCTGTGGGCTCTCTCAGAGTCGAAAAAGGAAAACATTAAATTAATTTATTTTCCTGAGAACAAAAAGGAAGATATTTTTGAAATAATTAATGAAAACGATAACGAATTCAAATATCATTTAGATCGATTTAAATATGCAACTAGATATAAAGATAGTGATGAAGAATTTCATTTCACAAATGCTATGAAATTTATAAAGAGATGGAACGAACTACTTGCAGAAAACAAATATTTTTTTGGAGATAGCCCCACAATCGCTGATTGGTCTGTTTGGCCTTTTGTAAGACAATTTAGAATTGCTTGTGAAAGTCAAAAAAGGATAAATTATTTTGAACCCTCGATAAAAAACTGGCTAGATTTATTTGAGAAAAATAAAGAATTTAAAACCTTAATGTATAAATACGAATTATGGGAACCAAATTATAGAAAGAATTATTTTCCTTTTAATTAACTTTCTAACAACTTTCTTTTTTCAATTATTCTTGCTAACTCCAAAAAATATCCTGCAGTCCTAAATTTTCCAATATTTTTTTCCTTAAAATCAAGATCGCTTCTAATTTCTGCAGTCTCCGCCATTAGCAAATCTAAATCATTTGATCCAAGACTATACAATTCTCCTAGTTCAATTTCCCTTCCGAGTAAATGACTCCTAAACCACTTCCCTTTATTTTCTTGAGGTGGAATATCGTAGGGAGTAAATGACATTAAAATAAAATTTAGGCTAATACTATTCTAGGGTTCTTATTGAAACTTTTTCATCTCTACTTTATTAAAAATCAATGCAATAAAGAGAATTGCGAATGTAATTAGGGCACAAATTTCTGTCCAATAATCTAACCCAATTTTAGAAATCATTAATGGTGCAAGAACTGTAAATAGTCCCCCAGAAAGAATTAACTGAGCGAAAAGCTGTTTTGACGTAAAAATTGGTAAAGTCTTAGAAATATTTTTAGGATCTGCAAGCCTTAAAAGAAGTAACCCAGAAGCTACTACACCTGTAGAATTCCCAAACTCTATCAAGCTCTTTTCAAACCAATAATCATCAAAAATAAAGTATGCGAAATAAGCAATGCAGATTAAATTCCAAAATAAACCGAAAATAGTAAACACTAAAATAAGTATCCAATTATCAAAAACAACTGCGATATCTAAACTCGCCATAGCTGTAAAAATCAACAAATCTGTGGATAAAATACCAATCTCCCTTTGCAGAATATTTGAAATAAATTCTGTATTTTTGGTTTTCTCTAAAATATATCTTATGAGGAGCGAACCTATAAGAATAAAAGGGAATACTGGTAGTGAAAAAATAATTTCCTTCGAAAAATCTCCAAAAGAACTTGAAATATACCTTAAAAATTTAAGTAGCAAAATACCAAAAGAAATTGCCAAACCAGAGAATCCAAGATTTATTATAAAAATTCTTAAATCCGCAAAAATTCCTGTCTTATTTTTTTCCTTTAGAGTATCTTTTTGTTCAAGAATTTCCTCAGTATCTGAAAGACCTAAAGTTCTTCCTAGGAAGATGAATATGCTACCCAATATTGAAGAGGATAAAAGACCCATTGTTGCCATAGCCAAACCAAGATCTAAGCCATTTGGGAAACCTAGTTTATTAAAACTTTCACCGATTATTGATGCAGCACCATGACCTCCCTCAAAACCTACCTCTATTAAACAACCCATTAGAGGATTTGCGTCCATAGATGGAGGCAGCAAATATTTAACAACAAGGCCACCGACAAAAAATTGTCCGAAACCCAGTGAAAGAGCTAATAGAAATTGATTAAAAATAGGTTTAACTAAACCATTTATATTCGGTATAGGTCTTCCCATCATTAAAGTTGCGAAGACTAATGATAAAAGAGGAGTAGGAAAATTACTCCAAACATTTATTGTTTCTTTTGGTAAAAAGTGTATCGCACCAAATGGGCCTATAGATATACCTAAGATTCCTGATATGACTGCTATCGGCAATCCAAATCTTTCTAGTTGCACAGCTAGTTTAAATTTCCTTCCAAAAATCAACAAAAAAAATATAATTAACAATCCAAAAAAACTTATCAATAGAGAATTTGAAAAAATATCTTTATTCTGTATCGAAAAAATATTCAATGATTTCAAAAACATATAACTCTAAATCTAAATTAATAAACAAAATTTTTCAAATAAAAAAGGCTCCGGTAAGAGGAGCCTTTTGATATTGGTAAGAAAATTTGAAAATTAATCTTTAAGAGTAACTGTTGCACTATCAATATTACTGATAGCATTTGTAACTCTCTTGAAATCAAAGCCTAGTGCTCTTAAAGCATGCCATAGATGACCTTGAATAAAGAAGAATCCAAAATAGTAATGAACATTAGCTAACCATGCCCTTGAAGTGTACTCACCATCAGGAAGATCAACAGTATCTACCCAATAAGGAGAAATACTAAACTTCAATTCAAGTGGTTCACCAAAGAATTCAGTTGGATAAACTGTTGTGTTAGCTGCACTCCAGAAGGCTGCAATAATAGCCATCCAGCCGATTCCAGCTAGTGACCATGATAGAACAGCTTCTGCTGAGAGAAGTCCTTTACCTTTAAATTTGGTATATTCACCAACTTGCTTAGTAGCAATATGCCAAGCACCACCTGTGATTTCAACGAAAGCAAGGAAAGCATGGCCTCCCATTACTTCTTCAAGGCTATCAATAGTCAAAAAGTCTGTTTGGTGATTCCAAATTTTGGCCAAATTTAATTCATACTCAACTTGTCTAACAGAACCAATAGCTGGATCATAAATTCCATGAACCCTTGCCCATTCAACAAAAGCGATAACTGCGAAACCAAGAATAATTAAATGGTGACCAAGAATAAATGTCAATTTGTCTGGATTATCCCATTCAATATTGAATTTTCTAGCTCTTGCTACATCAGAATCTTCTAGATTTCCAGGAAGAAGTAAAGAGTGTAAAAGTCCTCCGGCTGCTAAAACCATAGAAGAAACTAAGTGAACTATTGCTATCGCTAGAACAGGTTTAGTATCTCCCATCGCAACACCATTAGCATCAAACCCTATTCCAAGAGTTGCTAGGTGAGGAAGAACGATTAGAGGTTGATGACCCATTGGGACGCTTGGGTCAAATCGTGAAAGTTCAAAAAGGGTGAATGCACCCGCCCAGAAAACAATTAATCCTGCATGAGCTACATGAGCAGCAATGAATTTTCCTGAGCGATTTGCTACACCTGAATTACCAGCCCACCATCCATAGGTAGTATCTGGATTTCCATAGGTTTGCATTTAGGAATTGATTAGCTTAAACGTCTTGAGAATACTTTATATTTCACCAAACAGTTGAATTCATAACAAAATTGTAAAGGTTAGTAATCCTAACTATTACTAAAGAAAAATAATTCGAAGGGCAAGACAAGAGTAAAGAAGGTAGATTTAATGAAGAAAAATTATTCTCAGAGATATAAGTTCTATCAAATAAACCAGTATTTTTAAATTCAAATAAGTTGAATAAATTTCATTTTGCTGACATTACAACGATGTTTTGTTTCATTACACCGTGGTGGTTATTGCCTCATTTTCAAAAAATTATTAAATAAGGAATAAGACATCTAATATTATGACTACTTCTCAAGAGTCTTCTAGAAAATTTTCACTAGAAATGAAATCTGAAGTTCATTACAAAAAGGCTGCAAAATCTTACAGAAAATCGAAACAATATATAGATATGATTAACTTATATCCAACTTTGCAAAATACTCTTATTGATTGCAAGGATGAGAATCTAATCGAATAAATATCTTATATATTTTCCCAAAAATTAATCAGGAATATATATCATTTTTAGGCTGCAATATTATGGTTTTCTTCAGAATAAAGTTTATTAATTATTTCTCTGCACTTTTTTATATTGTAAAGCGCTTTCGGTTTCCAAGGTTTTTTCTGACCGAGTGGAGAGCTTTTCCAATGAATCCCAGGCTTGAGTATTCCATTTTCCCGTAAAAAAGAAAGTTTAATTTCAGTTATTCCTAGTTTTTCCGAGGTCAACTCAGATGAGCTCCACATATCCCCTAACATTGAATTAAGTAAATATTATTAATCCTTGATAACGTTAATTTTATTTTTTTGAAAGGGGTAAAACTTTTAAATAATTATTAAGTCACAAAAAACCTAGTATTTACAAAGAAAAGAGATTTGAAAGATTTATATCAAATCATGAAATATTAAATAAAGAATCTTCATTAATGAATATCTCATCGATACCCTTTCCTTTATTGATGGATTTATAGTTAACGTATTCTTCTGTAATCGATTGATGCTTTGAAAGATTGATCCAACCCTTGTGCCAATTTCCACTATTTATTAATTCTTCATAAGTAGTTTTTAAGTTAATTTCAGAATCAAGGACAGAAACCATTAAAAAACTAATATTTCCTTTTTCTTTAGTCTCATTTACTAAAACAAAATGTCTTAATCCTTTTATGTTTTTATTAGAAGTCCAGTAATTTTCCATAATTATTTTTTCTTAATGTTCCCCTCAGAATTTTTTCTAGATATTTTCTTATATTCATTTCTAATTTCGTCTAATAAAAGCTTTCTTTTATCCATGTAGTTTAGAGAATCTTGTTTTGATAAGTTATATCTTTCTTTTTTAGTTAAATTCATCCAATTATTAAGATTCTTTTTATTGAAAGTTGTTATTTTTTTAGAATTAAAAACTTTTTGTTTTTTATTTAATTTAAGAAAATTCCTTAAATTAAAAAAAATAAATATAAAAAGAAAAATTATCACTATCTTCAAGAACATCACTTTAAAAGTAAGTTATTATTTATCCAATTTTCTAATTTAATATCATTCTCAAAAGATATAACCTCCTCTTTATTCCCATTACCTGATTGACCAAAGAGCCTTATAATAAATTCCCCATTAACTGCCTCATCATCACCAATAACAATAATACTTTTAGATTTAAGTTTATTTGCCTTTTTAAATTGCTTAGAGAATGAGGCTCCGCTTAAATCTAACTCAACTAACAAATCGTAATTTCTTAATTTTCTAGATAAATCCATTGCGAATGATTCAGCAATTAAGCCTTTATTAATGATATAGATATCAGTATTTCTTGGAATTTCAAGCTCTTTTCCTGCGAGTAAAATTAATCTTTCTAAACCAATAGCGAAACCAATTGCAGGAGTGTTTGGCCCTCCCATTTGTTTTATTAAATCGTCGTATCTCCCTCCTCCGCAAACTGTAGCTTGGGAGCCCAGAGCCCCACTAGTAATTTCAAAAGCTGTATGAGTGTAGTAATCTAAACCTCTTACAAGATTAAAGTTTTCTACATAAGGTATGTTTAAAACCTCTAATTGTCTTTTTAATTCTAAATATCTGCTATGACTTTTTTCAGATAAAAAATTAGATAATCTTGGTGCATTTTCAAGAACTTTTTTAGTTTGAATATTCTTTGAATCCAAAATCCTCAAAGGGTTTTTAGAAATTCTATTCTGAGAATCTAAATCTAGAGAATCTTTATTTGCTTGTAACCATTTTAAAAAAGATTTTTGAAAATTTGATCTGTCATTAGTATCACCTAACGTATTTATTTCAAGATTGAGTTCTTTTATTCCTAATTTACTTAAGATATCCCAAGCTAAAGCAATAATTTCAACATCACTTCTAACTGAATCATGTCCTATAAACTCAACACCTAATTGATGAAATTGTCTTTGCCTGCCTGCTTGAGGTCTTTCGTATCTAAACATAGGACCCATGTACCAAAGTTTTTGAAGAGGATTAGACGATATTCCATTTTGTATTAACGCTCGTGCAACTGAGGCTGTTCCTTCAGGTCTTAGAGTGCAAGATCTCTCCCCCCTATCAAGAAATGTATACATTTCCTTGCTAACAACATCTGTTCCTTCACCAATTCCTCTTATAAATAATTCGGTCATTTCCAATATTGGTGTTCTTATTTCTTTGATGGATGCTCTAGAAAGCTGTTCTAATAAAATTCTTTCAACGTTTTGCCACTTTATTAATTGATCAGGAAATAGGTCTACTGTTCCTCTTAGGTTTTTTAAGTTATTCAAAGTTCTAAAAAATAATTCAAAATTTTTAATTCATCTAGAAATTAATCTTTGATTGGTTATTTTGTGAGACAATTTTAATTTAACATTTAGAAAAACTATTGGGAATTAATAAAAGTAAAGAGAATCAACATTGCGGTACAAAACCAAAAAAAATTGCTTTTGGAATTGCACCTCTTGGTATAGTTTCAATAGGAATAGTGCCAATGGGAGTAATTAGTATAGGGGTAGTCCCAATGGGTGTATTTTCTTTTGGTGCAGTCGCAATGGGAATAGTCAATTTATCAGTAGTCGGAATGGGAATTATCTCTGCCGGTGTTACTACTATGGGGATATGGGAGTATTCACCTAATTCTCATAATCATTCCAAACAAATTTCAAATTCAAATAAGGAAAATATGATGTCAGATCTATTTAACACTAAACAAGAGGCTGAAAAGGCTGCTTCAAAATACGGATGTATTGGAGCACATAAAATGGGTGATAAATGGATGCCTTGTAAGATGCACTAAATATTTTCTTAGTCAAAAATTAAATAAATATTAACTCAAAATCTCAACTCTAAAATCAAGATTTTTTGCCTCATCAGTAGTTAATTTTCTTGACCAAGCTCCCTGCACAGGACTGTTCCATCTGAACCCAGCATTTTTAGCTAAAGATCTATCTTCGTAACTAATAAGCGCCTTGTATAAAAACCTCGGTTCAGTAGCTTTAAGTAAAAGTTCCTCTAAATTATCACATTTTTTGAAGACTTCAGATATGTAAAAGCAATCAGATAAAGCTCTATGTAAATTCCAAACTGGTATTGAAAAAGATAAAGCTAGATCAGTTACTGAGGGTCTATTTTTTAGTGATTTTTGAAAAGACCAATTAATATCTTCTAAACTACATATCCATTTTTTATTAAGCTTAGGTAATCTTCCTTTCCCAAACCATTTCTTATCAAACTCTACATTATGCGCGACAATGAAATCCGAACTATCAACAAGTTTTAAAAAGAAATTCAATCCATCTTCCCACGGTTGAGAGATATTAGTTACTTCTGCAGATATGCCATTAACATATTCTGCTTTATTATTATTAACTGGGAATAAAAATGAGACCTGTGAAAGTACACATTTAAACGATACATCAAACAAAATACAACCTATCTCTATCACTTCATCTTTATTTTCATCTAAACCTGTTGTTTCTGTATCAAGAATTAAAATTTTTTCAATTTTTTTATTATGATTAGCAACACTATCTTCAGAGGGAAAGCTAATAACTTGATCCTGAAGAATATCCAATTGATTTAATTCTTTTTTGTTAGGTAGTTCCAATTAGCTGAAAACACTTTTATTTATCTTGACGCATTTAATAAAAATTTCTCTTAAATTAATATAAATTAAGAAACATGATTAGAAAATAATTTTTGAAACATTCTTTGTTTATGAAAGATGACTTTTACAAAATATCAATTTAATAATTTTTGTTATTGGCCTTCAAATCCTAAAAAAATTGTAGAATTTATTGGTGGAAGTTATCTAGCTTCTAAACCAGATTTAACTTATAAAAGATTCATAGACAGTTTAATTAATAAAAACTATGCAGTACATGCTTATAAATACACTCCACAATTTGATCACCAACAACTTGCTATTAAAGCATGGAGGGATTTCAAGAATTGTCGAATATCTTTATCAAAAAGAATAGGAACATCAATTCCTTCAATAAGAATTGGTCATAGTCTAGGCTGCAAACTTCATCTAATTTCTCCTGATGGTGGAAGAAACTGCGAAAAATTCATATCAATAAGTTTTAACAACTTCAGTGCTAATAAATCCATTCCATTATTGAAACAAATTTCTCGAAAATTAGAATTCAACAGTGAATTCAGCCCAAGCCCTGAAAGAACTCTGCGATTAATTGAAAAAACATATAATCAAAAAAATAACTTCCTCATAAAATTTAACTCAGATGAATTAGATCAAACAGATAAATTATTTTCTTGTCTGAAAGCAAGAAAAGAAGATAATTCAAAGGGAGTAATGTTAAAAGGTACACACACTATTATTGCAAGCGCAGGACTAAGGGAAAATTTTTTGGGAGACTGGGCCGATGATGAATTCAAAAGAAATACTATAAAAAAAATTTCCAATTTAATTGATGAATCTGATTAGGATAATTCTTTCAGCTTTTCCAAAACAGAACTATCTTCAAGAGTGCTTATATCACCGCTAATTTTTTCTCCACCAGCTAAAGATCTTAAAATTCGCCTCATAATTTTTCCACTACGTGTTTTCGGAAGAGAGTCAGAAATTATAATCTTTTCAGGCTTTGCGATAATTCCAATTTCATTAACAACATGTTTCTTTAGATCCTCTACTAATTCTGAAGAACCGTTCACGTCTTTCTCTAAAGATACAAAAGCAACTATCACTTCACCTTTTAAATCATCTTTTTTGCCAACGACTGCAGACTCTGCAACTGATTTATGACTCACCAAAGCAGATTCTATTTCCATTGTCCCTAACCTATGTCCTGAGACACTTATGACATCATCAACTCTTCCCATAATCCATATATATCCATCTTCATCAATGCGTGCTCCATCTCCAGCAAAATAAACATTTTTTTCTCCTTTAAAGGAAATATATTCCCAATAACTCTCCAAATATCTTTTTGAGTTTCCGTGAATTGTTCTCATCATGCCTGGCCATGGTTTCTTAATAATTAAATAGCCACCTTCATTTTCTTTAACCTTATCTCCATCCTTATCGACGATTTCAACTTCGATTCCTGGCAGAGGGAAAGTAGCCGAACCTGGCTTAGTGGCAACTACTCCAGGCAAGGGACTTATCATCACACCACCAGTCTCAGTTTGCCACCAAGTATCAACAATAGGGCATTTATCTTTACCAATAACATCCTTGTACCACATCCATGCTTCAGGATTAATTGGTTCTCCAACTGTACCCAAAAGTCTAAGACTCTCCAAATTATATTTATCAGGTATTTCACGCCCAGACTTCATAAATGCTCTTATTGCAGTTGGTGCAGTATAAAAAATAGAAACCTTATATTTTTGAACAATTTCCCAAAAAGCCCCTAAATTTGAGCGCCTTGGCACTCCCTCATACATTAAGGTTGTAGCACCATTAGATAAAGGCCCATAAACTATGTAACTATGACCTGTAATCCAACCAACGTCAGCAGTACACCAGTAAATATCGTCATCTTTTAAGTCAAAAATCCATTTAAATGTCAAATGGGACCAAAGATTATAACCACCTGTAGTGTGAACTACACCTTTGGGCTTTCCAGTAGAGCCTGAAGTATAAAGAATAAAAAGTCTATCTTCGCTACTCATTATTTCTGGTTCACACTGATCTTTTTGATCTTTTACTAATTCGTGCCACCATAGATCTCTATCATCAACCATCGAAATGTTTTTTTTGGTTCGTTGAACAACCACAACTTTTTCAACAACTTTATCTGCCCCATTTTCAATTGCAGCATCAACTGCTTGCTTAAGTTCAATCACTTTATCTTTTCTAAAACCACCATCAGCAGTAATAACATATCTTGCATTTCCATCAATTAACCTGTCTTTTAAAGCTTCTGAAGAAAATCCTCCAAAGACAACTGAATGAGGTGCGCCAATTCTTGCACAAGCTAACATCGCAAACATCGCTTCAGGAATCATCGGCATATAAATACATACCAAATCTCCTTTTTTTACACCAATTGCTTTTAATGCATTAGCTGCTCTACATACCTCTTTTAGAAGTTCTTCGTAAGTATATTTTTTGCTATCTCCGGGTTCGCCTTCCCATATAAGTGCAGTCTTTCCTCCAAGACCTCTCTTAATGTGTCTATCTAAGCAGTTATATGTAATATTGAGTTTCCCTTCTTTGAACCATTTAAAAAAGGGAGCATTTTCGTTATCTAACACGGTTTGAAATGGCTCAAACCAATCTAATTCAGATTTTGCAAAAGATTCCCAAAACTGAATAGGATTATCTGATGCTTGTTTTTTTAGACTTAGTAATTCTTCTTGAGTACTAATATTTGAGTTTTCTGCAAATTTTTTTGACGGAGGAAAAATTCTCTTTTCTTCAAGTATGTTATTGATTGAATTTTTTTTATCTAATGTCATTAAATAAATCTATGCTTAATAAATTTAGTCGAAAAGATTAAGGTTATCAAAAATTTTAATATTAATTTAGCTCAAAGATTTATTTCTAATAGATCTAATAAATGCGGCTTAGAACAAATTCTGGAAGAGCCATTAAAGCTCTTTTATATTCTGAATCAGGAAGCCAGACTATAGCCTCTTTAGAGAGCATTGCAAAATCCTCAGCTAGTTTTCTTGAACTTTCAATAGCTTTAGAGTTCATTATGATATTAAGAGCATTATCTAAATCATCTTTTTCAGCAAGTTCTCTGTTTATAAGAACTGACAATTGTTTATTTTCTTCTAAGGCATATAAAACTGGGGCGGTAAGATAACCACTAGCAAGATCACTTACAGCAGGTTTTCCAAGTTGTTTATCATTTCCAGTAAAGTCAAGAATGTCATCTACAACTTGGAATGCTAAACCAATATTTTTGCCAAAATCGTAAAGCGAGGTTAAGTTTTCGTCATTAATCCCACTCAAAACTCCAGCTGCTTTGCAACTATTTGCTATTAATGATGCTGTTTTACAATAACTTTTATTGATGTATTTGGGAAAAGATTGAGCTGAATCAAATCTATTTAAGTTTTGTTTAATTTCGCCTTCTGCTAAATCCATTATTACTCTACTAAGTAATTTAACTACATTTACATTGTCAAGATTTGCTAGGTGCCAACTAGCTTGAGCAAATAAAAAGTCACCCGCCAAAACAGCTACTCTGGTATTAAATCTACTATGAACTGTATCTACTCCTCTTCTTGTAGACGCCTCATCAACAACATCATCATGGACTAATGAGGCTGTATGAATCATCTCAGTTATTTCAGCAAGCCTTTTATGTTTGGTTGTCAAGCAAAATTCCGGAGATATAGCTTTTGAAATTAACAGAACAATTCCCGGCCTCAGTCTTTTTCCTCCAGCGCTAAATAGATGTTCCGCTGCTGCTTGAAGAATTGGATGACCAGCTCCTATTAGATTTTTCAGTTCAAGAATAAGATCATCAAGATCATTTTCAACTGGTTGTAGTAGCTCTGTTACTGTATTCATGATTGACCTCTCTTATATATTAAGGAATCAAACATTACTTCGGAGGTTAACAACCCTAATTTCTTTATTAATTCCAAGCCAAAATTTTACTTTATTGGAAAAATTATCTCTTTCTGAAGTAACAAAAAATTTTACATTTTCGAAAGAAATACTCTCACAGCGCTCAGTTTCTGGAATAGCAAAAGATTCATTAAATTTTTTTATTAATCCTATCGATGGATCAATAATTTTTATATTTGGACCTAATTTTTTTCTTAATATGTCATAAATCAAAGGATAGTGACTGCATCCAAGTATTAATTCTTCAATATTTTTGTTTATTAGTGGTCTTAAGTATAAGTCTGAAAGACTATTTAACTTATCAAGATTTAATTTTTCTTTTTCAATTTCCGATACAAATTTTGGACATTCTTGTTGCAATATTATCGTATTCTCTTTTTTAGTATTTATAGCTTTTTCATAATACGATGATCGAACAGTTGTTGAAGTTGCTAGGACACCAATTATTTGTTTTTCAACTAATTCCGATACTGAGTTTATAAGGTCAAAACAAGGAATCTTTAGATTATCTTCAAGAATATCAAGCGCACAAGCATTTGTAGTATTACAAGCAACTAAAAGTGCATCTAGATTCTTATCAACAAAAAAAGTACAAATCTCCTTTGCAATTAATCTTATCTCTTTGGAGTCTTTGTTCCCAAAAGGTATTCTTTTTGTATCCGCCAAATAAAAAACTTCTACATCTTTACGTATTTTTAGTAAAGAATTAAGGATAGTAAAACCACCTATTCCGCTATCAAATATACCTACTTTAATTTTCACCCTACTTTATCAAGATATTCGAGGATGCCTTTTGCAATTGCATAGGCTAATCTTTTTCGATGCGTTATTTTTTCTAACCTTCTTGCATCTAATCTTCCCGTTAAAAATCCAATTTCTACAAGTACTGCAGGCATCCTAGTATTTTTAATCACATAAAATCGACCTTGTTTAACTCCTCGATCAGGACTTCCAGGGGAAACTATTAAGATTTGTTTTTGAATTCTTTTTGCGAGTAACCTTCCTCTCCACCCTCTGTAATAAAAGGTTTCCAATCCATTTATGTCCCTTCTTTTACCTCTTGAGGCATTTGCATGAATACTTACAAAGATATCTGCATCCGTATTATTAGCAATGGAAACTCTTGGAGGTAAATCCAAATCGACTTCATTTGTTCTAGTCAACCTAACCTTGACACCTTTCTCAGAAAGTAAATTTTTAACTATTTTTGAAACCTCTAGAACAACATCTGTTTCTCTAATACCACCAATGCCTATTGCTCCTGGATCAGGTCCTCCATGCCCTGGATCGATTACAACCTCAAACTTGTTTCGTTTTACCTCTGGTAGTTTCAAGTAACCATAATTGTTTTTCTTCTTATGAATAAAATTTTGATTTGCTTTGATATTTCCTCTTTTCTTTTCAACTAAACCTTCGCCAATCTTTTTAAATGAATATTTTGGGTTAAATAGTTTGATTCTCCATCTATTTTGATCTAAGCCAACCATTTTCCAAGTCAAAGGTTCTAAATAAGTTTCTTCTTTAAATTCAATTACTAATCTTGTTTTACCCTTATTTGGTTTACCTAATCTAATTTCTTTAATAGGGCCATTACCTTTTATTATTCTGGGATTTTTTAATTCTCCTGGAAAATCTACCCAGAATCTATCCCCAGATATTTGGTTAGACTTCTGAAAGTATGCTTTTAAATTTGTATTTGATTTAGTTCTTAATTCTAAAACCCCATTATTCTTTAGGACCCACGCCGCCAGAGCACTTGACGATTTAACTGGAAGGATTAAAGAATTTAAAAATAAAAAAACGGATAAATAACGAAAAAGTTTATTATCTAAAAACTTTATCATTATTTTGAAAACAACTTATTTTTCCTATGTTTAAGGCTTGGCATCTGCTCCCTTATTTTCTTTACTC
Organism: Prochlorococcus sp. MIT 1304; assembly: GCF_047305015.1. Classification (NCBI taxonomy): domain Bacteria; kingdom Bacillati; phylum Cyanobacteriota; class Cyanophyceae; order Synechococcales; family Prochlorococcaceae; genus Prochlorococcus; species Prochlorococcus sp. MIT 1304. The sequence goes on along the minus strand of NZ_CP138974.1, from coordinate 1,070,175 downwards.
TTTCTTTATCAGCAGGAGCTATTGCAGCTCCCTGAGTTTTTCCGGCATCAGATAAAACTGTACCCCAAGGGTCAATTACCATTGCATGGCCATGACTTTGCCTTCTCCCATAATGAATCCCAGTTTGAGCTGGAGCGACTACATATGCAGTATTCTCAATTGCTCTTGCTTGTAATAGGATTTGCCAATGATCTTTTCCAGTAAATGCTGTAAAAGCTGCAGGAATCATAATTAGTTCTGCACCATTTGAAGACAAATATCTATAGAGTTCAGGAAATCTAACGTCATAACAAATTGATAATCCTATTTTGCATAAGCCCGGAATATCTACAACAGGCGGATACTCTTTCCCAGATAAAATAGTGGATGATTCCTTATATAAATTTCCATCTGGCAAATCAACATCAAACAAATGAATTTTGTCATATTTTGCCAAAACCTGTCCATCTTTACCAAATAGTGCTGATCTATTAAAAGTATGACTGTCATCACCAGCAGGGACAGGATTACCCCCTCCCAAAAGAAATACTTGATACCTTTGTGACATAGTTTTTAGAAAATTTGCACACTTTTCTGACAATTCCGAAGCTAATCTAAGTTTTTCATCATCTCCTCCTAAAAAAGCAAAATTCTCGGGCAATCCAATTAACTCAGCACCTCTTCTAGCAGCTAATTCAATCTGTTCTTCTGCTTCAATGAAATTCGCTTCAACATTTGAAGTACTTGTAATTTGCAATGCAGCTACCAAAAAATCAGTCAAGACTTTACTCCTAGTGAACCAATTCGTAAATCATGAGGCACGAATCACACCTCTTTCAACTTGAGCTGGAACAATATCTAAGCAATCAAGTTCAGAGCAACATTTTAAATCATCCTCATAATCTCCAAGACTTGTCAATCTTTTGCCATGGGTTGCTGTTTTTAAACATTTCAAAATATCATTTTTCCAAAAATCCCAGAGTGCTAAAGCAGCCTGTAATTCGTCGTTTATGATATTAATTTCAAAATCACAGTTCTGTTTAAAGTATGAGGCCAAAGCACCTGCAGCCAAAGAATCCTCAAGTGAATATGACCCTTCCCAACCACTCCCAAGTATTAAAACATTTTCTCTTTTTAATGAAATGATTTTTTCGGCAACTGCTTTTCTATTTGGGAGTCCCATAGCAAACAAATGGGTGGCATTTTGAACTTTTTCCAATGACTTAGTCCCATTAGTCGTACTCATAAAAAGTCTTTTACCATTAACAACATTTTTTGTAACTGATAAAGGAGAATTTCCTAAATCAAAGCCCTCAATCTTCTTGCCACCTCTCTCTCCGAGCATTAGTCTCTCATCAGCTTGCCACTTGATTGCAGACTCTTTCAATAGATCTAAATCTGCAAAGACTTGTATTGAATCGGCTCCATTATTTAAAGCCCAAGAAATAGTGGTTGTAGCTCTTAAAACATCAATTACAACTGCAATATCAGGATTAAATTCCGGAACATCCTTTGCAACGTGATAATAAGTGAGATTAATGATTAGTTCCTTTTCTAAAATTATTATAGAAAACAGTTACTTAATTTGATTATTTTTTTTTAAAAACAAACTTATTGATAAGATAGAACTAATTTGTTTTTACAGAAATCTTATCAAGTATTTAAATTGAAAATGAATAATATCCGCACAATTAAAGGTGGAGTTAATTTAAAAGGAAAAATAAAAGTACCAGGAGATAAATCCATCTCTCATAGAGCTTTAATAATTGGGAGTATTGCTGAGGGTGAAACGACTATTGAGGGGTTTTTATATTCTGAAGATCCCCTTTCAACTGCTGATTGTCTTAGAAAATTAGGTGTAAATATACCAGAAATAAAAAAAGATAAGCCTTTTACGATTTCAGGATTGGGTATTAATGGATTAAAAGAGCCCAAAGAGATTCTCAATTGCGGGAATTCGGGAACCACCATGAGATTATTAATGGGGTTACTTGCCGGTCAAGAAGGCAAGAATTTTATCTTAACTGGTGATATTTCTCTTAATGAAAGGCCAATGGGGAGAGTGGGTAAACCATTATCATTGATGGGTGGCAAAATTTTTGGTAGAGAAAAAGGGAACAAAGCACCAATCTCAATTAATGGGAATAAACTAAAAGGATGTGTTATGGGAACTCCAGTAGCGAGTGCTCAAGTAAAATCCGCAATCTTATTGGCAGGCCTCAAAGCTTCTGGAACCACTTCTGTTATTGAACCAGCCTCTTCAAGAGATCATACTGAAAGAATGTTGAAAGCATTTGGAGCAGACATCACTATCAGAGGGGAATTTGGAAGAAATGTAGTTATCAAGTCAGGGGGAAGTTTAATTGGCCAGAAAATATTGATTCCTGGAGACATAAGCTCTGCTTCTTTTTGGATGATTGCTGCATCTATTGTTCCAAATTCAGAGGTTTTAATTCAGAATGTCGGATTAAATCCCACTAGAACAGGGATTTTAAATATTATGAATTCAATGGGTTGCAATTATGAGATTTTAGATAAATCGACTATTGCTGGTGAACCTATTGGATCTATAAAAGTAAAGACTTCAAATAATTTAAAATCATTCATTATTGAAGGAGATATTCTCCCAAAACTCATAGATGAAATTCCTATCCTTACTGTGGCTGCTTGTTTTTGTAATGGAGTTTCTGAAATTAAGGATGCACAAGAATTAAGGGTTAAAGAGACAGATAGATTAAAAGTCATGGCACGACAGTTACAAAAATTCGGTGCTGAAATAACAGAAAAAGAGGATGGGTTAATTATTAATGGGCAATCAAAATTTCATTCTGCGGAGGTAGATAGTGAGACAGATCATCGAGTAGCAATGAGTCTTGCTATTGCTTCACTGCTTGCCAAAGGTACCTCAAAAATCATGAGAGCAGATGCAGCTAGCGTCTCGTATCCCACTTTTTGGGAAGAGCTTGCCAAACTAACTAACTAGCCTAAAAAGTTTTTGTCTGAATTAATAGAAATTTTAACTAAAGATGGTAGTTACTCATTAAGAAGTTTGTTTTTTCAAGAGAACTTCCATAGTTTATTGGGCGCATTGGAGGAAACAAAGTTGAAATTTACATCTACTTCTAATTTACAAAGATTTAAGGGTAAATCTCTTAATGTATTGGATATATGTTTTGGTTTAGGATACAATTCCGCTTCTTTATTAGATGAATTAATTAAACAAAAATCGTATTTAAATTTGTATGCGTTGGAGATTGATAAAAAGCCACTTGAATATTCGCTGAGAAATGAATCTTTTCTTAAATTATGGGATCCAAAAGTCAAAACAATATTTGAATCAATGTATCGACAAGATTACTTTGAGGATCAATTTTTTAAATGCAGTGTGTTGTGGGGTGATGCGAGAGAAAAAATCAAAATTATTCCTTCCTCTATTAAATTCGATCTGATTTATTTAGATGGTTTTTCTCCTCAAAAATGCCCACAAGTATGGACAATGGAATTTTTATCTAAAGTCTCAGAAAATCTTAATTCTCAAGGTTATTTAATAACTTATTCTTCATCAGCGGCAGTAAGAAAAACTTTAAGAAATCTTGGATTAGAAATTTTTACTATTAAGCCAAGTATTAAAAATAGAATTTTTTGGAGTCAGGGAACTGTTGCGATACCAAAATTTAATAACAAAAAATTAAAACCTAATTTCAATTTTGAAAAGTTATCTTTAATGGAAGAGGAACATCTCTTAACTAAAGCAAGTATTCCATATAGAGATCAAGATTTAAACTCAAGCAAAGACGATATAATCAAGAGAAGATTGGATGAGCAATTTTTTTCAAATCTATTATCTACAAATAAATGGAGAGAGAAGTGGGGAATGACGAAGTTATCCGTTAAGAGTAAGATTTAAATAGGGATTTCAAATAAACATGTTAAGTGTTGCGATATTAGCGGCAGGCAAGGGCACTAGGATGGAAAGCTCATTGCCAAAAGTTTTACATAAAATTTCTGGCAAAAGTCTTCTACAAAGAGTAATTGATTCATGTGTGGAATTAAAACCTGATCAAATTTTCGTAATTACTGGACACAAATCAAAAGAAGTAGAAAAGTCAATTTCAAACGAAAAAAAAATTCATATTGTTATTCAAGAACCTCAATCAGGAACCGGTCATGCTATCCAAATACTTTGTAGAGAAGTAAAAAAACATGAAGGAAAACTTTTAGTCCTTAACGGCGATGTGCCACTCATTAGGCCTAGTACTTTAAAAAGGCTTTTATATTTACACGATTCAAAAAATGCCGATGTTTCTTTAATTACTACAAAGAAAAGAAATCCTCACGGATATGGCAGAGTTTTTTTAAAGGGAGATTTTATAGAGAGAATTGTTGAAGAAAAAGATTGCAATGATCTAGAAAGAGAAAACCGATTAATAAATGCGGGTGTTTACTGTTTTAACTGGGGTAAATTGTCAGAAATAATTAATACCTTGCGAAGTAATAATAATCAAAAAGAAATTTACTTAACAGATACCATATCTATGCTAAAAAATTCCTTAAGCCTCGAGGTAGAGGATAATGGAGAGCTTCAAGGGATTAATAACAGAATTCAACTATCAGAATGCGAGGAAAATATGCAGAATTCAATTAAAGAAAAGCATATGCTTAATGGGGTAACTTTTATTAATAAAGCAAGTTGTTCAATTAGTGAAGAAGCTGAAATTGGTAAGGATGTGATTATAGAGGCGAATACACATCTAAGAGGAAATACAAAAATAAAAAGTCATTGCATTATCGGACCAAATACTTTTATTGAGAATTCTTATGTGGGATTAAATTGTGAAATTTCAAACTCTACTGTTTATGCTTCTCAGATAATGGATTATATAAAAATTGGCCCTTATAGTCATATAAGACCTAATTCCAAAATATCTTCCTTTAGCAAAATAGGTAATTTTGTTGAAATTAAAAATAGTCAATTAGAGGAAGAATCTAAAGTAAACCATTTAAGTTATATTGGCGATTCTATTATTGGAAGATCTACAAATATTGGAGCAGGTACTATTACTGCAAATTTTGATGGCGAGAAAAAACATCAAACAAAAATTGGTAAAAATTCCAGCATTGGTGCAAATACAGTTTTTGTAGCGCCAATAAATCTTGGGGAATCAGTTACAACAGGAGCTGGTTCAGTGATCACAAAAGACTCAAAAGATAATTCATTAGCAATCTCAAGAACTCAGCAAGTAAATATAGAAAATTGGGAAAGAAAGAAATCCTGATCTAATTGATTAATTCAATAATTTTTTCAAGTTGCCAACTTCTGCTCCCTTTAATAAGAATAGAATCACCTTTTTTTGTGGATTTGTTTATCTCTTTAGGTACATCTTTAATATTATTTAAAACTAAAAATTTTTTCTTATCTTTGAGATAATTGGTGTAAATTTTTTTATTTTTTTTATCACAAATAAATAAACACTTTTCTATGTCTGAATTATTTATTAAGTTGAATATTTCTTTATGAAATTTTTCAGATTCTTCTCCCAATTCTTGCATACTTCCAAATATGAAAAATTTATTTCTCGGTTTTTCAAGGAGGGTTTTAATACATGCTTTTACTGACTCTGGCGAAGCATTATATGATTCATCATATATTGTTGTTTTTACTGATTTAAGAATTTTATTTCTTCCACCTAAACTTACAAAATCAAATTTATTAAAACTTTCAAAATCAATGCCTAGCTCTTTGGCAACTGCATAAGCCAATAGGAAATTTGAAGCATTGTGAAATCCCTCAAATGAAATTTCAAAGATATTTTCTTCGATTAAGATTGTTTTATTAGAGGGATTATAAAATCCTCGCAAATTATTATCTTTCTTAAAACTGTCATTTTGATTTTCTATATTAAGAAGTTCTACTTTTGTTACCCTACCTTTCCAGTATTCTCTTAAAGTTTCTTCAAGAAGTAAATCATTAGCTGGTATTATTACAACTCCTTTGGGATTTAAAAATTTACTAATTTCACACTTAGCATAAGTAATATTTTTTTTAGAGCCTAACAATCCAATATGTGCTGTCCCAATGTTAGTAATTACTGCAATATCGGGTTTACTATATTTAGATAAATTTTCGATCTGTCCAAGACCTCTCATTCCCATCTCAAGGACCAAAACTTTATCTTCTTTATCTGTAGCAAGAATAGTGAGACCAACCCCAATCTCATTATTAAAATTTGCATGGGATAATTTAATTTTTCCAAGTTTATTTAAAACCTCACCAACCATTTCTTTTGTAGTTGTTTTACCGACTGAACCAGTTATGGCAACCACAGGGATACTTAATTTTTTTCTTTTGAGCAAGGTTAATTTTTGAAATGCATTTAAAGTGTCACTAACAACCCAACAAGGAAAATTATCAGGAAGTAATTTCTGCATACCTTCTTTTATAACTACTGATTTAACCCCTTTATTTAAAACGTCTGGAAGAAAATTATGTCCGTCAAAATTTTTACCCTTGATAGCTATAAAAAGATCATTTTTCAAACAAGTTCTACTATCAATACATATATTCTTGAAATTTAAAGAATCTATTCCCCCCTCGCCCAGATTTTTAATATCACCCAAAACATCTTTTATTTCAAAAAAAGAGAAATCCATTAAGAATTTAAGTCATACTTTTTTTAAAGATGGATCAGCTGATTGTCCATAAGAAAATTTCTCAACTTCAGCAACATCTGGTGATGGTTCCTTTATTCCGCAAACATCCTTATACATAATTTCGTATTCAAGAGCTGATCTTTGCCAACTAAACTCTTGGCTCATTGCTCTTTTTTGTAGCAATTTCCAACTATCTTTATGCCTAAAAGCTTCCCAAGACCTTACTAAAGAAGTATAAAAATCTATAGGTTCAAAACGATCAAAGCAGAAACCTGTACCACTATTATTTTCTGGATCATGAGGTAAAACAGTATCAACTAAACCTCCAACTCGCCTTACTATTGGAATAGAGCCATATCTCATCGCCAAGAGTTGACTAATACCACATGGTTCAAATCTACTGGGCATTAAGAATGCATCAGATCCGCCATATATAAGTCTTGATAAAGAATCATCATATGTAAGAAATACTGAAAATCTTCCTGGGTAATCTAATGCCAGTTGCCATAATCCAGACTCTAAATATCTATCTCCAGTCCCTAAAACAGCTATTTGAGAATCTGTATAGGCTAAAAGTCTTCTTGAAACTTGTAGAAGTAAGTCAACCCCTTTCTGATCAACTAACCTACTAACCATACCTAAGAGATATTTTTTAGGATTTACTTCAAGACCCATTTCTCTCTGCAGAATTTTCTTATTTTCTTGCCTATTTTCTAAATTATTAATACTAAACTTTGCGGGTAAAACTGAATCTTTGGCTGGATTCCATTCATCAAGATCTATGCCATTAAGAATTCCCCTTAATTTACCTGAAATATAGTTAAGTAATCCTTCGAGACTTTCCCCGTATTCATGGGTTTTAATTTCATCTGCATAAGTCGGCGAAACAGCATTTACTCTATCTGCATACAACATGGCCGCAGCCATTGTGTGGTCTCCATGCATATACCAAGGGCACCAAGTCATTTTTTCTAGTTTCCATCTCCAAGGGCCTTGATATTTTAAATTATGAATTGTAAAGACAGTGCTAATTTCGGGGTCCTGATGCATCCAAACAGGAATCATCCCAGTATGCCAATCATGGCAATGGAGAACTTGGGGTTTCCAACAATTCCAGGCAAATTCTGCAGTGGCACTAGCAAAAAATGTAAAACGCCAGTCCTCATTTTCGCCTCCGTATATTTGGTCAGAGTCAAATGTTGGATGACCCACTAAGTAAATTACATAATTATGTATGGGATGTTTTGCTTCATATACAGAGAAATCAGTCCCCATTGTATTTGCTCTAAAGACTGGTTCATTCGATACATCTAAAAGACTCCACAATTTCCCATATCCTGGAATTATCACCCTTACATCATGACCAAGTTTTATCAAAGATGGAGGTAATGATCCAACCACATCTCCCATACCTCCAACTTTGATCATTGGAGCACATTCAGCAGCGGCAAGAAGAATTCTCATTGATAATTATTTAAAAAGGTCTTTTGAAGAATAAACTAGGGTGTCCACTTATATTCAGAAAAGTCTGGTGGACGCTTCTCGAGAAAGGCATCTCTACCTTCTTGAGCTTCTTCAGACGAATAAAATAATTGAGTTGTGTATCCAGATAATTCTTGAATACCAGCAATTCCATCATTCTCCGCGTTGAATGAAGCCTTAAGAATACGAATAGCAGTAGGACTATTACGTAAAATCTCTCTTGCCCAGATTACACCCTCAGCTTCTAATTCTTCAATCTTTGTAATTGCATTTATCAAGCCCATCTCTAATGCTTCTTTCGAATTATATTTTCTACATAAAAACCAAATTTCTTTTGCTTTTCTTTGACCAACGAGTCTTGCCAAATAACTAGATCCAAATCCAGCATCAAAACTACCAACTCTTGGACCTGTTTGACCAAAAATTGCATTTTCTGCGGCAATGCTAAGATCACAAATTAAATGAAGTACCTGACCTCCTCCAATTGCAAAACCAGGAACTAAGGCAATAACTACTTTAGGCAAACTTCTTATTAATCTTTGAAGTTCAAGTACATTTAACCTCTGCTTCCCTTCATCATTTTTATATCCATTTTCACCTCTTACACTCTGATCGCCTCCAGAGCAAAAAGAATAAATACCTCTCTTGTCAGGTCCCGCACCTGTAAAAAGAACTACTCCAATATTTTCATCATTTCTTACGATATTAAATGCGTTAATGAGTTCATCTACAGTTTGTGGCCTAAATGCATTTCTTTTTTCAGGGCGATTAATTGCAATTCTCGCAATTCCCTCATCTGATTTATGAAACAATATATCCTCATAAGATTTGTATTCTGTCCAATTTAAGCTTGTTTTACCAGGTAATACTTTCATGAATACTAATTATTTAAAGATAGAAAGAAATGAATTTAACTGCCAATTATTTTTTCTAGCAGGGCATTTTTTTCATAAATTTCATTTTCTGGATCAATATCAACTTTAATTATTACAGATTTCTGGATAGAAATGCTCCAATCGAATGCCTCTCGTAATTTTTTAAAATTTGACACACTTTTAAATTTTACTTGATAGCTCTCTGAGAGTTTTGACCAGTTTATTTCTTTAGGCATAAGAAATAGTTTTTTAAATTCATCTTCTTTTAAATTTTTTTTATAAATACGATTAAATATATTTCCACCATTATTATCTATTAGAAGAATTGTTAAATTCATGTCGACTGAATTCTCAATTAGCCAACCGTTTATATCATGAACAAAAGCCAAATCCCCAGTCACGAGAAGTAAAGGATTTTTAATTCTAGAAATTCCTAATGCAAGAGATAAAGTACCATCTATTCCAGAAGCTCCTCTAAAGCTGAAACAATTTCTTGTTAAAGTACCATTCTCAGAAAAAGTAAGCCAATCTCTAATCGGGCTACTAGCGGAGAGCATTATTGGATGTTCAGCTGGCCAAAGCTTTGGAACAAGATTTGCAAGCTTATATTCAGTAATTTTATTATCAATAATAATTTCGTCTTTTAAAATATCTTTAATTTGCTTACCTTCCTCTATGAGATCTAGAGCTAACGGAGTAAGAGACTTTTTGTTTTTTTCATTAAATGATAATTCCTCTAGCAATATAGAAGTAAAATTTAATAGCCCAAAATCATATTCAAATGATTTTTTTATAGGGTCCAATTTTCTATAATTTTTTTCTTTTATAAGAATTTGTATACCTTCAAACTTTATTAGAAAATTCTCTAAATCAATTGAAGATGACATAGGACCAAGCCTTAAAAGTTGTTTACATTTAATAAGATTCTTATGTTTTCTTAAGACTAATTCCCAATTTACAACTAATCCTCTCAAATCAGAATAAACTCCTGAAACAGGATCAGCAAATACTGGCCAACCAGTAATTTCTTGTAATTGTTCTAAAGATTTATTGAAAGAAGATAAGTCATTTACTGAACCTTGATAGGGACCTACCAAAATAATGCCAGATTCATCTAAATTAAAAATTTTTGAAATTTCTAAGAATTTGTTTTTATCAGACTTTATTTCAACTTTTTGAAAGACATATTGTTTCTTTAAATAAATTCTTTTAAAAACCTCTAAAACATTTTTTTTATTCAAAAATGAAATATCTAAAGGCTTATCAATAGGAATATTTAAATGAATAGGACCAGGGAAGGTTGATATTTGTTTCTCAGTAATTCGAACTAAATTCAAGATTTCATTTTCTTGCGTTTCATGAAGTCCATTTAGATTTGTACTTAAAACACTTCTACACACTGAACTCAAAAAATCTTCTTGATTTACTGTTTGGTTAGCGCCACAATCTTTTAATCTTAAGGGTCTGTCGGCAGTAAGAAATATAACACCTTTACAAGATCGATCTGCCTCAACTGCTGCTGGCAATAAGTTACTTACCGCAGTCCCAGAAGTTGTAATAACTAAAGAAAGATTACCTGATGCGGCAGAAATCCCAAGAGAGTGGAATCCCGCTGATCTCTCATCTATTGAATTAAAAATATTTACCATTCCTAATTTATTTAATTCTCCAGCAGCTATTGCTAAAGGTGCTGATCTACTACCAGGACATAGTATTAAATTTTGAACTCCTATTTTTATAAGAAGATTCAAAAGTTGTAAACTTCTAAGAAAATTTTGGCATTCAATAGATGATGTCATAATTTACATAAATGCTTTGGGATTTTCCTCATAACTGAATTAAATAAAAAATGTCTACAACTCAAGAAAAAAGAAATTCAATACTAAGGGATTTAAAAAATCTTTTAATCTGGATATCTATAGCTTTAATTATACGATGGCAGGTTATAGAGCCAAGATGGATCCCATCCGGTTCCATGCTTCCAACTCTTCAAATACAAGATAAAATTCTTGTTGAAAAATTAACCCCTAAAATCACATCCAAATCAAATCTTGCAAAATTAAAAAATAAAATAGTTGTTTTTAACGTTCCGGAACAATTAATTAATGCTGGTTATGAGGCAGATACTGCACTAATAAAAAGAGTAATTGGAACCCCAGGTGACAAGGTAGAAGTTAGAGACGGTAACCTTTACTTAAATGATATCGCCCAAAGAAATTACTTTTTTGACCAAAATATTAACTATTCTATTGGGCCTTTTATTGTTCCAGAAGACTCATTATGGGTGATGGGAGATAATAGAAATAATAGTATGGACTCACATATTTGGGGGTTTTTACCCTATAAAAAAGTTATTGGTAAAGCTATTTTTAGATATTGGCCTTTTAATAAAATTGGACCTATTCGGTTCCCTGCCCTTAATAATTTAGATTAATGGGTACTTGATGTTGTAGGGTTTTTATATCTTGAAGCTGTAGAAATGTTTAATCCAGAATTTCTTGCTACTGAAAATAATGATCCAAACGATGAAAATGATTTAATTCAATATTTACAAAAACAATCCCCAGAAGTTCTTCAAAGAGTAGCAAAATCAGCTAGTGAAGATATTCAAGAAATTATTAGACATAATGTTCAAGGTCTTCTTGGAATGCTTCCTTCAGATCAATTTGATGTAAAAATAACATCTTCAAAAGAGAACATTGCTAATTTATTATCTTCTGCAATGATGACAGGATATTTCTTAAGACAAATGGAGCAAAGAAAAGAGCTGGAACAAACACTCAAAAATGATGAAAACATGTCTATTGAAGAATAATAGTTTTTAAAGATTTACTTCTTCCGGAATTATTCCTAGTTCAAACAATTTTTTATATAAACTCATCAAAAATTTATTATCCTCAGGAAGTTTATCCCACTTTTGGGAATTAATTTCATCAATTAATTTTTGACAATCTTCTATTGTAAATTTTATTGGTGCCGTAAAATGAGCTGGAATTAAATATTGCATATCTTCAAAAGACTTTATATTTTCTAGCCATTTAAGTAATACTTCTTTTGAACGCGGAAAAATTAATTTTTGTAAAACTGGTGCAATTTGAATTTTAGGAGTATCTTTACCCATTATTTCAACAAGAGAGGATTCCCAATCTTCGTCCCATAAAAAGGGATAAATACCGAAATGAGATCTCCAATTTCTAAGATCTTTTTTGAATGAATAATTAAATATTTCTTTTAAAGGTGGAATATTTAATTTTCCTGGTTTCAAAAAAGATGAAAATAAGACTAACCTTTTCCATCCTTTTTTTCTTTGTTCGATGGTGTCAATCAAAGGTTCATCTCCTCTCTCTCTAGAATGAAAAAGAAGTGGAGTTGGATCAAAATTAAATATCTCAGGTGGTTTGGAGTCTATTCCAACTATTGCGTCTGTTACATGAAGAGTTTTCGTAGGGTAATGGAAACAGCTTATCTCCTGATATCTTCCAAGTCCTAAATTTAATGGTCCTAATGAAGACCATTTAAAGGAGTTTGTATATGGAGTACCTTCCTCAAACAGTATTCTTGATCTTTTTGATGGAATTCCTAAAAAATCTAATGGTAGATTTATGGGAAAACTCCATTGTCCAGGACAAAGCCAAATTTCTGCATCTTTAAAAATTCTTGAAAGAGCTGGCAGTCCAATTTTATGTTCTAGTCCAGAGGCACTCGGTAAAATTATTGTTTTTACTTTGCCGTGAATCGCAGTTAATTTTTCTAACTCATTTATTAATTCTTTTGTCGGAGGCAATGGATTTATTAGCATCAATCCATTATCAACCTTTATTACAGTCATTCTTATTGGAACAGCAACATAATAAAGTCCCTGTATTTGTTCCAAGGACCATATTTGATCAGGGATTAATTCTCTAAAAATTGTTTTCTTTTTTCCATAAGGATATAAGGGGAATAATGGCCACCAACTCCATTTTTTATTTAAAGTTTCTTCCACCGCTATCATTTATACCCAGCAAATAGTTTCTTTAACTTAAATATTCCATATCTTGGAGCGAATAAAAAAGCAAATAAAAAAATAAAAGTTTGCGCCAATACAATTGATCCACCTGTTTCAAGATCAAACCAAAAACTAACATAGATTCCTATAAGACTTGAGATAATTGCACTTAATACTGAAATTACTGTCATATTATCAAACTTATCCGTAAGTAAATATGCTGTAGCCCCTGGTGTAATCAACATTGCAACTACTAAAATAATTCCAACAGACTGTAAGCCAACAACAGCTGCCAAAGATAAGCATGTGAGGAGTAAATAATGAAGAAAAAATACATTAATCCCAACTGTTTTTGCATGCCTAGGATCAAAACAATAAAGCATTAAATCTTTTCTAAAAATTGATAAGAGGATCACTACCAATAAACAAATAAATATAGTTTGTTTTACATCTGAAAGTGATATTCCTAATGGGCTACCAAAAAGAATTGAGTGCAGATCAATATTACTTTTAATCTTAGAAACCAATACTATTCCAAGAGCAAAAAATCCAGTAAATACTAAACCAATAACAGTATCTTCCTTTACTCTAGATTTCTGCTTAATAAACCCTATTAATGCTACAGACCCAACTCCAAAAATAAATGCCCCTAATGAGAAAGGAAGACCTAATGCATAAGCAACCACAACACCAGGCATTACTGAATGTGACACTGCATCTCCCATTAAAGCCCATCCTTTAAGAGTCAAATAACTTGATAGGAAACCACAAACAGCTGCAACTAGTGAACTCATAAGAAGTGCTTTTCTCATAAATTCATGAGTTAAAGGATCTGTTATGAATGAATCTAAAGTTAAAAAAGAACAGAGCTCCATATAATTTAAAATTTAGGATTCAGGTCCAAACAAGAAATCAGGTGAGATCCCCCCAAAAGTGGTTGTAATATTTTCAGGGGTAAACACTTCAGATGTCTCTCCGTAAGCTACAACAGTTTTATTTATTAGAAGAACCAAATCACAAAATTCACGGACATGAATCATATCGTGAGTTGATAATAATATAGTTTTCCCCTCATTTTTAAATTGAATAAATAATTCCGAGATAAGTTTCTCAGTTCTTATATCAACACCAGAAAAAGGCTCATCAAGAAGTAATATTGAAGCTCTTTGCGCAATTGCTCTAGCTAAAAAAGTTCGTTTTCTCTGACCTCCAGATAAGTTTCCAATAGGTGTAGATAAATGATCAGTAAGATCAACTCTCTCAATAGCATCTTTAACCGCCTGAACATCAGACTCTCTAGGAGACCTAAAAATATTCATAGAACCATATCTTCCCATCATCACTACATCCCAAACACTTATTGGAAATTGACTATCAATTCCCTCATTTTGAGGAACATAAGCAATTGTCTGATCTTTTTGAGCAGATCTTACAGACTCTCCATTTATTCTAATTTTTCCCTTTGAAATATTTACAAAGCCAGTTAAAGCATTAAAAAAAGTTGTTTTGCCAGCCCCATTCATCCCTACTAACCCACAAATCTGGCCAGGTTTCAATCTTAAATTGGCATCATACAAAGCCACCTTGCCGTTGTAATCTACACAAATATTCTCTGCCTCAATCCTAAAGTTTTGATAATTGATTGTTTCCATAATTTAAAAAAGCCCTTTTTTTATCAATTCCAAATTATGCTCAAGCATTTTCATATAGGAACTTGCAGGCCCACTATCATCAGATAATGAATCAACAAAAAGACTTCCTCCAAAATTAGCCCCAGTTTCGTTTGCAACTACCATTTGAGATTCGTTACTTACAGTACTTTCGCAAAATACAGATGGAACATTTTTTTCTTTAACAAGCGAGATTGTTCTTGCCATGCTTTTGGGAGTAATTTGACTCTCAGCATTAACTGGCCACAAATAAACTTCTTTTAATCCATAATCATTTGTTAGATACGAAAAAGCCCCTTCACAACTTACTAGATACCTCCTGTCTTTATTTAAGTTATTAATAAAAAGTGAGAATTCTTTATCTATTTTAGATAGTTTATCTTTATAAATTTTTCCATTTTCTTCAAATAATGTCCTTTTGGATGGCCTCAATTCTGATAAAGAATCCACGATAATATCTACGTATAGAATCCCTCTTTTTGGAGAAATCCAGGCATGAGGATTGGGTTTCCCTTTATAAAAATCTTCACTTATAAAAATAGGATCCAAATATTCCGCGACAGTAATTCTTTTAACTTTTAAATTAGAAACAAATTTTTCAGCCCATAATTCAAATCCAAATCCATTATCAATAAAAACAAAAGCACTAGAGGCATTTACCAAATCGCTTGGAGTTGGTTGGTAGCCATGAACTTCAACTCCAGGTTTCGTTATTGATCTAACAATAAAATCATCTTTAGCGATATTACTAATTATATCCGCCAAAACAGTGAAACTTGCCAGTATTACTTCTTTAGTTTCATTTTTATTTGATATTCTCTTACATGAGCCTGAAGCAATAGAAAGCAGAATTATCAAACTTAAAAAAAGAATATTTTTTTTCATATTTAACATTCATCCAAAGATTATGAATTAAAAGATAGTTTTATAAGTGGTTTTCTAAGATCAGAAATAAATCCTTTCCAATTTATTTTTTCTTTTTCAAAAGCTTCTTCAACTATTTTCTCAGAATTTTTCTTTATAAAATCCAAATCAGGTTCTTCTACTCCTTTTGTTATTGCCATAAAATCAGCCAAAGAACTTGATACAACTCTTGTTAAATAAGCAGCACTGACAGCCTGAAATGTTCCAGAAACAAGCCAATTTGGGCCATGTAATTTTGTTATGCCAATTAGAGTCTGTCCACTCCATTCAATAACTCCCTGAGCAATTGCAGTCTTTAAAATCTCTTTGGATACTTTATCTAAAATTTCAGGAGACCAATTACATCCCCATATAGACTTAATTTCTTTAATCATTAAAGAATTTAATACTGTCATTGCCATAACATCAATTGATGGGATAGGAGATAAGAAAACAGTTGTTGCGACAAGAATTTGATTTTTTCTTTGTATACCTTTTAACTGCATTCTTCTTATACCTTCAATTTCAGATTGCCAAGCGGCATGAAGTTCTTTCAAGAGCCTTTTTTTTGTATTTTCAATATTTTTAGATGAACTTATGAAAAACTTCCTTAAAGAAAAAGGTATATTTGTTATTTCACTCTTATTCACATCAAAAGTAATGATTTTGTTTATAAAGTCACTTGAAATTTGAGACTTTAGGTCTTCTATCTGATTTTTGGCTTCTATTTGGTTGGAAGTTAAAGCCACCAACCAGATTGGCATATTTTTAGGAAACTTTTCCAACCACAAAAAATCATTTGCTGACAAAGGCAAGTTTATAAAATACAAGATTGCATCACTCTTCAAAGCTTCTTCTGGTATAACTTGAGAAGAATTGTATTTAGGCAGTTTTTTGTATAAAACAAAGTCAAACTTATCTGCTTTGAAATTACTTTTCAAAACAGATTGAAAACTTTGATAATCTTTTTGTCCAATGCAACTTATTTTTTCTTTTTCACATCTATTAAGAATAGATTCAAGTGTTTTTTGTCTTTTTGAATTCTGTTTTTCTAATTCATTTGTTGCTTCAAGTTCTTCAAAAAAATTTAAATCTTCATTACATAGATTTATCCAACCATCTAAATTATTTGGCTCATTAAATTTAGGCTTATCATTCTTCAAGTAAAAATATCCCCCCAAACACAACGAAAAAAATCCTACTGAGCCTCCTGCAAAATGAATTAAGTCACTGACAAACCATTCCCCAAAACCTAACAATAATAAAATAATAAGAAGATTTTTTTTTGGAAACTTTATTAAATCCTTTAAAAGGTTGTCTTTACTAATATCAAACACAATACTTTATTTTTCTAATTTTATTTTAATGCAAGTTGTGAATGAGAAAAGCAAAATTTCATAAGTCGTTAATCAAAAGATAAAAATTTAAGCCTTTTAAAAAAGACTTATTGCATAACAAGATGCTAAGTTAATAGACTATTTAAATAACTTAAGAAACATTAAGATGTCTAATTCAAATTTCAGCAATAATCCTGGACAAGAAAATTACAGAGGGCGTTCTAACAATGAAAGATCTAATTTCAGAGATAGATCGGGCGGCAGAAGAGATGGAGGAGGATTCCGCATAAGATTGAGTGATAACGAAATGAAAGCTGTTAAATCAATACAAGAGACCTTTCAATTAAGATCTACCGTTGCGGTTCTGGGTTTCTCTGTTAGAACACTTAGCGAAATGATCAAAGACGAAAAATTGATTGAATCAATC
Organism: Prochlorococcus sp. MIT 1304; assembly: GCF_047305015.1. Taxonomy (NCBI): domain Bacteria; kingdom Bacillati; phylum Cyanobacteriota; class Cyanophyceae; order Synechococcales; family Prochlorococcaceae; genus Prochlorococcus; species Prochlorococcus sp. MIT 1304. The sequence continues at coordinate 1,052,863 of NZ_CP138974.1, read as the reverse complement.
AAAGAATATGCAAAAAATAATAAAAACTCTTCTCCTAGTAGACAATCACAAAATTCTTATGAAGAAAAGACAAAAACAGCACCTGATCCTTTTGCGAGACCTGTAAAAAGTGCATCAACTGAAGAGATCCAATCTAGCGAAGTAGAAGAGGATGGCAAATAAAAAAAGAATTCTTTCGGGAGTTCAACCAACTGGTGATTTACATATTGGGAATTGGCTTGGGGCCATAAATAATTGGGTTACGCTTCAAGAGCAATATGAAACATTTCTATGTGTAGTTGATTTGCACGCAATAACAGCCTCATATAATCCCAAAGAATTATCTAAAAACACTTTCTCTACAGCGGCTTTATACGTCGCTTGTGGGATAGATCCCAATATATGCTCAATTTTTGTCCAAAGTCAGATTTCAGCGCATTCAGAACTTTGTTGGATATTAAATTGCATGACCCCAATAAATTGGATGGAAAGAATGATTCAATTTAAAGAAAAATCCATACAACAAGGTAATAATGTATCTATTGGATTATTTGACTATCCAATACTTATGGCTGCAGACATCCTTCTTTATGATGCTGACTTCGTACCAGTAGGTGAGGATCAAAAACAACATCTTGAACTTGCGAGAGATATTGCACAACAGAGAATTAATGCCAGATTTAGTAAGGATAAAAATATTTTAAAGATCCCTCAACCAATCATCATGAAGAATGGTTCAAAAATAATGAGTTTAATTGATGGTTCAAAAAAGATGAGTAAAAGTGATCCTAATGAGGGCAGTCGCATTAACTTATTAGATCCTCCTGAAATAATCACAAAAAAAATCAAAAGAGCAAAAAGTGATAGTTCTATTGGAATTGAATTTAACAACCCTGAGAGACCAGAATCTAAAAATCTTATGATGATTTATTCAATATTGTCTGGCAAAGAAATTTCTCAATGTGAAAATGAATTCTTAGAGACTGGATGGGGGACATTTAAAAAATTAATTACCGAACAACTTATTGAATCACTAGAACCTATTCAGAAAAAATATAAATTATTAATGAATGATCCCTATCAACTAAGTAAAATCCTTAATGAAGGGAAGGAAAAAGCTGAAGATTTAGCGAATCAGACTTTAAAAAGAGTTAAATCAAAATTGGGATTTTTTGAAATGGAGAAATAAATTATGCCAATAATTACCTTGCCTGATGGTTCAAAGAAGGTTTTCGAAAAATCTGTAACTATTTTAGAAATTGCCCAGAGTATAGGCGCTGGATTAGCTAAAGCAACAATTGCTGGAAGAGTAAATGATGTTCTTCTTGATGCAACAATTCCTATAAATAAAGATTCCAAAGTTGTAATCATCACATCAAAAGATAAAGAAGGAATTGAAATAATAAGGCATTCTTTCGCTCACCTTATTGGTCATGCAGTTAAACAAATTTACTCTGATATAAAAATGGCGATTGGGCCTGTAATCGAAGATGGTTTTTATTACGATATTTTCTCTGAATACAGATTTACTCCTGAAGATTTAATAAAAATCGAAAATAGAATTAATAAATTAATAAAAACAAACTATGACGTTGAAATTTTACAAGTTTCTAAAGAAGAGGCAATTAAAACTTTTAAAGAAAGAGATGAGACTTTTAAATTAAGAATAATTGAAGAAATTCCTGAAGAAGGTCTCATCAATTTATACAAGCACGAAGAATACATCGACATGTGTAGAGGGCCTCACGTTCCTAACACTAGACATTTGAGACACTTTAAATTACTTAAATTATCAGGTTCATATTGGAGAGGTAATAGTGAGAATGAATCATTACAGAGAATATATGGAACTGCATGGGCAAAAGAAAAAGAACTCAAAGATTATTTAACAAGAATTGAAGAAGCGGAAAAAAGAGATCACAGAAAACTTGGTAAAAAACATTCACTATTTCACATACAAGAAGAATCTCCAGGAATGATTTTTTGGCATCCAAATGGATGGACAATCTACCAAGTACTTGAAAAGTACATAAGAGAAATACTCAAAAAAAATGATTATTTAGAAATCAAAACCCCACAAGCTGTTGATAAATCTCTTTGGGAAAAATCCGGTCATTGGGAGAAATTTAGAGACGATATGTTCACTACTGCATCAGAAAATCGAACATATGCGATTAAACCAATGAATTGTCCATGCCATATTCAAGTATTTAATCAAGGTTTAAAAAGTTATAAAGATTTACCAATTCGTCTTGCTGAATTTGGTTCTTGTCACAGAAACGAGCCCTCAGGTGCACTACATGGTTTGATGAGAGTAAGAAACTTTACTCAAGATGATGCACACATATTCTGTACAGAAGAGCAAATTCAAGAAGAGGTATCTACCTTCATAGATCTTGTTTTCGAAGTTTATAAAACTTTTGGTTTTGATGAAATCATTATAAAATTATCAACACGTCCTGAAAAAAGGGTAGGTAGTGAAGATATTTGGGATAAATCAGAAGAGGCTCTTACTAAAGCGCTCGATAATAAGAATCTTAAATGGGAACTACAACCTGGAGAAGGTGCTTTTTATGGTCCAAAAATAGAATTCTCGTTAAAGGATTGTCTTAGTAGAGTTTGGCAATGCGGAACTATCCAGGTTGATTTCTCAATGCCTATTAGATTAGATGCAACTTATGTAGATATAGACAATGAAAAAAGAAATCCAGTTATGCTGCATAGAGCAATTTTAGGATCCTTTGAAAGATTTATAGGAATCTTAATTGAACAATATGAGGCAAAATTCCCAATTTGGCTTGCGCCATATCAAATAATTTTGTTAAGCATTACTGATAGAAATATTGAAAAATGTTTAAAGTTTAATGAATTAATAAATAATAATGGTTATAGATCAAAAGTTGATATTAGGAATGAAAAAATAGGATATAAAATACGAGAGGCAACTCTTGGCAGAGTTCCTTTAATTGCAGTTATTGGTGATAAAGAAGAGGAAATTGATTCAGTCGCCTTAAGAGCTTTGAATGGAAAAAATTTAGGAATTTTCAATTTACCAAATCTTTTCAAATTAATGGATGAATTAATAGAAAAAAAAGGGAGAACAGAATAATTTCTTATATATGAATTTTCTTGCTTGTGATTTAGGAGGTACAAAGGTTCTATTAGGAATTTTCAAAAAAGAAATAAATAATAATCCGCCTAAGTTAATATTTAAAAAGAAATATATATCGTCTGATTGGGGTTCTTTTGAATTAATCCTAGAAGACTTTATCAAAAAAGAATGCAAGAATATTACTCATCCTTCTTCTGCATGTTTCGCTGTAGCTGGTCCTTTATCTAAAAACAACGCAAAAATCGTTAACTTGTCATGGAATATTTCTGGAAATGATTTACAGAACAAATTTAATTTAAAAAACTGCGAGCTAATAAATGATTTCGCTGTACAAATTTATGGAATACCTTTTTTAAAAAAAAATCAATATTCTACTATCCAAAATGGATCCAATTCTGAAGATACTAATAATGATTTGCATGTCATTGTTGGAGCGGGGACTGGCTTAGGGATTGCAAGAGGAATAATATCAGGGGAAAAGGTAAAAGTTTTAGCTAGTGAAGGTGGTCATGTAGAGTACTCCCCAAAGTCAAAATTAGAATGGGATTTGAAAATTTGGCTTAAGAATTACCTAAAAGTTGAAAGGATATCTTGTGAAAGAATTGTTAGCGGCACTGGTTTATCAAGAATTGCCGAATGGAGGCTAAGCAAACCTGATGCCCAAAACCATCCTTTACAAAAATATTTAAAAAAAATTAAAATTTTTGATGCTGCGAGAAAAGAACTACCTGAAAAAATTTGTAATCTTTCTAAAGAAGGTGATCAGCTAATGATTGAAGTTGAGAGGATTTGGTTAGGCGCTTATGCCTCATTATTGGGAGATGTTGCTCTTCAAGAATTGTGCTTTGGTGGATTATGGATTTCTGGAGGAACTGCGTCAAAACATTTCAAAAACTTTAAATCAGACTTATTTTTAAAACAATTTTTCGACAAGGGAAGATTAAAAGATATTCTTAAAACAATACCTATAAAAGTAATTTTAGATGAAGAGTTTGGACTTTTTAGTGCAGCCTGCAGAGCAAAAATGCTTTTAAAAACTTAAAAACAAAAAATGTCTATTCCTGAAGTAGGTAAAAAAATAAGGGTAACAGTGCCTTCCACAACTGCCAATTTAGGGCCTGGATTCGATTGTCTTGGAGCAGCATTAGATTTATATAATGAATTTATTTTTACAAGAATTGAAGGTGGTGGAGATAGATTTGATTTAATAATGGAAAGTACAGATGGTAATCATTTAAGAGGAGGACCTGAAAACTTAGTTTTTAGAGCAGCTCAGAAAGTGTGGGAGAGCGCAAATATGGATCCTTTTGCACTTGAAGCAAGGGTTAAGTTAGCAGTGCCCCCTGCACGCGGACTTGGTAGTAGTGCTACAGCAATAGTTGCTGGACTAATCGGAGCAAATGCAATAATGAACTCTCCGTTGTCCAAAGAAAAACTCCTTGAACTTGCCATTGATATAGAAGGTCATCCTGATAATGTAGTGCCCTCTCTGCTTGGTGGGCTATGTTTAACAGCCAGGTCTTCTTCTCAAAGATGGAGAATCATTAGATGTGAATGGCACTACTCAATTAAAGCTGTTGTAGCAATACCTGCAATTCGTCTAAGCACAAGTGAAGCAAGAAAGGTTATGCCTAGGAATGTACCTATATCTGATGCAGTGACAAATATGGGGGCACTCACTTTGTTACTAAATGGATTAAAGACAGGAAATGAGGAACTCATAAAAGAGGGAATGTTTGATAAGTTACATGAACCGTATAGATGGAAACTTATTAAAGGCGGACTAGAAGTCAAAGATGCCGCACTAAATGCAGGTGCTCTAGGATGCGCAATTAGTGGAGCTGGACCAAGTATCTTAGCTTTGTGTAAAAAAGAAAATGGTAAAAACGTCAGTCAAGCCATGGTTAAGGCATGGGAAATGTCAGGTGTAGCTAGCAGAGCACCATTCTTAAACGTTCAAACTACAGGCAGCCAATTTAGCACTATCTCTGGTAAGTAGTTTTACTTAGGCATTTTTAATGTTATAGTCTCAAGCTAGTACAACTTCAACTAGAATAAAAAAATTATTCATTCCATAAATGAATTTAGAATCTTTTCCCTGGCTATCATCTGTTGTTTTACTGCCTTTAATTGGGGCAATAATAATGCCTTTCTTGAGTTCGAAAGAAGGAGAAGATAATACACTCCCTAGAAATATCTCATTAAGTTTTTTATTTATAGATTTTTTATTAATAATTGGCGTCCTTTTTCAAAAATTCAATACTTCAGATAGCTCCTTACAACTTGTAGAGAGAGCTTCTTGGTTGCCCTCAATAGGTTTAGAGTGGTCTCTTGGCGTAGATGGGTTATCTGCTCCTCTAGTAGCTTTGAGTGGGTTAATTACATTTTTATCAGCTGCGGCAAGTTGGAAAATTAAGAAAAAATCTAATCTATACTTTGCTCTTTTATTAGTGCAAGCCTCAGCACAAGCATTAGTTTTCCTCTCTCAAGACTTCCTATTATTTTTCTTAGCATGGGAACTTGAGTTGGTTCCGGTATATCTTCTTATTGCTATTTGGGGAGGGAAAAAGAAATTATATGCAGCCACAAAATTTATTCTTTATACAGCTTTAGCTTCTTTATTAATACTCATAAGTGGTTTAGCACTTGCTTTGAGTGGTGATACTTTTACTTTAAATATTACCGATATAACCAATAAACATGTAACGGGCAGCCTAGCTTTATTATCATATTTAGGATTTTTAATTGGTTTTGGAGTAAAACTTCCTATCTTTCCATTACATACTTGGTTACCCGATGCACATGGTGAGGCTAATGCTCCAGTTTCAATGTTACTAGCTGGAATACTTTTAAAAATGGGAGGTTATGCCCTCTTAAGATTCAATGTTCAAATACTACCTGAAGTACATCTTCAAATTGCACCTGCGCTTATTATTCTTGGAATCATTAATATAATTTATGGAGCTCTTAATGCATTTGCTCAAGATAATGTTAAAAGGAGAATTGCTTGTAGCTCTGTTAGTCATATGGGTTTTGTTCTATTAGGGATTGGAGCAGTAGATGCTTTAGGTATAAGCGGAGCAATGCTCCAAATGATTAGTCACGGACTTATAGCTGCAGCTATGTTTTTTGTTACGGGCTCATTCTATGAAAGAACAAATACTCTTTCGATACCAAATATGGGCGGTTTGGCAAAGGTTTTGCCAATAACATTTGCTTTTTTCTTGGCAAGTTCTTTGGCCTCTCTAGCCCTTCCTGGGATGAGCGGATTTATAAGTGAAATAACCGTATTTTTAGGAATCACTAGCCAAGAAGGCTTCAGTTCTATATTTAGATCGATCACTATTCTTATTGCAGCCATAGGTTTAGTTCTAACGCCAATATACCTACTATCAATGTGTAGAAGAGTATTCTTTGGACCTAGAATTCCTGCGTTAGCTACAGTTAAAGAGATGAATGGTAGAGAATTGACGATTGGGTTCAGCTTATTATTGCCTACTTTGGTTATAGGTTTTTGGCCAAAAATCGCGATAAATTTATACGAATCTTCAACGAATGCTCTCAGTCAGCAGCTCACTTTAGCTAAGTTGGTTGGATTAATACCAACTTTAGTTAATTAGATTACTTAAATAAATGGATACCTCGATTTTTAAATATGGAGAATTACCAGAATTTAAAAAATTTACTCCCGAAATCATAAGTATACAATTCCCAGAAGTACTAAAAAAGATAGCTGAAGATTTTGAAAACATTGAGAAAAATTTATCTAACTATTTGATTAACAATGATTTAAGTTGGGAAAATGTAATAAATCCCTTAAATGAAGTCAATGAAATCCTTAGATGGAGTTGGGGAGTAATAAGCCACCTAAATGCAGTAAATAATTCTGAAAGTCTGAGAGAAATTTATTCAAAATTTCTTCCAGAGATTATAAGCTTTAGTAATAAATTCGGACAAAGTAAAATAATTTACAATTCTTTAGTCAAGCTTAAAGAGACTAATAACTTTGATCAAATTAAAAACAGAATTTTAGATAAAGAAATTCTTGAGATGCAACATAGAGGCATTTCACTGCAAAAGAATGATCAAGAAGAATTCAACAAAATTTCAGAAAAGCTTGGAAAACTATCAACAGACTTCAGCAATAATGTTCTCGATGCGACTAATAAATGGTTTTTAATATTAAATAAAAAATCTGAAGTTGATGGTCTTCCGGAACGCGTACTTGAATTAATGGCATTTTCTGCACACAACCACTTAAAAAAAGATGAAGAAGTCGATATCAAAAATGGTCCTTGGAAATTAAGTCTAGATATCCCAACTTATACTTCATACATGACATATGCCACCGACCGTAACCTTAGAGAGAAACTATATAAGGCATTCGTTAGTAGGGCATCTCAAGGAGAAAAAAATAATTCTCCAATCATTGAAGAGATATTATCTCTTAGAACTAAACAAGCTAATCTTCTCGGTTATAAAAGTTGGGCAGAACTAAGTTTGTCAACGAAAATGGCGAAAGAAATTAAAAATGTTGAAAACCTTTTAGAAGAATTGAGAGAACCAGCATTCAAAACCGCAAAAATTGAATTAGAAACCCTTAATAAGTTTTCTAAAGCTAATGGGTTTTCAGAATCACAGAATATCGAGCCATGGGATATTAGTTATTGGTCAGAACTTCTTAGAAAGGAAAAGCTCAATTTGGATCAAGAGTCCTTGAGACCTTGGTTCCCACTAAATGATGTTTTGAAAGGTTTATTTAAATTAAGTGAAAAGCTTTTTGAAATTCAAGTTGTCGAGGCAACTGATGAGGCGCCTCTTTGGAATGATGACGTTTTATTTTTTAATATCCTCAATAAAGAAGATAAGAAAATAGCATCTTTTTACCTGGATCCATACTCTAGGCCGGAATCAAAGAGAGGAGGGGCTTGGATGGATGAATGTTTGAATAAAAACAATATTGGTAAAAAGACCCTTCCTGTAGCTTATCTCGTTTGTAATCAGACTCCACCATCAAAAGATAAACCGAGTTTGATGAGTTTTGAAGAAGTTCAGACTTTGTTCCATGAATTTGGTCATGGTCTTCAACACATGCTTACCACTGTAAATCTTCCTCAAGCAGCTGGTATTAATAATGTTGAATGGGATGCAGTCGAACTTCCAAGTCAATTCATGGAAAACTGGTGTTTCCACAAAAACACACTGTTGAATATTGCTAAGCACTATAAAACAGGAGAAAAATTATCCGATGAAAATTTTGAGAAGCTCCTAAAGAATAGAACTTTCAATTGTGGAATGGCGACTCTTAGACAACTACATTTTGCAATAACAGACCTCAGATTACACAGTAGTATTGATAAAAACGAAGGTAAAACAGCAGATGAAATAAGAAGAGAAATTTCGAAACAAACTACTGTTATTGAACCAATTCAAGAAGATCAATTTCTTTGTTGTTTTAGTCATATATTTGCAGGAGGATATTCTGCAGGATATTACTCATATAAATGGGCTGAAGTTCTAAGTGCTGATGCATTTTCAATGTTTGAAGAGGCTGATTTAGAAAACTCTGAAGATTTAAAATTAATAGGAAAGAAATTTAAAGATACGATACTTAGTCTGGGTGGAAGCTTACCTCCATTGGATATATTTAAATTATTTAGGGGAAGAGAGCCACAAACAGATTCTTTAATAAGACACTTGGGTCTATCTGGAGCTACATAATAATTTCATCGATTATTTTGTCAACGACTGATTTGTTTCTTACCAGATTTCTATGTTTATAAACTTTTACTGATATTTTTTTCCCAAATTTTAAATTTGTCCACCAGCCAGGAAAAACCATCATATCCCAATAAGTAAAGAAATTTATAAACTCAATATTATCAAGTAAAAAATCATTATTTGCGAGCTCCCTTAAAAACTTACTATTTATTTTCATTTCTGATATTCCTCTAAAAGGGTATTTAGGTATTAATTGAGCCATCAAAGTTCCTTTGTGAGGGGAACCTATAGATATTAATCTCCTTGTTCTTTTACATCCATTAAATTTTTGAAGCCAGTACCTACCAATTATTCCTCCCATAGAAAATCCTAAAATATCTATTTCTTTTTCTAAACCATATTTCTCTAAAATTAATTCGTTTAATTTATTAGTTAAATCCAGAATTGAAGTCATTCCAAATGAATGCTTAAGAGTTGGGGCAAAATATTCTATGCCAATATCATCAAGCTTTGACGTAATAGAAGAAAAAATACTTGAAGTATTCCAAAGACCATGAATCAATATAATTGGATTTCTTTTTTTCAATACTTTAATTATTTTCAAGAATTCTTTCTATTGAAACTTTCCCATCGAAACCTGTGATTGGAGGATTACATTTTGTCAAAATAATTTTAATTTTAGAAAGCTTAAATTCCTTATCAATGATTTCTAGAATTGAGTTTGAATATTTTTCGATTGTGAAACAATATATTTTCTTTGATTGATCTTTTAAAATTTGAACTAATTTTGAATAGTCAACTGTTTTTTTTATATCATCATTTACTGTACAATTTTCAAAATCAGTCCACAAAAATATATCTAAAATAAATAGTTGCCCTAATTCCCTTTCTTCATCAAGAACGCCAACCCTAGCCCAAAGTTTAATATTCTCAATTTTTAAAAAAGTTTCCATCTTTAAAAGTTTTAAAGATCTTTATGTGTATAGATAGCTTTTCCTAATGAAAAATCATCAACTATATTCCCATCACCTTTTAGAAAATATTTATAAGTTACCAAACCTTCTAGACCTACAGGTCCCCTTGGTGGAAGAGTTTGAGTTGATATCCCAACTTCTGCACCGAATCCATATCTAAATCCATCTGCAAACCTTGTAGAACAATTATGAAAAACACCCGCACTATCAACTACATTCATAAATCTATTGGCAGTCTTTAAATTTTCAGTAATTATTCCATCTGTATGTTTTGAACTATATTTTTGGATATGTATGATTGCTTCATCAAGATCATCAACAATTTTAATAGATAGAATTAAATCTAAATATTCAGTTTGCCAATCTTCTGCACTAGCCTCATGTTCTAATCCTAATTCAACTGATTTCCTATCTCCAATTAATTTAACATCATTAGAATTAAACAAAGGGATGGCTTTTTCTAAAAAAGCTGGTGCGATATCTTTATGGACTAATAAAGTTTCGATAGCATTACATGCTGCAGGATATTGAATTTTGCTGTCCAAAGCGACTGATAAAGCCATCTCTAGATTGGCCTCAATATCTATAAACAAGTGACAAATTCCATCAGCATGGCCTAGTACAGGAATTCTTGTATTCTCCTGAATAAATTTAACCAATTCATTGCTTCCTCTTGGAATTATTAAATTAATATATTTCTCAAGATTTAACATCGCCATACTATCTTTTCTGCTTGTTAGTAAACATATTGCGTTTTTATCTAGACCCGATTCATCTAAACCTTCTTGCAATGCTTTCACTATTGAAGTATTTGTTAAATTGGCTTCACTTCCGCCCTTTAGAATTACTCCGTTACCTGATCTTATTGCTAAAGAACTAATCTGCATCACGGCATCTGGCCTTGATTCAAAAATAACCCCTAAGACTCCAATTGGCACAGTTTTTCTTTCTAAGATCAATCCATTTGAAAGCTCTCTTTTTATTTGAATTTGATTTACAGGATCAGCCAATTCTCCAACTTTTCTTACTCCTTCAATTCCTGAATTTAATTTTGCTTTTGAAAGCTTTAATCTAGAAAGTAAAGCCCTAGAAATACCTTTTTTTTCTGCACTTGAATAATCGGCACTATTGGCCTCTAATATTTCTTTAGAATTTTTTTCTAGACAATCAGCCATAAAATTTAAGGCTTTAATTCGATCTATATTTTCAGTCTGACTTATTTTTATTGATGCCAAACGAACTTTATCAGCTTTTTCTAGAAGATCATTACCTGGATTAGGCACTTCAAAGATATTAGCCATGATATTTTTTAGCTAATCTAATAATAATTCAAATTAACGATTCTTTAAAGTAAATTTTTCTGAGTTAATATCTAAAAAATAATTGAACTTGACTTTTCCATTCCCCATTGGAATCATAAGAACCTAATAATTCTAAGTTTGGATTTGCCTGAAAAGTCAAAATTCCTAAAGGTGAAATATCATCTCTACCTGGAACGGTTTGGAAGGCAAAATTTATCGCATCAGTAATATCAAGACCTATTTCCGCCACCCAAGCTTGAGAAGAAAATTCTTCATTAGAAGATGATTGACCATCATTCTCTATATCTAAATTCTCATTGGAAAAAATATTATTTAATGAATCATTATTTTCTATTAACGCTGGATATAGAGATAATTGAAATCTTTCACTAAATGCATCAGCATTATTAAGTTGAGAAATAAATGCCCTATTTATTAAATTTGCAGAATTCCCTCCAATTAAACCAATTATTTGTGATCTGTTATAACTTGGCGTGCTTCTTAATTGGATTCTTTTATTTTCATCAGCAAAAGATAATTGATCTAAAAACCCTTCATAAGATGCTTCAATTTTGATAAGCCTTGAATTGCCAATCCCAAATGATCCAAAACCACTAGAAGTCGCATTTACATCAAGATCACCTGAGATGTTTGAATCTTTATTATTTTCACTTATAGGAATTATAGAATCTGGAACTTTACTAACTAGAGAAAAAATAATATAAGGAACAACACCACTTCTTGATGCAAATGTAATATAGTTTTCCTTATTTTTATCAAGTTTAAATGGCGTAGTATATAGATTCGCTATACCTTTTTCTAACTTAATAAGACCACTAACATTTAAATCTTTTCCTACTCCACCATTTATTTTAAGGTCCACAATACTATTTAAATAAGCTTGAACCATCTCTGAATATTGAACTTTGAATTCTGGTCCCAGTTTCAAAACAAGGTTATCAAAAAACAAATTATCCAAATAATTAGGCAAAGTTTCTCCTAAAAGAACTGAATTCAAGATTGTTTCATTTGAAATTATTTCAATATTTTCATTATTATTCCAAAAGAGTTCCGGCCATTCTTTTTTATCCTCTTTTAATTTACTATTATCTTTTTTATTAGATTGATTGGTACTGTTAAAATTAAAAAATCCATTATTAAAAGATATTGAACCGCCCAAAATAGGACTTTCAAATGATCCAGTTAAATCCAAATCTGAATCTAATAAAAAATTTAAATTATCTGTTTTTATATTAAATTTATTCGTCTTAAGATTAATCCTTCCTTTTCTAGGATCATTTTGATAAAAAGGCATAAAACCTTTTACTAAAAATTTTCCGGAATCTTCAGAGATTGCTTCAAGATTCTCAATTTGTGCCGAATCAAAATCAAAAATTATCGAACTATTAATATCTTTGATTATATTGTTGTAGAGATCAACTTCAGAATCTTTAATCGCAATAAATCCGTTCAATATAGGCTTATTTAGAGTTCCTTTTATTATCATTCTAATGTTCAAGTCACCTTTCTTAAAAGTAAAGAATTCATCAGTAAAATTTTCTATTAATTCAAAAAGTTTTCCATTACCAAACAACCTTAGATCTAAGTTATCAGATCTATCAATAGGTATTTCACCTTTGATATTAAGAGGTGTTTTGGAATCATTTATGAGCAAGGATAAATCAATATCAAAAATAGAATTAGTGAATTCAATAAATCCTTTATCAAATACTATTTCATTATTTTTTATTGATGAATTATTAGTAGAAATTTCACTAGAGAAAGATTTTTTGTCCAAATCATAGAATAAATTGATATCCAAACCTCCCATAAAATCTCTTGGCTGATTTAAAAAGATATTTGCAGAGCTCAACGGAAGATTTTCAATTTTTAAAGAACCTTTGCCCCTTAATAATCCTCCCTCCAAATCAATAGCAAATTCCTCTTTGATATTTTTATTCTTATCTTTAGGAACATCAAGATAACCATTTAATCTTGCATTTAATTTATAGTTAAGTGGTCTATCGCCCTTGATAGTTAAGTTTCCATCATATCTACTTTTGAATTTACTTATATATTTTTTTAAGTTAAATTTATCCTCAAATTCATTATTACTTTCTTTAAGTTTTTTTATAAAATCGATCCTCTCTTTTAATGATTTATTATCTTTATTTATTTCCAAATCATCCAAAATATTAAATTTACTTATGGGAATATCTTTTTTATTATCAAAATTAAAAATATCAAAAGCAGTTAGGATAGTCCAACTAGTACTAATATTGGTGAGTTGTGTATTAATTAAATTATTGTTATTTGAATCATATTCGACTTCAATTATTCCTCCATCAATTGGATACAATGAAGAGTTTATATAAAAAGAATTATCTTTGACGCGGAAATCAAATAATGAATTGGCTAAATTAATATTCCCATATTTGCCTAAACTCCAAGCAATTCGCCCATCAAAGTATGACTGGATTGACGAAATTGATCCCTCACCATTAATAATTCCATCAATTCTATCGAATTGAATTTTGTCTATAGATAATTCAAGTTCATCAAGAGGAAAATTATTAGCTTTCCAAACATAACTATTATTCTCTTTAAATACTTCAATGCTTCCTTTATTTGAATTAAAAATTCTACTGAAAGATAAATTATCTAACTTAAGATCAGAATCAAATTTAATAGTTAAAAATGATGGTATTGGAGACTTTTTGGCCTTCATATTTAATAAAAATAAATTTTTATCATTTTTAATATCTCCCTCCCATGTTTCTCTAATGCGGATCCCTTTAAAGTGTGGATAATCAAGATTAAAGTTTATCGAAATATCAGGATCAGTAATATTTCCTTTTAATTCTCCTTTAGCAGTAATGAACCCTCTAATATCATTTTTTCGGAAAATATTTAAATTAGATAATTGAGTTCTATTTATTTTAAAACTAGTATCTATATCACCAAAATTAATACCTCTTCTATCAAACCAAAAGGGGATATTACCTGATAATTGGATATCTGGATTAAGACTATTAATGTATCCAATACTTCCTTTTAGAGCAATAATATTTGAACTTCTATTAAATGGAATATTTAGATTAAAATTCGAAGTTAACGTTCCATAATTTAATTTTTCTGAATTACCAATTAAATTATTATCTTTACACAAAAACCTAGTTGAATCTGAATCTATATTCTCTGCGAAATCATCTGGTTTTATTTTTAAATTAGTAAAAGAAAATCTTCCTTTGCAAAAGGTTTCATTTGGTAATTTAATCAATTTAAAATTAGATTTAAAATTTCCTTTTTTAAAACTAATTTTTCTATTACCAATAATATATTCAGAATTATCAAGATCTAAACCCCTTGAAAATAACTCAAGAGATAAAAAGTCTTTATTTAATTTTGTATTAAATTTAAATTTTAAAAAACCTTTTTCATCAAAATTTGATTTTACATTTGCAATAATTTCTCTATTACTCGACTTATAAATGACGTTACCTTTTACTTTTGTTTTTAATCCTGATTTTTTAAGATTTAGAATTGAATATTTGCTTAAGTTAAAATTCAATTCATAATTTGATTGTGATTTTTTTGTAATTCGATCATTTTCATAGGATTTTTCCCTTTTAAAAAAATCTCTATCTATATTTAAAGCGGCTTCCTTAGGACTTATTTTTACAATCCATTTTTGTTTTAAAAAAGATCTTAAAGGCATAATGCCCACATATACATTGTTAGCTTTAATTTCAGAATCTATATTTTTTTTATCATTAATTTTTGAATTGCCCAAAGAAATACCCAGAAATCTAAGCCCTTCATAATCCCCTAAATCAACATTTTTATCTAAAAGATTCTCAATACTTTTTTCTAGTTCTAATTTCTTAGAACTATAAGTTTCTTTTAAAAAATTATTTAATAAAATAGAGCTTAAAAAACCTAAGGGTAAAAGCATCCCTGCTAAAAGTATCTTAGTATTTAGATTTAAAGATCTAATTTTTTTCAAGTTAGAGCCCAAAAATAGAGTAGGCTTACAAAATATAAGAAATTAATCAGGTCAAAGCCACTAAATGTCTTTTTTTGAACTATTAGAGAACACACCCAAAATATTTGGATTCTTTGGAATATTTCTTTTTATTTGTACAATAGCAGCTTTTATATTTAATTTTGGTTTCAAATTTCGAATAATTGGCGCAACTATCTTTTCATTATTGCTTTCTTTGAGTAGTTGGGCATTTATACAAAGTTACTCCGAAAAGGTTGCAATAGAAGGTGCAAAATATGTTCCAATTGTTTATGACAATGGGTTCGATTTGATTATTGCTAAAGCAAATGATGACTTTCCAGAAGAATCTATCGAACCAACCTTAGAACAATTATCTGAAAACTTAAGGAAAGGAAGCAGATCTGGTGCGGATGTAAAAATAAAGATAAGAAAAATTGAAAAAATTTCAGATGGTGTAAGTAAACCAGTGGTTATTGGAGAAGTTCAGAAAAATGTCAAAATGAATTAGTCTGTTGAAAAATGGGAAGTAAAACCTTTTTAGATTTTTTGCCAACTAATTTTAGACATGAGAAATCTTTTTTTATTCAAAATAATCTAACTGACTTTGAAAAATTAAGTAATCTTTCGGACTTAGATATAAATGAGATTCAAAGAAAATCTTCACTTTGTACATTGAATAATCTAAAGAAAATTAGAGCTATAGCCATTTTTAAAAAAGAAATTGGAATTTCTCCACCGCAAGCATATCTACTTTTACATTGCGGTATTTCCTCTCTTAAATCATTATCACAATCTACCCCTTACGAATTAGAACGGAAAATTGGTAGATTAGAAAGAATTCTTAGAGTAAAAACTGAGACAAGCACAACTTTTACTCTCTTAAAAGAATGGATTAAAAAAGCTAGTCAAATCGACAAATCTATTGGAAATCTTGGATAAAAAAATTTTTTAATGTAGAATTTAAAAAAAGGCAGTGATAATGAAACCTTTGTTATTTTTTTTATTTTTGTTTTCCAGCTCTTTATACCCTGTTTTAAGTCAATCTAACTTATTGGAAACTGTAAAAAAGAATCCAAACGAAGCTAAGAATTTATGTAATAAGTTTAGAGAGTTTAATTCAAAAGGCATTTCAGCTAGTTCAGATAAAGTTATAGAGTATGTATCAAATAAAAAAAAGTTAACTCCCGTTAACGCGGAGATCTTTTCTATTTACGTAATTGGGCTGCACTGCCCAGACATTATCTAAATCCTAAATGTCTGGTTCAAGATGGTTTGACAAGTCTCTAGTTCTTAGAGATGGAGTAAAACTTATATCAAGGATTTGGTTACCTAATAGTAAAGGGCCATGGCCTGCATTATTGATGAGACAACCATATGGAAGGGAAATAGCTTCAACTATTACCTATTCTCACCCAGAATGGTGGGTTTCCAAAGGGTATATGGTAATAATTCAAGATGTTAGAGGTATGGGTTCTTCAGAAGGAGTTTTTAATGGTTTTTCTCAAGAAGCTAGCGATACTTCAGAAACACATGAATGGGTAAGGTCTCTAAAAGAATGTAATGGGAAACTTGGCTTATATGGTTTTTCATATCAAGGATTGACTCAACTGACTGGTGAATTAAATTCAAAGCCGCCCGATTGCTTATCTCCAGCAATGACTGGGATGAATATTAAGGACCATTGGTGTTCAGATGGAGGAGCATATTGGTGGCATAACAATATTGCATGGGGACTTCAAATTGCAGCACTAAAAATGAAAAGAGAAAATAAATTGCTTGAATGGGAAAAGATAACATTAGCCTTAGAAAATAAAAGTTATTTAAGGGAAGGAATTGATACGTTAAAAAAATATGATCCTAATAGCTTTGTTTTGGAATGGCTTAAAAATTTAAATAATGCTCTCCCATTTGAAGAATTCAAACCAATTTCAACATGGATCAAACAACCTATGTTAATTATTGGAGGACTTTGGGATCCACATTTAAAAGGTGCCTTTGATCTCTATAAAAAATCTAAAGAAGCTGGTGGAAACCCAGAGATTATTATTGGGAATGCGACACATCTAAGTTGGTGGGAGGGATCACAAGAATCTTTATTAAAATTTTTTGATAAGCATTTAAAATCAGATGAGAAATTAAATTCTACGATTTTTAAACACGAGAAAAAAATATGGAATATTTCATTAAAAAAATGGGAAGAATTAGATAATAAATTTCACCCTGAATTTATTTTTGGGCTCAAAAGCGATGGCACAGCAAACGTAGAGGTTGAAGATGGAAATCTGACCATAAATTCAAAAGGATCAGGATGGTTCACAATTGTTAATGACCCATGGAGACCTGCTCCATCTGACGGTGGTCATTTAGGCCCTAATCCAGGAAACTTTAATAGAAGCATTATTGATAAACGCCTGGATGTAGGTGTTTTTCAAACCAATCCTTTTGAAGAAGATCAATATTTAAGAGGAGTTCCCACATTAGAAATCCAAGTAAAAAGTGATCAGCCTAATTTCGATATCTGCCTTGCTTTATCTCTAGTTGAAGAAGTTAATGAAAAGGTGAATCAATTTTCAACCGGTTTCTTAAGGGTTAAAAACTCCAAAATAAGTGAAGAATGCATTTATCAAATAACAATGCAGCCAACAAATATTTGTTTGATTAAAAATAGCAAACTTCGCTTATCTATATCTGCCGCAGCTTATCCCGCTATTGGAGTTAATCCTGGATTTGGGGAGGGAAATGTTGGAGCCCCTTCAGCAAATCATAGAGTTATTACTCTAAGTTTTAGCCTTAATAAAACATTTATGAAAATGACTCCTTTTTTTTAATAAATAATCATTTTTTTGGTTAATCTTTTGATATTATTAATCCTTAACATCTACCAGTCATGATCGAGACAATTCAAGCAGACTGGATTAAATCAGAAGCGATCAACTTAGAAAATTGTTGCAATGATAATCCATTAAAAATATTAGGTCCTCATTTTTACGAAGAACAATGGGTAATAAGGGTATGGGTGCCTGAAGCTGATGAAGTTAAAGTAAATTTTAAAGATAAGACCTACAAAGCAGAAAGCATAAATCATAAATGGCTTTTTGAAGCAATCTTGCCGGAAAATCCAAATTCTAATTACGAAATAAATATTTCACGAGGAGGTATCACACATACGCAACATGATCCCTGGTCATATAGAGAAGAGTGGATGGGAGAAGTTGATAGGCATCTTTTTGCAGAAGGTAATCACCATCATATTTGGGAAAAGATGGGAGCACATCTAATTGAGGACAAAAATCAAAAAGGTGTCATGTTCTGCATTTGGGCTCCAAATGCAAAATCAATCTCGATAATTGGAGACATAAATTCTTGGGATGGAAGACATAATCCAATGCAAAAAAGATTAGGGGGGATTTGGGAACTATTCATGCCAATGATGAAAGAAGGAGATAAATATAAATATGAAATAAGAACACAACAAGGTCATATTTATGAAAAGGCCGACCCATACGGATTCTTACATGAAGTTAGGCCTCAAAATGGTTCAATAGTTTCAAAATTGAAAAACTTTAATTGGAGTGATAGTTCTTGGATTTCAAATAGAGATTCTTCTAGTCAAATTAACAAGCCAATTTCAGTTTATGAAATGCATTTAGGAAGTTGGCTCCATGAATCAACAGATAACAAATATCTTGATGACAATGGTGAACCAAGAGACCCAGTGCCTGCAGCTGATTTAAAACCTGGAACAAGATTATTAACTTATCCAGAATTAACCAAAAAACTTATCCCTTATGTAAAAGAGAGAGGATTCACTCATATTGAACTTATGCCGATATCTGAACATCCTTTCGATGGTTCATGGGGATATCAGGTTACAGGCTGGTATGCACCAACAAGTAGATTTGGCACCCCAAATGAATTTAGGGAGTTTGTTAATAAATGCCATGAAGAGGGCATAGGTGTAATTCTTGATTGGGTGCCTGGTCATTTCCCAAAAGATAAGCATGGTTTAGCATTTTTTGATGGTTGTCATCTTTACGAACATGGGGATTCACGAATAGGTGAACACAAAGAATGGGGAACTTTAATATTTAATTACAGCAGAAACGAAGTAAGAAATTTCTTAGTAGCCAATCTCGTTTATTGGTTTGAAGAATTTCATATTGATGGCATAAGAGTAGACGCTGTAGCTTCAATGTTATATAGAGATTATTTACGCCCAGATGGAGAATGGATACCCAATGAAAATGGTGGGAATGAAAATATAGAAGCCGTTAAATTTCTTCAACAGGCTAATCATGTACTCTTCCAACATTTCCCAGGTGCACTCTCTATCGCTGAAGAATCAACAACTTGGCCA
This sequence comes from Prochlorococcus sp. MIT 1304, assembly GCF_047305015.1. Lineage (NCBI taxonomy): Bacteria > Bacillati > Cyanobacteriota > Cyanophyceae > Synechococcales > Prochlorococcaceae > Prochlorococcus > Prochlorococcus sp. MIT 1304. The sequence continues at coordinate 1,033,413 of NZ_CP138974.1, read as the reverse complement.
ATGGTAACCAAACCAACAGATATGGGGGGATTAGGATTTAATCTAAAATGGAATATGGGATGGATGCATGATATGCTCGACTATTTCGAGATAGATCCTTGGTTTAGGCAATTCCATCAAAATAGTGTAACTTTCTCAATAACATATAACTATACAGAGAACTTTATGCTTGCGCTCAGTCATGATGAAGTTGTCCATGGAAAAAGTCATCTATTGCACAAAATGCCTGGCGATGACTGGAAGAAATATGCAAATACTCGAGCCTTACTAACTTATATGTGGACCCACCCTGGTAAAAAAACGATATTTATGGGAATGGAATTTGGACAAAGGCAAGAATGGAATGTTTGGGATGATCTGCAATGGGAATTACTAGAATTTGAGCCTCATAGAGGAATAAGAAACTTGATTGATGACTTAAATAAACTATATAAAAATGAACCTGCGTTATGGAAAAACGACTTTGATCCTTATGGATTCCAATGGATTGATTGTAATGACAAATCTAATTCGGTAATAAGTTTTATGAGAAGAGAAAGCGATACCAATGAATGGCTTGTTATTGTTGCCAACTTTACACCTAATACCCATGGTTCATATAAAATAGGCGTTCCTGTAGAAGGATTCTACAAAGAGATATTTAATTCAGATGGATCAAGATATGGGGGGAGTAACAAAGGAAATATGGGAGGTAAAGACACTATAAATTACAATATTCATGATTATCAAAATGCTCTAGAACTAGCTTTGCCCCCATTAAGCGTAAGTATCTTCAAACATCAATCAGAAAAATAATAAGGCTAATTTAACTTAGTACTTCATATAAATGTTCACATAACGCTTTTGATATGCTTTGCATTGTAAGATTTCTAAGTTGGAATTTTTAAAAAATTTTTTTTTACAGCATATCGAATTGAAAAATGGGTGAAAATTTACCGCTACTTCTTTCTGCCGCATTAGGTAAAAAAGTAAATAGACCTCCAGTATGGATGATGAGGCAAGCAGGAAGATATATGAAAATCTATAGAGATTTAAGAGAGCGTTACCCAAGTTTTAGAGAAAGGTCTGAGAATCCAGAACTATCATATGAGATTTCTATGCAGCCTTTTCATGCTTTCAAACCGGATGGTGTGATCCTTTTTTCAGATATTCTTACACCTCTTCCAGGGATGGGCATCAATTTTGAAATAATAGAAAGTAAAGGTCCAATTATTGAGGACCCAATAAGAACTCTTAATCAGGTAGAAAATTTAAAAGAATTAAGTCCAAGTGAGAGTTTAAGTTTTGTTGGTGAAGTTCTTACTTCACTAAAAAAAGATGTGAATAATGAGGCAACAGTTTTAGGTTTTGTTGGGGCACCTTGGACTCTTGCTGCATATGTAGTTGAAGGTAAAAGCAGTAAAAATTATTCTTTAATAAAATCAATGGCTTTTAATAAACCAGATTTACTACATAAACTCCTTGATCATTTTGCAAAATCTATTGGTGAGTATCTTAAATATCAAATAAAATCTGGTGCGCAAGTAGTACAAATTTTTGATTCATGGGCAGGTCAACTAAGCCCACAAGATTACGATATCTTTGCTGGGCCGTATCAAAAAAAAGTTGTTGAAATTGTAAAAGCGGAATACCCTGAAACACCAATAATTCTTTATATTTCAGGAAGTGCTGGTGTGCTAGAAAGAATGGCAAAAACTGGTGTAGATATAATCTCATTAGACTGGACAGTAGATATTGAAGAAGCTTGCAAAAGAATCCCCAGGGGGATTGGAATTCAAGGTAATGTTGACCCTGGCATTTTATTCGGGAACAAAGAATCAATAAAAGAAAGGATAGATAATACTTTCAATAAAATTAAAGATAGGAAATATATTCTTAATTTGGGTCATGGGATTTTACCAGGGACTCCAGAAGAAAATGCTCAAACATTTTTTGAACATGGGAAAAAACTCACTTACTAGTCAAAATCTTGGCATATAAAAACTTATTAATAACAGGCGCTAATGGATGTGTTGGCCAATATTTAGTTGATTGGTTTTTGAAAAACACAAAATTCAGGCTTTATCTCATGGTAAGAGACAAAAGTAAGTTACCAATTTCTGTTCAAGAAAATAAAAAAGTAAAGTTAATGGTGTGCGATATCAGGGAATCAAATAGGTATAAAAAGGAAATTAGTCAAATTAATTACCTAATACATACTGCTACAGCTTGGGGAGATCCAAAAAGAGCCTATGAAGTAAATATTAAAGCTTTTGAAGAATTACTAAAAATGCTTGATATTGAAAAGTTAGAAAAGATTATTTATTTTTCAACAGCTAGTATTCTTGATACCCAAACAGAATTAATGAGGGAATCATTGATTTATGGAACAGAGTACATTCAAACAAAATATGAATGTTTCCAGAGACTAAGAGAAAGCTCATTTGCAGAAAAAACATTCGCTGTTTTCCCTACCTTGGTTTTTGGAGGGAATCTTGGAAAAAAAAGTAAATATCCTGTGAGTTATTTAACTAGTGGATTGAAAGAAATTGGGAAATGGCTTTGGTTAGCAAGATTTTTAAAACTCGATTCTAAATTTCACTTTATACACGCAAATGATATCGCCCAGATTTGCGGGTTTCTAATTAAAAATCACAAAGAAGAGCAATACAAAGGCTTTAGAAAATATGTGCTTGGTCAAAAATTCATTTCAATTGATGATGCCATAATTACACTGTTAAAAAGAAATAATATGAGGAGATTTTTTGCGATACCGCTTACAAAAAAAATTCTAAAAATTTTATTAAGAATTCTTCCCATCCAAACTACTCCTTGGGATAACTTCAGTATCAAAAAATATGACTTTAATCATGTCCCCATCACTAATCCTGAGACTTTTAAACTTAAAAGTCATGCCAAGTCACTGAATGATATTTTAAGGTTATCAAAGTTACCAAGCTGTAATAACAATTAAAATTCTCGCAGTTAGGTTACCAAAGCCTTGTAATATGTATAGATAAGCAAAATTTTTATTATGTTACGTTCAATCTTTGCAGGGTTATTTGCAATAGTTTTAACTCTAGGTATAGGTATTTCATCAGTTTCGGCTAAGACTGTTGAAGTAAAACTTGGAACAGATGCTGGAATGCTTGCATTTGAACCAAGTACAGTAACCATTAGCGCTGGTGACACAGTTAAATTCGTCAATAATAAACTTGCCCCTCACAATGCTGTTTTTGATGGGCATGAGGAATTAAGTCATGCGGACCTAGCTTTTGCTCCAGGAGAGTCTTGGGAAGAAACATTTGATACTCCTGGAACTTATGATTACTATTGCGAGCCACACAGAGGCGCTGGGATGGTAGGTAAAGTTGTTGTTGAATAAATCTTAAATCTTCTAAATTTTTAAAAACTCTTTTTGACTGAATATTTATTACCATCATATTCAAATTTTGATTGATGAAAATAGTTCCAAGCGAATTCTCAAATTCTGCTTGGAACTATTTTATTTTTGCCAAAGAAATTGCTTATAAAAATTATCAACAAAACGTAGACTCTGATAATTTATTATTAACTCTTATAAAAGAGGACAATATTACAAAAAATATTTTAATAAAAAATAATATAAATCTAAAGAATCTTGAGAGGGAAATAATTTCTTCATTAAATGCGAAGGCAAAAATGAAAAATAAACAAGATAATTTATATATTGGTGATACTCTTCACAAAATATTTTTAAAGGCGAATGATATTAAAAATAAATTAAATGATGTAGTGATATCAACAGAATACTTAGTTTACGGTTTCGCTTATGATAACAAATATGGATTTCAAATTTTAAATCAAAAAGGTATTCTAGAATTTCTTGAAATTATAAAGAAAATGAAGTCAGATCCGGCAGTAAAAAATGAATTTAATAGTTCTAATGAGTCTTTGGAAAAATATGGTATTGATCTAACTCAATCTGCACGAGATGGGATTTTAGACCCAGTTATTGGTAGGGATGAAGAGATTAGAAGAACAATCCAAATATTGAGTAGAAGAACAAAAAACAACCCTGTTCTTATTGGAGAACCTGGGGTTGGCAAAACGGCCATTGTTGAAGGGTTAGCTCAGAGAATAATTAATGGCGATGTACCTTCTGCACTACAAGATAGGCAACTAATTTCATTAGATATGGGCTCACTTATAGCTGGGGCAAAATATCGTGGAGAATTTGAAGAAAGAATAAAAAATATTCTAAAGAAAGTGAAAGAATCAGACGGAAAGATTATTCTTTTTATTGATGAAATTCATACAGTTGTTGGAGCTGGTGCTAGCGGAGGTTCTTTAGATGCAAGCAACCTATTAAAACCAATGCTTGCGAGAGGAGAACTTAGATGTATTGGTGCTACAACTATTAATGAACACAAACAAAATATAGAAAAAGATCCTGCTCTAGAACGAAGATTTCAGAAAATAAAAATTGATGCTCCTTCAATAGAAGATACCGTATCAATATTAAGAGGATTGAGAGAAAGATACGAAGTCCATCATAGTGTGAGAATTTCTGATAATGCCTTAGTTGCAGCTGCAACCCTTAGCGAAAGATATATTAACGATAGATTTCTTCCTGACAAAGCAATAGATCTAATTGATGAAGCAGCCTCAAGATTAAATATGGTCATAACTTCCAAACCTGAAGAAATTGATGAAATTGATCGAAAAGTTCTGCAGTTTGAGATGGAAAAATTATCTTTAAAAAGGGAAATAGATGATTTTTCTGTAGAAAGATTAGAAAAAATCAATCATGAACTTTTATCTCTTAAAGATAAACAGGCCGAATTAGGCGCTAAATGGAAAAAAGAAAAAGACGAAATTGATGAGATTAGCACCATAAAAGAAGAAATTGAATCTGTTCAATTGCAAATAGATCAAGCCAAAAGGAGTTTTGACCTAAACAAAGCAGCAGAATTAGAATTTGGAACTTTAAATTCTTTGCAAAAAAAATTGAAAGAAAAAAGCGAGTCTCTAGTAAATTCGCAAAAAAATGGAGATACAAGTCTTTTAAGACAAGAGGTAACTTTTGATGATATTGCAGAAGTTGTTTCAAAGTGGACCTCTATTCCAGTACAGAACTTAAACCAGTCAGAAAAAGATAAACTCTTGAGCCTCGAGTCAATCCTCAAAGAAAAAATTATTGGTCAAGATTGTGCAATTAGGGCTGTTGCAGATTCCATTAAGAGATCAAGGACTGGTCTAAATGATCCAAGCAAGCCATTAGCCAGTTTTCTCTTTTTAGGTCCAACTGGTGTTGGGAAAACAGAGCTAAGTAAAGTAACAGCCAAAATAATATTCGATTCAAATTCTTCAATTACAAGACTGGATATGTCTGAATATATGGAAAAGCATTCTGTGAGCAAAATCATAGGTGCGCCTCCCGGATATTTAGGTTTCGAATCAGGCGGCCAACTAACTGAAGCTGTACGCAAAAATCCTTATTCATTAATACTCCTAGATGAAATAGAGAAAGCTCACAAAGATATTTTAGATATTCTCTTACAGGTTCTTGATGATGGAATCATTACTGATGGTCAAGGTCGTACAATCAATTTCAAAAATTCAATCATTGTTCTCACAAGTAATTTAGGAAGTCAATCAATAAATGATTTATCAGTTAGAAAAGAAGATAAAAATGAAATTAAAAAAGTTGTAGATAATGAAATTAAAAAATTTTTCAAGCCTGAGTTTTTAAATCGACTTGATGAAATAGTTATTTTTAATAATTTAGAATTAAGTGACATAAAAGAAATTGCAAAAATCCAGCTTCAACATTTAGAAAAAAGACTTAACAAAAAAAACTTAAAATTCAAAATTACGGATGAAGCAATTAACCAACTTGTCGAAAATAGTTTCGATCATGCCTATGGTGCAAGACCTTTAAAAAGAATTATTCAAAAACAAATTGAGACAAAAATTTCAAATAATATATTGAATAATCATTACCTTAATAAAGACGAGATTAATATTTATCTGGTTAATGGAGAGATAAATGTTGATTAAATCTCTAACTAAAGAATCCTATATGAATTTACAATTAACAACTTTAATCTAAGATTTGAACCAATCAGGAATTTTCTCATAACTTGCTTTATTCGATTTATTTTCTTTTGATTCTGTTTTCCAACAACATGTTCTGCCATTATCCTTATCCTGTAAATATTCATTAGCCCATCTCCAAATTAATTTAGAGGTGAACTCCATTCCCACATTATCCATAATTCTCAGATCTAAAGCATCTAAGTCATGTAATTGTTCCCAGTAATTCAGCAAAGGGTCATCTTTGTTTATTAGAAAAGTATGGTCAAATTGCTCCTTTAGTCTATTTTCTAGGGGCTTTAAACTTGAAAAATCGACAACAAACCCATTTAGGTCTAATTTTTTTGCAGTGAACCAAAAGGTGAATGATCTTGAATATCCATGCACAAATCTGCAGTGACCTTCATGGCGCCATTGCCTATGTGAACAGGGAAAATCCTCGTAACTTTTGCTGCATGAAAATTTCAGAGAATGAATATACATCAATTAACTGTTAGGATAATTTTTAATAAAACACATTGAGTAGGATTTAACATAGCCAACATAATGACTTATTCAACTAATTTTTCGATAGAGGATCTACGCTTTGATAATTATGGATTAATCCCTGCAATAGCACAAGATTGGCTTGACGGATCAATTCTTATGCTTGCTTGGATGAACAAAGAATCTTTGACAATGACACTTGAAACCAAAAACGTTCATTATTGGAGTAGATCAAGATCCGAAATTTGGAGAAAAGGAGCTACAAGTGGAAGTACCCAAATACTTAAGGAGATAAGATTCGACTGCGATAATGATGCACTAATCCTTTTGATTGAACAAAATGGTTCAGGAGCATGTCACACTGGCGAAAAAAGTTGTTTTTTCAACGAAATCAAAATTAATCAAAGTGATAAAAAAGAGAAAAAAACAACTCCCTTCTCAAATATTTGCTCTGAATTATTTAATACAATTAACGAAAGATCAATAAATCCATCGGAAAAAAGTTACACAAATCATCTTTTAACAAAAGGTAGCAACACTATTTTAAAAAAAATAGGAGAGGAATCTGCAGAATTTATAATGGCTTGCAAAGATAATGATAAAAATTCAATCTCAAATGAAGCTGCTGATTTAATTTATCATTTACAGGTAGCTCTTATGCACAAGGGAGTTAACTGGAGAGATGTACTTGCTGTTCTAGAATCAAGAAGAAATAATAATTAAAATTCAGAGATTTTAATTTTTTAAATCTAAAAATATGAGGGAAAAATATAAAATAATTAATTAATAATTATTAATTAATTATTAATTAATTATTACATGTATGGCTTATCACTGAATTAACTATAAGTTGAATATATCAACAAAGAGGTAAATCGTGAGTTCATTAAGCGATTTTCTTGGTGAAATAGGTCGGCATCAACTTTTGACGCCGGAGAGAGAACTCACTATGGGCAGAAAAGTCCAAGAAATGGTTGTGCTTGTTAATAGATGTCAAGAAGCAGGTGGCAAAGGGCCCGCTTGTGAATATTCCGAAGCAGAAAGGAAAAAGATCAAAATTGGTGAAAAGGCAAAAAATGAGATGATAACCGCCAACTTAAGACTAGTAGTTAACCTTGCTAAGAGATATCAAGGCAAGGGACTAGAACTGCTGGACTTAATTCAGGAAGGAACATTAGGTCTTACAAGGGCTGTAGAAAAATATGATCCCTCTAGGGGGCATAGATTTTCCACCTATGCTTATTGGTGGATCAGGCAAGGATTAAATAGAGCATTATCAACTCAAAGTAGAACTATCAGGATACCTGTAAATATTAATGAAAAACTCACAAAATTAAGATCAGCAAAATCAAAACTTATGCAACTTAAGGGCATTCCACCCTCGACTGATGAGCTAGCTGAAGAGATGAAAATCACCAAGGAAGAAATTGATGAACTTCTTTCCTGTGAATTGAGAAGCATTACTGTTAGTCTCCAAGGTACTGTCAAATCAAAGTCAGATCCCTCTGAGCTAGTTGATATTCTTCCAAGTGATCAAACTCCACCAATGGAATTAGCCGAATTAGCCGAAAGGACAGCCTCAGCCTGGAAGTTATTAGATAAAGCAAATTTAACTGAAAAGGAAAGAAAAATAGTAAGTCTAAGATTTGGTTTAGATGGTTCTAACGAATGGAGAACTTTAGCTGAAGTTGCAAGGCATATGAGTTGTAGCAGGGAATATTGTCGACAAGTCGTTCAACGTGCTTTAAGAAAACTTAGAAAAGCAGGAATACAGAATGGGCTGGTTGATAGTATTAGCTAAAAATTCAATCAAAAATCTAAATTCCATAGATAAGGATGACAGAGAATTACAAAAACAAAGAAAAAATTTATGATGCTGAAGTTTTAGAAAGCTCAACATTTGATGAGAATATCATTATCAAGATTCTTATTAAAGCAGGAAGAACAATTGCAAAGCCTGCACTAGAGGTTTTGGAGATGGCTATAGATCCTTTTACTCCAGCACAAGTAAGAGTTTCCTTAATGGCTGCCCTAGCTTATTTAATTATGCCATTTGACCTTTTCCCTGACTTTATGCCATTAGTTGGTTTTAGTGATGATTTTGTTGCCCTCACAGCCGTACTTAGTATATGGAGCAAATATATGACTCCTTCAATTAGAGCGAGAGCAGAGACCAAGCTTAATAAGTTATTCCCTTTTTATTAAATGAGTAAATTATCTCAACAGGAAGAAAGAGAACTTATCTCCTTTATTAAGGATTGGTTGAAATCTCATGGATTTAATCAAAAAGATTTAGCAAATGAATTAAATATTAAATCGAGCAGAACCTCTGAGATTATTCTTAAGATTAAAGAATTACATAAAAAAGGCGGTATGTTCAATATTGCAAAAAATCTCATAAGGATTGAACAAAATTGGTTAAACAATTTCAAAAATGATTATCCAGAGAAAAAGCAAAAATCACCATATAATCAATTAGATCTCGACTCATTAGTAAATCAGATAACTCACGACACTTGTGAATAAATATTATTTAAAATATTATTTTTTAGTTAAAATAATAAATCACATATAAAAAATAACCTTTAAATAAATATCGTTTTAATTCCTAAATATGATAAATAATTAAATTATTAAAACAAAAATATTATGTATTTTTATTTAAATTAATTTTTTTAAATTAATAATGAATAATTGCTAAAAATATTTTCGTAAATAATATTTAAAATGCCTGAATCCAAGGATAAACATCATAATTAATCCATATACCTTTTTCCCAATATATATCATCCTCAATAAGATCTTTCAACTCATTTGCATCATTTGCATTAAAAATTCCAAACAAATATTTGGTACATTTAGTTGGCCCTAATGTAACTAGAATATCTCGATCTTTTAAGTTTTTAAGTCTATTTAGATGTTGTTCACGAAACGGGCCCCTTTTAATAATGGCATCTTCACAGTACTCTCCAAAAACTACAAACTTTTCCATTTTTAAAGATAAATAATAGAGTAAAAACATAATTAATAATTGCATATATTACATACAAATTGCTATGTTATTTAATACAACTTTCTTTTAATTAATTATGCTAACTGGAAGCGATCTCCTTGCAAAAGTTAAAGAACTTGGTGATGTTAGCAAATCTGACCTAGTTCGCGCCTGTGGATACGTTTCCACTAAGAAAAATGGAGGTGAACGTCTAAATTTTACAGCATTTTATGAAGCACTTCTAGAAGCAAAAGGAGTCAATCTTGGTGAATCTGGAGTTGCAGGTATTGGGAAAGGAGGAAGAAAGCTAAGTTATATTGCAACAGTTCAAGGAAACGGAAATCTTTTGATTGGGAAAGCATATACAGCACTTTTAGATTTAAAGGCTGGTGATGAATTTGAAATTAAGCTTGGAAAAAAAACAAATCAGATTATTACCTACAGAAGAATCTTAAAGACAGCAAAAATAATTTGGATATATCATTTTTAATTAGTTTTCTATAATTTGGTTTTTTAATAAATAAACTATCTTTGTATTTATTTTTTTTGATCTGCAGCTAAACGCATTTCCTTACAAAATTCACCAACATGATCGACGACATCTTTTTCACTTGAACTAGAAATTCGTTTTACAAATGCACTCCCAATAATTACTCCATCTGCTCCCCACTCACGAACTTTATTAACATGTTCTGGAGTGGATATTCCAAAACCAACAGCAATTGGATTGCTATTTACATCTTTTAATTTAGCAATAAGATTTTCTACCCTATTTTCCATTTTATTTCTCTCACCAGTGACACCTGTGACACTTACTAAATAAGTAAAGCCTTTTGTATGATTAGATATTTGTTTCATTCTTTCAAAAGGAGTAGTTGGAGCTACCAATAAAATCAAGTCCATAGAATGATTGCTAACTACTTTAGAAAATTTATAAGCTTCCTCTAGGGGGAGATCAGGAACTATTAGTCCTGAAACTCCAGCATTAGATGCCATCTCACAAAACTTTTCAAAGCCAAAACATAGTAATGGATTTAGGTAAGAAAAAAGGATGATGGGAATATTTAATTTACCTTTTAAAGACTCTAAAAGTTTAATAACTTTTCTCGGGCTAGTACCTGACTTTAAGGCGCGAGAGGCCGACACTTGAATAATAGGTCCATCTGCAAGTGGGTCACTGTAAGGTATACCTAATTCGATAAGGTCAGCCCCGTTTTCTTGTAACCTTAATAAAATCTCAGACGTGATTTCAATATTGGGATCACCAGCCATTATAAAAGGCATCAAAGCTAATTTTTTATTATTTTTTAAGTCAAAAAACTTCTCATCTACCTTAGATAAAGATTCATTTTTAGTAATTTGCATTTTGTTGTCTTTCATAATTTTTAGATATTTTTCTATAAAAAATTTATGGATTTTTCTCTAGATCTTGCATTAATTTTTGCTGCTCTTCCTTTGGCAATGCGTTGAATTTGGTTTCTAGTTTATCATTAACAACTTTTTCATACTCTTTTCTATAACGCTTCCTTTGTTCCATAAAAGTCATTTTTCCATTTACAACTCTATAAACATAAGATGTTACCCAAGTAATAACAATCAAAATCAGGATACAACTTGATAGAGTAGTGGCTGTAAAATTGTCGATACCAATTTGGGGGGCAAATTTATAACTAATTAATCCTATTAATGAAATAAATAAACCTATTTGTATAACTTTACCTTTAGTCAATTATTTACCCTTTACCAGTTCCTTTTAGTCGGAGATTTAAAAATGGAGAAAATAAAATTAAACCTGGAAAGAAAAGAAATACGAGGCCATAAATTCCTAATCTTTCAAATTTGCCCATAATATTCCATCTATTATTCATCCAGTAAAATAGTAATAATGGAATAACCAATAAATAAGTAGAAATAATTCCAATATATGCAATTAAAGTAGCGAATGAATTATTGAAAATACTTTCCATTTTGATTTATGGTTGCTTAGTTAAAACATAACAACTATTGAAAGTTATCGTCAGAACTAAAAATAAATAATTAAATAATGGGAGTGGGGGGACTTGAACCCCCACGAGCTAAATCGCTCGACGGATTTTAAGTCCGGCGCGTCTACCAATTCCGCCACACTCCCGAAGGAATTTGCGCTATCTAATCGTAGCCGAAAGCTACCCATTTATCCAAGAAAAATTGGAAAATTTACACTTTTGATTCTTAGATTAAATCTAATTTTTTAAATTAATTTCCCTTCCACTTGCCATTGTAAAGTTTCACCTGCATGAAATGGTTTTATTTGTCCTACAGTATTTTTTTCTTGAATAACATCAATAAATTCTTTAATTTTATTAGGTCTAGACACTAATTTTAATTTTTCTTTATTTGGGGGCACATTATAAAAATTAGGGCCATTCAAACTTGCAAACTTTTCAAAATTATCTAGAGCATCCTCCTCTTCAAATACCGTTAAATAGCTTTCTATTGCAACTGGTGAATTAAAAATACCTGCGCATCCACAAAAAGCTTTCCACTTCCTAAGATGTGGAGCGGAGTCAGTTCCCAAGAAAAAACATTTTTCCCCACTTGTTGCAGCTTTTCTTAAAGCAAGTCTATTATTTTCCCTCTTAGCAACTGGTAAGCAGTAAAAATCACTATTTAAACCTCCAAAAAACATTGCATTTCTATTGATATGTAAATGATGCGGAGTGATAGTTGCTCCAATATTATTTTCCTTAACAAAATTCACTGCATAAGAGGTAGTTATATGTTCTAAAACGATTTTTAATTTTGGAAATCTTTTAGTGATTTGAGAGAGTTCTTTGTCTATAAAAACTTCTTCTCTATCGAATACATCTACTTCAGAATCAGTCACTTCCCCATGAATTAAAAGAGGCATTCCAGAATCTTGCATTGATTCAAAGATCTTATATAAATTTTCTATTTTCCTTACTCCATGACTGGAATTTGTTGTAGCGTTAGCAGGATATAATTTTGCAGCAAAAAAGACATTATTTTTAAAACCATTTATTAATTCTCCTTTATCAGTTTCATCTGTAAGATACATTGTCATTAGGGGTTTAAACTTAGAACTTTCTGGCAACGCTTCAATAATAGATTTCTTATAAGAAATAGCGCTTTTAATTGATGTTATGGGAACTTTAGTATTTGGCATGACAATGGCTCTCCCAAAATATTCTGAAGTAAAATGAATGATATTTTTTAATACAAGACCTTCTCTTAGATGTAAATGCCAATCATCAGGTTTTATTATGGTTAAAGTCTTCAAAATTTTTTCTATTTAATCAATTTTAACAGCAAATTAAAATTGACAATAAATTATAGATATTCGAGGATAGTTATTAATCAATTTACTAATCAATTATGAGAATTTTTATTATCTTAATTAAAGCCTAAATATGAATGATTTTTTATTTCCAATAATAGAAATAGTTTTAGGCGTAGTTCTACTTTTTGCGGGAGGAGAGTTATTCATCCAAGGAGCTATATTTTTATCTTTAATTTTAGGAATACCTCAAATAGTAATTGGTTTAACAGTTGTTTCTTTTGGAACAAGCTCTCCTGAGTTGTTAGTAAGTTTAAGTTCAATTTTTAAAGGCAGTGATTCGCTTGCGGCAAGCAATGTAATTGGAAGCAATATTTTTAATGTTCTCGTTGTTTTGGGCATAAGCTCATTGATAACACCTCTTAAGGTAAAAAGCAGAATAGTTAGGAGGGATGTGCCTCTTTTAATGGCAATTTCATCTGCAGTTTGGGCTATGTCATCAACAGGCTTATTAACATTGCAAGCAGGGATATTTCTAATATTTTGTTTAATCTTAAATACATTATGGGAAATCAACACCATGAATGAGAAAGGGGAGGAGACAAAAGATGCTGAACCAGAGATAGAAGAATTAACGGATAACTATAAAGGGAAGCTTAATATCCTACTAAAGTTAATATTGGGAATATTTCTTTTAAGCTTTGGTTCAAATATTTTAGTAAATGGTTCTCAAACGCTTGCTAATCTTTTGGGTGTAAATGAAATTGTTATCGGTTTAACTATCGTAGCAACTGGGACATCTTTACCAGAATTAGTAACTTCAATAATTGCTGCATTTAAAGGTAAAACAGATCTTGCGATTGGGAATGTAGTAGGAAGCAATTTGCTCAATCAACTACTTATCCTTGGAAGTTGCAGTATTTTTTCAGGATTTAAAGGTTTAGTAATTGAACAAAGTCTAATAAAAGTTGACTTACCTTTTATGGTTTTAACTACCTTTGCATGTTTACCAATTTTCTGGAGCAAAGGGAAAATCACCAGAATTGAAGGATTTATTTTGCTTAACCTTTATATTTTCTACATTCTCGATAAGATTCTTTTCCTGAATGGATTTAACTTCCTTTCTGAGTTAAGGATAGGATTATTTATTTATTTTGCTTTACTTACAGTGTTTCTGATAGTTCAAGAAAAATTAAAATTTTCTAATTCATAATATTATCCATACATAGTCACAAATTCTTCTGAGATAGTTGGGTGCAAAGCCATAGTAATGTCAAAATCTTTTTTTGTTATTCCTGCATTTAATGAAACTGATACCATTTGAATAATCTCAGATGATGTTTCTCCAAACATATGACATCCCAGTACTTTGTCAGTTAGCTTATGAACAACAATCTTCAACATACATTTTGATTTATTCTTTTTAAAGGTATTAGACATAGGGGTAAATTTGCATTTGAAAATTTTTATATTTTTTTCAGAGTAAATCTCTTTAGCTCTTTTCTCACTTAAGCCAACTGTTGAAATTTCAGGAATAGTAAAAACGGCCTTAGGAATATATTCATAATTTACCTTTCTTTTTTGGTCATTAAAAAAATTATCTGAAAAAACTCTCCCTTGTTCTATTGCTACTGGAGTTAAGTTTGGTTTATTTATGATATCGCCGACTGCAAAAATATTTGCATTGCTTGTTTGATTAAGTTCATCAACATCTAAATATTGGCCATCCATCTTTAGATTTAAAAAATCTAAATTTAAAGGCAAAAGATTTGGTTCTCTTCCTGTAGCAATAAGGATATTATTAGTTAGGAGTTTATCCCCCGATTCTAAGGTCGATTCCAAATTTCCATTTACTCTGTCGATAGACTTCAATTGAGCATTGGAGATTATTTTGATATCAGTAAAAGTAGGTGATTCCTCTAGGCATAGAGAAAGATCCTCATCAAAACCATTAAGTAAATGTTTACCTCTTATTAATTGAGTTACTTCTGTACCTAAATTTCTGAAAATAGAAGCAAATTCACAAGCAATATATCCACCTCCCACTATTAATAATGATTTAGGAAACTTTTCTAATTCAAAAATATCATCACTAGTCCATGCCAAATCTATTCCAGGAATATTTAATTTCTTTGGTTTACCTCCAACTGAAATAAGAATTTTTTTTGAACTTATTTTGTTTTTAATTTTCTTTGTGTTTGAACAAATAATTTCTAATTCATTTTGAGTAATAAATCTTCCTAAGCCTTCAAAAATAGTTATATTCAACTTTTTTAAAGAATTTCTATGTAAATTACTTAATCTAGAAACCTCCTCTCTAACGTTCTTCAACAAAATATTTGATTCAAAATTAATACCTTCATTTTTTAATCCATATCCTTCAGAAGAATCCATATTTTTTTTACTTTTGGCTGCATAAACCATTAATTTCTTTGGCACACATCCCCTTATCACACAAGTTCCTCCTATTTGATTTGCTTCTATGATTGCGACTTTTGCTCCATAACTAGCCGCACGTTTAGCCGCAGCGAGTCCTCCAGATCCAGCGCCAACAACAATTAAATCAAATTCAAATTCCAAGACTTTTTTTAATCAATTATTATAACGTTAGTTTATAGCTTTAATTCAAATAATGAATGGGATTTTGTCATGGGATGATTTAAATAAATTTGAAGTTGAAGATCTTGATAGAGTCCATGGTATAAATAATTCCTATGCAAATTTAAGATTATTTGGGCATAGTGAAAATGATGTATTAGTTACCCTCTATAGGGATAGGCATTCTTGGTGTCCTTACTGTCAGAAGATATGGTTATGGCTTGAATTTAAGAAAATTCCATACAGAGTCCAGAAAATAAATATGTTTTGCTACGGCCAAAAAGAAGGTTGGTTCCTTGAAAAAGTCAGATCGGGAAAATTACCTGCAATTGAATTTAAAGGGAAAGTTATAACTGAAAGCGACAATATAATAGCTTTTTTAGAAAATGAATTTGGAGCACTTGGATCTTTTATTACATCTAGTCACCTTATCAAAATTCGAAATTTAGAAAGAGAAATTTTTAGATCCTGGTGTAATTGGCTCTGCCGAGAAAGTTTTAATTTTATAGATAACTCCTTTAGAAAAAAAAGATTTAAAGAATCCATTTCTAAACTCGATGAAATCTTAAGTAGCTCAAAATCAGGATTTGTTGATCCATCAGTTTCTAACACGGGTAATGTAGAGCCTGGTGTTGGAGATATAATTTTTATTCCCTATATGGAGAGAATGAACGCTTCACTTATTTATTATAAAGGGTTTAATTTAAGATCTAATTATCGTCATGTAGATAACTGGCTTACCCTTTTTGAGGGGACAAGTGCTTATAGAGGCACTCAAGGAGATTTCCATACTCACTCTCATGATTTACCCCCACAAATGGGAGGATGCTATAAAGAAAGCAATGAACAACAGATTACTTTCTCAAAGTTAATAGATACTGGTGAGGGTTTAGGTAATTATGAATTAAACCAAAATTATGACTCAAAATATTATGCAACAATTGCTCTTAAAAGAGTGATAAAGCATAAAGAAAATTTACTAAAAGTAAATCCATACAATAAAGAATCCTTTGACGAATCATTGAGATCAGCTTTGAGCCATATGATCACAGGCGAAGTATTAATCCCTAAAAAACTTTCAGGAATCTCTCTAAGATACTTAAAAAATAGAGTTTCAGTTCCAAGAGATATGCCAATTATTTCAGCAAGGTTATTAAGGCAATCATTAAATAAAATTGAATCGCTTAGTAATATTAATGAAATAGATAATATACCTTTCAGGCATAGATATGATCAAGATCCTAGAAATTTTATCTCTAGTTAAAGTAAAACTATAAATTTTTTCTTGAATCTATTTGAAGCAAATCCCTTATTTTTTGAACTTGACTTGCAATATTAGGATCAATAGACAATTTTTTTTCAACTTGTTCAATAGCATACATAACCGTTGTATGGTCTTTGCCCCCAAACTCATCTCCAATTCTTGGTAGGCTTAAATCCGTTCCATGTCGCATAAGATACATACCTATTTGCCTAGCTTGACTTACTGGTTTTCTCCTACTTGAGCTAATCAATTCATCAGTAGAAACTTTAAAGAAATCTGACACTTTATTAATAACTTGTTTTGGACTGACAACTACTCCAACACTATTCGGATCAAGCATTGGAGCAATTGATTGAACTGTCATTGGCAAGCCTGTTATTGATGCAAATGCAACAGCTCTAGTAAATGCTCCTTCCAATTCTCGAATATTCGAAGTGAATCTTCCTGCTATAAATTGAATTAAATCTCTTGGTAGACTCATACTTTCTTGTTCTGCCTTTTTTTGAAGGATTGCTGTCCTTGTCTCAAGGTCAGGTGGTTGAATATCTGCAGTCATGCCCATCGAGAACCTAGAAATTAATCTCTCCTGAATTCCAGACAATTGATTTGGAGGTCTATCACTAGCGATTACTATTTGACTTCCTGATTCGTGAAGAGCGTTAAAAGTATGAAAAAATTCTTCCTGTGTATACTCTTTGCCTTCTAAGAACTGTATATCGTCTATTAAAATCAAATCTACATTTCTATATTTATCTCGAATAGCTGTCATTCCGTCTCTTCTAATACCACTAATAACGTCATTAGTAAAAGTTTCTGTAGATACATATTTAACTTTTGCCTCTGGATCTATTTCTACTCGATAATGGCCTATTGCTTGCATTAAATGAGTTTTACCGAGACCTACTCCACCACAAATAAATAAGGGATTAAATTCTCTCCCGGGTGATTCGGCAACTGCTAAAGCCGCTGCATGAGCCAACCTACTATTTGGACCTACAACAAATCTTTTAAAGACGTAACGTAAATTTAGACCGTTGGGATTTTTGGATCTATTTTTTGAAGAAATTTCTTGACTATTATTAGGAAATGATTTTGTTTTATGATTCACAATCTGATCATCTAGGTTCTCTTTATTTGTTGAATCTCTGCTTATATTTTTTTCAGATTTAAAAACAACTTTTACATCATGGCCGCATATTTCTTTTGCAGCCTTTTCGATAGTTTGACAATAATTCTTTCTTAACCAATCACTGGAAAATGTATTTGGAGCGATTAAAGTCAATAAGCCATTTTCAAAACAATTAAATTTAGCAGGCCTTATCCATGTCTCAAATGAAGGCTTACTTAAAGTTTTTTTCAGTGATTGTTGAACTTCCGCCCAAATAGGATTAATTGTTTGCAAAATTTTATTCTCTAGATTATTAATCTAGTTGGAATTTAATAATTGGCCATTATCAAATCACAAGATCACGACAAATTTAAAATTACTTAACAAACCATGATACAAACCTCTAAAAAAATTTTATTTTTTATAGGCATATAATTATTTATAATCGCAATAAATTTTTGGATAAAGCATTACTTATTATCATGGCAAAATGGCATGCTTTTGGAAGATGCAAAACAAGATTATCAAAAGATATAGGTAAAAGTAATTCGGCAAAAATACAAAGTGTGATAACAAAACACACTATTTCAGTCGCCAAATCTCTCCAAAAAACTAAACTAATTGATATTTCTATAGCTATATCTGGTTTGGGGGAAAAAAATTGCAAAAGATGGTCTAAACAATTAGGTATAAAAAGATTTAATTTACAGGGGAAAGGCTGTCTGGGAGAAAAAATGAAAAGGCAAATTATTATAAACAAAAAATTTTGTACACAAAATAAGATCAAAAATATTATTTTTATTGGTACTGACCTTCCTGATTTATGTCATCAAGATTTATTAAATACTCTAAGAAAGCTACAACATAATGATCTTATTTTAGGACCATCTAATGATGGAGGATATTGGCTTATTGGTTTATCAGAAAAAATAATGTCATCGCATCTAAACTTACCTTTTATTAACATTAAGTGGGGATCAGAAAATGTTCTTAAAAAAACAATTGATAATTTTGCGTCTATAAAATTGAAATATGAGTTTTTAGATAAAAAAATAGATATAGATACAATATTTGATATCGAGAATAGAAATTAATCAATTTGTTTAAAATCTCAATTATTATCCCAACTATCAATGAAGCTAATAATTTACCATTATTACTTTCAGACTTGTTGACTACGTATAAAGAGGGAGAAATTATTATTGTTGACTGTGGTAGTGAAGATAGAACAATTGATGTGGCGAACATATATGGGGCGAAAGTATATCGATCAAATGAAAAAAATCGAGGTTTACAACTAGATATTGGTGCTAAGAATGCAAAAGGAGAGTGGCTCATATTTTTACATGCCGATACAAGATTAACTCATGATTGGTTTAGAAAAATAAATTCAGTTTTAAAGGGAGACAAGAATTATATTTACTATTTTAAATTTAAAATTAATCATAAAAAGATGATTTTTAGAGTCCTCGAAATTCTTGTAAATTTAAGAAGTAAATTTTTCAAACAACCTTATGGCGATCAAGGTTTAATTATTCATAAAACTAATTATTTTAAGAATAATGGTTTTAGAAAGATACCCTTAATGGAAGACGTAGATTTTTTAAGAAGATTAAAAAATAAAAAAGATTTAAAACAATTAAATTTACCAATCTTTATAAGTTCAAGGAAATGGGAAAGAACAAATATTTTTCTGCAAGCACTTAGGAACTGGAACTTAAGAAGAAGATGGTTAAAGGGCGAATCGATAAAATCTATATATTCTGACTACTACAAAAATAATTAATTTGCGTACCAGAAAGCACATTTGGTACCTCTTGGTTCTAATATCCAACCCTGTCTTTTGTAGAATGTTACTACTTCAGCATCAGCAAAAAGGGTAACTTTAGAAATACCAATATTTTTTAATTCTTTCAAAATATATTTCATTAATTCTTTCCCCAGTCCAAGTCCTTGATAGACAGGATTAATAGCTACATCCCATACTGTTGCTTCTAGAATTCCATCCCCAGTACATCTTGCAAATCCTACTAGCCTAGGAAATTTATTATCATGACGCCATAACCCAACTACCAAAATGCTAAAATCCAAAGCTCTTTTAACTCTCCTAATAGGCCTTCTGCTCCAGCCAACAGTTTGTAAAAGCTGATCTAGTTCTATGAGATCTAAATCTTTACTTTTACTACATATAAATATTTCTTCTTTATTTTTTTGAGTAAATTCATAAGAATTTAAACCATAAATATCTATCAGCTGTTCTCTCGATAAACTGGTTGATTTTTTTATTGATGATCCTTGTTTTCTAAAAATCATTAAAAATTCGCAAATCCTTTTTCTTGAAGCTCAGAAAGCTGAAAATATAAACCCTTTTTCTTTCTCAATTCAATATGAGTTCCCTCTTCGATTAATGATCCTCCTTTTAAGACTAAAATCTTATCAGAACTTTCAATAGTCGCGAGTCTGTGAGCTATTACTAGTGCTGTTCTTTTTGTAAGAATCCTTTCAAGATCTTTTTGCAAAGTGGCTTCTGTAGATGGATCCATAAACGCTGTAGCTTCGTCCATTATTAAAATAACAGGATTTCTAATCGCTACTCGAGCTACTGAGAGAAGTTGTCTTTCTCCTGAGGAAAGATTTCCTCCTCTTTCTCTAAGAAAAGTGTTCAAACCCTCTGGCAATTTTTTTAATAAACCCGTTAATCCTAATTCTTTACAAAGATTTTCTAATTCAAGATTATCTATATTCGCATTTAGTTTCAAATTATCAGCAACATTTCCACTAAAGATGAAAGTATCTTGTAGAACAACTCCCAACATGTTTCTTAGTGTTGCGATAGGAATATCTTTAATATTTATATCATCGATTAAAATTTGACCCGATTGAGGTTCATACAATCTACACAACAATCTAATTATGGTTGTTTTACCAGAACCAGTTGGCCCTACGAAAGCCACATGCTCTCCAGGATTGATCAAAAAAGATAAATTCTTTAGTATGTGCTCTCCCTCTTTGTAGGAGAAATTAACATTCTTGAATTCAATCTTACCCGTAAATTTCTTATTGGCAGTTTGAGCATCTTTTGCAAAATTTCTTGCAGAAATAGAGTCTTGAATCTGAATTTCTTCATCCAATAACTCATTTATTCTCTCAACAGCTGTAAGGCCTCCTTGAATCTGAGTAAATCTCTCTGCAAGTTGTCTTAAAGGTTCAAAGAGCCTTTGAGAATATAAAATGAAAGTAGTTAATGTCCCTAAACCAATATTTCCAGAAGTAACAAGATACCCTCCAACTGCTAAAACCAAGGAAACTGCGGCAAGAGAAATCCACTCTATAAATGCTGAAATGCTACTGTCATAAAATATAGTTCCATTTACTGCTTTCTTGTAAGCAACTCCTGTATTAGAAAATTTCTTACTATTAAAAGCCTCTCTCCTAAACATCTGAACGACTTCTAGACCTTGAAGATTCTCTTGAAAATCAGAGTTGAGTTGAGATAACTCTTCTCTCACTTGATAATTGGCCTTTCTGTAGCGTTTTTGAAGCCAAATAATGAAATATGAAACAGGAATCTGAGTTAACAATAGTAAAATGGCAAGCCCTCTATCAATTGAAAGCATTGTCAAAGAAATTACTATAAGACTTACAAAGTCAGCAATAACTCCAACTGCCCCACTACCAAAAACCTCAGCCAAAGCATCAACATCATTTGTTAATCTCGTTAATAATTTCCCTACAGGCATTTTATCGTGATACCTAAGGGATAAAGATATTGAATGATCAAAAAGTTCTCTTCTTATCCTTGCTGTCAAACGTTGACCCACGGCTTGGATATTGTAGGTTTGGTATCCTTGCAAAACCAACCTAAAAATAACAGTTATAAATAAAGTTAGGATTATGGCATTAATTGACTGCCCAAAAAAAGTTTTACTTAGCCATACATCTGTAGTTTCATTTTTGAGAATGGTAATCGCTTGACCAACTAATAACGGTTGTATAGCTCCAGAGAAAGAAACAGGTAACAATACTATCAAGATTAGATAGATTGTTTTTTTATCTTTAGTTAAATATTTACCTAACTTTTTAATCCTTCTAAAATCACTAAACATTAAGCTTTTTTTATGTATCGTTAGTAGATTCTATTGATAAAATCGTATCTCTGAGATGATTATCATCTAACCTCATAGATAAAGGGTTTCCTATTAGTCTCGCAGTCGAGTAGAAAAGATCATCTATTTTAATTAAACCATTCTCTTTAAGAGTCTTTCCGGTTGCCACCAAATCAACTATTGCCTCTGCCATACCTGTAATAGGACCAAGCTCCACGGATCCTGTCAAATGAACAATTTCTACAGGAATATTTAATTCTTCAAAATAAAATCTTGCTGTCTTTATAAATTTACTTGCTACTTTACAATTCGCTGGGAGATCAGTTGGTTTTAAATAATTGCTATTTTTCTTAACTGCCAACGACATATGACAGCCTCCAAATCCTAAATCTAATAACTTTGCAACTTTTAATTCAGATTCTCGTAAAACGTCATACCCAACAATACCCAAATCAGCTTGGCCATAACTTACATAAACAGGAACATCTCCATTCCTTACCAATAAAGCTTTAGCCCGTTTGCAATTTGATTCGAAAGTTAATGATCTATTATTTTTCTCCAATGCATCAGAGAAATCTAACCCAGCTCTTTTAAAAGTTGAAATTGAATCTTTTAACAGAGCTCCTTTTGGTAAAGCTATAGTAAACATAGATCAATTTCTTCCAAGGATTCTTCATTCTAAGTTAACAATGGAATTTAATAAAGCTCAAAATATAATCGGACTAAGAGTTTTAAATGATAATGTTATTTGGTTATGGGTAAAAGATAAATCAGTTGTAGTTATAGATCCATCAGTACACGAACCAGTAATTAGATATATAGATGAAAACAATTTACACTTAAAAGCTATTTTACAAACTCATCATCATTCAGACCATATTGGAGGGACTAAGCCTCTTATTGAAAGATGGCAAAATGTAAAGGTGATTGCTTCCTCCAAAGAAAAAAAGCGAATCCCTTTTCAAAATGTATCTGTAGAAGATGGAGAAACTTTGAATATTTTAGGTGAAGAAGTAAAAATAATTGAAGTATTAGGACATACAAGCTCACATATTGCCTTCTTTTTGAATGGGGAGAACCCTGTTCTTTTTATTGGTGACACATTATTTTCTGGCGGCTGTGGCAGAATTTTTGAGGGAACTTATCAACAAATGTATTCTTCACTAGAAAGAATCAAATCTTTACCAAAAGATACTCTCATATATTGTGCACATGAATATACAAAGTCAAATATATTGTGGGCGTTGAATCTCAAGCCAAAAGATCAAGATTTAAAGAATAAACTTTCGGAAGTTGAAAAAAAACTTTCTCTTAATAAATTGACAATTCCATTTTTACTTGATGAAGAGATGAAAATAAACCTGTTCTTAAGAGCAAAAAATTTAGAAGAATTTACTTTTTTAAGAGCAAATAAAGATTTATGGGTTTAAATTGATAGGTATCTTCTTAAACAAATGGCTCCCAAACAAGTAATTAAAACATCAAATGCTCCAGATCCAGTAGGACCTTATAATCAAGCAATAAAAGCTGGGGATTTTATCTATTGTTCTGGTCAAATTGCTATAGACCCAGCTGTAAATGAAATAACATGTTTAGGTGATATAGAGAAGGAAACTTTTCAAGTTTTAAAAAATCTCGCAGAAGTTCTTAAAGCTGGTGGAGCCAAAATAGATGATGTAATAAAGACAACTATTTACTTAACGGACTTAAGTAATTTTCAAATTGTCAATAAAGTATATAGTGATTTTTTTAATATTGAGAATCCTCCAGCAAGGGCCTGTGTGGAAGTTTCATCCCTACCAAAAGGAGTTTTAGTTGAAATAGATTGCATCGCATTTCTAGATTAATTTCTAATTATTGAGAAATTTGAAATATGAACCAATTGTGCACCATAGTTGTATAGATTATTAGTTGATAATTAATCCTTGATCTATGTCAGCAGCAAAGCTTAATATAGATGAACTAGAAGCAGGTTATCCTTTATTTTGCAAAGCTCTTAGACTGTTAATTTTAAAAGGAAACTCAGTTAAAGATATTGAAAAGACAGTGTGTTGGAGTCATCTTGAAACTTTAAATAGATGTTTACCTGGTAGATATAAAGCACCAACATATTTAATGGCTTTAATCAAAAGAGATATTGCAAAGCCAAATAATTATTAAAAAGGACTAATCTTCTAAATATAATTTATCAATATACATTGAAAAGTTTTTTTCCTTTTCTGATATTTCTTTATTTTCTAAAAATATTGAAAGACTTACAAAATTCTTACCGAAGCTGATATTTGGATAGATATCCCTTTCTTTACATAATTTCTCAATTTCCCCCATGAATTTACTAATTTTGGAGTATTGATCAAATTGAAATCTTTTTTCAATCCTCAAAGGTGATTCTCTTTTATTCCACATTACATTCTTTATTCAAGACTAATTACAATATACCTTCAACATAGTTTCTTAATAAATTTTATAAAGTTAAAATCCTTAGTCATTCTCCCAATAATCAATAATACCGCCAATTGTTAAATCGGTTTGAACTTCTGGATTAGGGCATGCAAATCTAGCGGCGGAGCCACTAGAGGTAAAAACCCAGTTACCTTCTCTAGCTCCAACAGGATCAACAGCAACTAATTTCTTTCCTTTATTATTTTCTAAAATTCGTAAATTCATGTGACCTAAGCCGGCGACCCTTTGAGTGCATACCATCCTTCCTAATACCTTCATAATTTCCACAATTTACATCCTCCTTTTTAAGACTTGTCAGGATCCCAATGATCAATTATTCCAACAATCGTTAAATCGCTTGGATAAGATTTACTTCCCGCTGCTTCCCTAGCAGCAGAACTTCCAACACAAATAACCCAATCTCCTGGCTTACAGCCAACAGCATCAACTGCAACTTTATTAGAAGATCCATCTAATACAACCTGCAGATGTTTATGTTCAAAACCAGGAATCCTATTGGTTGAGACAAGTGGTTTTACAACCTTGCAAATTAACATAATTAGTGAGCCTCCTCTGTTTTTTTATCTAAAGACATTCCAATAATTTGGGCGGAATGAATGTTGTCCCTATCTCTAATAGTAGAGCAAGTATGTAACAAACCTTGATCAACTAAATTTTTATATCTAATTGATATCGCATTATTAACTCTTTCACAATCATTTATTGCCCTCTCTTTTGCTCCGGGAACTTTTCCAGAGTAATCAAATCTTATCACTACCGGAATAGGTAGATCTTGAGAAACATTTAATCCAGTAAAAATCTTCACTCCTACATCTAAATCTGGAGCACCTTCTTCGACTGTATCTAAATGAGCAAAATAAGTTAAATTCCTGAGATGTACTTCTTTGAAACCTATGCCTACTCCAATAAACCTCTCTGCATGTCCAATATCTTCATAAGAACCATTATGAAAACTCTTAACATAATCAATTTGAGAAATATTATTGACAATTAATTTATACGTAAATTTTTCCAGTCCACTAAGTTTATCTTTTGAAGATTGCTTAGAAATTGTCTGGCAAATTTCTCTCTCTGCATCCTCTTTTGAAAAATTTATTGTTGAATTATAAATTTCTAATGTAGAAATGGTTTTTTCTAAATCTATACCGCCATCACTAGTTGATAAATGTATTTTTAATGAATCAGTGTCTGTATCAAGTCCAATTAACATTAAATCCACAGAAGCTCCGCAGCAAAAGCTATTCTCTACAGCCTCTTTGAAAGCATATAATTTATTTCTACCTTCTGCTGCAGCTAACTTGTCATTACTCCCATGAGCTGCGCATCCCTGATGCAAAGGATCTACTGAACTGAAATGATAAGTTACAACTTTTAAGTACCTGGTATCTTTATGAGCTTCATTAGGAACATTCTCTCTATATCTTTTATGTTCAGTTTTTACCCATCGATTAACGGTATTTTCAATATCAAACAGTGCTCCAGCATGAGATCTTCTTCTTACTGAACTAAAAGGTATTCTCATTACATAAGCAACTGAATGAGCTAATCTTCCATCTGAACAAGGAGTTATATCAAGTAAATGTATTCCACAATCTAAGAGAAATTTTTCAAAGTCTTCCGCATCCCTACTTCCAGCAGCACCTTCAAGTGGATCATTATTAAAAAAATTGTCGCTAAGTTTATCATGCTGTTTGAAAGCACACCATGCATATAAAGCCCTCATATCAAGAGGTTTAACCCAAGATTTATCTAATACATGGAGGGGTAAATCTATTCCCAAATTTTTTCTTGATATTTTCTGAGCTTTATTTATAAAATCTTCGTGATGTTGAATTCGGGCAATTTCCTTGAGAGTTGGAACAATTTCGTCAAAATCACTTTTTATTTTGCTTTCATACCTAAATAGATTTTCATTTTGAATATTATTGGTTAATTTATGAGACTTTCCAGAATTTCGTAAATTATTTGAATCTTTAGTTTGTATATGTATATTTTCAGTAAAAGTTTTCATTGGAGCGGTTGGCCCCAATGTGAAGTTCTTGGCTTTAGCCAGTCCTCTTAAAGGCATTATTTAGTTAACCTCTTGCACCACCTGAAAAGGTAACAAGTTGTCCCTCACGAGTATTACCACTAGATCCGGTTATCAAGAAATCTGGTTTTTCTGTTTCCTCATTTCTTTTTATTTCCATAGGGGGCATTGCACTCATGAATCCTGCTCTTGATGGATTTCGCTTCCTAGAAGAAGCTCCCTCTGTGCCTGTGACCTTATCACCGCGATCCCAATCATCACCAGTTACGTTTCCCACTGATTGTCCTTCACCAGTAATCCTTGATGCGACTCTTTTTTCTGGTGTCTTTGCAGCACGGTCTGCCTCTTCAATTTCCATTTTTTGTTTATAAGTAATATTTTTATTCGGTTCAAATCTAAATTTTTCAGTACCAGTGACCTTATCAACTGCCATATCAAAAGGTCCTGTTACCTTTGAACCATTTTCATATTCATTGCCAGTAACACCTTGAGTATTTTTTTCAGAATATTTATCTCTTGATGGTGATTTAACAGAGAATTCGTTCCAAGTGTTACCTGCTGATTTTTCCGGATTAGCATAAGCAGTATCATTTGGAGGATTATCACAAGCTTGTGAGAACTGATCTCCACCAACATAAGGAGTCCCTGTTAGGTTTTTACAAGCACCTTTCTTAGCACCTGTCATTACTCCGCCAATTCCTGGTTGTTGTCCTGTAAGTCTGGCATTTGAATTATTTCCAGAATTAACTGTTGCTCTTGATTTCATATCTTCAGAAGTTTCAGTATTACAATTCTCTTTAATCTGATCTAAGCCTGCGTATGGTGTTCCTGTTAACACTTTGCATGAACCTGGTTCATCTCCAGTTACTATTTCTGATCTTCCCGTCATAGTGCCGCTTATTAAATTTGACTTTGAAGAAAGGCTTAAACCTACTTTTCTAGCTTCTGGTTTTGGTTTTGAACCGCAAAACTTCTCGTATTGTTGAGATCCTATATACTCATCGCCGGTTACATTCTTACAACTCCCATGTTCATTGCCTGTCATATGGTCTGATCTTCCAACCCCTGTACCAGTTACATTACTCCCATTAAGAGTGTTGTAGCTACCTACTTTTTCAAATGCTTTGCCTTTTGGATTTGGCTCAGAACCAAGATATTGATCTCCAGTTAACTGATGTCCAGAACCTGATTCATCTCCAGTAACTAAGGTTGATCTACCAGGAAGTGATCCAGATACTTTTAATCCATCGGTTGTAGTACTGTGTTTAACCTTTGAAGGATTTTTTGGAACATCACCACAATACTTCTGTGATTGATTAGAAGATACATATTCAGTACCTGTAAGGTTTTTACAAGTCCCTGGCTCATCGCCTGTGACCCTATCAGATCTACCAACTTCATTCCCAGTCACTTTATTCCCTGATGTTGTTGCAGTAACAGTAGATCTAAGTGGTTGTTTATAACTTGGTCTATCTTGACAAAATTGATCAACAACTTCCGCTCCCATGTATTGGGTGCCTGTAACTGTTCTACATGTACTTGCTTCATTACCTGTAGTTTTTACAGATCTATTGGCTTGTGTTCCAGTCACTATTTGACCTGAATCAGTTTCACTTTTACCAACTTTCCAGCTAGCATCTGCAATATTTTGTTTGGAGCCATTTTTATTTGGACCACATGGTCTACATTTACCATTACCTTTTTTGCCTGTAGCACCAGTTTTACTTCTTAACTCTCTCACTCTTTGAGAAATTTCTCTACTACTTAAATCTGGATCACCCCTTCTAGCCAAAGAAGCGGCACTGGTATTTTGTTTAGTTGCTGATTTACCATGCTTAGATTGAGCTTCTCTTCTCGCTAAAACAATATCTCTACTTGTATTAGTAATAGGCTTTCTCTTCTGATTAATTCTTCTCTTAACGCTGGGTTTGAGGGACTTAGATCCTGTACTAGTTGAATCCTGACTTTCTTGATTTTTATTTATAGTTGAATTAACTATGTTTACAGGACTTTCTTTTTTAACATCAGTACGTGTTCTATCGGATGAAGTTATAGCTGATTTTCCATGGGTAGACATTGCTTTTCTTCTCTCTATTACTAACTCTTTACTAGATAAACTTGTTGAAGAATTTCTGTTTACTTGAGTTTTTGGAATATGTTTTGTAGCTGGTTTTGAAATATTATGATTATTAGGAGAAGACTGAGTCCCAGAAATATTTATATCTTGAGAAGATCTAACTCTATCTTTGGTAGTTGAAGAATAAGCAGCAGCTTTTTTACCGCTATCACTCATCGCCTTTCTTCTTTCAAGTGCAATCTCTCTACTGGTTTTTTTTGACATAATCTTCAAGTTTGAAATTCTTTAAAAACTTTTTTGAAAAACTTTCTCCAAAAATTTTTTTGGAGAAAGATATTAACTACGATAAGTAGCTTTAACGTCCTTGGAAAACTACAAAAGCTGTTCCTTGACTTTGAGTGTAAGCATCGTATCCGATGATTCTTACATGATGATCAGGGTATGCTCTATGACATGCCTCTAATTCGCTCACGATCAAGTTAAGATCTTTTTCCCCAAAGAATGGGAGTTTCCAATAAGACCAATAAGTTTGCATACATCCACTTGGATGAACATGCTCAATAACTGGACTCCAACCTTGAGCAATTATGTACGCAATTTGGTCATATATTTCTTCCTGGGTCATCGGTGGTAAGAAACCGAATGTTTCCAGGGTTGCAACTGTTTGATAGTCGCTTACTGTGCTCTGGAAAGGCATAATTAATCAAAATGTGAATGAAATTACTCGTAAAAACGAGATTTTAATAATTTTGAGGAGAATTAATCTCCTCAATTTCGAAACTTGAATTAACCCTGAACGTCAAGCTTGTCGACAGTGTCAAACTCGAACTTAATTTCCTTCCAAGTTTCTAGAGCAATAGCTAATTCAGGACTATGCTTAGCAGCTTCCATAAGAATGTCTCTACTCTCTTTTTCGATTTCGCGACCAGCATTACGGGCTTTTACACAAGCTTCTAAAGCAACTCTGTTAGCTGCAGCTCCAGCAGCTGAACCCCATGGATGACCATGTGTTCCTCCACCGAACTGAAGACAAGAATCATCCCCAAAGATCGCAAGAAGTGCAGGCATATGCCAAACATGGATACCACCTGATGCAACTGCAAATACTCCAGGCATTGAACCCCAATCTTGATCAAAGAAGTTTCCTCTTGATCTATCTTCAGGAACAAATGACTCTCTTAAGTTGTCAATATAACCAAGAGTTGTTTGACGATCACCTTCTAGTTTTCCAACCACGGTTCCAGTATGTAGTTGGTCTCCTCCAGATAGTCTCAAACATTTTGCAAGAACTCTGAAGTGAATACCATGCTTTGGATGTCTATCGATAACAGCATGCATAGCTCTATGAATATGCAGAAGCATGCCATTTTTACGACACCAATTAGCTAATCCAGTATTTGCAGTAAAACCACCAGTTATATAATCATGCATGATGATTGGCATATCTAGCTCTTTTGCAAATTCAGCTCTTTCATAGAGTTCTTCAGGAGTGTTAGCAGTACAATTTAGGTAGTGACCTTTAACTTCTCCAGTTTCTCGCTGAGCAAGCTTGACTGCTTCTGCAACAAACTCAAATCTTTCTCTCCAACGTTGGAATGGTTGAGAATTGATATTCTCATCATCCTTCGTTAAATCAAGACCGCCTCTAAGACATTCATATACAACTCGACCATAGTTTTTACCAGATAATCCTAATTTAGGTTTGATGGTACAACCAAGTAGAGGTCTTCCGTATTTGTTAAGTCGATCTCTTTCAACTACGATTCCGTTTGGTGGACCACCGCAAGTTTTAATGAAAGCAATTGGGAATCTAATATCTTCTAGACGTAGATGCCTTAGAGCTTTAAATCCAAAAACGTTTCCTACAAGAGATGTTAATACGTTTGTAATTGAGCCTTCTTCAAAAAGATCTAAAGGATATGCAATAAAAGCATAGAAAGCTTCAGGATCTCCAGGGACGTCTTCGATTCGATAACAACGTCCTTTATAAAATTCTAAGTCTGTAAGTAACTCGGACCAAACTGTTGACCAAGTACCTGTTGAAGATTCAGCGGCAACAGCTGCTGCAACTTCTTCTCTTGGGACACCTTCTTGACCTGTACATTTGAAACAGGCTAGTAAATCGGTGTCTAGGGGTACATATTCTGGAGTCCAGTAGGTATCTCTGTACTCCTTTACCCCTGCGTCATACTTCTTACTCATAAGGATAAATTTAGGTCTGTGTAGGGAAAATAATTATTTTGCAAAATTTATAAATCTTGCTTTATTTAATTAGTCCTTTTGACCAAGAAATTCACCATTACCTAGAGCAGGTTCAACTTCTCTATGAGGACGAGCAATAATGTGAGCTGCAACTAAACCGTCACCAACTCTTTCACAAGCATCAGCACCAGCTCTTACAGCTGCGTTAACTGCGCCTGTTTCACCTCTAACTAATACTGTGACATAACCGCCACCAACGAATTCACGACCAATAAGGCGAACTTCTGCTGCCTTTGTCATTGCGTCTGCTGCTTCGATTGCAGGTACAAGTCCGCGTGTCTCGATCATGCCGAGAGCGATACCCATTGTTTCTGTAGCCATTGTCTACTAAATACTAAATGTGGAATGTTCAATTCGAAGAATGCTTCATTAAGTACTTATAAGTCAAGCGTTTTCGACAAAATCTCCATTAATGTTTTTTCTATCATTCATAAGTTAAACTTATCACCCTTGGTATTATTGATATGTCAATACTTATGGAAATTAGTTAGTGCATCAAAACATACTGTTGTGTTAAGAAAAAATTTACATTATGTTATTTCCGTACGAGGCAGGCCCTGTCTACACAGGTGTGGAATGTTCAACCTTTCCTGTCTCCGTATCAAGCTTTGAAGTAAGATAATATTCACAATAAATTTTTTTTATATTATTTTGAACCTTCCAGTTCTAACTATTGCGAGTGGCAATCAAAGAAAAGTATCTGAAATTTCAGAGATGCTGGATGTTTTGTCTTTAAAGGTTGAGAAGCAACCAGAATATTTAAGTGTCGAAGAAACTGGGAAAACATATTTTGAGAATGCACTACTTAAAGCCAAGGCAGCTTCTCTAGAGACAAAAACTTGGGCATTAGCTGATGACTCGGGTCTTGAAGTAGATGTTTTAGATGGTCGACCAGGAATTTATTCTGCTCGATATGCCAAAAATAATGATGAGAAAATTAAAAAATTAATTAATGAACTTTCTGATAGTCCTTATAGGAGTGCAAGATTTATAAGTTGTATGGTTTTGTGCGATCCCTCAGGAAACTTAGTTAAAGATACAACAGGAATATGTTGGGGAGAAATTCTTAAGAAACCCAAATATCCTAATGGGGAGTTCGAATCTATTTTTTGGGTTAAAGAAGCTAATTGTGTTTACGGTGAGCTCTCACAATCACAACTAAATAAATTAGGTAGTAGAGGTAAAGCTGCAAAAATTATGTCACCTTTTTTAAAAAAAGAGATAGGTTTAAGTTAAAAAAAAGGTCTAAATAAAAATTTCTCAATAATTTGAAATTTCATCAATTGCTCTTATAGCAGCAGCTGCCGCTTCTTCTACATCTCCTTCTTTCCCTGCTAAAGTTAATCTACCAAAAGCGCCAACTGCCTTTACATCTACAACAGTGATATTTGATGCTTTTTCTGCTTCATTAGCTGCTTTTAAGACATACCCAGCCGGTTCAGTTTCTAATATAAACATACTCATTCCAGATTGAATCATTGATCCACTTCTGTTTTGTCTATTTATTAAAACGGCATGATCTGGAGTAATAGCTCGAATAACTTCTGTCCAACTTGTTGAAGGTTTGGTTCTTTTTCTAACTTCACTTCCAATAGCATCTAGAACAACATCCCCAGAATGTAAAACAGTACTTTGATCTTTGTGATAAAGAGCAAGAGAACCAAATGCTCTTTCAACAATCATCTGACCAAGTCTTACATTACTAGCTTTTAAGGCAATATCAGTGACTCTATGCACTGCCATCCCAGGTGAAACTTCCATCCAAAGGCATGAATCTCCAGGTATAGGTAAAAAACCTCTACTAACCGTTCCCATATATGCAGCTAGTTGAGGTTGAAGAGAATCCAAAAAAACATATGTTCTCAACTCAATCTGCTCAACTTGACTTGCTTGTCTGGATACCAAAGACTTTTCTGAATCAGTTGTAATAAAACAGCTTGCACCACTGGCCTGAGATTGCACCTCAGATCCTGTGACAAGAGAACTACCTTTTTTTCGTTCTCCTCTGTTTAAACTAGAAGTTGGTTCCATTCACGAGACTATAACGGATAATGGTTCATTTTTTCTATTAAATTTACTTGCATGCTTTCAACAAAACGATAACTTCAAGTAAAAGATATGCATTTCTATGGGAACTTCTCAAAAAAAAGAACCAAATGTTTCTGGTACTGAAAAAGAATTAACTCCTGATCAAACTCTCGGATTAGTTAGCCTAAGCTTGATGCAAAAACTATCTCAGAAAGACCCATCTTTTAGTTGGTTAGAAGAAGATAAAATTGAAAAAGTAAATCTTAAAAACCTTAGAGATAGATTGGAGTTAACGCAATTAGCTATAAATACTGGGGCCCCTTTAACCACTTCAGAAGTGACTGCTTTAATTGGGGCAAAGCCCGGAAAATCTAAGTTGGAAAGAGCAGGATTATTAGCAACGAAAATAGCTAGAAATGTGTGGAAGATTTCAAAAACAAGTCAAGGAAATTCCTTCTACAGAAATTAAAATATGCACCAAAAGTTTTTTTCATAATTTCCATTTAAGTATTTAAACATTCATATAAGTTTTTTAAATGTGTTCGTTTTGTAAGAGAACTTATTAATTACTTTCTTAAATTAAAAAGTTTATGCAAGCTTGAAATATAAGCTCTCGAAAATTTTTAATGAGTAAAGTTGAATTTAAGAAGGAAACGGGGCCTAGGGAAGTTTTTTGTGGGTTAACTTCAATAGTTTGGCTCCACAGAAGAATGCCGGATGCATTTTTTCTCGTTGTAGGCTCAAGGACGTGTGCTCATTTAATTCAAAGTGCTGCTGGAGTTATGATTTTTGCTGAGCCAAGATTTGGGACGGCTATTCTTGAAGAAAAAGATCTTGCTGGTCTTGCTGACGCTCATGAAGAATTAGATCGAGTGGTAAATGATCTTATTGAGAGAAGACCAGAAATAAAAACTCTTTTTCTAGTTGGATCTTGTCCAAGTGAGGTAATCAAATTAGATCTTGCCACTGTCGCAGAGAAATTAAATAAAAGATTTTTAGGTCAAGTGAGATTCGTTAATTACTCTGGCAGTGGGATAGAAACAACTTTTACCCAAGGAGAGGATGGCGCCTTAAAAGCTTTAATACCATTAATGGAGTCATCAAATGAGGAGAAATTATTATTAGTTGGGACTCTTGCAAATAATGTAGAGGATAGGTTTAAAAAGATTTTTAGAAATTTAGGAATTTCAAATATTGAAAGCTTCCCACCTCGTCAATCAACAGAATTACCAAAGATTGGCAAAAATACAAAAGTTTTATTAACTCAGCCTTATTTAAGTGATACCGTTCGAGATCTAAAACATCGTGGTTGTGATATAATTTCGGCTCCATTTCCTCTTGGTATCGAAGGAAGTACTCAATGGTTTTTAGCTGCAGCGAAAGCTTTCAAAATTGGTGAACTTAAAGTTCATGAAATTATTTCGCCTTTAATAAAAAGAGCAAAACTTGCTCTGGAATCTCACAAAGAAATACTTAAAGGGAAAAGATTGTTTCTTCTTCCTGAATCGCAACTAGAGATATCTTTAGCAAGATTTTTGCATAATGAATGCGAAATGGATCTCATAGAGGTAGGCACCCCTTACCTAAATAAGGATTTAATGAAAGAAGAGATTAATTTATTACCTGATAATACAAAAATTGTTGAAGGGCAACATGTAGAAAAACAATTAGATCGGGTGAGAAATTCTAATCCAGACTTAGTAGTTTGTGGAATGGGTCTAGCTAACCCTCTTGAGGCGGAGGGGATTAGTACTAAGTGGTCAATAGAAATGGTATTCAGTCCAATTCACGGAATTGATCAAGCCGCAGATTTGGCTGGTCTCTTTTCCAAACCTTTAAAAAGGAATCAAATACTAACTTCAAAAACTTTAGTAACGCATTAAAAAACTATGGAATTAACTCTATGGACATATGAAGGACCGCCACATGTTGGTGCTATGAGAATTGCATCGTCAATGAAAGATATACATTATGTGCTTCATGCCCCTCAAGGAGATACATATGC
Organism: Prochlorococcus sp. MIT 1304; assembly: GCF_047305015.1. Taxonomy (NCBI): domain Bacteria; kingdom Bacillati; phylum Cyanobacteriota; class Cyanophyceae; order Synechococcales; family Prochlorococcaceae; genus Prochlorococcus; species Prochlorococcus sp. MIT 1304. The sequence continues at coordinate 998,661 of NZ_CP138974.1, read as the reverse complement.
AGATCTTCTTTTTACAATGATTGAAAGAAGAGGGCAAAGGCCCCCAGTTACATATACGACTTTTCAGGCTAGAGATCTAGGAGGAGATACTGCAGAATTAGTTAAGAAAAATATTAAGGAAGCCGTAGAACGATTTAAACCAAAAACTCTTTTAGTTGGAGAAAGTTGTACAGCAGAACTTATCCAAGACCAACCTGGAGCTCTTGCGAAAGGGATGGGGTTTGATATGCCGATTGTGAATCTTGAATTACCTGCTTATAGCAAGAAAGAAAATTGGGGGGCCTCAGAAACCTTTTATCAATTAACAAGAACCCTTTTAAAAGATAAAGTAAGTTTTTCAGATAAAATAAGTCCCTTCAGGTGGAAGGAATTAGGTAGGAGACCAAAAGTTAATATACTTGGCCCCTCATTACTGGGATTTAGATGCAGAGATGATGTAATCGAAATCCAACGCATACTTTCGGAACAAGGTATTGATACAAACGTAGTTGCTCCACTAGGTGCTAGTCCTGATGATATTGAAAGACTAATTGATGCTGAAATAAATATCTGTCTTTATCAAGAAATTGCTGAAGCTTCATGTGAGTGGCTCAAACGGAACTTTGGAATGGAATATACGAATACTATTCCTATTGGAATAAAAAATACAATTGAATTTATAAATGAAGTTCATGAAAAATTAGATCTTCCTTTAACGAATAAAGAAGAATTAGAAAATAAATCAAAACTTCCTTGGTACTCAAAATCAGTTGACTCTAATTATCTAACTGGTAAAAGAGTTTTTATTTTTGGTGATGGAACACATGCAATTGCAGCAGCCAAAATTGCTAAAGAAGAATTGGGTTTTGAAGTAGTGGGTCTTGGAACATACAGCAGGGAGATGGCCAGGCAAGTAAGAGCTACTGCAAAAGATCTAAATGTAGAAGCTTTGATAACCAACAATTATCTAGAAGTGGAAGATGCCATGAAAAAGGCTGCCCCTGAACTAGTTTTAGGGACCCAAATGGAAAGGCATAGTGCAAAAAGACTCGGCATTCCATGCTCAGTAATTAGTACTCCAATGCATGTTCAAGATGTTCCTGCAAGATATAGCCCACAAATGGGATGGGAAGGAGCAAATGTGATTTTTGATGACTGGGTACATCCCCTAATGATGGGCTTAGAAGAGCATCTTATTGATATGTTCAAACATGACTTTGAGTTTGTTGATGGTCATCAAAGCCATTTAGGGCATACAGCGACAAACAAAAATAACATTTTAAATTCTGACGAGAAAAAAGAAAAAAATAGTAAAGAGGAAATTATCTGGACTGAATCTGGTAGAGCTGAATTAACAAAAGTTCCATTTTTTGTAAGAGGTAAAGTTAAAACAAATACTGAAAAATACGCAATCTTGAGGGGAATCCCAGAGATAAGCGATGAAACTCTTTATGATGCCAAAGCATATTTCAGTTAGTTTTTACTAATAAAATATAATTAAGTCATGAGTATTTTCACTCATAATCTAATAGATTTAATCCTGAAAATTCAGTTATAAGAACATATATCACATTTTTAATACAATTAAATACATATTTGTTTAGAAACATATTTCATGTGTATTTGCGCTGCAAGAATATAAATAATAATGTGTTTTAAGCTTTAAATGACAAGTACTATAAATAGACCTCTTGATGGAGAAGGAAGTGTTCAAGTAAAGCAAGATCCAAAAATAAATATTGAAGAAGGGGCTTTAGTTATTGCCGTATATGGGAAGGGTGGCATCGGAAAATCGACTACATCATCAAACCTTTCTGCGGCATTCTCAAAATTAGGTAAAAAGGTTCTACAAATTGGATGTGATCCGAAACACGATAGCACTTTCACTTTGACACACAAAATGGTTCCTACAGTTATCGATATTCTTGAAGAGGTAGATTTTCATAGCGAAGAACTGAGGCCAACCGATTTCATGTTTGAAGGTTTTAATGGCGTAATGTGCGTAGAAAGTGGAGGTCCTCCTGCTGGGACAGGGTGCGGGGGATATGTAACCGGTCAGACAGTAAAACTATTAAAAGAACATCACTTATTAGAAGATACTGACGTTGTTATTTTTGATGTCCTTGGAGACGTCGTTTGCGGGGGATTTGCAGCTCCATTACAACATGCAAATTACTGTCTTATTGTTACTGCTAATGACTTCGATTCAATATTCGCTATGAACAGAATAGTCTCTGCAATTAAAGCAAAAGCAAAAAATTATAAAGTCAGATTAGGTGGGGTAGTAGCAAATAGATCAAAAGATACAGACCAAATTGATAAGTTCAATGAAAGAACAGGTTTAAAAACTATGGCCCACTTCAAAGATGTCGATGCCATTAGAAGATCAAGACTAAAAAAATGCACCATTTTTGAAATGGAACCAACTGAAGATGTTATTGAAGTTCAAAATGAATATTTATCTCTTGCTAAAAATATGCTTGAAAAGGTGGAACCTTTAGAAGGCAATCCACTTAAAGATAGAGAAATTTTTGATTTATTAGGATTTGATTAATCTAAATTAATCTAATCCGACCAACAGTTTTGTAAGATCATAAGTTTTTTTAGAGGTATTTGCATCAATTATTCTTTTTGACAACTTTTGAGAAAAAGCTTTTCTGCCAGTTTTTTGACGATTTCCCCAGCTCCAATGGACTGATGGTTTAGCAAATTCTTTATAAGTTGCTACTTTAGCTACTCTCTCTCCTGCCAATCTTTGTGACACATATCCCCTCGTTATGAATTTTTGAAATATAGGGAAAAGAAACCTAAATAACCAAGGCGTATCTCTAAAAAGTTTTGTATCAGCGACACATCCAGGATATAACGAATTTACAATAATTTCTTCTGCAGGATACCTTTTTGATAATTCCTGAACGGTTACCATATTGCAAAGTTTACTATCTTTATAAGCCTTACCAGGTTTGAATTTCTTTCCATTCGCCATACTTATAGGGGATAAAAAACCATTTTTGAATCCTGACAAATCTCCCAAATCAGCTGGGGCAGGGATGGGGATTCTTCCTCCAAGTTCTGAATAATTAGCTGTAACAGTACCTAATACTGTAATTCTTGGCTTGAATAAAGTAGATTTTCCATTTAAAACAATTTCTCTTTCTGAAGATAAAATATTTTCCATAAGAAGATTAATCATAAGAAAATGTCCAAAATGATTTACTGCCATAGAGTTCTCAAACCCCTGAGGAGATCTTTCAGGTCTCTTTAGTCTTGGTTTATAAACTGCTGCATTACAAATAAGAGAATTTATTGGTTTTTTAAATCTTTCTAATATTTCATCGCAACCTTTTCTCACATCATCCAAGTTAGAGAGATCTATTTCTATAAAGTGAACATTTTTAACTTCCTCTTTTGTCAAAGATTCCTCAGCTATTTTAATGGCTCTTTTATTTGATCGATTAACAGCTATAACCTCCCACCCAAATCTTAAAAGAGGTTTTAGAGTATTTAATCCAACTCCTGAAGTTGTTCCTGTTATGAGGACTAAACCCTTAATGTTCTTACTCACTAGCAAAAAAGTTAATAGAAAAATGAAAAGAAGAATGATTCAAGATCATCCTTATCAACGCCATATTACCCTGATAATGTCTCTAGAAATTATTTGATCCTGATCCTTCATAAATCTTTGCTCTCCTTTAGAAGAGAATAAATCATCAAACTTATCTGTTAAAGTATTAAATCTATATTTTTCGTATAAAAATGAGTCTTCAATTTCCCTTAGTCTGGTCAGCCTTACTTTAGAACTATAGCCAAGCTTAATAAGGCTTATTATTGCTAAAAGTGAAAAGCTAATTTTTATAATTAAAAAAATCAATAATACAAAATTATCCTGTTTCTGTTGTCTTTTTATAGATATAGAACCTAAATATTTTTTGGAGAAAATACTATTTTTATAAAAAGAATTTGACAAATTAAGTAGTTGATATTTTACTGAATAAATTAATTCAGTCTTACTTTATTATTACCTTATAAATTTTAAATTTTCTAATAGACTTTAGTTCCTACCTAAACTAATTCCAAGTCTTAGTGCTAAAACTCCTGCATGCATAACAACTATGAGGCTTAATGCAATAAGATTTATTGTTTGAGTTGGCTCCATGGTAAAAAAATTATTTTCTATATTCTCCACCTAAAAGAGAAGATTTGAAACACTATTACAAAATGATGTTACGTAATTAACAATTTGAAAGAAAAAATTTATTGAAAATTATCATAAATAAACCTACAAAGTTAATTTTGGGAATTGAAAATCAGGCTTTAATTTTTTCAACAAATAATTTACCTGGATTTGATCAAATGGCTTTAGATTTAAATTCTTTAGATCAGACAATTTCGAATCCTGAAATAATTCTCACATTGAGGTTCTACTATTGGACTGGAGATTGGCTTTCAATTGGCTATCACCAAAAGGAAATTCCTCTTCATTGGAAAAATTTATTGTCAAATGGGGAAATTAATATTGTTAGACGTCCATCTGGAGGGGGTGCTGTTCTTCATTCAGGAGGCATAACATATGCATTAACATTTAAAAAAACTTACTATAAATTCTTAAGTTATGAAATGGTTAATAATTGGTTAATTAAAAGTTTTAGAGAATTAGGTCTAAACTTACAATATGGTAATTTACGAAAATCAAGCATTAGAACAAATTGTTTTGGGACTTCATTAATTTCCGATTTAGTTGATCAAAATGGGTTTAAGAGAATAGGTAGTGCTCAATTTCGTAAGAAAGGTGCATTCCTTCAACATGGAGAAATTCAAACAAATCCTTCAAGAGATTTGTGGTTCAAATTATTCAAAGAAGAAGCTCCACCAAAATTAAATCTAAAACTAACAAATGATGAAATAGTTCAACATTTGAGAAATTCATTCCTGAAAAATAAATCAAATATAAATTTCAGAAATATTGCCATAGATAATAAAAATAGAAAATTTAATGTCAAGAATTATTAAAGATCTCCTTTCTGCTTCATTGAAGTAATTATTCTCGGCAATTCAATTCCTAAGGGGTAATTATTTTTAAAGTTTAATTTTTTAACAATATCTGAAGGCAAATTAAAACCTAATTTATTCAATACAAAATTTCCAATTTTTGACCTATCAATAATCCCCAAAGGGATGTCTGCAGCATTGAGAACTAATAAAAAACCTTCATTTGTTTCTTCAAGTCTTTCTATAGTTCTCCATAATTTATCGTTATAAGATACACTTTCGAAACTATCGATTGGTTTCTTAAAATCTCCAACAAAGTTCCGTTCCCATTTTTTTAAGGAAACAGCTTTTAAAATATTATCATCAACAAAACCGGTCCATCTACCATTATTCGTAACAAAAAAATATTTATCCGATGCATCCTTCTTATTTTTTATTAATTTATTAAATTCTGAGAAATTTGCATCGTATTCGATTTTCCTCAAAGGCTTTAATTTGATCTCAGAAACTTTACTAAATTTAAGTATGTTTTCAATTTTTATAAATTGACTTTCAGATTTTGAAGAATTAACTCCAAACAAGCCCAAAAAAGAAAGAATGAAACCAAAGTAAAAGTTAAATCTAAATAAACAAATTATCCCAAAAAATAAAACACAAAAAGATAATAATAAATTTACTTTATTGAGGAAATTTCTTCCTTTATTTTTACTCCCTGAGAAATGCCAAATGATGCTTTTTAATAAATTCCCTCCATCTAAAGAACCAATTGGAATCAAATTTAAGAAGCCTAAGAATAAATTAAATATACCTACTCTTGAAATTACATTAACTGCTATTTGTTCTTGAGATGCACTGTTATTACTAATTAAAAGTAGAATAGATGCTGTAGCGAAACATAAAAGAGGTCTAACAATTGCAATTTTTATATTACCTAAAGCAGTTTGACAATACTTATCTATTTGTAAAATTGCTCCTAAAAAATAAAAAGTGATTTTTTTTATTTTTACACCCTGATTGAGTGAAACAAAAGTATGAAAAACCTCATGAAAAATAATTGAAGATAATAAGAAAAAAGAAGTTAAAAACCCTATTATCCAAGCTTCTTTATTATTGTAGATATCGCTAGAAGATAAATTGATCTGATTACTTATACTCCATGAGAATAAAAAGAGAATAACAAACCAATAGGGATGAACTTTAAAGGGAATTCCCCATATTTTAAAAATTTGCCAACTTCTCAAAAATAATCTCCGCTATATTTAGCAATAATATTAATCTTACATGCAGGATAATGATATGCCCAAGACTAATCCTTTAGTTAAAATTTGTGGACTAACTTCTGAAGAACAAGCTCTTCAAGTCGCCAAATTAGGAGCGAATGCTATTGGCATTATTTCGGTTGAAGAATCTCCAAGGTATGTATCAGCTGAAATTAAGAAAAAAATATTTAAAACCCTAGAAAATTTTTATCCAAAAATCGATAGAGTAACTGTTGTGCAAAATTGTCCGATAGATTTAATTATCAAAAACTTCTTAGGCAAACCAAGCGAAACTATCATTCAATTACATGGAGATGAAGATATTGATTATTGCAAAAAAATAAGGAAATACATTCCAAATATAGGCCTATGGAAGGCTTTCAGAATAAAAACGGAAGAGGACATAGATAAAATAAAACCTTTTGAAGATTTTATAGATGCGATACTACTTGATTCTTGGAATAAAGAAACTTATGGAGGTTCAGGGAAAAAAATAAATTCTATTTATCTAAAGAATCTGCAATTCAACAAACCATGGTGGTTAGCAGGTGGAATATCAATTGAATGGATTGATGAAATCCTTACTGAAATCAAACCAGATGGACTAGATATTTCAAGCAGTATTGAAATATCCCCCGGTTATAAAGATATTAAAAAAACAGAAAATATTTTTAAGTTTTTAAAAGGAATTTAATAATTATTAGTAGCGGACTGTTGTTTTACAAGCTCAAAAAATTCTTGTTTTAAACTTAAATCGTGTCTAAAATCGCCTCTAACAACAGAATTAATCATGCTTGTATTTGGTTCTTTGACTCCCCTCCACTTCATACAATAATGTTGGGCTTTTACAATAATGCCTAAACCTTTAGGCTCACATAGTTTTTCAATTTCATCTGCAAGGATCATTACAGCTTCTTCCTGAATATGAGGTCTTGAGAAAACCCAATCGGCAACTCTAGCAAATTTTGAAAGTCCTATGACTTTATTCCCGGGTTTAATACCTATCCAACACTCTCCTAGAATTGGAACTAAGTGATGTGAGCATGCAGATCTGACAGAAATTGGGCCAACTGTATAAATTTCATCAAGATTTTTGTCATTTGGGAAACTTGTAACTTTAGGTTGTTCATGATATCTACCTTTAAAAACTTCATTTAAATACATTTTTGAAACTCTTTCAGCAGTTTCTTGAGTATTATGATCATTTTCGACATCAATTACGAGGGACTTAAGTAAGTCTTTGACTCTTGAGGCTACTTCTTTTTCTAAAATTTCTAATTCACCCGGATTTATAAAGTCAGAAATATTATCATTGGCACTGAATCTTTTCCCAGAATTCTTAATTCTGTCTCTTATAATTTCAGAAATTAGTTTATTAGTAATCTGGTCGTCAAAGTTTCTAATATTATCGTTGGGTAATGTAGAGGTCATAAAATTTTAAACAGAAAATTGTATGCAACTTAATTTACTGTATCTTCCAAAGCTTAATTGCTCATATACTATATCACATTCTCTTGTTCAATCGGGTTGAAATAGCACTAAAAAAAATCACTATTTTAAGATTAAGCAAATAAACAGAATGTTTAAAAGGCTCCACCAGAGGGCATTAAAGTTAAGTCTTCAATCAGTTGTGACTCAGGTTGTTGAGCCATATAGAGAATAGTATCTGATACTTCGCTTGAGGAGAGCATAGAAGTTCTATCAAAATCAGCATTGATAGATTCCGAGTCCCAAAGAGGAGTATTTACTGAACCTAAAGTTATTGTGCAAGCTCTTATTGAATTAGATCTCTCCTCTTCCCTCAGGCATTTAGTAAACATCGCTAATGCAGATTTTGAAATACAATAAGCTCCCCATTGGGGGAATGCATTATATGAGGCATGACTACTAACATTAATCACTAAACCACCATTCTTTCTCATTTGAGGGATTATTGCGCTGCAAATTTGAAAAACACTTGTGAGGTTTATTTGAATAGTTTTTTCCCATTGACCTAAATCCATTTCAACTAAAGGGCTATTAAATGCGCAACCGGCATTATTTATCAAAACTGAAGGGCACCCATATTTCTCAATTGCTTCTTTAACACAATGCTCTATTTCTAGAGAATTAGATAAATCACATTTAATTAGGTTAATTTTTGATTTAGTATTCAATAGTTCGCTCTTTAGTTTCTCCATTAAATCCATATTCCTGGAAAGTAAAATTAAATCCCAGCCAGCATTAGCAAAAGTAATTGCGGTAGATTTACCAATACCTTTCGTAGCACCCGTTATAAAAGCTAGTTTCAATTTATTCAGTTTTTTGGGGGATTTCACTATAAATCTCTTCAATATTATTTGCTTCGATAAATTTACCTAAAACCCTAAACTTTTTGTATCTTTCCTCAATTAATTCGTCTTCAGGCATTTTCAGTAAAGCGTTAAGGTGTTTCTCAATAGCCTCTTTTAGTGTGTTGCCAGCATCTAAAGGAGCCCAATTATTCCCACCAGAAGGTTCTGGTAATACCTCATCTATAATCCCCAATTTGAGTAAGTCTTTACCTGTAATTTTAAGTGCTGATGCAGCTTCTGGTGCCTTCGCAGCATCTCTCCACAAAATTGATGCACATGCTTCAGGACTAGCAACTGTGTAAACACTGTGTTCGAACATTAGTAACCTATCTGCAACACCTATTCCAAGTGCGCCTCCTGAACCTCCTTCTCCAATGACAGTAGCCACAATTGGGACTTTCAATCCAAACATCTCTCGAAGGTTTCTTGCAATCGCTTCCCCTTGACCATGTTCTTCAGCTTTTAAACCAGCATAGGCTCCAGGAGTATCAATAAATGTAAGAATTGGCAAAGAGAATCTATTAGCATGCTGCATTAATCTAAGAGCTTTTCTGTAACCTCCTGGTTTTGCCATCCCAAAGTTTCTTACTACATTTTCTTTTGTGTCCCTTCCTTTCTGATGTCCTAACATCAATACTGGTCTATTATTTATCGAACCTATCCCCCCAATTAGTGCCATATCATCGCCACCATTTCTGTCTCCATGTAATTCGATCCAATCATCACAAAACATTTGAACAAAGTCCAAAGTACTTGGCCTTTGAGGATGTCTAGCTACCTGAATCTTTTGAGCAGGTGTGAGAGATTTAAAGATTTCTTCTCTTCTTCTAGCCGCTAGGGTTTCAAGCTGTAGAAGCTGTTGACTAACATCTACCTCCGAATCTCGAGCTAGTTCTTTAATTTGCTCTATCTGCTTCTCAAGTTCAACAAGAGGCTTTTCAAAATCGAGGAGGTAACGTTTAGCCATAATTTTAGACAGTTAATACTTTAGGCTGTTTATCAAGTCCAATTGCTGAAAAACCATGCTTTAAAGAAGCTGCTCCAATAAATTCCATCTTTTCAAGGGAAATGTTATTTCTTCCCCAACTGAAGTTTGTATGACACTTTTCAAATTCTAAAATCATAGCTTCTGCAAAGCAAGCAAACATTTCTCGCTGAGGGTTTTGCATTTCCGCAAGTTCCATCATATTCCAACCAATATTATTGAAAAACTCTACTATCCCTCCTTTTAAAACATAAATATTTTCACCCTGAAATTTCTCATCAAGATTTTTGGGATATCCACCATCAATCATTAAACATGGTTTTTTTAAATTATCAGTGTCAATCTCAATGGTTTTAGGCATACTTGCAACCCACACAACAATATCAGCCTGAGGCAATGCCTCATCTAAACTTGTTATGGTGCCACCATCTAATTCTTTTTGTAACAAAGCTAGTGGTTCTTGTTGTCTTGCTACCATAAGAAGTTCTGAAATCCCAGTTTTATTGATAAGCCACCTACAAACAGCACTACCAATATCACCTGTAGCACCAATTACAGCAACAGTTGCTTTTTTGAGGTCAATCCCAATGCGAGGCGCATTTATCTCTAGTTGCTTACAAATAACCCAGGCGGTATGAGTATTTCCAGTAGTAAACCTTTCCCACTCTAATGATGTATTTCTAATTTGTTTATGCTGAAGAAGATTAAAATTCTCGAAAATAATAGAAGTAAATCCTCCTAAAGCGGTAATGTTAATCCCTTTTTTCTGAGCTAGTTCCATAGCATTGAGAACTTTTCTTCTGGCGGTTTTAAACCTAGAAAGCATTTCAGGAACAAAGCACGAATCTATATAAGAACCTTCGATAGATATTCCAGTAGCACTCTTTACTTCTACATTTTCAACAAGCTGAGGAGGAGCAGTACACCAAACATCCAAGTCTCCATCAGCAATATGATCGAATCCTAGCATCGAAGCCTTTCTTTTTGCATCTTCAAAACTGGTTGAGTGGCCTATTAACCCAAACATTTAAAATTTATAAATGGTTTCTATACGATGTTATGAACAATAGCACAGAGGTAACTACTTAAATAGTATTGATTAATTATTAAAATCCTTAATTAATTTGAAAGGTAATTAGACGATAGCTGCCATAGCCATTCTTGCAATTTCTCTATTATCTAAACCTATTTCCATCAATGTATCTTGATAAGCAATCATAAATTCTTCCATTAATTCTTCTCTGTCCATAGCTAAAACTGAAGCGTCATCTGCTACTTCATCTAACATCTTTTTGATTAAGGGAAGATTAACCTTATTTGCTTCCATTAATTCATCTTTACAAGTAGATAAATTCTCTTTAAGCCACTGTTGACCATAATTTAAATGGAGATATTCATCTTTAACTACTCCCTCTGTTATTTTTTTTGCAAAAGGATCCGCAACTCTTATGTAGACGTTATAAGCAGAAATTGCAAATGCTTCAATTAATATAGCTTGTATTAAAAGACATGTTGTTACATTTCCTTTTTTAAGAGCAACTTGAAAATTACCATGCAATTTAGAAAAGAATTTTTTTGCAAATTCCATATCAGCTACTACATCTAAATTTCTTCCACATGCAGTAAAGCCTTTTTTATGCTTCATTTCCATTCTCGCCAATTTAGTTAACTCCTCTAACTCATTTGGAATTAAAGTTGCTATTGAAATGTAATTATCATGAGCCTCTTGCTCTCCCTCAATAACAATTGCATTTATTCTGCTGTATGCATCCTTATAAGAATCTGTAGTGAAGTCGGGCAAATCTAAAGAAATCGAATTAGTCGATTCTTCAATAGTTTTTTTATTTGATTCTAGAGTTTGCATGTCAGTAATCTTTAGCTCATTATGCATGAATATTACACGATTATAGAGAATTTATTTAAATATCATGAAAATAGTTTCAATTGTTAAGTCACTTTTTTTACTTAAGATGATTTAAGAATTGTTTGGCCAATCTGATTGCATCAGATTCATAATCAATTCGGACCAGTGATTAATCAATAATTCCTTTAAATTTTTCCCTAAAGACTCATTTGCCCCTCTACTATCTCCAATAACCCCTGATTTACTGAAGTCGTCAGTAAGCCAAGCGGTAGGCGCATTGCCCTCTAGACTCCAACCTTTAGGGATCTCTACTTTATTTCCCTCATTTGGGCGGTCATCACCTACTAGTTCTGGTTTCAAAGCCAGCATCAAACTTGTTTCAGCTAAAGAAGCATGAAGCCCATCCTCAATCTCAGTTTTTGTTAACAATTCACTCAATCCATTCACACCACTCCATAAGAAACAGGGAAAAACCGCCATCCCTGGTGCGACACTTCTTAACTCTCTTGCAGCTGTATTTAATAGTGAAATTTGCCCTCCATGTCCATTAATTAGTATCAATCTTTTAAAACCCATTTCAGATAATTGACTTCCGACTTCCTTTATCATTGAAGTTATTAAATTTGAGGAAAGTGAAATTGTCCCAGCAAAACCCTTATGTTCTGGAGAAAAACCAATATATTGAGTTGGAAGTTTTTTTAATGGAATATCGGCAGAAAATAATTTAAAAACTTCACTGATAATTTCATCAACAAAAATACTGTCTGTTGCAAGAGGCAAATGCGGCCCATGTTGCTCAACAGCGCCGAATGGCCAAATCACAGTTGATCTTTTGTTTTTTGCAACACACTCAATTTCTTGCCAATTTAAATATTCAAATTTATTAGGTATTGGTTTAAAGTTCATTAATTTTAATTTTGAGTACTAACATTTAGAGTATGTTAATAATTAATTATTCTTATTTTACCTACGATGGGAGTCAGTAATAAAAATGCCCAAGATAATATCGAACCAAAGGGCAATAAAAAACCTCTTCAGGTACTTCACATAAGCAAGAAAGATACTCAAAAAATAGATATTGAGCACTCCAATTCGCAAGAAGAAATTAAAAAAGAAGATATCGCAATCAAACCGCAAATCATTAAAAATGATTCAGTAAAAAAAATTGAGGAGAATTATGAAAACACCAAGGATTTTGATATTTCTCTACAAAATTCAACTCAACAAGACTTAAATAGACCCCTTAATTTTTCTGAGCAAAACCCAGATTTTCATTCAGAAAGAACAGTTGATGAATTCGATTTTGATGAAAGTGCTTTTTTGGAGGCTTTAAATGCAAATGAGCCAATCGGGGCTACAGGAGAAACAATTTCAGGTAAGGTTATAGCAATCGAAAGTGATGGACTATATATTGACATTGGCGGAAAAGCACCTGGTTATATGCCCAAAAAAGAATGTGGTTTGGGTGTCATTACTAACTTTAAAGAAAAGTTTTCTATAGGCCTTGAAATGGAAGTTTTGGTTATCAAAGAACAAAATGCTGATGGGATGGTAACAGTGAGCGCTCGGGCATTAATTCTCAGGCAAAGTTGGGAGAAAGTATCAAGTTCCGCAAAAAATGGAGAATTAATTAACGTTTTAATTAATGGATTTAATAGAGGTGGGCTTACGTGTGATGTAGATGGATTAAGAGGATTCATTCCAAGATCTCAACTTGAAGATGGTCAAGATTATCAATCTTTTGTTGGCAAAACTCTAAAAGTAGCGTTTCTTGAGGTGAATCCAGAATCCAGAAAATTAGTTCTCTCTGAAAAGAAAGCATCATTAGTCTCTAAACTTACAAGTTTAGAATTAGGTCAATTAATTGAAGGAGAAGTTTTAGCAGTAAAACCATATGGCTTCTTTATAGATTTAGGCGGAGCTAGTGGACTTCTTCATCAATCTTCACTAACAAATGGATCGATTCGTTCTCTAAGAGAAGTTTTTAGAGAAGGGGAAATGATAAAAGCTTTAATATCTGAAATAGACCTCGAAAAAGGTCGTATTGGTCTCAATACAGCACTCTTAGAAAACTCTGCGGGAGAATTAATTATTGATAAGCAAAAAGTTATGCAAGAAGCCACAGAGAGAGCACTAAAAACTAAAGCACTCTTCGATAAAAAAGAACAAGATAAATGAACATTAAAAAAAAAATGGAGTCAGGTCTTAAATCAAAAATTTCAGATTGGGAATTAGACTTTTACTCAAGGCCGATTATTGAATCAAATGGAAAAAAAAGGTGGGAATTAATTATTTGCTCTACAAGAAGTTATAAGACAGAAGATGTTTTTCTTTGGAATAAAAAATGCCCTGCCAATGAAGTTAATTCAGTGTGGCTTACAAGGGCGCTAAATGAAGCAATAAGTGAAGCAAAAAAACAAGGGTGGGAGAAGCCTTCTATAGTTCGATTCTGGAGGTCGTCAATGAAATCGATCATTAAGAAATCTCTAGATGCCGTAAGTATTGAGGCTATTGTAAGTAGAAGAACTTACAATTTATTAGATAGAATCGAATTTCTTGAAAAAGAGATTTATCCAAAGGAAAAAGGTTATGTAAGAGGTGTATTAGCTCCCACTTTTACTTCTAAAATGGAAAACCCTCCCACACCTTTACCAGAAGCAGTAAGGGGTGATGCTTTGACTATCTCTGAAATATCCATTGGTGAATTAAAATCAGCACAAAATTGGCCTATGGAATTTGGAGATATTTTCCCAATTCAGCAAGACATAGATGATAATTACTTAATTCCAGGATTAAGACTTTTTAGCAAAGATAGATCTTTGGCACTTTCTGCATGGTTTAGTTGTTTAGAACCTATTAAATTAGTCGTAAATAAGAACCAACTCATACTTGAAGCTTCAGAAGATGATAAGTGGCTTGTAACTGATTTACCAGAAAAAGATGCAAACATTTTAAATACAAAGTTTTTAGAGAATAAAAAAAATTCTTTTGGTTATCAATTTATTTCCATACAGTCAACGCCGTTTATCGAAAAATTTGCAGGATTCTGGATCTTAAGAGATATTGAATTAATTTCATAAATTCAGCTTAGGAGCGGGAACAATTCCTTACAAAGAAATATATTTCTCAAAAGATGAAATTTATATTCAAAACAAAAAATTTGAGTATTATTCATCACCTATTCTTAGACAAAATAATTTCAAACATGCATACTTCACAAAGTCTTGCTCTGAGAAATTTCTTCAATTATTAGGGGATCACTTTAATGAAAATTCAATAACTTGTTTTTCCAATCAAATTCACAGTAATGCAATAGTGTTTGGATCTCATTCGCAAAAAGGAACTAAGACTGATGCAGACGGTCTTATTGGCAACAAATGCAGGCAAAACTTATGGGTTTACACAGCTGATTGTATGCCAATATTTTTTGCCGATAAAAGTACAAGAAATGTAGCCACCTTGCATTGCGGAAGAAAAGGTTTAGAAAAAAAAATAATAAAAAATCTGGTAAAAATTTTCGATTCTTTTGGGACATCTAGAGATAACTTACTTGTTGCGATAGGACCAGCGATTTCTAAGGAACATTATCTAGTTGATAAAATTACACTCCAAGAATTTTATAGAAAGGCCGAAAACAAAAACATAACTGTCAACTTGACTAAAATTAAAAATGATCATTGTTTTAGTGATTCAAATCACTTCAGAGAGCAAAATTTAAATCAACTTGATCTAAAAAGAACTGCCTATAGACAACTTTTAAATGAGAACATCCCTCATACAAATATAGACATCTCAAATTTATGCACGTACAAATTCAATAATGAATTTTATTCCTATAGAAGGAGCAAAACAATCTCGAGACAATGGAATCTTATTTGCTCATAAAGATAATTAACTTGGACAAATTTCACTACTTAAGTTTTTAGCGACCAATAATTCCGTCATCTCCTTAGTACCTTTAATATTAAAAACTTTGGCTAACAAAACATTCTCTTTGAAACCAAAAGGCTTTATTTTCACTTTACTCCCCCTTGGGAATTCACTCTTAAGTAGATTAGTTGCTTCAATCTCATCATTTTCATTTACATCTACACAAAATAATCCAATAGTTAAATTTCTATTTTGATCCCCAACCAAAATAGTATTTGAACTTTTAATTTGAAGAATTTCGGCCGAGTTTACTATTAAAGGATTAAAAACAATCAAAGAGATTATAATTAAAATTTTTGATAATTTTTTCAATTCAGAAATATCTAAGTTTTTAAATTATCTTAAAGTTAATTTTTTAAAATGATGAATTTTAAAAAAATTAGTCTTCACAATTAACATATCCAACCATTTGAGCATTACTTTTCCCAGGAGGAACCATTGGATAACAATTTTCACCTCTTCTGACAAGGATATTAATCAAGGCAGGTCCGTCATGATCAAACGCATTTTTTAAGTCATTTTGTAATTCTTTTCTATCAGAAATTAGGTATCCTTTAACCCCAAAAGACTCAGCAAGTTTTACAAAATCAGGTTCTCCACAACTCATATCAGATGAGGAATATCTTTCATCATAGAAACTTTCTTGCCATTGTCTTACCATCCCTTGCCAGCGATTATTAATAATAATCAATTTCACCTTTAGACCGTATTGAGATAAGGTTCCCAATTCTTGAATATTCATTAAGACACTTGCATCTCCTGCAATACAAATTACATCTGAATTAGGTAAGGCTGCTTTTACTCCAATTGCCGCTGGCAATCCAAAACCCATAGTTCCTAAGCCTGCACTACTAATCCATTTTCTTGGAGAATTCCTAAGATATTGAGCAGCCCACATTTGATGTTGTCCTACATCTGTAGTTATATAAGCTTCTGGTAAAAGTTCCCTCACTTTTAAAAGAACTTCCTGAGGATAAATTTCTCCTTCTTTAGGCGGGTCATATAAAGGGTGTTTATGTTTCCAAAAATCAATTTTTTCTAACCAGTTTTTCGTCTGGCAAGTAAATTTGTTTTTTAGAGATTGTTCATTAATTTTCAGAACAGCTTTTGAAACATCAGCAACAATTGCAACATCTACACGCCTATTTTTATTAACTTCTGCCGGGTCAATATCTATATGAATCACCTTTGCATTAGGTGCAAAAGTATCTAATTTACCTGTCACCCTATCATCGAATCTAGCTCCAATAGCAATTAAAAGATCGCATTCTGTAACAGCAAAATTTGCATAAGCAGTTCCATGCATTCCTAACATTCCTACTGATAAATTATCTTTTTCATCGAAAGCACCCTTTCCCATTAAGGTTGTGGTAACTGGTATTTGATAATTCTTTGCCAAAGTTTTTATTTCATCATGAGCTCCTGAAGATATAGCCCCACCTCCTACGTATAGAAGAGGTCTTTTAGAATCTTCTATTAATTTAATTGCTTTGTTGATATCGCAATCATTAATTTCTCCATTCCTTTTAAATCCTTTTGGAATAATCTCACCTGGCAAAACTCTTTGGTAATTAAAGAACTCCTGACCTACATCTTTGGGTATATCAATTAAAACAGGGCCAGGCCTTCCAGATGAGGCTATAAAAAAAGCTTCAGAAACTACTTTCGCGATATCTGAAGGATCCCTTATTACCCATGAATGTTTCACTATTGGAAGAGTTATACCAAAAATATCAGTTTCTTGAAAAGCATCTGTTCCTATAGCAGGTCTTGGGACTTGACCTGTAACTACAACTAGAGGGACTGAATCCATTTGCGCAGTAGCAATTCCAGTTACCAAATTTGTTGCACCTGGGCCTGAGGTTCCAAAACATACTCCTACTTCACCAGTAGATCTTGCATATCCATCAGCCGCATGTGAACCACCTTGTTCATGCCGAACCATATAGTGTTTTAACCAACCATCTTGTTCTGCCTTATGAACAGCGTCGTATATTGGTAATATGGCTCCGCCAGGATATCCAAATATAACTTTTACTCCATGAATTTTTAAAGAATCCATTAGTGCATCTGCACCAGTTATCCAAACTGGATTTTCATGTTTTGAACTACCCTGTGAAAAGGATCTCGAAGTAAGGGTCACTAAAGAAATTCAATATTTAATATAAATATTAAACTCAATTAAATACTTTTGCCTCATTTAGAAATGTAATGTCAGAAATATATTCAAAAAAAATCTTTTAAAAAATTTAAAATTTTCAAATGAATATCAATTTTTCCTTATAAGATGCCTAATTTATGTAGAGGTCCAGAGCCTGAAATAAGTTCAATAAAAAGCACAAGAAAAATAATCATTGCAACCCTTCCGTTCCACACCTCTGAACTATTATTCCAACCCCATTGCCACTTCTCCTGAGGATAAAGTTTAACTTTTTCAGGCAACTGAGAAGCCTCCTCAATATTAACTAGAGGCCCTTCCAAGCAGGAAATCACTAGATCACTAAGACCTTCAATAAAAGTAGGATGGGTATTAAGAGCCTTAACTCTCCGAAAGTTTTTAATACCAGCTTTTTCAGCAATTTCTTTATATTCAATATCAATTTCTTGCAACGTTTCGATATGCTCTCCAACGAAACTTATAGGAACCACAACTAGATCATTAACATTTGACCTTCCAAGATCCGCCAATACCTCTTCTGTATAAGGTTTCAACCATTCAACAGGACCAACTCTACTCTGGTAAGAGAGAGTATGAGGGTTACTATACCCTAAACATTTTTCCAACTCATTTATTATTAATAAGGAACAATCTTCAATTTGTTGTTTGTAAGGGTCTCCAGCTTCCTCTACGTAACTCTTAGGAACTCCATGAGCAGTGAAAAATATATGGGCTTTTGAAGGTGATTCACAAAGTGAAATTTGTTCAGAAATTAATTCAACCATAGACTTTAAATAACCTGATTGACTGAACCAACTCCTTACACATCTCATTGGAACCTTCTTAAATTCATCATCAGAATCTCTCAATTTTTTTAATTCTCTAAAGCTCGAACCACTAGTACTTATCGAAAAATGCGGATACAAGGGTATTACAACAACTTGATCTATGCCATCTGCTTTCATATCAGCAATTGCTGATTCGGTAAAAGGATGCCAATACCTCATAGCAATGTAGGTAGTAGCATTAAATCCCTTTTCCCTTAATTTAGATTGTAATTCTCTTGCTTGTTGTTCAGTTATCCTTCTGATAGGTGAACCTCCACCTATGGAAAGGTAGGCCTGTTGTGATGTAGTACTCCTAAGCGTGCTAATTAACCAAGCTAGGGGCTTTTGAAAAACAGGGAAAGGTGTCCTGATAATTTCTGGATCAGAAAAAAGATTGTATAAGAATGGGCCGACATCAGTAATGCGTTCAGGCCCTCCTAAATTCATTAGTAAGACGCCTATTTTAACCATTTAAGATTTATGGAGATTGAAAATCAACATTAAAAACGTCATTATATGGTCAATTATATAAGTAAATGAACGTAATTCAGGAAATTAATAATGTCAATGATAAATTTGCTACTCAAGGCAGCAAGCTTAAAATTGAGAAAAGAGGAGAGAAATTAAATATTCGTGGTTCATTACCCTCCAAAGAAGATAACAATAACTTTAAAATTCAAAGAATATCTCTTGGCTTAAAGGCTGATATTTCAGGATTAGAGGAAGCTAAAAAAAAATTACAATTAATCAATTTGCAATTGGAATTGAATCAATTTGATTGGATTAATTGGATAGGCAAACCTTATAAAAAGGAAAAAAAAGATGGTTTTGAATTCCCAAAAAGATTAAATCAATTTGAGGAATTTTTTTTTAAAGAAAATAAAAGTGATTTTCGAACAAGCACTAGAAAAACTACTTGGAGAAGTTCTTACAAACCATATATGAAAAGAATTTTAAATATTTACAATGACTATGAGAATGCAGCTTTAGAAAAAATATTTCAAAAAACACTTGAAAGTTATAAGGAAGGTACCAGAAGTAGGAAACAATGCGCTACTTCTTTAAGTGTTTTGGCTAAGTTTTTGGACATTAAACTACCAGAAGATTGGAAATTAAATTCTAGAGGATATGGTCTGAACAAAGCAGGATTTAGGGATCTTCCTAAAGACGAATTAATAGAGAAACTGTGGGAGAGGATACCAAACGAGTCTTGGAAATTTGTTTTTGGTCTGATGGCTACATATGGATTAAGGAATCATGAAGTATTTTTTTGTGATTTAAGTTCTCTTACTAATTTTGGGGACAAAATTATAAGAGTTTTGCCTACGACTAAAACTGGAGAACATCAAGTTTGGCCATTTCATCCTGAATGGGTGGAAAAGTTCGAATTATCAAAACTTGGGGATAATCCAGAACTTTTACCAAACATTAATAAAGACCTTAAAGTTACAACCTTACAAAATATTGGAAAAAAAATTACAGATCAGTTTAAGCGTTACTCATTGCAAATAAAACCTTATGATCTAAGGCATGCTTGGGCAGTAAGAACAATTTTTTATGATTTACCTGATACGGTGGCTGCCAGAATGATGGGACATTCGGTTAGTTTACATACTCAAACTTATCATCACTGGATTACAAAAAGAGATCAACAACAGGCAGTAAATAATGCACTTTTAAAAGTGAAAAGAGTTAAAAATATTTAAAGATTTATAATAATTAAATAAATTAAGGGTCATATGCAAGAAAAACCTTCATCTTCCGAGAAAATATTTAACCTCGATAATCAAGCAAATAAACTTGGAATGGGAGGTAAATTATCACCGGATAGCGATGAGAGCTCATATAAAAAAAGAATGCAGCAAAGAAAAGATATTCAATCAGAGAGACTACAAATTAGAAAAACAAAAAAAGGGTTATTGATTGTTTTTACAGGGAATGGCAAGGGCAAAACAACTGCATCTTTAGGTATGGCTCTAAGGACGATAGGGCATGGCTATAAAGTAGCAATAATTCAATTTATCAAAGGAGGCTGGACCACTGGAGAAGAAAAAGCACTAAAAATCTTTTCTTCAAACCTATCTTGGCATTCATTAGGAGAGGGATTTACTTGGGAAACTCAAGACAGAATAAGAGATGAAAAATTAGTTCAAGAGGCGTGGCAATTAGCCAAAAAATACATCCAAAACGAATCTTATAAACTTATCATTCTTGATGAAATTAATATTGCGACAAAACTTGGTTATCTTGCACCCGAAGAAATAATCACTTTTTTAAAAAGCTTAAATAATAGAAAAAATCATATTGTTTTAACTGGAAGGGGAGCATCTGATTCAATTATCAATTACGCTGATCTAGTTACAGAGATGAAACTAATAAGACATCCATTTAAAGAACAAGGAATAAAAGCACAAAAGTGTGTTGAATTTTAGTTGAAGTAAATTATTTTTTAAAATTTTCTTTAGGCAAGTTTAGAAATGTTTAAAGACGCAAGCAATCTCTGAACAAAAAATAAATTTGGTGCATTTACTTGCTAAGGTCTTAAAAGTACAATCATTGAATGGCTTACAAAAGAGTTCTCTTAAAACTTAGTGGTGAAGCACTAATGGGTGAAAAACCTTATGGTATTGATCCTGCTATAGTCCAGTCAATTGCAGAGGATGTTTCAAAAGTAGTCGAAAATAATGTGCAACTTGCAATAGTTGTTGGGGGCGGGAATATTTTTAGGGGGCTTAAAGGGTCTGCAGATGGCATGGATAGAGCTACAGCTGATTATGTTGGAATGCTTGCGACAGTAATGAATGCTATTTCACTTCAAGATGGCTTAGAAAGGGTAGGAGTTGCAACCAGAGTTCAAACTGCAATAGAAATGCAGGAAATTGCCGAACCCTATATCAGAAGAAGAGCTATGAGACACCTTGAAAAAGGGAGAGTTGTGGTCTTCGGAGGTGGATGCGGAAATCCATTTTTCACAACTGATACTACAGCGGCTCTTAGGGCAGCGGAGATAAATGCTGAAGTTGTTATGAAGGCGACCAAAGTTGATGGAGTATATAATTGTGATCCTAATAAATTTAAAGATGCAAAAAAATATTCCTCTCTTAGTTATCAGCAAGTTCTTAGCGATGAAATTGCAGTAATGGATAGTACTGCAATTGCACTATGCAAAGATAACAATATTCCTATCATGGTATTTGATATATTCAAAAAAGGGAACATTTCTAAAGCTGTTGATGGGGATCCTATAGGTTCATTAATTAGTTAAAGCTTATTTAATTTTTTTTATTATGAAAGAACAAGAAATTCAAGAAAATATGAATAAAAGTATTGAAGCCACTCAAAGAAACTTTAATACAATTAGGACTGGCAGAGCTAATGCTTCATTGCTAGACAGAGTAAGTGTTGAGTATTATGGAGCAGAAACACCAATTAAATCACTTGCCACAATAAGCACTGTTGACTCACAAACGATTTCAATACAACCATTTGATATTTCATGTTTACAAGCGATTGAGAAATCTATTTCCATGAGTGATTTAGGTATTACTCCAAATAACGATGGTAAAGTAATAAGAATAAATGTTCCTCCCTTAACAGAGGAAAGAAGAAAAGAATTCTGTAAATTGGCCTCTAAATATGCAGAGGAAGGGAAAGTAGCTTTGAGAAATATCAGAAGAGATGCTGTTGATAAAGAGAAAAAAGACGAAAAAGATGGTCTTATTTCAATTGACGAATCGAGAGATAATCAATCTGAAATTCAGAAAATTACTGATAAATATATTGCCTTAATAGAAACTAAATTGTCTGAAAAAGAAAAGGAAATTCTAAAAGTTTGATCGGATTTGACGTCGTAATAATTGGTGGAGGTTTATCAGGATCTTCCACCGCTCTTAACCTATCAAAGAAAGGATATTCAGTTTTAATTATCGAGAAAGAAAAATTTCAAGATTACAAAGCATGTGCAGGCGGGATGGCGTCTTCAATGCAAAGGTTTCTTCCTTTAGATATAAAAGATTCCATAGAATCAAAAATTAAGAATGTTGAATTCAGATGGAAGGCTTCAGATAATGTAACTGCTGATCTTACTGGTGAATCCCCATTTTGGATTATTAAAAGAGAGAAGCTCGATCAATTATTACTTGATGAGTCCTTGAGTAATGGAGCTCATATAATAAGACCATTATTGATAGAAAAAATCATAAAAAAAAATGATAAATGGGAAATTACTTGCAACAACAAAATAAAATATATTGCAGAATTTCTTGTGATTGCAGATGGGTCCCAATCGAAATGGGCTAGTCATTTGCATTTAGGGCCAAGAAAACCGAAATTTGCGAACACAATCTCATTAAGATTGAAAGGGCTAGGTGAAATACCTAGAGATGCAGTTAGATTTGAGTTTGGATTTATAAAATATGGTTTTGCATGGGCATTCCCCCTAAGAGAAAGCTTAAATATTGGTTTGGGTACTTTTATAAATAATGGTCTCCTAGAAAATCAGGCTATAAATAAACAAGTAATCAGAAGCTTCGGTTTTGATGATTTTCCTAATAAAGTCATTAGTAAGAAACTGAGAATATGGAATGGCTTCCACTCAATTAATGGTGACAAAGTTCTAGCGGTTGGAGATGCAGCATCTCTATGTGATCCATTTTTAGCTGAAGGAATTAGACCATCTTTGATTAGTAGTTTTTATGCTGCAGAATATATAGATCAGTGCCTATCAGGAAAAGAGGACAATTTAAATCTTTATACGAAAAAAATTAACAACATTTGGGGGAAATCTATGGCTTGGGGGAGGAGAATAGCCCAGGTATTTTATAGATTTCCCAGAACTGGATACCAATTAGGTGTCAAAAGAAAAACAGCACCTAAACGTATTGCTCAAATATTATCAGGTGAAATTAGTTATGAAGATATCGCAAAAAGAGTTATCAAAAGACTTTTAACAAAAAGTGAGTCTTAATTCTTTTTCAATTCAAACTTAAATTTAGTTAGCAGAAATCAATTTATGATTTTTAATTTCTGAATATCTCTTTAGTAGCAGCTCTTCCAATTCTTCTATAGCCTTACTGAATCCAGTGATGCCTTCACTAAGCTTTTCACTTGCCATTTGATCTTCTAACATGCTTAATCTGAAATCTTTTTCTTCAAATTCGTAGTCAATGGAATGATTTATTTGGGTACTTACATCTAATTTTCTAACTAACTCTCCTTTTTCTTTTTTCAGCTCCTCAAGAAATTTTGGTGCAATTGTTAAAAGATCGCAACCTGCTAATTCTTTTATTTCATCAAGATTTCTAAAACTTGCTCCCATCACTTCTGTCTTGAATCCCTTTTCTTTAAAGTACTTATATATTTGCGTAACCGAAATAACACCAGGGTCTTCAGCGCCAACAAAACTAGTTTTGCCAGTTTTTGCTTTATGCCAATCCAATATACGGCCAACGAAAGGAGAAATTAGAGTTATCTTTGCATTGGCACAAGTTACCGCTTGGCAGAAGTTAAAAAGTAAAGTTAAGTTGCACTTAATACCCTCTTTTTCCAAAATTTCAGCTGCCTTAATTCCCTCCCAAGTTGCAGCAATCTTGATCAAAATTCTTTCCTTTTCAATTCCAAAATTTTTGTAAAGATTGATCAATTTTCTCGCTTTTTCTACCGTAGCTTGGGTGTCAAAGCTCAGTCTTGCATCAACTTCTGTAGATACACGCCCTGAAATAATTTTCAATATTTCTTTTCCAAAAAATACTGAAACTTGATCAACTGTTTCTTTAATTAAGTCAATTTCGGTGAATCCTTGGGGCAATGCATTTTCTGAACTTTCTAAAGATTTATCAATTAATTTCACATAATCAGGATTCTTAGCAGCAGCAAGTATCAGCGATGGATTCGTGGTGGCATCTCTTGGCTGGAATTTTTTTATAGAATCTAAATCTCCAGTATCAGCAACAACAACGGTCATTGAGGACAATTGTTCTAAAATTGATTTCATGTCTAGGTAGTCATATATATACAAACTAGCTTTAATTCCTCATGAATTCATCAGATAGTGAATTAAAAATTTATAAAATTGGAAAATTTTAGGGTTTTTTAACAATCATTCCATGATCTTTAATCTTAGGAGGTATTTTTTCAATTACTATCAAAGTCTCGATAATTTCTTTCGCAACTGGTACTGCAACAGTTGAACCATATGCATATGATTTAGATGGCTCATCAACGACTACAAGGACAGCATATTTTGGATCATTAACTGGTAAGGTTGCGACAAAACTACAAACTTTTTTGCTTGTATACGAACCATTTAAGGCTTTTTGAGAAGTGCCCGTTTTCCCCGCTATCCTATAACCTTCGATTTTTACTCCAGATCCACTTCCTTTATCGACTACGCTCTCCATCCATTCAAGAACAGTTTTAGTAACCTCGCCTGAAAAAAATTGTTTTTTTGGATTTTTATTAAATCTTTCTTTGAAAGTTGAGGTCACATGAGGCGTCACTTCAAAACCTCCATTTGCAAGAGCCGCATGAAGTTGAATCAATTTAAGTGGCGAGATTGAGAAACCTTTACCAAAAGAAGTGACAGCAGGCTCAATTGATTGATTTACAAATAAATCTTTTCTCTTAAGTTGGCCAGCAGTTGATTCAAATAAGTCAGTCTCTAAATTTTTATTTATACCTAAATTTTTTAGCCAATCCCAATAAATTGTGGGGTCTAAATTTTGCATTATTTTTACCATCGCAACATTACTTGAAACCTGCAAAACTTTTGGATAGTCAATGTATCCATTACCTTTTTTATCCCAATTAGAAAGTGTCCATCCTCCAACATTAATCTCTCCAGTATCTTCAACTACTCCATCTCTCTGGATGACTTTTTCTTCTAAAGCTAAGGCAAGATTAATAGGTTTAAAAGTTGAGCCTGGCTCAAATAAATCTTGAGAATACCACCCCCTAAAGAGTTCAGAATCATACTGCCAAAATTTATTTGGATCATATGATGGGACTGTAACCAAAGAGAGAATCCGACCATCATTAACATCCATAACTATTGCAAATCCCTTCTTTGCTTTCCATTTGCTTATTTGCTTTGATAAAGCATTGTATGAAGCTTTCTGCAATCTTGAATCTATAGTTAGGCCTAAACTTTTGTAATCAGAAATAAAATCACCTGGTGCTGAATTATCCGGTAGAGGAGTTCCATCTCCTCCTCTTTTTATTAAATTACTTTTATTGAAAACTTTAATTTGATTATCTAAATGTAGTTCTAAACCTGCTGAAGCTACATTCTCATCATTAACAAAACCGACAATATTAGAGTAAAGTTCCCCTTGTGGATAATATCTCTGAGAATATTTAAACAAATCAATTCCGCTTATTTGAAGGTTCTTGATTTCTTCTGCCTTTTCTTCCGCAATTTTATCCAAAAGTTTGATACCACTCATTTTATTATTAAATTTCCTCAAGAGTATTTCATCATTAATACCCAATATAGGTGACAATTTTTCTGTAACTTCTTCAATACTGCGAACTCTGTTAATTGAATCACCAGGAAAATTAAAATATTTTGGATGGGCCCATAATTTATAGAGCGGTTTATCGTAGGCAATTACTCTATTATTTCTATCAACGATTGATCTCCTTTTTTTTAAGGAGTTAGTTTTAGAAGATTGTATTAATCTAGCTTTCCTTTGCAAATCAGAGGCGTTAAAGACTTGCAATTTAACTAACCTACCAAACAAACAAAAAATTAACAGTAAGCTAAAAATATAGAGAAATTTAAATCTTCTTTGATCAAGGGGAATTAGACGAACAATTTTTTTGTATTTTTTCATCAATATCCCCTCTGATATTTGCTATCACTAAAACCTTCAATGAAGGTATTTAAATTTTTCTTAAATGTACTTTCTTTTTTTTCAGTAAGTTTATCTATATAAATTAAATCTTCAGGTTTGGTTTTTCTATAAATGTTGAGAGACTCAAGTTCACTAATATAAAATTCCTCAATTTTAGAAATATAATCAATGAGATTATTATTGATAGCTCTTGTTTTAGATAAGATTTTATATGTATTTGACCATTTCCTTTGGCTATCAAAAGATAAGAAAAATAAGGCAAAAATTAATACCAATAGAGAGATATTAATGGTGTCGAAAATTTGATGTACTAATTTGATATTAATTATTGATATTTTTTCGGAATCTTTTTTACCTTCATATGGAACTTTTTTTTTTAAATTAAGTTGATTCCCATAAGGTTTCATCAATGATTTATTTTTTAAATGAAAAGAGTATTACTAATTAAATAAACATCTTTTTGTGTGATTCGCAAGTAAAAAATTAAATTCTTTATGTCCTCAATAAGAACAAATTTAAGAAGGTCAATCCATTCCATAAAGAATGCATAATCACTGAAGAGAACAAACTCCCTGAAGCAATTCTTGTGATTCCTAATCCAATTCCTAGAACAAATAGTGGCGGCATTTCTCCCAAACTTAAATGGGCTAATGCAAAGATAAAGGCTGAAATTATGATGCCCGAAATTACTCCAAAATTTCTTGAGAGAGTTGGTAGTAAAATACCGCGAAATATAATCTCCTCAAATAGAGGAGCTAGAAGAGTTGTTGTTAAAAATAATAGAAAAAATGATAAGTAATTATTATTATTAAGAACAATTTCCAGCAAAGGGTTACTACCATTTTGATTATCGATCAGACTATTCATAATTAGAGAGATCAATAAAACAAAAGGAACAATTGTTAACCAACCTTTAATACCCTGAATAATTGCATATTTTATGGGCAAGAAATTGAACTGTAAATAATCCTTTTTAAAATTAAATTCACCATTCAAAGATTTTATTTGATAATAAACTATCCCTGATGGAGGAATAGCCATGAAAAGATATCCAAAGAAAATTTTTAAGGATTGAGACAATTCATTAGAGATATTTCTAGAGAAAAGTTCAACCAAACTGATCGAAAACAAAGGTGATACCACTTCTCCTAAAACAACAAATCCACCTGCAATTAGTAAAACCATATCTATTAATTCTAAATCTAAGTATTTAATTTCTTTCCAACCAAACTTTTTCAAAGCTATGGTTGTCCATAATATTTTTAAAGCCAGAATAGAGCCAATAAGTATTGTAAAAAGTGGTATCAGTCTTATGGCTAATATCTTTAAAAACATTTTGCTTGAAAATGATTTTGTTATTAATGCACTATCGTCAAAATCAAATTTCCGGCTTAAAAGGTGATATAAAAATCTATCACCTTTAAATAAATCAAATGTATCAGGACTCGGTTTATATGAATTATTATTAGATTTTTTTTCTATCTCATCAATAAGAAATTTAAAGTTTTTATTTTCAAAATCTTTGGATATATTTTTATAGATTTTAGGATCATTTAATTCTGAAGTAATTATTCGAATTAATTTATTCCTTTCTGTTAGCTCTTCAAATGAGACATCAGAGAGTGATTTATTTATTTGATCAACAGGATCATTAATGATAAAAATTTTTTTTAGATTTACAGGTATTGATTGGAGAGATAATTCAGCAATTTCTTGCTCTTTTTGACTAATATCAAATGTGACAGATGGTCTATTTAAACTATCTCTTAAGCCTTGTTGCCATACAAAAAAAGTTATGACTATAGAAATAAAAGCTAAAGTGAGTTTTGACTTAGAAATATTTTTAAAGATCATAAATAAATTATATTATTGAAACTATACTTAGTTATCATTGAAGTTCCTTATATTTTGTATCTATTTTAATCACGCCATGAGATGATTAAATTATCTTAATCTTCAAATTTATATAATGGCTATACGATTAGTTTTAGTTAGGCATGGACTAAGCAGTTTCAATGCAAAAGGATTAATTCAAGGAAGAACAGACGATTCATTATTAACTGATGAAGGATACGAACAAGCCCGAAAAGCAGGAAAAGCATTATCAAAAATAAACTTCGATAAAATCTATTCCTCTCCACTTGTGAGAGCGGCGGAGACTGCAAAAACAATTAAAAAGACTTTCACTAAAGACCAAGATATTGTATTCGATGATAATTTGCTAGAGGTAGATCTTAGTGAATGGTCTGGTCTAAAAATTGATGAAATAAAAAAGAAATTTCCAGAAATTTACCCTATATGGAAAAGTGATCCGGAAAATCTAATCTTAAAAAGAAAAGACAATAAAACTTATAAACCAATTCAAGAGTTATTTTTTCAAGCAACAAATTTTGTAGAAAATATCTTAAAAATTTATCAAGATAAAGATGGTGCAAATATTTTAGTTGTAGGACATAATGCGATTCTCAGATGTTTAATCCTCTCTTTATTAGGAAAGCCTAAGCAAGGTTTTAGGAAAATAAGATTAGAAAATGCCTCTTTATCTATACTCAATATTTCAAAGGAAGATAACTCTTTTAAGACCCAAATTGAATGCTTAAATCAAACTTCCCATCTGAATAAAAATATTCCGAATCAAATTGGAGATTCCAGAATATTTCTAATAAGGCATGGTGAAACTAACTGGAACAAAGAAGGTAGATTTCAAGGCCAAATTGATATTCCTTTAAATGAAAACGGGAAAGACCAAGCTAGAAAGACTTTTGAATATTTGAGAAATATTTCTTTCAATAAGGCATTTTCAAGTTCAATGGAAAGACCTTATGAGACTGCACAAATAATCCTTCAAAATAGGAAAGATTTAAAAATAGAAAGAATAGATTCACTTGTAGAAATTAGTCATGGATTATGGGAGGGTAAACTGGAAGCAGAAATCAGAGAACAGTGGCCCGTTTTATTAAAAAATTGGCATGATAAACCTGAAAAAGTAATTATGCCTGAAGGTGAATCTATAAAAGATGTATCAGAAAGGTCCGTAGAAGCTTTTGAAAAGATTTGTTTTTCTCAAAAGGATAATGATCTTAGCCTTCTGGTTGCTCATGATGCAGTCAATAAAACTTTAATTTGCAAAATCCTTGGGATTAATTATTCAAATATTTGGATGATAAAACAGGGTAATGGCGGCATAACTATAATTGACCTTTTTAATGATCCCAATAAGCCTCCTGTAATTAGCGCTCTTAACATTACAACACACCTAGGGGGAATACTTGATTCAACTGCTTCAGGGGCACTTTAAAATAAGCCTTGTTAAAAATTTATTTTGATGAAGTCAGAGTCAGAAAAAAGGCTTTATTTACTGAAAAAGCCAACTTGATTAAGAGGCCAAAATCTGAAATATGCTTTACCAATTATCTCTTTTTTATGAAGAAATTTACTTCCAGGCCAATATCTTCCATCCCAGCTATTTGCCCTATTATCACCTAAAACTAAAAAATGATCTTCTGGCACCTTTATATTTTCAAATTCACCACATTTATTAAAAAGGGATAATGAGCACTTATAAGAGACATAGGGTTCAGGAATTAATTTATTATTTATTATTAATTCACCATTAGAGTTTACACTTACAATTTCTCCTGGAATTGCTACCACTCTTTTAATATAGGCATCGCAAGCTTGATCCCTTAAACCAGGAATAAACGACATTGGGGGAAAACTCATAAAAAAACAATATCTTTTTTTTGGTAAGGGCTTAGCTCTTGATGAAATTAATTTTTTGTCAAACGAGTAAGGTGAGTTAAAAACAACAATATCTCCTCTTTTTGGTAAAGAGTTTCTTAGCGAAAATTTTTCAATAATTAACCTATCATTTATTTGTAATTCTGGGAGCATTGAACCAGAAGGGATATAACGTGGTTCTGCAAAAAATGATCTACAAGAAGAAACAAAAAAAGTTAATAAAATTAGTAGACCCCATTCTTTTAAAAAACTTTTTATGGAACCAGTCATAGGATTAATAAAAGCTTGATTTTCTAAACTTATATAAAATCTTTTGCATATTCAATTTCGTTAAAACCTAAAATTACTTTTTTTCCTTCGTAAATTAAAAATGGTCTTTTTATTAATTTACCATCACTTAAAAGAAGTTGAATAATTTCTTTTGACAAACGATCAATATCAAGATTAAGAGTTTTAAAGGCTTTACCCCTTGTATTAAAAATCCTTTTCTTATCGTCAGAGTATTGTTCTAAGGCTAGATTTAAATAATTAACAAGTGGCGGTTCTTTTACAGTATCAATTAACTGAAATTCAAAATCTTTGCTTTCAAGCCACTTTGCAGCTTTTCGGCACGTAGAGCATTTTAAATAACTATAAAAAATTATCTTTTTCAATTTAATTTACTAATATTTGATTTCTTAAGTACTTTAAAGTTTTTCTTTTTTAGAGGCATACAACTTTTCAACAAATTTTCAACTACATCAAAATCCCTCCAACCATCAATTTGAACTGTTCTTCCATCGAGTCCCTTACTTGTTCTAAAAAATTCTGCAACATCCTCAAGCTGATTAGGAGCAATTTGATTAATACTCACTATATTAGCCTGCCTAGGATTAGCCATAGGCACACATAAAAGTTTTCCATCATATGCTCCACAATCATGCATATCCAAAACTCCAATAGGTCTAGCTTTTATTAGACAACCTGCAAAAGTAGGTTCGTCCATTATCACCATTGCATCAAGGGGAGCTCCATCATCAGCAAGGGTATTTGGGATAAAACCATAATCAAAAGGGTACCTCACTGAAGAATGTAATACTCTGTCTAGGGCCATTATTCCTGCTTCAGAGCAATATTCATATTTATTCCTACTACCTGCAGGTATTTCAACAACAATATTCACTATTCCCTTCATTGGAGATGGAGGTATTGAACTAAGGTCCATCTTTTTTAAAATCGTGATTATGAATTATCTCGTTACCTTGAGATAAAGGTCTACCAATTAAAATGCTTATTGAAGGTAAAAAAATTGTCAAAAAGGCAAAAATCATACCTAAAGATGTTATGGATAAACTCCTTATACTTAAGGGGTCATCATCATCTCTTTCAAAATCATTTCGAGCAGAACCATTGGAGGATTCTTCGCTTGATTTACTTTGAATAAACTGCTTTGATTTCGTGTAACTCAAGAACTCTTAATTAGTAAAGATTAAGGAGATAATTAAACAACATTATCCTACATTCAAAATGTCAATAAATCAAAACATTGATTGGCGACTTTTTAATTACTCTTTTTCTAGCAAAGACCTAATAGATTTTAGTTCGTCTAATATTTGCGCCAGTATATTTTGAGCAGCGGATGAAGGTGTATTAAAGACCTCTACAGTGACTTCCTTTATTCTTAAAATATCTTTTGCAAATCTTGCAACTTCATTAGGATGGAATTTGAGAGGGTCTTTTTGATCAGTCCTAAATTCGGGATTTAATTTTCTTGGATTAAAACTAGGGTTTAGATTTCTTAAATCTGTATTTGTATACCTATAGACAGAAGCTCTTGATCTATTAAGGAATTTTTGAACTTCATCAATACCTACTAATTCCTCTTCACTAGAAATATTGGAATCTATATTTTCCATAAACTTAAGAAAATGATTAAGTTGTAATGAACTTTTTAAAGAGTTTGAACTTCATTACTGAAGAAGTTAGCAGAAAGAATATTCTTAGACTAGCCGTGTTGAGGGACTCAAGACACTTTAAATTATTTTTTCACCTTAATTGATAAAATTAATTTTATTAAGGATTTTTCTGTATGCGCGTGACAACCTCATTTCCTCTGGGGACACTTCGTGACACACCTTCTGAAGCTGAGATTATTTCACATCAATTACTCTTAAAAGCTGGGTATATTCGCAGAGTTAACAGTGGTATTTATGCATACATGCCACTAATGCTTAGAGTTGTTGAAAAAATATCCGCAATAATAGAGAAAGAACTTAATAGTATTGGTTGTACAAAATTGCTATTACCTCAACTTCATCCTGCAGATTTATGGAAAAAAAGTGAAAGGTGGGAAGGATATACCGCAGGTGAAGGAATAATGTTTAATCTCAAAGATAGACAAGGTAAAGAATTTGGTTTAGCACCAACTCACGAAGAGGTGATCACGAGTATTGCATCAGAGACCATCAACTCCTATAAGCAATTACCTCAATGTTTTTACCAAATTCAGACAAAATTTAGAGATGAAATAAGGCCAAGGTTTGGATTGATGAGAAGTAGAGAATTCATAATGAAAGATGGCTATTCTTTTCATTCTTCAGAAAACGATCTAGCTTCTTTCTATGAAAAGGTGGGCAATGCTTATGAAAATATTTTTGAATCTTGTGGACTGCAGACAGTAGGGGTTGATGCTGATAGTGGAGCAATTGGCGGTGCTTCATCTAAAGAATTTATGGTCACTGCTGATGCTGGGGAAGATTCTATTTTGTTCACTCAAAGTGGTTCTTATGCTGCCAATATCGAAAAAGCTGTTTCTCTACCCTCTCAACCTATTCCACTAAAAGATAATATTGCAGAGTGGTTGGAAACGCCTAATCAAAAAACAATCCAAGAAGTTTGTGATAATAACAATTTAGACCCAAGTCAGATTATTAAAGTAGTAATATTACTTGCACAGTTCGAAAATGAATTTAATGCCCCAATTCTTGCATGCGTAAGAGGCGATCAACACATTAATGAAGTAAAGCTTTTTAACTTAATCAATAAACTTCATCACTTCAATCTCCTTAATCTTAAAAAGATTGAAGACAAAAATACTATCGAAAAAAATCTAGTTGATTTACCCTTAGGTTTTATTGGGCCAGATTTAGATAATAAAACTATTAAAGCTAGTTCTAATTGGGAGAAAAAATGGACAAGAATAATTGACCATTCTGCAAGTGACCTTTCAAAGTTTATAAGTGGTGGGAATAAAGTTAATTTCCATAAAGTTTTTCAAGAATTTTCTTTTAATTCAAAAAACTATCTAATTGGGGATATAAGAAATGCAAAAAAAGGAGATAAAATAAGCATTGATGATGATGAAGAACTTAAAGAAAAAAAGGGTATCGAGATTGGACATATTTTCCAACTAGGTCAGAAATATAGTGAAAAATTAAATGCAAAGTTCTCTGATAAGGACGGTCAGTTAAAAAATTTATGGATGGGTTGTTACGGAATAGGAGTGACAAGAATAGCTCAAGCTGCTATCGAACAGAATCATGATCAAAAAGGAATTTGCTGGCCTATCCAGATTTCTCCTTTTGAAGTGATTATTATCCCAACAAACCTAAAAGATCCTATTCAAAGTGATCTTACTGAGCAAATCTACAACAACTTTTTAATTAATAAAATTGATGTCCTTCTAGATGATAGAAACGATAGGGCTGGAGTGAAATTTAAAGATGCGGAATTAATTGGTATTCCTTTTCAGGTAATTATTGGCAGAGATTCTATTAATAAAGAAGTAGAACTTTTTTGCAGAACAAATAATACTAAGATTAAAATTAGTACTGATAAATTGTTAGAAACATTTATTTCCGAATCTGAAATAATGTACAATAAAAAGTCTTGAGGCTTATTTTTTTTGGGAGCAAAGTTATGTTACTGAAATGGACATCAAAATTATTTTTTAAGAATCTTTCCAAAGCTATATCTTTTGCAATATCCTTAATTGTTGTGTTTACACTATTTAGTTCCCCTTCTATAGCTGCAAAAACCGCTATGACAGGTGACTACACAAAAGATACAATTTCAGTTGTTAAAACATTACAATCAGCTGTTGATACTCCGAAAGATTCTCCAAACAAAGATGAAATAAGGAGTGAGGCTCTTACACTCATAACTGACTATATTTCCAGATATAGAAATAGAGGGATGGTGAATAAAACGCAATCATTTACCACAATGCAAACAGCATTAAATGCTATGGCAGGTCATTACAAAAACTTTGCAAGTAGACCTTTACCAGATAAACTTAAGGAGCGTTTAAGCAAAGAATTTTCTCTTGCTGAAAAAATGGTTCTAAGAGAAAGTTGATACAATTCATTTACTTTTTAAAAGTAAAACAAGATTTTTGAATATATTAAATATTCGCACAAAAATAATGCTCTTCTAAAATTGGCCAATGTTGTTGTAATCGGCGCCCAATGGGGTGACGAGGGAAAAGGTAAAATAACGGATTTACTTAGTCGTTCGGCCGATGTTGTCGTTCGCTATCAAGGTGGAGTAAATGCAGGTCATACGATAGTCGTAGACGATAAAGTCTTAAAATTACATTTAATTCCCTCAGGGATACTTTATAAAAATACTTCTTGTCTGATTGGTTCGGGAACTGTTGTAGATCCAAAAATCTTGCTTAAAGAAATTGACATGTTAATTGATAATGGTATTGATATCTCAGGGTTAAAAATTTCATCAACATCACATGTAACAATGCCCTACCACCGAATATTAGATGAAGCGATGGAGGCTGATAGAGGTTCAAACAAAATAGGGACAACAGGTCGTGGGATTGGCCCAACTTATGCGGATAAATCACAAAGAAATGGCATTAGGATAAGAGACTTGCTCAATAAGGAAAGGCTAAGTGATGTGATTGAAATTCCATTAAGAGAAAAAAACGGTCTACTAGAAAAAATCTATGGCATTAAACCACTTAAATTAGAAGATATTGTTGAAGAATATCTTGACTATGGGGAAAGATTATCAAAACATGTTGTTGACTGTACGAGGACTATCCATGCAGCCTCAAAAAACAAGAAGAATATTCTTTTCGAAGGCGCTCAAGGGACTCTACTTGACTTAGACCATGGGACTTATCCTTTTGTTACCTCATCAAACCCTATATCAGGTGGGGCATGTATTGGAGCTGGAGTTGGTCCAACTTTAATTGATAGAGTCATAGGTGTCGCAAAAGCTTATACCACAAGAGTAGGTGAAGGGCCATTCCCAACTGAATTACAAGGAAGTATTAATGATCAACTCTGCGATAGAGGCAGTGAATTTGGAACCACTACTGGGAGAAGGAGAAGATGTGGGTGGTTTGATGGAGTTATTGGTAAATATGCTGTATCTGTGAATGGTCTTGATTGTTTAGCCGTTACGAAACTTGATGTGTTAGATGAATTAGATGAGATTCAGGTTTGCATTGCATATGATCTCGATGGAGAGAAAATAGACTACTTTCCTACAAATTCAGATGAATTAAAAAAATGTAAGCCAATCTTCAAAAAATTAAAAGGTTGGCAATGTTCAACTGCAGATTGCAGAAAACTATCTGATCTCCCAGAGAATGCCATGAATTATCTAAGATTTTTAGCTGAATTAATGGAGGTTCCAATTGCCATTGTCTCGTTGGGGGCGAATAGAGATCAAACTATAGTAATTGAAGACCCTATACATGGTCCTAAAAGAGCACTGCTAAGGTAATTTAGTTCCAAATTAATGAAGGAATCCTTTAGACATTCTGAACATAAAAAAGTTGATCTCATTGGTCTGGGCAACGCAATAGTAGATATTATTGTAAATATTGAAGATAAGTTTCTTGAGATAAATAATCTTGATAAAGGATCAATGAATCTAATTAATTCTGATGAATCTCAGAGATTGTTAGAAAATTGCAAAGTGAGCAAACAAATTTCAGGTGGGTCCTCAGCAAATACCGTTGTTTCTTTAGCAGAATTGGGCAATTATGTGCAGTTTATAGGAAGAGTAAAAAATGATCAATTTGGGAATTTCTTTTCTGACGATATAAAAAAAAGTAAAACTTTATTTAATACTCCACCAACTATTGAAGGTGCTCCAACAGCTCATTCAATCATTTTGGTTACACCTGATGCACAAAGAACTATGTGCACTTACCTAGGAGCATCTGTAGAGTTTGAACCAAAAGATATTGACTTTACTGTAATTAAGGAAAGTAAATACTTATATTTAGAAGGATATTTATGGGACAGCGAATTAGCTAAAAAAGCTTTTATTAAAGCCGCCCAAATTGCAAAACAATCTAATACAAAAATAATACTTTCTTTGTCTGATTCGTTTTGTGTAGATAGACATCGTGAGAGTTTCTTGGAATTAATTTATGAATATGTAGATATTGTTTTTTGTAATGAATCCGAGGTGTTAAGTCTATTTAAAAATGATAAATTAGCAAACTGCCAAGAAGACCTTTCTTCCTTATGTGAATTAGTCATAGTAACTCTTGGAAGCAATGGTTCTCTCATAGTTAACAAAAATAATGTTGAAATAATAGAGTCAATAACGAAAGGCAAGATTATTGATACTACAGGAGCAGGAGATATCTATGCGGGAGGATTTATCCATGGATTAATAAACAATTGGTCCCTCAAAAAATGCGGAGAGATAGCTTCAATTTGTGCGGGGCAAATAATTACGCAATTAGGATCTAGATCGGATATTGATCTTAAAGAGTTAATAAAATAGTTTTAATCAAATAGTCTTATTCAACCAATCATAATATTTCAACTCAGCTTGGTATTTTTTGTAAATAATTTGAGGGACATCATATGTGGAATTTTTATTTACGAAATCAATTAAACGATCTTTAAATTCTAGTTTACTTTTTATTGTGATTTCAAACTCTTTAGTTTCTTCAATTTCATCATCCCACATATAAATTGAAAAAATTTGCTTTATCGAAACACAAGCTGCAAGTTTATTTTGTATTAGTAATTTAGCCATTCGCAAAGCATTTCCTTTACTTGATTCAGTTGTGATCATAACTAATGCTTCCATAATGAATTAAACATCAATATTTTTTAATTATGTGATTTATCAAATTGTGATATTGATCAAAAGAGTAAGAATAATCATTTTTAACTTTCGGCCTCTTAACCAAAAATAACTTCATTTTACTTCCAGAAACTATACTCTCCCAGTTTTTCTGAGAATAACTTCCAGATTCTCTGCATAAAACATAATCTATCTCCCAAAAATCACAAAGTTTTTTTTCTAAAATGCCTTTATTATTTTTACTCGGTTCAAGTATCGCTATGTTTGAATTTTTTATACATGATCCAAAAGCTTTAGTTATACTTTCATAAGTTGGAAGTACCCTTGTAAATACATTTGCTTTACAATTCATATAATAATTAGCTGTATCGTTAAGGAATCTTGATCCTATTGCAAGAAGAATATTCTTATTATCAACGTTATTTATATCCTTTAAATCATTAATATAAGAAAAATTATTAGTGTTATTTATTAGAGATTTCCTCTCAAATAGTAAAAGCGGTGTATTAATCTCTTTACATGCATTATTAAGATTTTTAGAAATTATTACGGCAAACGGATGAGTAGCATCGACAACGCATGTGATTTTATTTTTATTTATGAAATTAATTATTTGATCTTTATTATTTAATTTCCCCGTAATGATATGTAACTTTGGATTCTCAATATAAGCTTGCCCTGCTTTATAAGTTAAAACACTTGCAAAGACTGAATAATTAAGTTCAAGAAGCCTATTAGCTATTATAGGTCCATCCGAAGTTCCTGATAGGATCCAAACATTTTTATAGCAATTTCCTTGATTCTGCATCAGTATGTCTTTAATTAAATAGTAAGTAATGAATCATTGTTTAATTCAGGCGGTCATTAATAGCGCTCCCCAAATGAGGTATACCAAAGAAAACCAAACTCCAATTGCAGAAATGATTGTTAATTTTAAAGGATTACGTAGTGAAGATCCAACAAGAGATCTCAAGATCGTAGGATGGGGAAATATTGCCCAAGAAATGGTGAATGAACTAAAGGAGGGGCAAAATATTGTTATTGAGGGACGTCTAAAGATGAATTCTGTTACTAGAAAAGACGGAACGAAAGAAAAGCAACCAGAACTAACAGCTTCAAAGATTCATCAAATATCGACAGTTGATTTTTCTAAGTCTGATAAAAAAGAAAATAATGAGTCATTTGAAAATAAAGAAAGCACTAAAAACTCCAGTTGGGATAGCTCACCTTTAGTACCCGAAGTTGACGAAATACCTTTTTAAATCAAACATCAACATTATTTTCTTGAACACTTATAATAAATTTGCTTAATTTTCTTTCAAGCGCGGCAAGTTCCTTTCTAATTTCTGGCCATTGACCCTTATCAAGATTTTCTAATAGCCACGCTCTATCTTGATCAAGTTTAAAAATTAAATCTTCTTGATTTGCAGTGTTAGGATCTTGCATAATACTTGTTAGACCATACAAACTCATTTTACTAATTCAAATGAAGAAATACCTATCGCCTGGAAACTTAATCGTAACAGTTGGGGGTATATTAGCTTTTGTTGGCATGACTGCTTATTTTACAGACTCAGTAAATTTAAGTGTACCTACTTTCTTTTATGGAGTACCTATTTTTCTAATTGGATTAGGTTTAAAGACTTCCGAAATACCTCCTGTGGAGTTGTTTGACAAGACAAATTTTGCGACAAATAAATTTAATAGACCAACAGAACTAACAGCACTAGTTAAAGATGTTACAAGATGGAGATATGGGATAAAAGCTCATCTTGAATCGTCATTAGAGTCGTTAAATTTGTGGGACGAGGATAATCCCCCTCAACTTAAAGAAATAGAAGAAATTACAAAAGAAGAAAAAAATGGTCTCAGAATGCGTTTCGAATTAAATGCTGTCCCTCTAGAAAAATGGATTGAAAAACAAGAAAGACTAAACAGGTTTTTCGTCAAAGGTCTTGAATCAGAATTTATTATCGACGATAATAAAAAAGAATTTGATTTTATTCTCTTTTATTGAATATAGGGATATATTTGTAAAAACCTAACTTCTCAATTCAATCAAGTTTTAATGATTTTTAATAATGAATGATTCTCAAAGAGTATCAATATTAAGTGAAGCACTTCCATATATACAAAGTTTCTCAGGCAGAAAAATTGTTATCAAGTATGGCGGTTCTGTTATGGAGGATGATGATTTAAAAAATGCTTTTTTTAGAGATATAGCACTTTTATCAACTGTGGGGGTTTGTCCGATAGTAATTCATGGAGGTGGACCCGAGATTAATAATTGGTTAAAGAAATTAGAAATATCTCCTAAATTTGAAAATGGATTAAGAATTACTGATCAAAAAACAATGGAAATTGTCGAGATGGTTCTAATGGGTAGAGTTAACAAACAAATTGTAAAAGGCATTAATAAAACTGGATCCTTAGCAGTGGGAATATCAGGTCTTGATGGCAACTTAATTCAATCAAGAGAACTAGGAGATGGGAGCCATGGGTTAGTGGGTGAGGTCACAAAAATCAATCCTGAAATATTAGATCCTCTTATTTCTAAAGGATATATCCCTATTATTTCAAGTATTGGATCAACAGTGGAGGGGATTTCACATAACATTAATGCAGATTTTGTTGCTGGAGAAATTGCTGCTGCAATAAGTGCGGAAAAACTTATTCTTCTTACTGATACTCAAGGGATTTTAAAAGAAAAAGATAATAAAAATAGTCTTGTCGAAAAAACGAATCTCAAAGAGGCAAGAGATTTAATTGATAAAAAAATTGTGACTGAAGGTATGATTCCAAAGACAGAATGCTGCATTAGGGCTTTAGCTCAAGGAGTCAAAGCTGCTCACATCATTGATGGAAGAGTACAACATTCGTTACTTCTTGAAATTTTTACAAATACCGGAATAGGGACAATGATAGTCGCTTAAACTATGAAAACTTATGAGCAAGTTTTAGAAACAGTAGAACTTGCTTTAGCAAAAGGTGAGTATCATTATTGTATTGAATTTCTTTTACCTTTAATCGAATCATTTCCTTTGTCAAGTAAAGAGGGAGTGAATTTAAGAACAATCTTAATTACTGCTCTTTGTGGTATCAATAAAAAGGAGGAAGCTAAAAAACTTTGTAAAGAACTTCTAAAATCTTACGATAATAAGACGAGAGAAAATGCAAAATATTTGATGGAAGTTATAGACTCTCCTGACATTAAAAAGCCAGAGAATTGGAACGTTCAGTTTGAAAGCAACCCATCACTTAATAAAAAATCTCTTAACTCACTACGCAAAAAAAAAGAAGTATTCAAGAAAAAGAAATTTATTAATGTAACTGAGACTCCTACTGGTGAAACAAAACCCTTTCAAAAAGGTTTTTCACTGATCATTGTTTTAATACTATTATTATTGATTCCCCTTTTAAGTGGCTGCGTTAAAGTTGAGGATACCCTTGATCTTAGCGAACTTGATTCAATAACCAATAATTTAGTGATAGAAAGTAAATACATAAAGAAATTTCCTTGGCAATTAAAATTTGAAGAGAAGATGAAAGATATTTTCCCTGACGCAGAAATTAAACAAGACGAATCAGCCTTTTCTTTGAAACATAAAAATCTCAATCTAGAAGATACAAAGCAAGTACTTAAAATCACCCAAAACACAGCTGGAGAGTTAGCAGGAGGATCAACAAATATAGATATTAATACTAATCAAAAAAACTTCATATTTTTTAAAAAATACTTTTACAGGTTAGATTTGGATCTAACTTCTATCCAAGGTGTTGAAAATTTAGAACTCATTTTCAAAATTGTTCACCCTAATAAAGTTACCCTTACTAATAAAAATAATTTAAATTTAGAAATCACCAAAAATCTAATAATTTGGAATTTAAATCAAGGGCAGATAAATAGTCTTGAATTTTCTTTCTGGAACATGAACAAACTTTTGATTGGGATATCTACTATTTTAATGATTACAGTATTAGCTTATTTATTAAGATTCTATAGATTTAAATTAGGTACAGATTTGCCTCAACTTCCATCAAAGTAATTACAACTCTGCTGGATTAACATCAATTGTTAAAAAAACATTTTTTGGAATAAGTTTCCATAATATTGATCTATCAGGCAAAGGTATCTTTGTTCCTTCCGGACCATGTATTAATATCTGCCATCTAAATTTTTTACCGACTTTAGCAATTAAACTAGGAGCGGGACCAATTAATTTCCAGTTCTTTTTCTCACAAAAATTGAGTAGGTATTTCGCTAATTTTATTGCAATTGATTCAGTTAATTCATAATTATCACCTGATAATTTAAGAAGGCAAATCGTGCAAAATGGAAATAAATTGGCTTCCTTTCTCAATCTCGAGTTTTCAATTAAGAATCTTTCATAATCTCTTTTCTGAAGATACGAAATCACCGGGTGGTTAGGTTTATATGTTTGAAAAATTACTTTTCCTTTTTTTTCAGCCCTGCCTGCCCTTCCAGCTACTTGCAAAAACAATTGTAATGATTTTTCTTCTGCCGAAATATCTGGGCGGTGAAGCAATCCATCTGCTGCGATAACTACTGAAAGAGTAATATTGGGAATGTCAATACCTTTTGCCAACATCTGAGTTCCTACAAGAATATCAGCATCGCCTTTAGAAAACTTTGAAAGAATATCTCTATGTCCATCCTTTCCTGAGGTTGTATCTCTATCAAAGCGAAGTACTCTTAAGTCAGGAAATTCTTCATTTAAAAACTCTATTACCCTTTGTGTCCCAATTCCAAAAGGTTTAAAAGCAGTTGAATGACAATCTGGGCAACGATTGATCAATCTCGATTTATGATCACACCAATGACAGCGTAACCATTTTTTTCCTTGTGATCCGAGATGAACTGATAAAGGAACGTCACAGTTGGGACAATTTATTAAATATCCGCAATTTCTACAACTTAAAAATCCACTATGCCCCCTCCTAGGGATCAAAATTATTGCTTGCTCTTTTTTTAACCGTAATTGAGGAAGCAATTGTAATAATTCATTGGAAAATATTTTTATATTTCCCTTCTTGAACTCATCCCGCATATCAATAATTTTTATTTCAGGAGTCTTATTACTGGATATCCTCTCAATCATTCTTACCAATTTAAAATCCCTTCCAAAAATACACTTTTTCCAAGTCTTCATTGATGGGGTTGCACTCCCAAAAATTAACTTTGCAGAATTCCTTTTTACTTTTTCAATAGCAATTTCTCTCGCGTCATAACAAGGCATAGGACTATCTTGTTTATAAGAAACATCATGTTCTTCATCCATTATTATTAAACCTAGATTTTTGATTGGAAGAAATACTGCCGACCTTGTTCCTATTACTATTAATGGTTCATTAGCATTAATAATTTTCTTCCAAACTAAAGTTCTATGATTGGGAGAACAATTACTATGATATTCGTAAACGACATTATTAAATCGCCGACTAAACCTATCAATAAGTTGAGGAATTAGTCCAATTTCGGGGGCTAATAACAAACAACTTTTTTTCTTAAGAAATTGATCTTCAGTAATTCTCATATAAACTTCTGTTTTACCTGAACCTGTTTCGCCCCATAGAAGTAATACATCTCCTGGTTCCATTGTTAGAAATTCTTGAAATGCAATTTTTTGCTCATTTGTAAGATTTGGTTTTTTAGTTGCAATATGATCATTTAAAAAGGAATTTAATTTACTATTTATATTTTTTTTTCTTTTAGATTTAACAAGATAGTTTTTACTGACCATTGAATTAATTAGCGTGTAATTAAAACCAGACTTTATTAGTTCACTTTGCCAATTACCTTTTTCAGACAAAGTATTCATTAAAAAAAATTCTTTTTTGGTTAATCCATTTTTCTTAATATCAAATTCTTTTTTAGTTTCAATCCATATTTGATCTTTTAAACCTTTAGAAAAATTCTTATATTTACCAATCCAACCAGGAGGAAATGCAGTTTTAAACATTTTTAAATTACTAACCATATAAAAAGAAGCTAGGGAATCTATCCATTCTCTCCAAGATTCATCAATTATTTTTTTATGCAAAATACTTTCAACAAACAAATATTTTATACTTTTACCTCCGGTAATATTTGCTTCATCATTATTGATTGTCGAAAAGCCTTTTTTCGAAATCACCAACCCATTCAATAATCTCCCTCTTAGTCTCACGCTTACAATATCTCCAACTTCTGCGCCAAGATTATTTCCATCTAAATAGTAAAAGTTTTCATTACTACTACCTATATCAAGCAAAATTTCCAATTTGTAGGAGATATTTAATAATTGATTACTTGCCGGCTTCAAAACTTTTTCTTAGTATTGGATTGTTGAACATTCCACAAAGTGTTTTTTGCACATTGTAAGTATCCTGCTCTTAAGGGAGACATGAAGCTTTGATCATTGACTGAAAATTCAAAAAATGGTCTG
The DNA here is from genome assembly GCF_047305015.1 of Prochlorococcus sp. MIT 1304. Lineage (NCBI taxonomy): Bacteria > Bacillati > Cyanobacteriota > Cyanophyceae > Synechococcales > Prochlorococcaceae > Prochlorococcus > Prochlorococcus sp. MIT 1304. The sequence continues at coordinate 955,244 of NZ_CP138974.1, read as the reverse complement.
CCTGTCTGAGAAATCCCAAGACTTTTTACTTTAGGTAATCTATAGCACTATTTAAATTTTTCAACAATTTAGAAAACTTTTCTTATTCTCATTTTGTGAAAATGTTTTTTAAAAACTAAGGGGAACTTTACTACTAAATGTTCAAATTAGCCCTAAATAAAATTTTATCTAGTTAAATTCACCGTAGAAAGGAGTCTATTATGTGTCCAGTCGCAGCAGAATCAAAGAATTCCAAGCCCAGTTCCAAAAAAAAGATCAATAAAAAAATTAATACAAATTTAGAAACCGTAGTTGAAGAAGATAGTAATAAAAATAGCCAACCCTTAAAAACATCTGCTGAGTTAAACGAAAGCAGTATTGAAAATAACAATAATGAATTTAGTGATTCTGAAGAAGAAGATAAAGGGCTCGGGAATATAAAACTTGGGCCAAAAGGTATCTATACTGAAGATTCAATAAGAGTTTATCTCCAAGAAATCGGAAGAATTAGACTTTTAAGACCAGATGAAGAAATTGAGCTTGCAAGAAAAATTGCTGACTTACTCCAATTAGAAGAGCTAGCAACTCAATATGAGTCAGAAAAAGGGCATTTCCCATCTGTAAGAGAATGGGCCGAGTTAATAGATATGCCTCTTCCCAAATTTAGAAGAAGACTGCTCCTAGGGCGGAGAGCAAAAGAAAAAATGGTTCAATCAAATTTAAGATTAGTTGTTTCAATTGCTAAAAAATATATGAACAGAGGTTTATCATTTCAAGATTTAATCCAAGAAGGAAGTTTGGGTCTAATTAGAGCAGCGGAAAAATTCGACCATGAAAAAGGTTATAAGTTCTCTACATATGCAACTTGGTGGATTCGCCAAGCTATTACAAGAGCAATTGCGGATCAAAGTAGAACTATTAGATTGCCAGTTCACTTATACGAGACAATATCCAGAATTAAAAAAACCACAAAAGTTCTTAGTCAAGAATTTGGCAGGAAACCTAGTGAAGAAGAAATCGCTGAGAGTATGGAAATGACAATCGAAAAATTAAGATTTATAGCTAAAAGTGCGCAACTTCCTATTTCTTTAGAAACTCCAATAGGGAAAGAAGAAGACTCAAGACTAGGAGACTTTATAGAGGCTGATATAGAAAATCCAGAGCAAGATGTATCTAAAACTTTACTAAGAGAAGATTTGGAAGGAGTATTAGCCACTCTTAGTCCAAGAGAAAGAGATGTTCTCAGATTGAGATATGGAATTGATGATGGAAGAATGAAAACTCTTGAAGAAATTGGCCAAATTTTTGATGTGACGAGAGAAAGAATTAGACAAATAGAGGCAAAAGCCCTAAGAAAACTTAGACATCCAAATCGAAATGGGGTTTTAAAAGAATATATAAAATAAAAAAAGTTAAGTATATTATTCAGCTTTTAAAACTGGCAAAGTAATAGCTTAAAATACAGTCGACTTAATTTTTTATTCAAACTCAAAACAATATTTAATGACTAATTTTAAGCTAAAAATAGCTAGTAGAAGAAGTAAGCTAGCAATGGTTCAAACTTTATGGGTTAAAGATCAACTAGAAAGGAATATTCCCAATTTAGAGGTATCTATAGAAGCTATGGCAACTCAAGGTGACAAAATCCTTGATGTAGCCCTAGCAAAAATAGGCGACAAAGGCTTATTTACAAAAGAACTTGAAGCACAAATGCTCGTGGGCCATGCTGATATAGCAGTACATTCTCTGAAAGATTTACCAACCAATTTGCCCAATGGCCTTAAATTAGGATGCATTACAAAAAGGGAGGATCCTGCAGATGCTTTAGTAGTAAACAAAAAAAATGACTGTTATAAATTAGAAACCTTACCTGAAGGTTCGATTGTTGGAACAAGCTCTCTAAGAAGACTTGCACAATTAAGAAATAAGTACCCACATCTTATTTTCAAAGACATCAGGGGTAATGTTATTACAAGAATTGAAAAATTAGATGCAGGAGAATTTGATTGTATAATTCTCGCGGCCGCTGGCTTAAAGAGATTAGGCTTTGAATCAAGAATTCACCAGATTATCCCAAGCGAAATTTCCCTTCATGCCGTTGGCCAAGGAGCACTAGGCATTGAATGTAAATCTGATGATAAAAAAGTTTTAGAAATTATAAATATTTTAGAAGATAAACCCACCAGTCAAAGATGTCTAGCAGAAAGGGCTTTTTTAAGAGAGCTTGAAGGTGGATGCCAAGTCCCAATAGGTGTGAATAGTAATATTCAGAATGAAAAACTTTGCCTTACTGGTATGGTTGCATCTCTGGATGGAGAAAGGCTTATTAAAGATCAACATATTGGCAATATTAATGATCCCGAAGAAATAGGAAAAGAACTAGCTAAAAAATTAAAGCAGCAAGGTGCCGAAGAAATACTAAGCGAAATATTTGAAAAATTTAGAGAAAAATAAAATTAGTTAATTTACTAATTTAGGATCAATTTCTTTTTTGTATCTCTCTTCACAATCTTTAATCACTTTAACAGCTTCTTCTATCCCAAAAAAACCATTGACAGTACATGTTCCTGGTTTTTTTAAATCTTTGTAGTGCTCCCAATAATACTTCGTTTCTTTTAACCAATGATCTCCAAGGTCTTCATAACTTGAGATATGATCCATTCTTTTATCATCTGCGAGAACCGCTATTACCTTATCATCGACCTCTCCACCGTCATCAAATTTCATCACCCCAATAATCCTTGCTTCCACAATAGATCCCGGTATCAAAGGCTCAGTTACTCCAACAATTTCTACATCAAGTGGATCTCCATCTTCATCCCATGTCCTTGGAATACATCCATAAGCGAAAGGATACGCAAGTGATGAATAACCTACCCTATCAAGTTTAAGATGGCCCGTTTCTGTAATTAATTCATATTTATTTATGGTATTGGAGTTCAATTCAACAATAGAGTTTATTATTGTATTTGAGCTATCAGTGAAAGCATTTAGTATGTGCAATAAATTTGGGGTAACCCTGCTTGGGGGCTGATTTAGATTTGCCATCAAGAAATTATTTTTGTTTATCTTACATCCTCACACCTAACCAAATTCTTTAAAAGTAATGTTTCAGCAAAAATCATTTATTTTAGACCTTAAATGATTAATAAAATAGTTTGGCGATAGTTCTTCATTAGTTACAGCTCTTACCAACTCCATACAATTAACAGATCTGCCATATTTATGTATATTATTTTTTAACCAAAAGATGATCTTTTGATATTCACCATTTTCAATTAAGTTGTCAATCAAACCTATTTCTCTTTCCATTTGAGAAGATATTTGCGCACTTATAACATGTCCTAACAAATATGAGGGGAAATATCCAAACGCCCCTTCACTCCAATGAACATCTTGAAGACAACCTTCTGAATCATTAGATGGTTTAATTCCTAGGAGTTCACCATATCTTTTATTCCATTCTGTTGGAATATCTTCAGCAGGTAACCCTCTTTCAATTAAATCTATTTCAAGTTCGGTTCTTATTAATATGTGTAAGCCATAAGTCAATTCATCCGCTTCCACCCTATTTAATCCTGCTTCCAAATGATTAATAGATTTCCATAGTTCTAAATAATTATTAAGAGAACATCCAGCCGAAACAAATTTTTTAAAAAATCTTTTTGAAAAAGATTTGGATTTAACTATTCTATTTTCCCAAAATAAAGATTGACTTTCATGAATACCCATAGATGTTGCTTGACCTAAAGGCCAAGCAAACCATTGATGACTTTGTGATGGCAAACCCTGCTCATAAATAGAATGCCCCCACTCATGCGCGGTTGCTAAAAAACTTGATAATGGTTCACCTTCAACAATTCTTGTAGTGATCCTAAAATCATTTGGCCCTAATGTAATCGAAAAAGGATGGGGAGATTGTCCAACAACTACGAGATCTCTATCTCTTCCAAACTCGTCAAGTAATTTAGAACATAATTTTTTTTGAGATTCTGGACTTAAATCCCATTGATTTTTTTGGGACTTGTTAAGTCCTCTAATCAAGCCTGGGATGGTTTCTTTCAAAGGTTGAAAAATTTTGTTCAACCATTTCAAATTTAATTCAGGCTCAAAGGGTTGGGCTAATGTCTCCCAAGGTGAACATTTAATAGATATTTGCTTTGCCTCTTCAATCCGCAATTTAACTAATTCTTCAAAGAAAGGAAGAAAAATTTTAAAATCTGATTTTTCCTTAGCTTCTTGCCAGCTTTCATATCCTTTAGATTTTGCCTTTGCTAAAGACTCAACTAATTTAGGATCTAAATTTCTTTCTCTATTAAATTCCTTCAATAAAAGACTAATATTTCTTTCTTTATCTTTTATGAAAAGTTGATTATCGGAATTTCTTTCAATATCTGCTAGTTCATTTTTTGCAGATTGTATCAGATTAGAAAATTCCTCGGAAGAATTTCTTTCATGCAATACTTTTGCAATATAAGTAAGTTGTTCAGACCTCCAATAAGCCCCTTTTTTTGGCATTCCAGTATTCTGATCCCAATAAAGTGTATTTTGGATTGAACCTAATATTTGTGTTTCTTTAAGGTAAGCACCCAGCTTTTTCCAATGAGTTTCAGCCAAAGATTTAAATGGAAATTAAATTTATCTTAAGATAAAAATTTTAATGTCTGCAGTAAAACATGTATCTTTATCCATAATAGGATATTGATTAATTAAGTTTTAACTTATATGGAACAAATATTTTCAAAATTAAAATTCATAACCCATGGAGAGGGTTTTATTGATATCACGCATGATTTAAATTTATGTGTTGAAAAAAATAATTTTCATTCAGGAATTTTAAATCTTACTTCACTTCATACAAGTTGCAGTTTAACTATTAATGAGAACGCAGATCCAAATGTACTGAAGGACCTAAAAAAGTATATGCAATCGATAGTTCCCTATGATTCCTACTTAACCTTATCAAAAAATAGAGAAGAAATATCCTATAAACATTATCAAGAAGGGGCTGACGATATGCCAGCACATATTAAAACATCCCTAACTAACACTTGTTTATCTTTGAGTTTTCAAGACGGCAAAATTATGCTTGGCACATGGCAAGCAGTTTATTTATGGGAACATCGATTTGATCAAAAGGAAAGAATCATAAATGTACATATAATTGGTGAGAAAAAGTAAGATATTTATAATGTAATAAGTCAGATTTCTTATTTAATGGAACCCTACATTTTGCAAGATGAAGAATTGAACGAATTAGTTGTCAAAATACCTGGCTGGGAAATTAAATCTAAACAAATCCAAAGAGAATTTAACTTCGCTAATTTCATTGAAGCCTTTGCTTTTATGACTAAGGTTGCCTTAATCTGTGAAAAATATAATCATCATCCTAACTGGGAGAATGTTTATGCAAAAGTAATAATTAAATTAAATACACATGATCTAGGAGGTATTACGAATCTGGATCAAACATTAGCTTCGGAAATCAACAAAATTTTCGATCAATAAAAATATAAACTTGTTTTCAAACTATTCAAAATGTCTAAAAATTTATTGCCAGTTACTATTATTAGTGGATTTTTGGGTTCTGGCAAAACTACACTTCTGAATCATATTTTAAAAAATCAAGTTGGTATTAAAACAGCTGTTTTAGTCAACGAATTTGGAGAGATCGGAATAGATAATGACTTAATAATAGAAGGCTCAGAAGATATGATCGAATTAAATAATGGATGTATATGTTGCTCTATCAATGGCGAATTATTAAATACCGTATCCAAAGTTTTAGAAAGAGCTGAAAAATTAGACTATTTGATTGTTGAAACAACTGGATTAGCAGATCCATTGCCAGTAGCTATGACTTTTGCGGCTGGTGATCTTAGAGAAAAAGTAAGATTAGATTCGATAATCACTGTCATTGATGGAGAAAATTTTGATTTTGAAATTAATAATTCAAGTGTCGCCTATTCTCAGATTTTATACGGAGATATCCTTCTTCTAAATAAATGTGATTTAGTCAATGAAGAAAAATTAAAGAAAATCGAAAAATTTATAAATAAAATAAAAAAAGAACCAAGGATATTGAGATCAACCAATAGTGAAGTTGGATTACAAACAATAATGAGTGTAGGTCTATTTGAAACAGATAATTTTCAATCCGATAAGGATAAAGAAGATGTAAAAGAAAACTCACACGACCAATCTTCTCATTCTCACGATCACTCTTCTCATTCTCACGATCACTCTTCTCATTCTCACGATCACTCTTCTCATTCTCACGATCACTCTTCTCATTCTCACGATCACTCTTCTCATTCTCACGATTTGATTAATAGTATAGAGGGGTTTACATCAGTTTCTTATGAAACATATGAACCATTTTCCTTAAGGAAGTTTCAATATTTTTTAGATAATCAAATCTCACAAAATGTATTTAGGGCAAAAGGAATATTATGGTTTATAGAAAGTGAAAGAAAACATATTTTTCACCTATCTGGAAAAAGATTTTCTCTAGATGATGAAGAATGGACAAAAGAAAAATCTAATAAGATAGTATTAATTGGAAGAAACTTAGATCATCAAACTATTAAGAATCAACTTTCATCGTGTAGATTTAGCTCAGATTAAATTTTCGTATTAGGATTTATTAATTTTTGAAAGTACTTATTAAAGGATTTAAAAAAGCATTAACTGAATTAAAACTATTTTATTTTACTTCGTTTTTTGTTGCACTCTTAGTAATCATTCCAATCTCGAATTTTCTTCTTGAAGGATTTTTAAATGTTATAAGTGGGAATTTTTCATTGGGTATTGCTGGAGGAGAAGAGGTATTAGAAACTTTAAAAGTTTTGGTACTCACAAGTTTTTTTGGAGGAGGATTAGGCACTTTAAATGGATGGTTGCTTTCAAATTGCGATTTTAAGTTCAGAAAAGTTCTCCGTATTTGTCAGCTAATTCCTTTAGCTGCCCCAGCCTACCTAATAACAGCTGTTTTACAGGATTTAGGAAGTATCTTTGGGTATCAAGTAACAGGTTTATGGTGGGGGGTATTAATACTTTCAATTTCTACTTATCCATATGTATTTATTCTTGCCAACGAAAGTTTTAATAAATTTGGAGTAAATCAAATCAATGCTAGTAGAGGATTGGGAGTTGGGCCCTGGAGAAGCTTCTTTAAAATCGCTTTTCCAATGGCGTTACCAGCGCTCATAACAGGAATTAGTTTAATGTGTATGGAAGTAATGAATGAGTTAGGTACATTTGCATTACTAAACATTCCAAGTATTTCAACAGGTATAGCTGAAAATTGGATAATTGATGGAAATCCAAAAAGTGCTATTGGACTATCTTTGGTAGCCTTATTTATAATTTTTACATTAATTATTTTTGAAAAATTCTCTAGAAGAAAATCAAAGAGGTGGAGTGAGAATCCTGCATCAAGAGATTCTCAAGGGTGGGAATTAAAAAAAACTAGAGCTCTTTTAGCAATAACCTTATCTTTATTTCCTCCAATTTTCTCTTTTGGAATTCCATGTTTTTGGGTTCTGCTCAATATAGATCAAATTCAAAAAGGGTTGTCTATAGAATTGCTTACCCTATCATTCAGGACCATAAGTCTAGGATTTTTTACTGCATTAATAACGATGCTATTCTCCTTAATGATTTCACTAGCCAGACGTCCAAATAAAAGCTTTTTACTAGGACTAATAACAAATCTTGCAGGGATAGGTTACGCAATCCCAGGAACTGTATTAGCTTTATCTTTAATAAGCATTTCTTCTTCAAAATTTAATTTCATTGCTATTTGCTTATTAGTTTGGGGTTATCTTGTCAGATTTCTAACTATTTCAAAGGGTTCAATTGATTCAAGTCTTGAGAGAATCTCCCCTAGTCTAGATGAAGCAGCACTTGGATTAGGAGAGGATTGGCTGGGAGTTATCAAAAGAATTCATCTACCACTTCTCCAGGGACCAATTTTTGTAGGCTCACTTTTAGTTTTTGTAGACACTATAAAAGAATTACCCATAACCTTTATTTTAAGGCCATTCGATTTTGATACATTATCTGTGAGAATATATCAATATGCTGGAGATGAAAGAATGGTAGAGGCAATATTACCAGCCATTTTTATAATGACTTTAGGCCTTATTGCATCAATTATATTGGTACCAAGTTTAGAAAAAAACTAAATTTTTTTGGAGAGTTTTCTTATTAAAAAAGGCAAGCTTAACAACAAATCCGCAGAGGTTGATATAACTCTAAAATAAATTAAGCTAATGAGAATTATATTTTGTGGAATACTTTTACCAACCAAAAAAAGGAGACAAGCCTCAAAAACTCCAACTCCTCCTGGAGCTGTTGGGACTACCAAGCCTAAAGACCATGACAAAGAAAAAATTACTAACAAAAATATACTGTTCAGATTATTAGTTGTATAAAAAGTATTTAAGCAAATATAAAAACCAACAAATTTAGATAAAACAAAACCAATTTCAAGTAATAAAGCTCTAGTAGGGAAAAAAGAAATTATATTTATTCTCTTTGCATAAAAGTTCTTTGAATTTGGAAGTCTCAGAACCTCAAATACTTTTCCCTTAAGAAACCCTATTCTTTTTAAAATAAGATAAATTAATTTCCTATTTAAGAATACTAAAGGAAAAATTAAAAAAAAATAAAGTGGTGAAAAAATCAATCCAAGCGATGCCAAGAGAAAAGATCCACTCAACATAAAATAAGGTTCTATGAGCGTCGAATATAAAGCAATCTGTGGATTACTTATTTTTTTTATAAAATTAAATCTTTCAACAAAATGCCAAATCCCTCCTGGAACATATTTAAGAATATTGGTTAAAACATAAAAAGAGATAAGGTTATTACTTTTAAATTCTTTCCCGAACCATTTAACAATATATTTCCATGCATAAGCGTTCAAGTAAATACTTAAAACACAAAATAAAAATGATAAGAAAAGATTAATTCCATTTCTTTCTAAATTGATACCAAACGAAATTTGATCCATATTATCAAAAAAATAGATGCAAAAATATAACAAGCTTGAAATAAAGAAAATACTCTTTAAATTTCCAAAATTAATTTTTTTAATGAATTTCAATTGTAGTTGCTTACTTATATTGAATCTCATTTCCAATTTTCAAATGCTCTAAATTTTTTACTTGATTCTTTTATTATTTTTCTTATTTCGTAAGTTGATATTTTATGTTCTAAATTTAATCTTAAGACCTCATCATTTTCTGGTTTCATAATAATTGATCCGTCTGGTTTCAAAGTTTGTTTTACTTTTATATTTCCAAAAATCGTTGAACATTCTCCTCTTCGTCTAAGTAATATCCATCTATATTGTGTCCTTTCACGAACCCCAATAGTATTGGAATAATCAAACCATAATCGCCTAAAAAATTCTTTTTTCTCTATGGGCAAGATTGCTTGAATAGAAAATCCAATTCTATTTTTTTTCATATTAATAGCTTGGTAAGAAACGTCATAAGCTCCCTCGTTTCTAAGTTTCTCGACAAAATTAGATATATCTTCGGGCGTTTGGTCATCAATCCATGCTTCTTGAATAATTATCTCTTCACGCTTTGGACTAATTTGTTCATTATCGTTAAAAGAAGCATTATTAAATGAGGTAATTTTATAAACTCTTACCAAATTAGGGAATGGAAATTTTAGGTTCCCAATACCTACTCCGTAAGAGTTAATAGAATACCTTGAAGGAGGTTCTGGGTAGTCGACTAGATTAACAAGTAAAGCGATGCCAGTTGGTGTTGAGAGTTCGCCCTCTATTGAGTTACAGTGTGATAAGACCTTGATATTTTTTTGTCTTACTAGCTCTATTACAGCAGGAGCTGGTACAGATAATTTACCATGTTCAGTCTGAACAAAGCCTTTCCCCAAAATTGGTTCATTACAATAGACCTTCTTGGGATTTAAGTAATTCAATGCAGCACATACTCCAATGACATCCACCAATGAGTCTATAGCTCCAATTTCATGAAAATGGACATCATCAGATTTAATGCCATGAACTTTTCCTTCGGCAATTGCTAAAGATTCAAATACTCCATAAATTATTTTTTTTAAATTTTCTTCCAAGTGGCCATTTAATATAAGTTCCTTAATACTCTTCCAAGTTCTTTTGATAGGACTACAATCAATACTCTCAACCTTTGTTTTTATGCCTCGGATTGAACAACTTTTTGATTCCTTAAAGTCTATTTGATATAAATCCTTTAATCCAAGATCAATAAGTGGTTGTTCAATAACTTCTTTAGGCACCCCTAAATCATAAAAAGCTCCTAACAACATATCTCCAGATATACCAGGAGAACATTCAATAAAAACATCTTCCATAAATTAAAGATTTCTTGACTGGTAAAATTATGCTGAATAATAAACTTTCATTCTAGTTTTTTTCAGAAAGATTTTTTTCAATCACTTCGTAATTTATTAAATTCAAAGAATTCCCATCTCTGTTGATATCTAGACTTACAAAGCTATGAAGAAGTTCAAGAGAAAGTTCTCCTTTAATGACTAATTTAAAATTTTTGTTTTTTAATTTTTTTAACTTTAGAACTGGGCTGATCTTAATAACAATTTCTTTCTTTTGAGTGTTGACAAAAACTAATTCTCCTCGAACAGAAAAATAATTATCTTTTAGATCTAATTCTTCTAGTAATTTAGAGAAGTTAGTTTTTGAAGAATCATTTGGGAAGTCATTCAATTGATAGGGATCCCAGATACCTGCAACCTGTAAATGTAAGTTTTGAGTATTTTTATTCTTTGGATAAACAATCCAATAATAGCTTTTCTTTAAATCAATATGCTTTTTTAAAAGTGATAATGCTTTACCTAGTACTACTGTTTCAATTTTTTCGCCTTTATTGTCAATCAAAAAGCCTCTATTTAGTTGCTCACTAACATGAGGTGTAAATTTACCATTAATAATACCGATTGCTCTGTGCTGTAATTGGTTAGTAACTTTTGGTATAGGGTTTTTTAACATATTAAAATTTTGAAAATAATAATTTATCGTATTAGAATTTTTATTCTTCCTCCAAACTATTGAAAGACTTTAACGCATCGTCAATAGCATCAGAAGGATTAGTCGCATCATTCATACTATTTTGTCTTCGAATCATTTCTACGATTTCAAAAGGATTGGTTGGAAGACCTAAACTATCCTCATCGGTTTTAGTTGAGTTTTCAATTTCTAATTTTCCAAATAAATCTTCTGCATTTAGGTAATCACCCTTTAAGGAAGTTAACAAAATAAAAGATATTACGAAAGTTATTGGTATTTGCAGGCTTTTGCATACATTATTTTTCATTTTATTTAATTTCAAAATTCTTTAATGTCAAAATTTTCTGCTAACTTAATTTTACATAATTTGGTAGAAATTTGTTAATAGCAACTTGGAATGTTAACTCAATAAGAACCAGACTTTCACAAATCATTGATTGGATTAATCAAGTAAATCCAGATATTCTATGTTTGCAAGAAACAAAAGTGATGGATGATAATTTCCCGGTTGAACCTTTTGAAAAATTAGGTTATTCATTAGAGATCTACGGACAAAAATCATACAACGGTGTGGCTATTATTTCAAAAATAAAGCCAGAAAATGTCAAAAAAGGATTCAACGGTTGTACAGAGTCTAATCAAAATTCCGAAATTTTCCTAGATCAAAAAAGATTAATTTCTGCTGATATTAATGGGATAAAAATAATAAATGTCTATGTTCCAAACGGCTCCTCTCTAGATTCTAGTAAGTTCGCCTACAAAATTAATTGGTTAAATTGTTTATCTTCATTTTTGGATGAACAAGAAAAAAAAGGAGAATTAATTTGTCTAATGGGTGATTTTAATGTTGCTCCATCTAACTTGGATATTCATGATCCAAAGAAATATGAAGGAGGAATTATGGCATCTGAGATAGAGAGAAATGCACTAAAAAATGTATTGAAAAAAAGATTAATAGATTCTTTCAGAATTTTTGAACAAAATACAGGCCATTGGAGTTGGTGGGATTACCGTAATAACGGATTTGAATTAAATAAGGGTTGGAGAATAGACCATATATATATCAGCAAAGAACTGACATCAAAACTTAAAAGTTGTGTCATAGACTGCTCACCAAGAGGTAATTTACGCCCAAGCGATCATGCCCCTGTAATGATAGAACTTAACTTAAACGGTATAAATGAAGATTTTTTTGAGGATGAGGATAATTTTTTCGAAATATAAAAAAATAAATTTAATCTCTTCTTAAATGCATGGAAACGCTTATTAATAAAGAGTTATCTAAAATAGAATATGTTTTTATAGAGTTTTCTTTTGAAATTAATAATTTACAATCCAAACTATCGCAATAAAAATATCATAATGTAGAATTTCAATCTGATTGACAAAATTTTTACTTATTTCTAATTTAGAACATGACAAGATTTTTCTCAAAACATCATTTAGCTAAATCGTGACTGACATATTAAATTACACCAAATCAGAAGAAATTTTTTCTGCTGCCCAAGAACTAATGCCTGGAGGAGTAAGCTCTCCAGTAAGAGCCTTTAAGTCTGTAGGAGGCCAGCCAATTGTTTTTGATAGAGTCAAAGGTCCCTTCGCTTGGGATATTGATGGAAATAGATATATTGACTATATAGGTAGTTGGGGACCGGCTATATGTGGACATGCCCACCCTGAAGTTATAACAGCATTACATGAAGCAATTGAGAAAGGTACTAGCTTTGGTGCTCCATGCGTTCTAGAGAACAAACTTGCTGAAATGGTCATTGATGCAGTACCTTCCGTAGAAATGGTTAGATTTGTTAATAGTGGAACTGAAGCATGCATGGCAGTTTTGAGACTTATGCGAGCATTTACTGGAAGAGATAAAGTTATTAAATTTGATGGTTGCTATCACGGTCATGCAGATATGTTTTTGGTGAAGGCAGGATCAGGTGTAGCCACTCTAGGTTTACCAGATTCTCCAGGTGTTCCAAGGACGACAACTGCTAACACACTTACTGCTCCCTACAATGACCTTGAAGCAGTAAAAAAATTATTTTCTGAAAATCCTGATGCCATTTCGGGGGTTATCCTTGAGCCTATCGTTGGTAATGCTGGATTTATTACTCCGGAACCTGGATTCTTGGAAGGATTAAGAGAATTAACAACTGAGAATGGGTCCTTATTAGTTTTTGACGAAGTAATGACTGGATTCAGAATAAGTTATGGAGGCGCACAAGAAAAGTTTGGTGTAACTCCTGATTTAACCACCCTCGGGAAAGTAATTGGTGGAGGCCTACCTGTTGGTGCATACGGAGGTAAAAAAGAAATAATGTCAATGGTGGCTCCTGCAGGACCGGTTTACCAAGCAGGTACTTTGAGCGGTAATCCACTCGCAATGACTGCTGGGATAAAAACTCTTGAATTACTCAAACAAGAAGGTACATACGACAAACTTGATTCATTAACTTCTAGATTAATTGAAGGAATAATTCAATCTGCAGAAAATAACGGTATAGCTATTAATGGTGGAAGTGTAAGTGCTATGTTTGGTTTTTTCTTATGTGATGGGCCAGTTAGAAACTTTAATGAAGCTAAAACAAATGATGCCGAACTTTTTGGTAAGTTGCACAGAGAAATGCTCCGAAGAGGAATTTACTTAGCTCCAAGTCCTTTCGAAGCCGGCTTCACATCATTAGCTCACAGCGAAGAAGAAATTGATAAAACTATCGAGGCTTTTGACGAATCTTTCAATGAGATAAAAAAATAGTCATTTACTCATACTCATTAAAGAAAGAAAAATAAATAAATGATTAAAACTTATACAAAGATTATTTTTAAGTAATTATCTCCTACCACCAACTATTACTGGAGGACTACCTCCCTCTGAACCTGGTAGGCCAGGAACAACTTGTGTACTACCATCCCATTTGTCGAGAAATAATTTAAAAAGGACCTGATCGTCGAGACTTCTATTTAATGTTTCATATCTAAGAGCTTCTTGTTCAGCGATTTCAACTTCAGTCTTTGCTCTTAGTAATTGCTGACCAGCTATTTGCTTTTGTTCAATCGCAGCTCTATATTCTTCAGCAATCTCTAATCCAGTAAGATCTAAACTCTTAACATCTACATAATCGAATGAATTTAATTCTTGTGCAACGGTGTCGCCAACTTTTTCAGAAATTACTGCGAATTCAGTAGCAATTGTTTCCAGCTCATATTGAGAAAAGACTGATTTTAGAGCTTTTAGCAAAGATGGCTGAACAATTTTCTGATAAACATCGCTATTTCTGCTTGCAATTGTTGCGAAGATCCTTCCTGCCTCATTAGGTTTTACTGAATACTTAACAGTAGCCGTAGCTCTAATAACTTGAAGATCTTTGGTTAGCGTTTCAAATTTTTCTGGTTGAACTTGAGTTTTTATATCAAATGGATATACAGACTGAATAAATGGAAGTTTAAAGTTTAAACCAGCTCTCCTAGAGGGGCCACTTACTTTCCCTAGTGTTGTAACAACTGCAACTTGTCCAGAAGGTACAACAAATAATGATTGGGTGAGCAAAAGAAAGCCAGTAAAAGAGAGTACAATCAGTAGTGTTGCTGTCCCACCAGGACCTGTTGGTGTAACATTTTTAAAGGATGTTGACATTAAATTTTATTCTTTTAATCAATCATATTTAAATAGACTAATTAGTGCATTAGTAAGACATTTAATTAAAATATTTTTTTAATAATTGTAAGTTTAAATATAGATTTTAATTAATGGATATTTGATTTAAATTCTTGCAAAAGTTCCAAATAAAGATCTTCATCTATCTCCCTGATATCATATTCGGAGGGTAATACACCATGCTTATGCTCATGGACCGCCATCCAACAAAATTTCTCTATTTCTTCTTTTGAAAAACGAGGGTACTCTTTTACATTCTTAATCAATGAGTTAATGAGAGAATCTGAATAATCTGCCATATTTTTAAAATATCCTTACTAAAGATCTTATCTAAAGTTATTAGCTTTTAGAGGAATATTCAAAGACTCCTCTAACTCACTAACAATCTTAATTGCCAATTGAAGATCATTTTTGCTCTTACTAGCAACTCTGAGTGTTTCTCCATTGATGCTGACATTAATTTTTTTAATTTGATCTCTAATATTTTTACTGATTTTTTTTGCAATTTCTTGTTTAATTCCTTGTTTTAATAAAATTGTCTGTTTAATTTTATTACCACTCACTATTTCAATATCCCCATAGTCAAATATTTTTAAGGATAAGTTTCTTTTTATTGCCTTTTGTCTAATTATGTCATTGACAGCATTTAACGTTAGCTCACTATTAGTGATTATAAAAATATTTTCCTTATCTAAATCAACCAAAGTGTCTGTGTCCTTCAGATCATAACGCTGAGAAATTTCCCTTTTAACTTGATCCAAAGTATTGACTAATTCTTGCCTATCAAAATCAGAAACTACATCAAATGAAAAACTTTCTGCCATAGTAAATTTTTAAATGCTAAATATTATTAGCATAAATCATCTTTTTATAAGGGGAAATTGGTTAATTTAATCAAAAAATAACAAACTAACCACTTTGCCCATTTCTTCCGCGCATCTACAACTATTTAGCAAAGTTTCACTATCGTGGAAGGCAAAGCATATTAATTGATCACACCTAGAAATAATTTCTTGATTACAAAGACTACTTGCTAGTGGCAGAGGTAATTCATCATTTTCACTTTTTTCAACCAAATGCATAACCCTCTCAAGTTGATCCTTTATTTCAGGTATTTGTCTATCAAGACTTTGGGGTAATAAAACAGTTAATAATGATGGATTAATATCTAAGACAGCTCGAATAACAGCTGCATTAACACCTTGAGATCCAGAAGTTAGGATATTATGACCTTCTTCTGCTAAGGACCTTGCTATCAACTCAATTAAGTGAATATCGACAACCGGTACGTGCCTACTACCCAAAAAAGCAATTTTCCTTTTCCCATTATCTTGGAGTTTTGCAAGTTCTTGAGCTAAGGTATCAACTCCTTCAGTTGCTGGTAGATCTAAAGAGCGACTCAAAATAATAAAGTTCCTATATTTGAAATTAGCATTTATCTGAAAAATT
Source organism: Prochlorococcus sp. MIT 1304 (assembly GCF_047305015.1). Classification (NCBI taxonomy): domain Bacteria; kingdom Bacillati; phylum Cyanobacteriota; class Cyanophyceae; order Synechococcales; family Prochlorococcaceae; genus Prochlorococcus; species Prochlorococcus sp. MIT 1304. Next base: position 939,120 of record NZ_CP138974.1, on the reverse strand, counting down.
GCAGGGAAAATCTATCTTTTCGAGAATTCTTTTTAGATTTACATTCTCTTGAACTAATTGAATAGCATAAGAAGCTTTAATTGATTCATGTATTCTGACATGACCAAAAGCTTGTTCAATAATTTCTACTGTGGAAAGAGTATCTAATTCCACTTTTAAAATTGGCACCTCTAATTCCTCCGCTCTATGAATTAATTGTGACAAAGGATCTCCTAAACCAGTTAAAATAAGGCATTGAGTCGAAGCCTCCAAAGCAGCAAGTTGGATATCAGTTCTATCAGCTCCAGTAACTACAGCCATATTACGTCTTCTCCTGAAAAATTCCATTGCAGAATTTACCCCCATTGCACCAATACTTAATGTTTCAACAAGCAATTGATCTTTTTCGGGGCAACAAATTACTTGGGCATCTAGTCTTCTTACAAGCTCACCTACAGTGACACTTCTAAGAAGTGGTGATTTAGGCATCACTCCAAACACTTCAATATCCAGATCTTTAAGAGAGGGTATTATTTCATTTTTTACTTTTTCGAGTTCTTGCGTCAAAACTCCATTTAATACAACTCCAGCCAATTTTTCACCTAATTGTTTTTTCGCATCAAGTAATGCATCCACACTTTTACAATCTTCCCATAAATTCACAATTAGAACTTTCGCATCTAAATCCCTAGCTAGTTGCGGGAGACTTAAGCCATAAATCATACCCTCATGAAGACTTCCTGCTGCCTCTAAAATATTAAGACCTTCAAAATCATCATTGACCAATCCTTCAATCTGATCAAAACCTTTTCCTGGGAGTAAGTCTTTATTGAAGATTCTTTTTTCAGCTGAGATATTATCCAATAACCCTACTGAAGAAATTAAATTCTCCTCTTCGATATTTAAAGTTGATCCAATAAACTTCACATCATCATCTATTAATCCTTCATAAGACATTGAGGGAAGATTTGTAAGTTCAATACACGTTGCTAAAGGTTTTCCAATGCGTACTTTTTTTTTCTTCTGTAAAAGTTTTTTTGCTATCCCAAGAACCATTGCAGACTTACCACTAAATGGCTCACATGAGCCAATTAATAATATATCGCTCATAATTTAGTAAATTATTTATTAATAGGTTTAAGATAATATTTTTTTCAGAACTAAACAAATATTTATTTATGAGTTTTAATCAAATAAAAAAATAAATAATCTTTTTTTGGTAAATTTATTTTAATTCTTTGGTATCTCATAAAAATCAAGCAAAATGATAAATCCAACCAAAAACAAAAAAACCATAGGGATTACTGGAGCCTCAGGTGCGCTAGGGAAAGAATTGACAAAGTTGTTTCGTCAAAAAGGGTATAAAGTGATTGGATTTACTCATAGTAAAAATAATTATGAAATAAATCTTGAATCTCCAAATGAATGGATTAAATGGGAATGTGGGAAGGAGTCGTCATTAAAAAAACAATTAGAGAATATAGACATTTTAATTTTGAACCATGGTGTATATGATTTGAGTAGAGAAAATTCTAATTATGAAAACTCAATTGAGATAAATGCATTAAGCAAATTCAAATTTCTAAATTTATTTGAAGATATTGCTCTAAGCAATGATTCACAAATAAAAAAAGAGATTTGGATAAATACATCTGAAGCAGAAATATTACCCGCCCTAAATCCGTCATATGAGATTAGTAAATCCCTTATTGGTCAATTAGTTTCTTTCAAAAAAAATCTACTGGACAAAAATACAAAGAAAAAATTAATAATTAAAAAAATTATCTTAGGGCCTTTTAAATCAGAATTAAATCCTCTAGGAATAATGAGTCCCAAATTTGTTTCAAAAAAAATTTATGATTTAGCCAATTCAAAAAATTATTTAGTAATAATTAGTCCAAACCCTTTAACTTATGTAATTTTCCCATTGAAAGAATTTTTTAATTTTTTATATTGCCAAATTATCTATAAATATAAATCTTAGTTCCTAAAAATCTCGATCTGTCAATATTTCAATACCATCTTTTAAAACAACTATTGTATGCTCCCATTGGGCTGATAGTTTTCCATCTTTTGTTATTACGGTCCATCTATCATTTAGTGTTTTGCAAAATTTAGTCCCTTCATTAACAATGGGTTCAACCGCTAATGTCATTCCTTCGCGAAGGACAACGTTAGGCAATTCTTTGGTCCGAAAATTAAATACCGATGGTTCTTCATGAAGATTTCGTCCAACACCATGACCTGTATAGTCTTCTACAACACTAAAGCCATTTTTTACAACAACGTCTTCGATTTCCCCAGCCACATCTAGAAGTGTATTACCTGCCTTGATTTTCGAAAGCCCCGCATACAATGCTTTAAAAGCTATATCACTAAGTTTTTGAGCCTTTGGACTAACTTCTCCTACACAAATTGATATACAACTATCTCCATGGAAACCATCTAAATATGCCCCTGTATCAATTTTAACCAAGTCACCATTTTTAATTATTTTATTTTTACTTGGAATACCATGTACAACCTCATTATTAATACTAGAACAAATACTAGAAGGGAAACCATGGTAGCCCTTGAAACTTGGGACAGCTCCAAAACTTTTTATCCTCTTTTCTGCGAAATCATCTAAATCTTTTGTACTCATTCCAGGTTTAATTAAGTCATTAATTTCTCTCAAAACAGTAGCTACAATTCTGCTAGATTTTTTCATCAAATTTATTTCCCGTGACGACTTTATTTCAATTCCTCTTCTCCTCTGAATAAAGGGGACTTGATCATTAGCTTTGGAATTATTTTTATTTAACAAAAGATCTGCAAAATGTCTCATTGGAATAAATAATAGTAATAGGTAAATATCTTCAAAATAGCCTTTATGATCTTGGCTATCTTAAATCTATCAATAACAATGGGAAAGAAACGAAAATGAAAACTTTATTTAATTCTAGGCAATTTCATAAGGCTTTGGCGCCCTGGATTTTTCTTCCCTTATTTATATCTTCAATTACAGGTCTTCTTTATAGGGTTTCAAAAGATTTACTGGGTTACTCTAGAGAACAAGTTCATTGGTTAATGTCTCTCCATGAGGGCGAATGGCTTGGAGATAATGGAGAACTTATATACGTAATATTTAATTCCCTTGGAGTTTTATGGATGCTCGTCACAGGATTCCAAATGTTTTCAAAAACAATTTCATTTACCAAAAAGGTTACTAAAGGCGAGTCAAAAGGTTAAGATATAGAACTTGTAGGATAATAATGACCAAAATGGCCAAAGAGAAACAAGAGAAGGATTTAGAAACCGGTATTAAAGCTGGAGCATCAGTTGATGTGGCAGTTGAACAAAAAGAAAAAAATACGGTTTCTGAGACTACGCAAACCTTAAGCGCATCCAATCTTATTAAGGAATTTGAGAACGAACAATTAAAAAAAGAATTACCTGAAATTTATGTTGGGGACACTGTTAAAGTTGGTGTGAAAATTACAGAAGGTAATAAAGAAAGAGTCCAACCTTATGAAGGCGTTGTCATAGCAAAAAGACATGGAGGAATTAACCAGACTATTACAGTTAGAAGAATTTTTCAGGGTATAGGTGTTGAAAGAGTATTTATGCTACATAGTCCACAGGTTGCCTCTCTAAAAGTTGAACGTAGAGGTAAAGTAAGAAGAGCTAAGTTATTCTATCTGAGAGATAGAGTAGGAAAAGCTACTCGCGTAAAACAACGCTTTGATCGATAAAGTTGTAAATTAATCAACTTATTGGTCACAAAGACGCTTATAATTATTTAAATGCGTCGTTAGTTCAGTTGGTAGAACGCAGGTCTCCAAAACCTGATGTCGGGGGTTCAAGTCCTCCACGACGCGTTTGATCAACATTATGTAAATCATTTTTTCATAAGATGGAGTTAGATCTTCAACCCGGGGACGTAGTTAAAGTCCTCGAATCAGCGGCTTTAGGATGGGTTCGTGCAAGAGTTATCAGAGTTAAGTCTGGTGGGAGAGTTGTCGTACAAAGTGACCAAGGCAGAGAATTTACTGCTAGAGGCAATCAAGTTAGGTTGATAGAACCTGCTGGTTTTAGACCTCAGAAATAAATAGTTGTTTACACTAAGGCAGTTAAAAGACTAATTATTTCTGTAAATCCTCAAATTAATAAATTTTTTTTATTACAACCCCATAAATTAAGTATTATGATCTGATAATTTTAAGAATGAAGTTCTAAATAAATTTAGAACAAAACTCTGGGACCGTAGTTCAACTGGTTAGAGCACCGCCCTGTCACGGCGGAAGTTGCGGGTTCGAATCCCGTCGGTCCCGTTTTTTCTAAAAGAAATTTGGAAAAACGTTTAAGACTAGCCCCGAGTCCAACGGGTTTATTTCATATTGGGACAGCACGAACAGCACTATTCAATTGGTTGTATGCACAAAAAATAGGTGGAAAATTTCTTATCAGAATAGAAGATACAGATTTTCTTCGATCTAAATCTGAATATACAAAAAATATATTAGAAGGCTTGAAATGGCTTGGGCTTAAATGGGATGAAGAACCTATAAAGCAAAGTGACCGAATTTCGATTCACAAAAGTTATATCAAAAAACTATTGGAATGTGGAGCTGCATATAGGTGCTTTACATCAGAAGATGAAATATCTGAATTAAGAGAAGAACAAAAAAAGAAAGGATTACCTCCAAAGCATGATAATAGACACAGAAGTCTTTCAAAAGAAGAAATAGAAACATTCATATCCCAAGGGCGGACTTCGGTAATAAGATTTAAGATTGATGAAAAAATTGAAATTAAATGGATAGATCAGATAAGAGGCGAAATCAAATGGCAAGGTAAGGATTTGGGCGGTGATTTAGTTTTATCAAGAAGGGCTAAGGGATATGAGATTGGTGATCCTTTGTATAATCTTGCAGTAGTAGTTGATGATAATTTCATGAATATTACTCACGTTGTAAGGGGTGAAGACCATATCTCGAACACTGCAAAACAAATATTGATTTATAAAGCATTAAATTTTAATTTACCAACTTTTTCGCATACACCCTTAATACTGAATAGCGAAGGGAAAAAATTATCTAAGAGAGATTGCGTTACTTCAATCGACGAATTTAGAGAAATGGGATATTTACCTGAGGCCCTATCGAACTATATGGCATTTTTAGGTTGGTCTCCAAAATCTGCCGACAGAGAAATACTTTCTCTTGAAGAGATATCTAAAATTTTTGACTTATCAGAAATAAATAAAGCTGGAGCCAAATTTAGTTGGGAAAAACTCAACTGGATTAATTCTCAATATATAAAAAATATTGAATCAATTAAGTTAATTGAGATCATGAGAAAATACTGGGACGACAATGGTTGGAAGCCGCCATCTGAAGAATGGGCTAATAAATTAGCAATTTTGATTAGAGACTCTATGACTCTTTTAAAAGATTCAATTGATCAATCAAAACCATTTTTCTTGATACCTACAATTCAAAAAGAAGGTCAAGATTTTCTGGAAATCCGGGAAAGCAAATTATCTTTAAAACTAATCTTAAATTATTTAATTGAGAAAAATACTATAAAACTAAATAAAGAGAAAGCCAAAGAAATAATAAACGAAATCTCAAAAAAGCATAATATTAAAAAAGGGATATTAATGAAATCACTAAGAGTAGCCTTTTTTGGATCTCTCAGTGGGCCAGATTTAATTCAAAGTTGGGAGCTTTTCGCAGAAAGTAAAACTGATAGAACTCGAATTGAAAGATGTCTTTAATCAATCAAAATTATTTTTTTGGCCTAATTTAAGTCTATTTACCAAAGGTTTAGCTGAAAGTCCTTGTATTCCTACTGTCATCAAAATAGTAAGAAAAACTAAACCTTGTAGACGGCCAGCCCCAAGGATACCAGCCTGCTCTAATCTGATAGAAAAAAGAGAAGCTACAGCCGCAGTAACAATACCTCTTGGGGCTAACCAGGCTAAAAATATTTTTTCTTTTAAGTTCAAGTCTCTCCCTATTGTTGCTATCCAGATAGAGATAGGGCGAACAATTACCATCAACATAAAAACGCAAACAACCCCTCCCCAGCCTAGCGGACTTAATTCACCCCAAGAAACGTCAGCGGCCAAAAGAGGGAAAAGAACTGTTATTGCTAATTGAGCTAATTCACCTATTAGATTATCCAATCTCTCCTTATCTATAACTTCTCTTTTGCCTACAATAAAACCTGCCGCGACTGAAGCCGGCAAGCCTGATTCTGGTAAAAAATATTCGCAAATTCCATACACAAGGAAAATAAATCCAAGGGTAACTTGAAGCTCTATACCAAATGAGGCTTCATTTTTTATTTTTTTTAAAATTTCTGATAGTAACCATCCTGCACTTAATCCGATTAAAACTCCTCCCCCTAATCTTTGCATTAATGCTATAAATACATCGTTAATCCCACGAAGATCCCCTAAAGTCAATTCTAAAAGCAGTAATGCTAGTACTGCACCAATTGGTTCAAGCAGCAACCCTTCAGCTTTTAAAACTTCCGAGAGTGGGGAAGCTAATTTTATTTGTTCCACTAATGGAGAGACAACTGTTGGTCCAGTAGCTAGAACTATGGCACTATATATTCCTGCGACCTGCCATGAGAGGCCAGCCAGCCAATGAGCAATGAAAATTCCCGCTGATAATGAAATAAAAAGTCTTACCAATGAAATTTTTAAAACAGTATTTCTTATATTCCCCTCAGGCAGTTTTAAATTCAATCCCCCTTCAAAAAGAACCAAACAGACCAAGAGTCCCACAATAGTTTCAAGTCCTTGCCCGAGATCTAAAGGTTCAACAAGTCCCAATCCTGATCTTCCAATTAATAATCCAGAAAGCAATAAAAGAACAACACTTGGGAATCCTGTAAAAGAAGAAAATAATCGAGCGCAAGCCCCTGCAAATACAGTTATCCCCCAAAGTAATCCAAGCCTTTCAGGCGTCATATAAAATTACAAATAATAAAAACATTTATTATTTTGATTAAATCAATAATCTTATCTCTAGTCCAATAAAAACAATAGTTTTTAATTTAATTCATCGATTTAACAAGAGTATTTTAAAAAATTATTTCAAAAATACTTTTAAGAAAATTAATTTTATTTTTATTAAGAAAACTGGCTTATCAAAGCAATAATTATGAAAATAATTCCTATACCAACAGTTGCCATCCTTCCATTCCATATTTCAGCTTGAGGGGTAAAACCTCTTTTCCACAAATTCAATTCCTTTTTATCAACTAAGTTTTTTGTCTCTTTAATCTCGATTTTAGGAGGTTGTTTGTTCATTGAAATTAGAAAGGAGGGTTTTCTTCATAAAGGGTATTTGCTTGTTCAATTGATAGTCTTCCTGCGACACCTAATTTAAGGTTACTTAAATGATCCTTAAATTTGATTCTGAACAAAGCCGCCGCTCCAATCATTGCCGCATTATCTGTACAAAGATCAAGAGGAGCTAAATGAACTTTAATAGATTTTTTACTAGCTTCACTAATCATCATTTTTCTTAATGTATTGTTAGCAGCCACTCCCCCAACCACAACTACATTATCCAATCTATGATCTTCTGCGCATTTTATTGTTCTCTCTACCAAGACCTCTGCCACAACTCTCTCAAAACTTGCAGCAATATCTGGAATTGGAACGGTCTTCCCAGCCAAATTTATTCTCTCAACTAATCTTAATACGGCAGTTTTTAAACCACTAAAAGAGAAATCATATTTAAGAAATCCACCTTTTTTATCAGAGATTCTACATTTTGGTAGATTAAATTTCATTGGGTCCCCATTTTTAGCAATCTTTTCAATTGCCGGTCCTCCTGGATAACCAAGACCTAATAGTCTGCCAACTTTATCAAAGGCTTCTCCAGCAGCATCATCAAAACTTTTCCCAAGTCTTTGCATCCCCCTATTATCATCTACCTTTATCAATTCAGTATGCCCGCCGCTAACAAGTAATGTAAGAAAAGATTTCTTTGGATAGTTTTCTGAAAATAGAATTGAAGATAAATGACCCTCCAAATGATGAATTCCCAAAAATGGTTTTGAATGTAACATGCAAAGTGATCTTGCGGTTATAGATCCAACTCGTAAACAACCAACTAATCCAGGAGCTACAGTTGACGCAATATAATCGACTTCCTCAATTTTAATTTTTGCTTGTTCTAGAGCCTTCTCTAAAACAAAAGGTAATAATTCTAAATGCTTTCTAGCTGCAAGTTCAGGCACAACTCCTCCCCATTTTGAATGATCTTCAATTTGAGAGGCAATTATATTTGAATGTATTCTGAAAGTATCGCCAATATTAGAAACTATTGAGACAGATGTCTCATCACAACTTGTTTCAATAGCTAAAACTTTATGCATTTTTGATTCAACTTGTTCTATTTTAATATTAATTTCTTACTTAATACACTATAAGGAATTAAAGATTGCAACTTATGAAATTCTTTTTTTCAATCATAACCTCAGTTTTTCTGTTCCTCGGAATTACTCCAATTGCTCTAGCTGCAAATGGTCCTGCCTTAAACGCAGATAGAGCTAGCACAGAATATACCGCTTCAGCCCTCACAAAATGCTCTGAAAATCCTAAATTCATTGAGAGAGCAAATTCTGCAACTACTCAAAAAGACATAGCAAGATTTGAAAGATATGGAAAAGCATCATGCGGAGATGATGGTCTTCCTCATTTAATAATTGGACCTCCTCTTGAGCCATGGGGGGCCCTTCTAAATAGAGGTCATGAAGGAGATTTACTTATTCCGGGAGTATTATTCATTTACATTGCTGGAATTATAGGTTGGTCAGGAAGAGAGTATCTCATTGAATCAAAAAAGACTAAGAATCCAGCAGATCTTGAGATCATTATTGATCTGGACTTAGCCAGAAAATGTCTTGTAAAAGGAGCCCAATGGCCTCTTCTTGCTAATAAACAAGGTAGAAATGGAGATTTAAGAGAGAAAGATAACAACATTACACTTAATGGTCCTCGCTAAACATCCTTAAAAAACTTTCATAAAACAAATGTTCAAAATTCTAAACACAAAATTTGTCAGATCTGCTCCAGTCGTAGCAGCAATTTGGCTAAGCCTTACAGCTGGAATAATTATTGAATTTAATAGGTTTTTCCCAGATTTATTATTCCATCCAATGAGTTGATAAATAGAAAATAATCAAGTTTTTATTAACTTGATTATTTTTTTTGCTGTTTCATCAACATTGTGATTTGTTAATGCAAAATCAAATTCATTTGATGCTGAAATCTCATAATTAGCCCTTGAGAGTCTTTTTTTAATTGCCTCTTCTTTTTCTGTACCTCTATTTCTTATTCTTCTCTCTAACTCTTCTTTATCCGGAGGAAGCAAAAATATTGACTGTGAATTAGGAAACTTATTTTTTATTTGCCTTGCACCCTCTACTTCAATTTCAAGAAGTACGGTAAATCCCTTTTTTATTTTCTCATTAACTGAAGACAAAGGCGTTCCATAGTAGTTTCCAGCAAATTGAGCCCATTCAAGGAAAAGGTTTTGTTCAATCATTTCTTTAAACTTTTCTTGGTTTAAGAAATAATAATTTTCTCCGTCTTTCTCTCCCTCTCTAGGTTCTCTAGTAGTTGCAGATATAGAAAGCCAAAAATTTTTTTCTTTACATAATATTTCTTTAACAACTGTTCCTTTACCTACCCCGCTGGGTCCAGTAAGGATAATAAGTTTTTTTTGATTTTTCATATGAAATTTTTTACAGTAAAATAAACTTCTTGTGAATTAAAAAGGAATAATGCAGAAAGGTGTTCCACAGATAATGGATATTACATCTATTAGATCTGTCTTGCATTATTTGACAAAGAACATCTTACCTACAAAGTTTGAGACTGCCCAACAACCAGAGCCTAATACAATTCAATTATGTTTTAGAGGAGTTGATTCTCAAACATGGTTAGAAGTTTCATGGAATGGAGACTCCCCAAGAATACTAAAGATAAATAAGCCAGAAAAGATTGGGAGAGAAAGCACACTTTCTAAACAAATAAGATACGGATTAAAGTATATGGCTTTAATTTCGATTGATCAAGATGATTTCGAGAGAGTTATTAAATTTAGTTTTGCGAAAAAACCTGGAGATGAAATTAATAAGTATTTAATTTTTGAATTAATGGGAAAACATAGTAATATTTTTTATCTGGATAATAAACATAAAATAATTGCCGTTGGTAAACAAATTAAATCAAGTCAATCTAGTTTTAGAACAATTTCAACAGGATCAATTTATTCTGGCCCTCCAGTCAATCTCAAAAAACAACCTAGAGAAGATGAGTCTTTTCAATCATGGAAAGACTCAATTTCAATAGTACCTGAGTCTTTGAAATACTGTTTAATAAATACCTATCAAGGAGTAAGCCCTATCCTCACAAAACAATTAGAGTTTGTTAGCGCAACTGTTAATTCAGGAATAATGGGAAAAAATATTGATTTCATTAGCAACTCAGACTTAAAGGAGATATTTAAAAATTGGAAGATTTGGATAAACAGGTTTAAAAACAATAACTTTAATTTTTCTATATTCAACAAAGATTTTTATTGCGTTTGGTTTTTTGATAAGGAAATTAATTTCGAAAATAAAAAAGATTTATGCACAAGCTTAGAAAATTATTATGATTATCATCTGAAACAAAAAAAACTTGAATTATTGGAAAAGAAAATTGAAGGGATAATTTTTAAACAGTCCAATACTGAGAAAAAGAATTTAAATATTCAATCTGATCTTCTGACAAAATCAGAAAACTACGAGAAATATAAAGAAAAAGCTGATAATATATTTGCCTCACATGAAATTAAAAAACAAGACATTATAAAGGGACAAAAACTATATAAAAAATCAAAAAAACTAAAGAGATCTAGAGAATTAATAAAAGAAAGATTAAGTATTTACAAAACAAATATAGAGAGATTAGACGAATTCACAACGCTTCTAGAAAATTTAAATTCTTTAAATCATGAAAAACTTTCTATGAGAATCAAACTTCTAGAAGAAATTATGGAAGAAATTTGTAACGAGTTTAATATCAATATCAAGAAGCAAAGAGAAGATCAGAAAAGTACATATGAGATAGAGTCTTCACCAATTCAAGTTGACACTCCCACAGGATTAAAGCTTCAGGTAGGGCGAAATATGAGGCAAAATGATTTAATAAGCTTTAAATTCTCAAAAAAAGGCGATTTATGGTTTCATGCACAGGAATCACCAGGCAGTCATGTAGTTTTGAAGTCTTCATCTCAAGTAGCATCTGAACAAGATCTTCAAATAGCTGCAGATTTAGCTGCTTTATTTAGTAAGGCAAAAAGAAACATTAAAGTTCCAATTAATTTAGTAAGGATTAAAGATTTACAAAAAATCAAAAACGGAGGACCAGGTTGCGTTTCCTTTAAAAATGGAGAAATTATTTGGGGAAATCCTACAAGAGGAGAAGATTACATTAAAAAAAATCTTAAAACAGTAATTTAGTTTATAATAAAAAAAATTTTTAAATCTAAATGTTTGATTTTCTTTTAGGCACTCATGAATTTTTAGGAAATCATAGTTTTCCAGAATTTATTGTTGGATATCTATTTGGTGCTGCATTAATAATTGGAGCTCCTACTGTTTTCTTACTACTTGCCTTCGTAAGCGCTTTAATGAAAACGAATGGGAAAATGGGTGGATATAGAGAATATGAAACTTATGGTGAATCATCTTTAAATGATGCCCCTCCTTTCTTATTACCAGATCCAACAAATCCTAAATTAAGCAAATAATTAAATTTATCGAAAAATAAATTGTACTTTGACAATACTAGTTTTAAACCTTTTTCTTAAACAATTTTCAAATATTAATGAGAGATACAGGTCAAAGTGAAAAAAAATTATCAGATTCGATGACTTTTAGTGATCATTTAGAGGAGCTTCGTCAAAGGATACTAAATTCAATTTATTCAATACTGATTTCAATATTTTTTAGTCTTCTAATTATAAAGCCATTAATATCTTTTTTAGAAATTCCAGCTGGTGATATTCATTTACTACAACTTGCTCCAGGAGAGTTTTTATTTGTCGCTATTAAAGTTGCAGGTTACAGTGGATTGATAGTTTCTATGCCTTATATCTTTTATCAAATAATATTATTCATTTCCCCTGGTTTAACAAAACAAGAAAAAAGCCTTATTTTGCCTGCAGTTTTTGGTTCAGGTCTTCTATTTTTTTTAGGATTGATTTTTTCATGGTGGATATTAGTCCCTGCAGCAATAAATTTCTTCATTAGTTTCGGTGCTGATATTGTTGAACCAACTTGGTCTATAGAAAGATATTTTGATTTTGTTCTTTTATTAATGTCTAGCACTGCAATAGCTTTTCAATTGCCAGTATTACAATTTATTCTTGGTTCTCTTGGAATAATCACAACAGAAAAAATGATTTCGAATTGGAAGGTAGTTGTAATCTCCTCCGCAATCTTATCTGCAGTGATTACCCCTTCAACAGACCCATTGACAATGTCATTGCTTTCTATATCGATTGTTTTTTTATTTTTTGTGGGTACTGGATTAACTTACTTATCAGAAAATCTTAAGTCAAAAACTCTTTCATCTTCTCATTAAGATTTAATTGCAAGCTGACAGCTCTACCTAACCTTGGCTTAGCATTGACTTTCTTTAGCCATTCCCTTACTTCTTCTGAATAACCACATCTATTTAAAATCTCGATTTTATCAGCTATCGATTTTTTATATTCATCTTCACTTAAAGGAAATGATTCCTGCCCAAGAAATCCCCACATCATTTGAAAATAAACAAATTTTCCTCTTCTAAAGAGTCTAAAATCATATTTTTTTCCCCAGCGATGAATCAAATAATGGATAACTTCATCTACTTGCAATGGGTTCATATAAATCAATTAATTAAGACTTCCTAAATTTTTACTTTAAATTATTAAAAGTCCTATCTATTTACAACAGAAATTGAACAATTTGCTTCATAATAACTAATAAATAACAGAACCAAGTAGCGAATGACTCAATTAAGTTCCAATGATGTCCCTTCAATGGGGCGAAGGCAATTTATGAATCTTCTTACATTTGGTACTGCAACTGGTGTAGCGTTAGGAGCCCTTTACCCCGTAGCAAATTATTTCATGCCTTTAAGAGCAGGTGGTGGTGGTGGTGGAACTTCTGCTAAAGATGAATTAGGGAATCCGATAACTAAGACAGGCTGGTTAGCAACCCATCAAGCAGGTGACAGAAGTCTGGTGCAGGGTCTCAAGGGCGATCCAACTTACTTAATAGTTAATGAGGTTGGGGAAATAGGAGAATTTGGTTTAAATGCAATTTGTACTCATTTAGGTTGCGTTGTCCCATGGGATAGTGGTGCTAATAAATTTATATGCCCTTGCCATGGCAGTCAGTACGATACAAATGGGAAAGTAGTAAGAGGGCCTGCTCCTTTATCTTTAGCTCTAGCGCATGTCGATATTGAAGATGATGCTGTACTCGTCAAACAATGGTCAGAAACTGACTTTAGAACTAATGAAAATCCATGGTGGGCATAAAAAAATGAAAGGTCTTAAAAATCAAATCATGAAAAAAACAAGTTTATTTATCTGCACTCTGCTGTTCATTTCGAGCATTGTATTTCATCCAAAGATCACTTTTGCTTATCCATTTTGGGCTCAGCAAAACTACGAATCTCCAAGAGAAGCAACAGGTAAGATAGTCTGTGCAAATTGTCATCTAGCTCAGATGCCTACAATTGCAGAGGTTCCACAATCTGTTGGAGCAGACAGTGTTTTCAAAGCTGTTGTCAAAATACCCTACAAAAATGACTTAAAAGAGATCGGTGCTGATGGTTCTGAAGTCCCATTACAAGTTGGCGCTGTTGTAATGCTGCCTGATGGGTTTAAACTTGCTCCACAAGAAAGATGGACTGAAGAAATCAAAAAGGAGACAGAAGGGGTTTATTTCACTAATTACAGTGAAGAGAAAGATAATATTATTGTTGTCGGACCTCTACCTGGCGATACTAATAAAGAAATCGTTTTTCCTGTACTTTCCCCTGATCCATCCACTAATAAAGAATATCACTATGGGAAATACTCTTTACATATTGGAGGCAATAGAGGTAGAGGTCAGGTATATCCAACTGGAGACAAAAGCAATAATGTAGTTTTCACTTCTTCCTCCTCAGGAACTATAAATTCAATAGAAACAATTGAAGATGGTAGTTATAAGGTCAATATAGAAAAAGAGAATGGTGAGATAACTACTGAAGCAGTACCTGTTGGTCCTCAACTTATAGTAAAAGCACAAGACAAAATTAATGCAGGTGACCCTCTTACTAATGATCCCAACGTTGGCGGCTTCGGACAATTAGATGCTGAGGTTGTACTTCAGAGCCCTTATAGAGTTATTGGATTGATTGCATTCTTCATTGGTGTAGGACTAACACAAATACTTTTAGTATTGAAGAAAAAACAAGTAGAAAAAGTGCAAGCAGCAGAGGGTATCTAACTTTCCTTAGATGCTTACATTTCAAGCTTTTATACAATCTCCAGGAGAAACTTTTTTAAATTTAGGCTTTATAACTATTAGATGGTATGGATTACTTATTTCGGTTTCAGTCTTAATAGGTCTATTTATTTCTAAAAAACTTGCAAAGGCAAGGAATATTAACCCAGAGTACATTAGTGAAATACTTCCATCATTAATAATCTTTTCAATAATTGGAGCGAGAGCTTATTACGTAATTTTTGAGTGGAGGCAATATAGTGGAGAGAACTTTTTTACTTCTTTAGAACTATTTAATAACGCCATAAAAATACCTTCTTTTCTTGCAGTTTGGGAAGGAGGCATAGCAATTCATGGAGGTCTAATTGGAGGTTTAATATCTATTATCTTTTTTTGCAAGTCAAAAAAAATTCATTTAAAAACTTTTATAGATATTTTAATACCCTCAATTATTCTTGGACAATCCATAGGAAGGTGGGGCAATTTTTTCAATAATGAAGCCTTTGGTATCCCGACAAATTTGCCTTGGAAATTATTTATTCCTATCCAAAATAGGCCTTTAGAATTTATTAATTACGAATTTTTTCATCCTACTTTTCTCTATGAGTCATTGTGGAATCTCTTAGTTTTCATCTTCCTTATTTTAATTTTTAATAAACAAAATAAAACAGATTTTTTCAGGCCTGGCTTTATTAGCTGTCTTTATTTGATATGTTATAGCTTTGGAAGATTCTGGATTGAAGGTTTAAGAACTGACCCACTATGCATTGGTGGACTTCCGCCTTTCTGTGATGGAGGTATTAGGATGGCTCAATTTATAAGTATTTTTCTATTTTCTTCTGGATTAATTGGAATATTTTTTTTAAGATTGAGAACATATATTGGGAAAAATAGAAAGAATGGATAATAAAATTTCCTTTATTGGTGTTGGTCCAGGCGATCCAGAATTATTAACTTTAAAAGCATTAAAAAAGATAAAAATTGCAGATGTCATTATTTGGACTGATTCTCTAATACCTGAAAAGATTTTAGATTTTTCGAAAGAAGGTTCTGAAAAAATAAAAACGAGTTCGCTCAACTTAGAGCAGATCACCTCAATTATGATAGAAAAATTTCAGGCAGGGAAAACTGTTGTAAGGTTGCATGATGGAGACCCTTGCCTTTTTGGAGCAATTAGAGAGCAAATAGAAATTTTAGAAACCGAAAAAATTGAAATCGAGGTTGTTCCTGGAGTAAGTGCTTTTCAAGTTGCTGCAGCATATCATAAGGCTGAATTAACAATCCCTGACGTAACACAAACAATAATTTTAACTAGAGCAGGAGGGCGAACAGGCATGCCCGAAAAAGAATCTCTGAAAGATCTTGCGAAACACAATTCCTCTATATGTCTTTATCTAAGTGCTAGGCATGTGAAAAGATCTCAAGAAACTTTACTAGAGTTTTACCCTCCAGAGACTAAAGTGATTGTTGGATTTAGAGTATCTTGGGATGATGGTTGGACATCATTAATAGAATTAAAAGATATGGAAAAATTTTCTATTGAGAAAAAACTAATTAGAACAACCATTTACATAATTAGCCCAGCAATTAATAATTCTCAAAAAAGATCTAATCTTTATAATCCATCTTATAAGCATCTCTTTAGGAATAAATAATCTTAAAGTTGATAGAAAAATATTAATTACTATAATTAGTAAAAATTTAATAACTTTGAAAGAAATAAAATCTAACCCAGAAGACAATACCAAAAGAAAACAATCCTCTTTAAAGAGAATTGGAAATTTTATTAAAGAGGCAAGGTTAAGTAGGGAGCAATCTGTTGAAGAATTGGCTTCTGATTTAAAAATTGGATCTCATCAACTTAAAGCCATTGAAGAAGGTAATGAAGAAGAACTACCTGAAGAAGTATTTGTCAAAGCAATGGTTCGTAGAATTTCACAGAAGCTGAAACTTGATACAGAATTTATAATGAATGAATTCAAGACAGAAAAGCAAGAGATAAAAATTGACGAAATAGTTGAAGAAGTTGCTAAAAAAACGAATAAAACTAGACAATCTAAGGATCTAAGTCCAGTAGGGTTTTGGACATTTATTGTAATTTCAGGCCTTCTAGGACTTTTCGCCTCGTCCTTAATTTTCAATTTATTTTCAGAGTCTTCACAGAATCAAACTCCAAAACAAGAAATTATTAAAAAAACTAAATAACTTTTAAATCCAAATTCTTTAGTTCTTTTACTACATTACGGCATAATCCTAAGTTCCATTTTTCAAGAAGAAGATCATGGTCTCTATTTAAAGGTAAAAGTTCAAATGTAAGAATATTTCCCTGCAATTTTATTTGAACTGAGGAGATCGCCTTGTCAGGTCTTTGATCAAGAGATGCTGCTAGTCTCAAAATCAATGACATTTCGAGAACTAATGTTTTATCTTCTTTGGATATTAAATTTTGCCAAGACTCATGTCTTTTCTTTGGTAGGGTCTTTCTATGGTATCTAGCAATTGAAGCAATAATATTTGTTTCTGCTTCAGAATATCCCAACAACTCACAATTTTTTATTAAGTACCAAGAGTGTTTGTGATATGAACCAACATTCACGTATTTCCCACAATTATAGAGATTAGAAGCTGCCCAAAGAAGTTCTTTAGCTTTAGGGTCATTATCGCTATGAAAGATATTTTTAGTCTGATCGTAGATTTGAAAGGCAATATCGATAACTTTATCAGCTCTTGTATTATCTACGCCAAACTTTCTGGCCTGATGAACTATTGTTGTTTTTCTAATATTGCTTTGAATATTTAACTCGTTTTTTATTATCCCTTTACGAAGCATCCAATCAACAACCAAACCCTCTCTAAGCGCCCTCTCACTTATGGTTAATTCATTAAAGTTCAACATCTCCATTGCCGTGTTTAATATCAATGCTCCTGGAACAATTATTTCTGCTCTTCTCTCACTTAATGAAGGTATTTTTTTGATTTCCGAAACTGGCAATTTAATTAGTTTTTCCAATACATTTTGTAAATTTTCCCTTTTAAATTTATAACCATGCAACTTTTGTTTAGATTCTCCCAAATCATCTGAAATCAAATTTCCCAATGAGGTTGCAGTGCCACTGGTTGCAATCATAGATAAAGGCTTATCTCCCTTAGATCTACTCTTTATTTTTCGAACAGATGGTTCTAAAGATCCTTTAATAAAAGTTGTTAAAAAACTCGATCTTTCTGAAGTTATAGACCCTTTATTTAAAAAATTATTTTTAAGTCTTACAGCACCAATTCTCGAACTGGTAAGAGCTATAGCATCTTTTTTATCTGCAAGTATTAATTCTGTAGATCCTCCTCCAATATCTATGATTACAAAAGACTGATCTTCAAAAGACATACCAGAAAGAACACCAAGGTAAATTAATCTGGCTTCCTCGGAACCACTTATCATTTCTATTTGAATATCAGTTTCATCAAGAACTCTTCTAATAAAATCTTGACCGTTTGGAGCTTCCCTAACTGCACTTGTTGCAGCTGTTACTATTTGTTTTACTCCATTACTTTTACAATATTCCTTAAATCGCTTAAGAGTAACTAATGCCCTTTGGATTGATTCTTCAGTAAGATTACCATCCTCATCTCTTTCTCCAAGACGAGTGGTTGATTTATCGGTAAATTTTATTGAAAATGATTTTAATTCTAGATTAATTTCTGCTACTAAGAGATGTGTAGAGTTAGTTCCAATGTCAATAGAAGCTACTAATATTTGTTTTTCTTGAAAATATCTTAAATCTTGTTTTAGTATCATTTCTTTTTATAAGACGAAGATATCTTTAATCCATTAATAAATATACCCAACATTGATTATTAAATAATAGAAATCATTTAATCCTAGTAAGATTATTTAAAGTTATGAAATATACAATAGATCATATGCAAAACAAAAATCGACAAATTAAATTAAGTACTTTTTTTGAATTATTAAGGTGGAATAAGCCGACTGGCAGAATGATCTTACTTATTCCTGCTGGATGGAGTTTATATTTAACCCCAGAAGCAAATCCAAAATTTTTAATGTTGCTAAGAATAATACTGGGAGGACTACTAGTAAGTGGATTAGGCTGCGTGGTTAACGATATTTGGGACAAAAAAATTGATCAAAGAGTTGTTAGGACAAAAAATAGACCTCTAGCTGCAAATAAAATCGGTCTTAAAACAGCTTATTCAATTCTTTTCTTTTTAATTTTATGTAGCTTCTTTTTAACTTTGTCACTACCTCAGCCTGGAAGAACCCTTTCTATTTCACTTGCTTTTGTAGCTTTACCAATTATCTTAATTTATCCTTCTGCCAAAAGATGGTTTAAATATCCTCAATTAATCTTATCCATATGCTGGGGTTTTGCAGTCTTAATTCCCTGGGCCGCAAATGAAGGCAATTTAAATAGTATTGTTTTATTATTTTGCTGGCTAGCTACCATTTTTTGGACTTTTGGCTTCGACACGATTTATGCTTTAGCAGATAAAAAATATGATATCAAAATTGGAATAAATAGTTCCGCTGTTAACCTCCAGAACAATACAAGAATAACTATTCAAATTTGCTATTTTTTAACTTCTTGTTTTCTCGCATTATGCGGATTTATTAATCAAATGGATTTTATTTTTTGGCCAATTTGGCTTACAACGTCAATCTTAATGCAGAGAGATATACTGAAAGTATTTCCTGAGGAAAAGCAATCAATAAAAAATATTGGGAATCACTTCAAAAATCAATCAATTTATGGAGGGGTCCTTTTATTAGGAATTATTATTGCCTCATAAATTCTAAATATGTTTTTTAGATTAAAAAAAGGAGATCTAATAGATATTTTAGCTCCGGGCTCCTTTATTGATGAAGACGAAAATTTTCAAAAAGGTATAGAAATCTTAAAAAACTGGGGCTTAGAAATTAATGAAAATAATTCTCTATCAAAAAAATTTGGTTATTTTGCTGGTGATGATTTAACTAGATTCGAAGAACTGGAAAAAGCACAAAATAGTAAGCTAATCATTTTTGCAAAAGGTGGGTGGGGTTCATCAAGACTATTAGAAAAAAACCCTTCTTGGCAACATGGTTTAATGCTTGGATTCTCAGATACATGTTCTTTACTACTATCTAAATATTCTCAAGGATTTATAGGTTCTATTCATGGTCCCATGGTTACTGGCCTTTTCAAAGAGCCAGAGTGGAGTCTTGAAAGATTAAGAAATTTACTTTTTGAGGGATATGTTGCGGACATACGAGGAATTCCTTTAAGAGGTGGGAAAGCTAAAGGAGAAATTATAGTTTCTAACTTAACTATTGCTACTTTTTTAATTGGTACTGATCACTTTCCAGATTGCAAAGGGAAAATAATAATTTTTGAAGATATTAATGAAGATATTTATAAAATTGATCGCATGTTGACTTACCTCAGAATGACTAAAACACTTACTGAAATTGCTGGCATTGGATTCGGAAGTTTTTCTAATGATTCCAGCGACCTTGAATGGAAAGATTTACTAAAAAACTGCATTATTGAAAGACTCCAAGAGTTTGACTTTCCTATTCTTTTTGACCTCCCAATAGGCCACAGATCGGGAAATGCTTGCATTCCTTTAGGATACGAAGCCACCTTAAATGGTGATGATGGCATTCTTAGTATCGATTCACCTTTTTAACTAGGGGTTCTTCACAAAAAGTTTTGCTATTTTTAAATCTATAGGAGATGTAATCTTTATATTTGAATAAGTTCCTTCAATAATCTTCACTTTCCAATTAAGCATTTCGAATAGTGAGGCATCATCTGTGACATTCCAGTTTTTATCAATTGCCATCTTATGAGCTTTTTTTAATCTATCTACTAAAAAGCCCTGAGGAGTTTGCGCTGCCCATAAATAATTTCTATCTGGTGTTTCTTTAATAAAACCTTCATTATCAACAATCTTTATTGTGTCAGTTACCTTAGTAGCCAAAATTACTGCTTCATTTTCATCTAATTGCTTGGCACAAAGGTCTATCAATTCAGGATTAATTAGACATCTAGCACCATCATGTATCAACACTTTTTCAGCATCTTTTGGCAGCGCTTTTAACCCATTAAAAACTGACTGTTGTCTAGTGTCACCACCATTAATCCAATGAACTTTATGGGCAAAATCCTTTGTTGAATTTAATAATAAATTCTTATCTTTCGGTTGCCCAATTATTCCAACCCAATTTGTTGAGCTTGCAGAAAATACAGATTTAAGTGTCCAATAAATCAAAGACTCTCCCTCTAAATCAATAAGTAATTTATTTTTTCCAGCTTTCATTCTGCTACCGCTCCCTGCAGCTGGTATTAAAAAGTGCACAATAGAAGGTCTTAATATTTTCTAGACAATTATAAATAAAAGCAATATCTTTACACAAATAGTACTACGATTGAAAATTATTAAATTTCATAATGTCCAATACAGATTCATTATCAGGCAAAGTTGCTTTAATCACTGGAGCTAGCAGAGGAATTGGTAAAGAAATTGCTTTAGAACTAAGTCGCTTTGGAGCAGAAGTTTTTATTAATTACTCTTCTTCTGATGAAAAAGCTGAAGAAGTCGTAAATTCAATAAAAAATTCAGGAGGTAAAGCTCATAAATTAAAATTCGATGTTTCAAGAGAGGATTCTGTCAGTTCAGCTTTTGAAGAAATCATAAAAGTTAATGGCTCCATTGATATTCTTATTAACAATGCTGGTATTACTCGAGATGGACTATTGATGAGAATGAAATCGGAACAATGGGATGATGTATTAAATACAAACTTAAAAGGGGTTTTTCTTTGTACAAAATATGCTTCAAAATTTATGATGAAAAAAAGGAGTGGTAGTATCGTAAATATTTCATCTGTTGTTGGAATAATTGGTAATCCCGGTCAAGCAAATTATTCTGCAGCCAAAGCTGGCGTTATTGGATTCACCAAAACTTGCGCTAAAGAATTTGCTTCAAGAGGTATAAACGTAAATGCAATAGCTCCAGGCTTTATAGAAACAGAAATGACTGAAAAACTTAATACTGAAGAGATACTTAAAGTTATTCCTTTAGGGAAATTAGGAAGTTGTACTCAAATTGCAAACTTAGTTTCATTTTTAGTTTCAAGTGATGCAGGAAGGTACATTACAGGTCAGACAATCAGTATAGACGGAGGTATGAGTATTTAATTATGTACTTTCGTAAGGCTGGCCCAATTCATCTCTTAACCTTCTAATTTTTTGTAAAAGTTTTAGCCTTCTACTTCTAGCAGTTAATGTCAAGAAAAATCTTAAAGGAAAATATATTAGTGTCATAGCAATCGCGAGGATTGCGGTAAGAGTAAAAATAAGATTATTTGTTTCTTCCATAACTTAAAGATACTCTTATTTGAGTTAATTTGTATGTCTCATTAAAAAGAAATTCGGCTTTCCCCACTTAATTAAATATCCCTTAAAAATGATTCTATGGGAGATTAGAATAGGAATAAAGATCGAGTAAACATGGCCAAACAGTTAAGTTTTTCTAATGAGTCAAGAGAAGCGCTAGAAAAAGGTGTGAATTTCGTAGCTAATGCAGTAAAGGTTACTATTGGGCCAAAAGCAAAAAACGTTGTAATAGAGAAGAAATTTGGTTCGCCAGATATAGTAAGAGATGGATCTACAGTTGCTAAAGAGATCGAGATTGAAAACCCCATCTCTAATTTAGGTGCGAAATTAATAGAACAAGTTGCATCCAAGACAAAAGAGAGTGCTGGTGATGGAACAACAACAGCAACCATTTTGACTCAGAAGATGGTTCAGGAGGGTTTGAAAAATATTGCCTCTGGCGCAAACCCTATGGAGTTAAAAAAAGGTATGGAGGCAGGCCTATCTTTTGTCTTAGAAAAATTAAGTTCCAAAAGTATTTCATTAAGTGGTTCTGACATCCAAAAAGTTGCAACAGTTAGTGCTGGAGGTGATGAAGAAATTGGATCTATAATTTCGAAAGCAATGGATATTGTTACTTCAGATGGTGTAATAACTGTCGAAGAATCGCAATCATTAGAAACAGAATTAGATATAACTGAAGGTATGTCTTTTGATAGAGGTTATAGTTCTCCATATTTTGTAACGGACCAAGAAAGACAAGTTTGTGAACTTGAAAATCCAAAAATATTAATAACTGATCAAAAAATCTCAACTTTAGTTGATCTAGTTCCAATACTTGAAGAAATTCAGAAGTCAGGCTCACCTTTTCTAATTCTTGCTGAAGATATCGAAGGAGAGGCTTTAACTACTCTAGTTTTAAATAAGAATAGTGGGGTTTTAAATGTTGCTTCCGTAAGGGCTCCATTATTTGGTGAGAGAAGAAAAGCTGCCCTCGAAGATATTGCAATTCTTACAGGGGCTAAGTTAATTAGCGAAGATAAATCGATGACACTTGATAAAGTATCGATTAACGATTTAGGTAAAGCAAAAAAAATAACTATCACAAAGGACAAAACTACAATTGTTGCCTTCGAAGACACTAAAGATTTAGTTAAAGGGAGAGTAGAGAAATTAAAGAGAGAAGTTAATATAACTGAATCTGAGTATGATCAAGATAAAATCAATGAAAGGATAGCCAAACTAGCTGGAGGAGTAGCTCTTATCAAAGTAGGAGCTGCCACAGAAACAGAGATGAAGTATAAAAAATTGAGAATCGAAGATTCCCTTAATGCTACGAAAGCTGCTATTGAAGAGGGTGTTGTTTCTGGAGGAGGACAAACTCTAATTGAAATATCAGATGACCTTTTAAATTTAAGTAAAACATCTACAGATGATTTAAGAACAGGGATAAATATAGTCAAAGAAGCCCTCTTGGAACCCACCAAACAAATAGCAAAAAATGCTGGTTTTAATGGAGATGTAGTTGTCGCTGAAATTAAAAGACTTAACAAAGGCTTTAATGCTAATTCAGGAAAATATGAGGACTTAAAAGATTCAGGGATATTAGATCCAACCAAAGTAATAAGATTAGCTCTTCAAGATTCAGTATCTATTGCAGCTATGCTCCTCACAACAGAAGTTGCGATGGCAGACATTCCAGAGCCTGAAGCCGCAGGCCCTGGAGGACCAGGTGCAGATCCAATGGGAGGAATGGGTGGCATGGGAATGCCAGGTATGGGTGGCATGGGAATGCCAGGTATGGGTGGCATGGGAATGCCAGGTATGGGTGGCATGGGAATGCCAGGTATGGGTGGCATGGGAATGCCAGGTATGATGTAGAAGCTAACTAGCTTTTTTATCGTTGTTAATCCACTTTCTTAAATTTTTAATATAAGGTAGGGGTAATTTTGGATTTTCAGTAAATTGATTTATTTTATTAGAATTTTGATTTTTGCTTGATATTTCATTGATGCTAGCGGTTCCCAAGTCATTTAATTCCCTCTTTTTTTCTTCAATATTTTCAAAAGTTTTTGATAATTCAAGCTTAATTTGTTCTTGATTTTCTTCATGCACTTCATCAATTAAAGATATATGTTCTTGATTTTCTTCATGCACTTCGTCAATTAAGGATATATGTTCTTGATTTTCTTCATGCACTTCATCAATTAAAGATATATGTTCTTGATTTTCTTCATGCACTTCGTCAATTAAGGATATATGTTCTTGATTTTCTTCTTCACGCTGATTTTCTTTTTGTAGTGAACTATGGATTAATAAATCATTTAATGAATCAATCCCAAATCTATGGACCCACTTAAGAACAACATTTTCTTTAAGCAAAAAATTATTTTCTAAAGAAGCTTGTTTAAAAACTTCTATTAAATGATTTTTTAAAAGCATAAAATTTCTAATTTAACTTTCTATTTAACAGAGGCCTTATAATAATCAAGGAAAAAACTGTTAAAGAAAATAAAATCGAGATACAACTCTTACAAGTTAAATCACCATATGGGGCATGTAAAGCCACTAATTCTAAATCCATAGTTTGTGTATAGGCAGTCCTAATAGGTTCAATAGCAAAAGTTAATGGATTTAATGAAGCCAACCAGCCCAGCCAATTTGGCATAAAAGAGATTGGAGCTAAAGCAGTACTCGCAAATAAAAGAGGTAAATTTATTACGAATATAAGAGCGATTAGTTCAATATGTCCAGGCAAAACAAACGCTAAACATAAACTTATTGATGTCACAAAAAGAACTAATAAAATTAGTGTTGTAAATACAATTCCTAAACCATATAGGTTAGGCCATCCATAACCCAAAATGTATGAAACAATCATTATTACAATACTCTGAACAAAGCTCAAAATTGTTATGTAAAAAAAAGAAGATAAAACTATGGATAATCTACTGGTTAAAGGAGCCACAAGTAATCTATTAAGAAATCCAAACTCTCTATCAAACATTAAAGGAAGACCAGAGTTTAGGGCTCCGCTAAAAGCAGTAAAAACAATAAGTCCTGCTCCTAAAAAATTCCCATAAGAATCAACTCCTGGTAAAAAACCTTCAGGAGCTTTAGAAAATAATGCCCCAAATAAAAAAAGCCAAATTATTGGTTGTAATATTCCTGCTAAAAGAGTTGATGGTCTCCTTTTTAATTGAATAAATAATCTCTTTGTTAAG
Source organism: Prochlorococcus sp. MIT 1304 (assembly GCF_047305015.1). Classification (NCBI taxonomy): domain Bacteria; kingdom Bacillati; phylum Cyanobacteriota; class Cyanophyceae; order Synechococcales; family Prochlorococcaceae; genus Prochlorococcus; species Prochlorococcus sp. MIT 1304. The sequence goes on along the minus strand of NZ_CP138974.1, from coordinate 913,994 downwards.
GCAAATGTTTCTTGATATAAAAAAAATAAATTATACGGTTGTAATTCCATAATTAGCAGTAATTACTATTCATTATAGTTAGTTAACCAAAAGTTTTTTTTATCGCATGGATTGCTTTGATTCTTTTTTAAAGTCTCTTTTCCCTGCCATAGAAATTTCAGCGTCCAATAATGTTTTCCCAGTTGCCTGAAGATATACATCATCCAAGCTTGGCTGACTTTGGGTAAGAGAAAAAATTTCAAACTTTGAGAAGGCCAATTCCACTTTTAGCTTCGTAAGTAAATCTTTTTGCTTATTTGCTACGAAATTTATCGAGAAACCTTGAGCTTCATTTATGATAATCTGACTAATTCCATCTATTGAAGATAAAATTTTACATATATTTTTTGCTTCTTCCTGATTACTAAATTCTCTTACTTTCAAAGTTACTCTATCTCCTCCTAATTTATTTTTGAGCTCTGCAGGAGTCCCTTTTGCTATAACTCTTCCATCATCAATTATCACTAATCTGTCAGCCAATTTATCTATTTCATCAAGATAGTGACTACTTAAAATAATGGTCATTCCATTATTTCTCAAATCTTTCAAAAGTTGCCATATAATATTTCTACTTTCAATATCTAAACCAACTGTAGGTTCATCCAAAATTAATACTTGGGGTAAATGTAAAAGTCCAGCTGCCAGATCTATTCTTCTTTTCATTCCCCCTGAGTAAGTTCCACACTTACGATCAATCCAATCATTCATTTCTAATTGATCTATTAATTGATTTATCCTCTCAAATTTTTTATTTTTGTTGATGTGATATAAATCTGATTGAAAGTCCAAAAGCTCTCGTCCAGTTAATATTTTATCAAGTGCAATGTCTTGGGCAACATAACCAATTAATTCTCTAATTTTCCTGGAATTTTTTATCAGATTAATATTATTTATAAAAACTTCTCCACTATCAGGCTCTATTAAAGTAGCGAGTATTTTTATTAGTGTTGATTTGCCAGCACCATTTGGACCTAGTATTCCGAATAATGTGCCAGCTTGAATTTCCATTGATAAATTTTTTAATGCATTGATATCTGAATAAGATTTTGAGAGCCCTTTAACTTTTATATAATTCATCAAACTTACTATTTACTTAAAAAACATTTTACATCTAATTTAATTACTAAGCAGGGATACAATAGATAAAAATATTTGCATAGATTGCTGCTCAAATTCTACGGATAGTTGGGTCCTGGAAATTAATAACAAAAGACAAATGCCAAACATGTAGAGAATAGACCACCTAAAAAGAGACTTTGCTCTTGAAAGATCATCAGGAGATTTCTTTAATTCATTTATTAATTGCAAAAGTCTTCCATTAAACGGCAATAACATAATTCCGTATAAGAGACCCCCTTCAGGTAAAGCAAAGACTCCCATAATACTCATTAAAACTGTTGCCCATCCGTAACGAGAAATAGCTTTAGCAGTAAAAACAGATCCTTTAACAGAAGGAAGCATAGGAATACCAACAGATGCATAATCATCCTTCAACAAAATTGCAAGTGCCCAAAAATGAGCTGGGGTCCATAACATTACTAAACCAAACAACCACCAACCACTAAGTCCTACATGCCCTGTGGCAGCAGACGCTCCAACTAAGGGCGGTATCGCACCAGCAACTCCTCCGAAAACAATATTTTTTGTTGTACGAGGTTTCAAAATAACTGTATATAAAATTACGTAGCTAAATAAACCAAGAAGAGTTAAACCCGCAGCCAAATAATTTACACCACTTACTAAAAGCATCGAAGCTGCCAAAGTACATGATACAGCGGCTAAAAATACAGTCTGAGATGACAACTTTCCTGCTGGTAAGGCTCTTTTGCTAGTTCTTGTCATACGCTTATCTAATTCCATTTCCCACAAGCAATTAAGAGCTCCTGCTGCTGCTGCTGCCAAAGCGCCCCCTCCCAAAGTGCAGATAAGTTTTGGGGAAGACAAAGGCCATTCTTCTGTTAAAGCCATTCCTCCCAAAGTTGTAGCCAGTAAAAGTGGGATTAATCTAGGTTTCGCTACTTCAAGCCAGGGCGGCAAAGTTAATCTTTTTCTTGAAGGTACAACTTCATCCCTAATTGAAGATTTATAGTTCAAGTTTTCTAAGTTACTACTGTTCATGAGTTGATACCAACCGTTTGGGGATTAAGGGAGTGGTTTGGACTTTTTTTGGTAAAAGGATTTCTAAAAATTAATGTTGTTAATATCGCAATAAATAAAGAGGCGTTAAGTTGATGACCGATAATAAAAATAGGTTCATTTAAATTTGTTTTAAGACTTAAAACACCCAAAGTAATTTGGGAAAACAAGAGAAAAATAAGTGTTGTGAGATATTTCCAATTTTCATCAAGCAAACTTCTCTTATAAATTGCAATAGCAATAATCAATAAAATTGAGAAAGCAATTGGAAAAGCAAATAATTTATGTGTATTTAGAATTAGACATTGTTTATTAAAAGATAAGCAAATGTGCGCTGACCAGGTTGATGAAAGCCTTACGCCAATAAAAGATTGAATCAGAGTAAGTAAAAGAGGAACAAAAAATAATAATCTCCACCAAATTAAAGGCTCTTCAATGTAGTCATTTTCTAAATTTTGATTTATTGAAATTGTTGTAATGAGAAGTAGAAAAGCTATTAAGAGATGGCCAGTAACAGTATATGAATCAAGCAGATTTATTACTGTTAAAGCTCCAAAGGATCCTTGGACAATAACGAGAAAAAGTAATAATGAATAAGTTTTAGGTAACCAATTTGGAATTTCATTTTTCCAAATAATTGAAAGCGTAAATTTAAAAAGAATTAATATTCCAACCAGAAAAGCATCTAGACGATGAAACCACTCTAGAAATACTCTTAGGTTCATATGTTTAAAAGGCAAAAAAGATCCATAACATAATGGCCAATCTGGACAGGCAAGTCCTGCCTCCATGACTCTCGTAGCACCTCCAATTACGATTAGTGCGATAAGTGCAAATACACTATGACTTCCCAACCTTTTAAAAATTGTCAGATATTTTGATTTATATAATTGGTTATTAATCAAATGGATAAAACCTATTATTTTGCATAATAAATTAGATTCAAAAACCAAACATTAATTAAAAATTAATATGTTTAATTTAAAAAATAATTTTCTAATTTAATCTTTTTTCCCTGACAATTAACTCTAAAAAGTTATTAATAATACGTCTTTTATTTCCTAAATCTTAAGAAGTTGTGAATTTAAATGTTTTTCTATTAACAAAGGATGCAGGATTAAAAAAATTGAATATCTTGAAAATATAAAAACATATTTTTTGAGATCAATTGTTAAATAAAAACATTTATTTAATACTAACTATTTCACTTGTTTTTGCTATATCTTTTTGGATTGGTTTTAATGTAAATTTGCTCCCAACGGAAGCAAGTATTAATGCACCAATTTACGATGAACTTTTTAAAATTCTTTTCATCATTGGATTAATTATTTTTATAGGAATGACAATAGCTGTTATTTATAGCTTATTTAGATTTAGGAAAAGAAATGATCAGATAGGTGATGGTATAGCTTTAGAGGGAAATTTAAGCTTAGAAATTGTATGGACAATTATTCCTTCAATAATTGTTTTGTTAATAGGTTTATATAGCTACAACATCTACGATCGAATGGGAGGTATGAAAGAACTAAATCATAACCACGAAATGATGAGTTCTAATTCTGAAAAAATATGGGCTGGAATAAGTCAAACTTCTGATAATGAAATAGCAATAAATAATTTATCAATTGAAGTTTCAGCTATGCAATTTGCATTTCTATTCAATTATCCCAAGGGCAATTTCATATCAGGAGAACTACACGTTCCTGTTGATCAAAAAGTATCAATGAAGATGGAATCCAAAGATGTCATTCATGCTTTTTGGGTGCCAGAGTTCAGAATTAAACAGGATATTATTCCTGGGCAACCTACTATTCTAAATTTCACTCCTACAAAAGTAGGAAAATATCCGATAATTTGCGCAGAATTATGTGGCCCATATCATGGAGGGATGAGAGCCTCCATAATTGTTGAAGAAGAATCTGATTACAACGAATGGTTTAACAAAAATAAAAAACCTGAGGTAAATTTATGACAATATCAATTGATCCACAAAAAACTAATAATGAAAGCCTTCAACCTAAAGGCTGGCTTAGATACTTTAGTTTTAGCCTTGATCATAAAGTAATTGGGATACAATATTTGGTTTGTGGTTTCCTCTTCTATTTAATAGGAGGAAGCTTAGCGAGCGCTATAAGAATTGAACTAGCCAGTCCAATGTCTGATTTCATGCCAAGAGATGTTTATAACCAAGTTTTAACTTTACACGGAACAATAATGATATTCCTTTGGATAGTGCCAGTAGTAAACGGTGCTTTTGGAAATTATTTAATTCCATTTTATGTAGGCGCGAGAGATATGGCATTCCCAAGATTAAATGCCGTAGCTTTTTGGTTAATTCCTCCTTCAGGTTTGATGTTGGTAGCAAGCTATTTTGTTGAGGGTGCTGCTCAGGCTGGATGGACGGCTTATCCACCTTTAAGCATAACTACTCCTCAATCTGGACAAATTATTTGGATTCTGAGCGTTCTATTACTTGGAGGCAGTTCTATATTTGGTGGAATAAACTTTATAGCCACCATTATCAAATTAAGAAGGCCAGGATTAAAACTAATGCAATTGCCAATGTATTGTTGGGCAATGCTTGGAACAAGTCTATTAGTTGTTTTGTCAACTCCTGTTTTAGCAGGCACTTTAATTCTTCTTAGCTTCGATATCATTGCTAATACTGGGTTTTTCAATCCTGTTTTAGGAGGCAATGTCGTAGTTTATCAGCATTTATTTTGGTTTTATTCTCATCCAGCTGTATACATTATGGTCCTTCCAGCCTTTGGTTTAGTTAGTGAAATACTTCCTGTACATGCTAGAAAACCACTTTTCGGATATACAACAATGGTTTTTTCAATAATGGGGATAGTAGTTTTAGGTCTAGTTGTTTGGGCGCATCACATGTTTACAAGTGGAACGCCCCCTTGGATGAGATTGTTCTTTACAATTGCCACAGCATTTATCGCTGTTCCAACGGGTATAAAATTTTTTAATTGGGTTGCAACATTATGGGGAGGAAAAATTTCCATAAATAGTGCAATGTTATTCTCTTGTGGATTTATTATAAATTTCGTTTTTGGAGGTATTACAGGAGTTGCTTTGGCACAGGTACCTTTCGATATTCACGTACATGATACCTATTTTGTTGTCGCCCATTTTCATTACATAGTTTATGGAGGGACTGTCTTCATTATTTTCTCTTCAATTTATCATTGGTTCCCCAAAGTAACTGGAAAAATGCTCAATGAAAAATTAGGAATTTTACATTTTATCATTACTTTTATTGGATTTAACTTGTGCTTTGCTCCTCAACATTGGCTTGGTTTAAATGGAATGCCAAGAAGAGTTGCAGAATATGATCCTCAATTCCAGTTCGTTAATCAAATTAGTAGCCTTGGGGCTCTTTTGATGGCTATAAGTACAATTCCTTTTTTAATTAATGTATTCCTTAGTGTGAGAAATGGAAAAGATGCTGGAGATAACCCTTGGAATGCTCTTACACCTGAGTGGTTAACATCTTCTCCACCTCCAGTTGAAAATTGGGAAGGAGAAGCTCCATTAGTTGAAGAACCCTATGGTTATGGTAAGGAAATTTCTGAACTAAAATAAAAACATATGACAACTCTTGATAGCTCAAAAGAAATTCAAAAAAATAATTCTGAAGTCAACGAAACACATGAAGACTTCAGAATGTTTGGTCTTATAACTTTCCTAATTGCGGATGGAATGACTTTTGCTGGATTCTTTGCTGCTTATTTAACATACAAAGCAGTAAATCCATTACCTGATGGTGCTATTTATGAATTAGAACTCCCAATACCTACACTCAATACAATTTTGTTACTTGTTAGTAGTGCAACTTTCCATAAAGCCGGCAAAGCACTTTTAAAAGATAAAAACTCTGAATCCCAAAAATGGTTATTTTTTACTGCTTTTCTTGGAATTATATTTTTAATATGTCAATTATTTGAATATTTTCATTTACCTTTTGGATTAACCGATAATTTATTTGCAAGTACTTTTTATGCTCTTACTGGTTTTCATGGATTACACGTCACTTTAGGAACTTTAATGATTTTAATTATTGCTTGGCAATCGAGAATCAAGAGCGGAAGATTAACAAGTCAAAATATGTTCCCTTTGGAAGCTGTTGAATTGTACTGGCATTTTGTAGATGGAATATGGGTTATTTTATTTATTATTTTGTATCTTTTATAAAAAAATATATTTTAAAAATTAAATATATTTTTTATTAATTTGTATTGCCACAGTTCTCCTTTTTAGTAAGAATATATAATTAGAAATTTGTCAGATAATGCTAGAAGGAAAAGAACTTCTTGAAAAAGCAAAATTATTAAGTAAAAAATCTGAAGATGAGATTGCCAAAAGTTGTGGGTACGTAGGTCCTAGTGGAAGAATCTTAAGAAAAAGTTTTTATAGGGCGCTTATTGAAGCTAAGGGTTACAAAATAGGAAATGGTCGTCAGGGTAAAAATGGTAATAGAGCTTCAAGAGGCAGACAGACGGAATTCAAAACTAAAGTTCATGGCAATGGGAATCTATTAATTGGTCATGCCTACACCAAAAAATTAGGTCTAGAACCTGGTCAAGAATTTAAAATCGATCTTAAAAAAGAATCAAAAACAATTTATCTGATTCCATTAAATTAAAAAATATATTTTACCAACCGTTTTCTTTAAGCCACTCGGAAGAAATATTATTAGAAGATAGATCTTGATTACTATTTTTATTAAATAAAAGTAATTTCTCTACATATTTAATTAATGCGTCTGCCTCAAGGTTTACGCTGTCACCGATATTTAATTTATTCAGATTTGTTTTATGCCAAGTATGAGGAATTATCGCAATAGTAAATATTGCTCCTTCCTGCTCATATTTTGCAATCGTAAGACTTATACCATTTACACAAATACTACCTTTATTAACTACATATTTTGAAAAATTATTATTTTTCCACTTTATTGATAAGAGCCAAGATTTCTCTAATTTTTCTATATTCTCAACTATTCCAAGGCCATCAACATGTCCGCTGACTATATGCCCTCCTAGACGGTCAGACACCCTAAGAGCGGGCTCCAAATTAACAATCTGATTTAGGTTAGACTTTACTCCTAAAGTTGTTTTTTTTAATGTCTCCTCACTAACATCAACAGTAAATTTATTTTGAAAAATCTCTTTAACTGTCAAACAAATTCCATCAACAGCTATGCTGTCACCAATTGCCATATCAAATAAATTATCTAGAATTTCAATTTCTAAAATATTTTTTTCTTGTCTTAGTTTTCCAATTGATTGAATTATTCCTGTAAACATAGTTTAAAAAAAATATTTATGCAAAATTTTGTATTTACTTTAATTTACTTTAAATCATTTTCAACTATAAATAAATTAAAGAGTAAAAAAAAGAAATTGATCATATTTAGATGATTATTAATTCACAAAAAAGATCATTTGGTAGAGGGGCGAAAGTGAGCTTATTCACTTTGGGGACAATGCGATCAACTGAAAGTCTCGAAAAAATGTATAGCATAATAAAAAATGCATATTATGTAGGAATTAACCACATAGAAACAGCACCCTCTTATGGTGATGCTGAATCACTTATTGGAAATTCAATAAAAAAATTAGCAATAGAAGAGAATATAAAAGAAAAAAATTGGGTGATTACTTCCAAAGTTTTACCAAAGGGTGATTTTGACTTTTTAAAAAATAATTTTAAAAAGTCTCTTAAAAATTTAAATCGCGAGAAAATTAATAATCTTGCAATTCACGGACTCAACTTAAAACAACATCTAGATTGGGTTCTTTCTGGAGAGGGTAAGAAATTCATTTCTTGGATACTTGAAAAGGAACTAGTTGATCAAGTCGGTTTTAGTTCTCACGGAAGTTATTCACTAATTAAAGATGCAATTAACTGTGAAGTTTTTACTTTTTGTAGTCTTCATTTACATTATTTAGATCAATCTAAGATTGCTTTAGCAGAGGAAGCTATAAAAAAAGGTATGGGAGTTTTAGCAATATCACCTGCAGATAAAGGCGGTAGATTGTATTCTCCAAGTGATATTTTGATAGAGGCCTCTAAGCCTTTTCATCCATTAGAATTAGCGTATCGATTTCTTCTCGCAAAAGGCATTACTACTTTATCCTTGGGGGCGACAAACAAAAAAGATTTTGAATTTGCGCATAAACTTAGAAACTCATTCGAGAAGCTTACAAAACTTGAAAAAAGCGCCCTTAATAAAATTGAGGAAGTTTCTAATGAAAGATTAAACTCAACCAAATGTGAACAATGTAGATCTTGTCTTCCATGTCCAAATGAAGTGCCTATTCCTGAAATACTTCGTTTAAGAAATATATCTGTTGGTTATGGCCAATTAGAATTTGCAAAAGAAAGATACAATTTAATAGGAAAAGCTGGCCACTGGTGGGAAGAAAAAAATTCCTCATTTTGTCAAGAATGTAATAAATGTGTTCCTAAATGTCCTAGTAAATTAGATATACCAAATTTATTAAAGGAAACTCATAACTTATTAATTGAAAATCCTTCAAAAAGATTATGGGGATAAGGACTCATTCCAGATATTTTTAAGATTAATTTTTTGTTCATTTGTTAAAACAGGGAAAGACCAACTATTTTCCCAACATTTCTCAGAAGGTCCTGAGATGGGGAGCATTTCAGTTTTATATTTACTTTGCAAATAATCACTATTGAATGGAAGAAACCAACCCTGGCTTACTAATTTATCTACAATTGATTTATTTTCTAAAGATTTAATCCATTTCATTAATATTGCATTATTTAGATTTGATCGACTAAGTAGAAAATGCCACATCAAAGGTACGCCTTGGCTAGGGAAAACTAAAGAAAGCCTTGGGTCTATTTTTAAATATTTTGAACAAAGACTATAAGGAACTATTGCGACAATAGCATCAGAATTAATCAACCAATTGAGCATATTTTTATCATCAAATAACATAGCTTGGCTTTTGAGTTTTTTTAAAGAATTAGATGAATTAATTTTTTGAGCAATTGACAATATTATTCTGGGACTTTGAGGAAAAATAATTTTCCCAGTTAATTTTTCAGAAAGAAGAAAATCCCAAGATGTTCTTGCTGAAGTTATTAATTCTTTATTATTTTTAATGATGATTGTATAGGGTACTACGCCAATAGGAAATAATTTACTCCTCAGATTTTGATCAAAACTTCCCAAAAAATCTATCGATCTCTTATCCAAATTTTCGAACAGTGCATATTCATTTATTTTTTCAAATTCTGAAAAATCTATACTAGAAATCCATCCATCATTTATTAAAGTAAAGTCAGAATTGAAAATTGTGTTTCTATTTTTTTGTAGCTGAATATTTTCAAAATTAATTTTTTCCTGCTTCCAATCTTTTGGAATCGTATCTTTAAAAGATTCTGGATAAAAAGAATTTTGTAATGCAATTTTTACTTTATTAGGTAGATTACTGCAAGAGTATAAGAAAAATAAAAGCGAAAGCTTACCACATTTTAAAAATTCTCTTCTGGTTGGAAATTTTGAAAACATTCAGCAATCCTTCTCTAAAGAAATTTGACCTAGGCCCTTCATCATTTCCAGATTTTGTTGACACAATGAAACTATTTCTTCATTTTTAAATCCATCTAAGAAAGCAAGCAATGATATTCCACCAGCACCTACACCTTCTTTTACATGACCTAATTCATAATCCTTCAATTCTTTGTATTTTGAAGATTTGAAATTTAAAGGACTGGCTAAACCTAATAATTTGACATCATATTTTTCATTAATTAGATTTACTAAATCATTTAGAGAATTATCTTTCACAAGCCACCCAGTTGTCGCAATAAAAACATCTTCAATAAATTCATCTTTATTTTTTTCACCTAAAAATTCTAATACAAGCAGAATGACTGCTAACATCTGACTTCCTCCAGACAATATTACAGGTTGTTTTGCTAACCTGGCACCAATTAATAGACCCATTGAAAAAGCTTGGAAAGGATCACCTACTGCCGCGACAACATCAAAAGAGTCGGAATCAGCCTTGAAATGCGCATTTAAAAGTCCTCTTTTAATTACTTGTCTTCTTAGTTCTCTTGGAGCTTTAAATAAACTACTCCCTACTAAATTAGATACCTGCAAACCAAAAGCTTCCATTACTGCCTGAGCAGTTGTAGTGCCCCCCGGTACAGACTCAGAAATTAAAACTGGTTGTTTTAAGGATTTTCCTATAGCAAGACCTTTTTCATAGAGATTTAAAACTCTCTCTTTAGTCATCGATTTACCAGTAGTAAGACAATTTGATGGGCCCAAATTTCTATCTTCTACAACCAAATGATTAAAATAAGGCTTTACTCCTATTCCCAGAGGAACAATAACTGGATAAGCATTTATAAGCTTTGAACAAACATGACTGATTAGGGCCGGAGTTACTCCTGCATTGAGAAGAGGCAATTTATATTTATGACCTTTTGAAGCACCCTCAAGCAAAAATTCAGCATCTGCGAGCGCAGTTGTTCTCCTCGATTTTGGATTAATACCTGCTGCGGAAATTCCTGGAATTTGAGATGTATTAGTCCCAGCGATTATAAGAAATATTTTTAAATTTTTAATATTCTTTTTTAGTATTTCTATCTTATTGAGTTGTCTTTTTTTATTGGATTCATTACCAAAAAAATTTATCCCTAATTCTGTACTGTACATTCTTACTTTTTTTAATTATTAAAATCAACTAAGCTGTTTAACAATCTTGGAGGCTCTGGGATGGTTAATTTAAATCTAGGAAACAGAGAATAGGCAACTACATGTACAGTTAAAACATAAACTATTTCTTGAAAAATTATTAATAAAATTGCACCTAGTTGTATACTCAAAATTGAAGGATATAAAGGTAAATTAAATAATCCAATTAACTTTTCTATTAGACCATAACTCGCTCTAGTAATTAACACCCAAAGATTATCTCCAACCAACGTAGATAATGCTATTACTCTTATTAAAAAGCCAAGGGTTCCTGTAACAACTCCCCCAGTTAAACTAAGTTTCCAACTCTTTTCTTTAACCCAACACCAACCTAACCAAAAAGCCAAAATCCCATAAGGAAATAAAAATAAAGTTCCTCTAACAGGACCCATAATTATGAATAAAAGTAGAAATTGTATTAAAAGTCCTTCCAATGCAATTTTAGTTCCTCTTCTCAAGTGCAATAAAATCATTGGGAGGGGTAAAATCAACCTTAATAAAGCTCCCCCAATTGGCAGATAATATAGTGCAACCCATAATAAAGACGAAAGAGATGCTAAATAAGAGGTCTCGACAATATTTAATGCTTCAGTTTTTGTTGTTATTTTCATTTTTTGTTGAATATTTTTAATTAATTTTTATTCATACTTTTTTTTTTGGAATCTAAGATACGTTCAATCTTTTCTATTTCAAAATTTACCTCAGAATTACTCAATATGGAACTCAACTCTTCCGTGGGATCTTTTGGATCTACATCTTTTAAAATCAATATTATTTTGTAAGATTGAAGCTCAATTTTTCTTTTTTTTGAAAGATTATTAATTTTTTTATCTTTTTTATCATCAAATTTTTTGTTTTCTTTTTCTAAATTTAAATCGTTTTTATTTTCTGGAACATTTTTTGGCTTTTCTACCCTTTTAATTTTTTTATCTTTTTTATCATCAAATTTTTTGTTTTCTTTTTCTAAATTTATATCGTTTTTATTTTCTGGAACATTTTTTGGCTTTTCTACCCTTTTAATTTTTTTATCTTTTTTATCATCAAATTTTTTGTTTTCTTTTTCTAAATTTATATCATTTTTATTTAATAAGTTATTTTGTAAATCTTCATTTTTGCTTGTTTTTTCTAAATCATTAAAACTACTCTCAAGAAAATTTCCAATCCTCCCTCCAGAACATGATTGCAAGAAAATTAAAAAAATTAATAAAAAAAATTCTTTTTTTTTTAAAATCATATTTTTTCTAACTTTTCTTTTTCCTGGTAGTTTTTTTATTACTAATCTTTGTTTTTTTTAAAATTGAACCTTTTTTATCTTTTAGTTTTTCTTCTAAAAGAGATACTGCGTCATCTATGGTAAATTTTTCTATGTCAGTATCTTTGGCAATCGAAACATTGGTTTTACCACATTTTAAATAGACCCCATATCTTCCATTTAATATTTGAATTTTTTCTTTAAATTCTTTCGGTTTTCCAAAGTCTTTAAGTACCTCTTGACCACCTCTACCCATTTTTGGCATCGCAAGAATTTCTAATGCTCGTTCTATATCAACTGTAAAAACATCATCCTCTTTCTTTAAGGATCTGTTTTCAGATTCATTTTCATTTTTAATCCATTTGATATAGGGGCCAAATCTTCCTCTATCAGCCTCGACAACTCCTCCTTCAGGATGAACTCCTAACAATCTAGGCAAGCTTAAAAGTACAAGAGCCTCATCTAGAGTTAGATCATCAGTTTTCAACTCTTTAGGTAATGAAGCTCTTCTTGGTTTAGCTTTATTTTGATCATTATTTCCCAATTGTACGTAAGGTCCATAAGGTCCAAATCTTAAAAAGACTTTTTCCCCAGTTTTTGGATCAGTGCCAAGATCCGATGGGCCACTTAAAATTTGATCAACTTGCTTTATGTCTAAATCTCCAGGAGTAATATCCATTGGAAGATTACCTTTCGCCTGAATTTCATTACCAGATTCATCAATTTTTGTACCTTCTAGCCAAGGTCCGTTAGAGCCTATTCTTACTACACAAGGAAGGTCTTCGAAATCAACTTGTCTATAAGCTTTACCATCAATATCACCCTCTGTTTTCTGAACCTTTACCTCCAAACCATTTTTACCTTTATAGAAAGTTTCTAGGTATGGCAGCCACTCAAGATTTCCTGAAGATATTTCATCCAATGAAGATTCCATTTTTGCAGTAAAAGTAGTATCAACAAGATCAGGAAAATGTTCTTCTAATAGAGCAGTAACAGCAAAAGCTGTAAAAGTTGGAGCCAAAGTATTGGAAGATATATTCGCATAACCTCTATCAACTATGGTCCCAATAATACTGGCATAGGTAGAAGGTCTTCCAATCCCTTCTTTTTCAAGAACTTTAACTAATGCGGCCTCTGTATATCTTGCAGGAGGTTTAGTTTCATGAAAAGTAGATTCCTTCTTCGTAACATCAAGACATGTTCCAGTTGTTAAGTTTGGGAGAATAATTTCTTGTTGTTCAAGGGATGAACTTGGATCATCACTTCCCTCGACATAAGCTCTGAAGAATCCTGCGAAATCAATACTTTTCCCACTCGATTTAAATATTCCATCCCCTACGCTAATTTCAGCATTAATCATTGTTAGCCTAGCTTCAGCCATTTGACTAGCTACAGTTCTTTTCCAAATTAAATCGTAAAGTGATAAATCTCTACCAGTTAGATTAGTTTCCTTTGGTGTTTTAAATACCTCACCTGCAGGCCTAATAGCTTCGTGAGCTTCTTGAGCATTTCTTGCAGTTGAATTAAATTGTCTTGGTGAGTTAGATAAATATTCTTTTCCATACATAGAACTAACACATTCTCTAGCAGCTCTTGTGGCTTGTTCGGAGAGATGAACTGAATCAGTTCTCATATACGTTATAAAACCTCTCTCATATAGCCCTTGCGCACATCTCATAGTTTCTCTTGCAGACAAACGAAGCTTCCTATTTGCTTCTTGTTGTAATGTGCTTGTTGTAAATGGAGGAACTGGCTTACGAGTGGATGGCTTTTTTTCGATTTTTGAGACTAACCAATCCTCAGAGGAAAAAGTCTTCAATAAGTCATTTACTTGTTCTTCTCCAATTATTAAAGATTTGTTCCCTTCTTTTAATTTACCGGTTTGTTCGTCGAAATCGGAACCGTTAGAAATTCGTTGACCGTTTAAACTGAATAATTTAGTTTCAAAAGTTATATTATCTTTTACTAGGGAAGCTTTAATTCCCCAGTAACTAGCTTTTTTAAAGGATCTTCTTTCTCTCTCTCTTCTAACAAGAAGCCTTACAGAAACTGATTGAACCCGACCAGCAGATAATCTGGGGGCTACCTTCTTCCAAAGTAAAGGAGATAATTCATATCCAAAAAGCCTGTCCAAGATTCTTCTGGTTTCTTGAGCCTGAACAAGTTCCATATCAATTTCTCTTGTTTGATCTAAAGCTTTATTAATTGCCTTTTTTGTAATTTCATGAAAAACCATTCTCTTAGTTGGTATTTTAGGCTTCAGTATTTGCAGAAGATGCCAGCTAATACTCTCTCCCTCTCTATCTTCATCAGTTGCCAGTAATAGTTGGGTAGCACCTTTCAAAGCATCTTTCAGCTCTTTAACAACCTTTTTCTTATCTTTAGGAACTATGTAAAGTGGTTCAAAATCTTCTGTTGTATTAACTCCTATCCTTGACCATTTTTCCTTTTTAACCGCAGCAGGTATTTCAGCAGCTCCTTTTGGAAGATCTCTTACGTGTCCCATTGAAGCGAGAACTTCATAGTTAGAAGGCAAAAACTTTCTTATAGTTTTTGCTTTGGTGGGACTTTCAACAATAACAAGTGTGTGATCCAAGGTTTATTTCAAAAATTGGTGTTTTAGTTCAGTTAAGGCATATTATGATTATTTGAAGCTTTTTCAAGTAATTTCTTTTGAAAAATTTCAAAAATCATACCCACAAATTATAATCAAGTTAAGATTAACTCTTAGACCCTTACAATCAAACATCTAATTTAATCCAATTTAATAAAGTGCCCAACGAAATCTTTACAATTAATTTAAATGCTCAAGCCATAATTCCAGAGGCTTTTATTTTACTAGGTATTGTTGGAACACTTCTTGTAGATTTAGCTGGAGAAAAAACTGCATCAAAATGGGCCCCATCAATTTGCTATTTATCAATTGGGAGCTCTCTTCTTAGTTTGACCTTGCAATGGAATAATCCTGTAGAAAGCGCATTCCTTGGGTCCTTTAATTCAGATAATTTAGCGATAGCATTTAGAGCAATAATAGCTTTATCAACTTTAGTTTCTTTACTCATAAGCTGGCGTTATACAGAGCAAAGTGGAAGCCCTATTGGAGAGTTCGCAGCAATAGTTCTTTCGGCAACTCTTGGGGCAATGCTTCTGTGTGGATCTACTGACCTTATAAGTGTATTTATATCTCTTGAGACTCTATCAGTAGCGAGCTATTTACTTTCTGGTTATCTCAAAAGAGATCCAAGAAGTTCAGAAGCAGCTTTAAAATACTTACTTGTTGGTTCAGCTGCAGCTGCAGTCTATTTGTATGGCTCCTCTTTTCTGTATGGATTAAGTGGTTCAACAAACTTAACAACAATTGGTTTAGAGATTATCAATAAGCCTTCATTCATTACCTCTTTAGCTCTTGTATTTGTTTTATCAACTGTTGCATTTAAAATAGCTGCTGTTCCTTTTCATCAATGGACTCCTGATGTATATGAGGGATCACCTACACCTGTAGTTGCTTTTTTATCTGT
The DNA here is from genome assembly GCF_047305015.1 of Prochlorococcus sp. MIT 1304. NCBI lineage: Bacteria > Bacillati > Cyanobacteriota > Cyanophyceae > Synechococcales > Prochlorococcaceae > Prochlorococcus > Prochlorococcus sp. MIT 1304. The sequence goes on along the minus strand of NZ_CP138974.1, from coordinate 898,294 downwards.
TGGTTCGAAAACAGCAGGGTTTGCATTCGCAATAAGAATATTAAGCACTACTTTCTCTTCTTTCGATGAGGAATGGAAACTTTTATTTACTATTTTGGCCATTTTGAGCATGGCTCTAGGAAATGTTGTAGCTCTAGCTCAAACCTCAATGAAAAGGATGCTAGCTTACAGTTCTATTGGTCAAGCTGGATTCGTAATGATTGGAATAGTATCTGGAACACAAGATGGTTTATCAGCTGCTGTATTATATTTGGCAGCATATTTGTTTATGAATTTGGGGGCATTTTCATGTGTAATACTTTTCTCTTTAAGAACTGGTTCTGATAGGATTCTTGATTACTCAGGACTTTACCAAAAAGATCCTCTCATTACATTAGGCTTAAGCCTTTGTCTTCTATCTCTTGGAGGTTTACCTCCAATGTTAGGATTTTTTGGCAAGATATATTTGTTCTTTGCAGGTTGGGCAAATCATCAGTATCTATTGGTAATCGTTGGATTAGTAACTTCAGTTATATCCATTTATTACTACATTTCAGTGATCAAAATGATGGTAGTTAAAGAACCACAGGAAGCTTCTGAAATAGTCAAATCATATCCTGAAGTTAATTGGGGAATTGCGGGGCTGCCTCCCTTGAGAGTTGCACTTTATACTTGCGTTGCGGTAACTGCTCTTGGAGGAATCCTCTCTAATCCTCTTTTTAAATTAGCTAACACAGCAGTTTCAGAAACTCCTTTCCTACAAGATGTTATTGCTGCAGCAAATAATATTTCCTAGAAGAATTTTTCAATAAATGTCTAAGAAAGTCGCAAGTTTAGAAAAAATATCTAAAACATATGGAAAAGATGATCTAACTGTTAAAGCCTTAGACAGTATAAATTTAGAAATTTATAAAGGTGATTATTTAGCTGTAATGGGAGCAAGTGGCTCAGGCAAAAGTACAGCCATGAATATTATTGGATGTCTAGATAGACCCTCTGAAGGTGTTTACAAATTAAATGGTATCCCTGTTGAGAATTTATCTGATGATGAGTTAGCCGAAATACGTAACCAAAAATTAGGCTTCGTTTTTCAACAATTTCATCTTCTTTCAGATGCAACTGCACTTGAGAACGTAATTTTGCCAATGATTTATGCTGGTATTGAACCTGAGCAAAGATTAATGCGAGGTAAGAATGCCCTAAAAAAAGTTGGCCTTTCAGAAAGAATGAATAATCGCCCAAACCAATTATCCGGAGGTCAACAACAACGAGTTGCTATTGCGAGGGCTATTATCAATAACCCCGCAATTTTGTTAGCAGACGAACCTACTGGAGCACTAGATTCAAAAACCACTGAAGATGTATTAGATCTTTTTGACAAACTGCATGAATCTGGAATAACTATAGTTTTAGTTACGCATGAAGATGAAGTTGCAAATCGCGCAAAAAAAATTGCCAAATTTAAGGATGGAAGAATAGTTGAATTAAAAGTTAATTAAATTCAAAACCTTCTAATTACCTTCATTTGAGTTTCATTTTTAATTCTTAAATTCCCATTCGAATCAATATCTTTAATTTTCCATGAATCAGGACAATAACCACTAGGTAAAAAACTTTTAGTAAGAAACTTATTTGCAGATTTAATTACATATTCTTTTTTCTTGTTACATTCAATTGAATCATAAAAAGCCTTAAGAACTTTGGCTGTCCAATAGTGTTGATTAATATTCTTAGTTTGAAGTACTTTTGATAATGAAATACCTTCTGATGGGGTGAAATTTAAAACATTCATGCCAAGTCCTAATCTTACATAGATAATTTTTTTGCCCCTTGTTACCACCCTTGGTAAAAATCCAATCAACTTTTTTGAACCAAAAAAAATATCATTTGGCCATTTCAAACAAACATTTATATTCTCTTGTCTAAGCATTTCACATAACTTAATTCCTAAAGACAAATTAAATATTTGACATTCAAATTCCTTTGAAAATAGTGGGTAAGCTGCACTTAACCAAATCCCGCCTTTTGGAGAAACCCAAGTTTTTGAATTTTGGCCAAACCCTGAGAACTGTTCTCTTGCAATTATCGCTACTGGCTGGTTTTTCTTTATTTCAGAATATTCAAGCAAGTTTGTCAGTTCATCCTCGGTACTTTTACATTTTATTTTGTAATGAAGTGTCCAGGTTGGATGTTGACCCTGAATTTTTTTTAAATAAAAAACTGTCTTAGCTGCAGGTCCAATAACTTTCACAAATTCTTTATTAAAACAACGAGCATCTTTTTAAAGATTAGATTAACTTTAGTCTTAATAAGCAAATTTTACAAATTGGACAAAAAGTATTTGCCAATAGTGAATAGAAGGAATCCACATCCATTAAAAAATTGTCTTGATAATTTCAAAAAATCCTGCGGAGACTTAGATAAACTCTCTAAAATCAATGAAAACTGGAAGAACCTAATAGGCCTAGAACTATTTCAAGAATGCAAACCATTAAATATTGAAAAAAAAATACTTACTATTGCAGTAAATCATCCACAGTGGCGTCAAGCTTTAATCTATAACAAGCATAAATTAAAAGAAAGAATCGAGAAAATTGGAATAACTTTGAATGAAATAAAAATAATACAAAATTATGAAACTAAAAATAAAAATATCAAAGCTACTAATGCAAAGATAGTTTGGGCAAAGCATCCAAGCAGAATCAATCAAAATAATATGTGTATTTGTACTCTTTGTAATTCCCCTACTCCTGAGGGCGAAATCAAAAGATGGGGAAAGTGTTCTTTTTGTTGGAGAAAAATAAAAAACTAAATTCTTTATTTAGTTAAAATTAGTATTCCCATTTGCCCCCCCCAAATAGTCCTATATTCAGCTTTTTTAAATCCAACTTCCCTAGCAATATTTATAAGTTCATTTTTCTTTGGAAAATTACTAATACTTTTTTCAATATATGCGTACTCTGGACCTAAATTAAAAAGCCGCGAAATGGTTACTACTATTAATCTCAAATAAATTTTCTGAAAAATATTGGATAAAGAATTTCTTGTTGAGTGATTAAAATCCAAAAATCCTGCCCTTCCCTTATCCTTCAAAAGATCAAAAACTTTTTTTATTCCTTCTTCAACATTATTCAAGTTTCTAAGTCCATATGACATGCAAATCCCATCAAATTTTTTTGAATAATCATTAATTTCCAATACATCTTGAATTTCCCACTTAATAAATTTATTGTTTTTAAACTGTGATTTATTTTTTGCAATATTTAAGATATCATCTGCACTGTCAATCCCAGTAATTGAACCCCTTGGACTAACTCTCTCAGAAATTAAGAATGCTAAATCTCCAGTTCCACAGCATAAATCAGCCCAATCTTCACCATTCAAAGGTTCCAATAAATTAACTAATTTCCTTTTCCATAATCTGTGCAGCCCAAAACTTAATAGATTATTTAAAAAGTCATATTTATAAGAAATTTTATTAAATATATTTTTGACTTCGATAGTTTTTGTGAATTTCATTTTTAAATTTTTAAATTATTTCTTTTTGGTATTAAATTAAATTTTTTATTCACATGGTCTAATTGGAAGTTTTTTGTCGAGGAGGAAAGTCTTTATTTCTCTTAAAGAAAGTTTCCTATCATGAAGTAATGATGCCAAAAGTGCGGCAGATGCCCTGCCTTCAATAAAAACATCATAGATATCTTCTAAACAACCCGCTCCTCCAGAAGCAATCACTGGGAGATTAACAATATTGGCAACAGATTTAGTCAGATGTAAATCGTATCCATTCTGCGTACCATCACCATCCATTGAAGTAAGCAAAATTTCCCCTGCGCCTAACTCCTCAACTTTCTTTGCCCAACTTAATACATCTATTCCAGTATTTTCTCTCCCTCCTTTTACATATACCTCCCATTCATCAGTCTTGTTAATTTTTCTTTTCGCATCAATTGCTATCACAATACATTGATTACCAAATTCTCTAGAACTTTTAGAAACTAAATCTGGATTTCTAACAGCAGAAGAATTCAAACTCACTTTGTCCGCGCCAGCTCTTAAAAGATCATTAATTGAAGCAACAGAATCTATTCCTCCACCTACTGTAAATGGGATTTTTACTGATTTTGCGGTCCTAGAGACAAGGTCAACTAATGTATTTCTATTTTCTACACTAGCTCTTATATCTAAGAATACTAATTCATCTGCGCCCTCATCAGAATACCTACAAGCCAATTCAACAGGATCGCCTGAGTCTCTCAAGTTAACAAAATTTACACCTTTAACCACTCTGCCATGGGCGACATCTAAACAAGGAATTAAACGAAGAGCTACCATTTTAGTAAAAATTGTCCAAATGCTGTTAATCTTGCATAATAGCTTCCATTTTACCTCTTATGGCTGAAACAAAATTATTACCCAAAATCGGTAGTAAAATAAAAATTAACATTAACAAAGTAAAAGATAGATTACCAGCTAAATTAATCGATCAAATATCCTCGAATCCTAAAGCCGTAATAACAGGCTATAAAATGACAGACGGCAGAAGTATTGGAATCACCGCAAAATTTCAGAATGGTGAGCAAAATTGGTTTTTCCCAGAAGAAATTGAGAAAGGTTAAAGAATAAAGTGAATGATCCAAAACAACTCTTAGGAATTAAGGGTGCCTCTGAAACATCAAGTATATGGAAACTCCGTATACAGTTAATGAAACCCATAACGTGGATCCCTTTGATATGGGGAGTTATTTGTGGAGCAGCTGCAAGTGGGAATTTTGAATGGACATTTAGTAATGTTCTAGCTTCCTTAGCATGTATGTTGATGAGTGGACCTCTTCTGGCTGGTTATACCCAAACCATAAATGATTTTTTTGATAAAGAAATTGATGCAATTAATGAACCAAATAGACCAATTCCTTCTGGGAAAATTTCAATTAAAGATGTAAAAATACAAATCTGGGTATTACTTATAGCGGGTTTAATAGTTGCTTTTCTATTAGATTTATATGCTAAGCACAGCTTCCCCTCCGTCTTACTTTTGGCATTAGGAGGTTCCTTTGTTAGTTATATATATTCTGCTCCACCACTCAAATTAAAACAGAATGGTTGGCTTGGAAATTATGCATTAGGAGCATCTTATATAGCTTTACCTTGGTGGGCAGGACAAGCCTTGTTTGGGAAATTAACCATCGTGACAGCGATACTAACACTTGCTTATAGCCTCTCAGGACTTGGGATTGCTGTTATTAATGATTTCAAAAGTGTTGAAGGAGACTCAAAGCTAGGCTTGAATTCTCTACCAGTAGTATTTGGGATTAAAAATGCAAGTAGAATAAGTGCAGGACTGATTGATATTTTTCAATTAGCAATGGTTGTCGTATTAGTCATTATTGGACAACATTTAGCCTCTGTAATTTTGGTTTTATTGGTAATTCCACAAATTACATTTCAAGATATGTGGTTACTAAGAGATCCTCTAAAGTTTGATGTCAAATATCAAGCAAGTGCCCAACCATTCCTTATAACTGGAATGTTAGTTACAGCCTTAGCAATAGGACATAGTTTTTTAGTTGCTTAAGGTGCAAAAGATTAAATTCAAATCTTTTGTTTTAATAATTCCAATATTAATTTTTTCTGGAATATCTTTTTATTTTTTTAGTTTAATATTTAGTACCTTAAAATTTGACGTTTCTAAAAATAAAAAGTCTCGGGAAACCAAATATTCTTACGTAATATCATCTTCTGATAATAAGATACTAAGCAAATTAAGCCGCAAATTTGAAATAGATAATAATCATCATAAAATTCCATTTTTTATTAAACATTCTTTTATATCTTCTGAGGATAAAAGATTTTATAAACATAATGGAATAGATTTAAAAAGTATTTCACGTGCCCTTTTCCAAAATATTAGAAGTGGTTATGTCAAAGAGGGAGGAAGTACGATTACACAACAAGTTGCTAGATTACTTTTTCTAAATAATGATCTAAGTTTTCAAAGAAAAATCAAAGAAATATTTATATCACTCATACTTGAATTTAGATATAACAAAAATCAAATTTTAAAATTATATTTAAATAATATTTATCTAGGATCAGGAGCATACGGGGTAGACGAGGCTGCCCAAGTTTATTTTGGAAAATTTATAGAAGAATTGACATTATCAGAGATCGCATTAATTGCAGGATTAGCTCCAGCTCCATCAATTTATTCACCTTATCAAAATTTAGAACTAGCTATTGAAAATAGAAATAAAGTTCTTGAATCAATGTATGTTGATGGATATATTTCTCATACAAATAAGAATAAGGCTATTAAAGAAAAAATAAAGTTAAATTATCAAACAGCTGATAATTTTTTAGATGATAAATTACTAATAAACTTTATTCTTCAGGAAACAGATAAAAAAATTGGAAGTAAAAATGATTATAAGTTTTTAAGAATTAAATCTTCTATCAACAAAGATTGGCAAGAAAAAGGCCAAAAAATATCAAGGTACGCAGGTCCTAAAGAACTTGAATTTGGTCTGTTATCTATCGAATCAAACACAGGACTAATCAGGACAATGATAACCAGCAAAAATCCAGCAATTAATGAATACAATAGAGTGATTACATCTGTAAGACCTTTAGCTTCTACTTTTAAAATAATTCCTTATGCTGCTGCATTAATAGAAGGAATAAAATTAAGCGATAAATTTGAAGACTTACCAACATGCTGGGAAAGTTATTGTCCAAAAAATTTTTCAGAAGACTATAGAGGTTCAATATCTTTGATTGAATCATTTAAAAGTTCCTCAAATATCGTTCCAATATCAATAACAAAAAAAATCGGCTTAAAAAATATTATTAATTTAGCGAATTCATTTGGACTAGGATACGAGCAAGAGTTTGAGGAATTCCCAGCATTAGCTATTGGCGCCTACGGAGATAATCTTTTAAACATCACAAATGCATATTCTGCAATAAACAATAATGGGAAAATTCAAAGCCCTGAAATCATAGAAAAAATAGAATCATTTAAAAAACAACCTATTTGGGAAAATAAATCTATTTCCAAGAAAATATTAGATTTAAAAATAAACAAGAAATTAAATAAACTTCTACAAAATTCTGTAAAGGAAGGCACTTCAAAAGCAGCCTCTATTAAAGGAAAGAAAATTTATGGGAAAACAGGAACATCTGATGGAAATAAAGATCTCTGGTTTATTGGTTCCATTGATAACCTTACAACAGGGATCTGGATAGGTTACGACGATAACAAGGAATCTGAATTATCTAGTGGGAATGCAGCTTATTTATGGAAGAAGTTCATATCTGAAATTTATAAAATTCCAATTAAAAAATAAATTATATTTTTAAGATTTATAAGAAATTATTGCAGAATAAAATCCATCGCCAGGGTAATCCAAGCTAGGTAAAATTTGCTTTTCGCTAACCAATTTTAAAGTTTTGTTTTTTCAATAAATCGTTCAATTAATAGATTATTTTCATCGGGACAAATTGTACAAGTTGAATAAACTAAAGTACCATCTTTTTTCAAAAGAGGGAAAATACTGTCCAAAAGTTTTTCCTGCAATAAAGTTAAAGATTTTATTTTTTCTTTACTTAAAGACCATCTAGAATCTGGATTCCTGGAAAGAGTTCCAATGCCTGAACATGGAGCATCTAATAAAATCTTATCAAAATAAGATATAAACTTAGGATTTAATTCAATCAAACTCGTAGCATCAGCCTTAAGGGTATTAACAGATTTCAAATTTAACCTTTCTAAATTTGATTGCAGTATTTTCAATCTTTTTGCCGATCTATCTACGGCAATGATTTCAGAACTATCATTTGTTAATTCTGCAAGGTGGGTAGACTTACTTCCTGGAGCTGCACAAGCATCTAAAATCTTTTCACCTTGTTTTGGATTCAAGAGAGGAGCTATCCACTGAGAAGATCTATCTTGAATTGTCCAAAGTCCATCACTATATCCTGGTAAATTTTTTATAGATCTTGGATTAGATTTTAAAGTAATTCCATTATGTAAATCTTTAATAATTTCAGCATCAATTTTATTTTCATGAAGTACTTTCAAAAAGTTATCTAAATTAGTTTTTAATTTGTTAATTCTCAAATCAATTGATGGTTTTTTATTTAATGCCTTAATGATATTTTCACCCTCGCTATTGCCGACCCATTTATAAAGATCCTTTACAAGCCATAATGGAAATGATTCAAGATATGAAATTCTTTCTTTTCTATCAGAAGATAATTCCGGAAAGATTTTTTGTTCTAATTTTCTTGATGCATTTCTCAATATCGCATTTACAGTTCCCGCTAAACCATTTAAATCAGTTTTTTTAGCTACTTCTACAGTGGTAGAAATAGCAGCAGGAAATGGGATTTTATCCATTTTCAATAGTTGATACAAACCTATATGTAGAAGCCATCTTAACTTTGGAGGCTGCTTTTTATGAGTAATTTTTGATGTGTGATCCGTCCAAAGATCAAGAAATTTTCTATACCTTATGCATCCAAAAGATAATTCCGTAATAAAAGCTATATCAAGAGGATTAAATTGATAATTTTTTAAAACCTTTTCAAGAGCATGATCAGAAAAATCACCAGAACTAACTTTTAATAAAATTTCCCAAGCTGCCTTTCTTTGTAAATATCCTATGCTCAAAATATAATTAATTTTTAAAGATAACTTTAATATACAAAAAATTTAAAAATTTAAACTACTTTTTCAATTACAGAATTAAACCAAATAAAACCTAAGATAGAAATAAGTGAAAGATTAAATCCTAAAAAAAGAAAGATATTTAAAGAATGGATTCTTTCCCGAAAAAATATTTTTTTCTCTTTTTGATACTTCATTATTAAAATAAAAACTTATTCAGGATTTCAAACGGAAACCAATATTGATAGATCCTGCATCAAGCTTTCTGCCTAATTTAATTGCTATGGCTTCCTCCAACCTAGTAAAATTAGATTGATGGGTAGTTATCCAATCTAATTCAGAAAAAGTGATAATTCCCGTCGAATTACTTTTTAAAAAAAGTGTTCCAATTTCCATTAGATAAATCTAATTTTTTCTAAGCTAACATCCGTACTTAATATTTCTTCATAACATAATATTCTTTTAATTTTTCAAAGCCAACTGTAGATGATTACCCTTAATTTATTGAATATCTCTTAAAAATTTATCGGCCGTTTTTAGGTGATTATTTAATTTTTCCTCTGACATTTTATCGAGATTTCTAGTTAACATTGCCAGACGATATTGCTTTCTAAAAAAGCTTTCATTATCTTTAATGAATTTCCAAAATAAGCCATCCCATATTTCACACCATGGGCCGCTTTTAAAATTAGACATTTTTTTTACATAATTAGAGCTTGATATATATGGCTTTGTTGAAAAGATTCCACCATCACTAAACTGACTCATTCCGTAAACATTTGGGACCATAACCCAATCATACGAATCAATAAACATTTCCATAAACCATTTATAAACTTGGTTGGGGTGAATTCTACATAAAAGCATAAAGTTGCCAACAATCATTAGCCGCTCAATATGATGACAATAACCAAATTTAATAATATTTTTTATAACAACGTCTACAGGTTCAATTCCTGTATTTCCTTGATAAAAAGATTTTGGAATTGGCTTCTCTTCAAAATTCCAAAAATTACTGTTTCGCATCTTTGTTCCGTACTTTTTATAGACGAGGCAAATAAATTCTCTCCATCCAATAATTTGACGAATAAAACCCTCTAAAGAGTTGATAGGAACATTATTATTTTTTGCAAAAAGTAATGCTTTATTTACTACTACATCTGGTGTTAATAAGCCGCTATTTAAAAGAGGAGAAAGTAAACTGTGCCATAAAAAAGAATTTTCCTTAGAAATAGCATCCTCATAATCTCCAAATAAAAAAAATCTATGTTTAAAAAAATCATTTAACCATTCATCTGCCTCTTCAAAATTAGTTGGATATAAAAAGTTATTGCTTTCACCAATAAACTCAATATCAAAATTGGCTAATGACCTTTCTGCATTAACTACAAATTTATTTTTTTGTAATTTAGGTGTATCGGGTATATTTATTTTTTTTGGTAATTTTTTTCTGTTCATTTCATCGAAACTCCATTTACCACCTTCAGGTGTATCATCAGGATTAACTAATATCTTTTGGCTCTTTCTTTGATTCTCATAAAATCTCCCCATAAGAGGTTTTTTTGCATTTGATACAAATAAATCTTTTAAATCTTCACGGCTCATAAACATAGGAGAAGGTAAAATATTTAAATCTAAATTATTACTTTCGACAAAATTATTAATCCTCTTCAATATTAAAAAATCATGAGGGTCAATGAGATTTATTTTCTGATATTTATTTTTAATAAATTCCGATAAGTAATCAACTGTAGAAACATTATTCTTGTTTTCGATATATAAAACTTTAAAGCCAGATATTTCTAAATAATTTTTATAAGCGAGCATAGATGCTCTATGAAAAACCAACTTATTTTTATGATTAATTAATTTATGAAATTTATCATTTCCAAAAAATAATGAGTCTTCCAAAATCAAAACTTCACAATTTATTTTTAAGATTGGGCTTTCTCTAAAAAGTTGATTCGGGAAAATAATTGATACTTGTTTCATCTTTGCGACTTCCTGTTACTACACCTTTTTGAACAGTAGATAACATCATCCCAACAGTTTTTCCATTTTTTACGCCACTCAAACGGCCTATTGCAAACAGGACAAGTTTTAGTAGAAAGATTTTTCAAAATTTATAATTTTCTTTTATGAGTAGATTTAAATCTAGTTGAATCTTTAAGGGCCATATGTTTTGTATTTCTTCCCGAAACTCTCTTTCTCCAGACTTTGAAAGATTTGGGTTTAAGATTTTGACGCATAATTTTTATCGCATCTTCCTCTTTTAAACCAAATTGATACTCGATAGCTTCAAAGGGTGTTCTATCTTCCCAGCACATTTCTATTACTCTGTCTATATCGATACTTTCCATATTTATTGTTCACATTGTGAGGTACAAAGTTTTTCAATATCGGATCTACCTGTAATTTGAAGTCTATATTTTGCCCAATATCTGTAAACCAATCTCAATAATGGAGATAAGAGCTTAATCTTCAAGGGATAATAAACCCAGCCTAAACCAACTAATTCATAAGAATATGCAAGTACGTCTAATCCCCTAATAATTTCATCATTTTCAGTAATCCCATGCAGGTTTGACATAGCTTCTGAATATGAGATGTTATTAAAAAGACTTTGATCATAATCTTTACTATTAATATCTACAAATGCAATTTGATTTGAGGTATCTCTTTTTTTAAGAAAATTTGTTTCTCTCAAACAAAGTGGACAACCACCATCGAATAAGAAGGTTAATTTATTTTTCATATTTTTATTCAAATATAGAAATTAAATAACTTTTTTGTGGAATAAAAAATTTTTTTTTGAATACAAGCTTTATAAAGCCTTAATATTTGCCAGTTCTAATTTAGTGAAATTATATTATCTTATTAATTAATAAGCCATTGATTAAGGGATACATCAATGGTTTAAAATTATTTATGATCAATCATCTAGAAGATGAACTCCTTCACCTACGTCAGGAGTAAATTTACAATATTTTTCAAAAATAAGTCCAACACCTCTCATTTTTTCTCCTAATTCATCTTTAAATTTATTCCATTCTTCCGATTCACGATCAGGTAAATCCCACCCTTGTTTTTCTACCATACTTGTTATTACTGTATAGTCCCATTCTATGTATGCCATTGAGTTAATTTAAACTACCAAAATATTATAAACCAAGAGATTTAATAGGTAATCAATATTTTTTGAATATAATTTTAAAGTGTGAAAAAATTATAAATGTCAATTTTGCCAAGAAGATTTGAACGAATCAAAAGTGTTTTAGATTGCAGAATGAAAAACTTGACTGTTTTAGTTGAGGATGTCAATAAACCACATAATTTATCTGCGATATTAAGGACATGTGATGCAGCAGGAGTTTTCGAAGCAAATTTTATTAGCAAAACGAATGCCGTTAAGACTTTTAATAGTACCGCTCAAGGAAGTCAAAAATGGGTAAAACTGAATAATCATGAAAACACTATCACGGCAATATCTGATTTAAAGAATAAGGGTTTTAAATTATATGGAACAACTCTTAATAGTGAATCAGTAGATTATAGAAATTTTGATTATTCTCAAAATACATGTTTTGTTTTAGGAGCAGAAAAATGGGGACTAAGTAATGAACTTAAATCAATGGTTGATCAATCAATTTTTATACCAATGAGAGGTATGGTTCAATCTCTGAATGTTTCAGTTGCTGCTTCAATATTATTATTTGAAGCTGTTCGCCAAAGAAAAAATAAAGGTATATTGCCAGCTAATGGAGAAGGATTAAACATGGATGAATATCAAAAAACACTTTTTGAATGGTGTTACCCAGAATTAGCTGCAGTGTATAAAAAATCAGCTAAAGAATATCCAAAGTTGAATGATAACGGAGAACTTGATCCTATTACAGATAACTAAATTTATTCAGAATTTTGACTATCGAAAATTTCTTCAAGGTCCTCTCCTATAAAAGAAAGACCTAAAACTAAAAAAAACATTGCCAAACCTGGGAACAAAGCCGTCCACCAGATACCTGTAGGTAAAGCGGCAAGAGCCAGATTTAAATCACCTCCCCACTCTGGGACATCTGCAGGAACGCCAAGGCCTAAAAATCCTAAACTTCCTAATACCAAAACAGCATCTGCAGCATTTAGGGTAAGCAGAATAGGCAACGGTGTTATTACATTTGGGAGAATATATTTAAAAATAATTTTTTTAACATCAGCTCCTGCAACTTGAGCTGCCTCCACATAAGTTTCGGATTTAACCAATATTGTCTGATTTCTGATTAATCTAAAATACTGAGGAGAGTAAACAATACACAATGCCAAAGCCGCGTTAAGGATACCCTTACCCAATACAAAAGCGACAACAACTGAAAGCAAAATTACAGGTATTGAAAAAATTGTATCCATTATTAGTGATAAGCATTTATCAAAAAAACCTCCAAAATATCCACTTAATAATCCCAATGGCAAACCCAAACTTAATGAAAAAAGAATAGCTAAGAATACAACTTCTATCGCTAATGATGATCCTTGCAAAGTTCTTAAGCAAACATCTCTTCCTAATCTATCTGTGCCACAAAAATGATTAAGAGAAGGAGGGGCAAAGATATCATTGCTTAACATTGAAAATGAATAGCCAAAAAAATTATTGGCCTCTAAAAATTTCATTATTAAAACGACAAGAAGATAAAAAAGTACAATTAGAAACCCAGCTTTTCTGATATTTGAGCCGACACGATAAAATGAGTTAATATCCAAAATCTTTTTTAAAGATATAAATGAAATATACCCAATTCTTTAAAAAATAAATAGCTATAAATTTTAAATTAAAAGAAATTACTGGTTTAATTTCAAGACTGCCATAAAAGCTTCTTGAGGGACTTCAACTTTACCCATTGCCTTCATCCTCTTTTTACCTTTGGCTTGTTTCTTTAAAAGTTTCTTTTTCCTAGAAATATCCCCTCCATAACATTTAGATAAAACATCTTTTCGCAAAGCACTTATGCTTTCACTTGCAATAATCCTGCTACCGATTGATGCTTGAATAGGTATTTTAAATTGTTGTTTTGGAATAAGTTCTTTTAATTTCTCAACTAAACTTCTGCCAATTCCGTAAGCCTTATCTTTATGAACAATCGAAGTTAATGGATCTGCTCTTTCTGAGTTTATTAGAACATCTAATCTAACAAGGTCATTTTTTCTATAGCCCATCAAATGATATTCCATTGATGCATAACCTTGGGTTCTACTTTTCATTTGATCAAAGAAATCTGTAACAACTTCTGCTAATGGAATTTCATAAATCAAGGTAACTCGATCTGTTGTTATGTATTTCATATCTATAAATACTCCCCTTCTTTCCTGACATAAACCCATTAATGTTCCATTAAATTCATTGGGAGCATAAATTTCCATTTTCACATAAGGCTCTTCTATTGATTCTCTAAGTTGTGGATCAGGAATTGTAGAAGGATTATCAATAAAGATATGTTCCTGATGATTTAAATTAACTTTATAGATAACTGATGGTGCCGTTACGATTAGATCCAAGTCATATTCTCTTTCTAACCTTTCTTGAACAATCTCCATATGAAGAAGTCCTAGGAATCCGCACCTAAATCCGAAGCCCATTGCGCTACTAGTTTCGGGCTCATATTTTAAAGCTGCATCAGATAATTGTAATTTTTCTAGTGATACTCTTAAATCTGGGAATTGATCAGCATCAGTCGGGAATAAGCCACAAAAAACCATAGGATTTGCTGTCTTATATCCAGGCAAAGGATCATTGGCAGGTGAATTTAAAAGAGTAATCGTATCTCCCACTCTCGCATCAGCAACTGATTTTATAGAAGCAGCTAAATAACCAACTTCTCCTGCATGTAATTCATCAACTTGCTGCTGATCAGGCGCCATTATTCCTATCTCATCTAGTTCGTAATTTTTCTTACTTGCCATTAATAATATTTTTTCTCTCTTATTTAGAGACCCAGATATCACCCTGAAATAAACAATAACTCCCCTGTAAGGATCATAATAAGAATCAAAAATCAGTGCCTTCGTAGGTAGTTTAATTTCATCTTGAGGAGGAGGTACTCTTCTTACGATTGCTTCCAAAATATCTTTAATACCAACTCCAGTTTTTGCTGAACAATTTATTGCATTAGATGTATCAAGTCCAATAATTTCCTCAATTTCTTGTTTTATTTTTTCAGCATCAGCCCCTGGCAAATCTACTTTATTTAAAACAGGAATTATTTCAAGATTATTTTCTAAGGCAAGATAAACATTAGCTAAGGTTTGAGCTTCTACTCCTTGACTTGCATCAACAACAAGTAAGGCGCCTTCACAAGCTTGAAGAGATCTACTAACCTCATAAGAGAAATCAACATGCCCTGGAGTATCTATTAAGTTCAAAACATATTCTTGAGAATCATCAGCTTTATATTTCATCCTAGCGGCTTGTAACTTGATAGTAATTCCTCTCTCTCTTTCAAGATCCATACTGTCCAAAAATTGTTCTTGCATATCCCTTTGCTGCACAGTACCAGTATCTTGGAGCAACCTATCTGCAAGGGTAGATTTACCATGGTCAATATGAGCAATTATGCAGAAATTTCTAATTTTTGAAACCGATATATCAGTCATATAGAAAGAAAAATTCTCCTCTTATTACATCTTGATTAATACTAGCTAATTAGAATTATGGATGGAAACCAAAAATGGAATTATTTCTTTTTTTGATGTCTTTTATGAAGGTACTATTATTTTCAGAGTCCGATAGTTCTGGATAGATTAAGTCATTTATTTTTTTCTGAAGATTATGCTTGTCGTTTAAAAAAAAGACAGATTTTTCTAGAACCTTAACCATAATTGAGACCGCAGTACTTGCTCCGGGAGATGCCCCTAACAAAGCAGATAATGATCCATCAGATGAATTCACAATCTCAGTTCCAAATTTCAAAGAACCACCAGCTTCAGTTTTTTTAATTATTTGGACTCTTTGCCCAGCATTCTTTAAATACCAATCAGACGAATTAGCTGAAGGCATCATATTCTTTAAATTTTCAACTCTTGAGTTATGGTTCTTTAATGATTGTGATATTAAGTAATTAATTAAATCATTATTCTTGAAACCAACGTCTAACATAGAAAAAATATTATTCTTTTTAATTGAACTAAATAAGTCAAAATATGAACTTTGTTTTAAAAATTTCGTTGTAAATCCAGCAAAAGGTCCATATAAAAGAAGTTTTTTATTATCAATCCATCTAGTGTCTAGATGAGGTACAGACATTGGTGGCGATCCAATATCAGCTTTACCATAAACTTTTGAGTTATGTTTTTCTGTTAGATCTTTTTTCTCGCAAATAAGCCATTTCCCACTAACAGGAAATCCACCATAACTTTTTGCTTCTGGAATTTTTGATTTTTGTAAATAATTAATTGTTTTTCCACCAGCACCAAGAAAAACATAGCCAGTTCTAATTGAAGTTTTTCTACCTTCAGAACTAATTTCTAGTTCCCATTGTTTTTTATCAATTTTCTTTAAATCTACTAATTCTGTTTTGTATCTAATTTCAACATTTTTGTTTAAGGAAACTAAAGACAAATACTCTTTAGTTAAAGCCTCAAAATTAATATCAGTTCCTCTTCCTATTCTGGTAGCTGCAATTTGAGTAGATGGATTTCTATCTTTTGTTATTAGAGGAGCCCATGATGAAATTTCATCAAAAGATGAAGAAAATTCCATATCGATAAATTCAGGATTTTCGGTCATTTTCTGAAATCTTTTTTTTAAAAAAGAAATATTATCCTGACCAGACACAAAGCTAATATGAGGAATAAATTTTAGAAACTTCTTAATATCAATTTTCCCTGCTTCATACAATGATGCCCATAAAGACATGGATGTTTCAAAAGAACGATTTATTGAGAGCGCTTTATCTATTTTTAAATTTCCTTTTTCATCTAAAGGGGTATAGTTTAATTCGCAATTAGCCGCATGTCCTGTACCTGCATTATTAAAAGCGCCAGTACTTTCACTTCCTGGAGCATTTAATTTTTCTATAATAAGAAATTTTATATCTGGTAAAACTTCTGAAATCAGGAGGGCTAAAGTACTACTCATTATCCCTCCTCCTACTAAGACTGCATCAAAGTAGCTATTGTCATTAGTGGGATTTTTAGATGAAGTCACAACAGAAAATTATCTTTTTTGCAATTAATCAGATTTCTTTCTAGGCTTATTATAAAGTTAATCCAAAATTATGAGTACTGAAACACTCTCGCTGACAAACGAAAATGTAGAAAAAGTCCTTGACGAGCTAAGACCTTTTTTAATTTCTGATGGAGGTAATGTAGAGATTGCAGAGATAGATGGTCCAATTGTCAAAGTCAGACTTCAAGGAGCATGTGGTAGTTGCCCAAGCAGCACTATGACTCTCAAAATGGGTATTGAAAGAAAGTTAAAAGAAATGATTCCTGAAATAAGCGAAGTTGTCCAAGTTTTATAAAAATTTTTAACTGAAATATATTATTTAGTTTTTAATTCCTTCAACAAAGATGATTCCATATCAAGGCAATCAATTGGAAGTCCTTGACCAATAGCGATTAAAAGAGGTGCAAGAATTCCTAAAGTAAAAACTAAATTTGATTGGCTTACATCATATTTACTTAAAGTAAAAGTTATCAAATAAATAATTGAAAAATAAGCATGTAGTGAAAAAAATTCTTTTGGCTTTAACACTGGCCACCTTAAAGTATTTCCCAAGAAATATAAAAAACCTGTCATAAATAAATAGTTAAATGAAGATTAAACCAAATATAAACATAATCCTTTTTAGAGACTATTTATAAAAAAATTTACCTAAGATAATAATTAAAAAAACATTAAATCTTCGTTTCTATTTGTAAAAGATAGACATGCAGTTAAAAATACGCTTATAATAATTTGGTAGCAATTGCTACTTTTTCGTTCACCCTCATTTGAGGGCGCAGTTCGAGTCATACCATGGAACGGGGGATGGCCGTGTTGTCACATCGAAACATGACTACTTTAACTTACAGAGGTAAAAACTACGTTCAAAACAAAGAAGCTGCTAAAAAGCAACTTGTTGAACTTACCTACAGAAGAAACGTATACACCAACAGAATGGATGACGCTTCTTCAAGTAATGAAAAAGCAGAATTAAATTACAGAGGTGTTAATTACACTAAATAATTTAATTAAACAAATTAAAAGCCCCTTTTTCAGGGGCTTTTTTTTTGGCTATATTTATCAAGAGTCCTTTAAAAAATATGTCTGAAAGTTGCTGTAATACAAACACATCGAATAAAGCATCTAATCAATTCGATCATAAAGATGCGATTCAAGAAAGATATGGTTCAGCCGCACAAGAAAAAGAAAGTTGTCTTTGTACACCAGTTGGGTTTAATCCCGTTTTACTTGAAGCAATTCCTCAAGAGGTTATAGAAAGAGACTATGGGTGTGGTGATCCAACAAAATATGTTCAAAAAAATGATATAGTCTTAGATCTTGGGAGTGGTAGCGGCAAAAATGCTTTCATTTGTGCCCAAATTGTTGGGAAAGAAGGGAAAGTTATTGGAGTTGATCAGAATCCTGACATGCTTTCTTTATCAAGATCAGCCTCTAAAGAAGTTACAAAAAATATAGGTTTCAACAATACAGAATTTCTAGAAGGTTCAATTGAAAAACTTGATGAGTTAGATAAAAATTTAAATCCATTAATCGCAGATAAATCAGTTGATATTATTTTAAGTAATTGCGTTTTAAACTTGGTAAGTCCAGAATCTAGAAATAACCTACTAAATAACATAAAAAGAGTGTTAAACGATAATGGAAGAATTGCAATTAGCGATATCGTCTCTAACAAAAAAGTTCCTTTAAGATTGCAAAATGATCACGATTTATGGACAGGATGTATTAGTGGAGCATGGTATGAGCCAGAGTTTATAAGTGATTTTAAAGAACTAGGATTTAAAAATTTAAAATTTGTAGAGAGGAGTGCTGAACCTTGGAAAGTAATTGAGGATATTGAATTTAGAACAGTAACTTTAGTGGGCAATATTTAAAAAAATTCAAGAGTTGAAAATATAATATAAATTTCCATGATAAATAATCTAAGAGATCAAATACCCGCATTAAAAAATAAGTATTATTTCAACTATGGCGGTCAAGGACCATTACCAAAATCTTCTCTAGACGCAATAGTTAAAACTTGGGAGATTATCCAAGATTTAGGACCATTTACCAATAATATGTGGCCTTTTATTTACAAAGAAATATTGACCACAAAAAGAATCATTGCGCAAAAATTAGGTGTCAATTCAAAGAATGTAGCTTTTACCGAAAACATCTCTTCCGGTATGATTTTGCCCTTTTGGGGAATAAAAGTGAAAGAGGGAGAAGAGTTGTTAATAAGTGACTGTGAACATCCTGGAGTAGTGGCTGCAAGTCGAGAATTTTGCAGAAGAAATAAATTAACATTCAAAATTTTTCCAATCCAAAAAATTAAAAATCTAAACGACGAAAATATAATTTTAGAGATTTTGAAAAATCTAAATAGTAAGACTAAGATCCTTATTATTTCTCATATCTTATGGAACTTTGGATATAAAATTCCTTTAAAAGAAATTTCTATCGAATTAAAAAATAATCGAGAAGACTCTTATTTACTTGTTGATGGTGCTCAAACCTTTGGGCACATAAATATTGAAAAAGAAGTTTTTTATTCTGATTTATATTCAATAACTTCTCATAAATGGGCATGTGGACCAGAAGGACTTGGTGCCATTTATGTCTCAGATAGATTTATTCATGAAACAGATCCAACAATAATTGGTTGGAAATCATTAAAAAAAGAACAAGGCATTTATGAGCCTTCAGATAATCTTTTTCATGATGATGCAAGGAAATTTGAAATAGCTACCTCTTGTATTCCTTTACTTGCTGGACTCCGGAATTCTTTAGATCTTTTGGATAAAGACTGCCATGAAAAAGAAAAAAACAAAAATATCAAAAGATTAAGTGGAAAACTTTGGGATGAATTAAATCAATCAAAGGGTGTTGAATTAGTTTTAGAAAAAAAATATTTAAATGGTATTGTTAGTTTTAATATCGAAAATATTAAAGATAAGGATAAATTCGTGAAGGAACTAGGAGGAAAAAAAATTTGGATAAGAGTTTTAGAAGATCCAAAATGGTTTAGAGCATGCGTACATCAAATGACTACAGAAGCTGAGATTGATTTACTTGCTAGAGAAATAAAAAATTTGACTTAAAGATCTTTTGATAAAAAATTTAGTTTACCAAGGTATCTC
This sequence comes from Prochlorococcus sp. MIT 1304, assembly GCF_047305015.1. NCBI lineage: Bacteria > Bacillati > Cyanobacteriota > Cyanophyceae > Synechococcales > Prochlorococcaceae > Prochlorococcus > Prochlorococcus sp. MIT 1304. Next base: position 878,313 of record NZ_CP138974.1, on the reverse strand, counting down.
CGAGCTGTCCCATGCAATAAATTTGCCTGTAGATTCTGGTGATTGATTTTTAATAATATTGATCAAGAATTGGGAAGATTTTTCTTTACTAAATAATTTATGTTCTGGAACAAATTTATGAAAAGGTCTAGACAAATCAGTATCTACTGTTCCTGGATGAAGCAATGTGATAGTAGCCTTTGGGAAACGTCTAGCCCATTCAATACTTAAAGATTTAAAAAACTGATTTTGCGCAGATTTTGCAGCTCTATATGAATACCATCCTCCAGTTTGATTATCTCCAATGCTACCAACTCTTGCACTTATACTTGCAAAATTAAACTCAACATCTTTTGGTATAAATTCTTCAATCGCTTTCGCTAATAAAATAGGAGAAAAGGCATTTATTGAAAAACTTTCCATCATATTTTTTTTATCAAGATGTTGTAATCTTTTTTCTGGTTGAAGAGAATCAGTATGAAGTCTACCTGTAGCATTAACAACTAGCCTTAATTTTGAAGGATGATTTGATATTTTATTTTTTAACTGCAAAAGGGATTGAGAATCCTCTATATCTAATTCCCAAAAAGGATTAAATTCACTTTTTCTTCCACACAAAACAACATCTAAATCTTTTTCACTTTCATTCAGATCTCTAGCTAATTGTGTTCCAATTCCACCTGCCCCTACAACTAAGGCTAAGCCTTTCATTTTTTTTAAAAATAACTCCATTAATTCTAAGAAACTTTTCTTTTGATTTGCGTAAAGATCTTTCTTATTTGATTAGGAAATTTTATTGAGATTTATTTTTTTCTTTTAATAATTTATAAGCTATTTTTCTATCATCAAAATTAATAACTTTATCATTGAGAATTTGGTAGTCTTCATGTCCTTTTCCTGCAATTAAAACAATATCTTTTTTATTGGCAAATTTAATAGATTCATTTATTGCTTTAAATCTATCAATTTCAATTGTTATTTTTTCTCTTTTTTTTATACCCATCAAAATATCATTTACTATCTTTTGGGGTTCTTCTGATCTTGGATTATCTGAAGTTATAAAAAGTTGATCAGAAAACTCTTCAGCTATTGATCCCATTAAAGGCCTTTTACCAAGATCTCGATCTCCGCCACAGCCAAAAACAGTAATAAGTTTCCCCTTACAAAGTTTTTTAATTGATTGCAAAACTTTTTTCAATCCATCAGGCGTGTGGGCATAATCAACAATTACTGTTGGAAGTGATCTTGCAACGTCATCATTATCAATTTCTATTTTCTCCATTCGCCCAGGAGCGCCCGGGAAAGATCGTATTAACTTTGATAGATCTTTTAAAGAAAAATTAAGTTTATACAAAATTGTTATTGCTTGAATCGCATTCATTAAATTAAATTCACCAACAAGTGGAACAAAAAGTTGAATTTTTTCCTTGGGTGTATGAAAAATGCAGGTTGAGCCATTTTCAGTAAATTTTTTATCTGTTACGAAAAAAAAATCATCATTTTCAAATTCACTTTCAGTAATCTTTGTAGACACTAATGAAGATCTTTTTTCAATATCAGATGATAATTTAGATATCCAAGGGTCATCGTGATTTAATACAGAAATTCCATCCTTTTCTATTAAATAAGGTGGGAAAAACAATTTTCTTTTTGTTTGAAAATAAGATTCCATATCTGAGTGATAATCAAGATGATCTTGAGTTAAATTAGTAAAAATAGCCCCCTCAAATTCGCAACCTGATATCCTCTTTTGAGCAATAGAATGAGAACTTACCTCTAATATCGCGAATTCAGATTCTGCCTCAACAGCAGCATTTAATTTCTTTTGAAGTTTATCGGCGAAATCAGTTGTATGAGAAGCCACTTCTGAGAAGCCAGGCCATCTATTAAATAAGGTCCCAAATAATGCAGTCTTTTTCCCTGATTTTTTTAAAAGATATTCCAATAAGAAAGTAATTGTCGTTTTTCCATTTGTACCAGTAACACCAATAAGTTTAAGTTTTCTTGAAGGCCTATTCCAAAACTCAGCGACAATTTGACCAAAAATATAATCTAAATTATCCTCAATAACCAAAATCCTTTCTCGATCAAAAGATCCAATTTTCTCTTTTGCAGCAGACCCAATAATGGCAGCCTCCGCGCCATTTTCAATTGCCTCAATGCAAAATTTTCCTCCATCAACATTTAAACCAGGCATTCCTAAAAATAAAGTTCCTTTTTGTACTTCTTTAGAGTTAAAAGAAATATTATTGATTTCTTGATCGATAAGATTTAACGAAGGAATAATTCCTACCAAATTTAAAAGTTTAAATAATTTTATAGATCTCATATAAAAAAATTATTTCTCCAGAATGTTACTAATATTTTTTTGAAACCAATTCTTTAATTGATCATCTTTTAATCTTGGAGAAATGCGAGGCAATTCTATGATCTCCTCGGACCTAATTCTTTCAACTGCAATAACAGGTACTTCATAATTATATCTTTTATATTTATCTTTATATAAATCGACCCTATCAATATCAATTTCTTCAAGCTCCTCTAGATTAGGGAATAACTCATTAAGATTTATTTTTGCCAGTTTGTTTTTTAATGAATCACAAAGGCAACATCCCTGCCTAACAAAAATAAATATTTTCATTCATTTAGTCAGGCACAGGGTCACATCCACAGGGAGTTAAAGGATGACATCTGCTTAATCTTTTTAAAGTTAACCACCCTCCCTTCCAAGGACCATGTCTAGTTATTGCCTCATATCCATAAGAGCTGCAACTTGGAATAAATCTGCATCTTGGTCCAAAAAAAGGAGAAAACCACTTTTGATAAAACGAAATCAATAAAAGAAGTATAGAAGTAATTGATTTATTAATAGTTTTGAACACTTTAATGATGTAAAATAATAATTCCAGTAGTAATTAGTTTAATTGAATTTAATCAATTATCCAATTTATTGCAATTTTCTATTTAATTTAAAATTATGTCAAGATACCGCGGCCCCAGATTAAGGGTTACGCGTCGCTTGGGAGAACTACCAGGTCTCACCAGGAAAGCTTCAAAGAAGTCTAATCCTCCAGGTCAGCACGGCCAAGCCCGTCGCAAGCGATCAGAATATGCAATTCGTCTAGAAGAAAAGCAGAAACTTAGGTTTAATTATGGAGTTTCTGAAAAACAACTAGTACGCTATGTGAAAAAAGCTAGAGCTCAAGAAGGATCTACAGGTACTAACCTACTAAGACTTTTAGAAAACAGACTTGATAATGTTTGTTTTAGATTAGGTTTTGGAGGTACCATTCCAGGCTCAAGACAATTAGTAAATCATGGCCATGTAACCGTTAATGGAAAGGTTCTTGATATTGCTGGTTATCAATGCAAATCAGGCGATGTAATCGGAATTAAAGAAAACAAAGCAAGCAAAAAACTTGTAGAAGGTAATATAGAATTCCCTGGCTTAGCAAATGTCCCACCTCATCTTGATTTAGACAAGCCTAAATTAACGGGAAAAATAAATGGGAAATGCGATAGAGAGTGGGTAGCTCTTGAAATAAACGAACTACTAGTTGTTGAATATTATTCAAGAAAAGTTTAATACTACTTTTCTTTGGATTATTAAATCTCTCTTTAAAAAAAAAGAGAGATTTAATTTAATTCTTATTTTTAAAAATAATGGGAAATAAGGAAAATAATATAGAAAAGCCAGGTGTTAAGACCTTATCTATTCACCATGGGAAAACATTTGCAGAAGAAACTGGATGCGTTATGCCTCCTATTTTTTCTACATCTACTTTCAAACATGGAAATAAAGATAATTTCGACTACACAAGATCAGGCAATCCAAACTTTAGAATTCTAGAAAACATCCTTAAATTAATAGAAGAATCTAAATACTGTACAGTTTTTGGATCTGGAATTAGCGCGGTAACTGCAATTTCATCAACACTGAAATCAGGTGACAAGGTACTCTGCGAGTCAAATCTCTATGGTTGTACAGTGAGGATGTTCGAAAAAGTTTTCAAGAAATTTGGACTAGAAGTTTTATACACAGATTTTACAAACGAAAATAACGTCAAAAAGATTTCAAAATTGGAGCCAAACTTGATATGGCTAGAAAGTCCAACTAATCCACTTTTGAAGGTACTCGATATTAAGGCGATTTGTGATGAAGCGAATAAACTCGAAATACCAGTAGTTGTAGACAACACATTTTCTACAGCTCTTATTCAAAAACCATTGGACCTTGGTGCAACACTATCGCTTGTAAGCACCACAAAATTCATTAATGGACATAGTGACGCACTTGGCGGAGCAGTACTTACAAATAATGAGGAATGGAATAGTAAGATGCTTTTCTCTCAAAAAGCTCTAGGGCTTCAACCATCTCCTTTTGATAGTTGGCTCATTACGAGAGGAGTAAAAACTCTTCCTTTAAGAATCGAACAACAAACTAAAAGTGCAGAATTTATTTCTGAAGAATTAGGTAATCATAAAATTATTAGTAAAGTAATTTACCCTTTTAATCAAGAACATCCGCAATTTAATTTAGCAAAATCGCAAATGAAATCTGGAGGTTCAATGATCACCCTAAAATTAAACTTAAATAAAGAGGATACTTTTAAATTTTGCAAATCTCTCAAATATTTCTCTCTAGCAGAAAGCCTTGGAGGAGTTGAAAGTTTAATTTGTCACCCTGCAACGATGACTCATGCTTCTGTTGATGACAAAACAAAAAATCTACTAGGGATAGATGATGCTCTTATCAGATTATCAATTGGATGTGAAGATACAGACGATTTAATCTCGGACATTTTATTTGCTTTAAATAAATTCTGAAAATTGAGAGATTTACTTAAAAAACCTATATGGAAAAATTTAGAGTTGGGATATGCAATTCCTGATAGTATTCATGCTGTTTCTGTAGCATTACCAACTTGGAATGATGTAATAAATTACGAGGAAAAAGATCAAGAATGCATAAATTTATTGAAGTCCATTTACCCACGATTCGGGCTAAACCCCATAGTGAAAAGATTATGCGAAAAGGTAAAAAAACAAAATTACTACAACAATAAAAGTATCTGGCCATATCCGAATGAAAGAATAGCTTTTAAAGCTAAAAAATACATTGATAGAAATACTTCTGAACAATTCTCGTTAATAGAAAAAAGAAATAATTTAGCTTTCTTAATAACTGAAAAAGAAGGAAGTATTTATGCAAAATATTTTTGGCAACATACTGGTCTTGGTCTATCTTCAAGAGCTGCCGCTATAGAACTAGGTCTTGAAGATTGCCCTCCAAAATCTTACGTAAATGAATGTTCTCAAATAATAAAAAATAGAATTTCTAAATCTACAAAAATTGACTCTAATGATATTCACTTAACTTCATCTGGAATGTCTGCATTGCATACATCATTAGAAATCATATATAAATTATTTCCAGCTAAACCAACACTCCAAGTTGGTTTTCCATATGTAGATGTACTTAAATTACCAATGAAAATCTTTCACGGAGCAAAGTTAATTACAGAAGAAAATTGCGCGGATATTGAATTAGAAATCAAAAGAATAAATCCATCAGCATTAATTATTGAACTTCCAAGTAATCCAATGCTCAAATGTGTAAACATTAAAAAAATTTCAAAAATTGCAAAAAAGCTAAATATTCCTTTAATTGTTGACGATACAATTGGTTCGAATTTAAATATAAATTCCACAGAACATGCAGATATAGTTTTTACTTCACTTACAAAAATTTTTTCAGGTAGTGGTGATATTCTTGCCGGATCATTAATACTAAATCCAAAAAGCAAATGGATTGATCAGTTTAGAAATGCATTAAACGAGATTAATATTCCAATACTTTCCGATGGAGATATAGTTTATCTAGAGAAAGTTAGTAGAGATGTAAATCAAAGAGTTTTTGAACAAAATAAAGCATGTTTAGAATTAAAAAAAAGATTAGAGAATCATAGCGAGATTAAAAATATTTTCCATCCTGAAAATTGTCCAAATTTTAATTCTTTACTTACTTCTAATGGGGGATACGGCTGCTTATTATCGTTTGAATTAAATGGAGGATTGAACAAAGCTAAAAATTTTTATGATTCTCTAAAAGTATCTAAAGGACCTAGTTTAGGTACAAAATTTACTCTAGTTTGTCCTTATGTTTTACTAGCTCATTATGACGAGTTGGATTGGGCTGAAAGTTTTGGTATACCCTCGCACCTTATTAGAGTATCAGTTGGATTAGAAGACCAAGATCAATTATGGAAAACCTTTTCTGAAGCACTAAATAATTTCTAAATTCCTAGTATTTACCGTATAGAAACTTATATACTCTTTTTCTGAATAATAGTTAGTATTAAAATATATTTTCTCAATATATAAATGGCAAAAATTTATGAGGACAACAGTTTTGCTATTGGAAACACTCCATTAGTAAAATTAAAATCAGTTACTAAAAACGCGAAAGCTACAGTACTTGCAAAAATTGAAGGTAGAAACCCCGCTTATAGTGTCAAATGTAGGATCGGCGCAAACATGATCTGGGATGCCGAGAAAAGTGGGAAACTTACAAAAGACAAAACTATTGTTGAGCCAACTTCTGGAAATACAGGCATAGCTCTAGCTTTTACTGCTTCAGCAAGAGGTTATAAACTAATCCTTACAATGCCAGAATCCATGTCAATTGAAAGAAGAAGGGTTATGGCAGTGTTGGGTGCTGAAATTGTTTTAACAGAGGCATCTAAAGGTATGCCTGGAGCAATAGCTAAGGCTAAAGAAATTGCAGAAAGTAATCCTTCTCAATATTTCATGCCAGGTCAATTTGATAATCCAGCAAACCCTGAAATTCATTTCAAAACTACTGGGCCAGAAATCTGGGATGATTGCGATGGTGAAATTGATGTCCTAGTTGCAGGGGTTGGAACTGGCGGCACAATTACAGGAGTTTCAAGATACATTAAGCAAGAGAAGGGTAAGAATATTACTTCTGTAGCAGTAGAACCATCACACAGTCCTGTTATTACACAGACAATGAATGGAGAAGAGGTTAAATCCGGACCACATAAAATCCAAGGAATTGGAGCAGGATTTATTCCTAAGAACCTTGACTTATCAATTGTTGATAAGGTCGAACAAGTAACAAATGACGAATCAATTGAGATGGCTCTTAGGTTAGCTAAAGAGGAGGGTCTATTAGTAGGAATATCTTGTGGGGCTGCCGCTGCTGCCGCTGTTAGATTAGCTGAACAAGATGAATATGCGGGGAAGACAATTGTAGTTGTTCTACCTGATTTAGCAGAGAGGTATTTATCATCAATTATGTTTACTGAAGTTCCAAGCGGAATCATTCAAGAACCAGTCAAAGCCTAAATCTATTTTTTCTCCAGTAGTGAATCTGGTGAAATATACATCGCATCGCCATAAGAGAAGAATCTAAATTTTTCTTTTATGGCTTTTTTATACAGATCTAATAATCTTTCTCTACCAATCATTGCACTTACTAAAAGTAATAATGAACTTTTAGGGAGATGAAAATTAGTTAATAATCCATCAACTACCTTAAATTCATAACCTGGCTTAATTACTAAATCTACGTATTTAGCTATGGGAATAAAGTCATTAATTTCGTGAGAATAACAACTTTCAAGAGCTCTTACGCTAGTTGTACCAATAGCAATTATTTTTCTATCTGTTTTCTTTATTCTTTTTATTTCCTCCACTACTTCCTTATTAACACTTACCCATTCTTTGTGAAGTTTTAAGTTACTTAAATCTTCTTGATCAATTGGTTTGAATGTTCCATAACCCACGTGCAAAGTTATCGGTAAAATTATTACGCCTTTTTTTTTAGATTGGAAATAAGACTTTTGCTTAAGTGTAAACCAGCTGTTGGTGCAGCAACTGCCCCCGGATTTGTTGCATACTCAGTTTGATAACTTTTCTCATGAAAAGATTCTTCTTCGGAATTTTTTATATAAGGAGGAAGAGGGATTTCTCCGTATTTATCAAGAAGTTCATTCATTGAATTGAGACAAGTTATATTTTCCGGAAATTTAATAAATCTCCCTCCAGTTTCTTCATCAACTCCATCAACAATCAAATTAATATCTTGTGCTAATGGAGATTTTAATTTTAATTTTCTATTTATTTTTAACTTTTTTGCTGGCTTTGCCAGACATAACCAAATACATTCATGGGATCTTTCTAAAACTAATAATTCGACTAATGTCTTATTTTCTAATTCAACCTTTAACCTAGCTTTCATAACTTTAGTATTATTTACAATTACAAGATCCCCTTCTCTAAATTCATCTAAAAGATTCTTGGTAAATTTATTAGTTAAACAGTCTTCTTCTAAAAAACTATTTCTAACTATCATCAATCTTGATTCATGCCTAATTGCAGAAGGTTTACTAGCAATTAATGAAGGATCAAGTAAATAATCATAAGCTTCAAGCTTATAATCTCTTTCTTCATTATTAATTTGAGAAATCAATTAAATTTAGGAGACAAGAGTCTCTGGCTCATCTTCAATTAGGGAAGCCAAGTCTTTTAAGAATGAAGCTCCATCAGCTCCATAGATCACTCTATGATCAGCTGTTAGATTTACTTGCATTATTTTTTTAACAGATATTGAACCATCACTATTAGCAACAACGGTTGGTTTCGATGAAGCTATGGCTAAAATTGCACCGGTACCTGGAGGAAGAATTGCGTCAAATCTATCAACTCCAAACATCCCAAGGTTAGATAAAGTGAAGGTTCCCGTAGAGTACTCATCAGGTTCTAATTGTTTTGATCTTGATCTTTTTACGAGATCTTTCCATTCCCTAGACAATTCAAATAAATCAGTATTGCATGGTTCTTTTAAAACTGGAGTTATTAGTCCACCATCTTCCATCGCAACAGCAACAGCAATATTTATATTTTCTGGATAAGAAATTCCATTCTCTGAAAAACTTGAGTTAACTTGAGGATGTTTCTTTAGTGTCTTTGCAACTGCCTTTACTAGTAAAGCAGTCATAGTAACTCCGTTCTGTTTTACTTTTTTGTAGAAATTATCTAATTTATCTGTGTTAATGGAATAACCCACCCTAAAACATGGCACATCTAAACTAGATTCCATATTTTTATTTACCGCTTTTTGAAGAGTATTAAATTGAACTATTTCTCCGGGATTACCAAAACTATTTCCTGAAGTTTCTGGTTTACTTTCAACTCCCAAATTTGCACCAGGTATACTTGCAGGAGAACCACCTTCACCTATCCATGGTATAGAGACTGGTTGGCCATTAGCTTTTAAAATATCATCGGCTTGAATCCTTCCGTGAGGTCCGGATCCATGAACCTTTGCTAAATCAACACCCATTTGAGAGGCAAGTTTTTTAGCTCTTGGAGATGCAATCACCCTCGAAGAAACATTACTCGTAGCAGCATTTATTTGATCACTGTTAAAAGATGATGCTGCCTTTTCATTCATTAATACGACTTCTTTTTCTTGTTTTTCAACAATTTCACTTTGAACTACAGGTTTTTCTTCAGTTTTATTGCTTACCAATTCAAGTTGATCCGAACTAGAAACTTCGGGTTGATTTCCTTTATTTTGTTCTTGAACAGAAGCTATCTCATCCTCATTTTCTACGATAAGGCCAATAGTCTCTCCCACTGGTGCAGTGCTGCCAGCAGGCATTAAAACAGCCGCAAGATATCCATCTTGAAAAGATTCAACATCCATATCTGCCTTGTCAGATTCAACAACCAAGACAGATTCACCTCTTTCAACTTTATCTCCTGGATTTTTCAACCATTCCACAATCTTGCCCTCCGTCATAGTAGAACTCAAGGCAGGCATGAATATTTCGTGAGACATAAGAAAATTGTTATTGCATAAGTTTCAAGGGATTTCTACCAAACTTCCTAAAGTTTTTATGGTTAAGAACCCTTTAAACTCTTGTTTTAATTATACGAAATCATGTTCACAGTGGGAACTCTTAAAACTTAAGAAAGTAATAATTTAGGTCGATTAGAATTTAAAACTTTTCGAAATTAAGATTTACTTATATTTATCAAAAATACTAAATCTTCTCTTTAATTATTATCTATAGATTGAATAACTCCATCCTTAACCGTAATCGATACTTGCATTTTTTCAATAAGATTGTCTCCCACAGTGACATCACAGAAACTATCCACTTGCCCTTGATCAACAATTTCGTCCATTTTTAATTCGCGAACTTGACTCTGTTGTTGAAGAAGATTTCTTTTTTGTTCTTCAATTTCATTTCGTTTTGCTGCGACTTGTTGTTGCACCTGACTAACCTGTTCTTGAACTCTTGGATCTAGGGGATTAACCGATTGGGTTCTAATATTATTTACTATTTGCTGCCCCTCTTGCTCCAGTTGCGATAATTGCTGATCAATGTTTGAAATTGCTTTACTTAATTCTTTTTCAGCATCTTCCTTCCAAGTTGGTGTAACTACAGCTTTAATAGCTATTGAGCGCTTTATAGATATTGAGTTTTTTGTTTCCATAAAAAATTAAATTACCTTTTCAATATAGATAGAACAAATCAAATTTTCTTACTAAATTTGTTTTCATACATATTTTCTATTTGTAATGAATACTTTTTTTCTATTTCTTTTCTTTTTTGTTTAAGAGTTTGTGTTAATAACCCATTTTCTAGAGTAAAGGCATCAACAAAATAACAATCTAATATTTGTTCTTCTGATCTTGCTCCTAAACGACTTTTAAGCAAATTATTAATTTGTGATTTGAAAAATGTACCAATTTTCTTATTCAGGTTTAATTTTGAAAGGTCTTCTTCCAAAAACTTGCTTTTAACCAATTCAACATTAGGAACTACGAGAGCTGTTAAACATTTCTTATCTTGTCCTACTAATTGAATCTGATTAATAAATTCTGAACTAAGAATTTCAGTCTCTAGGGGATTCGGTTCTATATTTTCACCACTTGATAGCACTATTGTATCCTTGGCTCTTCCGGTTATAAAGAGAGAACCATTTGGTATTAGAAAACCTAAATCACCAGTATCAAACCAACCATCCTTGGATAAAACATCATTTGTAGCTATTTCATTATTAAGATAACCTCTCATTACTTGCGGCCCCCTAACAAGAATTTTCCCGACTTCTCTGAACTTCAGAATCTTTTTTTTATCATCATTCACTATTTTGATTTCAGTAAATGAAAGAGGCTGCCCAGATGATCCTCTAACATTTAATTCTCTTCTCCTGCAAGTTAAAACTGGACTAGTTTCTGTGAGTCCATATCCCACCAAAACATCTACACCTAAAGATTCAAAAAAAAGATCTACATGTTCTGGCAATGCACCTCCACCATTAATAGGAAATTTCAGTTTTTCTCCGCATAGTTGTCTAAGAATATTCGGCCATAAAAAAATAGTAGACAATTTATGTAAAGGGTATCGGCTAATAACAGAACCCAGTAAGGGGATTTTTGATTTAAAAGTTATTTGATTTATATCTATATTTCTTATCTTTCTAAGACTTCTTTTAAAAACCGAACTATTACTTATCAAAAACTTAATAAGTTTTTGCTTTTTGGAAGGCATTTTTTTCAAAGCCTGAAAAAAACCATCATGTATTGCTTCCCATAGTCTCGGTACAGTAGCCATGACAACGGGTTTTATTTGTGTAATATCATCTTTAAGAAATTTTGGAATTGTATAGTATTGAGTACAACCGCATGAAAAAAAGAAGTATTCAGCACTTCTCTCATAAGAATGCCAGATAGGCAAAACGCTTAATACAGAGGTCCCTGGTTCTGGATCAGCGATATAGGCTAAATTGATTATTTGATGTAAAAAATTTGCATGAGTTAAAGGCACACCTTTAGGTTTTCCAGTCGTCCCAGAAGTGTAAAGAATGGTAGCGACGTCATCAATTTCTGGATTAAATTTTTCAAGATTATTATTTTGTGAATTTTCTTTTTCTACTGAACTTATGAATGTACTCCAACTTATTAAACTTTCAAATTGTTCATCTTCTAAATTGATTATAAATTTCAGTCTTTTTTTTAATTCTTCTTTGTTGTTTAACTTTAGCCAAATTTCCTTAGATTGAACTATTAGTCCGACTGAATTAGAGTGCCCAATAATATAGTCTAATTCTACTGAAGGAGAATTAATACCTCGCACTGCATTTATAGCTCCTAAACGCATTAAGCCTTGATCTACTGCTAGCCATCTTGGAGAATTTTCAGATATTACAGTAACTACATCCCCCTTTTTTAAACCATAATTTTCGAAAGAAAAAGAGACTTTTGTTATTAAATCAGCCAGCTCAGAATAAGAAAATTTTTCTTTGTATTTCCCTCTTAAATCGCAAACAGCTAAAGTATCAGCACATTTAAATTTTAATTTTTCCCAAATTTGATCTATATGATCAAGGTTCTTAATAAAATCTCTATTTTTGGCAAATGTATTTTTTTTGGAAAGTGGTTTGGCTGCAGGCCAATACGCTAAATCACCCATATTAAATTGATTTTGAAATTTTAATTTCTATTTTGATATAAAATCAAAATTAAATTCTTCCTCGATGGTTTTTTTAACAATTCTCTTGACTTCTTGAATATTTAAATTTTTGTTGTAATCAATCATATTTGCCATAAGACAATTTTCTATTCCGCAAGGAACAATCTTATTAAAGTTTTCTAATTCGCAGTCAATATTGATTGAAAATCCATTTATCGTAATCCATTTTTTACACCCAATTCCAATTGATGCGATTTTCTTATTTCCTATCCAAACACCAGTAAACCCTTTTCTAGAGTGACAATCTATATTAAAAGCTCCAAGGATTTTTATAATAATTTCTTCAATTTTTCTTAAGTACCAATTTAAATCTTTATTAAAATTTTTCAAATCTAAAACCAAATACGTTACTAATTGTCCTGGCATATGACAAGTTACCTCACCGCCTCTATCAATCTTAAAAACATCATATTTAGCATCATTTAGAGAAAATAGTAAATTATCGTAATTAGATCCTCTCCCCAATGTATAACAAAGTTGATGCTCCCCTATCCAAATAAAATCAGGGTTAGAATTATCTAAAATCAATGCCTCCTGATATTCTTTTTGTAATTTATAAACATCATGAAAAGAAGAAATATTATCAGGTTGTTTAATTATTGCTGTTCTATTATCCATATTTAAGTAGATTTAGAAAGTAAGTAAATATTTTTAGATTTGTTATGAAAATTTTAATCCATGGAAAGAATCTTGAGCTCACTGGAGCATTAAAAGAATATACTGAGGCAAAGATAGAAAAAGCAACACATCACTATAAGGATATCGTTAAAGAAGCTGACATACACCTTTCAATTGAAAAGAATCCAAGAGTCTCGTTCCAAACTGCGGAAGTTACTATTTTTGCAAATGGTACCGTAATTAGAGCTGAAGAAAAAACTGAAAATCTATACTCAAGCATTGATTTAGTTTCAAATAAACTTTGTAGAAAATTACGCAAATACAAAGAAAGAAACAATAAAACAATTCATAATAAACAATTTAAAAATAAAGATTCTTTACCAATTGAAAGTATGGAATCAAATTTTTTAGATAAAGCTTTTTTTAAAGAAGGAACTGAAGCAAGTCTGCCTGAACCATCTATAAAAAATAAATACTTTGAAATGACCCCAATTTCATCAGACGAAGCAAGAAAACAATTAGATCTAATTGATCATGATTTTTATGTTTTTCGAAACAAGAAAAATAATGAACTTCAAGTTATATATAAAAGGAATCATGGAGGTTATGGACTGATTCAATCTAAATAAGTTTTAAATGCCCAATATTGAATATGAATTAAACAAGAAAATTCATGCGATTATTATTAACCCTTATTTATCATGGGAAGATTTCTCTGTGAATTGCGATTTAATAAGAAAATACAATATCAAAAATATTTCTACTTCACTAAATTATTTAACTGATCTTAAAAACTGTTTGGACAATTACAGTGCGGATATAAACGCACTTATTTCTTACCCTTTAGCAGATTTACCAGTTTCATTTATTGAAGAATTAGTTTGTTTTGCAAAAGATAAGGGTGCAAAAGGGATTGAATATATCCCAAACTTTATCAATTTATCCAAAAAAAATTTAGAAACTTTCGCTGCTGAAATTGAGCAAGTTAAATTATCCGGATTACCAGTTTCAATAATCATAAATAAATCAAAACTACAAGAAGAAGTTTTTATTAATGCGATAGAAATATGTTTGGAATTAGGAATAAAAAATTTTCAATTCGGGGACGGGTTTGGATCTCCTCTTACATCCAATGATGTCCGCGAAATACTAAAAATAACAGGCTCTCAAAATCAAATCAAAGTTGTAGGTGGCATAAAAAAACTGACGCAAGTAATTGATTTGTTTGATAATGGAATTAGTTGCGTGGGAACTTCCAATTTTTCTGAAATTTTTGAAGAAGTAAAAATTATTTAAATGTCTGGTTCTGGTGAGTGCAGACTAAAAGGTCTCTGTATTAAAGCTTCTCCATTAGGCGAGAATGATAGATTAATAACTATCCTTACTGATGAGCAAGGGATTGTTAGATTAGCTGTACCTGGTGCTAGGCGTCCTAAAAGTAGTCTAGCCGCAGCTACTCCTTTAACATATTTAGGTCTGCAGATTTTTGGGAAAAGAAATCTTAAATCTGTACGTCAAATTAAAATATTAAAAAGCTATTCTGGTCTAGGGAAAAATATTGAATGTCTTGCAGCCGCACAAGCAATAACTGAATTAACATTTCTATTAGTAGGTAATAATGACAAGCAACAAGACTATTTATCTTGTGTTCTTGCACATCTTGATAGGATTTATTTATTTAAAGAGTCTCAAGAAGAAGATATTAAAATGCTCTCAATGAGTATTCAATCTTTAATCCATCTATTAGCCATCGGGGGTATTAATTTACCAATTCATCATTGTTGTAAAACTGGAGAACCTATTATTCCACCTATAGGAAATTGGGAATGGAGTTGTTATTTTTTACCAAGTGAAGGGTTTTCATTCATAGAAGATCCCCAAAGTAATCTTAAAATAAATGCATCTGAAGTTGCTCTATTACAGAGACTTCTGTTCCCAGAATTACCAATAAAATCTAATGGAGAGTTGTTGGGTCCCAAAAAAGTCTGGCTTAAAATATTATTTATTATTGAGACATGGATCTCTACTCAATTAGAGAAGGAGCTATCTTCACTAAAAATGTTGAGAGAAATATATAGTTAGCATTTTCATGAAGCATTAAAAATTTAAAAAATATGATCATGGCGCCTTTGCCTGTTAACTTAATAAATAGTTAATTCAATTAGTGTGGTTCATATTGCCTGGTTAGGGAAAAAATCCCCTTTTTGTGGAAATGTAACTTACGGTAATTCAACTACTAAGGAATTAAAGGCCAGAGGGCATAAAATTAGTTTTATTCATTTCGACAATCCCTCTAGTTCAAATTCATCAAACCCATTATTTCTTGCAAATGATCCTGATGTAAGTCTCCCGTATTTAATTAAATCTCAAGTTTATACAATACCCTCGCCAAGGGCAGAAAAAGAGCTAAGGCTATCATTGGAAAGATTAAAACCTGACATAGTACATGCAAGCCTAACTTTATCTCCTTTAGACTTTAGACTTCCAGAGCTTTGTAATGAAATTAATGTTCCTCTTATAGGAACATTTCATCCACCATTTGATGCAAAAAATAGAAATCTAACTGCGAGCACTCAACAATTAACATATCAACTTTATGCTCCCTCTTTAGCAAAGTTCGATAAAATAATTATTTTTTCTGAACCTCAAAAAAATGTTCTTGAGAAATTAGGAGTACCTAAAGAAAAACAAATAATTATTCCAAACGGCGTTGATGAAAATATTTGGAAACCTTTTTACGAAAAAAGTAAAAAATATGCTCAAGTAAAAAACAAACTTGGAAACGAAAGAATCTTTTTATATATGGGAAGGATTGCAAATGAGAAAAATATTGAGGCACTTTTAAGATCTTGGCGCCAAACAAAAACTCATAATTGCAAATTAGTTATTGTTGGTGATGGACCAATGAAGCCAACACTTCAAAATAGTTTTTCTAACCTGGGTAATGAGAAATTAATTTGGTGGGGTGCCGAATTAGATTTAGAAACTAGGATAGCAATAATGCAAATAGCAGAGGTGTTTTTCTTACCAAGCTTAGTAGAAGGTTTATCATTATCACTTTTAGAGGCAATGTCTGCTGGTACAGCTTGTGTAGCTACCGATGCCGGAGCTGATGGCGAAGTTTTAGATAAAGGAGCAGGAATAGTAATTTCAACTGATAATGTGGCTGCACAATTGAAAACTATAATCCCAATTCTTGTGGAACATCCGTCATTTACAAAAGATCTTGGTGAAAAAGCTAGAGAACGAGTACTTGAGAGATATACAATTACTAAAAATATAAATTCACTTGAAAAAGTTTATACAAACTTAAAAGATAATTATAAAACCTAACGAAACTCTTTACTTCTATTACTAGCTGAAACTATTGATTCAATTAATGCTGACCTTACACTCTTTTTTTCTAAAACCCTTAAAGCAGAAATAGTTGTTCCACCCGGAGAGGTTACTAAATTTTTAAGCTCAGAAGTAGTAAGTTTTTTTTCCTTTATTAGACAAATAGTCCCTAGTATCATTTCCATAACAAGTTCCTCTGAAATTATTTTTGGTAATCCCCCGCTTAATCCTCCATCACTTAATGCTTCTATAATTAAAGCAATAATTGCAGGACCTGATGAAGTTAAAGCTAAAAATATATCAAGGTAATCTTCAGTAAATTCATAAATCTTACTAGTATTTTCAAATAATTTTTTTGTAAATTGTTTCTGATCTTCTGTGATTTCTTTACCCCAAGAAATCCCTGTTAAACCTTTTCCAATAGTTATTGGAATATTTGTAACCACTCTCACACATTTATGATTAGGAAACTTTTGAGCAAGTCTATTTATTGAAACTCCGGCAAGAATAGAAACTATTAAATTGTCCTTATTTTTTATATGATAGGCCTCACTTATGTAATTTAATTGTTGGGGTTTTATCGAAAGAAGTTTATATTGACAATCCCAAATTATTTTTGACTCTTTAGAACCTGATTTATAAACGTTTATATTATGTTTATAATTATTTTTTATTTTTTCTAAACTTTTTTCAGTATTTACAACACAAAAAACATTTTCTGGCTGAATTAATTTTTTATCTAATAGAGGGGTAACTATAGCACTTGCAATATTTCCAAAACCAATTACCGCAATTTTATCTGTCACAGATTAATCATGAATAAGCACTTAATTTAGAATTACCCCATGCTGGTTCAGGGGTTGTATTTTTGCCCAAACTATATTGTGGTGTTTTTTCCGTAGATACAGAAGAAGGAGAAGCTTCTTCTGGGGAAGAACTAGTTACATTTACACAACTTGGAGCAAAAAGGAAAATACTTTCACCGACTCTCTCTTGATGTCCATCAATTGCATATGTGCCCCCAGCAATAAAATCAACCGCTCTTTGAGCTTGATCAGGATCCATCATAGTTAAATTTAGTATTACAGTTTTTCTTTCTCTTAATGCTTGTATCGCTTGAGGCATCTCATCAAAACTTCTTGGTTCCATTAAGCTTACTTCTGAGGATGAATTTGAGATTCCAGGCATACCAACTACTTTTGATGATCTGTTGTTATTCATAAAATCGAATGGATTGGAATTTGCAAGGGCATTTGCATTCTTTGGATTTTGTTTGAAATTATTAATATCATTTAATTCATCCTCTGAAGCATAATCCAACTCATCAAAATCATCCTCGAGATACTCATCCCCTGCAACAACTGCCTTTAATCTAGAAATAAGTGACACCTTTTAAATCCTCTTGAAATTGATTACTAAGGTTTAAGAACCTTAAGTAATAGATCCATTTTTTAAATGAATAAACTACCTATACTTAAATAACGTTAGTTGAACTTAACTGCAAGTTTATAGATAAGATTTTTATAAAAAAATAACTAATTAGAATCTACCTCCAAAAATCAATGATCCTAATCTTAACCAAGTAGATCCAGCGTCAATAGCTTCCTCCCAATCACCAGACATCCCCATTGAACAATCTGGTAGTTGCAGTGAATCAGCGAGAGCACGACATTTTTTGAACAAGCCTGAATTTTCTTTAGAGCTAAGTCCTTTAGGATTGATAGTCATCAAACCGGTTAATGAAATATTTTTCAACTCTTGAATTTCCCTCCATTTCATTATTAAAAATTCAGGATTAAAGCCTCCTTTGGTAGGGTCATCACTCAACTTAACCTGCAACATTATTAATGGATTTTTCTTCTCTTCACGTGAAATATTAGAAATCTTTTGCAATTTTTCAAATGAATCTACTGAATGAATGTATTTAAAATTTTGAACTATTTTTCTTATTTTATTACTTTGTATTCTTCCAATAAAGTGCCAATTTATTTGTTTATGATCTTTTAAGGTTAATTGTTTTTCAAGCGCCTCTTGAACCTTACTTTCACCAAAATCGTTCTGACCTATATTTTGAATAGTCTTGATTTCTTGACTTTTAAATCCTTTACTTACCGCAAGAATATTTACATTTGAAGGAATTTTATTTTTTATTTCTAAATAATTTGCAGGGTTCACATTTTATAAGAAAGTTTGCGTAAATAAATTATCCCATTTAGATAGTTCTTCAGATCCTTTTCTTCTAGCTTTTTGAAGGTTTAATTCCGCCTGATTACGAGCATCTAAGTAAGGTATAACTTCAAAAAAAACTTCTCTCTGTCTAACTTCTACCAAAAAAAACATTTTTTGAGCATATAAAGTCGCATAAATATCTCTCCCATCATTTTCAGGAGAGACTTGGTATAACATACCAAATGTTGGATGGTTTAAATAACGCTCAGAACTCAAACCTAAATATTGTGTTATTTATAATGCACCATACAGTTTTCTAAGAAAAATTGCTATGCAAATAAA
Source organism: Prochlorococcus sp. MIT 1304 (assembly GCF_047305015.1). Lineage (NCBI taxonomy): Bacteria > Bacillati > Cyanobacteriota > Cyanophyceae > Synechococcales > Prochlorococcaceae > Prochlorococcus > Prochlorococcus sp. MIT 1304. The sequence continues at coordinate 859,294 of NZ_CP138974.1, read as the reverse complement.
ACAAATCGATAATGTATTAACAATTACATTGAGTGATTTTGAAGGATAAAGAGTTCTAAATCTGTTGGTTTTAATAATAATATTTTTTTTTGAAAGTAATGATTCTGCTCCATGATCGATTCTCAGAAAAATATTTTGAAATAACCTCTCCACTAAGATTAACAAAACATTAAAAGATTTCTTTAATCCTAAATTACGAAAATTTATTGATCTAACTGACACTGATTTAATGATATTTTGAAGTTCTTCCTGCACTAGAGGAATAAAACGTAATGCAATTAACAACTGAAACAGCCACTTACTAGTTGGCAATCCAATCTTTCTTAAGGGATACATAAACCAACTTAATCCCCATACAATGTCTTCCTGCAATGTGGTCAAAAGCATCAAATTCACACTATGAATAACGGTAAATATCAAAGTGGAGGTTTTTATTCCTAGTTCAAAGGCTTTTCTTGATAAGTTATAGGGACCAAAATTAATAAACCATATCTTCTGCGAAGGAATTTGCAAAATATTCCATTCTTTTTGGGTCTCCAGTACTACTTGCAACTCATTGGGATTTCTCAAATAGCCATCAAGAGATTGAATATCAGAAGAGGCAAGAATTGATATACATCCAATTAAAAGTGACAAGCATGAGAGAAAAAATAATGATCGCCACCATACTCTAGATGGCAATAAACTTAAAAAAGTAACTAATAGTAAAAAACCAACTAAACTTAATCTCCATATTGGACCTGCCCAGATTGGAGTGATTAAAAATATCATTACAATAATTATTTTTAATCTACTATCTATAATTCTTAGCCAACTTCTATTACCATGAACGTATTGACCAACAGAAAATTTGGTTAGCAAATTCATTAATCTTTTTGAATTAACTCAATATTTTCTCTTTCGACTTCTTTATTTAAAGCTCTTTGCTGTTTTCCTCTCCAAAGTAAAATGAGGGGTGTGCCTTCAAAGCCTAAATTTACTCTAATTTGTTTTTCAATATATCTTCTATAAGTTATTCCAAATAATTTAGGGTCATTTACAAAAAGAGTAAAAGTGGGAGGTTTGTTCTTTACTTGAGTACCGTAATAAAGCCTACCTTGCTTGCCGCTTCTCTTCGTTGGAGGACTTTTCCAACTGATTGATTCTTTAAGTACTTCATTAACTACAGATGTTGTAACTCTTCTTCTATGTTGATTTACAGCATTAAGAGCATGCTCAAAAATATTATCAACCCTTTGACCAGTTAGGGCAGATATAAAAATCATTTTTGACCAATGTAAAAAATAAAGTTTAGATCTAAGTTCTTTTTCTACTTGGTAAATTGTTGAACTATTTTTTTCTACAAGATCCCATTTATTAACAACAATTATGCAAGCTCTGCCTTGTTCTTCTATGCGCCCAGCCAGCTTCTGGTCTTGATCAGTTACTCCATCAATAGCATCTATAACTAAAACACAAACATCACTTCTATCTATAGATTTAAAAGCCCTATTAATACCAAAAAATTCAGTCCCATATTTAACATTTTTCTTTCTTCTAATCCCTGCAGTATCAATAATTTTCCAATGATTATCACCTTTTTTAATGAGCGTATCTATTGAATCAGTTGTCGTACCACTAATATCACTAACTATTGCTCTTTTTTCCCCACAGATTGAATTTAACAAACTAGATTTACCAACATTAGGCCTACCAATAATAGACATCATTATCTTTTCTTCATCATCCTGGATATTATTTTCAGGAAGTTCGCCAATAACGAGATCTAAAAGATCTCCAGTACCTGAGCCATGAATAGCTGAAACAGGGTTAGGTTCGCCCAATCCTAATTTCCAGAACTCTGAAGCTAGGGATATTCCTAGAGTAGTCGATTCACATTTATTAACAGCAACAATTGTTTTACAACTTGAGTTTCTTAACCATTTTGCTATTGATAAATCACCATCAGTAACGCCTTGATTCCCATCTACCACCAGTAACGCGAGTGAAGCCTCTTCTAGAGCTAAGAAAACTTGTGTCCTTATCTCTGGGAGAAATTCACTATCATCATCAAAAACTAAACCTCCAGTATCAACTATTTGAAATTCCTTACCTCCCCATGAAGCATTTTGATAAGTTCTATCTCTTGTAACACCTGGCTTATCAAATACTATTGCATCATTACTTTGGCAAAGACGATTAACTAAGGTAGATTTCCCAACGTTAGGTCTTCCGATAATTGCTATTGTAGGAAGAATCAATTCTTCTCTCCAAAGAAAGTAGTATCTATTACAACTATACCTTTAATAGAATCATTTACCTTTTTCAAAAAAACTTATTTAATTTGTGGATCGCCAAAATGTCCCTTAACTGGATTAACAGGGGGTGAACTAGGACTTGGCATTAATCCACTATCTTTTGAAAAACAATCATTTTCAATCGCCCAATAAATCAACCAATTTACAGCCGTCGCTCTTCTAGTTCTTCTTGGATAAAGTTCATTAATCCTATAACCTTTAAAATTGAGAAAATTTTTCAATCCCTGTTTATATTCTTTTGGAATTGATCGAGTCAAATGTATTGAGGCTGGTCGCTCTGAAATGATTTGAGGAGCTTTTTCAAATTTTTCTGACCAATAAGAAGGAGTTAATGCGCTAAAGGCCCAATCATTTATAGATAGTTCTTTAGTATAAAAAAGTCTTTCCCAAACCAATTCACAAACAAAAACATCACTAACCCTATCTTCGAGAACAAGAAATAATAGATCCTTACATATTGGCCATGTAAATTTATTTTCAACTAATTTTTCTTTTTTATACATTAATCGAACCTTATCAAAATCAAAGAAAAATAAGGCATAAATTCCTTATTATATTGTGATGCATATTGAATAATTTGATCAGGCATTCCAACACTTAAAGCTATTAATGTCGTATTGATGATATCCTCTTTTTTTAAAATTTCCCTTACTAAATTCCATCTTTTGCCAACTTTCATAATGGCCAATACCATTTTTTTTTCCTTACTTTCCCTAATTAGGGTTGTTAATTCAGATTCTGAAGAAGGGCATTCTTTGATGATCAATGTCTCGCCTTTTTTTACCAAATCAAAATCATTCAAAGCTGCTGCCGCTGAAATAGAGGAAATACCAGGTATTGTTTTGGTAATAATTTCAGCATGATTATTTTTTATTAACCTCAAGATATTAGAAGAACTTGCAAATAGTGAAGTATCTCCAAGACAAAGTAAAACAACTGATTCGCCATTTTGTATGGATTTCACAATTTTTTCTACAGCATTAGACCATATTTCATCAGGATCAAAATCCTTCCTAGCCATTGGAAAGATGACAGGGATATTTTTTTTAAATTTGGTGTATTTCTTGACTATTTCCGCAGCAAAACTCTTTTTATTATCATCTGCTATTGGAAAAAATATAACTTTCGCTTTTTTTATTGCATCTACAGCAGCAATTGTTAAAAGCGATGGATCTCCAGGACCTACACCAACGATGGTGAATGTTGGTAAATCAGTTTTATATGGATTAAGTAAACTTAAGAACTTTTTTATTATCATTTTTATTTTATTAACTTTAGCTATGTACCCTTGGCAATATAAAAGTTTCAGCCAGTATTGCTGACTCAATTTCAGACAATTCCTCTAACCTTTTGAAAGTTTGATCTTTAGAGAATTTAGTTTGCGCTAGTTTCCAGTAAACTCCAAAATGCCTTGCCTCACTCTCTAGCAGAGACTCATAAAGGGATTTAAACGATTTATCTTCATAATTCAACGCAAGCAAGCTTAATCTTTCATGACTTCTTGCTTCAATAAGTCCTGCTATTAAGAAACTATCAAGCATTCTATTGGGCTCTTCCTTTCTTATATTCTTGGACAACTCAGCTCCATATGGTGGCGGTTTTAAGGACTCAAGAGAATGTCCAAGATCCTTTAAAAAATAAAGTATTTTTTCAAAATGCTCTAGTTCCTCTCTCGCTATTGGACTTAAAACTTCTGCCAGATTTGGTTCTGATGGATATCTAAACATCAATTGAATAGCTACTCCTGCTGCTTTTCTTTCACAATGAGCATGGTCAATAAGAATATCTATTGGATTAGATAATGCGAGTTTGATCCACTCATCTGAGGTAAATGACGATAAATATTTAATATGAGAAGTGGGCCTTTTAAAATCGACTAGCATTTAATCTTTAATACTCAAATATCCAATAATTCCTTCAAGAGCTAAGGAATAACTTGATATGCCGAATCCACTAATAATTCCTATAGCTTTATCTGTAAGAAAAGATTCTTTACGAAAATCTTCTCTACTGAAAATATTTGAAATATGTAACTCTACAAAAGGAATTTTCGATCCAATTAAAGCATCACGAATAGAAATCGAGGTATGAGTAAAAGCACCAGCATTTATAAGAATACCTTGGATACTTTTTACAGACTCCTGAATTTTATCTACTATTTCTCCTTCGTGATTACTTTGAAAACATTCAAGATTAATACTTTTTTCTTTAGCAACTTTAGTTAAATCTTTTTCTATATCACTCAATGTTTTATTACCATATATTTCAGGTTCTCTAGTGCCCAAAAGATTAAGATTTGGTCCATTTATCAATAAAATATTCATCATCAATAAAGTCTTTTCTTTACAAATGCTATCTAGAAAGAAACAAAAAAACCAAAACAATTTCACACAAAGTGTCCATTAACTGATAAGTTCAAATAGTGGGGGTCGGTGCCCGAGTGGTTAAAGGGGGCGGACTGTAAATCCGCTGGCTCTGCCTACGTTGGTTCAAATCCAACCCGGCCCACTTTAAAATTGCCCTTGTAGCTCAGCGGTAGAGCACTCCCTTGGTAAGGGAGAGGTCTCGGGTTCAAGTCCCGACGAGGGCACTTGAGCAATTGATTAATATAACTGAGATCTCGTAGATAAGCATTTTAACTAGAATTCAAATATATTTAAAATAATTTGCTTTTAGTAATGCCACTATCGTCATACCGGATGCACAAAATATATATTGCAGCAATCATGAATTATGGTCTTGGTTCTGATGATCCAGAGGAGTTGGCCTACTACAACAAAATCAGAAAAGAGATGGATGATATGAAAAGACAACCAATTAAAAAAGGGATTTTTCTAAATTGGGATACCCCAGAAGGAATGGATAAATGAACCTGAATACTTTTTTATTAATTGATGGGAGTTTGATGCTTATTGGTCTACCTTTATTGATGATTCTTAAAGGCAAAAATTGATCAAAATTTCATACTTTTTATCCATATTTAAATTAAATTGTTGATCTTTTATCCGTATATGGGAGTACCTCAAACCGTACATATTTATTAGTCGAATGGCTTCTCTAACTAGTTAGAACATAGATGTAGTCGTCATGAGCAAATGTCTACGAAATCCACACTAAAAGAAGATTATAAATCTGAGATTGAAGAAAGATCAGAAGAAGAACTTCTTGAAGAAGAAATCAGGAATCAGCAAACATTGGATAGCTTTGTTGAATCTGATAAAAACTGGAGCTGATTAAATTTATTTTTTTAGGAGAAAGTTATGAACTTAAAAAGATCACCATTCTCAATTCTGGACAAAGACAAAAGAGAAATGGACTATATCAAAGGAGTTTACAAGAGAAAAATTCAAGCTGAAATTGAATCTTATAAAGATCCCGAAGATGAAGATAAGAGAGATACAATCCAAGCTCAAGACATATTAGTGCTTGATAGGATCTCAATCTAGTTATTCTTTTTTTTCTTCTTCTTATCCTTTTTTTTCTTCTTTACCTTTTCATAAAGTTTATCAGCCTTCTTTTCGATACTGTCCAGCTTACTAGAGATTTCTTTTATAGCTTCTGCTTTTCCTTCTTTAACTACAGTATCTTTTACCCCAATAATTTTAACTGGCTCTCCTTTGACTACAGTATCTTTTGTCTCTTCAGTTTTAATCCCAAACTTACCTTTAACAAAATTGGCTATAAAAATAAGAACAGGTACATGAGCTAGACCGCCTATTACTATTCTTGTTTCTGAATAAGCCATTTAATAGTTATGTGAATTGAGATATTTAAGCATAAATTTAATTTTAAATTCCTTTTTATTAAGCCAATAAACATTTGTAATCATCTCTTGATTCGTAGATCAATAATCTTGCTATTAATTAAATAGAGACTTTTTTAGAAAATGCCATTAGACGTATTTCTAATGAACATGTGTGTTGTGGTAATAGCGTTGCTTATCAGAAGAGAAATCAAACTTAAGAAGGCGAGATAAATTATGAAAACACAAATTTTAAAAGAGCATTACATTCCAAATATCCATGCTATTACTCTTTTACTAATGCTTCTTCTATGCTTGTGGTTACCGCTTGCACTCAGACTCTTATTAATAATTTAGTCGAACTAATTACTTAATACTCTTATCCTAAAATCAGCTATATCCTAATTTAGTTTTTAAAGATCTTATATGGGACTCCTGTTCCGCATTAAACTTGTATAAATTTGCATAGTTACTTTTTCGACTAATCAGAAACCCAACTTGTGATTTTCGTTGTGCTATAAATATGTCCTCCAGATTCTATATTCTTAATGGTTTCAGGATCTGAAAAAACATGCTTAGCCACACCTTCTTCAGCTTGATGAATAACAATAACTTCTTTTGGATCAATTAAACTTTTGCCACGATATAGAGGAGTAAGTCCTACCGTTTTATGAAATTCATCTATCTCTGGACTATCAAACATTTTTACCCACTCCTCAAATGTATTTGAAAGTTTAAAGGTGAAAACAGTAGTTTCAATAGTCATAACAAAAGGCTAATTTCTTCTTATCTTAGATCGACTGTCAATAATCAAGAAAAAACTGGTGGATAAGGTGTTTGTCCATTCATTAATGATATGTCAATTGGTTTACAGATATTCATCAGAGCATCTTGTCCGAAACCTGGTCCAGAGGGGCCGTCTATAAACTCTTGAAACTCCTCAGCTGAAATACCCTCTTTTACTTCCCAAAAACAATATACAGGACCAGTTTTAGTTACGGCATTTGCAGAATGGTTAAAAAATCCTTTTTCTTTATTAGCTGCTACCGCATCATCCCATCCACCACCTGGTGACATTGCCGCATAAGCTGTATCCCACCATTTTTCGGCTTTTCCTGCCTTAAATTCATGATGAACAATATAAAAAGTTGATGCCATAAAAATAATATTTGAGCTGATAATATAGTTACTTGATATAAGTAAAGGGAAGATTAATTTATTTTGAATTCCTAAATAAAAAGGGGGCTAAAAGCCCCTAGCGATCGACTGTCAATGTATACAACCTAAATCAGAATCCAGATATTGCTTCGTAGAAATCAGCGTCTGGCAGTATTTCCTTCAAGGGTTCAATCTCCTTGGCGGGGCCTTGGACCTGCACAGTAATATCTGACACTTCAAAAAGCTTGGGAATCATATGTCCCATATTTTTGAGATGAAATAAAGCGGCGGCACCATCTTTATATGCCTCTCTTACATAAGCCTTATTTGAACCGCAAGAAGTGATATTAAAAAAAAGACAGTCAGGTTCATTAGCTTTTGTCAGTACCAAAATTTCTTCTAAAAGAGCTATGCACTGGTCCATCTTCCCATCCTTGATTGTGAAGTGGGGATGGATAGAAACCATGGTTGTATCTAGAGACATTAATTTATAGATATTTCTTCTATCTTTCTAGCAACTAATCTTTATGAAAAAGTTAAAAATATGAATTATCTAAAAATTAAGAATGTTAATTTGGTATCGCTTGTACCGTTTATATGTTTTTTGAAAGCTATTAATTGGATATGAGTTATTTTGCTGAACCAAACCATATTGAATATGATGCATGGTTCGATGAAAACATCGACCCAGTGGATCTTGTGAATTACTCAGATGAAAAGGAGTTCAGTGATTCGGTACACTATAAGTTCCATAAGATGTCCACTAGAAATTTAACGATTGGCTCTTCTGATAATTTTCACTTTTAAATAAAAGATTTTTCACTCCATAGATATTTATGAATCTTACGCAGAATATGTTCCATCACTTTCTCTTCTTGCCTTAGCTAATACAATTTCATCTACAACTTTTTCAATCATGAAAGCACTTTTTTTGCCAAAACATTTTTCTTTTTTAATACTCTCAAAATCATTTGGGATTAAATCATTATGTTCACAACAGTCGCATTTAATATCAATTTTCTTACCTCTGAAAACCTCTAAAGCTCTTGAAAAAATCCATTGCTGAACTGAAATACTTTCCCAACTATCAAAATTCGACCATTCATCAAAATCCCTATTAAGGATGCCTTTTAATCCATCAGCCTGATTTACATACACTAAGTATGAATCTTTCCTTGGTTCATCATAAATACCAATTGTTTTGACAGAATTTTGATTCATTAAATATAGATTGATTGAGTAGCCTTATAAATCTAGAGGATAATTTCAAAAATATAAACAAAAAAATGTCTCAAATAAGATCATTAATTGCTTTATCCAATCTAGAAGTATGATTTGTATTTCTGAGTAATTCAAAATCCTTAAAATCAAAGCCAGGGCCAACACAACAACTCACTAAAGTAAATTCGCCTGTACTTTTTGCAGCTTGCCAATATCCAGATGGGATCATTTCTACTGGATTATTGGAATCTAAAATTAAATTTCTTATTAACTTATTATCATTATCTAGGCACCATAAATTCAGAGGATCGCCCCTTAAATAAATCCAAATTTCATCAGCATTTTTTACTCTGTGCCAAGCACTTTTTGCATCTCTCTCCAAAAGATAATAAATTCCCGTAATAAAGTTTCTACTTTGGCCATCTTCTCTTATTAGAGAATTCTCACTCCTTACTATCTCTCTAAACCATCCACCCTCAGGATGAGGAGATAAATTGAATTGTTTAATTATTTCTATATTTTTTTTATTAGAATTCACATCAAAAAATATCTTTTAAATTTCTCTTATACTTAAAAGCTAACTGAAAAAAAATGAAAATAAACTATATTTTCTAAAAAATTAAGCACAAATAACTGACAAATCTACAAAATTTTTATTTTCATCTGCCAATTCAGTAATGATTCTATTGAGCCATTCAGAGGTCGTTTCACAATAGCCTACATTTAAAATAGTTTTTTGCTTTGATGTTTCTTCTTTATTCATAGTTAAAGTATTTTTATATAAATTAGTCTTTAATTAAATCTATGTGAATAAGTCTTAATTACTATCTATTTTAAAAAGTTATCTTTAATACATATTTAAGAACTGCTAGTAAACAAATAAAATTAAATCGTTGACAAGAAAATGTATACAAGTAAGAGTAGAAAAAATTTATTATTTAACCTATGAATAACATCAAGATTGAGGAATTGATGAAAGTAAGGTTCGATGGTATTGCTAATAGAATTGGGCAACTAAGCAAAAGGGAGAGTGAGTCTTTATTACTTGAGCATCTTGAGTGGTTGGAGGGAGGATGGGAGACTGAAGAAATCTTATTTTTAAAAAAGCCCTACAGAAAATGGTGGTTCTAACTCCACTTCTATAAATAATTAATGATGGCCTAAGGGACCAGGGCCAGAGCCTATTTTATAAGAATTGTCTAAAGATTTCTCAACAAATAATTTCGCTTTTTGTATGGAATCAAATAGATCAAAACCTAAAGCCTTGTAACCACAAATAGCAGCACTCAAAGTACAGCCGCTACCGTGGGTATTTTTTGTATTTATAAAATTATTAAATAGCCACTCTTTTCTACCATTTAAGTCAAGGAAAAAATCCTTCCCTTTCATATCTTTTAAACCGCCACCTTTTATAAGTACCGCTTTAGCTCCAAGACCAATAATTTTTCTCGCTGAATTTTCGATATCTTCTTTACTCCTTATTTCTAAACCAGACAGTAGATTTGCTTCATAAATATTTGGAGTTACCAAATCAGCAATTGGTAATAAGAGTTTTTTATAAGCATTAATAGCAGAATCTTCCAGTAATTTAGAACCAGTTCTTGTCACCATTACTGGGTCAATAATTTTGGTTATTTTGTATGTATTTAATTTTGAAGCAGTATCATTAATTATACTTTCATTTAATAACATTCCAGTTTTTAAGGCATCAATACCAAAATCAGCAAATAAAGTATCTAACTGATTTAATAAAGTATTCTTCTCTACTGGTTGAACGCATGTAACCTCTATACTATTTTGTGCGGTAATACATGTAATAGCAGAACATCCATGTACTTTGAGGGCCATAAAAGTTCTCAAGTCAGCCTGTATGCCTGCTCCACCCCCGGAGTCACTACCGCCTATTGAAAGTGCAATTTTAGAATACATAATTTATTAACTTGTTTTTGAAAGTACTATAAGTACATTTAAATTTAAATCAGAAATCTGAATATGCATTAAAAAAATCTAACTCCAATTCCATAGCTCTCCTGTATAAATATTTGGCCTGTTTAATATCATATGTTTCTTTATTAGTCTCAATAAGATTTTCTAGTGAATCTGCTAGCTTTTCAAAGCTCTCATCAGAATAAGTAATTATCCATTTTTTATATTTAATGTCAAAATCCTCCTCATACAAACTTTTTCCTATCCAAGAATAAAGTCGCATACATGGAGTCATTGCAAACATTATTTCAACGGAGCTGAGTCTTTTGGAAGTATCATCAAGAAAATCTGTATAATTTTTAGTAGCTTTTTTTATATAGTTATTAGAGAAATCAATATCCCATTCTTTTGCATACGTTTCATGAAGTATTAACTCCTCTGAAACGCCCATTAACAGTTCACTTAACTTCCTTATTGAGTACTTATCTTTTGATTTGGAAACAGCAAGACCATAAGCCTTAGCAAAAGTCTCTAAAAAGAAATAATCTTGAGCTAAATATTCTTGAAATATATTTTTAGGGAGATTTCCATTCTTTAAACCTTGAACAAATTTTGTATTTAAACTTAGTAAAGCAATCTCATAATTATCCTCCCAAAGTTTTTTTGTTATTTTCATTTTTTTGATTTTTAGTTATTCTAAAATTTTTTATATTTTTTACCTACAAACTTAATCTTATTTTTCTAGGATTAAAAGAAAAAATTATGAAAGGAATAAATATCTTATGGTTTAAGAAAGATTTAAGAATTTTTGATAACGAAGCTCTCTGTGAGGCTATAAAAGATAATGATATTTTACCTATTTATATTATTGAGTTAGATATTTGGAACCAAAATACTCATTCAGATAGACAATGGCAATTTTGCAAAGAAAGTTTAATAGATTTAAGAAATGCACTTGCTGAGATTGGACAACCATTAATTATTAGGACTGGGAATGTTATTAATATATTTGATGAAATTAGTTCAAAATTTAAGATCAAAGGTTTATATAGCCATCAAGAAACCGGAGATTGGCTTACTTATAAAAGAGATCAAAAAGTAAGGGAATGGGCTTTAAGTAAAAATATTATTTGGAAGGAATTTCTACAATTTTCAGTTTTCAGAGGAAATTTAGATAGGAATAATTGGTCTAAAAAGTGGCAAAAAAATTCTGAAAAAAACTTACTTAAAGCACCATTAAGAATTAATTCTATTAACTTAAATATTGGAGAAATACCCTCAGACAAAATTTTTTCCTTTAAAAAAGAAACTTGTCCAGGAAGAATGCAAGGTGGAAGAAAGAAAGGTTTAGAGAGAATGCAATACTTCTTTAGTAATAAATTAGATTCTTATTCAAAAGATATATCTAGCCCAGAAAAATCATTTGATAGTTGTACAAGACTATCCCCATATATTTGTTGGGGATGCATTTCATTAAAAGAAATTTTTAAAAGGGCAAATATATCAAAAAACAATAATTCTAGGATGTTAAAAAGCAGATTAACTTGGCATTGTCATTTTATTCAGAAACTTGAAAGTGAACCAGAACTAGAGTTTAGGGAATACCATCCTTTTTTTAAAAATATTAGAGAAAAAAATAATGAATTACTTTATTCATGGAGTTCAGGTAATACGGGCTTTCCTTTTATAGATGCATGTATGCGTTCATTAAATTTCAATGGATGGATTAACTTCAGGATGCGAGCGATGTTAATGTCTTTTGCTAGCTATAATTTATGGCTACCATGGCAAGATTCAGGTTCTGAATTAGCAAATAAATTTGTAGATTATGAGCCTGGAATACATTGGAACCAATGCCAAATGCAATCTGGAACTACGTCTATAAATACGAATAGAATTTATAATCCTATTAAGCAGGGAAAAGATCATGATCCTCAAGGTAAATTTATAAAAAAATGGATACCAGAATTAAAAGATATATCACTTAATTTCATTCATGAACCATGGCTACTATCTATATTTAATCAAGAAGAATATGAAAAAATTAATTACATAAGACCAATAATTGACATCCCAATTAGCACTAGAACTGCAAAGAAGAAAATTCAGGAAATCACTAAAAAGGATGGATATTGGGATATCTCAAAAGAAATTTATTTAAAGCATGGCTCAAGAAAAAGGCCTAGAAAAAACATAAATAATAAAAAAAATGTTTCTAAGGAAAAGGAAAAACAATACGAACTGAAATTAGATTTCTAAATTTTATTGTCAGAAATTTCCAGTTTCCTTTTATCGCCTAGGAAAGTTTTTTAAATTTTGAAATTAAATAAATAATTCCACGATGAACTAATGCAAGCTTTAATGTATTTATTAGATTTTATTAATTATGTCTGAAAGATTTCAATGGGACGATACCAATAGTTCTGGTATATGGTGGAGTACTAATGTAAGTATTAGAGATGAATGCATTTTGCTCAAAGAAGATACTCAATGCGAAGATTCTGATATCGTCGAACTTCTTAGGAGTATTGCACAAAATATTGAAGATAATGGCCTTTAATTTTTAAAGGAATATTTTCTCTTTTAGAGATTTTGAATTCCTTTTATAGCTTTTATTAATTCTTTAGTAATGCCCTTTTCACTCATTGAATGACCAGCATCATCAACAATAATTAATTCAGAATTCTTTAATTTTTTATTTAGATCCCAAGCACTCCTAACAGGACACACAACGTCATACCTACCCTGAATTATTTTTGTTGGAATCGATTCTATTGTTTTTATATTTTTCAAAATAAAATCATCCTCTAAGAAAATATTATTAATAAAATAATGACATTCGATTCTTGCAAAGGCATCTGAAAAAGAATTAACTTCAGACTTATCAAAATCAAATTTTTTATTTATTAAATGACTTGTTGAGAGTTCCCATTTTGTCCAAGCTGCTGCTGCTTTTGATCTAAGATTTACATCTGATGATGTTAGATATTTATAAAAAGAAGTTATCAAATCATTTCTTTCTTGTTTTGGTATCACAGAAATATATTCTTCAAATTCATCAGGGAATATCTCACTTGCACCATATTGATAGAACCACAATAATTCAAACTTTCTACATAAAAATATTCCTCGCAAAGTTAAGCTTATAACTCTAGAGGGATTTTTAATTGCATATATAAGTGAAAGTGTTGAGCCCCAAGATCCACCAAACAAATGCCAACTATCTATTTTTAATAAAATCCTTAATTTCTCAATATCCTCAACTAAATGATTAGTCGAATTTTCTTTTAATTCTGAGAAAGGAGTTGAAGAACCGCAACCTCTTTGGTCAAATTGAATAATATCGAATTTATCTGGATCAAAGTATCTTCTATATCTTGGTTGACTTCCTCCTCCTGGGCCTCCATGAATAACTAGTATTTTTTTACCATTTGGGTTGCCTGATCTTTCCCAATAAATCGTATGAATATCACTTACTTGTAAAAAACCCTTTTCACGAACTTCAATTTTAGGAAACAAGACTTGATCTTTCATTGTGAAATATTTTTAAACACTTAATAAATCCATACTATCGAAAAAAAAGTCTAGTTTAGAAGTAATTTATTAAAAAAAAAGGACTGGGGATACAGTCCTTTTTGATATTTGATTTCCTTCTAACAGGATATAAAATTACATATTTTAAAGTCTATTTACTCATAAACCTAGAATACGTGAATTCGGGGATTTCTCTCGATAATTTCAGTCCCTTTTGTCGCTAGTAATTATAAAGCGAAGTCTTATCAGACTAATTGATTGAACTTGAATTTTCGAATAATCCCATTCTCAGGAATACGCTTCCTATATTTTGGAATTTGCTAAATTTCAGGCGGACTATCAATCATTTAGATTGCCTCCGAACTCAACATTTATAAATTACTCCTTTTTATATTTTCAGTAAATCCGTAAATATGCTGATTTACTTTTTTCTTAATTTGTAAGAGGATATTAATGACCCTTTGTTTTTAAAAGATAAATATAAAAATTAAAGTCTATAATCCTTATTCATTCAGATTCCTAAAGCAAAATAAATTCAAATATTACTTTATCAATATCAGAAAGTTTATAATCTTCCACTTTCCACTCAACAAATTTTACACACTCATAAATAGAATGATTGTTATAACTGCACTTACGCCACTCTCTAATCCAATCTGCCAAGGCAAAAGTTATTTTTAGTAAGCATATTTACCAATCAGGATAATTAAAATCTAGGCCAATAAGTTCTTTATAAAATTCCCCTTCTTTTTCCTTTATAATATTTTTCAATAATCTTTTTAGAAGAAGCAATTGAGGGAATTAAATCTCCCTAATATATTGGCTCCATCGTAATTGATATAATGATTTTAAATATTTATTATTCTATATAAGAATTTAATAAATAGATTATTAATATTCATTATGGATTTCATCAAAAAGAACAAGATCTTAACACTAATGACAGTAATTGCAGTTTTATCATTTGTATTAGAAAAAGTTGGCATAATACACCCTTAAATTAATTAAGTTTATTTGATAAATACTTCCTAATGAAATAAGTAAACAGATACTATTACTGCAAAAATAAGCAATGGAGATAATAATGTAAAAATTAAAGTTGAAAGATTAATCAGCATAAATTTTAAATAAATACACAAATTTAATAAACATCACTTTTAAGCATTTGCAATAAGTAAAATTTAAATTATTAGGATATAAAAAAAACATTTGATTAAAGAAAGATATAAAGAAGAATATGAAGCGGGCTCAGACTTACTATGGCCTAGTGATAAAGAAGATAAAATAACTCGGCAATTTTATAAAGATTTATCTAATCTTTCAAAAAACATAAAGTATAGTAAAAAGAAAAAGCTAAAACTTTTTGAACAAGTAGTTAGAATAATAAGAGACAATGGCTGGGGTTAATTAATATTCAAACTAAAATGAAAAATGTAATGATGCTAATTAGAAGTTTTTTTCTATTAAGACCAAGAATTTTATCCACTATATTTTTTATTCCTATTCTTTATGGCATTGGCTGGGCTTTGTCTCAGCCACTTTTATTGTTTAATTTTGAAAAAGAAAATTTATCCTTAATTGGTACTATTATTACTTTCTTACTTTTTATCTTTTTACTCCCATATTGGTTTTATATCAAACGAAACAAATCTAGTGCTTGGATACTTCTTGGGATAACAAAAGACAAATTCTTAAAAAACTTTTTCAATTTTTCTCAAGGTATTTTATTTGCTTTAGTTTTAATAATTCTAATTCTGGTACCACTATTGCAAAAAAATTATATTTCTTGGATAGGTGAATTCTCACCAATAATATTGTTAAATTCTATTGTCCTGGGATTAGGTGTTGGATTCGCAGAAGAAATAATTTTTAGAGGCTGGTTACTAGAAGAATTAAAATTTGAATATAGCACAAAAATATCAATATCTTTACAAGCTATAATTTTTAGCTTCGTTCATAATTTATCAAATGAGGTATTTTGGAACATAGTAGGATTACGTTTGGGATTTATTTTACTTGGGATATTTCTATCATTAGTAAAAATTAGAGATAAAGGTTCTTTATGGAATTCCATCGGAATTCATGGAGGACTTGTTGGTATTTGGTTTTTATTAAATAACGGATTAATAGAATTCAAAGAAAATACACCTTCTTTTTTAGCAGGGCCTTTTACACAAAATATTCCAAACCCAATCGGAAGCTTTAGTGCAATTTTAATATTACTTTTGTTGTGTTTTTTTTACACATTAAAATCAATAAAGATTTTTAATAGACGCTTAAATTAGATATAAATACCGATTGATTTTTGATTAGTAATTGTCAGATTAAAATAAAGCTTAATACTCATATGAACTTTGAGGCAGGAATAAGATTTATTGTATTTTTAATAATTTTTGGAGTTACAAACTATCTAATGATGTTGAGAAGATATGAAAAAGACATCAAAAAAAAGAAATATTTACAACAAGAAAAAATTTCCAGGCTATACCCTAAAGGGTCATTTATTTTCTGAAATTAAAAAAGTTTTTGTAGAATTTACTCACCATTTTTTATTAGTTTTTTGCCAACCTTCATTTAACAATTTTTGCCACAATAATCTTGCTTCTTCTATGATAATTTTTTTTCTAGTTTTCATTAATGGAGGATTTTCTCCATGAATTCCCATAATAATTCCTTCTTCAATAAACATATAATCAATAGATTTATCTGAATGATCTTTATCTTTGTAGAAACGCATCACACCTACAAAATTGGAGTCAATTAACCAGAAATCATTAGTTGAATTCAATAAACCAAAATAAAATTAAATTTATCACATGTTTGATTAAAATCTGCGAGAAAAATATTTATTTAGTTGATTCATATTTGATATATTTTTTCTTTTTGTCTACTTTTTTTCAATGCACCACGTTTTTTCTTAACCTCAACTCTTTTCTTTTGTGATGCTTTAGTTGGTTGTGTAGATTTTCTTAATTTTAATGATTTATTTAAGGCATTTTTTATGATTGAACTAAATTTTATTAAAGCTAACTGCCTATTTAATAATTGATTTCTGTGTTCTTGAACCGCTAAACGCAAGCTATTATTTACTAATTTATTTTTCAAGTTTCTCTTAAGAATTTCTTTCTGATAATCATTTAATACTTTGGAATCATCTAAATCAAAAATAATCTCTACTCTACTTTCAATTTTATTTACGTTTTGTCCTCCAGGACCGGAGGATCTGGAAAATCGCCACTTAATTTCATTGGATGGGATTACTAACGTTTTAGTAATTTTTAAATCCATTTTTAGTTCTTTGGGATTTGGATTTTTAGAATAATTTCATTATTACTTTAAAACATACCTTAAAATTCGATCGGTAAATACTGGGCGGTTATGTTAGGTAAACCGAAATTCGGTGTATTTGCCGTATCAATATCTTCGGTATTTATCCTTTCATATTCCAAAGAATTATTAGATATTGAATTTGTACTAATTCAGAGGTCACTTATGTATTCAATGTTTGATCTTCTTTTTGAAACACCTTCATATCGCCCTGTATATGTTATTTCTGATAGTGAAATGAAGGAGTTAAAGAAAAGCCAACATCAAGAAGAGCTTAATGAAATTACAACACAAAAAGTAAGACTTGAAGATGCTTTTAAAGCTCAACTAAAACATCTTGAAGAGAGAGAAAAAGAAGTAAAAAAAGAACTTAAAGTACTCTCAGCCTCAAAAGATAAATAATTTATTTTTAGAGAAATTACTTTTTTCAAAGACGGTTAAAAACCGTCTTTTTTAATTCTTATAGTTTTAAAGTATCTATTAAATCCACAGATTTTAAAAATATTTTCCATAATTAAAAAATGAACAACAATAAAGAAAAAATAAGAATGTTCTTACCCTTTAGTTGGTTAATTTGTGCAGCAATATCTTTTGCTTATATTAATTCACATTTAATAAATACCTAACATAGATGTCTTATCCCTCAAGAGACGAAATACTTGCATCTTCAAAAGGGTGGGTAGCATCTTTTTTAAATTTTTTTCCTGGTTTAGGATCGGGTTACTTATATCAAAGAAGATGGAAACCCTATTTTTTTACCATCACTGCTAGTACTGTATGGTTCGCTTCAGGTATTTTTTTACAAGGTGCTTCAGAACCTTCTCAATTTGAACAAATAATTGGAATTTCTGGTCTTTTTTTCATATCAATAGTCACAGTTATAGAAGCCAACTTGGCTTTCAAAAAAGCAAGTAATAAAACAAAAGCTGAAAAAGAGAAAATAATATCCACTAACAAAAAAGGATGGTTTAAATAATTCAAAAAATTAGATCTAAAAAAATATTTTATTATTTCTCAGTTTTTTAATTTAAATAAAATTTACCATATATATCCTAAGATAATTTAAAAATTTTTTTAGTCATAAAAAAATAAAATTTCCTTTTCCTTGAGACCTTCCCATCCCGAGTCTATTAATAATTGATTCAATGTTTCTTTATTAAAATGCTTAGAACCCGTTTTAACGCATCTATTTCTCATTGATTTTTTAACACCACTCCTTTGTCTTTTATTCTCCTCATCCATAATTCTATTGTATAGATCTAGCATTTTTTGAGGGATTGGAGTACCGTCAAGATCCACTCCATTTTGAATAGCAAGATCAACAGCCTGCATTCCCATTTTCTTCATATATTTAAAAAAAAGCTGAAACTATAATAAAACAAAACTTATTAATCTAAAATTATTAGAATAATAATTTATTGATTTTGAATTTCCTTAAGTACTCTAATAGCCTCTTTAATGTGTTCAGGACCATTCAATAAATCTCTAAAAATATGCCTAACTGTCCCTTTGCGATCAATAACGTAAGTTACCCTACCATCCATAAAACCTAGTACTTTAGGAACTTTAAAAGTTTTCCTAAGAGAGTCATTCGTATCACAAAGTAATGGATATTGTAATTTATTTTTATTAGCAAATGCCAAATGACTTGAAGTACTTCCATTACTTACTCCCCAAACTTGTGCACCTAATACTTTAAATAAGTCATATTTATCTCTAAATCCGCAAACTTCTATAGTGCAACCAGGAGTATCATCTTTTGGATAAAAAAACAAAACAAGGGGATTTTTTAAACCCCTATTTGATCTTTTAACTCCATTTTGATCCAGTAAAGAAAATTCTGGAATTTTATCTCCAATCTGCACAATGATTCTTATAAAGTTCCATATTAGAGGTTAATATGTTTTTTTTGTGGCCATTAAGTAAATAACTGATATTAAAGTAAGTTTTTTTGTTTTAAAAGATACTAAAAAATTATTGAAATAAACTATGGTGAATTGAACTATGGTGAATTTATTAATTCAATAATATGGAATTAATAATTTATATTTTTTTATTTCTTATCCTTTTTTTGGGAGTTATTTTTAACTTAAAAATAACTAATTTTAAAAAAGTCAAAGAAATAAGAAACAAAGCTAAAGATTATTCAAAGAAAGAATAATTAAATATGTATTGCTAAGATTAAAATTCAATTTTTTCATTTGGAGTAAATACTGAGCAATATTTTTTTACTAAGTCCTTTGGCTGACTAGTGGAAGAATTAGTTAATTTTAATTTTAGTTTTTCTATAGCCTCTTTAGCATTAACCTCACCGAGTCGATATCTCGCACACGTATCCAATACTTTAAACATTTTTGTGGTAACGGCTTCAGCTGGATAAATAAGAAAAATTAGGTAAAAAACAATAAACAAGTACTTCATTTTTTTAAAATAGTAGATATTTAGCGAATAGTTCAATAATTTAGAAAAAATTAATGCAGAAAAAGATTAAACTTTAATAGAATAATCCAATTTGAGTTGGATCTAGGATTTCTATAAAATAACAATAAAAGAAATTAAGATAAAATTAGTGATAGTAATAAATAATCTCGGTGAAAATGAAAAAATTAATAGATAAACATAAAACTTTTATAAATTGGTACCAAAAAAAATTTAAATTGAGTGATTATCAATTACTTTGGTTAGTTTTCTTTAAAGGAGTATTAATAACAATAATATTTTTCAAAATTTTTTAATATTAATAAAGCTATTCAGAGAATGAAATTTTTACATGATTTGACTATATTTAAAAGTATATTTCCTAATTAGTTAAATAGTTATCAGCTATGAATATTTTTGGTGTAGGTTTACCTGAAGTTACTGTAATACTTATCTTAGCTCTTTTAATTTTTGGTCCAAAAAAGCTTCCAGAATTAGGAAAACAGCTTGGTAAAACTTTGAAAAGTCTTAAAAAAGCGTCGAATGAATTTCAAAATGAAATCGATCAAGTTATGAAAGAAGAAGATAAAGATGAATCTCCTAAATCTATAGAAAGCAATCAAAGCAATGAAATTAATCAAGAAAAAATAGATTCAGAAAACAGCAACAACTAATATCTTGGATAGGCCCATAACCCCCATATACGAATTTGAAAGAGCATTAGATAAAGCAGCTCTTACTAAAGAAGAATATGAATTAATAGACTACATCCGCTATACAAGTGTTTTTACACAACCAAGTCTTATTAAAGATTTAAAAAGGCCATCAAAACCTCCTCTTTTGTCAGTTCTATGTCAAATTTGCAGAAAAATTGGTTCAGAGATGCCAGATCATTTCAAAAAAGTAATTGAGTGGTCAATTGAAATAAGTGATCACGATACAAAATGGGATGCTCATTTAATTTGTGCAGAAGCATTGAATATAGATAAGATCCCATTAAGTCCTATTCATGGAACAACTTTATTTGATGTACTTGTTGTACACAAAGAATTATTTCTTGGATTTGATTAAATTAATCATCTAAGGGTACGGAATCAGTATCTATAACCTCCGAATCATCATAATTATTCACTTTATTTTCAATCCAGTTATTAATATAACTAACTAAAGGCAATGAACCTCTAAAAATAAAAATAGAAGTAGGCAAAGCGCTTAATAAACCGACTAAAGGACTTTTGAAAAGTAATCTTCCGGCTTTAATGTTAAATAAAATAATAAGCACTGAGGGAACTATAACTTTAACTACTGTTTTGACCGCCTCAAGCCAACCAACACGATATGTCCACCATATTAAAATTACACCAACTATATAGAGGAATAAGTAAGTCATAAAAATAGTATAATGATTATCTATTTATCTCGTTCTTACTAAGAAAAAGATTTTATAAAATTTTTTCACATCAATCAATCAAATTCTAGTAATGAGTTTTTCTGAAATAAGAAAATTTTTAATTAAGATGCAATCCGATGAAGACTTAAAAATGAAGGTTACTTCATTATCTACAGCAGATGATGTAGCCCTGTTAGGACAACGCTTAGGTTATGACTTTTCAGGAGATGATCTTTTAAGATTTAATGGACAAAAAGTTGAAAAAGTTACTGTAAGAAAGGTAGATCATCCAGGAGAATACCACTAAATTAAGACTTAACCCATATTGCAAGCCCTCCACCCCTGCCTCTAGCACATAACCAATTATCTTTAGTGCTAATTCCTACAAGTGAGAAAAAAGGCATTTTTTTATCTTCTGGTTTTTTTAGTTTCTTATTAAATATTGGTAGATTACTAATACTAATTTTCAATTCTTCAAAATAAAACGCCAATAGAGGTCTAAGCCCTTTTAATTCTGCCCTCCCTATAAAGGTAATATTTAATAATCCGAAATTAATTGAATTTTTTATTTCAAAATTTATTTGATCCTCTTTATTTTTACTTTTTAATTCGAGTGTTGCCGACAATACTTGGAGAATCGAACTAGGTATATTTTTGATTTCATCTGACTCCTTCCCCCATACATACTTGAACTTCCATATTCCTAACAATTCCTCATGTACTATTCCGCTACCATTTTTTTGAGAATTTTTTTCTAATAGCTTTATTTCATTAATATCAGGAAAGTTTCTCATAATAGATTTTAATCTGAGTATCAAATACTAAGATAACTTCACAAAAAATGTTCTTAATTAAAAAAATCTCTCCAAAAAGATTTCTTTGTTTCAATATATTTCCAAGAAAATAATTTTTTGGCACACATAAGGAACAAGATCTCGTTATTATGTTTACATAAAGTAACTAAGTTAATGGATTTTATTTCTAAAAGTCAAGGATACATACCTCTTAAAGCAGTTCCTTACATATTCTTCCTAGCTGTTGTACTAAGTATTACAACTTCAACTAATACATTTGTTTAAAAAAAATTAGTTTTCTAGAAGAGTAAAGCAAATATTTAATGGAAATGTATGATGTTGTAATAGTTGGTAGTGGAATAGGAGGATTATGTTGCGGTTCGATTCTCGCTTTATCAGGTAAAAAGGTACTTATATGTGAAGCACATACCCGACCGGGAGGTGTTGCCCACAGTTTCCAAAGGAAAGGTTACACTTTCGAATCAGGTCCTTCATTGTGGAGTGGAATAGGTAAGTGGCCGACGACTAATCCCTTAGGGCAAATTCTTAAATTACTTGATGAAGAAGTTGAACTATTTCAATACAAAGGCTGGAGAGTAATTGTCCCAGAAGGTAATTTTAATCTTAATGTGGGGGAAGAACCCTTTAAACAAACAATTAAAACTTTAAGAGGTGAGAAATCTGTTAAAGAATGGGAATCATTTATTTCCGGAATAAAACCTCTTAGCCAAATAATAAATGAAATACCTTTACTCTCATTTTGTCCCGAATCAATAAATTTCTTAGATCTAATAAATTTAACCTCAAAATTTTTACCTAATATCAAGCAAATACCAAAAATTAATAAGGGCTTTGGGAAATTAGTAAATAATCATCTAGAGGATCCTTTTCTGAGAAATTGGGTTGATTTATTGAGCTTTTTGATAAGTGGTATGTCAATGCATGATACAAATACAGCAGCGATGGCTACTTTATTTAACGAATGGTTTGAACCAAATTCATGCCTTGAATACCCTAAAGGAGGTAGTGAATCTATCGTAAAAGCCTTAATTAATGGATTTAAAAAAAATGGAGGAGAATTAATTCTCTCTTCGAAAGTAAAGACAATTAACTTCAATAAAAATTTTGCGACAGGTATAGCTCTCGATAATGGGTCTAGCTATAGTTGTAATTCTGTTGTCACGAATACTGATGTTTGGAATTTAAAAAAGTTAATTCCAAATGAAATTTCAAAAAAATGGAATACAAAAGTTTTGAACCCTAATAAATGTGATTCTTTCCTTCATATACATCTAGGTTTTGATGCTGATGGTCTTGAAGATTTGCCAATACATGCAATACATGTTGATAAATGGGAAAAAGGTATAACCGCAGAAAGAAATATAGCTGTATTTTCAATCCCATCTGTTTTAGATAAGAATATGGCTCCTAAAGGGAAACATGTTCTTCATGGCTATACTCCCGCAAATGAACCATGGGAAATTTGGGAAAACCTAAATCCGAAGGAATTAGAATATAGAAATTTGAAAGAAGAAAGATGTTCAATATTCCTTAATGCGGTGCGAAAATTCATTCCTGACATAGATGAAAGGATTGATTTAAAGATGCTAGGAACCCCAATAACCCATAAAAAATTCACCAATACCCATTGCGGTAGTTACGGTCCTGCAATATCTGCAGCAAAAGGTCTTTTCCCAGGCTGCAAAACTCCAGTGAAAAATTTATTTACTTGCGGTGCAAGTACATTTCCAGGTATTGGAATTCCTGCCGTTTCAGCAAGTGGTGCTTACGCAGCTGAAAAAATTATTGGTAAAAAAGAATTTAAAACTCTTATTAAGAAAATAAATTTATGAATCAATTTCGTTTTATAACTCTAGATCACTTAGTTAAGAAATAAGAATAAAGAAAGCAAAAACGTTCAATAATGATAATCTTTATCTGAACATAAACTTAACTTATAGCTCCTATATGTTTTTCTTATCAATTCCTCAAGCATGGCATTTAGTTGGCACTTGGTCAGAACAACTTCCAAACGAGTCAAATCTTATAGGAATGGGCCAAACAGAATTAATGATGACTTTACATTCAATATTCGTTCCCCTCTTACTTGTAATTTCATATTACATATTCAATAGACTTAATAAAAACGAATCAAAGAAAATTAAAGGCTGATCGTTTAAGGTTTATTTAGCTGAACTTCTTCTAACAACTTTTCTGCCTGTGGGGTTATCAACTACGCTTGAATCTTTAGTTTGTGAATTAGTTTCATCATTAGCAATATCACTCTTATCCATTTCTGCGCAAACACCTACGACCATGGCAGCTTGCATTTGATCTGGCAAATCTCCAATAGTTAATAAGGCCTTTAAAACTAATTGAAGTCGAGTTTGCCGATCTATTTCAGGTCTTAGTTTTTTTACGGTATTCCAAAGTTCTTGGGTAACTTCTTTTAAAAGTTCTCGATCTAGAGCCAAATTAAATCCTTCTTGTATTTCTACTAATCTAACAAAAAATTGGATCTCGTAAAATAATATTCAATAAAAAGATTGTTAGTTAATATTTTTCTATCCGAATACAAGTTGCATTTGCTGATGCAAATCATTCTTCTCTTGCAAAAGTTGATCTTTTTTAATCTTTTTTAGGGTAAAAGTTCGATAAAATTTTTTTTGAATCTTTATTGGAGTATTTTCAAACTTTGCATTTTTGCTTATTAAAGAATTCCACTCTTTGGAATTAAAAGGGGCATAAGGAGAAGATGAAATCACTTTCATATCTTAATAATACATCTGTACTAATAATAGTACAATTTTACTATAATGCAACAGCTTGATCCACTTATCTTAATTTCAAAGTTTCCTTATGATTGGATTAATTTTATTTATCTATTTTGCAGGAATTATAAGTTTGATAAATGAATAAACGTATCATTAGTAACTTATTGATCCTTTTTTTTAGTGTCTTAAGACTTTTCTCGCTTAAATACCTTTTAGAATAGTTAATTTGTTGAAATTAACATTGACAAGATATATTCAGCAATCCTTCCTATAAAAAGAATAATTAATTAATAAAAAATGCTCCTTAGTAATGAAAAAAGACTAAAGATCCAAGGAATAATTAAAAGAATTGCTCAAGATAAATCAATTACATTAGAAGAAAGGATATATGTGGAGAAATACGCACACCATAATTCGACAATTTCTCTTTGGCTGAAAAAAGCTAACAGCTTTAGAAGGAATGGTACAAAAAATGATGGAGGTATTGATAACCTCTTACAATCATTTGGGATAGATGGACTAGATAAAGAAAATCATTTCAAACCAAATGAAGATGATATATCGGATTGGTTTGGCGGTGCTCCTGGTTGGCTAAGGAGAAGCTAGTTTCAATCATTATTCAATTTACCCAGGCTATCTTACACAAATATATACTCATAAAAGATATGAATACCCAAAACATCCATGGTATAAATTTAATCGGAACTAAATATTTTTTTGAAAAGGTTTTCATCTAAATTTTTCTTTTAGATTATTTCCTCTTTGCCGTTTTTGAGAATAGGTTTAATTGCTCTACTTATAAATTCAGTAATATTCTGAACCTCAAATATATTAAATCACTTTAAGTAGATAAAGTTAATAACCCTTAATCATCACGATCTAAGCAACTTTATTTTCAATCTTCCTTGTAAAATTTACCATTTTTGCCTCATCATGGTCTAAATCATTCCAATATTTTATAAGCCTTTCTAATTCATCAATCCTCTTTTTGGCATTTGCAATTTTTTCAGTAGTTGTCATATAAAATTTTTATCTATCCAATTAATGCATGAAAAAAAATTATTTCAATGGAGGAAACAATTTTTAGACTATAAATATTAATTTTTGGTTAATTACTTCAATACATTATGGCCACCAAGTAGCTAAGTAATTATACTTAAAGAAAAACAAAATTCATGAAGAAATTAAATTCTTTGATTTTGAACGGTACTGTTAAATTCTTAGATTTCATATACTCTGGTAGATCTTTACAAAGATTTTGGGTTTTAGAAGTAATAGCTAGATCACCTTATTTTGCATTCCTTTCAGTTCTGCATTTTAAGGAATCCCTAGGAATTAAAAATGAAAAAACAATGATTTTAATGAAAGAACATTTTTATCAAGCTATTAACGAAACTGAGCATCTTAAAGAAATGGAGAAAAGAGGAGGAGATAGGTTCTGGATTGATAGATTTTTTGCGAGACACCTTGTGCTTGTCTATTACTGGATAATGGTTTTTTATTATTTCATCTCTCCGGCTAATGCTTATGATGTCAACATAAAAATCGAAGAACATGCATTTGAAACTTATTCCAAATATTTAATAGATAATCCAAATGATCAAAAAATAAAAGAAATTGCTCAAGATGAATTAAATCATGTTCAAGAACTTAACGAAGCCTTGTCAATGCTTACTACCGTTTAGATTAGTGCTGAGAAATCTATTAGCAATATTGAGAGCATCACAGAGGAAGATATTAATCCTAAACTAATCATTAATGAGACATAACCTTTTTTTCTAGGCAATTTATAAAAAGATATTCCAATAATTAATATCATTATGAATGAGAAAAAAATTATAATTTTTTCATTTACTAAATTGAGATGTATAACTAAATTTTTTTCTTCAAAAAATTTGAGAAATTCAGATAAAACTAGTTCTTCTTCTATTTTCTTAAAATAGTCAAATGAACTTATAAAAGCAGAACTTAATAAAGATAATGAAACCAGTGCAGTAATTGGTTTTGTTAACCTGTTAGTTGTTCTGTTAAAACTTACCAATAAAATAAAAATAAATATAGAGGTTACTAAAGGTATTAAAGGTATAAGAGTTGTATGATTTATGAAATTTCCCACAAAATGAATTTTATCTAACTTAAATTTTATATTATTTCGACGCGTTATTTTATTAAATCAGATTTTTTAAAATCTTAAATGTAATTAGTACCTATTGCATTTTGTGTAAATTGATACCAAAATTAAATTAGTTATTGAGAGATAAAATGTTAGCCATTTCTGAAATTATTATTGCAAGTGCTATCTTTCTAGGAATTGTATATTGGGAAGTTAAATTCCTGTATAACAAAACTACTGTAGCGAAATAACTTCACTCAAAACAGGGAAATTAAAAACACAGAAAATTTAAATAAAATTTAAGAATTTAAGTTGACAAAAAAAGCTCTAAATATGAGAGAATAAACACAAATATTTAGTCCCTCTAATGAGCCAAGTCCAAGATTCTAATACTAATTCAGCTCAGCAGCAGCAGCAGCAGCAGCAGCAATCCTATTCAGACAGCAAAATTAATTCTGCTGAGAGCGAGAGACTTTATCTTGAGATGAAAGAAGCTTGGCTTTAAATTTAATTCTTACTTGAAATAATATTTCTATTAATTTTTTAAAAATTTTTTTAATTTTGAAGTAATCAATACTTTTTTATTCCCAATACCCTTTAAATTTTGTTTAACCGCAAAAGTAATTTGTTCAGGAAACTTAAGCAGTTAGAGAAATTCAACGGAAGACTCGCGATGGGAGGGTTAATATATTTAGTTTTTACAAAATTGGTTTCCAACCGTGCCGACATACTAGATCAGCTTAAATCTTATTTGATTTAAAAAAGTATTTGAAGTATTATCCAGGAATATTTCTTTCTATATAAGCGTCAGTTAAAGCTAAAATTAACCCCAATAATGTTGAAAATATAGCAATTTCAGTTGATTCCATTTTATTTTTGAATTTAACCTAGTTTGCTAAATAACTCAAAGCTCGGCAACAAAGCTAATAACTTACTATAGTACTTATGTACTATAATTTATTTATTATGAGCTCAGCGACTCCTGAGTTTCTTTTCGTTAAGCCTGGTGATTATGTCGCAATTAAAAAAGAAAATTGCGAAAATACTAATGAAAAGAATAAAAATTACTGGGTCGGTCATGTTATCGACTGTATTGGAGGAGCTAGAAATCCAAATTCATGGACCTTGTTTCAAGTTGCCAATATTGATAATGGAGAGATCACTATAATCAACGCTGATATTGTAGAAAAAATTTTGAAACCCTCTGAAAGTTAAGCTTATGGATAATCAAGCAAACTTTCTCCAGTATTACAAAAACAAAGGGCAAAATGCTCGCTTTAATGGAATTAACCCAGTTCCAAACAGGCAAGTCCGTATACTTGATTCATCGGGCAGGGAGGTTGAATGCCTTTATACATTCTGTAAGTTTTTGATATTTCCTCAAATCCCAAACTTGATAAAAGATAATTTGCATACGGATTTAGATTAGAGCAATCCAATAAAATTTGGGCATCTAAATCACCAACCAACTCCCTTATTAACAATTCAGCAAGTGGTGGAGTATCCGCTAAAAGAGGTCCTATTCTCCAGCCTTGCTCATTATTCTCCAATACACAAGGTCTTATTCTGCCAAATCCATGGCACATTCCATTATTATCGACAATTGCACTGACATTACCATGAGAATTTTTCAACCAGTCATTTAAAAAATGTGGTCTGGGACTAGGTTCTCTTTGATCATCATAAATTAAGACCGCTTCAGAGGAAATTTTATTACTCGGGACAACTTTAAAAGAATGAAATTGATCTTTATAGAAATTTCTCGATGGCAAATCTTGAGAACCATTTAATTTCCATCGATTTGTAATAGAAGATTTTCTAAACCCCCACTTTGCGTAATCATTCAATCTATCTGGGGCAGCCTCAAGACCAATACAATCAACATTTTTCAAATATTCGAGTGCATGTTTCCATAACCTCACTCCATATCCATTATTTCGGAATTCTTTTTTAACGATAAATAAGCCTATAAAACCATAAGAGGAATTATATTTTATACACGCAATAGAACCTACAGGATTATTGTCGAGACAAGCTACCCATATCCCTTGTTTATCTGTGTTTCTATAGATTGTTACGTCATCCATTCCAGGGGAAAATCCTTCTAATCTTGCCCAGTTTGTGACTTCTGGTATTTCGTTTTTAGATATCAATCTAATTGAAAATTTTTCCCTCATAGAAATATACTAACCAAGAAAAAATTGAATTTTTAAAAGGCAATATTAATAAATTTGATTTTTTCTCATAAAATATTCACTTTGATTTAATTGGCTAAAAACCTTAATTATTTACAATTTATCCTCTGATATATTTAATAATATTCAAAGGTATAAAATGAAAATTTCTGATAAATTTCATTTAGAAGACATTTATCAATTAAAAAAAACAGTTCTGACTGGTAAAACTGAAGATATAAAATGGCGGATCAAACATATCAATATAGTTTCTAAACTTCTGGATGAAAATAAAAAAGAGATAATAAAATCACTTTTTGTTGATCTAGGTAAATCTGAAATCGAAGGGCTTTCAGAAATCCTTTTAGTGAAAGAAGAAATTTCACTCATAAAAAAGAAACTCAATTCTTGGATGCGGCCAAAAAAGATTGATACACCTTTTTATCTATTTCCATCATCCTCCAAAGTTATTTATGAACCTCTTGGGTGTGTCTTAATTCTTGGTCCTTATAATTATCCATTACTTTATGTTTTAAAGCCATTGGTAAATATTTTCTCAGCAGGAAATACTGCAGTTATAAAACCATCAGAGAAATGTCCTGCTACCTCAAAACTTATTAAAAGGCTTACTATTAAATATTTTCGTAAAGATGTCCTCATGACAGTAGAAGGTGATTATAAGCAATCCATAAAATTAATTGAACAAAATTTTGACCACATTTTTTTTACAGGAAGTACTGAAACTGGAAAATCTATAATGAAATTAGCTTCAAAAAACTTAACTCCACTTACTCTTGAGTTAAGCGGAACAAATCCTGTAATTATCTTCAAGAATGCAAATTTAGAAGTGGCTGCTAAAAGAATTGTATGGGGCAAATTTTTTAATTCTGGTCAATCCTGCATGGCTCCGAATCATATCTTTGTAGATAAAGAAATTGAAAATATTTTTATAGAAAAATTAAAGAAATGCATAGTAAGTTTTTACGGAGATAATCCAATTATTTCCGAAAACTTATCAAAATTAGAGAAAAAGCAATTTACTTCAACTGTAGAAATTCTCAAACAATATAAAAAAGAAAAAAGAATTTTATTCGGAGGGACTTTTAGTAAAAAAAATTTGAAAATATCTCCTACAATCTTGAGAACTAAATTAAACGAAACAGATATTTTGCAAAAAGAATTATTCAGTTCACTACTTCCAGTAATTGGAATCAATGATAGGGAATTAGTTTTAAAACAGATTAGTCAAACATCAAAACCATTAGCAATCTACTTATTTGGAGGAAATAAAAAAATCCATAATCATATTTCAAAAGTAACTAGCTCAGGAACAATTTGTATAAATGATGTAATGTTACCAGTCCTTATTCCAAATTTACCGTTTGGAGGGGTTGGGCAAAGTGGTATTGGTAAATTTCATGGAGAAGAGGGATTTCGAAATTTTTCAAATCAGAAATCTATTACTTTTAAGGGTTTTTTATTTGATTCAAATCTGCGGTATCCTCCCTACAAAAGAGTAAAGAAATTTTTAAAGTTTATTTTTCAGATTTAAATTACTTAAATTGTTTTCAAAAACCTAGCGATTTTAAATTTAAAGATTATCTTTAAATAAATAGTGAGTTTTATGAAATTTGCATTTTTAATTATTGCCATATTTATTAATTTTTTTAATCACTCATTGATAAAATCAGAAGACCAGATATTTTCAGCAAAAAATAAAATTGAGAATATTGCTAAAAAAGAATCAATTTCTGAAGAAGAAAATGAAATAAAAAAAATTCATGTTGTAAAAAGTGGAGATACATTATCAAGTATTTCAAAATTCTATTCAATAAATAAAGATTTAATTATTAAATTGAATAACTTAAAAGATGAAAATTACATCTTTGTTGGCCAAAATCTTATTATCTCCGAATCTACTGAAAATCTTACAAAACAATCAGATTTAATAAATAATTATCATATTGTTCAAATCGGTGAAAATCTTACTGAGATATCAAACAAATATGATTTAAAAGTAATAGATCTTATAGAGCTTAATAATCTCAACAATCCTGATTCAATAAAGGTTGGTCAAAAGCTCATAATAATAAAAAAGAACACAAATAATTCAGAAAATTATAAAACAACCGAAAATAAAAAAAATAGTGAATATCTTGAGTCAGATAAAAAAATTTATGGTCCTATAATTACTCAAAGTAAATCATATAAAGATATAAAAGGTAGAAAAGTTTTAAACGTACTAAATCAAGAAAATAAAAAACTGATTCTTTCAATCAATTGTGATGCCAATGAATTAGATGTAAGAATACCTGGCAGAAAATGGAGGGGAAGTAAGCCTGCTAAAGAAGAATTCGAAAATAATTTAATAAATGATTTTTGTTAAAACTTTTAATTAATATGTGTGAATAATTTGTCTAAGAATATTAATGATGAGCTATTCTACAAAAAGTTAAATTAATAGTAATGGCAATTTCAAGAGGTGATCTCGTAAGAGTAAAAAGACCAGAATCATATTGGTACAATGAAATAGGTAAAGTTGCTTCAGTTGACACCTCAGGTATTAAATATAACTGTGTAGTCAGATTCGATAAAGTAAATTACGCTGGAATAAGCGGAACAGACGGTGGAGCAAATACAAATAATTTCGCTGAAAGTGAATTAGAGAAAGCTTAAATAATTGCCTGAATTACCTGAAGTAGAAACTGTTCGCAGAGGTTTAGAGCAAAAACTTAATAATTTTATTATTAAAAAAGTAGAAGTTTGTAGGGATTCAACTGTCGCATACCCATCAAACAAAGAAGAATTCATTAAAGGACTTAAGAACTCACTTATTTATAAATGGGATAGAAGAGGAAAATATTTAATTGCTCAATTAAAAGAAGTTCAAAATGAGAATACTGAATTTCCTCTAGAAAATTCACAAAATAATGGATTTCTTGTAGTTCATCTAAGAATGACTGGATACTTCAAATTTATTGAAAACTCAACTCATCCTTGTAAACATACAAGAATAAGATTTTTTGATAAAAATAATAATGAGCTTAGGTACGTTGACGTAAGAAGTTTTGGTCAAATGTGGTGGATTAATAAAGACCTATCCATAAACAAAGTAATTAAAGGATTAGGTTCATTAGGACCAGAACCATTTTCTAAAGACTTTAATGCAAATTATCTTAAGGAAGCTATTTCAAAAAGAACAAAATCTATAAAAGCTATTTTATTAGATCAAACAATAGTTGCAGGCATAGGTAATATTTATGCTGATGAAAGTTTATACTCTGCTGGCATCTCACCTTTTAGGGAAGCTCGCACAATAAAGAAGAATGAATTAATCAAGCTCAAAAAATCAATTGTAATTGTATTAAAAAAAAGTATAGGTTCTGGCGGGACGACATTTAGCGATTTTAGGGACTTGGAAGGAGAGAATGGGAATTTTGGTTTGCAGACAAATGTCTATCGGAGAACTGGAAGAGAATGTCGTAAATGTGGAAATTTAATTGAGAGACAAAAAATTACTGGAAGAAGTACCCATTGGTGTCCTAATTGCCAAAAATAAAAAAGGGCTTACTCAAGAAGAGTAAACCCTTTTAAATATTTTACCTGGCATTGAGCTATTTTCTCAAGGGGCTACCCCCTAAATATTTTCGCCGCTGAAGCGTTTCACAACCGAGTTCGAGATGGATCGGAGTGGTTCCACATCGCCATGAACACCAGGATAGTGTGAACCTTGAAAACTGCATAGAATACTCTATAAATTAAAAACAATAAATTAAGTTTATTTGGTCAAGCCCTCGGTCTATTAGTACTCCTCCGCTGCACTTGTTACCAAGCTTCCACGTAGAGCCTATCAACGGGTGTTCTTCCCGTGACCTTACTGGCTTAAGCCATGGCAATACTCATCTTGAGGTGGGCTTCCCACTTAGATGCTTTCAGCGGTTATCCACTCCGCACATGGCTACCCAGCGTTTACCGTTGGCACGATAACTGGCACACCAGAGGTGCGTTCCTCCCGGTCCTCTCGTACTAGGGAGAAATCCTCTCAATATTCCTGCGCATACACCGGATATGGACCGAACTGTCTCACGACGTTCTGAACCCAGCTCGCGTACCGCTTTAATGGGCGAACAGCCCAACCCTTGGGACCGACTTCAGCCCCAGGTTGCGATGAGCCGACATCGAGGTGCCAAACCTCCCCGTCGATGTGAACTCTTGGGGGAGATCAGCCTGTTATCCCTAGAGTAACTTTTATCCGTTGAGCGACGGCCCTTCCACGCAGAACCGTCGGATCACTAAAACCGACTTTCGTCCCTGTTCGACTTGTAGGTCTCACAGTCAAGCTCCCTTCTGCTTTTGCACTCAACGACTGATTTCCAACCAGCCTGAGGGAACCTTTGTGCGCCTCCGTTACCTTTTAGGAGGCGACCGCCCCAGTCAAACTGCCCATCAGATACTGTCCGCTTCCCGGATAACGGGTAAGCGTTAGAACCCTAGCTCTAAAAGAGTGGTATCTCACCGATGACTCAATAGTACCCACAAGCACTATTTCAACGTCTCCCACCTATTCTGCGCATTCAGAGCCCGAGCACAATATCAAACTACAGTAAAGCTTCATAGGGTCTTTCTGTCCGGGTGTATGTAGTCCGCATCTTCACAGACAATTCTATTTCGCCGAGCCTCTCTCCGAGACAGCGCGCAAATCGTTACACCTTTCGTGCGGGTCGGAACTTACCCGACAAGGAATTTCGCTACCTTAGGACCGTTATAGTTACGGCCGCCGTTCACCGGGGCTTCAGTCGCCAGCTTCACTAAAAGCTAACCAGCTTCCTTAACCTTCCGGCACTGGGCAGGTGTCAGCCCCCATACATCGTCTTGCGACTTAGCGGAGACCTGTGTTTTTGGTAAACAGTCGCTTGCGCCTCTTCACTGCGACCAGCTCTCGCTGGCACCCCTTCTCCCGAAGTTACGGGGCCATTTTGCCGAGTTCCTTAGAGAGAGTTATCTCGCGCCCCTCGGTATTCTCTACCACCCCACCTGTGTCGGTTTCGGGTACTGGCATTTGTGTCTTAACGAGTATAGGGCTTTTCTTGGAAGCATGACATCACCAACTTCGCTGCCGTAGCAGCTCGTACTCACGCCTTAGCTCAAGATGTTTTCTCCATCTCTCAAAGCCTCGAACGCTTGAACCAGTAACCAACATCTGGCCTGGTTAGCCTTCTCCGTCCCCCTTCTCAAAACACATCTGGTACAGGAATATTGACCTGTTATCCATCGACTACGCCTTTCGGCCTCGCCTTAGGTCCAGACTAACCCTCCGCGGACGAGCCTGCCGGAGGAACCCTTAGGGTTTCGGGGCATGGGATTCTCACCCATGTTTTCGCTACTCAAGCCGACATTCTCACTTCTATGCTGTCCACGTCCGCTTACGCTAACGCTTCACCCTACATAGAACGCTCCCCTACCATAAATAAATTTATCCGCAGCTTCGGTATAACGCTTAGCCCCGTTCATTTTCGGCGCAGGATCGCTCGACCAGTGAGCTATTACGCACTCCTTTGAGGATGGCTGCTTCTAGGCAAACCTCCTGGTTGTCTGGGCAATCCCACCTCCTTTATCACTTAGCGTTAATTTTGGGACCTTAGCTGGCGGTCTGGGCTGTTTCCCTCTTGACTATGGAGCTTATCCCCCACAGTCTGACTGCCTAGTTACACACAGGGTATTCAGAGTTCATATCGATTTGGTACCGCTTTCGCAGCCCGCACCGAAATGGTTGCTTTACCCCCCTGCTGGAGCACTAGACGCTACGCCTCAACGTATTTCGGGGAGAACCAGCTAGCTCCTGGTTCGATTGGCATTTCACCCCTAACCACAGCTCATCCGCTGAATTTTCAACTTCAGTCGGTTCGGACCTCCACTTGGTATCACCCAAGCTTCATCCTGGCCATGGTTAGATCACCAGGGTTCGGGTCTATAAACACTGACAAACGCCCTATTAAGACTCGCTTTCGCTGTGGCTCCACCATTTCCGGTTTAACCCGCCAGTGCCTATAAGTCGCCGGCTCATTCTTCAACAGGCACACGGTCACCCGATTAGTCGGGCTCCCATTGCTTGTAAGCTCACGGTTTCATGTTCTATTTCACTCCCCTCCCGGGGTTCTTTTCACCTTTCCCTCGCGGTACTGTTTCACTATCGGTCACACAGTAGTACTTAGCCTTACGAGGTGGTCCTCGCAGATTCACACGGAATTCCACGTGCTCCGTGCTACTCGGGATACAGCTAGGTCAACTTATCTTTCGATTACGGGGCTTTCACCCTCTGTGGCACGCCATTCAAACGTTTCTTCTAGACTTGTTGATCCATATTGCTGTCCCACAACCCCGATAGTCAAGACTATCGGTTTGGGCTTTTCCCCGTTCGCTCGCCGCTACTGAGGGAGTCGTTATTTACTTTCTCTTCCTCCAGCTACTAAGATGTTTCAGTTCGCTGGGTTAGCTCGCACCAACCTATATATTCAGTTGGCCGTACATGGGGTTGCCCCATTCGGAAATTCCCGGATCAAAGTGTGCTTCCAACTCCCCGAGACTTATCGCAGGTAACCACGTCCTTCATCGCCTCTGTGTGCCTAGGTATCCTCCGTGAGCCCTTTGTAGCTTGACCAATAACTTCAAAAATTGAAGCATCAGCTTAATAGAATTGTTATTTAATGCATTCGCACAAATAATAAATCTGCATCATTAAAGATGCTTATTGTCTTTAAAAATAATCTATGCAGTTGTCAAGGTTCTCTGAAAACAATGAAATTAATTCAATGAGTCCAGCATCTTAATGATTTCATTAGGAAGCTAGATTCTTTCAGAATTTGATCACAACTCAAAACATTTCCTTTCTACCGGTTATGGAAGAGGTGGTAATCAGTGGAGGTAAGCGGACTCGAACCGCTGACATCCTGCTTGCAAAGCAGGCGCTCTACCAACTGAGCTATACCCCCAACATAGAGATATGGGCCATCCTGGACTTGAACCAGGGACCTCACCCTTATCAGGGGTGCGCTCTAACCACCTGAGCTAATGGCCCAGGAAAAATAATGGGTGTGACCTAGAAAAACTTAGGAAATGAAATTCTTAATAAATTAAAAACGTGAGATACCGATCGACCTAAGGTGACAAAATAATAATATTAAACATTTTGTTGTCTCCCTGTTAGGAGGTGATCCAGCCGCACCTTCCGGTACGGCTACCTTGTTACGACTTCACCCCAGTCATTAGCCCCACCTTCGGCGTCCTCCTCCACAAGGGTTGGAGTAACGACTTCGGGCATGGCCAACTTCCATGGTGTGACGGGCGGTGTGTACAAGGCCCGGGAACGTATTCACCGCAGTATGCTGACCTGCGATTACTAGCGATTCCTACTTCACGTAGGCGAGTTGCAGCCTACGATCTGAACTGAGCCACGGTTTATGGGATTTGCTAGCTCTCGCGAGTTTGCTGCCCTTTGTCCGTAGCATTGTAGTACGTGTGTAGCCCAGGGTGTAAGGGGCATGATGACTTGACGTCATCCACACCTTCCTCCGGTTTATCACCGGCGGTCTTTCTAGAGTGCCCAACTAAATGCTGGCAACTAAAAACGTGGGTTGCGCTCGTTGCGGGACTTAACCCAACATCTCACGACACGAGCTGACGACAGCCATGCACCACCTGTCACTGCATTCCCGAAGGCACCCTCAAATTTCTAAGAGGTTCGCAGGATGTCAAACCCTGGTAAGGTTCTTCGCGTTGCATCGAATTAAACCACATACTCCACCGCTTGTGCGGGCCCCCGTCAATTCCTTTGAGTTTCACACTTGCGTGCGTACTCCCCAGGCGGAACACTTAACGCGTTAGCTACGACACCGAAGGGGTCGATTCCCCCGACACCTAGTGTTCATCGTTTACGGCCAGGACTACAGGGGTATCTAATCCCTTTCGCTCCCCTGGCTTTCGTCCATGAGCGTCAGTAATGGCCCAGCAGAGCGCCTTCGCCACTGGTGTTCTTCCCGATATCTACGCATTTCACCGCTACACCGGGAATTCCCTCTGCCCCTACCATACTCAAGCCTTTCAGTTTCCACTGCCATGATGGAGTTAAGCTCCACGCTTTAACAGCAGACTTGAAAAGCCGCCTGCGGACGCTTTACGCCCAATAATTCCGGGTAACGCTTGCCACTCCCGTATTACCGCGGCTGCTGGCACGGAATTAGCCGTGGCTTATTCCTCAAGTACCGTCATATCTTCTTCCTTGAGAAAAGAGGTTTACAGCCCAGAGGCCTTCGTCCCTCACGCGGCGTTGCTCCGTCAGGCTTTCGCCCATTGCGGAAAATTCCCCACTGCTGCCTCCCGTAGGAGTCTGGGCCGTGTCTCAGTCCCAGTGTGGCTGATCATCCTCTCAGACCAGCTACTGATCGAAGCCTTGGTGAGCCATTACCTCACCAACTAGCTAATCAGACGCGAGCTCATCCTCAGGCGAAATTCATTTCACCAGTAGGCATATGGGGTATTAGCGGTCGTTTCCAACCGTTATCCCCCTCCTGAGGGCAGATTCTCACGCGTTACTCACCCGTCCGCCACTAACCCGAAGGTTCGTTCGACTTGCATGTGTTAAGCACGCCGCCAGCGTTCATCCTGAGCCAGGATCAAACTCTCCGTTGTGTTCAAATCCTTTTGTAGATAAATCTACTCAAATTGAATTGCTTTATCCAAATAAAAACTTCTTTTTTATATTCAGATTCAGCCTCCTTAAATTCTAAGGATTACATTGAGTGCACATTAAAAATATTTCTAAAGTGACTTTCCAAGATCTCAGATCCGTTTGCATCAAAGCCAAAAGTTAGCAATTGATGACATTTAAATATATTCTTGACGGGACCTCACACCTTTATTGCATATACATCTTGAGACAACTAAAACAAATTTAGTTATCTTTGACGCAATAAAAGCATCAGTTCCTAAGTTTTTAAATTTTCTAGGTGCAGAGTTAAACAACAAGTGTATAACTCATTTAGAAGGATAAACCCTTCTTCTGGCTGAAAATAATGATCGAAATCAAATTTTCAAAAAACTCACTCATTTACCAAAAATCAGATTTAAGGTAGTTGCTTGAATAATGCAAAAACAATATTTTTGCCCAGAAGAAAATACTAAACCATCCCACTGTAATTGTGCAACCTTTTATACAAAAATTTTTTATTAATTTTTTATTTGTTCAAAGTCTCCTTAAACAACTAGGCTTAAATAAAGGGATATAAATGAAATGGCAGAGAGATTTAGTCAAAAAAATTTAAGAGTAAGACCAAGTTCTGATGAGGAGAAAATTGTAACAAATGCAAAAAAACACTTCGAAAAGACTTTAGTTGAAATATCAGGTGAGTTAGTGGGAAGTGTTGCTGCACTGGAACACCCAACAAAAAATAAAAAGTTAAATTATGGAGAAATATTTTTAAGAGATAATGTTCCTGTAATGATTTATCTCATTACACAAAAGCGTTATGAAATTGTCAAAAAATTCCTCAGTTTATGTCTAGAGTTACAAAGCACTAATTATCAAACACGTGGTGTATTTCCTACTAGTTTCGTTGAAGAAAATGGAAAGCTCATTGGAGACTATGGTCAAAGGTCAATCGGGAGGATTACTTCAGCAGATGCAAGTTTATGGTGGCCCATTTTATGTTGGTATTATGTCAATAAAAGCGGCGATTATGCCTTCGGAAAAAGTCAAAGTGTTCAAAGAGGTATTCAACTTCTACTAGATCTAGTTCTACATCCAACATTTGAGGGTACTCCAGTACTTTTTGTTCCAGATTGCGCATTTATGATCGATAGACCTATGGATGTATGGGGGGCACCTTTAGAAGTTGAAGTTTTACTTCATGGATGTTTAAAAAGTTGCATAAACCTTATGGAATTAAGTAGAGCAGATCATGTCAGTAGACTTTTAGACCAAAGACTAATTCTCACAAATCAATGGGTTAAAGATTTAGGAGGTTTTCTTTTAAAGCATTATTGGGTTACCAGCCAAACAATGCAAATTTTAAGAAGAAGGCCAACTGAGCAGTATGGAGATGATCAACACTTCAATGAATTTAACGTTCAACCTCAAGTAGTTCCATCATGGCTACAAGATTGGTTAGAGAATAGAGGTGGCTACTTAATAGGAAATATTAGGACAGGAAGACCTGACTTTCGATTTTACAGTTTAGGTAATTCTCTAGCATGTATGTTCGGAGTACTGCCTCCCGAGGAACAAAGAGCTTTATTTAGATTAGTTTTGCATAACAGACAGCATTTGATGGCTCAAATGCCCATGAGAATTTGTCATCCTCATATGGATGTTGAAGAATGGCAAAATAAAACCGGATCGGATCCAAAGAATTGGCCTTGGAGTTACCATAATGGTGGTCATTGGCCAAGTTTACTTTGGTTTTTTGGTGCAGCCGTTCTATTGCATCAAAAAAATTACGGTTCTGATGATGTGATTCTCATGGAAGAGATGAAATCTTTAATAGAAGAATCCTACTGGTGTCAACTTAATCAATTGCCTAAGCAAGAATGGGCAGAATATTTTGATGGGCCTACAGGAACTTGGGTTGGACAACAATCAAGAACTTATCAAACCTGGACAATAGTTGGATTTTTATTAATGAATCATTTTTTAAGGAATGATTATAACGATCTGGATATGTTTAAGATTTAAGCCTAAAATAATCCTAGTGTCAGTGATTTATCAATTGGCAAACATGCTCCAATACCAAGGTATATAGTTAAAAAAGTTCCGAACAAGAAAACGGACATTGCTATTGGTCTTCTGAATGGATTAGAAAATTTATTAACGTTTTCGATAAAGGGTAAAATCATCAATCCAAGTGGGATTAAGGTTTGCAGTGCAATACCCAAAAGTTTGTTAGGGACTACCCTTAGTATTTGGAAAACTGGGTAAAGATACCATTCGGGGAGTATTTCTAAAGGGGTGGCGAATGGGTTTGCTTTATCTCCTAGCATTGCAGGGTCAAGAACTGCTAATCCCACTACACAAGCAATCGTACCTAGAATAACAACTGGAAAAATATATAGTAAATCGTTTGGCCAAGCTGGCTCACCATAATAATTATGACCCATACCTTTCGCTAATTTTGCTCTTAATTTTGGATCAGATAAATCTGGTTTTTTTAACGTAGACATAAGTAAGCCTGTAATGTTTTAAGTATAAAAGTTTATAAGGGACCTGAAATACCCTGTTTACGAATCATTAAAAAATGCATCAACATGAAAACAGCTAATGACCATGGCAATACAAAAGTGTGAAGACTGTAAAATCTGGTTAAAGTGGATTGGCCAACACTTTCTCCTCCCCTAAGAAGTTCAACCATAAAGTCGCCAATAACTGGTATTGCAGCGGGAACACCTGAAACAATCTTAACTGCCCAATAACCTACCTGATCCCAAGGAAGAGAGTAACCTGTAACTCCAAAAGCGACAGTTATGACTGCCATTACAACTCCTGTAACCCAAGTTAATTCTCTTGGCCTTTTAAAACCCCCAGTAAGATAAACCCTAAAGACATGAAGGATTAACATCAAAACCATCATTGATGCACTCCATCTATGTACAGATCTTATTAACCATCCAAAACTTACATCTGTCATTAAATAACTTACTGAACTATAAGCTTGTGTAACTGTTGGCTTATAGTAAAAAGTCATTGCAAAACCTGTTGCAAATTGAATTAAGAAGCATACTAAAGTTATGCCTCCTAAACAATAAAAAATATTTACGTGAGGGGGTACGTACTTGGAAGTTACGTCGTCAGTTATGTCCTGGATTTCAAGCCTTTCTTGAAACCAATCATAAACAGATGAAGAATTAGCCATCCAAAAAAAATTAGCTTTGATATAAAGAGCTTACTTAAAATTCTTATACTTGGTGTTAACACTTAACCCA
This sequence comes from Prochlorococcus sp. MIT 1304, assembly GCF_047305015.1. Taxonomy (NCBI): domain Bacteria; kingdom Bacillati; phylum Cyanobacteriota; class Cyanophyceae; order Synechococcales; family Prochlorococcaceae; genus Prochlorococcus; species Prochlorococcus sp. MIT 1304. The sequence goes on along the minus strand of NZ_CP138974.1, from coordinate 818,456 downwards.
ATGAATGCATCTTTTAACAAACTTTTAACATTCAAAACTTTCATCACTGCATTAATGATCATCGTTTTTTCTATCAATCTCTTATTGGTTGAAAGAGTGAATGCTCTCAGTGACAGCAGGCAATTAGTACTTGATGCTTGGACCTTAGTAAACGAAGGGTTTTATGATCCAGAAAAGTTTGATGAAATCCAATGGAAAAGAATTAGACAAAAAACATTACAGAAACAAATTGAAACAAGTGAAGAGGCTTATTCCGCAATTGAAGACATGTTAAGACCTCTAGACGATCCCTACACCAGAGTTTTACGCCCAAAAGATTATGAGCTACTGAAATCAAGTAATTTTGGTAGTGAAATTAATGGGGTTGGGCTTCAATTAGGTGAAGATGATGACAATAGAGTTAAAGTAATCTCTACTCTTGGGGGTTCCCCAGCTGAAGAAGCTGGGATAATAAGCGGGGACTTGATAGAGACAGTTGACGGAATCTCATCAGAAAAATTAGGGCTTGCGGGCACTGCCTCTAGGTTAAGAGGTGAATCAGGGACAAAAGTTTTAGTTGAATTATCTTCTGAATCAGGAGAAATTAGGGAAGTTGATCTAGAGAGGAGGTCAGTAGATCTAAGACCAGTTAGAACAAAAAGATTAAGAGACGATTCTCACACAATAGGATATTTAAGGATAACTCAATTCAGCGAAAGCGTACCCAAAAAAGTTGAAGAGGCACTTCAAGAGTTGAAAGAGAAAGATGTTGAGGGCTTAATCTTGGATCTTAGAAATAATTCAGGGGGACTAGTAAGCTCTGGTATAGCAGTTGCAGACTCATTATTAAGTGAGAAACCTGTAGTCGAGACAAAAGATAGAAATGGAATTAAAGATGCAATTATTTCTCAAAAAGAGACATATTTTGATGGACCAATGGTGACTTTAGTAAATAAAGGTACTGCAAGTGCCAGTGAAATACTTGCTGGTTCTTTACAAGATAATGAGAGATCTATTCTTATGGGAGAGCAAACTTATGGCAAAGGTTTAATTCAATCCCTAAAAAGTTTGGGAGAAGATAGTGGTATTGCAATAACAGTAGCCAGTTACTTAACCCCCAAAGGTAATAATATTCAAGGCCAGGGTATGACTCCTGACAAATTACTAGATCTCCCTGATGCAAATGATTATGGAAGTACTGATGATAAATGGGTGAAAAATGCAGAATTATTTTTGGGGTCGCTTCTAGAAAAAGAAGAAGTTTCAGTTCAAACTATTGAATTAAATAATGAAGAAATTAAATCTTGAAATGGATAAAGATTAAAAATAAAAAATCTTAAAAATATGAGTATTAAAAGAGTTTTTCATGACCCAATTCATAAAGAAATAGTATTTGATGCAGGAAAGCCAGAAGAATTAATGATTATGGAATTAATTGATACAGTGGCTTTTCAAAGACTTAGAAGAATAAAACAACTAGGAGCTGCATCATTACTTTTTCATGGTGCAGAATCGAGTAGATTTACTCACTCAATTGGTGTTTTTTGTATAGCTAGAAAAATTTATGAGAGACTAATTGAAAGTAAATCTTCATTTTGTGAAAATAAATTTGTGCTTTATGGAGCAGCTCTATTACATGATTTAGGTCATGGACCTTTAAGCCATACCAGTGAAACAATATTCAAACATAATCACGAACAATGGTCTGAAAACTTAGTTACAAAATATAATCCAATAAATTCAATCCTCAAAAAGTATGACAACGAATTACCGAGAAAAATTGGTGAATTATTTCAATCAAAGCAATTATTCTCAAAACCTTTAAAAACATTGATAAGTAGTGAGATAGATTGCGATCGTCTCGATTATCTTTTACGCGATAGTTACAACACAGGTATTAATTATGGGTTAGTAGATTTAGAAAGAATTATTTCAGCTCTTACCTTTTCACCTGATGGAAATATCGGAATCAAACCAAAAGGAGTGATCGCTATTGAGCATTTCCTTGTACTAAGAAACTTAATGTATAGAACAATTTATAATCACAGGATAAACGAAATATCAACATGGATTCTGGAAAAAATATTACACACAGTAAAAGATAATGATGAAAAGAAAATTTGGTTAGATGATTATTTACATAAATGGATTTTTTCACCTTCAAAGGTTGATTTTGATGATTTCATAAGAAATGATGATGTAACCTTTTATTATCATTTGATTAGATGGAAAGATGAATCTTTTGAGCCACTTTCTACACTATGCAAAATGTTTATTGACAGAGATTTATTAAAGGCATCAGACATAAGTTTTTTATGTAAAATGGATAGATTAAAAATCCTTGCATTTGCTACAAAATTATGCGATAAGAATGGTTTTGATTCAAAAATATTTTGCGGAATTAAAGAAAGGTCTTTTAAAGGCTTTGAATCTAATAATGCATTAAAAATATGGGACGGCACTTATCAAAGTGCATTAGAGAATAGTTCGGCATTAATAAAAACTTTAATGAGATCTGAGGAAAGCTCTTTAATTATTTATCCAGGTATGATCAAAAATGAAATTGAAAATGAAATTTCATTAATGAAAAACAACTCCTAGATTTAATTCCATGGAAATTGTCTTAAAAAATAGGAGCAGTAAATATTTAAAAATTTTTTCTTTATTAGATTTAGATAATATCCATGAAACTTTCAAAAGTTTTTCTTCCATCAAGGAACCTTTAGAAGTAAATATTTTCGCAGTCAATGAATCAATAAGTGCTCAACAACTATCTAAATTAAAAAATCATTTTGACAAAATTAACATTAGTTCCCTAAATATTTACTCAAATAATAGAGATACAATATTAAGTGGAAAGTCTTTAAAAATAGATTCAACTTTTTGTAAAGAGCAAGAGATTCAAAATAAGTTAATTTTATTTAAGTTAAAAAACAAAGACGAAATTCTTCACGAAGGAACAGTTCGATCGGGTGAAAGAATATCTTCAAATGGAAACCTATGCATAATTGGAGACGTTAATCCAGGAGCAATAGTTTCCGCCAAAAAAAACATTTACGTTTGGGGTAAACTACTAGGGGTCGCATTCGCGGGGAAAAGTGGAAATAAAAGTGCCTCTATTTCATCACTTTATTTAAATCCCTTACAATTAAGAATTGCAGATGTAATAGCTATTGGACCAAAGGATAAGCCCAATAATTTTTACCCAGAAATTGCAGTCATAGAAAAACAAACCATATTGATCAAACCACTTATAATCAAAACTAAAAATTAATCAATGATTTGCAATAAATTAATTTAAAAGTTATAAATTTAAGAATTACTTAATCTTTAAAATATTTAACTTTCTGCAAGTGGCCTTATTATTTGTAAAATCCTAAAAACCGTGGGGAAAAATACTCGCACAATATTAATCTGTTCAGGTAAAGGAGGGGTTGGTAAAACCACTTTAACTGCAAATCTAGGCATAGCTCTTGCTAATAGCGGAGCCACAACCGCTGTATTAGATGCTGATTTTGGCTTGAGAAATTTAGATCTTCTTCTTGGATTAGAAAATCGCATCATTTATACAGCTCAAGATGTTCTTGACAAGAATTGTCGTCTTGACCAAGCGCTGGTTAGACATAAAAAGGAACCTAATCTTGCTCTTCTACCCGCTGGAGATCCAAGGATGTTGGATTGGATGAAGCCCGAAGATATGAAGAAAATTAGTGAACTGCTTAGTGAGAAATTTGATTTTGTCTTAGTAGATTGTCCTGCTGGCGTCGAAGATGGCTTTAAAAACGCTCTTGCAGCTTGCAAAGAAGCCATTGTGGTTACTAACCCAGAATTATCTGCAGTACGCGACGCCGATAGAGTAATAGGAATTCTCAATACTTCTGATATTAAGCCTATTCAGCTTGTAATAAACAGAGTTCGTCCCAACATGATGGCTAGCCAAGAGATGCTATCTATCGATGATGTCCAGGGAATACTTTCTTTACCTTTGTTAGGTATTGTTCTAGAAGATGAGCAAGTAATTATAAGTACAAATAGAGGAGAACCACTGACACTTACAGATGGTAGATCTCCTGCAAAAAAATGTTATTTGAATGTTTCTCAAAGACTGACAGGAAAGGATGTACCAATTATTGACCCAAAAAATGAAGGTAAAAGTCTAAAAGATAAATTCATGAGATTAATGCAAACAAAGGTTTTTTAAAATGATGACACTCAGAGATCTTATAAACAAATTATTAGGCAGAGAAACGGCTAGCGCCAACACAGCAAGAGAACGATTACAACTTGTACTTGCTCACGACAGAGTTGATATGAGTTCTTTAACAACTGATCTTTTGGATAAAATGAGAAAAGAAATTCTCGATGTTGTCGCTAAATATGTTGAGATTGATTTTGAAGAGGTGGCAGTAAGTTTAGAAACTGAAGACAGAATGACTGCACTAGTAGCAAATTTACCAATCAAAAGAACTATTGACGGAGAAATAAAGTTTAAAAAAACTGATAAAACTGATAAAGCTAATAAAGATATCAAAAAGTAATAAATTTAAAAAAAGCTAAAAAAATACTGATAATTGACCCTCCCTAATTGTAAGATGAAGAGATCGCCGGCTTAGCTCAGTGGTAGAGCAGCGCTTTTGTAAAGCGAAGGTCATCAGTTCAAATCTGTTAGCCGGCATTTTATTAATTTAATTCTGTTCAATATTCTTTGCTGAAAATAAAAAAATCAAACCTATCAGAGCAATTATAGGCAACAATCTTATTTCGAGAAAATACTCTAAAAAAGATCCAAGTGGTTCAAATATCCAATAAGTTAAAAATTGAATTAATAAAACAAAAAATAATAATACAAACATTTAATGTAATTCCTTAACTAATACTTCTCCCTCTCTAATTAGTCTCCAATTTCCACTTTTCTTCCAAAATATAATTGTACTAGCTTTTCCACTACTTTTTTCCCAGGGGATAGGGCCATAAATTTTTACAGAAGGGAAGTCTAGAGCAATACCTTCAGCTGTAATTGATCCTTTAAAACCTGAAATATTTGCACTTGAAGTTAACAATGGTCCTGTTTCTCTCAAAAGAGACTTTGCTATACAAGAATTTGGGATTCTCAACCCAATAGTAAGATCATTGCTGGTGAGGTTTACAGTCTGTTTTTCTGAAGCAGGGACAACAATTGTAAGAGCCCCAGGCCAATATTTTGAAGCTATATTTTCGTAATCTTTTTTAGCTGATTCGTGAACATAATCAATTAAATGTTTATATTCTGATCCCATAAGAATTAAGGGTTTGTTTCTATCTCTTTTTTTAAACTTATAAATAATATTTGAAAATTTTGGTAAACAACCAATTGCGGGTAAAGTATCTGTTGGAAAAATTATAGGCAAACCACTATTAAGCGTCTTCAAGGCAGATTTGCAGTCTACTAAATTCATTTAGATTATGAACCCTTATTAATTTATTTATATCTTCCAATGGTAAACCTACCAATACCTGATAGATCTTTCACAATTTCTATTGATGTAAATTTATTTTTAATAAGTAGTTGTTTCACTTTTTCACTTTGATCAAAATGATTCTCTAAAATTAGCCAACCATTATCTTTTAAGAACAATGGTGCTTTTTGTATTATTTCCCTGAAATGTTCTAAACCATCTTCGCCGCCTAATAAAGCAACTTTAGGTTCGAAATTTTTAACTTCTTTGGGTAATTTTTCATAAGTATCTCTAGGAATATATGGCGGGTTTGAAATAGCGAGGTCTATTTTTCCTTTAAAACATTCAAGAGGTGACCACCAATTTCCACAATAAAATTTCAAATTTGATTGTTTAGAAGAATTTATAAAATTTTTAGTGGCTATTTCTAATGCATCTTGATCTATGTCCGTTGCTACTACCTCGCTTAGTGGATATGCCAATGCCAAAGCAATACTAATGGCACCTGAACCAGTTCCTAATTCAGCAAAAAATAATTTTTCCGATTTCTTTTGAAATATATTGAAGACGATATCAACTATTAGCTCTGTTTCCGCTCTAGGAATGAGTACTTTGTTTGTAACTTTCAACTTTAAGTCTCTCCAAAAAGTTATTCCACAGAGATATTGAATTGGACATGATTTTAATAAATGATCATCCCAAACAGATTCTAAAAATTCTAAATTTTTTTTTAAATGTAAATTTCCACTAGGATTTATAGTTATCAAGTTTAGATCACTAATCGGTACACCGCCTATACAATCAAGTAAAACAGCAAAGGATTGTTGATCACCTCCTTTAGAAAGTTGCTTTTTTTTCCAAAATAAAAATTCTTTTACAGAAATGCAAAGCATTTATAAAAGCATTAGCGTTTTGGTCCAAGTCTACCTTTACTAGAGTCAGAGTAAAAGCTTGATTTTTCTCCATCTTGTGTAGAAATAAATAAACCTATTAGGAATATTGTTGGCACCCCTACAAATAAAAGACTAGCTACGAATCCAAAATTAGTTGTTTCCATTTAGTTGGTAGTTCTATATTGAGTAATAAGACTATAGACGTATAACTCGGTATAAAGTGGAAAAATAAACAAATTTCATAAACTGATTAACAGTCTTAAACAATTTAGCGAGGTAATTTTTTATTTTCACTAATTTTTTTTAATTCTTCCAAATTTGAGGGGGGGGATTGTGGTTTTGTTAAGATTACTGTGGATGATTTTATTAATGTTTGGCAAGCAAGGCGCCAATTTTCTGGTCTGTTTTTGAGTTTTTCTTCTTCAACAGATGTAAGAGGGCTCAAAGAATTTTTATTTCCACCTTCAACAGAAATAAAACAAGTACTGCATTGTCCAGCACCTCCACAATTACCTAAAATACCTTTTAATCCATAAAGCTGTAAATTCTCTCTCATAACAAGTTCCCTTAAATTTTCACCCGGATTGCATTGGACCTCTAAATCCTCACGAATAAATCTGATAGTTGCCATTTTTTTAGTTATTTTTCTTATTTTGGCGTTTTACTTTGAGAATTGTGACCAAAATATTAACAGTTTTTAGCCAAAAATTCCTTATAAACTTAGTTCTGCTAATTGATTTGCCCAATTTTTGCAAGAAAATAAATTTATTTACAAAAATCCCTCAAAGACTAAAAAACCCTTACTATCGTGATGTTTAGCTGTTTATACAGCATAGTTACTAGAAATTAACCGATGGGATTGCCTTGGTATCGAGTTCACACAGTAGTTATTAATGACCCAGGTCGACTACTTGCTGTGCATCTTATGCATACTGCATTATTAGCCGGCTGGGCCGGTTCAATGGCTCTTTACGAATTAGCCATTTTTGATCCTTCTGATGCTGTTCTCAATCCAATGTGGAGACAGGGGATGTACGTTATGCCTTTTATGGCAAGACTAGGTATCACAAGTAGTTGGAACGGATGGGATATTACCGGTGCTACTGGAGTTGATCCTGGATTCTGGAGTTTCGAAGGGGTTGCCGCAGCTCACATAGTATTTAGTGGTCTATTAATGTTGGCCTCTATTTGGCACTGGACATACTGGGACTTAGATTTGTGGGAAGATTCAAGAACTGGTGAACCTGCTCTTGACTTGCCAAGAATTTTCGGGATTCACCTCCTTCTAGCAGGACTAACCTGTTTTGGTTTTGGAGCTTTTCATTGTGCAAACGTTGGGATTTGGGTTTCTGACCCTTATGGCTTAACTGGTCACGTAGAACCTGTGGCTCCATCCTGGGGAGTAGAAGGATTTAATCCTTTTAATCCTGGAGGTATAGTGGCGAACCATATTGCAGCAGGACTTATGGGTATTATTGGAGGTATTTTTCATATCACCAATAGACCTGGAGAAAGACTTTATAGAGCACTAAAACTTGGAAGTCTCGAGGGAGTTCTAGCTAGTGCTTTGGCTGCTGTATTATTTGTTTCTTTCGTTGTTTCCGGAACAATGTGGTACGGTTCAGCAACAACTCCGGTAGAGCTTTTTGGTCCTACCAGATATCAATGGGATTCAGGCTATTTCAAAACTGAAATCAATAGAAGAGTGCAAGCTGCTATAGATGATGGTGCCACTAAATCAGAGGCATATGCATCGATTCCAGAAAAATTAGCCTTCTACGATTACGTTGGAAATAGTCCAGCTAAAGGAGGACTATTTAGAGTTGGAGCTCTTGTTAATGGTGATGGATTACCAACTGGTTGGCAAGGTCACATTGCTTTTCAAGATAAGGAAGGTAACGAATTAGAAGTTAGAAGAATTCCTAATTTCTTTGAAAACTTCCCTGTCATTCTTGAAGACAAAGAAGGTAATGTAAGAGCAGATATCCCATTTAGAAGAGCTGAAGCAAAGTATTCATTCGAACAGACTGGTATAACTGCAACTATCTATGGAGGAGACCTAGATGGACAAACATTTACAGACCCTGCAGTAGTTAAAAGGTTAGCTAGAAAAGCTCAACTTGGAGAAGCATTCAAGTTTGACAGAGAAACATATAAATCTGATGGCGTATTCCGAAGTTCTCCAAGAGCCTGGTTTACATATGCACATTTATGTTTCGGATTGCTATTCTTATTTGGTCACTGGTGGCATGCTTCAAGAACTCTTTACAGAAATTCCTTTGCTGGTATTGATGCTGAGATTGGAGACCAAGTTGAATTTGGTTTATTCAAGAAACTTGGTGACGAAACCACAAGAAGAATCCCAGGAAGGGTTTAAACTAAACTTAATTACTTAATCTTATGGAAGCTTTTGCTTACGTTCTTATTCTAACTCTCGCAGTTGTTACCTTGTTCTTTGCTGTCGCCTTTAGAGACCCACCTAAATTCGATAGAAAATGAACTCTGAAAAAAAACCTCTTGTTAAAGAGGTTTTTTTTTACTTTTCATAATTAAGATATTACTCTACTATTAGAGTTAAAGTGCAGCTTATTTCACCACATGCAGTGTCCTACCTGTCAAAACACAGATAGCAGAGTTTTGGAATCAAGATCTGCTGATAGTGGTAAAAGTGTTCGAAGAAGAAGAGAGTGCTTAAACTGCAGCTTTAGATTTACAACTTATGAAAGAGTTGAATCGATGCCAGTTTCGGTTTTAAAGAAAGATGGTAGTAGAGAATTATTTGATAAACAAAAATTATTTACTGGAATCTCAAGAGCTTGCGAAAAGACTAACTTCAGTAGTGAAGCGATTATTAATTTCGTAGATGGAATTGAATCTCAAATCGTTCAAGACACTAACAAAGATATTAAATCTTCACAAATAGGAGAACTTATACTTAAAAATCTTAGGAAAGAGAATGAAGTCGCCTATATAAGGTATGCTTCAGTATACCGAAAATTTAATGGGGTAAAAGATTTTATTTCTACTCTTGAATCTTTAAAAGGAAGTTCAAAAAACCAATTAGCTTCAATTTCATAAAATTCAGCATCTTAAAGTGTAGAATACATATCACAAATGCTTATGCTATTGGTTTGCAGGCTAGTAGCATTCCTTTCTAACTACCTTAGGTAGTCTGCGATACAACAAATGAACGAAAATTCTTCTCAAACCATTAAAGAACTTTCTGAGAATCAAGAAATTAAAAATTCGTCTGAGTTAGATAATGATGCAGCCTCTCAAAATGAGGAGGATTTATCATTCGAAAAGAGCGATATACCTTCAGCAGATTCTTCCTCTAGCAGAACAAATACTGACTTTGACAATGCAGGATTTACACAAGAAGAATTTGCATCACTTTTGGGTAAGTATGACTATAACTTTAAGCCTGGCGATCTAGTTAAAGGCACCGTTTTTGCTCTAGAACCCAAAGGGGCCATGATAGATATAGGGGCAAAAACAGCTGCTTTTATGCCTGTTCAGGAGGTTTCAATAAATAGAGTTGAAGGACTTAATGATGTTTTGCAGCCTTCTGAAAGTAGAGAATTTTTCATAATGAGCGAAGAAAATGAAGATGGCCAATTAGCTCTCTCCATTAGAAGAATTGAATATCAAAGAGCATGGGAAAGGGTTAGACAACTCCAAAAAGAAGATGCCACTATCTATTCTGAAGTTTTTGCAACAAACAGAGGCGGGGCACTTGTTAGGGTAGAAGGTTTGAGAGGTTTTATCCCAGGCTCACATATAAGTGCTCGAAAAATCAAAGATGACTTAGAAGGTGAATATTTACCTTTAAAGTTTCTTGAAGTTGATGAAGAGAGAAATAGATTAGTACTAAGTCATAGAAGAGCTTTGGTTGAGAAAAAGATGAACCGACTTGAGGTAGGAGAAGTTGTTGTTGGTAATGTAAAAGGTATTAAACCTTATGGAGCTTTCATTGATATTGGTGGAGTTAGTGGTCTATTGCACATTTCTGAGATTAGTCATGAACATATTGAGACTCCTCATAATGTTTTAAATGTGAATGACCAAATGAAAGTTATGATAATTGACCTTGATTCAGAAAGAGGACGTATTTCATTATCTACTAAAGCACTTGAGCCTGAACCAGGAGATATGCTAACTGACCCTCAAAAAGTTTTTAGTAAAGCTGAAGAAATGGCTGCGAAATACAAACAAATGTTATTTGAACAAACTGACGATATTGAAGAGATTCCCACAGCGTCAAATGAAGCAGAATAAATTCACTTATTTCTTTTGTTCACAAATATCGGAACTAAAGTCTCATTATTTTATACAATTTTCTAATTTACAATAATTGATTTGTTACGATAGTTTAATTTAAGATGAAATCTAATTTTTAAAATTAATTGCAAATGAGTGATTTCATTTTCACTTCTGAATCCGTAACTGAAGGTCATCCTGACAAAATATGTGATCAAATTAGTGACGCAGTTTTAGATGCTTTATTGACAGAAGATCCAGAAAGCAGAGTTGCATGCGAAACTGTCGTTAACACTGGTCTTTGTCTACTTACTGGAGAAATAACTTCAAAAGCAAAAGTCGATTACATAAAACTTGTTAGAAATGTAATTAAAGAAATTGGATATGAAGGCTATAGAGCGGGTGGTTTTGATGCAAATAGTTGTGCTGTTTTAGTAGCACTTGACGAGCAATCACCAGATATTTCACAAGGCGTAAACGACGCAGATGATATTAACGATGATTTGGAAGATAATACCGGAGCTGGTGACCAAGGCATAATGTTTGGCTATGCGTGCGATGAGACGCCTGAATTAATGCCCTTACCTATTAGCCTAGCTCATAGATTAGCTATTCAACTTGCCAAAGTAAGGCATGAAGAAGTCCTTAATTATCTACTCCCTGATGGGAAAACTCAAGTAAGCATTAATTATGAAAAAGGGTTACCAGTCTCTATTAATACGATTTTAATTTCAACTCAACATAATTCTGAGATTGATGGCGTAACAAATGAAGAAGAAATTCGTCAAAGAATAAAAGAAGATTTATGGAAGAATGTTGTAATTCCTGCTACTGAAGATTTAGAAATTAAACCAAATATTAGTAAAACAAGATTTCTAGTAAACCCCACGGGAAAATTTGTCGTAGGCGGGCCTCAAGGAGATGCTGGGCTGACTGGCAGAAAAATTATTGTAGATACTTATGGCGGATATGCAAGACACGGAGGAGGGGCATTTTCTGGTAAAGACCCCACAAAAGTAGATAGATCAGCCGCTTATGCAGCACGTTATGTAGCTAAAAGTATAGTTAAGGCAAAATTAGCAAAAAAAGCAGAAGTACAATTAAGTTATGCAATTGGAGTAGCAAAACCAATTTCCATTCTCGTAGAAACTTTTGATACTGGTGTTATTTCACAAAATAATTTGACTGAGCTAATTAAAGAGCACTTTGATTTAAGACCTGCAGCAATAATAAAAGAATTTAATTTAAGAAATCTACCAAAAAAAATGGGAGGAAAATTTTTTAGAAAGACTGCATCCTATGGGCATTTTGGCAGAAGAGATCTTGAGCTACCTTGGGAAAATGTAGAAGAAAAAGCAGCCAAATTAGCAGAGGCTTCCAAAATCTTTTTATAAATATTTTTTTCTATGCCTGATAATTTTTATGGAGGGTTAGATTTTGGAACGAGTGGTGCAAGAATATCAATAATTAATCGTCATAAGAAATTAGTATATTCAAATTCAGTTCCTTATTCATACAGCTTTGAAAATCCAGATTCTTGGATAAATTCTTGTGAAAATCTCTTAATTAGTTTACCTATTGAGATAAAAATTAACCTTAATAAATTGGCTATTTCCGGCACCTCAGGAACTTTAATTGCATCCAATTTGCGAGGAGATCCGATAGGAGAAGCAATACCTTACTACCAAGCATGTATTGAACATAAGATCATTCTTGAATCCTTAACTTCTGGAGAAGATCACCTGCGAACTCCATACAGTAGTCTTGCTAAAGCATTAAAACTATTAGATAAATATGGGACAAATATACTTTTACGACATCAATCTGATTGGATCACTGGTTGGTTATTAAAAGATTGGACTCATGGAGAAGAAGGTAATAATCTAAAACTTGGTTGGGATCTAAAAAAAGAATCGTGGCCAAAGAGCTATCTCAATACTTCATGGCAAAAATGTCTACCTCAAATAATAAAAAGTGGAAAAATTATTGGACAAGTAAACTCTGATTTAGCAGAGAGATTTAATTTAAATAAAAAATTAATATTAACTTCAGGCACCACTGACTCTAATGCAGCTTTAATAGCCGCAGGGTTAGGTAAAGAAGATGGCCTCACAGTTTTAGGAACAACAATTGTGATAAAAAAAATTATTGATAACCCTATAAAAAAACAGGGCATTACAATCCATAGAGTTAACGATGATTGGATATGTGGAGGAGCATCAAATGCTGGATGCGGTGTCTTGTCTAAGTTCTTTTCTGATTTAGAAATAAAGGAACTTAGTCGACAAATTAATCCATCGAAAAATACTTCTTTAAATCTTTTACCTCTTAATAGTAAAGGAGATAGATTTCCTGTTAATAATGCTAATTTAGAGCCGATACTTGATCCAAGGCCAGTAAGCGACTCACTTTATTTACATGCATTATTCGAGGGGCTAGCCAAGATCGAACTGAAAGGATGGGAAAAACTAGGCGAACTAACAGGTTCACTTCCAAAAAAAATTATTACTATTGGAGGAGGTTCAAAAAACCCACAATGGAGGAAAATAAGAGAAAAAATTATAAATATACCAATAGTTTCATGTAATAAAACTACTTCATTTGGAACTGCCTTATTAGCGATCAATGCAAAATAATAGTTTTTGGGGATATTTGATGAAGATATAAAATTTTTAATGAAAAGGGTTTCACAAACTACACATCGTAATTTAAAGTATATAGGTTAGAGCCGGGATAGCTCAGTTGGTAGAGCAGGCGACTGAAAATCGCCGTGTCCCCAGTTCAAATCTGGGTCCTGGCACCTTTAAAAACATTTCTAAGAAGGGTTTTATGTTTTCTAGGTATGTAGAAACTTCATTTTTTATTTTATTTTTACAATTTGAAATTTTTAGTTTTCTACTCTGCAGACTTGACCTATAACACCCAAAATCAGTTTATCTCCATTTGGATCTTGCCAATCAGCCAAATCATTGAAATTACTATTCATTTCATCTATGGAGACATCAACATCTCTAAATGATTTTTCAAAACAATTTATATCCATTGTATAGAGTATATCCTTAGTAATTTCACTTTTTGTTTTGGGAATAAATTTACTCAATACTCTCACAGAACCATCCTCATTTCTTTTAATACTTCGTCTATCCCATAACTGTTCTCCATATTCACTTTTAGGAACTCCAACCCATTCATGAGGCAAAGCATTTGATTGTTTTATTGAGATACTCAAAGAAACGATTATCGAAAGAACTAAACCAAAGCTATTTCGAATAAATATTAAATTAACTTTATTCTTATAATTAATCATTAATACGTCTGAAATACAAAAAACTTTTATCGGAAGAAAATAAGATTAAAAATTTGTAAAAATTTTTATTGATTAGTATTTCTATTATAGATACAATCAAATATTAAATTAAGAGTTTACTCCCAATAAATTCACTAAAAAATAATGAATAAAATACAGAAATTTCTCTCAGTAGTTTTTTTTATTGCAATATTTGTTGTATTGATTTACTTAATCCAAAATTATGGGATTGAGCCCCTGAGGAACAAAATAGAAAGTATGGGAATTTGGGCTCCTTTTGGAATTTTCATACTCAGAGGAGTAAGTATTATTTTACCAGCTCTTCCAAGTTCAGCTTATTCTCTACTAGCAGGATCATTATTAGGATTTCAAAAAGGTTATATTACAATAGTCTTTTCTGATATCGTTTTTTGCCAAGCTGCTTTCTTTATTGCAAGAAATTATGGGCGAGTCCCTGTAAGGAATTTGGTAGGCACCAAAGCGATGAAAAAAATTGAAAGTTTTAATCAAAACCAACTTGAAGAAAATTTCTTTCTCATGACAGGTCTACTTATGACTGGCCTTTTTGATTTTCTAAGCTACGCAATTGGGATTGGAGGAACTCGCTGGAAAATATTTACTCCTGCATTATTAATAAGTCTTCTAATCAGTGACTCTATACTTGTCGCAGTAGGAGCTGGTGTTAGCCAGGGAGCAGGATTATTTCTAGGGATTGCTCTATTGGGAATGTTTGCTTTAGCGACTATTTCAGGTTTGGCAAAAAATAAAATGCCTAAATAACAAAACAGTTGATAATTCTGTAATCAAAGAAGAAAGATATGACATTTTCGCAAACAATAACTACATAAATAATGATTCATGCAAGAATAGAGATCGATTAATTTTAAAGTTATTAGATGACTCCATTTAGACCAACTTCATATGATCGCCCTGGAGAACAAATATCAACTACTCCTTCTGGATTAAAAGTAACTTCTGCAAAGAGATTAATGGTGGATTCAATGGTAAGAATGATACAAAAAGCAGAAAATCATTCCGTAGAAGATAAACTTGACGAAGAATCTAACACTAATTAATCAATTCATTGATAAAAGTATAGGAGAGTGGAAATCTATTAGAAGTACTCACACTTTAGCTTTTCAGGAATTTGAAAACTCAACTAGCAAAATATTTATAAAACATATCAACAAAAAAAATAAAAAAGTCGTTGAAATTTTTAAAAATTATAAATTTAGTTTAAGCCTAGATAGCATAGCCATTTCTATAAACTGGCAAGCTATTAGTGATTGGGACAATGATGATATCAGTGAGGGAGATGAAACTATTCTGATTTTTTTACCCAAAGATGAAAATTCAGGAATTGTTTTAAGAAATAAAGGTTATACAGAATCCTTTATTTCATCATCCAATTATTTTGTTGAACAAAATAATTTACACATTAAAACTATTTATAAATCGACAGTTTCCGAAGAAAGAATTTCCTTTTTATCCACTCATGTAAGATCCAGATTTTCTACTATTAGAAATCTAGAAAATAACTCAGTTATACAGACGTCCCATACTTCTGAGATAAGGAATTTAGCTAGTTTAAAAGATTAATTATCCTTTCAAATTGAAACTCTGTTTCAGATATTAATTTAGGAAGAAAGCCTTTGTTTCCGCGCATATTATTAACTGTTGAATTCAAATCAGAGATAGTTGCATCTCGCATTAATTCAAAAACCCTTCTTGCATTTCTTAAGGGTACCCAAGAGCAAGATAGGTATTTTTAAGATCCTTCAAACAACTTTTTTCTAAAACTGATTCGTCATTAGAAATTAAAAGATAAGCAACAATCCTTAGGATTATTTCTCCATCTCTTAAACAAACGGACATCTTGTTAGTTGTATTTAAAGATATTTTTGAATTAAGTGAATCTTGATTTTCGCAAATCATTGCTGTTACTGCGTCTGCTGCAATTGCATGTGAATTATTGGTTATTGATGTTATTGCATCTAATCTTGAGTTTGCAGTATTAATAAATTCTTTTATATTGCTTAAATCATTTAATTTCTTATCGACTGACAACAGTTGATGATTCTTTGAAACTGACATTCCTGTAGTAAAAATTTAAAGATCGATCTTAAGAATAATACAAAGCTAGTAAAAACAATACAATTTCAAACGTAACGCAACGCTTCTTAATTAATAACTTCATTCCAAAGTGATAGTTGAAATAATTCAAATAAAAATTTTTTTTCCGCTAATATAAAACTACATTTTTAATAAAAAGTTTTGGATCAACAGGATTTAAAATTATCAAAGAAACTTATTTCCTCATATAAAAAGAGATTGGAAAAAGAGATTTTTGAAAGAAGTATGAAATTAAAAATGCCTCAAAATAAATTCGAAGAAATAATTAATAACAATAATGAACTTATAAATTTAAAAAAAGCGTTAGAAGATCTAGAAACAGAATCTGAATCGCATAGTAAAGTCTGATTTTTGAAAAACCCTTCCAAAAGTGCATCAAACCAACAATTTCCTTTTTAATTCCCTAAACAATCAACAACTCCAAGCAGTAAAACATGTTTATGGACCACTATTAGTTGTAGCAGGTGCAGGTAGCGGAAAAACTAAGGCTCTTACTCACAGAATTGCAAACCTTATTGAGGGTAACTCTATAGATCCTTATAACATTCTCGCAGTCACATTCACTAACAAAGCTGCTAAAGAAATGAAAGGAAGATTAGAGGTTCTTCTAGCCCAAGAATTAGCTTTTAATCAATTTGGTCAGCCTTGGACAACTCTCAAAGAAATTGATCAAAATCAATTAAGAACAAACGTTCACCAAGAGAGGCTTCAGAACCTTTGGATAGGTACTTTCCATTCTTTATTTTCAAGACTTCTGAGATACGATATTGAAAAATATACCGATCCAGAAGGCCTAAAATGGACAAGGCAATTTTCAATTTACGATGAAACAGATTCTCAAACATTAGTAAAAGAAATTATCAGTCAAGATATGAGTCTTGACCCAAAAAGATATGATCCCAAAAAGATTAAAAGATTAATAAGTAATGCTAAAAATCAATGCTTAACTTCTAATGATCTTTTAGAAAAAGCAGAAAATAATTTTGATAAAACAGTTGCAGAAGCCTACAAAAGATATAGAATTTCGCTATCAAAAAATAATTCTTTAGACTTTGATGATCTTCTACTTTTGCCCGTTTTCTTATTGAGGCAAAATGATATAGTCCGTGATTACTGGCACAAAAGATTTAAACATATTTTAGTTGACGAATATCAAGATACAAATAGAACACAATATGAACTTATAAAATTAATTACAGCTGGAAATACTGAACCAAAAAAATTCTTCAATTGGGAAGATCGGTCAATTTTTGTAGTTGGGGATGCTGATCAAAGTATTTATAGTTTCAGAGCAGCTGACTTCAGAATTTTAATTGGTTTTCAAGAGGATTTTAAAACTTCAATCAACGACGATACAAATTCATCTTTAATTAAATTAGAAGAAAATTATAGGTCATCTTCCAATATTCTTGATGCTGCAAACTCACTAATTGAAAACAACTCTGAAAGAATTGACAAAGTTTTAAAGGCTACTAAAGAAAAAGGGGAACTTTTAACGTTACTCAGCTGTGATGATGAAATTTCCGAGGCAGAAGCAATTACAAATAAAATTAAATCACTCAATAACTATAATCAAAACCCAATTTGGAAAAATTTTGCAATTTTATATCGAACCAGAGCTCAGTCGAGAGTATTAGAAGAATCTCTTGTAAGGTGGCGCATTCCTTATACAATTTTTGGAGGATTGCGTTTTTATGATAGGAGAGAAATTAAAGATGCGATAGCATATTTGAAAGTTCTGGTTAATTCTTCAGATAACGTTAGTCTTTTACGAATCATAAATGTTCCTAGAAGAGGGATTGGTAAGACTACTATTCAAAAACTTAATGAACTATCCAATAGGTTAAATATTCCATTATGGGAGGTTCTTAATGATAAGCAAAGTCTTGAAGAAACAATAGGCCGATCATCAAAAGGAATTAATAAATTTACTGAAGTTATGAATGACCTACTGTGTTACCTAGAAAATTCAGGTCCCGCTCAACTACTACAACTTATTTTAGAAAAAAGTGGTTATTTAAGTGATTTACTCTCTAGTGGGACTGAAGAATCTGAAGATAGAAGAAATAACTTACAAGAACTAATTAATGCAGCTACTCAATATGAAGAAGAAACAGAAAGTGGAGATGTAGAGGGATTTCTTTCTACAGCAGCCTTGACAACTGATAATGATACTAAGAAAAATAATCCTAACTCTGTAACTCTCATGACTTTGCATAATAGTAAAGGTTTAGAATTTCAAAATGTTTTTATCACTGGGCTAGAACAAGGTCTCTTCCCTAGCCATAGATCAATAGATACTCCATCACTTCTTGAAGAGGAAAGAAGATTATGCTACGTAGGTATTACTAGAGCTAAAGAGAGAGTTTTCTTAAGTCATGCCAGAGAAAGAAGATTATGGGGTGGAATGCGTGAAGCAACAATTCCTTCAATATTTCTTTCGGAAATACCTGAAGATTTAATAGATGGCGAATTACCACAAACTGGTGGTGCTTCAATTAGAAGAGATTTGCATCTTGATCGTTTAACAAGAGTTGATCGAAACAATCCAAATGAATTTGTTAACAAACCAATAAATGCAGTAAGGAAATTATATTCAGGGCCAAGTAAAGGGAAAAGCTGGATAGTTGGAGATAAGCTAATTCACTCAAAATTTGGGAAAGGTGAAATTATACATATTTTTGGGAGTGGGGAAAAAATATCTTTGGCAGTAAAATTTGGTGATAAAGGAAGTAAAATTCTAGATCCCAGATTAGCTCCAATTCGTTATGTAAGTTAAAACTCATGAACGATATCTCTGATTACATCCAAGGGGAATTAATCAAAACTCCATTTAATCTATATAACCTTATTACAAAATACATAGAATCTAATAAGAATACTAAAGTGGCTTTTGTTGGCGGTTATTTAAGAGATTTGTTAATAAGTAAATTCCACAAAAAATCGTTTTCTAAACCTGTAGATATTGATCTTGTTATTGAAGGATCCTCTATTTCTCTCGCAAAATTTATAAAAAAAAATATTGTAAATGTAGATTTATGTTTAATCAAAGAATTTAATTTATACAACACTGTAGAAATAAATATTAATGACTATAAAATTGATATTGCTTGTGCAAGGAAAGAAATTTACTCTGCTCCAGGCTTAAATCCCACAGTAAATAAAAGTACTATTGAGGAAGATCTTAAGAGGAGAGATTTCTCTATAAATTCAATAGCCTTCGAGGTCTCGACAAAGAAAATCTATGATCTTTATGGAGGAATTTCTGATATAAAAAGTAAAAGATTGAACTTACTTCACAGTAATAGTATTTCAGATGATCCAAGTAGATTAATTAGATGTGCAAAATATGCTTCAAGATTAGATTTCAATATTTCAAATAATTCCCTCAAACAATCTCAAGAAACAGTTAGACAATGGCCATGGAAAAGTTCAGAAACTCATCAGAAAGTGATTTACCCTCCTGCACTAGGCATACGAATAAGGATGGAACTAGCTGAAATATGCAAACACGATAATTTGACTAATGTAATTTCGATAATTCACAAATGGGAAATTATCTCAATCTTAAATGAAAATATTAAAGTCGATAAAAGGTTCTTAAGAGGACTAAATTGGATAAAGAAGGTAAAAGGAAATCATATGCTTTACTTATTAAAAGATTCAGAAGATTTAAAAAAAGCATGTCAAAGATTTTTGGTAAATAATAGTGAGATAAAAATATTAGAAGATTATTTAAATATCAAAAAGATATTAAATACAAACAAAAAAAATTTCAATCATTTTTCTCCATCAAGTTGGACAGAATTTATTGAGAGCAGAAACCTTAATGATGAGACAGTAAAATTATTAATTTGTGATGGAGGACCATACTGGCGTAAATTGTTTAGGTGGTTATTTATTTACAAATTTATAAAATCAAAAAAAGATGGAGAAACATTAAAAAAAGAAGGATGGGAACCAGGGCAGGAGATGGGAAAGGAAATTAAAAGATTAAGATATTTGGAAATTGACAAGTTAAATAGAAATTAATTACATTTTTACAACCTCTCCAACCTTGTACCATTTATCCTTTAGAACATTTTCATATTTACGATTGCAACTAATCAACAAAGGTCCACATGTTTGAGGATCTAATAGTAATGATATTCTCTCGTTAAAAGTCTCTTGATCTAATGAATTTTCGTTTAAAAAATTAATTATTCTTTTTTGCTTATTTACTTTATAAATTTTGTCAAAAATTTCTTTATTAGATTCAAAGAAAGTACTTTTAACATCTTTTCTTATTAAATCAAATACTCCAGGATAAGCTTTAAATGCAAATAAATCTAATAAAACTTTTAGTGGTTCAAGATTATTGCTTTGCCTATATAAATTAGATGATTCAACCATTTCTTTAAGATGTCCAATAAATCCATATCCAGTAATATCAGTCGCAGCATTGACTAATGATTCTTTAAATTGATTTTGAAAAAGATAAATTTCATCAATCAAATATTGCTGACTCTTTACTAAATTATTAATTACTTTAGAAGAAGTATCTAGCATATTAATATTTTGCATTTGACCGGCAAAGTAAATCCCAACCCCCAGAGGTCTAGACATCATGAGAATATCTCCATTATTCATTCCAGATTTAAGCCATGGTTTTGCTCCATTTTTTAAAATACCTTGAACTGTTAAAGAAATATCTATTCCTAATGAATAAGGTTTATTTACTAAACTTCTTGCCTCGAAAGTATGGCCTCCAAGTAATTCACCTCCTTGATCCTCAACTGTTGATTTAATTCCTTGAAGTGATTGAGAAAAGAGGTAACTCTGAAATTCCCTTTCAACTTTTGGTAATGAAATTAAAGCCTGCGCGGATGAAAGTTTTGCGCCGCATGCCCACAAATCTGAGCAAGCATGCAAAGTAGTAATTTTTGCATTAAGCCAAGGATCACTTACCAAAGCAGGAAATCCATCTACACTTTGCAAGATAATATCTTGACCATTTTGATATATCTCAACTGAATCTTCAGGTGATGAGGCAAAAGAATTTAAATTAGAATTTATTAATGATTTATTCAAAACAACTTGAGGAATTTTAGCTGCACATCCTCTGCAATCATTCAAAGAAATACTTTTTTCACTACTTTTCATAATTAGCCTTTTTGATCTGAACTTTTTAATAAAGTTGAGATCAATTTTATGCTTTAAAATCCAAAAAATAAAAGAAGGGCCGAAAACAAAATTGCGATAAATAGCAAAAGCCTTTGGATGATGGCTTGGAAATATATTTACTATTTGTAATCCGATCTTTTGGGGAAACCACTTTTTTAATGATCTTCCTTCTATATCTTTTTTTAGATTTTGTACTAATGTATTTACAACTTTTACTGCAAAAACTCCCGATGCTGGTCTTTTTGCTGAACCTACAACTGCGCAATCGCCAACAGCAAAGATTCCAGAGAAACTTTTTATCTGCAAATTCTGATTTGTAATTATTCTGCCATAAGAATCCGAATCTAATAATTTTTTTTGTGACCATAACGGAGATGTATTTCCAGTACATAAAAGAATCTTGCCATAATCAAAATTAAGTTTTTCAATTAAATCAATATTGGAATTCCGTAAACTTTTTAGAATTGTATTATTAATTTTTCTTGAATCACATAATAGTTTTAAAGGTCTATCTCCCCATCTTTTTCTCAAAGCAAATGATACTTCAATTGCAGCAAGACCACTGCCAACTATTACAAATGGAAGTTCATTAACTGAATCAAAAATGTCCTCTTTTAGGATTGAGTCATAAGCCCTTAAAAAAGGTTTAATTGAAAAAGCATTTCGATTTTTAACTAGTGATTCAAATTCTTTTGGAATTATTGTTTGACTTCCATAATTAAGCACCAACTTAGAATAATTAACTGAAGGTCTATTACTTAAAACAATTTTCTTTAAATTGAAATCAACATTCTTTACTTCTTCTTCTATAAAAGATACTTTTGCATTTTTTGCCAAAGATTTTATATTAATTAAACTCTCTTCTAAAGTGATTGATTTTGAAATCACCGATGGGAACATCGCCGAATAAACCAAATGAGAATCTCTAGATATAATTGAAACAGGAATTTCTGGCATTAATTTCGGAAACATTAACCATTTCTTCAATAAAGAAACATTTGAGTGTCCTCCTCCAATTAGTACCAGATGATTAAAAGCCATTTAAATCACTATGAATAAAGAACATTTATTACCAATAGAAAAATCAAGATTAGGAGTGATTGGTGGAAGTGGATTTTATTCAATGGATCAAATAGAGTACCTAAGAGAACTAGAAATCAATACTCCCTATGGTAAACCTTCTGATTCAATAAAAGTATATAATCTTGGAAACCTAGAAATAGCATTTATTCCTAGACATGGCAGAAAACATAGTTTAAATCCTTCTGAAATACCTTACAAAGCTAATATTTGGGCTTTAAGATCAATAGGAGTAAGATGGATCATTGCCCCATCTGCAGTTGGTTCATTACAAGAACAGATTAGGCCACTTGATATAGTGGTTCCAGATCAATTTATAGACCGGACAAAAAATAGACCTGCAACCTTCTTTAACGAGGGGGCTGTTGCTCACGTAACTATGGGGGATCCCTTCTGCACAAATTTATCACGTATATTAAGTGAAATCGGAGAAAAAAATATTCCTGGCGGAAGACAATTGCATAGAGGGGGTACCTATCTAGCAATGGAAGGTCCCGCTTTCTCAACTAGAGCAGAATCTAATTTATATAGGAGTTGGGGATGTTCAATAATTGGAATGACGAACCACACAGAAGCAAGATTAGCTAAAGAAGCTGAAATAGCTTACTCCTCCTTATCTATGGTAACTGACTATGATTGCTGGCATCAAACTCATCAAGAAGTTTCTGTAGAGATGGTTTTGGATAATCTTAGATCAAATACTGAAGTGGCTAATAAAATAATATTTGAAGTAGCTAAATTAATTGAAAAAGAAAGACCAAAAAGTAAGTCTCATTTTTCATTAAAAGATGGATTGATAACCCAAAAAGAAAATATCCCAAGCTCAACAATAGAGAAACTCAGGATATTTACTGATTCTTATTAGGTTTATTTGATATCAGTGATTATCAGGTCAAGGTAAGCATTTGTTAGCCTCCAGCTCCAACCCCTTGGTATGAACCATAGAAAAATATACCTAAAACGAAGATAACTGCAATTCCACCAGCTGTAGCAACAAGCCATAGAGGAAGAGTTCCTTCTGTCCATCTTCTTTCCCATGCAACTGCTGGTCTACCGTCGGGAAGTCTATCTGGAATTCTTCCATCAGGTCCTTTTAATTTACTCATAGTTTTAATTTAATTGAAAAAGTAACTGGAAAATAAAATTCCCAATACGAAGACTGATAGTAAGCCTAAATAAAGGCTTGTACGATTAAGTTCAACTGGAACTTTGTTAGGATTTTCGTTTACTTGCATGATAGTTAAATTTATCGGGCTACGAATTGCATAGCAGCAATAGAACCTAGAAAGAATACTGATGGGATAGCTAGAGCATGAACTGCTAGCCAACGGACAGTGAATATAGGATAAACGCGGACTTCCGCAGCCTGCATTGGAGCTTGAGAATTAGTCATTGTTATTTTGTTCTTAAATCTAGTTGAGATTTAGCTTCATATCTTTGTGTTACGACAGGTGCTTTAGATTCAGATGATTGGAAATAACTATCTGGGCGAGGAGTTCCGAAAGCATCGTAGGCTAAGCCTGTATATACAAATAAGAAGCCTGCTATAAAGATAGCTGGTAATGTTACTGCATGAATAATCCAGTATCTAATACTGGTGATTATTTCAAAGAATGGGCGTTCACCCGTTGAACCTGCGGCCATAATCACAAATGTTTACCCTATGATCTTACAGTGTAAAATCATAAGTTCGCGAAGAATTTTACAGGTTGGTTACAGACAGTTGCTAAATCTTTCAAAAATTAATTTTTTTTTTACTATTACCTCGCTTTATATAAAATTAGCTATTCCATTTAAGGATATAACCACGCTCGCCAAGTACAAATCCTTTTTGATTGTCTAAAGCATCCTTATCAAGAAAAACTATTTTAATATAGTTTGTTGGCAATTCAGAAGCAATAGGATCTTTATTCCAAGTTTTACCTTGATCTTTACTCACTATTAAAGTTCCATTACCTCCACCAGCCCATATGTCACCATTTGGATCCCATCCCATGTCTAGATAATTATATCCATTAAGAATTGGAATGATAGGCTTTGACCAATTTTCTAGATCATTAGTATCTTCATTAAATCTAATTTCTGCTCCTCTAGAAAGCATCCATAAACTTCCTTCTGGATTAAAACCAATACTTTGAACTCTTTTGCTACTGGCTCTTTGATGAGCTATCCATGCATCACTGTCATTTTCCAAAGTAGAAAAGAAATTACCTAGACTACTTACACTGACATAATCTCCTTTACTAGTTCTTCTTAAATCTCTTACACCTCCAGAACCAGATGCATCTACAACTTTTGCATTCCATGATTCACCACTATCTGATGTTTCATAAATAGCACCTGCAGTGGTAGCCAATTCTGCAACCCCAGCATCGACAGTTGTTATTAGAAATGGTTGGCCTGGTAATTTGTTACCTAGAGATAAACGTGTCCAATTCTTTCCTGCATCAAGTGTATGCATAACTAATGAAGGTTGACCTATTAACCATCCCTCTGGCCCTTTAAAATCTATATCTAGAAGACGAAAGTTCTCTTCACTTGGTAAATCTAAATTTCTTTTTTCCCAAGTTTCTCCTCCATCATTAGATTCCATAATAAGTCTATTAGAACCGACTAAAAATCCATTTTTATTATCTATAAAATCAACATCTAAAGCATTAGCCTGGTCCTCAAACTGAATTGTTTTCCAAGGGCTGCTATCACTCATCTTTACTCCTGTAGATGAACAACTGCTCAATACAAAGCAAAGAAGAATTGATAAAAGAAGATTGGGAATACTAGTAATAATTTTTTTCATTTGTATATATTAATGCAAAGAGTACAAAGAAAGGAACATAGCAGCAGCAAACGCCAGACCTCCAAAAATTAATATGTTTTTTTGTCCAGGAGGTAAACTATTAAAACCAAACCCATAAACTAAATTTTCTTCAAAACCACTAGGTTTAGATTTAGGACCTATATCCTTATAAAAATTTTTACCAGCTCTACAAACAGGGCAAGCGAAGGTATTCCCATCTAACTCTGAAAAAGGAGTATTTTTAGGTATGTTTAGTTTTTTATTTCCTTCAGACGGATCATAAATATATCCACAACTTCTACATTCGAATCTATTTTGTTCTAGATTAAGGGTAGGTTGTTCAACATTTACTTCTGATGAAATTTCAGAAAGTTTTTCTTTCTCAAAATCTTCAACTATTTTGTTTTCCTCAGAGGCTGGTTGAATGTTTTCACTCACGGTTTATTATTGTTCTTTAAGAACTTTAAAAGATTTTGCTTAATTAAGCGACTTTTATTCAAAATTAATTTTTTAAGATGTTTTTATTAACTGGCTATGAATACTTTTTAGGTTTCCTTTTAATTGCCGCAGCTGTTCCAGTATTAGCTCTAGTTACTAATCTCATAGTTGCTCCTAAAGGCAGAGCAGGGGAAAGAAGACTTACATATGAGTCTGGAATGGAGCCTATTGGAGGAGCATGGATTCAATTTAATATTCGTTATTACATGTTTGCTTTGGTTTTCGTTATATTTGATGTTGAGACAGTATTCCTTTATCCTTGGGCTGTAGCTTTTAATAGATTAGGCTTACTAGCATTTATTGAGGCTTTAATCTTCATTGCAATACTTGTTATTGCCCTGGCATACGCATGGAGAAAAGGTGCTTTAGAATGGAGTTAAAAAATTGAATCCACAATTATCCCCAAAAGCAATAAGAGAAATTCGAGAAGGGACTTGCAACCCTCTTGGTGCACCCCAAGTAACTACAGATTTGAGCGAAAATATTATATTGACAAGCTTAGACGATCTTCATAATTGGGCTAGACTAAGCAGTCTTTGGCCTCTCTTATACGGAACAGCTTGTTGTTTTATAGAATTTGCCGCCTTAATCGGATCTAGATTTGATTTTGATAGATTTGGATTAGTACCTAGAAGCTCTCCAAGGCAAGCAGATTTGCTAATAGTTGCTGGAACAGTAACTATGAAGATGGCGCCAGCTCTAGTAAGACTTTATGAGCAAATGCCTGAACCAAAATATGTCATTGCGATGGGTGCATGCACAATCACAGGAGGAATGTTCAGCGCAGACTCTACAACTGCTGTAAGAGGTGTTGATAAATTGATTCCTGTTGATTTATACCTTCCAGGATGCCCACCAAGACCAGAAGCAATTTTTGATGCAGTAATCAAATTAAGAAAAAAAGTTGGTAACGAATCAATCTTAGAGCGCACAAAAACTGAACAAACCCACAGATACATAACATCTGATCATGAAATGAATCTTGTTTTCTCAGAAAATACAGGTGAATATCTAAATAAAACTTCAGCTAACTCCATTCCATCCTCCAAAAAAGAAAAAATAACTGAACTACCTGATAATAATGAAAAAGCAGAAATTATTGATACTTTAGAAAATTAATGGAAAAAGACGGTTCAGCTAAATCCTCAGATAATTCATTAATAGAAAAAGAAGGCTTTATAAGCCAATCTTTGTCTAAAGATGGAATTCCAAATCAATCTTTACCTGATGATCACATAGGAATTGAAAACATTTCTGTGGAACCTAACAAATTATATGAAGCAGTATCTTTCTTGAGAAATTACGGTTTCAACTATCTCCAATGTCAAGGAGGATATGATGAGGGACCAGGCAAAAATCTTGTTAGTTTCTACCATTTTATAACTGTTGATGATTTACAAAAAATTGAAAAAATTAAAGAAGTCAGATTAAAAGTTTTCTTAAAAAGAGATTCTGATTTATCAATCCCTAGTTTGTATAAAATTTTCAAAGGAAGTGATTGGCAAGAAAGAGAAACTTTTGATATGTATGGAATAAATTTTATTGATCATCCCAATCCCAAAAGGCTATTAATGCCTGAAGATTGGAGAGGATGGCCATTACGAAAAGATTATATCCAGCCGGATTTCTATGAACTTCAAGATGCTTATTAGTTTAATTTTTTTAATTTGCGATAAATAAACATAACTGCTCTTGCGAGTCTCCTTGGATCATGTCTAAGAGTTGGAGTTATTCTTTTTGAATATAATGGTGCTTGCAAAACATAATAACCCTCAGATAATAATTTTTCTTTATTACATTGGACAGGCTCTGCCCCCCTACTTTCGTAATAATCTACTAATGGAGACTTTTCAAATTGAATCTGAGACAAGATTGAGTTGAAAATTCGCGCATTAACTCCAAAATTTGATAATTGTTTTTCTATTGCTTTAATATGTTGATAGACATCGAGTCCATCTGTTTCTCCAGGCTGAGTCATCAAATTACTTATATAAATTTTAGGAGCATTACTTTGCAATAAGGCATCCACTATCTCTGGGACTAAAAGGTTAGGCAATAAAGAGGTGTATAGACTACCTGGACCAAGAACAATTAAATCAGCTTCTTTTATAGATTCAAGAGCACTTGGAAGAGCTGAAGGATTTTCTGGTAGGTAACCAATCCTCGAAATTAATTTTTTAGATTTACTGATCTTGCTTTCACCAAAAATTTTTTCACCATCTTCTAATTCGGCCCATAACATAACATCAATATTTGTTGCAGGTAAAACTTGACCTTGTACCGCCAAAACCTTACTAGAGGCTTGAACTGCTTTTTCTAAACTGCCCGTAATTGTTGTTAAAGCTGACAAGAATAGATTTCCAAAACTATGACCTTCTAGACCACTTCCCCCTGAAAATCTATACTGAAATAATCTAGTTAAAGTAGGTTCCTCGTTTGATAAAGCTGCCAAACAATTTCTGATATCTCCTGGAGGTTGCACACCTAATTGTTTTCTGAGAATTCCACTACTTCCACCATCATCGGAAACAGTCACAATTGCTGTAATATTACTACTGTAATTTTTTAAGCCTTTCAGTAAAGTAGATAAACCTGTACCTCCGCCAATTGCAACAATATTTGGGCCTCTGTTTAATTTACTTTTAACTCTTAATGCATCAACTAAAAATGTATTTTTTTCTGGAACAAGCGCTTTTTGAATTGAATTAATACTTCTATTTTGTCCAATCCCAATTAATAGTAATCCAAGAACAACAATCAACGGTCCCATTAATGAAACAGGCAAAATTCGTGTTAAACCTGTTATTACTCCAAAAAAGAATTCAATAAGCCAATAAAGCGGTCTTAAATTTGTCCAAATTATCAAGCCTAATAATGTAGTCAAAGATCCTATCGCAGATGTAAGCATCCATCTTTTTATTACCAATCCAGGTAAAAGCCAACTCAAAATTCTTAAGATTTTGTTTAACAATACAAAATTAGTCTTTTTAAAGTTTTTATAGTACCTTCTTACCCTTTTTTTACGCTTATTCATTAAAAAACCTCTTAAATTATTTTTTTATAATTTAAAGACTATATAAAATCATTATAAATCAAATTCATACATCCTTTTTTTATTTCTAAAAATAGGCAGAATAAAATATATATATATGCTTTTTATATAAGTTTTGAAAAAATCAAAGCATGCAGTTGAAACAAAAAACCTCTCAATAAGCTGGGGGGAAGTAAATGTGCTTAATCAAATAAATTTTGAACTTAATGATGGAGAGAAATTAGCTATTGTTGGCCCCTCAGGTTCTGGCAAATCAACCATATTAAAAATATTAGCAGGACTAATTTTACCTACCAAAGGAGAATTAAGAATATTTGGTGAGAAGCAAACATATTTGAGATTAGATCAAAATAATCCCCCTGATGTAAGACTAGTTTTTCAGAACCCGGCTTTATTGGGATCTCTAACTATTGAAGAAAATGTAGGTTTTCTCCTCAAGAGAAATAAAAACCTATCAAAAAAGTCAATTCATGAAACAGTACGTGAATGCTTAGCAGAAGTAGGATTATTTAATGTTGAGAATAAACTTCCAAATGAATTAAGTGGAGGTATGCAAAAAAGAGTAAGTTTTGCGAGAGCGTTAATTACTGATCAAACGCTTAATGCAAAATCTAAACCTTTATTACTTTTTGATGAACCAACTGCCGGCCTTGATCCCATTGCCTCTTCAAGAATTGAAGATTTAATTAATAAGACAAATCATAAAGCTAGCGGATCATCTATTGTGGTTAGCCATGTTCTTAGTACTATAGAAAGAACTTCAGATAAAGTTTTAATGCTTTATGGAGGTAAATTCAGATGGGCAGGCTCGATTGATGAATTTAAAAAGAGTGAAGACCCCTATGTATTTCAATTTAGGAATGGAAAACTGGATGGTCCAATGCAACCCAAAGACATTTAGAAATTATGCGTAGAAGCCTGCGAGATTCAATAGTTGGTTTTTCCTTATTAGGAGGAATTTTAATATTCACATTTTTTTCTTTTTGGCTAAGAGGAGTGAGATTATCTTCAAAAAATTGGTATCTCTTTGCTGAATTCAATAACGCAAGCGGTTTATCAAAAAAATCGCCAGTTACTTATAGAGGAATCTTAGTTGGATCTATAGAAGATATCATATTCACAAATGAATCAATTAAAGCAAAGATAGTTTTAAATAATCCTGAAATTATTCTTCCAAGGCCAGCTTTTGCAAGGGTAGTTACAAATTCTTTCCTTGGAGGAGATGTACAAGTTGCTTTAGAAGCTAGTGACAAGACAATTCTTAAAAACATTGCAAAACCCATATCAGAAGAATGCGATGCCAAATTAATAGTTTGTCAGGGAAACACTATTACAGGTAAACAACTATCAAGTCTCTCAAATATAACTAATAGAATAAGTCAACTTCTAAAAGAAACGAATCAAGAAAACTTAATTGAAAACATCGTTACCTCAATTGACCAATTTGATAGAACACAAGAAAATCTTGATGAATTAATTTTTTTATCGAAACAAGAACTGCAAAGAGTTGAACCTCTAATAAAAGAAATTACAATTGCTGCCAATCATTTAAATAACATTTTGTCTACTATTGATGATAAAGAAACCCTTAATGACATTAAATTGACAATTAATGCTGCTAGATCTATCTCAACCAAAATAGATAACATGAGCGATGATTTTGAAAAATTAACGCAAGACAAAGAACTAACTAAATCTATAAGAGATTTAACGATTGGACTTTCAAAATTCCTTAATGAAATTTATCCATAACAAATATTTAGAATTCATTTATAGCATTTAAAGCCATAGCTGCAATCGCTTTATCTGTAGCTTTGGGCAATTGGACGTATTTCCCTTGAGCAGCCTCTGCTAATTCTTTACCAAATCCACTTGCTATAAATTTTCTCTCTGTATCAATTACTAAGAGTTTTATCCCGAGCATGGGATACTTTGCAGCTATATCTAGAACCTCCTGTTTTAAATTGACATTTTCATTTTCGTTATCTTTTCCCTCAACCTCATTTTGTCCTAAAGATAATCCTAATGGTACATTTCCTCGACCGTCAGTGATCCCTACAACAATAACTTGACCTATATCTCCAGTTGCAAGAGCATTTTTTGCTACTTTTGCTGATTGTGTTAATCCATGTGCCAAAGGGGAACCTCCACCACAAGGCATTGTTTCCAACCTTCTTTTTGCAGCAGTTATTGATCTTGTTGGAGGCAAAAGCACTTCGGCCTGATTACCTCTAAAAGGAATAAGAGCTACTTCATCTCTATTCTCATATGCTTCTGTTAAAAGTCTAATTACAGCGCCTTTTGCACTTTGCATTCTATTTAAAGCCATAGAGCCACTAGCATCAACTAGAAAAATTACTAAGGCCCCCGCCTTTTTTTGAAGAAGCTTTGATCTAAAGTCATTTTCTTCAATAACTATTGATTTGTTAGGGTTCCTTAATCTTCTCGATTTTTGATAAGGAGCAGCAGCTCGAAGGGTAGCATCTACAGCAATTCTTTTTACTTTACCTCTTGGAATAATAGGTTTTACATATCTTCCTCTGCTATCACTGAATATGACTGATCTACTTCCGCTATTTCCTGCTTTAGCTTTAGCTGATGAAAAAAGCAATAAATCAGGATCAACCATACATGCTTCAGGGTCTAATATGAATTCTTCAGGTATTTCGGGAGTAGATTCTTCTTCTCCATCAGAATTATCTTCTTCTTGTTCTTTGTCTTGCTCATTATCATTTTCACTAGTCTCAGGTTCAGACTCTTCATTATTTGATTGAGGCGGGGGTGGGGGGCTCTGATCCTCTGGAGGGGGTGGTTGAATATCATCATCGTCTGGAGGTATTTGCATTGCTCGTGGAAGAATAACTAACCTTACTGCGACTTTTAGATCTTCAGAATTCACATTCTCATCGCCTCGAAGAGCTGCATTAGCCTTTGCTACTTTTACTGCGAATAATTCTGACCTATGTCCTTCTACTCCTCCTCTAAGAGCTTCATTCACTAAATAGGTTATTTGCTCTTTTGTTATCTTGACATCCTTTAACCACTGCCTTGCCAAAATTAATTGAGTAGATAAATTATCGGATTCTTCCGACCATTTTTCTGAAAATTTAATATTATTTTCCGCGTGTGATAAAACAGATTTTGTAATCTCAACTCTTTGAGCATTATCAATAGATTGATCTGCGGAAAGCACAATAGCAAAACGATCTAAAACATGATCTCTCAAAGCACCTTCTTCTGGATTATAAGTTGCTATTAAAAGTGACTTACAAGGATGAGAAAGGCTTAAGCCATCTCTTTCAATATTATTTTTCTCTCTTCCTGTAGCTTCAAGAATTAAATTTACAATCCCATCATCCAATAAATTTATATCGTCTACATAAAGAACACCTCTATGAGCCTCTGCTAAAATTCCAGGTTGAAAAACTTGTTCTCCTGTACTTAATGATGCAGCGACGTCAATTGATCCAACAAGCCTGTCTTCAGTTATGCCAATTGGAACTTGAATAAATGGAGCCTCTCTTACCTTTTTGGGAATTTCATCAATTTGATTCAAATAATCACTTCCAATTACCTCCTCCATTAATTTATTAGTACTAATATCCCATTCCTCTGGCTTATCTGGATCTAGGTTCCTACCAATAGGTCTTAATGAAGTTCCACTATTTTTCTCAGTTAGCTTTTCCAGTATTAATTCATTATCTAATACCTCAATAGGAGGAAGTAAAGTATGTAAACCCCTTGCTAATACTGACTTACCAGTACCTCTTCCTCCAGCAATAATCACTCCCCCTAAACTGGGATCAACTGCTGCCAAAAGTAAAGATAATTTCAATAAGCTATGACCAGTAATTGCGGCCAAAGGGAAAGCTCTAAAAGAATCCTTTGACTTCATTAAATCTTTTATTTCTCCTTTTTCTTTTAACTCGGGGTTCAAAATCACTTTAAAAATGCCTGATATAGAATTTATCCAATAACTTTGTTTTTTGTAGTGGAATTATCAAATCTTAATATCAAAAATGGACTATGTATATCCCTCGGAGCAAATATTGATAGTAAATTCGGAAGCCCTCTTGAGTCACTATTAATTTGCAAACCTAAAATAAAGGAAATAATAAATGAGTGGGGAGATAGTTCCAACGAAAAAAAAGAAGAGAAAAGCAAATTTAATGCAAACTTTTTTTGGTCTTCAATTTATGAGACATTACCTCATGGTGTTGATAATGAGCAGCCAAATTATTTAAATACTTTATTACTTATAAAAAGTAATTCTTTCCCTAAACCATCAACTAAAAACGCGAAATTACTTTTAAAAGAGCTAAAAAAGTTAGAGAGATTTTTCGGACGAGAAGAGACGCCAAAGGGTAAAAAATGGCTATCAAGATGTCTCGATTTAGATATTCTTTGGTGGGAAGATTTTCATACGGTTGACGAGGAATTAACATTACCTCACCCTAGATTCATGAATCGGAATTTCGTTATTACACCACTTTCTGAAATCTTAAGTAGAAGCCAAAAAATCACAAAGTTTGATGACCCAAAATGGTCTATTAATTGATTTACAAAACCAAAAAATAACTGTTAAGCTGTTTTTATTTAAAATTCATGGGCAACATAAACTTTTTAAAAAGATCCATTTTTAAAGAAAAAATATCTGAATTGAAGTCAAAAAAGTTTAGTTTCGAAATCAATAGAATTGAGCTTCCAAATGGACACGAAGGTGAATATGGACACATTAAGCATCCCGGGGCAGCATTAGCCGTACCTATTACAAAAGACAATAAAGTTATTATTCTTCGGCAATATAGATTTGCTGTTTCAAGGTATTTATTAGAATTTCCAGCAGGCACATTAGAAATAGGTGAAACACCTATTAATTCAATTAAAAGAGAAATACAAGAAGAAACTGGATTTAGTGCCAACAAATGGGATGAACTAGGAACTCTTGTCCCCGCTCCTGGTTATGCAGATGAAGAAATTTATTTATTTTTAGCGCGTGATTTGAGCAAACTAAATTCAGAGGTTGATGGAGATTTAGATGAAGATATAGAAGTATTAATTTTAGATCCGAACGAACTAGATAATCTTATTTCTAGTGGAGATGAGATTCTTGACGCAAAAACTGTGACAGCTTGGTTTAGAGCTAAACAATTTTTAGATAAATTATGAATAAACCTAGAATACTTTTTTGGCATAGAAAGGATTTAAGAATATTTGACAATCAATCTTTAATTAAAGCATTTTCATTATCAAATGCTATTACTTCGACTTACATATTTGATAAAAATTACCCGCACGATTTCAATGCAAATTCAAGAGCTTGGTTTCTAGGAAATTCGCTTCAAGAATTAGGAAATAATTGGAAAAAAATGGGTAGTAGATTAATCATGGAAGAAGGAGATCCGGTATTAATAATTCCTCAATTAGCAAAGAAAATAGATGCTAAATTTGTTTTTTGGAATAAATCAATTGAACCTTATGAGATTAATCGCGATTTAAAAATAAAAAAAAATTTAGAAGAACAAAATATTCAAGTTATTGAAACTTGGGATCACTTATTAATAGAACCTTTAAAAATATTTTCCGGAAATAATAAACCTTATTCAGTTTATGGGCCTTTTTATAAAAACCTTAAATCAAAAATGAATTTATTAGGTCCATATGACCAAGATAAAGTTGTTTTCCAGTTTAAAGATATAGATAATAAACTCAAAGAAAATAAGACAATAAATTCATCTGATTCTGTTCTAGAGAAATTTATCAAAAATATAAAATTTCCTGGTTCGAATATTTGTCCATGTAAACCTGGAGAGAATGCTGCAGAGACAATATTAGAAAACTTCATTAACGAAAAAAAAATATATTCTTATGATTCTGCACGAGATTTTCCTTCCCATAATGGGACATCTTTTCTAAGTGCATCTCTCAGATTCGGCACCATTAGCATTAGAAAAATTTGGAACGCCACATTAAATTTAAATTCAGATTGTGCAAATCGAGTAAATTATCTATCAATTGAAACTTGGCAAAAAGAACTTGTTTGGCGTGAATTTTATCAACATTGCTTATTCCATTTCCCAGAGCTAGAGAAAGGTCCATATAGAAAAAAATGGGATCACTTTCCATGGCAAAACAATAATGAATGGTTTCAGCATTGGAGCAACGGAGAGACCGGAGTACCTATAGTTGATGCTGCAATGCGTCAACTAAATAGTACTGGCTGGATGCATAACAGATGTAGGATGATAGTCGCTTCATTTCTGGTAAAAGATCTTATATGCAATTGGCAAATGGGAGAGAAAAAATTTATGGAGACATTGGTTGATGGAGACTTAGCTGCAAATAATGGGGGATGGCAGTGGAGCGCCAGTAGCGGTATGGATCCAAAACCACTTAGAATTTTTAATCCATATACCCAAGCAAAAAAATTTGATCCTATTTGCGAATATATAAAATATTGGATTCCTGAATTATCTAAAGTGTCAAATTCAGAATTATTAAATGGAGAGATATCTAATTTAGAAAAAAATAATTATTCAAGCCCTATTGTCAATCACAACATACAACAAAGATTATTTAAATCACTTTATGCTGAAATTTGAATTTCCTGTATACAATTCTTTAAAACTTTATTTAAATTTTCTGCTACATAAACTTGCTCTTCATAAGAAATTTCAGGAAACATCGGAAGACTAAGAACTTCTGTACAAATTCTCTCTGTATTAATGAGTTTTGCTCTAGAAAAATTTTTATTTTTGTAAGCTATTTGTGCGTGTATTGGAATTGGATAATAAATAATTGAATTAATACCTTTTTCAAAAAGTTGTTGTTTTACCAAATTCCTTAAGGAATAGTATTTTTTGCAATCAGTATCAAATAAATTTAAAAAATCTTCATTTAAAAAATATTTGTCGTTTCTTAATTTGATTACAAATTGATTCCAAGAATGGGAAATAGAATCTGAGCTAATTTTTGGAAAACTAATAAATGGATTTTTTTCTAATAAATCAAGATAATTATTAGCAATTTTTTGGCGATTATTAATCCACTTAGAAATATATTTAATTTTAATGTTTAATATGGCAGCTTGAATGGTATCAAGTCTGCTGTTATATCCAATTTGGGTATGATGATATCTTATTGGGCTGCCATGAACAGCCAGTTCTCTAATTTTTTTTGCAATCTTCTGATCTGAAGTTGTTACTGCTCCACCATCTCCAGCAGCTCCTAAATTTTTAGTAGGGAAAAAGCTAAAACAGCCTATATCACCGATACTACCAACTTTGGAAGTTTCCCACATTGTGCATGTTGCCTGAGCACAATCTTCGATTACTTTTAAGTCATATTTCTTGGCCAAAGATTTTATTAAGGACATATTCACTGCATTACCAAATAGATGCACTGGCATAATTGCCTTGGTATTAGAATTTATTTCTTGTTCTATTAGTTCAGTATTAATAAGATAAGTTTCTGGATCTATATCTACCAAAACAGGATTAGCACCAACTGCACTAATAGCCTCTGCAGTTGCAAAAAAGCTAAAAGATGAGGTAATAACTTCATCACCTACACCAATATCTAATGCGCGCAAAGCTAATACTAAAGCATCAGTTCCACTATTACATCCAATAGTATTTTCAACACCAATCAGATTAGAAAAACTCTCCTCAAATTTGGCAATTTCTTGTCCTCCAATATACTGGCCCCCTTTTAAAACTTTAGAAACCTCACTCTGAATTTCAGAGCCAATTTCTTGAAACTGCCTATCTAAAGTAAATGGAGGTATCTGCATAGTAAATATATTAACCCTAAACCATATTTCTATGGTAAAAAAAATTTTTTAATTCATTTAAACCAACTTGGTTCTTTACCAGGAGTCCATTTTATATTGCAGCCTAAAGAAGGCATCTGATTTGAAGGATAAGAATTATCTTGATTCAAATCTTTTACGGCAGAAAGCAAATCTTTTCCAGATAAAGGGATATTATTACCTGGTCTACTATGGTCTAATTGGCCATGATAATACAACAAAAAATCACCATCTCCTTCGTTTGAAAAAAGATAAAAATCTGGGGTGCATGCCGCTTTTAATTTCTTAGCAAAATTTTGATTTTCATCATATAGATAAGGAAAATTCCATCCCTGTGTTTGTGCTTGTAATCTCAAATTTGTAGGAGAATCTGAAGGATGAGTGACAATATCATTACTAGAAATTGCAACTGTTTGAACAGTATTTTCAATTTCTTTACTTAAGATGAAAATTTGATTCTCAATATATTTAACAAATGGGCAATGGGCACAAATAAACATTAAAAGTAAATGCCGATTATCTAGATTATGAGAATTAAAATATTCATTTTTTGAAGAATTAGCATTTAACATTTCGAAATTCGGTAATTGAAAACCTAATTCCAAAACCATAGAATTTGTTCTTACCATGTTCAAGTTAAAAATTCTTCGATATTTGAAAATTATTGTATATTTTGCAGTAATCCGTAAAGATAGGTACTTTTATATAGGAGAATAATAGAAATAATAAACAAAATGCTTCTAAATCTAACTGGCAAAAAAATTCTTGTTACGGGAATTGCCAACAATCGTTCAATAGCATGGGGTATCGCTCAACAACTTTCAAAAGCTGGCGCAGAACTTGGAATCACATATTTGCCTGATGATAAGGGAAGATTCGAGTCTAAAGTTAGAGAACTAACTGAACCTTTAAACCCATCGTTATTTTTGCCTCTTGATGTTCAAAATCCAGCTCAAATTGAAGAAATCTTTAAAAATATAAAAGACAATTGGGGGCAAATTGATGGATTAGTTCACTGCCTAGCATTTGCAGGACGCGATGAATTGATTGGAGATTATAGTGCTACCACTTCAGAGGGTTTTGATAGAGCTCTTAATATAAGTGCGTATTCGTTAGCACCTTT
The DNA here is from genome assembly GCF_047305015.1 of Prochlorococcus sp. MIT 1304. NCBI lineage: Bacteria > Bacillati > Cyanobacteriota > Cyanophyceae > Synechococcales > Prochlorococcaceae > Prochlorococcus > Prochlorococcus sp. MIT 1304. The sequence continues at coordinate 780,926 of NZ_CP138974.1, read as the reverse complement.
ATGTAAAGCAGCAAAACCACTTTTTAGTGATGGTGCTGGAGTTGTCTCATTAACTTATTTAGGTTCAGAAAGGGCGATTCCTAACTATAACGTGATGGGAGTTGCTAAAGCAGCTTTAGAAGCTTCAGTAAGATATCTTTCTGCAGAACTTGGTCCCGAAAGACAAGTCAGAGTTAACGCAATAAGTGCTGGGCCTATAAGAACACTTGCGAGTTCTGCTATAGGTGGCATTTTAGATATGATTCACAATGTTGAAGAAAAGGCTCCTTTACGCAGAACAGTCACTCAAACAGAAGTAGGCAATACAGCTGCTTTTTTATTAAGTGATCTCTCTAGCGGCATTTCAGGCCAAACAATTTATGTTGATGCGGGTTACTGCATTAATGGAATGTAAACTAAGTTTTTTGCATAAAAATGTCATCTCTAAGGCAATCTGAAATCAAAAGAAAAACGAATGAAACAGATATTTCTGTATTTATAAACTTAGATGGAAATGGAATTTCTGAGATTGATACCGGGATACCATTCTTAGATCATATGCTTCATCAAATATCCAGTCATGGTTTGTTCGATTTAAAAATAAGAGCAATTGGAGATACCCATATTGATGATCATCATACAAATGAAGATGTAGGAATTGCGTTAGGAAAAGCATTTTCAAAAGCCTTGGGAGAAAGAAAAGGAATATGTAGATTTGGGCATTTCTTTGCCCCATTAGATGAAGCATTAGTTCAAGTTACTTTGGACTGTTCTGGCAGACCGCATCTATCTTATGACCTTCAATTAAAAGCTCCTAGAATTGGTAATTATGATACTGAACTAGTAAAAGAGTTTTTTATCGCCTTTGTAAATAACAGTGGTATTACTCTGCATATTAATCAAATAAGAGGTAGCAATTCACATCATATAGTTGAAGCTTGCTTTAAAGCTTTTTCACGAGCAATGAGAATGGCTACCGAAATAGATCTTAGAAGATCTGGTTCAATTCCAAGCAGCAAAGGAATGCTAGAAAATCAATAAATAGAAATTTTTCGAATCAGCCACAATTCAGTTGATTTTTGGCGAAGATAGATAGAGCTCTTAATTTGTTGTGACTAATTTACAAGATAAAAAAATTGATAAATTTAAAAGTTTTAACAAAGAAGATTGGTCAAGTGCATATCAAAATGTAGAAAAGGAGCTAACCAAGGAGCCTCTAAAAATTAGCAAAGGTAATAATATTAAAAATTTAAATGGAACATTATTAAGAAATGGACCAGGAATATTAGAGAGAGGTGGGCAATGGGTTCATCATCCATTTGATGGTGATGGAATGATAACATCCATAAAATTCGAAAATGGTCAGCCATTCTTAACAAATAGATTTGTTAAAACTCAAGGCTATTTAGAAGAAGAAAAAATAAATAAATTTATTTATAGAGGTGTTTTTGGGACTCAAAAAAATGGAGGAATTTTAAATAATGCATTAGATCTAAAATTCAAGAATATCGCCAATACTCATGTTGTTAAATTAGGAGATGAAATTCTCGCATTATGGGAAGCAGCCGGTCCACATGCAATGGATCCTGATAGTCTTGACACTATTGGTTTAACAACATTAAAAGGAGTACTCAAGCCTAACGAAGCCTTTAGTGCACATCCCAAAACAGACCTAAACTCAAATACATCTTCAGAACTTTTAGTCACTTTTGGGGTACAAACCGGGCCAAAAAGTACCATTAGATTAATGGAATTTGATAATGCTGGTACAAATTCTGGAAAGCTCATCTTTGACAGAAAAGATACCTTTAATGGCTTTGCATTCCTTCATGATTTCGCAATCACAACTAATTGGGCAATATTTTTACAGAATGCTATTGATTTCAATCCTCTTCCATTTGTAATGGGTCAAAGAGGAGCAGCACAATGTCTAAAGTCAAACCCAAATAAAAAGGCAAAGTTTTTTTTCATCCCCAGAGAAAGTGGATTATTTAGAGGACAGCCTCCTTTAACAATAGATGCTCCAGAAGGATTCGTTTTTCATCATGTAAACGCATTTGAAAAAGATTCTAAAATCGTATTAGATAGTATTTTTTATGATGATTTCCCATCAGTTGGTCCAGACGAGAATTTTAGGGATATTGACTTTGATAAATATCCAGAAGGAAAACTGAAAAGATCAATTATCGATCTAAAGACAAAAACTTGTGAACTTGAAACTTTCAGTGAACAATGTTGTGAATTTGCTGTTGTTAATCCTAAAAACTTAGGATTAAAAGCAACTTTTAGTTGGATGGCAAGCACATCTCAAAAGCTGGGGAACGCTCCACTTCAAGCAATAAAAAAAATAAATTTAACTTCTAAAGAAGAGATTTCTTGGTCAGCAGGTCCAAGTGGATTTGTAAGTGAACCAATTATGGTTCCATCAGAAAACTCTTCAAAAGAAGATGAGGGATTTTTATTTATACTTCTATGGAACGGAGAAAGAAGAGGAAGCGATTTAGTGATATTAGACGCAAAAGACTTAAAAGAATTAGCTGTTTATGAATTACCCATTTCAATTCCTCATGGACTTCATGGATCTTGGGTTAATTGAATTTAAGAAAAAATTTCAATTAAATCTGGAATAATTTTTTTTAATGCTTTACCTCTATGACTACAAGAGTCTTTAATATCATTATTCATTTCTGCGAAAGTTAATCTGGTAGAACTCTCCTCAAAAATTGGGTCATACCCAAAACCACTTTTTCCTCTGGGGTTTAAAATTATATTGCCATGACATTTGGCCTCCGATTCAATAATCACTTCACCATTTGGTGAACATATACAAATATTAGCAATAAAGAAAGCACTTCTATTTTGAACTCCATCAAGTTCTCTTAAAACTCGTTCAATTCTCTTCTGATCATTTTCTGCATATCTAGATGAGTAAATGCCAGGCTTACCACCTAGTGCTTCAATACAAATTCCTGAGTCATCTGCTATTGAAAAATTATTCGTTTTCCTCGAAACCTCACTCGCTTTTTTAATTGCATTATCTCTAAATGTCAGTCCATCCTCTTCAACTTCTAATGATTCTGGCTGGAGTAACAATTTACAATTAACTCCAGCAAGCAATTTCTTATATTCTTCAATTTTACCTTTATTCTTACTAGCTAAATATAAATTTTTCATCCTTATTTTATTGCCATATTTATAAATTCTTGACCCCACTCTAATACCTCAATTAGATAAGATTCTTTTGGTGCTTCACAATATAACCTTAAAAGAGGTTCCGTTCCTGAAAACCTAAAAAGAAGCCAAAAATTTTTATCAATTCTCAACTTTATTCCATCGATTTTTGAGATACTTTTTAACTTGTGATTATTAATATTCTCAGGAATATTATCTATGATAAATTCTTTTACGTTATTTTTATCTGACTGATTTGGAAATTTAATATCAATTCTTTTATAAAAACTTGGACCAAAATCTTCTTGAATTTCATCTAAGGTTTCATATAAATATTGAGATTTTTCAGCAATTCCATTTAATAAAACCATCGCTGCATATAGAGCATCTCTTTCAGGCATAAATTCACCAAAACCAACTCCCCCAGATTCCTCTCCACCAATAAATATTTTTTCTTTAATCATTTTTTCAGCAATATATTTAAAGCCAACTGGAAGTTCAATAACATCTCTATTTTGACTCTCTGATATATTTTTAATAATATCTGAACCACTAACAGTCTTTAATACTGGATAAGAATTATTTTTAATTTCGCCCAAATAACTAATAAAGTATGGGAGTAAATCTTGAGTACTAGAGTATCTTCCTTTTTCATCAATTGCCGCAATTCTATCACCATCACCATCAAATATAATTCCTAAAGTTTTCACTGCATTTGTTGAATTTTTCATTAATATTTGTTTTAGATCATCTGCATAATTCAAAAGAGGTTCAGGAGGTTTTCCTCCAAAAAAAGGATCAGCATCTTTCCTGATTTCTGAAATAACTTCTAAATCATTTGAAGCAAAAATCTCAGCCATACAATTTGCAGCTGAACCATGCATAGCATCTACAAAAATTCTCAATTTCATTTTTTTTAATCTCTTGGAAATATAGTCAATATCAAAAAGGGATTTAATTCTATCTAAATGGAATTTCTTAATATCTACTAATTGATTAACACCATCTATTGTTTCAATCGAATTTCCAAGCATTAATCTTTTTTCAACTTCACTTGTAAAAAATTCGTCAACAGAACATCCATTAAAACTCTTTATTTTCAGACCTAGCCAATTATATGGATTATGACTTGCTGTAATTACTAACGCTCCTAGACACCCGACTTCTTTGGCATAGAAACTGCAAGAGGGTGTTGTAACAAAGCTATCAGATAAGATCGGTTCGAAACCACATCCTCTAATAAAAGGCACTATTTGCTTGGCGAATTCAAAAGCCATAAATCTGCGATCATATCCAATAATAATTTTCTTTGAATTAACTTCTTTATAATATTGATAATGCAACTCCTGACATGCAGCGACAACAACTCTTGAAAGATTGGATAGGTTAAAGTCAAAACCAATAATTCCTCTCCAACCATCAGTTCCAAATTTTATCTTGTCTAATTTATCAGCTGTCAAATTTGAAATTTCCTTGATTTCTTTTAATTATCTATACTAATTTATATGAGTAAATTTTAAAACCGCCCTAAAGAAATAATTTGAATTCTCTTCATTTAAAAAGTTATACAAGATGCAAAAGAAAAGCATGGCTCGATTTTAAGGGTAAAAAATCTCATGAAGTTTGGTCTCCCCATAAAGCTATAGATAAAATTAATCAGTTTAAAATTTTCTCTGAATTTTGTAATGGTGAAATATATACAGGATTAAAAGCCTGTGAAAATGGTTATCAAGGAGTAATTGGATTAAAAATCAAAGGGAATCTTTTCCAAAATATAAACGCAGAGATACTTCCACAATTACTTGTAAAGACTAAAGGTAAAAGTAAATGGGGACAATATAAATATTTACCTGCTGTTTATAAGTTAGGGCACAAAACAACAAAAGAACATTTATTCGACTTAGCTTTTTGTTCTATTCTTTTGGAATCTTTTCAAGAATCTAAAATTGAAAAAGGATTAGTAATTTCAACTTTTGATAAAAAAATTAAAGTTGAAGAAATTTATTTAAATAAAAAATTAATAAAAAAAGTTTTAAATGTTTTATTAAATTTGAATGAATGCTTGGAGGGATCTATACCAGAAATAACTGAAGATAGAAAAAAATGTACTATTTGTTCCTGGCAAAAATTTTGTGACAAAGAAGCGAAAGAAAATGGATATCTAACAGATATAGATGGGATAGGGTCCAAAACGGCCTCATTACTCAAATCAAAAGGAATAATTAATACCCAAGCATTAGCTTCGTATAATGAAAAACAACTTGGAGAGAAATTATCTAAATTCAACGATCAAAAGTATGAAAAAGCGTGCATATTTGTAAAGCAAGCACAAGCATATATCTCAGGAGAAACATATTTCATTTCTAATAAAAATAATACGGAAGATCTATTAGAAAAAATATGTTCGGGATTTTATATATTTGATATTGAGTCCAATCCAGATGAAAAGCATGATTTTTTATATGGATTTTTAAAAGTAAATAATTTATCTATAAAAAAAGAAGATCTTATTTATGAACCAATCTTAAATCTTAAAAACAAGAAAGAAGAATTTTACAGGCAAATTATTGCAATACTTTTTTCACACAAGGAATGGCCAGTCTTGCATTACGGAGAAACTGAAAAAATAGCAATAATTAATATTGCTAAAAACCTAAATTTTAGTTTTGAAGAAATTGATTCACTTGCCTCAAGATTTATTGACTTACATACCTTAATAAGAAAGTCTTGGATATTACCAATAAAAAACTATGGCTTAAAAACTGTTTCTAATTGGCTTGGATTCGAATGGGTGCAGAAAAATGTAAGTGGCTCGAAAGCACTATATTGGTGGATTCAATATCAAATTACAGAAAACGAAATATTTTTAAAAAAAATTATCCAATATAACAAAGATGATTGTTTGGCTACTCTAAAAATTGTAGAATATTTAATCAAAGATCAATTAAAGAAAAATTGATCCTACAGATTTATTGATAATAATTTTTCCAAAAATTTCCGAAAAAAAATAATTTCTTTCCTCTAAATATTTTCTTTTTATCATTGCCAAACCTTTTATTTGAGAATCTGATTTAAAAAAACTAGTGATTTTGCCTACAGAAATATCCTTGGCAGAATTTATATATAAATTTTTATCTTCAACGTCTAAATTCAAATTAGATTCTAATGATTTCCAAGTTCTTATTTCCTGTTTTAAAGAAGAAACATTTTTTATTTTTGACATTGTTTCTTGCCCTAAATAACAACCTTTATTAAAATCTATAAGATCTTTTAATCCAAGCTCAAGAGGATTATTTTTTCCGTTTATTTCCATTCCTAATGACGGTATTGCCTGATTAATCTTCAAAAGTTTTAAATCATTGGGATTTAGTAAATTTAGTTTATTTTTATATATTTCAAATTCTTTATCATCTGTTTTAAAGAAAATAGGCTGGTAAGTTCTCCATGAACAAGATTCATCAATTTCCTGAATTCTATTTATTAAGAAAGGTTCACTTAGAAATACATTATCCACTGGAAAAATTATTTGATTAAAGTAATTAATTATTTCATTAGTGTTACCTGCCAAAATAATAATTTCAAAGTTTCTTTCTAAAAAAATAATTTCAATTAATGCCCTTAGAACTCCATTTGGAGTTAACCAACAAGTTTTGATAACTTTATTTTCTGAATCAATAATATTACTTGTTGTTAATCCATTCAAAAATTTTCTGGCATCTTTTCCAGTAATAGAAAAACAATCAAATGTTTCAAGCCAAAACTTTTTTTTTATATCTTGCATTTTGAAATATTTATAAAAAGTCTTTTATTGTAAAAAGACTCTTTAATTTAACATTTTCATCTTCAAGGGCTTCTAATCCGCCTTCTTGCCTATCAACTATAGACAAAACTTCCTCAACAACATAATTATTTTCGCGTAACTTTTTTATTGCTTTTATCACTGAACCAGCAGTTGTTACGACATCCTCTAAAACAGTTACCAAAGTTCCTTCTTCTAAATTAGGGCCCTCTATTCCAGCTTTAGTTCCGTATTGTTTTATTTCTTTCCGAATTATTAAGCCATTAAGTCCTAATCCTTGCGAAGCTGCTTTGACGATTAATCCACTTACTATAGGGTCTGCACCTAATGTCAATCCTGCTACGGCTTTTGACCTTGAGTCCTTTAACTCTAAAAATAAATCACTTATTAAGTTTAAGCCTTCGCCATTTAATGACACTGGTTTACAGTTCAAGTAATGACTGCTTTTTTTCCCTGAAGATAAAGTGAAGTTTCCTTTCTTGTAAGATTTTTCAATTAACTGTTTTAACAATTTTGCTTTATTTAAATAATACTTATCCGAAAATTTTCCCATTAGTAAAAGTTAAATTTATATTTAAAGATTAGAAGAAAAAAAAGAAATCTCACAAAAAATTCCAAATGAGGTGTTTTTTGAAATATTATTTTTATATTGTATATTGAAATTCAATGTAATTAAAATTACATAAATTTCTTTGGGGGTGTAGCAATCTGGTGAATGCACCAAACTCATAATTTGGCTAAGGCGAGTTCGATCCTCGCCACCCCCATTCTTCATTTGTCATTGAATGAAAATAACTCTACTTTTATTTCTTTTATTTCTACCAGCTTTTTTCGCAGCGAGTGAACTCTCTTTTTTATTAATAAGGCCAAGTAAAGTTTTAAGGTTAATAGAAGAAAAAAAGAAAGGGGCATTTTCAATTTTAAAAATTCAAAAACGTTTTAGATCTTCACTAATTGCTTCTCAATTTGGAGTAACAATTTCATTAATTGCAATTGGATGGCTCAGCAATAACCTGGCTAATGATTATTGGAAAAGTAATATTTTATCAAATAGATTTTATGATCTTCTATTATTTTTATTTGTTGTTTTAGTTGTTACTCTTGTTTCTGGACTCATTCCAAAAGCTTTAGTAATTAACAATCCAGAATCTGCTGCATTAAGGTTAACTACAATATTCGATGCCGTGAGAAAAGCTATGAATCCTATAGTGAAAATAATAGAATTCTTTGCTAGCGCCTGTTTAGGCTTGTTCAATTTAAATAACAAATGGGATTCTTTAAACTCTGGTTTATCTGCTGGAGAATTAGAAACTCTTATAGAAACAGATAACGTAACAGGTTTAAAACCAGATGAGAAGAATATTCTTGAGGGAGTCTTTGCTTTAAAAGATACACAGGTTAAAGAAGTTATGATTCCAAGATCTGAAATGGTAACTTTGCCAAAAAATATAACCTTTTCAGAACTAATGAAACAAGTAGATAAAACTCGACATGCTCGCTTCTTTGTCATTGGTGAGTCTTTAGATGATGTATTAGGTGTATTAGATTTACGTTATCTAGCTAAGCCAATTTCAAAAGGTGAAATGGAAGCAGATACATTATTAGAGCCATTCCTTTTACCAGTAACAAAAATAATAGAAACATGTTCACTAGCAGAAATATTTCCAATAGTTAGAGACTACAATCCGTTCTTACTAGTAGTTGATGAACATGGTGGAACAGAAGGACTTATAACTGCAGCTGATCTAAATGGCGAAATAGTTGGAGAGGAAATGCTCAATAATAGAATTTATTCAGATATGAGAATGTTAGATAATTTCTCTAAAAAATGGTCAATAGCTGGAAAATCAGAAATTGTTGAAATCAATAAAAAGATAGGATGTTCAATTCCAGAAGGTACTGATTATCATACTCTTGCTGGATTTATGTTAGAAAAATTTCAAATGGTTCCAAAAATTGGCGACGTTTTAGATTTTAATAACATTAAATTCGAAGTTATTTCTATGTCAGGTCCAAAAATTGATCGTGTTAAAATAATTCTTCCCAAAAGCTAAATATGACTCCCCATAGAGGATAATGATAATTAATATATGGATTTGAAATTATGCAACCAACCTCATCACCCGTAAAGGTTGGAGTCATAGGTATAGGAAATATGGGCTGGCATCATGCTCGAGTACTAAGTTTACTCAAAGATGCCAATCTCATTGGAGTCGCAGATCCAAATGAAGAGAGAGGAAAATTAGCTATTGAGCAATTTCAATGTGAATGGTTCAAGGATTATAAGGACCTAATTCCAAAAGTTGATGCTATCTGTATCGCTGTCCCTACACTACTTCATCAAAAAGTAGGACTAGATTGTCTCAAGGGAGGTGCTAATGTTCTCATTGAAAAACCAATTGCAGCTAACGAGTTGGAAGCAAAATCTTTAATACAGGCTGCTAATGCAAATAACTGTCTATTACAAGTTGGGCATATTGAAAGATTTAATCCTGCTTTTAGAGAATTAAATAAAATAGTAAACAATGAAGAAATTGTTGTTTTAGAAGCAAGGAGGCATAGTCCTCATGCAGACAGAGCAAATGATGTATCTGTAGTAATGGATTTAATGATTCATGACATTGATCTTATTTTGGAGCTTGTAAACTCAAAAATACAAAAATTAGCAGCAGTTGGAGGAAGAAATAGCCAAGGATTAATAGATTATGTCAATGCTACTTTAGTTTTTAAAAATAATGTTATTGCAAGCCTAACTGCAAGCAAAATGAGTCACAAAAAAATTAGAAGTTTAAGTGCTCACTGCCAAAATGGCCTAGTAGAAACTGATTTCTTAAATCACTCTTTACAAATCCATCGAAAGTCTCATGAATCATACACAGCAGAGCATGGAGAATTAGTTTATAGAAATGATGGATATGTCGAAGAAGTTAGTACAACCTCCATTGAACCTCTTTATGCAGAACTGGAACATTTTCTTAAGTGCGTTCAGGGCAAGGAAATACCTGAGGTAGATGGTGAACAAGCCTCAAGAGCACTAAAAATTGCTGACTTTATAGAGAGTGCTGTAGAAAATTCTGGAGATGCGATTTTACTTGAAAATCCCGTCTAATAGTAACAATCTAAACTTTAAGAATTTTATTTAAATCCAACTGCAGCTTGCCAAACAAACACTAATAAAAAGAAAAATAAAGGAATCAGTGGAAGAACATCAACAGTTGGAGCAAAGGCCTTATAAGCCTCGGGCAATTCAGCGAATGTATTAAATAGAATGAGCACCTTTTTGATAATTTAATTAATTATGATAAGACGTTACCACGTATGGTGAGCAATAGAGGATGTTTTCCAAGGAGCGAAATCATTTGTAAAACAATTATCTCTAATTGCAGTAGAAATTGCATTGGTAAATCTTATTAAGTGAGCAATATTATGCAAACTTATGAGACTAAGACCTAATATTTCGTCATTTCTAATTAGATGATGCAAATATGCTCGAGAATAGGATTTACAGGTTTCGCATTTACAAGTTTTGTCAATCGGAGAAAAGTCATTTTTAAATCGAGCATTTCGCAAATTCAATCTTTCATCATTAAAAAATGCAGTCCCATGTCTTCCTAGTCTTGTTGGCAAAACACAGTCAAATATATCGAATCCATTAGCAACAGCTAAAGAAATTTCTTTTAAAGAGCCTATTCCCATTAAATATCTTGGTTTATTTATTGGTAAGAATTTCGGGACGTAATTAATTACACTATGTATTTCTTCGACTGCCTCACCAACACTTACACCTCCCACTGCTATTCCTGGTAGATCAAAAGAACTTGTATATTTTGCGCTATATTCTCTCAATCTCGGATACTTTCCACCTTGAACTATACCGAATAATGCTTGATTGGATTTCTGATGAGTCTCAACACATTTTTGCAACCATGAATGAGTTCTTTCTAAAGAGTCCTCAATATCATTTTCGTTAGCTGTATGCGGAGGACAATGATCAAAAGCCATTGCGACATCCGATCCAAGATCCATTTGAATCTTTATTACTTTTTCAGGTGATAAAAATACGTGACTTCCATCTCTTGGATTTTTAAATTCAACTCCTTCATCAGAAATATTATTTAATTTGGCCAAACTAAAAACTTGATATCCGCCTGAATCAGTAAGAATAGGTTTAGGCCAATTCATGAACTTATGTATTCCACCAGATGCCTTAACTAATTTTTCTCCAGGTTGTAAATGAAGATGAAAGGTATTTGAGAGAATCATTTCTGATCCTGTAGAGATTAACTGCTTAGATGAAATTCCTTTAACCGTTGCCAAAGTACCCACAGGCATAAATTTTGGGGTATTTACCTTACCATTTGGTGTATGAAATATACCAGTTCTTGCCCCTGTATTAATGCAATCCGATGTAATTTCAAATTCAAACACAATAATTTATAAAATTTTTTGATCCTTTTTCATTAATCTACCTTATTATTTAAAATTGAATCTACTTTTAACTCATCAAAAAATATTTAATAAAAAATTTTGCAGGATCTTGGATTTTCTACACGACATTTCCAAAGATACCTTTAATTAATCCCGAATTTAAAAATATTGCACAATTTGCGCCGCCTTTAGGATTTTTTATTGGAACAATACAGAGTTATATTTTTGTTTTCTTTAAAACAAACTCTTGGTCAATTTATGGCTCTGTATTAATTTGTTTAGCTTCAGGATATTTAATTACTGGCGGTCTTCACCTCGATGGTTTAATGGATACTTTCGATGGTATTTTTGCGGGCAAAAAGAAACGTTTAAAAGCCATGAAAGATAGTAAAGTTGGCTCCTTTGGCGTTCAAGCTTTAGTTTTCATAACTTTAATTCAAATTGCTTGCATTCTGAAAATTCAAACACAAATAATTTTTGTTTTACCTATATGCTTATTTTGGGGAAGATTTTCAAATTTATTTTTTATAGAAAAGTTTAAATATATGAGTTATAAGAAAAAATCTATAAGTCACAAAAAGTTTTGGAATGGATTTAAAAAAGAATCTTTGATCTCAATTATTTTTCTTTTAATTTTCATTTCATACCAATTAGTTTCAATTACATCCCAAGCACTATTAATTAAATTTTTCATTCTTATTTTGGTTGGTATTTTTCTAAGCTATTCTATCCCAAATATACTGGGTAATAAAATTGGAGGCTTCAATGGAGATGCCTGCGGTGCAAGTGTTGTACTAGTTGAAACTGCAATTTTGTTTATGCATTCAATTCTTTTATAGGAAGTTCTAAATAGAAAATATTTTTCTTCTTGAGATTTTTTAATTCTTCAGTAACATCAACCGAGTTTTTTTCCAGCAATCTCAATTTTCCTCCAATTTGTTTTGCTAATTTCCTAGCCAAAAAAAGTCCCACACCAGTGCCACCTTTCTTCTTAGCGGCAGATCCTCTAAAACCTTTTTCAAAAATTTTCTCGTTTTCATTTTTGGTTATTTTTTTACCATCATCAAATATACAAAGTCCATTACTCGTGATTTTGAGTCCAATTTCAGCATCTTTTTGGGCATATCTAAACGCATTTTCTAACAAATTGGCCACAATTTCCGCAATTACAGCATATTTTGCCTTTAAAGGAGTTATGGTCCAATCTGGCCAAAGAGTAGGTTCAGTCCAAACTCTATTCTCTAAGTCCGCATTAGCTTTACCCCTTTTTAATATTGGACTCAATAAACTTTTAACTGTTATTACCTTTTTATTATCTAAATTTGGTGGTAATAATAATCTTTCCTCTCCAATTTCTAGAGGAAGTTTAACAGGTGAATTTAATTGCGCAAAAGAATCCATATATTGATTAATTTGTTTTTGTTCTATTATCAAGCGTTCGACTATTTCAATAGAGTCATCATCTGAACCAAGTCTTTTTATTAGTAATTTTGCATATGTCCTAATTGCAGCCAATGGATTCCTTAATTGATGGATTATGGTGTTGACCTGATTTTTTAAATAATTAATTTCTTCATTTTTGTTTTGACGTTCTAATTCGATAGAGACGCATTTAGCTAAAGATATTGAAAGCGCTTTTAATCTAGAATCAAGAGATACTGGCCAATTCTCCCCTTTCAAATCAGTTTCTACTCTAAGGACACCAAGTAGAATATCGTTTTCTTGAAGCGGGTACCATCTTCTATTAGGCGATGAAACTTTTAGTGAAGGATCATCTTCTATTGATGTAAGAAGCCTATCAATTTGAGGCCATTGACCAATCATTTCAAAAGATGCTTTAGTTCCTTGCTTAGCTGAAGCAAGATACATAACTAAATTAGTCACTCCCATCGAGCAACCAAAACTCTCTAACTGTTTTAAAATTAGTTCTTCAAATTTTTTTGAAAGATTCATAATTAATGAAATTTTGAGAAATTTTTTTAAAAAAAACTTGAAAAAGGGCTTGTAAAATATGAAAAAAGTATTAAGATATATAAAGAGGTCTGACTTTAGCCAGCCTTAAATATGAATATTTAATCATATTTTAAGCTACATCAGGGGTTGATGGGTCCTCTATGTAATTTGAAGTGAATTTAAAATCACATATATAAGATTAGTAAAAATAAATAAGACTAATCTCATTAATAATTTCAGGAGTACCAATCAATGTCAAAAAAAAGAAAAAGAATCAGCAGAAGAAGATTGGCCGGCCAAAGAGTAATGGCACATGTACCTATTTATCATATCGAAACTGGCAAACATAAACCAGTTACAGCAGCAAGAAGGTTCATTGCTGAAAATGGTCTATCTGCGCCTTCGGTTTTTAATGTCAGAAGAAATGAACATACCACCGATAGGTTTTTTTGGGGTGAAAAAGGTTTATTTAGTGCTCAATATGCTGAAGAAAATCATTTTCTATTTCCATCACTAAAAGTTGTAGTTGAAGGAATTGGTGAAGAAAAAATATTTGAGGGTCTAGAACTTACTGCAGATGATTGGGAAGAGATTGAAGAATATGAATATGCTTTTGTTTAAAAAATATTACTTATATTTGAACTAATAAAATTAATTAAATTTGAATCAATTTGATGAAATCCATCGAATTCTATTAATTCACAAAATTTAGAAGACTTACATTTTACCTGTTCATAAATATTCCTAGAAGCATCTATAGGCACAACGTCATCAAATAAACCATGACTAATAATCAATGGCGAGAATTTTTCTCCTAGGGTCCAGTTGGGGTGAGGATAACCACTACAAGCAACAATTAATCCAAAATCTAACTGAAATCCCGCATCAATTGCCATTGCCGCCCCCTGAGAGAACCCCAACAAAATTGTTTTTGTTAGTGGAATCTGATCAGTATCAAATTTTTTTAATGTAACTAAAAGTTTATTTACTTCAACCTCAGCTCCATTCCAATCATGTGGGTATAATCCATACCACTGTCTTCCCTGACCGCTTGGGTGTAATCCAGGAGCCCTCAAAGAAATTACCTCAAAATCAAGATTTATTTTTTCAGTCATCTCCTTTCCAAATGTTAAAAGGTCATCTGAATCAGCTCCCCAACCATGCATCAAAATAATTCTATGAGTTGCAGTTTGAGAGCTAATCGAGACAAATTCATGATTGATAGCATATTTCATGTTTATATTCTTAAGTAAGTAAACTTTCCCATAATGTCTCCATTAGCTTTAGTAAGTGTCTCTGATAAAAAAAATATAATCCCATTTTGCAAGGAATTGATAGAGCAATTTAATTATAAAATTCTATCAAGTGGAGGAACTGCCAAACATCTTATAGATGCTAAGATTCCAGTTATTAAAGTTGCTGATTTTACAAATTCTCCAGAAATTCTTGGAGGAAGAGTTAAAACTTTACATCCAAAAATACACGGGGGAATATTAGCTAAAAGAACTGATGAGGAACACAAAAAAGATGTAGAAACTAACAACCTTGAGTTAATTGACTTAGTAGTTGTCAATTTATATCCTTTTAAAAAAACCGTAGATCAAGGAGCACAATGGGAAGATGCTATTGAAAATATCGATATCGGAGGGCCATCTATGATTCGTTCTGCAGCTAAAAATCATAAAGATGTTTCTGTTTTAGTAGATCCTAGTCAGTATCAAAATTTTCTTGAAGAAAGTAAAAAAGGTGAATTGAAAGACGCATATAAAGCAAAATTAGCCCTTGAAGCTTTTCAACATACAGCAGACTATGACACTGCAATATCTAATTGGATAAGAAAAGAAAGAGATTTACAATCTTCCAAATATATTGAATCTTATCCACTAATCAAAACCTTGAGATATGGGGAGAATCCACATCAAAAAGCTTTTTGGTACGGTTTAAGTAACATTGGATGGAACTCAGCAGAACAATTACAAGGTAAAGACTTAAGTTATAACAATCTATTGGATCTAGAGTCGGCACTTTCAACAGTTTTAGAATTTGGCTACACAGAAAAAGATGAACTTAAAACGGACATGTTTGCCTCCGTTATTTTAAAACACAATAATCCTTGTGGTGCCTCTATAAGTAATTCAGCTTCTAAAGCATTTTTGAATGCCTTGGAATGTGACTCTGTTAGTGCATTCGGAGGAATAGTTGCTTTTAATTCAAATGTTGATAGTGACACCGCTGTTCACCTCAAAGATATTTTCTTAGAGTGTGTCGTCGCTCCATCTTTTGATGAAGAAGCCTTAGAAATTTTAAAAGTTAAAAAGAATTTAAGAATTTTAAAGTTTTCAAAAGATCAACTTCCAAAAAAGAATCAAAATTCTACTAAATCAATAATGGGAGGATTACTAGTTCAAGATACTGACGATAGTCAAGAAAAAACTGAGGATTGGATTTCAGTAACTAATAAAAATGCGAATAATCAAGCTAACTTAGATCTAAATTTTGCATGGAAAATTTGTAAACACGTGAAATCTAATGCCATTGTTATTGCAAAAGACCAAAAAACTATTGGTATTGGAGCTGGACAAATGAATAGAGTTGGAGCAGCAAAAATTGCATTAAAAGCAGCTGGAAGTTTATGTTCTGATGCTGTCTTGGCTAGCGATGGGTTTTTCCCATTTGCAGATACTGTAGAACTAGCACACGAATATGGAATAAAAGCTATTATTCAACCTGGAGGAAGTCTAAGAGACCAAGAAAGTATTGATATGTGTAATTTGAAAGGAATATCAATGATATTTACCCAAAAAAGGCATTTTTTACATTAAATCATGTGGATTTTGGATAATATGTAATCTTATTAGTTTTTCTGAATAAAGATAACCGGCCTGGGCCTGCACATAGAAAGTAGAGAGAAATAGCCCCATATATAAAAGATAATTCGAAAGCATAATTATGACCTTCAACGACGGCCAAAGGAAAACCTTCTAGTCCAGTATCAAGGAGATGAAAATAAACAGCAAATGCCATGGTAGAGAATAAACCTAGAGAAGAAAGCCTCGCAAAAATCCCTAAAGCCAATCCTAATGGACATACTAATTGAGTAATTGCTGCTCCAAATGTCCAAATAACAGGATCACCTGGCAAAAATGGGAAGTACTTTCCAACTACAAACTCAGCAAAACCCTGCGGATCCTGAAGTTTTTCTAGGCCATGATGAATCATCAAAGCACAAAAACCTATCCTTAAAACAAAAATCGATAATTCTCCGAGGATATTTACTTCTGAACCTGAAGATGAATTAGCAACTACAACTTCAACTTTTTGGGGCGCTTTAGTTCTATTCATACTTGCTGTTTGAACCTGATTTGTTTGTGCTTTGTCTTCCATACTTCATTTATTTTTCATTATTGTAGTTAATAAAGTAGATCTTTTGGAATAATCTGACCAATAAATTAAAAAAACTAAGCAAATTTATAAATGAACAACAAATTCAGGAAGCAATATCAATTAACTTTTCAATAACATCTGCAACTACCTTATCAGGAGTGGATGCTCCTGAGGTTATTCCAACATTAATTTTTCCACTAGGCAGAAAATTATTTTTAAGTTCCAATTCCGATCCCAATGGTTTATGAAATATTGAGTTTTCCTTAACTGATATCCTCTCAGGCGTGTCAATGTGAAAAGAAGAAATATTTTTTGTAATTGCTATTTCTTGTAAGTGAGTAGTATTGGAAGAATTGAAACCTCCAATAACTACTAAAATATCAAGATCTTCATCAACCAAAGAGAACATTGCATCTTGTCTTTCTTCAGTTGCATCACAAATAGTATTAAAAGCTAAAAAGTGACTATTTAAGTTTTCTGGTCCAAATTTTTTTAACATCGTCCTTTCAAAAACCTTTCCAATTTCCTCAGTCTCGCTCTTAAGCATAGTTGTCTGATTTGCAACACCCACTCTTTCTAAATCTTTATCAGGATCAAATCCATTAGAACAAGCTTTAGCAAATTTATTCATAAACTCATTTCTATTACCTCTCCCCAGAATATATTCAGATACGTAGTTTGCTTCTTCTAGATCAAGTACAACTAAATATTTACCAGCAAATGAACTTGTAGCAAGAGTCTCTTCGTGCTTGAACTTTCCATGGATAATAGATGTGAAAACATGTTTTTTATGTTTTTCAACTGTATGCCAAACCTTAGAAACCCAGGGACAAGTTGTATCAATTATATGACAACCTTTCTCATGCAAGAGTTTCATTTCTTGAACAGTAGCTCCGAAAGCAGGCAGTATAACAACATCCCCATTAGAAACTAAAGAAAAATCTTTAATTCCATTTTTAGCTGAAATGAATTTTACATTCATCTTTCTTAAATGATCATTTACTGAGGGATTATGAATTATTTCGTTAGTTATCCAAATATTCTCATTTGGATAATGTCTTCTTGTTTCATAAGCCATTGCAACAGCTCTTTCAACTCCCCAGCAGAAACCGAAGGCTTGCGCCAACTTAATATTTAGTCTGCCTTTAGTATAAGTAAAACCATTATCCCTAATAGAACTTATCAAATCACTTTGGTAAGCTTCTTCTAACGCTTGAGCTCTTTTTGTTGGAGAATCGAAACCCCTTCTATTGTATCTATCAGAATGATGAAGGGATCTTCTAAAAGCTTGAGTATCCATCTTTTTATATTACAACGTTTTAAATAATTTTTCGTAAAAAAAAAGAAACCTGACATAAGTCAGGTTTCTAAAATCAATTTTCAGTTAGATTATTTAGCAGATGCAAAGTCTGGATATGCTTCCATTCCGTGCTCTCCTATATCTAAGCCTTGAGTCTCTTCCTCTTCAGATACTCGGATTCCGCCGAATAATCCTCCAATTACAGACCAGGCAATCCAGCAAGTAACTAGTGTCCAAATAGCATATGCTGCGGCACCAAGAGCTTGAACTAGAAGAAGCGTAATACCTCCACCATTGAACAATCCCATACCTGCACCATCGCCTTGTACAGCTGTACCCCAAAGACCAATAACTACAGTACCCCATACACCACAAACTCCGTGAACAGAGAATGCGCCTACAGGATCATCAATCTCAGCGGCATCAAGGGCTGCAACAGAAAATACAACGATAATTCCGCCAACCAGTCCTGCGAACCAGGCTCCAGCAAGAGTCATATCACCACAACCAGCAGTGATACTAACCAAACCAGCAAGGATTCCGTTAATTATCATTGTAAGATCAGGCTTACCAGAAGTTAATGTTGAAACAATAGTTGCACCAATAGCTCCAGCTGCTGCTGCTAAAGTAGTTGTTACAGCAACATATGGAACCCATTGATCCATTGCAAGTTGAGAACCGGGGTTAAACCCATACCAACCTATCCATAGGACTAATGCACCTAGAGTAGCTATAGCCATATTGTGTCCTGGCATAGCCTGTGGTTTTCCATCAGAGTATTTGCCAATTCTTGGTCCAAGAAGCATAGCTCCTACAAGACCTGCCCATGCTCCAACTGAGTGAACAATTGAAGAACCAGCAAAATCAACAAAACCTAAAGAATCAAGCCAACCACCATTCCATTTCCAGCTTCCAGCAATTGGATATATAAATGCAGTTAATACAACAGCAAAAACAACAAATTCTCCAAATTTAACTCTTTCAGCAACAAGACCGGAAACGATAGTTGCCGCAGTTCCTGCAAACGCAGACTGGAACAAGAAATCAACTGTTGGGACTAATCCAGCATCAGTTACCATATCTGCAGTAACTGTTGGATCAAAAAATAAGCCGCCAAAATAAAGCCAACCGTCGGCAACACTTCCTCCGTACATTAATGAATAGCCGATAAACCAATATGAAGTTACAGCTAGAGCAAATACAAAGAGGTTTTTAGCAAGGATGTTAACAGCGTTCTTAGAACGGCACATACCTGCCTCAACCATAGCGAAACCGGCGTTCATAAAGATCACTAGAATAGTAGCGATCAAAAGCCATAAATTGTTAGCAAGAAAAGCTGCATTCAACTCAGGTAAATCAGCTGCATGAGCTGAAAGATTAAAAATACCTAAACCAAACAAAGCTAGGGGAACAGTTGCAAGCCACAACATAGAGCGGTTTGAACTAAATCCTCGAATACTCCTCAAAAGGAGCATAGGTCCATTTACAAGACTTGCATCTTGAAGTTTGGACCTAGAGCGCCTTTGAGGCGTTTGCAAAGCAGTGGTCATAAAAAAAAATTAGATCTGCAAAAAAACAGTTTTACTGTTTCCTTTCAAATTTAAATTTATTCAAAAAACTTATCAGTGTCTAGTAGTTGTTGATACCAATTTTATAGTTGCACCTTAAAAAATTAAATGTTAAATTAAAAAATTTTATTTTTAGAAGTTTCAAAATATCAAGTTTTTATTTATTTCAAAGGTTTAATTCCTCTCCATGATATGTGATCTTTATGAAATTCAAAGGAACAAGGAATCGTTATCATTCCTGCACTTAAAGATTCTCTAAAAAGATTGCCGTATAAGGGATCTGCCTCATCTCCAGGGGCAAAAAAACAAGCGTCTTTTCTTGTAATACAAAGAACTAAAACACTTTTACTTTCAGGAATTAATTCCTTTAATTCTATAAGGTGTTTTTGGCCTCTTTTCGTTACTGTATCAGGGAATAGAGCAACATTTCCTCTAATCCAAGTCGTATTTTTAACCTCTATGTAAATGTTACGTTTATCAGGATTTGAAGATTTTGGAGTTAAGAAAAAGTCAATTCTGCTTTTTTTATCTTTTCCATAAGGAACTTCAGATTTAATTGTCTCTATTTCTCCAATTATTTCGTCAAGCAAATTTTTCTCAATAACCTTTTTGATTAACTTGTTTGCAAATAGAGTATTAATACCTACCCAAACCTCCTCATTTTTTTCATCTAAAACACATATCTGTTCCCAAGTAAAAGGTAATTTTCTTTTTGGAGAAGTGGAAACACTTATTCGTACTTTTGCTCCCTCACGCAAAAGTCCCTTCATTGGTCCAGTGTTAGCGCAATGAGCAGTTACGACTTCTCCACTCTCTAATGCAATATCTGCTAGATATCTTTTATACCTCTTAATTAAAACCCCTTCAATTAATGGATCAAAATCAATTATCCGATCATTCATAAATATGTCTTTAGTTAGAAATCAAATATAATTGAAACTTAAACTTATTGAAAAATTTAGACGAATCCAAATGCATTCATTTTTAAAAAATAATGTTTTTTCAATTTCGTTTGGTACTAGTCTAAGTAAATTAGCTGGATGTATAAGGCAAATATTTATAGCTGCTGCCTTTGGGGTTGGTATAACATACGACGCGTTCAATTATGCATATATAATTCCTGGTTTTTTGCTAATAATTATTGGTGGTATTAATGGTCCATTGCATAACGCAGTCGTTGCAGTTTTAACTCCGCTTAACAAAAAAAATGGAGGGATTGTTTTAACTCAAGTAAGCATAAAACTTTCAATACTATTATTAATTTTAGCCGTATTAATTTACTCGAATTCAAGTTTATTAATTGATTTATTGGCCCCAAATTTAAGTTACGAAGCTAAATCAATTGCCACTTACCAATTAAAAATACTTACACCTTGCATCCCTCTATCCGGCTTCATAGGTTTAAGCTTTGGCGCCTTAAATTCACAAAGAAAATTCTTTTTATCAAGTATAAGTCCAGCGATAACAAGCGTAACTATTATTTTTTTTATTTTATTAAGTTGGATTTTCAACCAAGAAAATACATCTTCTAATTTATTTACTTACAAGGGATTACTGGCATTTGCAACTTTAACAGGAACTTTAATTCAGTTTGTTGTTCAAATTTGGGAAATAAATAAAATTGGTCTCTTGAGATTAGAGTCAAAGTTCAATTTATTTAATGATGAAGAGAGGAGGATTTTCAAACTAATTATTCCAGCATCTATATCATCAGGTCTAAGTCAAATTAATGTTTTTATCGATATGTTTTTCGCTTCAAGTTTTCAAGGCGCAGCATCTGGACTAGCTTACGGAAACTTTCTCATACAAGCCCCCTTAGGTATATTATCTAACTCCTTGATTCTGCCATTACTTCCAAAATTTTCTAAATTGAGAAGTGAAAAAGACGAAAGAGGTCTCCAAAAACAATTGATATCTGGGATAGAGTACTGTTTCTTGACAGCTATTTTTTTAACCGGATTTTTCATAACATTCAATAATCAAATCGTTCAATTAGTGTTTCAAAGAGGATCTTTTGATTATTCAGCAACTTTAAAAGTAAAGAATATATTAATTGCTTATGCAGTTGGCATACCCTTCTATCTTTATAGAGATTTATTAGTAAGAACTTACTATTCAATAGAAAAAACAAACTTCCCTTTCAAGTCATCATTAGCAGGGATATTATTAAATATTTTTTTTGATTGGTTTTTAATTGGTGCCCCAATTAATAATTTTGGAAATCTTTCTCCATATAATTTTGGAGTTGTAGGAATAATTTTATCTTCAGTAATAGTCAACTTTATAGTTTGTATTTTTCTTTCTTTTAATCTGCGCAATGAAAATATCATTTTGACTAACTTGGAATTATTGAGGAAGATTAGCCTTATGTCATTAGCAGCATTTATAGACTGCACACTTTGTTTTACTATTCTGAAAACTACGAATAACTTCAATTCAAATCTCGCGGAATTTTTACTATTAATATTTGGAACTCTAACTTTTTTTGTAATTTATTATTTACTTACAAAATGCTTGAAAGTAAATAAATTTAAAGTTTCAAAAAAAGAGGTTTAGTTTTTAAAAAAAACTTTCCAAAATCTCCTCTAGTTCAAGAATTTGTGAGTTAGTAATTAAATTAATCAGTGGAATACTATTAACACCATCTCCTACCTTTACATTTATTGCTTTCAAACTTAATTTTGCAGCCTCAGATGGGCCCTGATCTTTATTGCTTATACATTCAATAGCAAGATGCCTAGCTAGGCCAGCGTCTCCAAGATACAAATTCCACTTTTCTATTTTTATAAAAACCTTTTCGGAAATAACATTTTCCAGATCACTTATACGTATCTGAGAGTCCATAGATATAAATTGATTTAAGTTGATTGTTTTGAAGTATCTTTAGGTTTTTTTATAATTACGAAAAGTAAATGGGAGGCCAAAAGAACTGACCAGACAATTGCAAAATTATTGAAATAGCCGATTTCATATTTAATCTCTTTTAAAAGCCACGTGCCACTCACAATCGCAGTGAATATCATGCAGTGAATAACAAAATTTACTATTCGAGAAAAATGTTTATAGATAGGATCTTCTAAATCACCATTTCCGTACCACTTTATAGGCATATTAATAATAAGATTGTTAATAATAGATATTTTACCCGAAATCTAGTTGACTAAGAGACCCTGAAACAGAGATATTACATAATTATGCGCCTGTAGCTCAGTGGATTAGAGCACCTGACTACGGATCAGGGTGTCGGGAGTTCGAATCTCTCCAGGCGCGTTTAAAAATCTGAAATATTCTTTTTATATTTTTCTAAAAAATATCGTCTATATTATGGATATTACTTATCAAATTCAATGAATATCCTTCAAAATCTTAAAGAAAGTGATCCAGTAATATCAAATTTTATCAAATCTGAAAAAAATAGGCAGGAAACTCATCTTGAGTTAATCGCAAGCGAAAATTTCGCATCAATTGCCGTTATGGAGGCTCAAGGTTCTGTCCTTACAAATAAATACGCCGAGGGATTACCCCAAAAAAGATACTACGGGGGATGTGAATTTGTTGATCAGATCGAAGAATTAGCTATTCAGAGAGCGAAAAAATTGTTTAATGCAAATTGGGCTAATGTTCAACCCCATAGTGGAGCACAGGCAAATGCTGCTGTTTTCTTAAGTCTACTTAAACCTGGCGACACAATCATGGGGATGGATTTATCTCATGGTGGACACTTAACTCATGGGTCTCCAGTAAATATGAGTGGTAAGTGGTTCAATGCAGTTCACTATGGTGTAAATAAAGAAACTAGTGAATTAAATTTTGATGAAATAAGAGAGATAGCACTTGAAACAAAACCAAAATTGATCATATGCGGATATTCTGCTTATCCAAGAACAATCGATTTTGAATCATTTAGAAATATTGCAGATGAAGTTGGTGCTTTCTTAATGGCTGATATTGCACATATTGCCGGTCTTGTAGCAAGTAAACTTCACCCAAATCCAATACCTTATTGTGATGTAGTAACTACAACTACTCATAAAACATTAAGAGGGCCTAGAGGTGGACTTATCTTATGTAAAGATGCAGAATTTGGAAAGAAATTTGATAAATCTGTTTTCCCAGGAACTCAGGGTGGTCCCCTCGAACATATAATTGCCGCAAAAGCAGTTGCATTTGGAGAAGCCTTACAGCCAGATTTCGTTAATTATTCCCAACAAGTAATTAAAAATGCAAAAGTTCTAGCTTCAACTCTAATAAATAGAGGTATTGATATCGTGAGTGGCGGCACTGATAACCATATTGTTTTACTCGATTTAAGAAGTATCAATATGACTGGTAAAATTGCTGACTTGCTTGTAAGTGAAGTTAATATCACTGCAAATAAAAATACCGTTCCATTTGACCCTGAATCACCTTTTGTAACCAGCGGACTAAGGTTGGGAACTGCTGCTTTAACTACTAGAGGCTTTAATGAGAATGCTTTTGCTGAAGTTGGTGAAATTATTGCTGATAGATTACTTAACCCAGACGATTCACTGATTGAAAGTCAATGTAAAGAAAGAGTATTAACCCTATGTAATCGTTTTCCTCTTTATGAAAGCAAACTTGAAGCATCAATTAAATGAGTCCTAACTCCAAGGGAGTTGAAATTCTTTCTATTGGAACAGAGCTACTCTTAGGAAATATCATAAATACAAATGCTCAATGGATTTCTGAACAGTTATCTCAATTAGGCTTAAATCACTTTAGGCAATCAACTGTAGGTGATAATTGTGATCGAATTGTAAGAGTAATTCAAGAAATATCGAAAAGAAGTAATCTTCTAATTACAACTGGTGGCTTAGGACCCACCCCAGATGACTTAACTACTGAAGCAATAGCCAAATCTTTTAATGTAACTCTTTTTGAAAGACCGCACTTATGGGACGAAATTAAACAAAAATTGCCAAACTCAAAGCTCCATGAAGATTCCTCTAGCTTAAGGAAACAATGTTTTTTCCCAAAAAATGCTCAAATAATTAATAACCCTAGGGGCACTGCCCCAGGAATGATATGGGAACCAATAAAAGGATTTACTATTCTTACATTCCCTGGAGTACCTAGTGAAATGAAAACTATGTGGGAAGAAACGGCGTATGATTTCATTCAAACCAAATTTTCAGATACTTATTCCTTTTTTTCAAATACCCTTAAATTTGCAGGTATTGGAGAATCTAGTGTTGCAGAAAAAATTAACGATCTATTAAATCTTAAAAACCCGACAGTTGCTCCATATGCCAACTTAGGAGAAGTTAAACTCAGAATCACAGCCAGAGCAAAGAATGAAGTTGAAGCAAAGAATATTATTAAACCAATAAAAGAAAAATTAAAACAAGAGTTTTCTAAATTTATTTTTGGAGAAGATAATGATACTCTTCCAAGTATTTTAATAAAAGAATTAACCAAGAGGAAACAAACTATTGTTTTTGCTGAATCCTGTACCGGAGGCCTGTTATCTGCATCACTAACATCAATATCAGGCTCATCTCAAGTTTTTCAAGGTAGTATTGTTTCCTATAGTAATGAGCTAAAACATTTATTATTAGATATTTCTGAAGAAAAGCTTGCAAAATATGGAGCTGTTTCTGAAGAAGTTTGTGAGGCTATGGCAATTAATGTCAAAAAGAAATTAAGAGCAGATTGGGCAATATCAATTAGTGGAATAGCTGGTCCTAACGGAGGCAGTCAAAATAAACCAGTTGGACTTGTCTATATCTCAATTTCAGGACCGAATAATTATATAACTACTATAAAAAAACAATTTAATTCAACCCGAAATAGACTTGAAATTCAAACACTAAGTGTAAATGTGTGTTTAAACAGCCTCAGATTAATCCTATTATCGGATAGTAAGTAACTTTTTTACAAATTGAGTAAAGATACCTTATTTGATAAAGTTTGGGATTTACACAAAGTTTCCAGTCTCCCTGGTGGCTCAGATCAAATTTTTATTGGTCTTCACCTCATCCATGAAGTAACAAGTCCTCAAGCATTTGGCGCTTTAAAAGACAAAAATTTAAGGGTAAAATTCCCTAGTAGGACTGTCGCTACAGTTGATCATATTGTGCCAACGGATAATCAAAGCAGACCTTTTAAAGATAATCTTGCCGAGCAAATGATTGAAACACTTGAAAAGAACTGCATAGAACATAAGATAAGATTTTTTAATATTGGCAGTGGAAATCAAGGTATAGTTCATGTAGTAGCTCCAGAATTGGGGCTAACCCAGCCTGGTATGACAATCGCTTGTGGAGATTCTCATACTTCAACGCATGGAGCTTTTGGGTCCATTGCTTTTGGGATAGGTACAAGCCAAGTTAGAGATGTTCTTGCTACCCAAACCATAGCCATGAACAAATTGAAAGTAAGGCAGATTTGGTGTGAAAATAAATTATCTAATGGGGTTTATGCTAAAGATTTAGTTCTTCATATTATCAATAAACTTGGTGTAAAGGCTGGAGTAGGTTTTGCATATGAGTTTGCAGGACCCGCAATCAATTCATTATCAATGGAAGAAAGAATGACAATATGCAATATGTCTATTGAAGGTGGGGCGAGATGCGGCTACATAAATCCTGATGAAAAGACTTTTAGTTACATTAAAAATAAATTATGTGCGCCCAGAAATGAGAATTGGGATGAAGCACTTTTATGGTGGAAATCATTAAAAAGCGATGCAAATTCTATTTATGATGATGTAACTAAAATTGATGCTTCAAAAGTAGAACCAACCGTAACCTGGGGAATTACTCCAGGTCAAAGTGTAGGCATCAACCAAAAAATCCCTCTTTTAGAAGAATTGTCCCCAGATGACCAATTTGTTGCTAAAGAAGCTTATGAATATATGGGTTTCAAACCAGGACAGTCAATTAAGGATACTCCAATTGATGTTTGTTTCATAGGCAGTTGTACCAATGGAAGAATAAGTGACTTAAGAGTTGCTGCTAAAGTAGTAAAAGACAAAAAAGTATCTCAGAATATAAAAGCATTTGTAGTCCCAGGATCTGAGAAAGTAGCAAAAGAAGCAAAAATAGAAGGACTTGACAAAATTTTCCTTGATGCAGGTTTTCAATGGAGAGAACCAGGCTGTTCAATGTGTTTAGCAATGAATTCAGATAAGCTAATAGGTAATCAACTTAGTGCAAGTTCTAGTAATAGAAATTTCAAAGGAAGACAAGGATCCCCAAATGGAAGGACATTATTAATGAGTCCTGCGATGGTTGCAGCTGCTGCAATATCAGGGAAAGTAACAGACATAAGAAATTTTATGTGAAAATGATCAAAAAGTTTCAAGCCCCAGTAGGGCCTATATCAAAAATAGTAGGTAAATCGATAGTATTAATTGGTGATGACATTGATACCGATCGAATTATTCCAGCTCGTTTTTTAAAATGTGTAAATTTCGATAATTTAGGACAATCCGTTTTTGAAGATGATAGAAAAAATCTTAAAGGTAAACATCCTTTTGATTTGGAGTCGAATAAAGGATCCTCAATACTAATTGTTAATAGTAATTTTGGATGCGGATCTAGCAGAGAACATGCACCCCAAGCCCTTCTTAGGTGGGGAATAAGAGCGATAATTGGAGAAAGTTTTGCAGAAATTTTCTACTGCAATTGTATAGCTATTGGAATACCATGTTTCACACTCCCAAAAAAATTAATTAAAAATATACAAGAAAATAAATATATAAATAATTCCTTATGTGAAATAAACATTAATGAATCAACCTTCAAATCTACTTTTTTTAATTTTGATTTAGAAATAAAGATTTCTTCAAAAAATATGTTTTTGACTGGTGAGTGGGACGCAACCTCAACACTCCTTGCAAATAAAAAACTAATCGAAAAAAAAATAAATGATCTACCCTACACAAAGTTTAATCAATCCAATGAATTATTCGAAACCATTTAGAGAGAAATTTATTCCTCCAAATTGATTATAAGGTTGATAAAAAACCCCTAATTCATATGATCTTTTTTTAAACTTATCGAAATTTTCGAACTTATAAAATCTCCATAATCTTGTGAATTCTTATCAAGATTTAAAGTAGCATCAGTTTTCAAGAGTATAGGTCCATATAGTTGTTGATCAAAAGCTAAATTTAAAGTGAAAAGATCTGAAATTTGATCGAATTTAAACCTGCTTTCACAATTCCTTTTGACTTGTCGTAGACAAGTAAATCAGCTTTTAAAGTATTTCCTTTATAATTAGCAATAACATTACCCTCAGCATATAAAACAGATTCTTGCTGGAATTGTTTATCAGATTGTATTTCTAGCTGGAATTCTTGATTTAAATTCTCTCTTAAAGCTATTTCCTGAATAGATTCGTCAATTTTTTTATCTAAAGAAGTTTTTTTAGAATTGATAGTTTTGCATTGTTTTAACTTAAACCATCTAATCGAAAAATATTACTGTCTATAGATGAAGTTTAATCAGGATATGAAAAATTGAATAAATTAAATAAAAATAAATTTGTAAATATAAGTTTTCTAAATTTCAAGATCTTCAATATGATTCCTAGGTAGAAATATTTAATCTTGAGGACTCTCTAGATCCTTTCTATTAGGCGTCCTTGTTGGATCACTTGCCAAAAAGCCGAAAAGAAATATTCCAACGAAGAAGAAGACGATAGTGTAAACAGAAATTTTTAAGGCAAGCATGGAATTACTAGTGCTGACAGATTTATATCTTATTAAATTTATAGTTAAACTATGGTTAATTGTTTACTTTTTGTATTTTTGGAAAATTTTGAAATACTTTAAAGAAGATTAATCGTCATGGTCATCCCAAGGATCAGTAAGCTTTGCAGCTTTGGGTCCAAATGCAGTCCAAAGACCAAAACCGGTTAAAGCTAGGAGTAATGCCAGAATTGTTACTGCTATGGAAACTGCAGGATCTGGAGCAGATGATAAAGTTTGCATCAATTTTGCTAAGTTTGTAAACAATTTATGTATAAGTTCTTATACAATAGCGAAATAATATTCGATTATGTGATTCAAATGGGTCAAAAAACAGCCTTAGGCAGTCTTCTAAAAGCAATTGGTAATTCAGGTCAAGGGAAAGTAGTACCTGGTTGGGGAGCAGTTCCTGTGATGACTGTCATAGGCCTACTACTACTTGTTTTTTTGGTTATTCTTTTGCAAATTTATAACCAATCCCTACTACTACAGGGTTTCTCAGTAGATTGGAATGGAAACTAATTTCTAAAATTTTCTCAAGAAGTTATTTATTTCACATAGTTATCGCTAAATAACTTTTTTTGAAATTTTGTTTTTTTAATTAGTTATAGTTTATATATATTTATAATTCTCAATTAAGTGAGATTTAGATATACATCATGCATGAAATATATTTAATTGGACTTGGGAATCCTGGGAAAAAATATTACAACAGTAGACACAATATAGGTTTTTTGCTGCTTGAAAAGCTCTCAAAAAAATATAATTCAAATTTTTTATTAAAAGATAAACTTAAAAGTTCCTGCTCAGAATTTCAAATCAATAACTACACCTTTAGGTTATTTTTACCAAATACGTTTATGAATAACAGTGGTTATGCTGTCCGAGCAATCGTTGATTGGTACAAAGTAAACTTAGATCAAATTTTTATAATAGTCGATGATAAAGATCTTCCCCTTGGAAAAATAAGATTTAGAAGAAAAGGAAGCTCAGGTGGACATAACGGGCTTAAAAGCATCATTGAACAATTGCAGTCACAAAACTTTAAGAGAATAAGAATTGGTATTGGGTCACCTCCCCTAATAAAAGGAGAAAATAATTTCAATACTATTTCACATGTATTAGGAAATATTTCTCTAGAAGAAAAATTAATATTGGATAAAGTGTTTAAGAGAGTAATAGAATCCCTCGAACATCTAAATACTAAAAAAGAAGATCATATAATTAATGAATTAAACTCTTTTAACCAAGACTAACCTTAAGTAATGCGTTCAAAACCTGAAACGATTGCCAATGTAAGTGTTAAGGAATATTCCTTCTCAAAAAAGCAAATTCAGGGGGTTGTAAAAGCTAGTCAATTTCGGTGGACTTTTATATGGTCTTTTCATAAAGGTTTACTAACAGTAAATCCACCTTTGGGAAGAGCTTTAATTGAGGATGCCTTATTGAGGTTTTTACTAAAAAAAGATTATGAACTAGAAGCAGGGAATGAATATAAATTCACTATTTCAGCCAAGTTTTAAAATCTATATTCTGATTCAAAGTAAACTTCATTCTGCAGTAATCCTCTAAAATAATCAAAGCTGATATGGCATCAAGGTTTTTATTAAGAATAAAAATTTCTCTAGGTATTAAAAACTTCAGGCCACTAATTGGAAAAAGTTCAAAATATCTCGCTTTAGCCCTGTAGGTAGTATTTTTTTCTTCAAAAGTTATTATTTCTTTTTTAAAGAAATGTAGTTTTTCTCTAATTTCTCTACTGGTGGTGCCATTGCCAATAATAATTTGTTCTATATCCTCAGCGGAAATTAAATTTCTAAGATAATTCTCAAGTAATTCACTTTTCAGGATGATCGCTTTGTAAACTTTTTTTTCACTAATTTCCGCTAGGACTAAGCCGCATTTACTTTTTCCAGGATCAATAGTTACTACTCTAGCCATTTAAGATGCAATCTTTACAATATTAATTTCAACGACTATGGGTTCTACAGTTTTGCTATCTCTCAAAGATACTACTTCTAACATAAAATTTACATTTTGATTTTCTTGAAGAAAGTCTCTAATTTTTTTTACAAAATTTCCATTTGTATTAATTTCAACAACTTGTGAACCTTTTGACTTAATTTCATCCCTTGTTTCTCTTAACAGTGATTTTATTTTTAAATTTATTTCTTTAAAATTTAAATCACTTTTTTCCATAATTGCACTTGTAATGACATCTCCTTTTTTGACTATAAATTTATTCTCTAATAAATCAGGAGATACAAACACATAATTATCCCCTTTTAAAACATTTGTTGCTGATTTAATTAATAAAATCCAGTCGCCGCCTCTAGAAGCTATTGTCTCAATTTTTGAGATATCACTAGGTCTCCACAAAAGAATATTTTTTGCATCTTTATTAATCGGGAAAACAATTTTTCTAACAAATTTATCAGCTTCATTATAGATTTTTGTTAAGTCTAGTTTTATATTTGAGCTGGAATTAACCTCAGCAATAAATAAAGTTTGCCCTCTTTTAATAACAATATTGCCTCTCCTAAATTCTTTAATACTACTTTTTAATTGATTTAACTCGTTTTCTTTTTGAATAATTTTACTTTCAAGTTCTTTTCGCTCTTTCTGTAAAGGGACTAAAGCTTTTTTACTTTTATCTAAAGTTTTTTGCAACAAAGGAATATCCACAAAAAGCCTTTGCCTAAATTCTTCACTAACTAAAATCAATAACCCTATTGATATTGAACTAATAAACCCTCCTGTAATTATAGTTATTATAGTTGCTGTTTTTTTCGGTCTTAATTTTAAAATACTAAATCTTGCTTTTCCGATCTTTGTTCCAAGAATATCCCCAAATGGTGCAATAAGTCCCCCTAAAAATATTAAAAAAACAATTAAAATCCAAGCCACATTTTTGTATACACTCAGTACATCATAATTAATGATGAATCAATTAAATCTTTTTGCAAGAGCAATTGGATCGAATACTGTGATCTTTTTTCTTTCAATATTCAGAAGCCCTGAATCCTTTAAATCTCCCAATAATCTTGTAATGGTTACTCTTGTAGAACCAATAGCTTCAGCAATTGCCTGATGTGAAAGCCTTAGATCTATTGTAATACCTTTTTCACCTGCAACTCCAAAGTCTCTACAAAGAACCATTAAAAAACTTACTAAACGAGAAGACATATCTCTGTGTGTAAGAGTTTCTATCATAGTTTCAGTTTGCAGGATCCTACTAGAAAGGCCCTGTAAAAGAAGTAGTCCTACTGATGCATCTTCCTCTATAGCTCTTAAAACAGAATTTGCAGGTGCTGTTATCATTTCAACTCTTGTGAATGCTATGGCATGGTAAAAACGATCAGATCTATGGCCTGTTAGAAGAGATAAAACACCAAAGAGACTATTCTCTCTTAAAAGAGCAACAGTTATTTCTTCACCTGACTCATAAACTCTTGACAATCTTACTGCACCTCTTCTTATGAGATAAACTTTTTCAGCAGGGTCCCCAGGGAAAAATATTGTTTTAGATCTTTCAACCATTTCTGTGTTTGCTCCATCTAGACCTTTAATCACTTCCATTAAAGTTCTATTAATTGGGAAACGTTCTCCAACAGAATTGATTTTACTTTGTCCTGACTGTTGCGAACTAAAGCGGTTGAATCCTCGTGAAGCAGGTATCATAAATATCTTTACTATTAAAAAATTTAAGGAGGCACTCTAAAATTTCTTGTATCAACAGTAACAATTTTAAATTCTTATTGGTTTATTGATAACCCTTTAAAAATCAGTTTGTACTTGATTAACCCTTTTTTAAGTAAAATTACACTATATGCAGTGTCAATAGATTCTAATTATACTGCATGTAGAAAGAATTTAAATAATGGTAATTAGTTCATCTCATCTATATTCCAAAAGTAATCTTGATGTTGTAAATATAAATACTTCTAACAAAATCAACAGACAAAAATTTACGCAAAATGGGCAAATTCAAATTTATCAATCATCATACAGAGGAAGTTACCCATCTATCATTAGAGACTCTCTAAGAAATGCTGCTCTTGGCAGAAAAGTGCTCTTAATACAATTTATGAGAGGAGGAGTCAAGCAAGGAATTGATAATGCAGTAAAGCTATGCGGTAATTTGACCTGGGTAAGATCATCACATTCTTTTGATCAATACAATTCTGAAGAAATTGAAAATAATAAAAATTTAAAAAAATCTATTCATGAATCTACTTTTGAATTATGGAATTTTTGCAAAAAAAAACTACAGTCTGGAGAGTATGAACAAATGATACTTGATGAAATTTTTTTAGCTATTGACATGAAAATTATCGATAAAGATGATTTGATTTCAACACTTGAAAACCGATTTATATCAGGAGATGTAATCCTTACTGGTACAGATATACCCAAAGATCTATTATTAATGGCCAACCAAATTACTGAACTTCGCTCATAAAACTATGCTAAAGAATGATCTCTGGATAAATCAAAAAGCCTCGGAAGGAATGATAAAGCCCTTTCAATCAAATTTAGTGAGGCATCTTGAACCTGACAATAAACAAAAGCCAGTTTTGAGTTACGGATGTTCATCCTATGGATATGATTTAAGACTTTCATCAAAAGAATTCCTAATTTTCAGACATATCCCTGGGACTGTGATGAATCCCAAAAAATTTAATCCTAATAATTTAGAAAAAACTGTTCTTCACCATGACAATGATGGAGACTTTTTTATTCTTCCTGCTCACTCCTATGGTTTAGGAGTGGCTTTAGAAAAGATGAAAGTACCAGAAAATATAACTGTGATCTGTATTGGCAAAAGCACTTACGCAAGACTAGGAATTATTGTTAACACGACACCTGCAGAAGCAGGTTGGGAAGGTCATCTAACTTTAGAGTTTAGTAATAGTTCTGGTGCAGATTGCAGAATTTATGCAGAAGAAGGCATTTGCCAACTACTCTTTTTTGAAGGTGATCCATGCTCTACAACCTATGAAGATAGAAGAGGTAAATATCAAAACCAACCAGAAAAGGTGACTCTAGCGAAAATCTAAAATGAGTAAAGTTGAACTAATTTCGCTAACTCCTGATGCAGAAAAAACAATGGCTTACATTGCAAGAGTTAGTAACCCAAAAAATCAGGAAAATGAGGACTACTCAAAATTATTGAGTTATTGCATTAAAAATGAACATTGGAGCGTTTTCGAACAGTCATTTATGACTTTACAAATAGAAACCAACAGAGGTATCGCTGCACAAATTTTAAGACATAGATCATTTACTTTCCAGGAATTTTCACAGAGATATGCAGATAGTTCTCAATTGGGTAATATTCCCTTACCAGAACTAAGGCGTCAAGATTTCAAAAATAGGCAAAATTCAATCCCCGATCTCCCTGATGAGTTAAAAAAAAGATTCAATGAAAAAATTGGTTTACATTTTCAGGCTGCATCAGAATTATATGAAGATTTACTCGCTGAAGGCGTAGCAAAAGAATGTGCGAGATTTGTTTTACCATTAGCTACTCCAACAAGAATCTATATGTCTGGATCATGTAGATCGTGGATCCATTACATTCATTTAAGATCAGCTAACGGCACCCAAAAAGAACACAAGTCTATCGCTCAGAATTGCAAGTCGATTTTTAAAAAAAGTTTTCCTATTGTATCAAAATCTTTAGGATGGTAAAAATTATCCATGACTACGAGGATTAACCTCATTTTTTTTATTTTCTTGAATTATTGAAAATTCAGCATTAACAATTTCCTCATAGGGATTCTCTTCTTTTTCTAAATTATTAATAGATTCTCTTATTTTTATTTCATCTTGTTTACCAATAAAAGTAGATATTAAATTGCCTTTCTTATCAAAAAGATTAACTTGAGGAATCCCATTGACAGAAAACTTTTTGATGTAATTACCCCATTTTTGATTATCAACATTTAAAAAAACAAAATTAATATCTTTTTCATATTCATCTTTAAGAGAAGAAACTTGTGGAGCCATTTCTTTGCAAACTTCACACCAATCTGCATAAAATTCCAGAAATGTAGGTTTATTATTTGTAAAAGCTATTTCAGGGTCAACAGATAATTCTCCAAAACTCTTTAGAAGATAAGTTGATTTGAAAAATAAATTTTTAAACAAAAGCATTGAAATAATAAAAACAGATATAATCAAAACAATTATTATTTTTAAATTTGTCTTGAAAATTGGTTCTTGACTTTTAGATTGCACTATTAAGGTATTATTAATTAAGGGTATCTTAAATAAGCCAAACGAATATAGAGAATTGAAATCTATAAGCTTTTAATCAACTGATAAAATAAGGATTGAATAGCTATCAAAAATTTCTTTGATTACTGAAATTTAATTATGCAATCAATCTTTGGAACTGATGGAATAAGAGGAAGATTTAATGAAGAGATAACTTATTCTCTAGCCTACAAAGTAGGTTATGCTCTAGGTTCGACTTTGGAAAATAAAAATCCAATATTAATTGGAAGAGATACAAGAATTAGTGGAAATATTCTGCTTCAGGCAATAACACAAGGTATAAATGAAAGTGGTAAAAAATTTATAAATCTTGGAATCTGCCCTACCCCAGCTATACCTTATTTAATCAAAGAAGAGAACCTAAGTAGTGGGATTATGATATCTGCAAGTCATAATCCGCCAGAATATAATGGCATAAAAATTTTTGATCATAATGGTCAAAAAATTACTAAAATCTTTGAAAATAAAATTCAAAAAATAATTGAAGAGTCAAAACAAAATATATCAATTCCTACAAAAGTGGTTCCCCTAAAAGCCAATAAAGATCTTATGGATACTTATATTAAAAGCCTAATCCAAACAATGGATGGAGAAAGTTTAAGCGGGTTGAGAATAATACTAGACACATGCTATGGATCAGCAACAACTTGCGCAAGAAAAATTTTTCAGTCTCTTGGTGCCGATGTAAAGGTTATCAATAACTCTAAAAATGGTTTGAAAATTAATTTGAATTGTGGTTCTACTAACCTCGAACCATTAAAAAAAGCAATAAGAGAGAGTCCTGCGGATATGGGATTCAGCTTCGATGGAGATGCCGATAGAGTAATTGGAATCGATTCAAAAGGGAATGTGCTGGATGGAGATCATATTCTTTTTCTTTGGGGTAGAGAACTTATGGAACAAAAACTTCTCACAAATAATTTACTAATATCGACAGAAATGGCAAACTTAGGTTTTGAAAATTCCTGGAAGAAAATTGGTGGAATTTTATATAGAACTGATGTAGGAGATAAATATGTTCATGACGCAATTAAGAAAAAAAGATCTGTTTTGGGAGGTGAGCAATCAGGTCATATACTTTCAAAAATTAATAACTTTTCTGGTGATGGGATATTGACAGCACTTCAAATTTCCAAATATTGTAAAAAGAAAAATATTAATTTAAATGATTGGCTTAAAAGTAGTTTCGAACCTTTCCCTCAAAAACTAACTAATATTAAATTAGGTTTTAATTTTAATAAATTAAATCCAGAAAACAAAATCTTAATTGATGAATCTATAAAAAATTTTCAGACAATATATTCGGAAAATTGTAGAGTTTATATAAGGCCTAGCGGTACAGAACCTGTAATGAGAGTTCTAGTTGAGGCCAAAAATCATGAGAAAGTTGATTCTTTATCAAGCGAAATAACGAACAAACTCTTTTTAGAAATTGATAAAATAAGATATTAATCATGAATTAAATTTTTATATAAATTTTTTCATAAATATCAAGTTGGTTATAAATCACATACTTTTCCCGATCAGTTTTTAATTTAATTGGATTAAAACTTTCAGAATAATTAAAATCTTTTTTATCTATTGTCTTAAAATGAAAATTACTTGATATGGTGCAATCCATATAATTGAATAAATCCTTTACATCTGTTTTTATAAAAATTAGGGTCCCTTTTTGCAATGAATTTGAGAGCATATTAACAAATCCTGGCTGAATTACACGCCTTTTATAATGCCTCTTTTTAAACCAGGGATCAGGGAAATAAAAAGAAATACTTTTTATATTTTTGATAATAAATTTATTTTGCATATCATTCAAAATATTATTAGCATTACCAAATATAAAATATAGATTTTTGATTTCTCTTTCAATCACTTTTAATTTTGCATTTTTGACTAATTTCTCACGAATTTCAATTCCTAAATAATTCCAACTGGTATTACCTAAAGCTAAATCAAATAGAAACTCACCAGCCGCACAGCCTATATCCAAATGAAGATTCGATTTAGAATCACCAAACATTTCGCTCAAAGAAGGTAATTTCTCGATTTGATTGAAATTACTACTAAGGGGATTAACATGCTGTCTCATACAATTATCAATATATTCCTAGGCAATAATATAAGGATGCATAATATTCATAACTATGACAATAGTAAGTTCAAAAGTAACAGTTTGATGTTTAATTATTATGTATTTAAAAAGAAAAAGTTTTGGACGTTTTTAATCAACTTTCTATTTGGCTATCATTTCAACTTTCAATAATTTTCCTTCTTGGTATTCCTTTTACTCTATCCATCTGGTCAATTAAAAAAAGAAATAAAGCAGTTATTAAACTTCTATCAATTTATTGGAAAGTATCCATTTTATTTTTTATAAGCCTTCTACTTTTAATAGGAAAATATAATTATGCGCTTGTGGTAACAAATATTGCAACATTATTAATGACAGTTTCAGTTTGGTTTTGGAACGACATTAATGATGAATTAAGAGAATATGACTTTTCTTACTCCCTTACTACAACGACAAAAATATGGAGATGGACTATAACTTTTATATCTCTCAATTTCTTTATTCAGAGTTTACAAAACTTCAGCTGCTTTTCTTTTATTAATTCCGATGCGTGTGAAATATGGCTTCAGCCTTCTTCAAATTTATATATTATTATGAAAGACTTATTTAATTTTTTCTTTGGAGCTAACTTTACCCAGACGATATCAAAATTCTTAGGATTATTTTCATTATTAATTTATACTTTAGGCCTTTTTCAATGGTCAATAATCAAATTACCTAAAAATGGAAGAAACTCCTGTTTCTCAGAAAATGACAAAAATTGATTTAATAAATAGTCTTGAAAGAATAAGTTCCGAGATACCTAATAGGATACTTAAGCTAGAAGGATTCCTTCGAGAAAAAAATCAAAAAGAACAATTAGAAATAATTATTTTCAGAGGTTACAGTAGCTCAACAACTCATCCAATTGAGATAGATTCAGAAAAAAAAGTAATAGCACTTACTTATAGGATCACAAACTTTAAACTTTATAAAGCACCATTAACAGGAACAGAAGAAAATTTTATAAGAGAAAATCAAAACTCACTTTACTTTTTGAATCAAAAAAACTGGATTTAAATAAATTCAAAATTAATTATATTTGAACATCTTTTGCATAATTTTGTATTTTGGATTCCA
The DNA here is from genome assembly GCF_047305015.1 of Prochlorococcus sp. MIT 1304. Classification (NCBI taxonomy): domain Bacteria; kingdom Bacillati; phylum Cyanobacteriota; class Cyanophyceae; order Synechococcales; family Prochlorococcaceae; genus Prochlorococcus; species Prochlorococcus sp. MIT 1304. The sequence goes on along the minus strand of NZ_CP138974.1, from coordinate 743,156 downwards.
TTAAAAGTTTCTTTTTGATAGTGCCAACATCTATCACATTTTTGCCCTTGAGCTTTATTTATTTGAATTTTACCGAGTGCATTGTTATCAGTAGCCAGAGAATTATCCACCAAATCGGATACCACTTGGAAGTTTGACACTATAAGCCAATCCCTAAATAAATCTACATCTTGATTGCCAAATTCTTTTAGCCAAGTAAGTGAATCTTTTAAAGCTTTATCTTCCGGTAAATAATTAACTTCAGTTTCCAAAGCTGCTCCAATTATTTGTTTGTTCCTACATCCTTCTATGGCCTTGTTAATTTCAACTCTTAAATTTCTTAAATTTGAAATGTGCTCATTAAGTATTTTATTTTTCCATGACTGCGAAAATATTGGCCATCCTCTTTGAAAGACTGATTTTTCTTTAGTTGAATATGGAATATTTTGCCAAATATCTTCAGCCATATGACAAAGCACTGGAGAAATGAGTACGGCTAAATTTTCAACAACTTTTGACATAACGAACTGACAAGATCTTCTCCTAAATTGAGATTTAGAACTTACATATAACCTATCCTTCGCAATATCCAAATAAAAATTTGATAGATCTACAACACAAAAACTTTGCAAAATTTGGAAAAATTTTGAAAATTCATAATTTTCATAAGCGTTTGATATTTGATCTGTAACTTCAACTAATCTGCCTAACATCCATTGATCTAAGAGAGGCAATTGATCAATTTCAAAACTATCAATTTTAGGATCATAATCATGAATATTACCTAGAAGATACCTTGCAGTATTACGTACTTTTCTATAAACGTCTGAAAGTTGCTTGAGTATATTTGAACCAATTGGAACATCTACCGAATAATCTACAGAGCTTACCCATAGTCTTAAAACATCAGCACCATAAGCGGGATCAGTTTTTTTATTATTACCTCCATTAATAATTATATTTGGATCGACAACATTTCCTAAAGATTTACTCATTTTTCTTCCGTTTTCATCAAGTGCAAAACCATGAGTTAAAACTTTTTTATATGGAGGTTTATTATTTACTGCTACAGATGTTAGCAAAGAAGACTGAAACCATCCTCGATGTTGATCTGAACCCTCTAAATAAAGATCTGCAGGATACTTTAATTCACTTCTTAGTTCACACACTGCGGCCCAGCTAGATCCTGAATCGAACCAGACGTCCATAGTATCTTTTCCTTTTTTCCATAGATCCGATTCTTTTGCATAATTTTCCGGCAAAAGATTCTTAACATCCCAATCCCACCAAATATCTGCTCCATGTTCACTAAAAAGCTCTTGAATATGATTAATTATCTCTTTGTTAAGCAGGATCTCATTACCATTTTTTTTATAAAAAACTGGAATAGGGACCCCCCATGACCTTTGTCTAGAAATACACCAATCTCCTCTACCTACAACCATAGAATAAATTCTTTTCTTTCCAGTCTCTGGCATCCATTCAACATCTTCGATTGCCTTCAATGCAGATGATCTAAAGCCATTTACAGATGCAAACCATTGTTCTGTTGCCCTAAAAATAGTTGGTTTTTTGGTTCTCCAATCATACGGATATCTATGCTTATAATTTTCTTGCAATAGAAGCAAATTATTTACTTTTAAATATTCAATAATTAAATCATTTGCATCTTTCAAGACATTTGATCCTTTGAATTGCCCAGAATATTCATTTAAGTTACCTTTTTCATCAACAACACATGTTATTGGTAAATCATATTTTTGACCCACATTAAAATCATCTATCCCATGTCCAGGAGCAGTATGAACAATTCCAGTCCCTGATTCTGTAGTGATATAGTCTCCTCCAATTACAATTCTGCAATTTTTATTCTTAGAGGGATGTTGATATTCAATATTTTCCAATTTGGAGCCTTTAACCTCTAAAAGCACCTTGAAATCTTTATTAAATTTCTTACTTATTTCAGAACATAAGTCCTTAGCAAAAAGGTAAATTCGCTTCTCTTCATCGATCGCAAAAATGTAATTTATTTTTGGATTTACTGCAACTGCTTCATTTGCAGGTATGGTCCAAGGAGTAGTGGTCCAAATGGTTATGAAAGAATTATTTTGAAAAAAATCTTTTTTGATATTTATATTTTTTTGGATGAAATTTAATTGAATTTCCTCAGGTATTTTAGTGATTTTTAATGAAACATAAATACTTTTTGAATAATGATCATCAGGGTATTCTAATTCTGCTTCTGCAAGTGCAGTCCTTGAACTTGGACTCCAATGCACAGGTTTAAGACCTCGATATATATAGCCATTTAAAAACATTTTCCCAAATACTCCAATCTGAGCAGATTCATAACTTTTCTTAAGAGTTAAGTAAGGGTTATTCCAATCTCCCCATATGCCCCACCTTTTGAAACCCTCCTTTTGATTATTAATTTGGATATGGGCATAATCTGTTGCTTTTTTTCTTAAATTTAGAGTATCAAGATTCTTTCTTTCATCAGATTTTAAATTCTGAAGAACTTTTAATTCAATAGGTAACCCATGACAATCCCAACCAGGTACGAAATGAACCCTAAATCCTTTTAAGGTTTTGTACTTATTTATTATGTCTTTTAAAACTTTATTAAGGGCATGCCCCATATGAAGAGCTCCATTTGCATAAGGAGGGCCATCATGTAATGTAAATATTTCGCCTGAATTGCTTGAACCTAATTGGAAATCAATATCATTGTTAGCCCAAAAATTCTGAATCTCGGGTTCTCTCAAAACTGAGTTAGCACGCATTGAGAAGTCAGTTTTTAGTAAATTTAGAGTTTCTTTATAGGAAAAGTCTGATTTTTGTTCTTTGCTATTTTGAGATTTCATACGACGATATAAGAAATATTGGTGATCAAAAGAATTATTTAAATAAATCTAATTCATTATATTCTTTCTTAATCGACCTGGTGTTTAGGGGATGTTTCAAATAACCAATTTATTTGATTTCAGAATTTTATATTATCATTTTTATCATTTCTAACCCACTTTTTTTGGGTTGTATTTTTATTATTGCTACCAAAATTAAAAAAATTTGAAGGTTTCGTAAAATCACCCAATACTAGATTAATAGACTCCACTATTTTCAAAAAGTTATTTTTAAACTCTAAAAAGGTAGTTAATTTTTTCTTTTCGTTATCTGTCAATTGGTACCATCTAGACCAAAAAAGCTCTACTAGATAAAAAATAACTAGTACTGTTAAAAAAAGGAAAATTACAAAAAATGATTCATCTAATGTTTTATTTTTAATTATTAATATCAAACCTATTAATAAATTTAAAAAAGCTTTTATTAAGTCTTTTGGTTTACCGAGCTCAAGATAAATTATTGGTACAGTTAGAAAAATGGTCCCAACTAAAATATAAAAAGTTCCCAAATAAAATATTAAACTATTCATTAAATTAACTACTTAATTGAATTATAAGAGTTGATATAAATAAGCAAACTATCTTTCAGAATTTCCTTAAGTGCGGTCGGGGAGACTTGAACTCCCACACCCGAAGATACGAGTACCTAAAACTCGCGCGTCTACCAATTCCGCCACGACCGCTCAAATAAAATAATAATTGAAAGAGGTTTATTTTAAAAATTTTTTTTCTGAAGATGATAAATTTGACACATTAAAAATGAATTTAAAATCTCTTGAAAGAAATTTTTTATGTTTGAGCATGCAATCAACTTAAAATATTAGTTATATTATTTAAAGAATAAAAGGAAACGATTTCAAACTTAACCATTAAAAATACAACTAAAAATACTAATTCTTCAAAAACATTTAATTGGCAAAAAGAGATTAAAAATTACGTAGATCCGCCAAGTTTTTGGAATCCAACATTAGGTTTATTTTTTGGTGGCTATTTTCTTGCTTTTCTTAGCATATGGCAATGGTATAGAGGTGTTTGGCCTTTACCTTTACTTGTAGCCACTGCTTTTTTAGCTTTACATATTGAAGGTACTGTTATCCATGATGCCTGTCATAAAGCTGCTCATCCGGTTCCTTGGATAAATCAAGCAATGGGCCATGGCTCAGCTATTCTTTTAGGGTTTAGCTTCCCAGTTTTTACGAGAGTTCATTTACAACATCATATTCATGTAAATCACCCCAAAAATGATCCAGACCATATTGTCAGTACTTTTGGTCCAATTTGGCTAATTGCTCCAAGATTTTTTTATCATGAGGTGTTTTTCTTTCAAAGAAAACTCTGGCGAAGATATGAATTATTACAATGGGGAATTGAAAGATCAATATTCATAACAATTATTTTGGCAGGTTTGAAATTTGACTTTATGAATTTAATTTATAATTTATGGTTCGGCCCAGCATTAATGGTAGGAGTTACCTTAGGAATATTTTTTGATTATTTACCCCATAGACCATTTCGATCAAGAAATAAATGGATAAATTCTCGAGTTTATCCAAGCAAATTTATGAATTTATTAATAATGGGACAAAATTACCATCTCATTCATCATCTTTGGCCTTCGATTCCTTGGTTTGAATACAAAATAGCTTATGAAAAAACTAAGCCATTATTGGATAAAAAAGGCTCCCCTCAAAGGGTTGGGATATTTGAAAGTCAAGAAGACATTTTTAACTTTATTTATGATTTATTAATAGGTGTAAGGAGTCATAGCAAAAAGAGGGGGAAAATAAGAAAAATAATAAATTTATATCCAGGCTTTAAAATAAAAAAATTTTTATTAAAGTTAGTCAACAAGACATTTATTGGAAGCAACTAACTTACTCATTAATTATTTTTGGTACTTTAAAATATTTATCCTCTCTAGATGGGCCCAATTCTAGGATTTCTTCGTTGCAATCAGAATTTTTATTTTCGTCTTTTCTAAATACATTAACAACCTCTATAGCTCTCGTTGTACAGGGAACATCATCTGTATCAATTTTTTCAAGTTGTCTTATATAATCCAATATCTTTTCTAATTGTTCTGCATGATTATTAATTTCATTCTCGTTAAGTTCTAATCTTGCTAAATTAGCAACTTTGTTTACTTCCTCTTTAGTTATTTTTGTCATACCTTTAATATTTTTCTTATTAAATAATAGTTTATTAAGAACAGCTTATGAACATATCCTTTGAATTTCAAATAATTTAAAAAAATAATCACATCTTTTTGTAAATCAATATCAATTAATAGCCTTAACTATTTTTCTCAGCTAAATATGTTATTAGATAAATATTGAAAAATAGAAGAAGAATTATTTCCAAAAAATTTTTTTTACAGGCACGCTAAACTTGTTGCTCCTGATCTAATAGGCTGTCACCTCATAAAAAAAAATAATGAGATAGATCAAGTTAAAGGGGTAATTGTTGAAACTGAAGCTTATTCACAGGAAGAAGAGGCCTGCCATGGCTACCGCAAAATGACTGAATCAAACAAATCATTATTTGGCAAACCTGGCACATTTTATATTTATAAATCTTATGGCATTCATCATTGTTTAAACATAGTTACTGATAAAGAAAATTTAGCGAGTGGAGTATTAATAAGATCAGTTTTTATCTCTAAAAAGAATGAAAGATTAGCTTCTGGACCTGGCCTTGTTACTAAGACATTCAGCATAGACATTTCATTTAACTCACTTGAAGTTCTTAATAACAAATCTTTATGGATTTCTCCAAGAAAATCCAATTTAGAAGAGAAAGATCTTATTCAAACTACGAGAATTGGCATATCAAAGGCAAAAAATATAAAATGGCGTTGGTATCTCAAAAATAGTAGGAGTGTAAGTAAAAGATTAAAAGGTGACAGAACACCTAAATTTCAATAATCATTTATCTTTTAAACGTAATGCAAATTTGGCCTCATAAACATATCCACTCACTAGCTAATTTTTCAATAAAAGATTATGAGTCAGTATTCGAATTAGCTAATAGATTTGATGCACTAAAGAATTCAGGAACGAAAAAAATACCAGCCTTACAGGGTACTTTAGTAACGTCTTTATTTTTTGAACCTAGTACAAGAACAAAAAATAGTTTTGAGCTTGCAGCAAAAAGACTTTCTGCTGATGTCCAGACATTTGCCCCATCCTCTAGTTCTTTAACAAAAGGCGAAACAATAATTGATACTGCCATAACTTATTCTGCTATGGGAGCTGATACATTAGTGATCAGACATTCATCAAGTTACATAACCTTTGAGATCGCTGAAAAACTTGATGCAATAAATTCCAAGACTTCGGTTCTTAATGCTGGAGATGGATTACATAGTCACCCTAGCCAGGGATTGCTTGACATATATACATTAATAAAATTCTTTTCCAAAAATACACTGAATCCAGGGGTTTTAAATTCCAAAAAGATTTTAATAATTGGAGACGTTAATCATTCTAGGGTTGCCAGATCTAATCTTTGGGCTTTGAGTGCATTCGGCGCAGACATAATTTTATGCGGTCCTGAGACATTAATACCTGATGAATTTACCAATTTTTTAAAAACTCCCGCGCCAAACCAAATAGAAGATCCTGTTAAATCAAGAGGATGCATAACAATTTCTAGATCTTTGGAAGAATCAATAAAAATTGCAGATGCGATTATTGTTTTAAGACTTCAGAAAGAAAGAATGATGGAGAATTTACTCAGTAGCATCGATTCATATAGTTTGGATTATGGCTTAACCTCAGAGAAATTATCTTTGAATAATAAAGAAATTCCAATTCTTCATCCTGGTCCAATTAACAGAGATATTGAAATAAGTAGCAAAGTAGTAGATCAATATCCTAATTGTTTAATTAATAATCAAGTTTCAAATGGTATCCCTATAAGAATGGCTTTGCTTTATCTATTACAAAAAAATAACCAATAAATTTATAGCAACTTAAGACTTTCAGTAAAGAATCCATAAAATAATCCTAATCTTAAAGAATCTAAAAAAAGTATTAAAAATTTCTTTTTCCTTTCAGATCTAAAGTTTCTTCTTAGAGTTATTAAAATCTCGATAAAAACTACTGATAAGAAAGCAGCTACAGGATCCATGAGTTCCACAACAGCACTTACCATACCAAGAGAACTTCCAATAAAGTAGCCAATTAAAAGTGTAATCAATGAAATTGAATATCTTCGCCATGGATTATTAGCCCAAATACTTAATGTCTGAATATTTTCCACAATTTTTAGCTGAAATTTTGTCTTTTGAGGTTTAACAACCATTTTGTATTAATCTAAGCTGCTTCAGAGTTTGATTGAATTTTAGTATTTCCTTCTATTAATTCAAGCAATGCTTCTAACTGAGCCATTAATCCTCTCAACTCGCCTGGTTCAGGGAAAAGATCATCTTCTTTTATACCTAAATGCATTTCTCTGAGCTCTTCTCTTAAAAAGCGAATGTGACTAATAACTTGCTCTCTTTTCGTTTGCGACATGGTCTAAATTTATGACAGTAACATTTTAAGAGAGAATATTTTTGAAAAGGAGAGATTGCATATTTATGATTGAGAATGAAGATAAATTACCTCACAATTATTTGAAAAGATTATGAATATTAAAAATTTTCATATACTTATAAATATTTAATTAATACATATATCAATTTTAAATAATGACTTAAGGTTTTATTATGAGAATATATTGGCTTTCTCAATATGAAATTCATTTCTGAAAATCAAATAAGTGCGGAACTAGTAAATTCTTTTGATGAAGAAATGACTATTGAGCTCGCTAAAAGGCTAGAGGAAGATAATTATAATACTCCATTTGATGGTTTAAAAGACTGGCACTTACTTAGGGCTCTTGCAATCAATAGACCTGAATTAACAACTAATTATATCCATCTTCTCGATCAGGAACCTTTCGATGAAAACTAAAAGTAATGACTCCAAAATAAAGGTTCTTTTATTAATAACGGGTAGTATTGCAGCTGTAAGAATTCCATTATTAGTAAGCCAATTAGCGAAAGAAAATTATGAAATAAGATGCGTTTTATCTAAAAATGCAGAAAAATTAATAAAGCCGCTTTCTCTCTCTATCTTGAGTAGAAACCCTTGCATTTTAGAAGATGATCAATGGTCAAATAGTCAATCAACACCTCTTCACATAGAACTCAGTAATTGGGCTGATATTTTAATCATTGCGCCTTTAACAGCAACAACATTAGCAAAATGGGTAACTGGGAATGCAGAGGGACTTATCCCAAGCATCTTAATAGCAAATATAAAGCCAATTATTGTTGCACCAGCAATGAATACACAAATGTGGCTAAATAAAGCTGTCCAAGAAAATTATAAGAATTTAAAAAATTACGAAAATGTTTTGTCTTTGCAACCAAGTGAAGGCCTCTTAGCATGTGATGCTATTGGCATCGGTAAGATTCCTCCAAATAATCTAATTCAATTAGCTCTTGAATTTATAGCTTTACACAAACAAAATGAGTATCGCAAAGATTTACTTAATAAAGAAATTCTAATAACTGGAGGGTGCACCTCAGAGAAAATTGATGCGGCAAGACATATTACCAACAGAAGTTCTGGAGCTATGGGCCTACTTCTTTCTCAAGTAGCGAGGTTCAGAGGAGCACAAGTAAAATATGTCCATGGGCCATTGAAAATCGATAAGAATCTTACTGATGGAATAAAAAGATATGAAATTGAAACCAGTGTTGATTTAATTAGGGCTCTTGATAATGAAATATCAAATTGCGATTATTTTTTCATGAATGCAGCAGTCTCTGATTTTAAGATAACCTCAGATACTTCAGCTAAAATTCCAAAAAATAAAATTAATGAACATTTGAATCAAAACTTTGAGCTAGTCCCAGATATTTTAAAAACAATTAGTAAATCAAAAAAAGATAACCAAGTTTTTGTAGGCTTTTGTGCTTTTACAGGATCTATCGAAGAAGCACGAATAACTATTAAAGAAAAGATTATCCAAAAGGGTTGTGATTTTCTATTCGCAAATCCAATAGATCTTGAAGGCCAAGGATTTGGCTTTTTGGCACAAAATGAAGGTTGGCTATTCGATACGAACAATTTGGAACACTATATTAAAAAAACATCAAAAATTGATTTAGCAAATAAATTAATAACCCAAATTATTTCATTAAAAAAATAAAAAAAAATTTTTTATTTGTATTTTTTTGTAATCTTAATCATTAAAAATAATGTAATAGCTTAAAATAATTCCAGTTTTTCAAAATCTAAAAAGCTACGGGTTGTTTCGAGGATTTAAAAGTCCTTTCTTTTATGGTCCTTTCCCTTGTAATATCCGTACTGAACTATTTAGATGACCTTTAATCTATCGTCACAGAACTTTACTGCAACTTTAATTATGAGAATTCGTTCTTTCTTAGCTTTTGTTATTTCAATTTGTATAACTTTTGCTTTCGTACCTGTTAAAACATTTGCTTTTTCTGAAAGAGGAAATGCACAATTCACAGATGTTGTTAATACTGGAAAAGCTAATGATTGCCCTACATTAGACTCATCTCTTATCGGATCAATATCTCTAAGTAATGGAGATAGCCTCAAAGGAATATGCATGCATCCAACAGAAGTTTATGTAAAAGTGCCAGGGACAAAACGAAAAGCTGCAGAATTTGTTTCTACAAAAATTATTAGTCCTAGAAATAACACCACAGTGACAGAAGTTTATGGAGATATAGATTCAGGAACTTTCACCGAAAAAGGTGGTATTGATTTTCAACTTATTACTGTATTAACCCCTGGTGGTTTAGAGGTACCATTTGCATTCTCAGCAAAAGATCTTACTGCTGATTTACCCTCATCAATTCAGCCAGGCACTGAGGTTAGTGGCTCAACATTTACACCTAACTACAGAACAGGTGATTTTCTAGATCCTAAGGCAAGAGCTAAAAATACTGGTGTTGAATATGCTCAAGGTTTAGTTGCATTAGGAGGAGATGACGAAGAACTTGCTAAAGAAAATATCAAAGTTGATGTAAACGGCACTGGCGTTATTACTCTTTCAATTAACAATGTAGATTCTGACACAGACGAATTTGCTGGTACTTTTGAAGCTATCCAACCTTCAGATACAGACATGGGATCAAAAGATCCACTCGATGTAAAAATAATAGGAGAGCTTTACGGAAGAAAGGCATAAATCCTAATTAATAAATAAAAGGGGGTTCCACCCCTCTTTTTTTTTTCAAAATTTTTATTTATCAATTCAAAAAATGGAATTACAACAAAAAACAAAAACTGACCCTAATGGACTAATACCGCCTTATGGAGGGGAACTAAAAAATTTAATAATTAAAGATAATAGCTTTAAAAATGACCTTATCTCCAAAGCTACTTATGAATTTGAATGTAGCGAGAGAAATGCATGTGATGTAGAACTTTTGATGGTTGGTGCTTTTTCTCCTTTGGAAGGTTTTATGGATGAAAATAACTACAAATCGGTTATCGAAAATAACAGAGATACAAGCGGTTTGCTTTTTGGCTTACCTATTGTCTTTGATTCAAATAATGATGAAGTAAAAGCTGGAGAAACAATCTTGCTTACCTACAAAAACCAAAAAATTGCAATTTTAGAAGTAAGTTCTATTTGGGAGCCTGATAAATCTTTAGAAGCCGAATTTTGTTATGGTACTAATTCTTTAGATCATCCTGCTGTTAAGATGATTTTTAATGAAAGGGGAAGATTCTATATAGGAGGGAAAGTTTATGGTTTCGAACTACCAGTTAGAGAATTTCCCTGCAAAACCCCTGAAGAAGTTAGATCTTCACTGCCATCAAATTATGATGTAGTTGCATTTCAATGCAGAAATCCAATTCATAGAGCACATTATGAGTTATTTACTAATGCCCTACTCTCAGATAATGTCTCTTCTAACTCAGTGGTTTTGGTACATCCAACTTGTGGGCCAACTCAACAAGACGATATACCTGGAAAAGTTAGATATTTGACCTATAAAGAATTAGAAGAGGAAATATCTGATGAAAGAATAAAATGGGCTTTTTTACCTTATTCAATGCATATGGCAGGGCCAAGGGAAGCTCTTCAACACATGATAATCAGAAGAAATTATGGCTGCACCCACTTTATTATTGGTAGAGATATGGCTGGTTGTAAGTCATCATCAACTGGTGAAGATTTTTATGGCCCATATGACGCCCAGAATTTTGCTAATAAGTGTGCAGATGAATTAATGATGCAGACTGTTCCTTCAAAAAATTTAGTTTATACGAAGGAAAAAGGATATATAACAGCTGAAGAAGCTAAAGAATTTAATTATGAAATTATGAAACTTAGTGGTACTGAATTTAGAAAGAAATTGAGGAATGGCGAACCAATTCCTGAATGGTTTGCATTCAAAAGTGTAGTAGATGTTCTAAGACGCTCTTAATATTGTTTTATTATTAGTATTATAGATTTATTAAAGTTTTTTATTGTGAACAAACGTTGGAGAAACTTAGGACTTTATGTTCTAGCTGTGATTACTGTAATTTTCATTGGTACTTCTGTCTTTGATAAACCTAGTACTGAAAGTTCTTCAAAGACCTTGAGATATAGTGATTTTATAGAGGCCGTCCAAGATAATGAAATCAGTAGAGTCCTAATATCTCCAGATAATGCCACAGCTCAAGTTGTTGAAAATGATGGGAGTAGGTCTGAGGTCAATTTAGCTCCTGACAAAGATTTATTAAAAATACTGACAGATAACAATGTAGATATAGCTGTAACTCCGACAAAATTAGCCAATCCATGGCAACAAGCTTTAAGTAGCTTGATTTTTCCAGTTCTTTTAATTGGAGGACTATTTTTTCTTTTCAGGAGATCTCAAAGTGGAAATGCTGGAGGTGGTAACCCTGCTATGAGTTTTGGTAAGAGTAAAGCTAGACTTCAAATGGAACCATCCACACAAGTTACCTTCTCAGATGTTGCTGGTGTCGAAGGTGCAAAATTAGAACTGACAGAGGTTGTTGATTTTCTTAAAAGCCCAGATAGATTTACTGCAGTCGGAGCAAAAATCCCAAAAGGTGTCCTTCTTGTTGGTCCTCCAGGTACAGGAAAAACATTGCTAGCAAAAGCAGTAGCTGGAGAAGCAGGTGTACCTTTTTTCTCAATATCAGGTTCAGAATTTGTAGAGATGTTTGTAGGAGTTGGAGCAAGCAGAGTTAGAGATCTTTTCGAACAAGCTAAAAAGAATGCTCCTTGTATTGTATTCATTGATGAAATAGATGCAGTTGGGAGACAAAGAGGAGCTGGTATGGGCGGTGGAAATGATGAAAGAGAACAAACATTAAACCAGCTCCTAACTGAAATGGACGGTTTTGAAGGTAATTCAGGAATAATAATAGTTGCTGCTACCAACAGACCAGATGTCTTAGATTCAGCTTTAATGCGTCCTGGAAGATTCGATAGACAGGTAACAGTAGATAGACCAGATTACGCTGGTAGATTACAGATATTAAATGTTCATGCGAAAGACAAAACTCTTTCAAAAGACGTTGATTTAGATAAAGTTGCTAGAAGAACACCAGGATTTACGGGTGCCGATTTAGCTAATTTATTAAACGAGGCAGCAATATTAGCCGCTAGAAAAGATTTAGATAAAGTAAGTAATGATGAAGTTGGTGATGCTATAGAAAGAGTCATGGCTGGTCCAGAAAAGAAAGACAGAGTCATCAGTGAAAAGAAAAAAGAATTAGTTGCTTATCACGAAGCTGGTCATGCACTCGTAGGAGCATTAATGCCTGATTATGATCCTGTAGCAAAAGTTTCAATAATTCCTAGAGGTCAAGCGGGAGGTTTAACTTTTTTTACTCCAAGTGAAGAAAGGATGGAATCAGGTCTTTACTCTCGTTCTTACCTTCAAAATCAAATGGCTGTAGCTCTTGGTGGAAGAGTTGCTGAAGAAATAGTCTATGGAGAAGAAGAAGTTACAACTGGAGCTTCAAACGATTTACAGCAAGTCGCTAATGTAGCAAGACAAATGATCACTAAATTTGGTATGAGTGACAAAATAGGTCCTGTCGCTTTAGGTCAATCTCAAGGTGGAATGTTTCTTGGAAGAGATATGAGTTCTACAAGAGACTTCTCTGAAGATACTGCTGCTACTATAGATGTTGAGGTTTCAGAGCTTGTTGATGTGGCATACAAAAGAGCTACAAAAGTTTTGACAGATAATAGAACTGTTCTTGACGAAATGGCCCAAATGCTCATTGAAAGAGAAACTATAGATACTGAAGATATTCAAGATTTGCTTAACCGCTCAGAAGTTAAAGTTGCAAACTATATTTAACTTTAAAATTTAAATACTTAATGAATATTAGGGAAGATTCTTTTTGTTATTTATCGCTGAAAGAATCTTTTTTTTTACTTATAAAACCTGACGATAATATTTACTCAAATACCTCTATAAGAAATTCATTTTTTGAAGAATTAGAAAGCTTAGTAAAATTAGGATTAAAGAATATTGAAATAAGTTGGTCCAACAACAAAAATTGGTTAGATTTGTTATCCGATATCAAAACTAAATATCCAAGAGTTAATTTAGGTTCTGCATCGATAGTTAATAAGCAATCAATAGAAGATTCTTTAAAAATTGGATTAAATTTTTCGATGATGAAATTTTGGGATAAAGATCTTTTCAATTATGCACAGTCAAAAAATTATTTACTAATTCCTGGAATTAATAATTTAAAGGATCTTAAGGACGCGACAAATTTAAATTGCAACATTATCAAAATTTACCCAATAAAAAGTAAAGATAATTCGATAGATATACTCAAGTATAAAAATATTGATTTCATTGCTGCTGGAGGACTATCAATCAATGATTTAAAAAATTACAAATCTTTAGGGTATAAATCCGTCGTAATTGGAGATAAAGCCATCAAAAATAAAAAATTTGATCCAAAAATATTTGAATGGCTCAAAAATAATTAAATTAAAGATAAATGTAATTTATTCAACAAAACTGCTAGTTATTGATTAAGTCACATTGAGCATGATTTAGAAGCAAATGATCAGCAAGTACTAAGGCAACCATAGCATCAACCATGGGAACTGCTCTTGGTAAAACGCATGGATCATGTCTCCCTTTTGCTTTCATCAAAACTTCTTTCCCTTCAGCATTTACTGTTTTTTGTTCTTTCCCGATAGTTGCTGTAGGTTTAAAAGCTATCTTCATCTCAATATTTTCACCATTACTTATTCCACCCTGTATACCTCCTGAATTGTTTGATGTTGTTCTTAATTTACTAGAATCATCAGACTTAATGAACGAATCATTATGCTCGCTTCCTTTTAAATAAGTGCCAGAGAAACCTGAACCTATTTCAAAGCCTTTCGTGGCAGGCAAAGACATCAAAGCCTTTGCTAAATCAGCTTCTAATTTATCAAAAACAGGCATTCCAAGACCAGAGGGAACATTTCTTACTAGACATTCAATAACACCGCCGCAAGAGTCTCCTTGACGCTTTAATTCCTTAATTCTCTCAATCATTTCTGTTGATACCTTTTCATCAGGACATCTAACAATATTTGAATCTATTTTTTTGAGAGAAATCTTCTCTTTATTTATATCAGAATCAATATCATGTATACGCTTTACCCAAGATAGTATTTCAGTGTTACAGAAGGTTTTTAATAATTGTTTTGCTACAGCACCAGCAGCTACTCTCCCAATTGTTTCTCTAGCAGAGGCTCTTCCACCGCCAGAACTTGCCTGAATTCCATATTTCAGATGATATGTACCATCTGCATGAGAAGGTCTAAATACCTGCTCCATATTATTATAATCTGCTGGTCTTTGATCCTTATTTCTTACCAACATTGCTATTGGAGTTCCAAGTGTTAACCCTTCCTTTATTCCACTTAATATTTCAATTTTATCTTCTTCATTTCTGGGTGTTGTAATGTCACTTTGGCCAGGTCTGCGCCTATCTAATTCATTTTGTATCAGATTTATATCTATTTTTAATTTAGGTGGACATCCATCAAGGATAACTCCTACTGCACCACCATGTGATTCTCCAAAAGTACTAACACGAAAAATTTTTCCAAAACTACTACTCATAGAAATATCAAGTGTTTTATCTATATATAAACATTATATGAAACCAATTGAAAATTAAACAAAAAAAAGCCCCCAAAAAAGGGGGCTTGTGAGTTTAAGAACTTTAAGCTTAACCGATAGCTGGAGCTGAAAGAGCTACTGTTGTAGACTCAGCTGCTGCTAGATCAAGTGGGAAGTTGTGAGCGTTACGCTCGTGCATTACTTCCATACCTAGGTTTGCTCTGTTAAGAACGTCACCCCATGTAGGAACAATCTTACCGTTTGCATCAACAACTGACTGGTTGAAGTTGAAACCGTTAAGGTTGAATGCCATTGTGCAGATACCCATTGAAGTTAACCATACACAAACAACTGGGAATACAGCTAGGAAGAAGTGAAGACTTCTGCTGTTGTTGAATGAAGCATATTGGAAGATCAAACGACCGAAGTAGCCATGAGCTGCAACGATGTTGTATGTTTCTTCTTCTTGTCCGAACTTGTAACCATAGTTCTGAGATTCTGTCTCAGTTGTTTCTCTGATTAGAGATGAAGTAACAAGTGAACCATGCATAGCTGAGAATAGAGATCCTCCGAACATACCAGCAACACCAGCCATGTGGAATGGGTGCATTAGAATGTTGTGCTCTGCCTGGAAAACAAACATGAAGTTGAATGTTCCAGAGATACCTAGAGGCATTCCGTCAGAGAATGAACCTTGACCGAATGGGTATACAAGAAATACTGCGAAAGCTGCTGAAACTGGTGCAGAGTATGCAACACAGATCCATGGACGCATACCTAAGCGGTATGAAAGCTCCCACTGTCTTCCCATGTATGCTGAAATACCAATTAGGAAGTGGAAAATTACAAGCTGGTAAGGACCACCGTTGTATAACCACTCATCTACAGTAGCTGCTTCCCAAATTGGGTAGAAGTGTAGACCAATAGCGTTAGAAGAAGGAACAACTGCACCTGAGATGATGTTGTTTCCATATAGGAATGAACCAGCAACTGGCTCTCTAATTCCGTCGATGTCTACTGGTGGTGCTGCGATGAATGCAACGATGAAGCAAGCCGCTGCTGTAAGTAGGCATGGGATCATTAAGACGCCGAACCAACCAACATAAATTCTGTTGTTAGTTGATGTTACCCACTCACAAAACTGTGGCCAACCTTTTAACAGCGAAGAACGCTGCTGCTGAATAGTTGTCATGAGTTCGTAAAGTATGTCTCTAAAGTGAGACGTGTAAATAAAAACGGAAAAAAATTTCCGCTTCGAAGATTTTAGACCAAAATCGCTAAAAATGTGTAAATATTTTTTCTTTAAGTAAAGTTATTTTTTGGAAAACAGGAGAAAAGAACTTCCATGTCTTAAGATTTTCTTTGTTATTGAGGATTCAACTTGGTAATAATCGAATGGCTTCTTAACGGAAAAAGATCTAGAGAGGTAGTTTCCTTAAGAGAAGCTAAGCATAGAAGACTGCAATTAGAGGCTTTTGGAGCTATTATTTATTGGAGTGAAAGAATTTAGGTTTTTAAGGTTTAAAAATTAGAAAAAAAAATAAAAGTATTAAATATTAAATAAACTTATCTATAAAATTAGAAATCCTTATTAGTTTTCAACGATTTATTGTTCCGGTTTCTTAATTTAAAAACTTTCAAACTCTTGAACCCATTGTTTTTTGGAACAAATTACTTCTTTTTTTGTGTAGCTCATGGCAATTTTTTTTTCCTTATAAGCAACTTCTCCAATAAAAACAGGCCAAATCAATTTATCCCGTTCATATTTGTGGATTATTCCTTGGCTATCCAGAAATAATGGATCTCCTTTTTTAATCATTTTCCAATCTTGGTTTATTCTCGCAGGATGAATTATGCCATCAATATCTCCCTTTTCATCTCTTGGATAATCTATACTCCCTTGATGCACGTGAACCACTAATTCCTTTGGAAGTTCTACAAGTTTATTTTTTAATTTATCTATCTCTTCCCTTAGAGAGCCAATAATTAGAGAGAATCTATTTACAATATTTTGATCATAAAAATTTTGTGCGACAGCTCCTATTTCAATAACTAAACCACATGGCCAAGCCTCTACAAGAAAACCTGTTTGGGCTTTATCTTTTTCGTGCAAATAAATAGGCAATCCGAATTTGTTCTGCAGTAAGGCAGCTAAACAAAAATCTTTGGATCTCCTCCCATACATAACAATGCTTGTTCCCATATTTGCAGTAGTAGTGTGCAAATCGATTGCAATTTGACAGGGTTTAGATCCGTCAATTCCAAATTCATCTACTAAAAAATTGGCTCTATTAGTTTCATAAAAGCTATTCTTGTGTTGATCAAAATTCCCACTTTCTTTAAAAGATCTATTTAAATCTACATCTATATATCTGCAACCTTTTTCATAGGCAGCAGGATTACCTATTATGTACTCATACTCAATACCATTATTTAAACTATTTTCCTTTCTACTAAATTGCTTAACAGCCCAAACAGGATTAATTTCATTCCCGTGAGTGCCTGAAACGATAAGTATTCTTTGAACAGTCATTTTTTCTTTAAAGTTTTATGCAAAATAAATACCTTATTATGGCCTCCAAAAAATTCTGGTTTTGGTTTTGGACCCAACTAATGAATGGCTTCGCACCATCAGATCTACATGGTAATTATAAAAGGCCTAAAGGTATAACGATTGATAGTGAATACGATATTAATACTCAGAATGGACAAATTTATTTATTAGTAGGTCATTCTTGTCCATGGTGTCAAAGAACTTTACTCATACAGGAAATAAAAGATTTATCTAAAAAAGTTAAAGTAATTTTTTTAAAGGCAGATGTTGAGCATGGCGAATGGATTTTAAATAAAAAGATTAAGGGATGTATAAGACTTTCAGACCTTTACAAAAAAGCTAATAAAAAGACTATTTTTAGAGCGACATTACCTCTTTTAATTAGCTTTGTAAAAGATGAAGTAAATATTCTGTCTAATGAAAGTTCACAGATTACAAGACTACTCAATTCAATAAAAAGTGAATCTAAATACCAGGCATTAAGTATTAAAGATTGTAATCAAAAATTTTTAGATTTAATTAATAACAGTATTAATGATGGCGTATATAAATGTGGTTTCGCCAGAAACCAGTCAGCTTACTACAAAGCAAGTAAGAATCTTTTTGCAGCTATAAATGAAATTGAAAATTTACTACAGAAAAATAAAGGAGACTGGATATTTGGAGAAGAGTTAACCTACGCAGATATTTACCTTTTTCCAACGCTTATAAGATGGGAATTGATATATAGCAAACTTTTCAAATGTACTCAACAAGAACTATCAAGTTTTGAAAAGATTATTGAATGGAGATTAAAATTCTTTAAATTATCTAATGTAAAAAGGACATGCTTCGACAATGAATGGAAAAAAGATTACTACAAAGCTTTATTCCCTTTAAATCCAAATCAACTAATCCCAGTTTTACCATCGCTAGAGGAAATAATGAGATTAGAGCCCAAAAATATATAAAAATCAATTTCCCAAAAAAAAATGATGTTGTAATGAACACTTATTTAGTTCATAGATAATGCAATTTCATTAGAAATTAACTATGTTAAGTATGTCTACTAAAGTACGAAAAGCTTAAAATGAAATCCATTGACGAACACATCCAAAAAGATCAATCGGAAATCGAATCTGCAAAAGCAGAGGGCAATCTTCCAAAGGTCAGACATTTAACTGAAGAGCTAAAAGAACTCGAAGAATATAAGGATCATCATCCAGAAGATAAACATGACCCTAATGCTTTGGAATTATTTTGCGATGCCAACCCAGATGAACCAGAATGTCTTGTTTATGATGATTAAATTTTCTTTATTATTAGATAATGCATAAAAAAAAGGGCTTTTGAAGCCCTTTTTTTATTTCTTGAATTCTTTTAGTAATCCATATTAAAATCTGATGGGCTACCTGTCAGAGAACATACCACCGACTCTTCATTTTTCATTTCCTTAACTTCTACAATCGGTCTTCCCATTTTCTTAAGAACCTCAATATCTTGAATGGTTTGACATCTAGCTATTATTTTTCCTTGTTTATCAAAACAACTGTAGAAATTCATATTATTTTTAAAGAATTATCTTATTTATGGCTAATTTTTATTATTAAATCAAGTGTATTTATTTACAAAAAAATTTTTAATTTTAGTTAGATCCTTTTCCAAACTTCAGAAAGCAGTGAGGATAAACCTTTTTTTAAAGATGAAGAAATAACTAAAACTTTCTTTTTAGATAAATCTTCTAACTTTTTTGTAATTATTTGCAAATAATCATCATCTACCAGCTCCATTTTATTTAACACTATAATCCTCTCTTTATCTAAAAGACCTTTCCCATATTTTTTTAATTCCTGCTCAATTATCTCAAAATCATGTAAAGGGTTTTCTGCAATTGCATCAATTAAGTGAACAAGTATCTTAGTTCTTTGGATATGCCTTAAGAAATCATGGCCTAAACCTACTCCATCAGCTGCCCCTGATATTAATCCAGGAATATCCGCAAAAAGGCAACCATTCCCGTCCATTTTTCTTACTACACCTAAGTTAGGTATTAGAGTTGTGAAAGGATAATTAGCGATTTTTGGACGGGCAGATGACACAACAGAAATCAAGGTACTTTTTCCAGCATTTGGAAGACCTATAATCCCAACCTCTGCAAGAAGTTTTAGTTCTAATTGAACCTCCCATATCTCACCATCTTTTCCTTCAGTGAATGATTCTGGGGCTCTATTTTGATTACTTAAATAGTAAGCATTACCATGTCCACCTCTTCCTCCAATGGCAATAGTTAAACTCTGTTTATCTTTAGTTAAGTCTCCTAAAATAATGCCGGTTTTAATATCCCTTATTTCTGTACCGCAGGGTACTTTAAGGATTGTATCCTGACCTGAAGCACCTGATCTCTTATTAGGACCTCCTTTGCATCCATCTTCAGCAATTATTTCACGTTTGAATTTAAAATCTAATAACGTCTGTAGATTATTATCAGCCATCAAAATAACTGAACCCCCTCTTCCACCATTTCCCCCCGAAGGTCCTCCAGCAGGAACAAATTTTTCTCTTCTAAATGAAACTATTCCATTTCCACCTTTTCCAGCTTTTAGAATAATATTGGCTTGATCAATAAATTGCACTTAATACGCTTATTAAATCGTTTTCTAGGTATTTTTAATTTTATTTTATCCACGCAATACTGCAACCAGGGCCACCCTCGTTATTGGCTGCATCTTCAATCTTATCAACATAATTTAAACCTGATAACCAATTTCTTAGTCCTTTTTTTAATTTTCCTGTGCCAATTCCATGAACAATCCATAGCGGTCCATGAAATTTTCTAATTTTCTCCTCAATAATTATTTCGGCTTCATGAACTCTTAACCCTCTTACATCAATTGTATTTTTACTCGTTCTAATTTTAGAAAAAGAAAAATCTTCTCTTGTAGACTTGATCTCAATTTTTGAACTTTTGAAATTAGGCTTTTCTCCATTAATACCTTCAAATTCATTTACAGATAATGTGCTTCTAAATGAACCACATTTAATTTCATAAAAACCACCTTTTTTATCTAAACCTACAATTTGTCCCGTACTATTTAGACTTTTAATCTTTACAAAATCACCTACCTGAGGGTTCCATGATATTGACTTTTCAGATTTTTTTTGGGTTAAATGTTCCGTCTCAATTTCCTTTAATCTTTTTCCAATAATTCTCGTATCCTCTCCATTAACATTTTTATCTCTTAATTTTTTAATCAAATCTATCACCTCTTTTTTAGCGGATACAATATGTTTTGATAATTTAGACCTTTCAATTTCCTGGATTTTTTCAGCATTTAATTTTTGATATTCATAATTTCTCTTCAGTTCATCATGTAATATTTCAGTCCTTGCAATCAATTCTGCAGCAGCTTCTGCAGAATTTTGTTGTTTAATCTTCTCTTCCTCAAGTCCTTTAATAATACTGTTAATATTGTCAACTTCTTTTGGCTTTAGATAATTTGCAGCTTCATTGAGTATGCTTTCATCAAGACCAATTCTCTTTGAAATTGACAAAGCATTACTTCTCCCAGGAATACCCCAGTTGAGTATATATTTTGGCTTCAAAGAATCCTCATCAAAGGCAACTGATACGTTTTCAAATCTTGAATCGTTATATTTTAAAGCCTTAATATCCCCATAATGTGTAGTGGCAAAAGTGATATCAGATTTATTTGCAAATTCTTTTAATAAAGCCATCGCTAGAGCACTACCTTCAAGAGGATCTGTACCAGATCCAATCTCATCTAGCAAAACAACTGATAATCCTTTCTTATGATCAAGTAAATCTAATATCTCTTTTATGCGGGATATATGCCCACTGAAGGTAGATAAATTTTCTTCTAATGATTGATTATCTCCTATATCCACATATATATTTGGACAAAAAGGGATAATAGGATTATTAGTTGAAGGTATCAATAATCCTGCTCTAGCCATAAGTAAAGACAAGCCCAAGCCTTTTAAAGCTGCTGTTTTACCTCCAGTATTTGGACCTGTAATAGCTACAACCTTAATATTTCTATTTATATAAAAATCAACAGCTACTGGTGGACAGGCTCCTTTTTTCTTATGTTCCCAAATCAATAACGGATGAGTAAAGCCAATTAAAGAAATAATAGGACTTTTCTCAAACGTAGGAGTTTTGCCTCCAATCCATTTCGAATATCTTGAACGAGTTAGGGCATTTTCTAATCTCAATAAAATGGCTGCCATTTCAATAAGATTTTCTGAATTATCACTAACAACCAGAGACCATTTTTTAAGTAATTTAAATTCTTCTGCTGTGATCCTAGCCTCTAAAGAAGCAATCTTATTACCTTTATTTACTACACTATCAGGCTCAAAATATACTGTATTTCCTGAAGATGAAGAGTCATGAATTATGCCTTTAAATTTATCTACATAATTAACTTTCACTGCTAAAACGGGCCTTCCATATCGATCTCCAATAGTAGTATCTTGCAAATAAGCTAAGTTCTTTTGAATAAATTTCTCAACTAATATTTTTCTTTCAAGTTTCTTAGATAAAAATTCTTTTCTAAGAATAGATAGTTCATTACTAGCATTGTCTGAAATCCTTCCATTTGATTCAATGCCTTTTTTAAAAATCGTTTCGATATTCTGATGGTCAATTAAATTTTTTGTAAATGATGAAATATAAGGCCTTTGTTCAAAATCTAATAAGATTTTTTTTAAATTTCTTGCTGCAGCAATTGTTTTTGCTATTTCTAACAATTCAGAAGATGAAATTACACCTCCCTTAGAACATATTTCAATATTTCTACTAATATCAAAAACACCAGAAAAACTAATTGATTTATCTAAATTATTTTCTAGCTGAGTTATTTCAACAGTTTCATTCAAAAGTCTTTTAGATGATTCGTATTCTGAAGGGATATCAAAACTTAAAATTGCTCTTTTACCCATTTCCGTTAGGGCGAATGAAGATAAATGCGTTTTTAATGAGTCCCACTCTAAAAGGCTTATAGATTCTTCTTCTAAGGTGTTATTTGAAGATGATTTTTTTGAATAACTTTTCTCTTGCATACAAAAAAAAAAGAATCAAACATTCGATTGAATCCCTTCAGGAGGAACATAAAGCATCTCTAGCCAATTTCCTTCAGTATCCTTCATATAAAAAGATGCTGTTCCATCTCTATGTTCATGTAAAGGGCCAACTTTTACACCAGAATTTTTTAAATCATTTTGAATATTTTCCACTTCTTTTTTATTTTCAAAATGAAAAGCAAAGTGAGGTCCCGCAGCTTTGTAGCTAGGACCTAATAACGCAAGTCCATCTTTCCCTTTACCAGCTTCTAAATAAGACCAATCTTTATCGTCCCAAACTAAATTCATACCCAGCTTAATATAAAAAGATTTTGCCCTTTCGAGATTTTCTACTCTAAGTGCAATGTGACCAATCCTATTTACTCCTTGTGAAAGCTTCAAAACAAAGTAGTTAATTTATTTCTTTTCTAAGAATAAACTAAATTTTTACTAATAATGAGTTTTTAAGTATCCTGCAACCATTGAGATGCATCACAAGCATGATAAGTTAGTATTAACTTTGCTCCTGCTCTTTTAAAACTAAGCAATGTTTCTAATACAATATCTTTCTCGTTAATCCAGTTCTTCATAGCAGCAGACTTTACCATGGAATACTCCCCACTAACGTTGTATGCAGCTATAGGTTTATTTGAAAAAGTGCTTAATCTATAAACAATATCCAAGTATGAAATTCCTGGTTTTACCATCAAAATATCAGCTCCTTCATACTGATCCAATGCAGATTCAATCAAAGCCTCTTTAGAATTCGCAGGGTCCATTTGATATGTAGACTTATTGTCTGGAATTATTTTCTTACTATTTTCTCTAGGAGCCGAATCTAAAGCAGTTCTAAATGGTCCATAATAAGCAGATGAATATTTTGCTGTATAACTAATAATACCTACATCACTAAATCCTTGGCTATCGAGAGCAGCTCTGATTGCTCCAACTCTCCCATCCATCATGTCACTAGGACCAATAAAATCCGCTCCAGCTCTTGCTTGTGTTAAAGCTTGTTTTTTTAAAATTTCAATTGTTTCGTCGTTCAATATTTTTCCAGTTTCATCAACTAATCCATCATGACCATCACAAGAGTATGGATCCAAGGCAACATCTGTCATTATTGCCATTTCTGGAATCTCTTTTTTTAAGATTCGAATAGCCCTAGGAATTAAACCGTCTTCATTAAAACATTCTGCTCCATCTTCAGTCTTTAAACTATCGTTAACTTTTGGGAAAAGAACTACACACCTTATTCCTAATTGCCATGCCCTAGTAACCTCCTTTATTAAGCCATTAATATCCCATCTATAAGTTCCGGGCATTGCTGAAATTTCCTCTTTAAAGTCTTTTTCATGAATAAATAATGGATATATAAAGTCAGATGCCATTAGATGGTTTTCTCTAACCATTTCTCTAATTGCTTCAGTTCTTC
This sequence comes from Prochlorococcus sp. MIT 1304, assembly GCF_047305015.1. NCBI lineage: Bacteria > Bacillati > Cyanobacteriota > Cyanophyceae > Synechococcales > Prochlorococcaceae > Prochlorococcus > Prochlorococcus sp. MIT 1304. The sequence continues at coordinate 719,079 of NZ_CP138974.1, read as the reverse complement.
TTAATCTTCTAGGACGAATAATCGAATTCATTTGAATATTATTTAAATTGAAAAATATTTATCTAATACATTAGTCGCTCGCCTCGCACATAAATCAATCAGAGACTACTTTTGTTCAGGAAAATTAACTAAAATTTATTTAGTGAGAGCAAAAAAAAGTTACAAAAATATTTTGCACAATCTTCATTTTTCACAAATTTACGTCATTAAGAGATAATATCTTCTAGTTAAGTATTTATTTTAAGGAGAGCATCTTTGAAAATAATTAATGGATTTCATCTGAAAAATGTAAGAGGGGATATTCTTGGAGGCATCACAGCCGCAGTAGTGGCTTTACCTCTCGCTCTTGCTTTTGGTAATGCTGCGTTGGGACCTGGCGGTGCAATTTATGGACTATACGGAGCAGTAGTAGTTGGTTTTTTAGCAGCATTATTCGGCGGAACACCTGCTCAAGTTAGTGGGCCTACCGGTCCAATGAGCGTGACCGTTGCAGGAGTAGTGGCAAGTTTAGCTGCTGTTGGGGTTCCAAAAGATCTCTCTGCTGGACAAATTCTTCCATTAGTAATGGCAGCAGTAGTTATTGGAGGTTTATTACAAATATTATTTGGAATTTTAAAACTAGGGAAATATATTACTCTCGTACCATATTCTGTAGTGTCAGGATTTATGTCTGGTATTGGTTTCATAATCATTGCACTTCAAATTGGGCCATTACTTGGAATTACCACTCAGGGAAAGGTAATAGATTCTTTAACAACTGTTTTTTCTAATTTCCAACCCAACCCTGCAGCTATTGGTATATCTGTAATGACATTAGGGATAGTATTTCTGACACCTAGAAAAATTAGTCAATGGGTACCTGCTCCTCTTTTAGCATTATTGATAGTAACTCCAATATCAATATTTATGTTTGGGGAAGGCGAATTAGTTAGAATTGGTGATATTCCAAGAGGGGTACCTTCCTTAAATATTCCGAGTTTTAATCAATATCTTCCAATTATTTTCCAAGCAGGCTTGGTACTGGCTGTGCTTGGAGCAATTGATTCTTTACTTACATCTTTAGTTGCAGACAATATTTCTCAAACTAAGCATAATTCTGACAGAGAGCTAATTGGACAAGGAATAGGTAATGCAGTAGCTGGTCTTTTCACCGGATTACCTGGTGCAGGAGCAACAATGAGAACCGTTATAAACGTCAAATCTGGAGGTTCTACTCCTATTTCTGGAATGGTTCACTCAGTTGTTTTATTAATAGTATTAGTAGGGGCAGGACCATTAGCAGAGCAAATTCCTAACGCTTTACTTGCAGGTATTCTTATAAAAGTTGGTCTAGATATTATTGATTGGGGGTTCTTGAGAAGAGCTCACAAATTATCTCTTAAAACATCTGCGGTAATGTACGGCGTACTTCTAATGACTGTTTTTTGGGATCTAATCTGGGCAGTATTAGTTGGTGTTTTCATAGCAAATATGCTCACTATTGATTCAATAACCGAGACTCAACTAGAAGGCATGGATGAGGATAATCCTTTATCAAAAGATGATCAAGCTAAAAATGCATTACCTGCTGATGAAAAAGCTTTACTAGATAGATGTGCAGGAGAAGTAATGTTATTTAGACTCAAAGGACCACTTAGTTTTGGAGCGGCTAAAGGTATATCTGAGAGAATGATGCTAGTAAGAAACTACAAGGTTTTAATATTAGATATTACTGATGTACCAAGACTTGGAGTGACGGCGACTCTCGCGATAGAGGATATGATGCAAGAAGCAAAAAATAATTCCAGAAAAGCATTTGTTGCTGGGGCAAATGAAAAAGTAAAAGATAGATTAGCTAAGTTTGGAGTTGAAGGAATCATTGAGACAAGAAAAGAAGCTTTAGAAACCGCTCTAAATGAAATAGCCTAATAATTTATGGAAATAAATCCAATTCTGCAAAATGTATTAGCCCCGCCAGTTCTTTTCTTTTTAATTGGAGCAATATCAGTACTATTTAAATCTGATTTAGAAATACCAGCTCCATTGCCTAAACTCTTCTCCTTATATTTGCTCTTAGCCATTGGGTTTAAAGGAGGTATAGAGATACAGAGAAGTGGGTTTACAGATCAAGTATTGCCGACTTTAAGCGCTGCAATACTAATGTCACTATTAATACCTCTGATTGGATTTTTAATTTTAAGATTTAAGTTTGATGTCTTTAATTCCGCTGCAATAGCTGCAGCATACGGTTCAATTAGTGCTGTTACATTTATTTCCGCAGAAAGTTTTTTGGAAAGTCAAAAAATAGCTTTTGATGGTTTTATGGTTGGAGCCTTAGCTTTAATGGAATCTCCTGCAATAATTGTTGGATTATTACTTGTGAAATTTGCAGCTCCTAAAAATAGGCCAAAATCAAGAAAAATGCATCTAAGCGCAATATTACACGAATCACTTTTGAATGGATCAGTTTATTTATTGCTCTCAAGTTTAATTGTAGGATTTCTTACTGCTTCCAGTAATCCCTCAGGGATTGCAAAAATGGAGCCTTTTACTGGACAATTATTTTATGGAGCAGAATGCTTCTTCTTGTTAGATATGGGAATAGTCGCTGCTCAAAGATTGCCTAGACTGAAGAATGCAGGTTCCTTCTTGATTGGCTTTGCTATTTTTATGCCGTTATTTAATGCATTTATTGGTGTTTTTGTTGCAAGATTTTTATCTTTAGGACCTGGCAACGCACTTTTATTTGTGGTTTTATGTGCGAGCGCATCTTATTTAGCAGTTCCTGCAGCGATGAGGATGACGGTACCAGAAGCCAAATCTAGTTATTATATTTCAACTACACTAGGTCTAACTTTCCCATTCAATATAGTTCTCGGCATTCCCATATATATGAGTTTAGTAAATACCATTATCCCACTTTCCCCTCTATGAAAATGAAAAGATTAGACTTGATATTTAGTGAAAGAGAACTAGATGCAATCATTAAAACATTAGAAAAAGCTAATGTTCCTGGATACACTGTTATGAAGCACGCCACAGGCAGAGGGCCTGAAAGAGTTGTTACTGAAGATATGGAATTTACTGGATATGGATCAAACGCTCATGTAATTGTTTTTTGTGAGCAAGAAATAATAGATAAAATGAGAGATAACATCAGGGACGATTTAAGCTACTACGGAGGAGTTGCTTATATTTCTGAGGCAACACCCCTTTAAAGTAAAGAAGATATTTTTTAAGAATGAATCCAATCTACTCTTATATTTTTTCTACTATTTAGATATCTATCAATTGACATCGCGGCAATACATCCATCAGAAGCCGCTACAACTGCTTGCTTAAATGGAGTATTTCTTATATCTCCAATAGCCCATACTCCATCAGAGTTTGTAGACATAAAGTCATCCACAATAACTCCTCCATCTTCTTTTAAAGCGATTTGATCCCCTAAAAAATCAGTAATCGGCTTTGAACCACTCATATATACAAAGACGCCATCTAAATTTAAATTGATAGGATTTTCTTCTTGCTTATTTTTTACAACAACCCCATTAACACCCATATCATCACCCAATATTTCTAATAACCTTGTTCTACTCCAATGTTTTATATTTGAACTAGCCATCAATTCCATAGCTTCCTCATTATCTGATTTAGGATCACTTGATGTAATCCAATGTACAGTTGATGCAAATTTAGTTAGAACAGTTGCCTCTTCAATTGCCTCCTTATTCACTCCAACAACGGCAACTTCTCTATTTTTATAAAAAGCTCCATCACATGTAGCACAATAACTTACTCCTTTGCCGAGAAAATCGGCTTCACCCTTAAATGATGCAGGCCTACCCATAGCTCCACTTGCTAGTACAAGTGCTCTAGCTTTAAAAGTACCCTCGGGCGTATAAACCATTTTCCATTCTCCACTAGTATCTATTCCAAACACTTGTGCTCTTCTATAATCTGTTCCGTATTGCACAGCCTGTTCTCTCATTAGAGTAAGTAATTTCTCCCCACTGATATCAACCGGAACACCTGGATAATTAGCTATTTGATGAGTTATTGCTAAGGCGCCAACAGATGGATTTTTATCTAGTACGACTGTCTTTAAGTTTGAACGAGATGTATAAAGTGCGCAAGTACATCCGGCCGGACCTCCTCCGATAATAACTACATCTGACTCAATGATTTCCAATTTAATAAAACTCCTTTTTAGTAGTTAATTAGATGAGCTCTTGGTTAGAAGATATCTTTAATGTAAATACCTAACCTTTAGATATAAGTTAAAAGAAAAAATAGAAAAAAGCATAATATAGAAACAAACTTACATAGGAAAAACAAAAAAAATTAATTATCAAATTCATCAGTTACGTGAAATGTTCTCTATTGAACTATTATTAGGTCATATCGAAAAATCAATTGCCGTAGAAACATTATATTTTTCATGACAAACTCTGACTACCTTTTAAAAGCTGCCATTAAGAAAGTAACCGAAAAATTAAACGAGATATTGGTTGAAAAAATTGAAGAAGCAACAAATATTGCTCAGGATGCTCCTGAAATTCTCAAAAAAGAATTTGACGGTTTGAAAGAATCCATAATCGAAGAAGCATCAAGAATGGAAAAAGCCGAAAATATTCAAAAGGATGAGTACACAAAAACTTATCAAGATTCGAAAATAAAAAAAGCTTTAAATGAAATTGAAGATATTAATGAACAAATTGATCTGTTTAATAAAACAATAAATAATCAAATTAAATGAGTTTTCAAATTCTTCATTATCGTTTAAAAAAATTGAAGAGGGCTTTTCTTATTTGGAAAACTCTTATTTCGCTTTTAATAAATTTGTGGATAGATAATATTAGATTTACAATTTTCCAAATTAAAAGCAATGAAAAAAGTAGGGTCCAAATTAAAAGAGCTAGGTGGTTTACTAATCAATTAATAAATCTTGGTTCAGCATTTATTAAAATTGGACAATTATTATCAGCGAGACCTGATTTAATTCCTAATACCTGGATACAGGAATTGTCTAAATTGCAAGATCAAGTTCCTAATTTTTCATTTGAGCAAATTGAAGAAACTATAAGAGAAGAACTAGGGTCCAAGTTTTATGAAATAGATCAAATAATAGCTGATCCGGTTGGATCAGCATCACTAGCTCAGGTTCATAGGGCGACTTTAAAAGATGGCAAGAAAGTAGTATTCAAAGTTCAAAGACCCAATTTAAAAGAATTGTTTATTATCGATTTGGGCATAATGCAGCAGATAGCAGGATTGTTGCAAAAAAACAAGAACTGGAGTCGAGGTAGAAACTGGGTTGAGATTGCTAAAGAGTGCAGAAAAGTTCTCATGAAGGAGCTTGATTTTAATTGTGAAGCACAATATGCAGCAAGATTTAGACAGCAATTTCTTGATGATGTAAATGTTGAAGTTCCTGAAGTGATTTGGGATATGAGCAGTGAAAAAGTGCTTTGCTTAAGTTATCTTGAGGGAACGAAAATAAGCGATTTAGAAAAATTAAAATTACAAGAAATTGATTTGCCTAAAATTGCAGAAATAGGGGCTATAAGCTATCTAAAACAATTAGTAAATTACGGTTTTTTCCATGCAGATCCTCATCCAGGGAATCTAGCAGTTTCAAAAAAAGGTAAATTGATTTTTTATGATTTTGGAATGATGGGCAACATTTCAAATAATCTTCAAACAAGATTAGGGGGGATGGTTAAGGCTGCCGCATTAAGAGACGCCTCATCACTTGTTAGCCAATTACAGCAAGCTGGGCTAATTTCAAAAGATATTGATGTTGGACCAGTCAGAAGATTAGTCAGACTGATGCTTAAAGAGGCCTTAACTCCCCCATTTAGCCCAAATATTATTGAAAAATTATCTGGAGATTTATACGAACTTGTTTATGAAACACCATTTCAACTACCAGTAGATTTAATCTTTGTGATGAGAGCTTTATCAACTTTTGAAGGAGTTGGCAGAATGCTCGATCCAGGGTTTAACCTTGTATCAGTTACCAAGCCTTATTTAATAGAACTTATGACTTCAAATAACCAAACTCCCAACGATTTAATTAACCAATTTGGAAGGCAAGTAGGTGAACTAGGATCTAAAGCTGTTGGAATTCCCAAAAGAATAGATGAAAGTTTAGAAAGATTAGAACAGGGCGATTTACAATTGCAAATAAGAATGGGAGAGTCTGATAGGCAATTCAAAAAAATGTTTACCGCTCAAAAAACTTTAGGCCATTCAATTCTTATAGGCAGCTTATCAATTGCATCTGCATTACTAGTAACCAATAAACAAAATAATTTTGCATTGTTGCCACTTCTTTTTGCAGTACCAATAAGTATTGATTGGATAAAATGCCAATTAAGTATGAGAAAAGGCTCACGTTTAGAAAAACTAAAGCAATAATAAACTATATATTTTTGGGACCTAAACCTAAAGCTCCAGCGAATCTTGCTTGATTTCCCAATTCCTCTTCAATTTTTAAAAGCCTATTATATTTTGCAATCCTTTCACTTCTACTCAAAGAGCCGGTCTTGATCTGCCCCGATCTCGTGGCGACAGACAAATCAGCAATTGTTGTATCTTCAGTCTCACCACTTCTATGACTAATAACACTTGTGAAACCAGACATTTTAGCTAACTCAATAGCTTCCAAAGTTTCAGTTAATGTTCCAATTTGATTTACCTTTATTAGGATTGAATTAGCAGATTTTTCCATAATCCCTTTCCTTAACCTTTCTGTATTAGTAACGAATAAATCATCACCTACAAGCTGAACTTTATTTCCTAATTCTTTGTTTAATTCTGACCAACCCTCCCAATCATCCTCAGCTAAACCGTCCTCTATTGAAACTATTGGATAATTGGAAACTAGTCTTGAAAGATATGAAATCATTTCAGAACTATTTAAACTTTTCCCTTCATATTTGTATATACCATCACTATAAAATTCAGTACTAGCAGCATCTAAAGCTAAAGATACCTGCTCACCAGGCTTGAATCCGGCTTTTTGAATTGCTTCTAATAATAAGTCCCCTGCCTCTTCGCTTGATGACAAATTCGGGGCGAATCCACCCTCATCTCCTACAGCAGTAGATAGACCTTTTTGATCAAGTAATGATTTTAATGAGTGAAAAATTTCAGTACCCATTCTTAATGATTCACTGAAATTGTTAACTCCATGTGGGACAAGCATAAATTCCTGAAAATCAAGACTATTTGGTGCATGAGCACCACCATTTATTACATTCATCAATGGTACTGGAAGAAGATTGGATAATGGATCTCCAAGATATCTATAGAGGGGAATGTCTAAAGCATTTGCTGATGCTCTAGCAGTTGCAAGACTTACTGCAAGGATTGAATTTGCTCCAAGGTTAGACTTATTAGGAGTTCCATCAATTTCAATCATTAATTTATCTACTGCAATTTGATCTAAAGATGACAAACCACATAAAGCCGGCGATATTGTTTCATGAATTTTATTAACAGCATTCAAAACGCCTTTGCCCATATATTTTGAACCACCATCTCTTAATTCATGTGCCTCATGAGCACCAGTGCTAGCTCCGCTGGGAACAATTGCTCTACCACTTGCACCACATTCCAAGAATACTTCTGCCTCTACAGTTGGATTACCTCTTGAATCAAGGACTTGCCTTGCTTCAACAGTATCAATAAGGAATTCAATAGTTTCTTTCACAATTTAAATATTACTATTTAAATCCTATTAATAGCTGAACTATTTGGCTAACATCTGAAATATATATGTTAACCAATTATAATTTTTTTTTGAACAACTTAGATAATAATTCAGAGTTTTATTAATTTCTAACTCCACACAACCCTTTAATAAATCTTCTTTGAAATTTCATCTTACAATTTGAAAATTATTGGATGATTATTAATGCATATCCTATTTAGAATATTAATTAATAATCAACTGTAGTTTTATAGTTTATGAGAGAAACCCTTACATCCAGTCCCGAATTATTTAGCGATATCAGTTGGAACCTTCTTTTATTAGGGGAAGAAACCGCAAAAAAATGGGATCATAGCGAATTTAATATTGAACACATAATTCATACATTGTTCTCATCAAGTGAATTCTTTGCTTTCATTGAAAAATTATCAATCGACCAAGATACAGTTTTAGACATAACAGAAGATTTTTTAGAAGAGACACCAACAAATGAGTCAGATATTTTTACTATCGGAGAAGATTTAGAAATTTTATTAGATAACGCGAATCAGATTAAAACTCAATGGGGATCGAGATTAATAGAAATCCCTCATTTACTAATTGCTCTTGGAAGAGATTTAAGAATTGGGAATTATGTTTTTGAAGAAGGAAACCTTTCAATGGAAAAATTAGAGGAAGAATTAAAGTTTTACCCAAATATTAATCAATCAAAAGATTCTTTTAATTATGGGAATGTAATTGAAATAAATAATCAATCTAATTTTGAATCAGATAAAGAAACTTTAGTTAAAGAAGAAAAATTGAAAAAAGCTATTGTTCCATTACCGAAAAGTGAACTTCAAATTGAAACCAAAAAACAAGTTGGAAAAGATGAAAATGCTCTTTCAATTTATGGAAAAGATTTAACAGAATCAGCTAAAAAAGGCTTAATGGATCCCATTTTAGGAAGAGAAAATGAGATCAATAATTTAATGAGGGTACTCTGCAGAAGAAACAAAAATAACCCTATACTCATTGGCAATCCTGGAGTTGGTAAAACCTCAATTGCAAAATTACTTGCTCAATTAATTGTAGACAAAAAAGTTCCTGATACTTTAAAGGACTTAAAAATTATTTCACTTGACTTAGGTGCATTAGTTTCTGGGACCAAATTTAGAGGTCAACTAGAAGAAAGACTAAGTTTAATAATACAGGAACTAAATAATCCAAACCAAGGAATGATTCTATTTATTGATGAAATTCACTCAATATTAAGTTCTGACAGATCTTCTACCAACATCAGTAATGTTTTAAAACCTTTACTAGCTGAAGGAGAACTTAGATGTATCGGTACAACAACACCTGAGAAATTTCGTGAAACTATTGAAAAAGATCAGGCATTAAATAATTGCTTTCAAAAGATAGCTGTTAATGAACCTTCAGTAGAATTAAGCGCAAAAATACTACAAGGTATCAAAAAGAAATATGAATCACATCATGGCATAAAAATTTCTGAAGAGGCTGTAAACTATTCTGCAAAATTAGCCGATAGATACATCAGCGATAAATGTCTCCCTGATAGCGCAATAGATTTAATTGATGAAGCAGCTGCACAGTTGAAAATCGAGTCTAATAATGTGCCTCAAATCATTCTTCAACAAGAAAACAAACTTAATACAATTGATGAAAAATTGAATAATTTGCAAGGAGAAAATATCGAAGCTCAAGAAAAACTATTGAATAATAGACAACAATCAGAGGCAAAATTGAACCTTCTTTTAGAAAATTGGAACAATTTACGTGAAGAAATGGAGGAATTATCTATTTTAATGAAAGAAGAAGATAAGATAACCAAACAAATTAAAGATAAATCAAATCGAGAAATTGAAAATGATCTAGATTATTTAGAAAAGCTTGAAGAAGAGTTAAGTGAAATAGAGAATGACATACAAAAAGTTGAAGAGAACTTTAATAAAATAAAGAAAAATAGAAATTTCCCTTTTAAATATCAAGTTGAACCTGATGATATTGCTGATGTTGTCTCAAAAATTACAGGTATTCCAATTTCTAAAGTAGTTTCAAATGAGCGTAAGAAATTAGTCAATCTAGAGACAGAACTAAGTGAAAAAGTTATTGGACAAGAAAAAGCTATAGAAGCTGTTTCTGCTGCAATTAGAAGAGCTCGCGTTGGCATGAAAAGTCCTAAAAGACCTATCGGATCTTTTTTATTTATGGGTCCTACAGGCGTTGGTAAAACAGAATTAGCAAAATCTCTTGCAACAGCTTTATTTGATGAAGAAGACGCACTTTTAAGATTAGACATGAGTGAATATATGGAGAAAAATGCTGTAGCAAGGCTTTTGGGAGCTCCTCCAGGTTATGTTGGTTATGAAGAGGGAGGTCAATTAACTGAAGCTGTAAGACGTAAACCCTATTCAGTAATACTTCTTGATGAGATAGAAAAAGCACATTCAGAAGTTTTTAATATCCTTTTACAAGTTTTAGATGAAGGAAGATTAACGGACTCTCAAGGAAGGACAGTAGACTTCAAAAATACCGTAATCATTATGACAAGCAACCTAGCTGGTAAATCTATACTGGAATATTCACAAAAAATTTCTAGAAGTGATGGAAAGTTAGAAAAAGACCAACAAAACTTAGATGACTCCATTAGTAATACATTGTCTTCAATTTTTAGACCTGAATTTTTAAATAGAATTGATGAAGTGGTAAAGTTTAATCCATTATCTATTGATGAACTTCAAAAAATAATAATTTTACAAACAGAAGATTTAAAAAACCTGCTACTTGAACAAAAAATAAATATCGCTATAGACAAAAAAGTTATTAATAAAATTGCAAATGATTCTTACGAACCTGAATATGGTGCTAGGCCACTTAGCAGGGAACTTAGAAGACAAATAGAAAATCCCTTGGCTGCAAAACTTTTAGAGGAAAACTTCAAAAACAAAAAAAATATAATAATTAAACTTAACCCTGCTAAAAAAGATGAGATCATTTTCAAACCTAGCTGAGGAGTAAATCAATAAGCTAAAATAAAAATTAAAGCGTAAAGCTTAATTTCAAAAAAAATTTTGTGACAAGTCCTACTACTAATAAAGAACCTGTTAAAAAGGATTCTCCTGCAGTTGAAGAGCCTAAAAAAAAGAATAATTTTTTTAGATCTACCTACGATGAGCTTAAACTTGTAGTGTGGCCTAACAAACAACAACTTTTTAGCGAATCAGTAGCAGTTATAATTATGGTATCGTTTTCTGCTGCAGCCATTGCTTCTGTTAGCAGATTCTATGGATGGGCAGCCTCGCAAATTTTTGGTTGAATTATCTCCCGAATATCCACTAATAAAGATCTTAATTAAGCTTCAAGAAAAATGAGTGATGAATTAACTACAAGCCTTGCTTCTTCAAAAGCAAATACAAGCATCGCAAGATGGTATGCCGTTCAAGTAGCATCAAGCTGTGAGAAAAAAGTAAAAGCGACTCTTGAGCAGAGATCAGTAACTTTAGGTGTTAATAATAGAATCATTGAAATTGAAATTCCCCAAACTCCAGGAATTAAATTAAAAAAAGATGGAAGCAGACAAACTACTGAAGAAAAAGTTTTCCCAGGTTATGTCCTCGTAAGAATGATTTTGGATGAAGATACAATGATGGCTGTTAAAAGTACCCCCAATGTAATTAACTTTGTTGGTGCTGAAGACGGTAGAGGCAGCGGAAGATCGCGAGGTCATATCAAACCTCGACCATTATCAAGACAAGAAGTTAATAGAATCTTTAAGCGCGCATCAGAGAAAAAAGCTGTAATCAAGTTAGATATTGAAGAAAAAGATAGAATCATTGTAACTAGTGGTCCATTCAAGGATTTCCAGGGAGAAGTTATAGAAGTTTCTGGAGAAAGAAATAAATTAAAAGCGTTACTTTCAATATTTGGGCGCGAGACTCCTGTAGAATTAGAATTCTCCCAAATCAATAAACAAAATTAATTTCTAATTGTTCTTGTTTATCGAGTAAAATTATGATTTTCTACTTAAGCTTAAATTTTCTAATCTAATGGCAAAAAAAATTGTTGCAGTTATCAAGCTTGCTCTACAAGCAGGCAAAGCAAATCCTGCTCCTCCTGTAGGGCCAGCTTTAGGACAACATGGTGTCAATATCATGGCATTTTGCAAAGAATACAACGCAAGAACACAAGATAAAGCAGGTTTTGTAATTCCAGTCGAGATTTCTGTTTTTGAAGATAGAAGCTTTACTTTTATCACAAAAACACCTCCTGCTTCCGTCTTAATAACAAAAGCAGCTGGCATAGAGAAAGGATCAGGTGAATCCGCAAAAGGCTCTGTTGGGAATATAAGTAAAGCTCAATTAGAAGAAATAGCCAAAACTAAGCTTCCTGATCTAAACTGTTCAAGTGTTGAATCAGCAATGAAGGTGATTGAGGGTACTGCTCGTAATATGGGCGTCTCTATCACTGATTGAGTTCAATACAAAATTTCTCACTATTTAGGGGAGGTTAGTTAATAACCGTTTGCACCCAACATTATTATGAAAAAACTATCCAAAAGAATGGCGGCTCTATCAACTAAGATAGAAGATCGCATTTACGCACCACTTGAGGCTCTTAGTATTATCAAGGAAAATGCTAATGCAAAATTTGATGAAACTATTGAAGCACATATACGTTTAGGTATTGATCCAAAATATACAGATCAACAATTAAGGACCACTGTTGCTTTACCACATGGTACTGGCCAAAGCATCAAAATTGCAGTAATTACGAGCGGTGAGAATGTATCGAAAGCTAAGGCTGCTGGTGCAGATTTATTTGGCGAAGAAGATCTTGTGGAAAGCATCAACAAAGGAAATATGGAGTTTGATCTTCTTATTGCAACTCCAGATATGATGCCAAAGGTTGCAAAATTAGGAAGAGTTTTAGGACCTAGAGGTTTAATGCCTAATCCTAAAGCTGGGACAGTAACTAATGACATTGCTAATGCAATAAAAGAATTCAAAGCCGGTAAGCTCGAATTTAGAGCAGATAAAGCTGGAATCGTCCATGTCCGCTTTGGAAAAGCAAGTTTCACAAAAGAGGCTCTATTTGACAACTTAAAAACCTTACAAGAATCAATTGATAAAAACAAACCAAGTGGAGCTAAGGGAAAGTATTGGAAAACTTTTTATGTAACTTCAACAATGGGGCCTTCAGTTCAAGTGGACATAAATGCCGTACAAGATTACCAACCTGAAGGTTAACGCTTTGTAGTATAATATTAATTGCAATAATACGGCCAAAGAAAGTAGGTTGATTTAGTTATTCTAAATTTTTAATTCCTACCGAGGACTCGTCTTAAGTTATTTCTTTTTGGATCTAATAAAAGCGGCCTCTTTAAAAGGACTTTGCCGCATTTCCTGCTCTCCCTAAATTACGATCCAAAAAACATCAATGGGCCGAACACTAGAGAATAAGCAACAAATCGTTACTGAGATTAAATCTCTATTAAACGACTCGGAAATGGCTGTAGTTCTTGACTATAAAGGTTTAACTATCAAAGAAATGTCAGATTTGCGATCTAGATTGCAAACAACTAATGGCATTTGCAAAGTTACTAAAAATTCATTAATGCGTAAAGCTATTGATGGAGATAGTAATTGGAACGATCTTGAATCTTTACTGACCGGAACAAATGCTTTCGTCTTAATCAAAGAAGATGTTGGTGGTGCTGTAAAAGCTATCCAATCTTTTCAAAAAGACACCAAAAAATCCGAAACCAAAGGAGCTTTATTCGAAGGCAGACTTCTAAGCGATTCTGAAATAAAAGAAATTGCAAGTCTTCCATCCAAAGAAGTATTGATGGCAAAAATTGCTGGCGCTCTTAATGGCGTTGCAACAAAAATTGCGATCTCTATTAATGAAGTACCTTCTGGACTTGCTAGATCACTTAAACAACATTCTGAAAAATCAGAATCCTAAATTGAAAACCTAATTAACTTTTAAGAAAATGTCCGCAAAAACTGAAGAAATTCTTGAATCATTAAAATCTCTATCACTTTTAGAAGCATCTGAGCTTGTAAAGCAAATTGAAGAGGCTTTTGGTGTATCTGCTGCAGCATCTGCAGGCGTAGTAATGGCAGCTCCTGGAGCAGCTGGCGGTGACGCAGATGGTGGCGCTGCTGAAGAAAAAACTGAATTTGATGTAGTTCTCGAAAGCTTTGATGCAGCTGCAAAAATCAAAGTACTTAAAGTTGTAAGAAATGCAACTGGTCTAGGTCTTGGCGATGCAAAAGCACTTGTTGAATCTGCACCAAAAACAGTAAAAGAAGGAATTGCTAAAGCAGATGCTGAATCTTTAAAGAAAGAGATTGAAGAAGCTGGCGGTAAAGTTACACTTAAGTAAGAGAATATTTTTTCAAGCCGATAGACTTTATATCGGCTTCAAAAATTATGAATATTGATTGTATTGCAATTGAAGCTGCAACAGATGGAGCCTGCAGTGGTAATCCAGGTCCAGGAGGTTGGGGTGGTTTAATAATTTTTGATGACAAAAGTGAATTAGAAATAGGTGGTTCCGAGCAAAATACTACTAATAATAGAATGGAACTAACTGCGGCTATAAAAACACTTGAGAAATTAAAAACCTTCAAATTAAAAGAAAACTTTAAATTAAGAACTGATAGTAAATATGTAATAGAAGGGTATACAAAATGGATTATTAATTGGAAGAAGAATGGATGGAAAACAAGCTCAGGAAAATCAGTTCAGAATCTTGATTTATGGCAAAAAATTGATCAATTAAGAATTAATGGTCTTGTAATGGAATATGTTAAAGGCCATAGCGGTGACAAACAAAATGATAGGGTAGATAAAATCGCGACCAACTATAGCAAAGGTATATCTCTAAAAAGTAACTTAAAAGAGTCTGAATCTTCAGTAGAATTTTTTGAAAAAAATGCACCTTCAGAAATTCAGGAATTATTTTCAAGAAATGAATTAATTCAAAAATTTGCTGACAAAAAGTACTTGTTAAATTCACTAGAACTAAGTAATTTATTAGGTGAAGAAAACCAGATAAATATAAAACAATATTTACTTTTTGAATGGCGTAATTGGAGATTGATTCCCAAAGATAAAAAATATTGGATAATAGAAAAAAAAGAATTCTAATTTTTTATGAATGAACAGCAGGGGGTATTTAAAAATCTTTATAAAAACTTGATGACACCTATACTAAAAAATGATTCTGGAATAGATGCAGAATATTTAACTAATTTATCTCTTAGCCTTCTATCATTTAGTTCAAGAAAATATAATTGGCCTTTAGTTTCATCAATCCTAAAAAATTTAAATGAAGAATTTTCTGTAATTGATAAAAGGTTAAGTCAAAACATATGTGGAATAAATTTTTGTAATCCAATTGGTTTAGCTGCAGGTTTTGACAAAAATGGGAATGCTGCAAATATATGGAAAGATTTTGGTTTTGGATTTGCAGAACTTGGAACAGTAACTAAATTTGCTCAAAATGGCAATCCAAAACCAAGGTTATTTAGATTAGCTGAAGAAGAAGCAGCATTAAATAGGATGGGTTTCAATAATAATGGTGCTGAAAATCTGGTTAAAAATTTTCTTGAGCAGGGTATCGAGTTCAAAAAAAATAGGGATAATATTTGTTTAGGGATAAATTTCGGTAAGTCTAAAATCACAAGCTTATCTCAAGCAAAAGATGATTATTTAACTTCTCTAGAATTATTAATTCCATATTGTGATTACGCAGCAATAAACGTAAGTTCTCCAAATACTGAAGGACTAAGAAAGTTGCAAGATCCAATACTTCTAAAAGACCTTCTTAGAGCAATTAAAAACTTACCTAATTGTCCACCATTATTTGTAAAAATTGCGCCAGATTTAAGCCTTAAAGATATTGAAGATATTTGCAAGTTAATAATCGAGGAAAATATAGATGGGATAATTGCTACTAACACCAGCATAGATAGATTAGGTCTTGAAAATAGGAAGATAAGGCAAACAGGATTATTACTTTCTGAAGAAAATGGAGGCTTAAGTGGAAAACCTTTACAAAAAAAAGCAAATCAAGTCATAAAAGATATTCGTAATATTGATAAAAATATTATTTTAATTGGCGTTGGTGGAATCGATAGTCCTGAGTCGGCTTGGGAAAGAATTTGTTCTGGAGCATCATTAATTCAACTTTATACGGGATGGATATATAAGGGGCCACAATTAGTCCCCAATATACTTGAAGGAATTTTAAAGCAACTCAATATCCATCAATTGTCCAATATTAAAGAGGCCATTGGATCAGATTTAAAATGGGTTAAATAAAAATTAGAAAATGAATAATGAACAAATCCGAAACTAATGATTACTCAACATTAGCCATGCAAATATCAGACTTAAAGCATGGAGGAAATGTATATGCAAATGCAAAAAAATTAAATTTATTACCCTCTGAAATCATTGACGCAAGTGCCTCGTTAGTACCCTTTGATCCACCTCAAATACTAATAGATTCATTAAATGCGGGAATTAAGAATCTTGGATTTAGATATTACCCAGAGAGAAACTTGAGTGATCTGAAAGAAATAATCGGTAAATTTCATGGGATAAATCCAGATAATATATTGCCTGGAAATGGAGCTTCTGAGCTAATAACCTGGGCAGGTTATGAAGCATCCAAATTTGGAATAAGTTGTATTCCTTCTCCATCATTTGTTGATTATGAAAGATCTTTAAATTGTTGGAATAGCAATTTTGTACATTGCGAATTACCAAAAAACTGGAATGATATTTTTCCTCAATCATTCCCGCTTCATCCAAAAGGTGATGTTATTTGGATAACAAATCCACATAACCCTACCGGTCAATTATGGGAAAAGAATTCATTGGAGGAACTTGTAAAAAAATATAAATTAGTTATCTGTGATGAAGCTTTCTTATCGATAACACCTAATGGAGACAAAGAATCTTTAATACCATTAACCCAAAGATTTGATAATTTATTAGTCTTGAGAAGCTTGACTAAAATCTTCAATATTCCTGGTCTTAGATTAGGTTACGTTATTGGTTCATCGAAAAAACTTAAGCAATGGGAAATAAAAAGAGATCCTTGGCCTTTAAATTCATTTGCTATTAAAGCCGGAATTGATCTACTAAGTAATAAGAAATTCTATGAACAATGGACAAAACAGATTCACAGCTGGATAAATATTGAAAAAAAGAGAGTATTTGAAAAATTATCAAAAATAGAGAGTCTTAAAGTTCATAACTCTTCAACCAACTTTTTTTTAGTAGAAAGTAAAACATCCTTGTCGCCAAATATCAAATACTTAGAAAATAAGGGAATATTGCTTAGAGAATGCACTTCATTTAGATTTCTTGACGAAAAGTGGGCAAGAATAAGTTTGCAGAACAGCAAAAATAACACTCTTTTATGTGAAGAAATTCAGAATTCCTTCAAAAAATAATTAATAAATTTTTTAATCTCAATTTTAGATTTTATTTTTTTATTATTTTCCATATTCTTCTTCATGAGATCTAATATTTCATAATGATTTTTTCCCTTTTTTGATTTTATTTTAAAAATTCTTTCTAGAGTTTCTTCAAAAACTTCTTTAGAAATATTATTCTGATTTATTAGGATTGAGCCTCCACTTTCAGCAAGAATCATTGCATTTTTCTCCTGATGGTTATTTTTAGAATTTGGATATGGAATTAAAATTGAAGGTTTTTCAGACTCTATTAGTTCATTGATGGTCCCTGCACCAGATCTCGATATTACAAGATCACAGTTTTGAATTAAAGCTGCGATTTCATTAGTAAATTTCTTTTGAACATAATTATTGGAAGTATTTAGATTAAAGTATTTTTGATTACATTCACCAATAATATGAACTATCCGAAACTGTTTTTTCATTAAAAAATCTAGAGATTCGTAAAGAATCTGATTTATAGCTTTTGCTCCTTGACTACCTCCCATAACAATCAAAAGAGGGCCTTTACCTTGAGGAACCCAATCTGGCAAGAGATTAGATTTATAAAATTGCTCTCTTAAAGGGGTACCAGTGAAAATAGTTTTACAATTTTTTAAATAAGAATTTGTTCTCTTAAATCCTAAAAGAACATAGTTACATAAAAAACCAAAATTTTTAGTTACCATTCCTGGAATTAAATTTGATTCGTGAATAATGACAGGTATTCTTAGAAGTTTTGAAGCGATAATAGTAGGTGCTGATATATAACCTCCAGTCGTAAAAACTAAGTTAATTTTTTCTTCTTTTAAGATCCAAATTACTTGGAAAGTTGACATTAAAATTCTAAAATATTGATAGAACAAAAAAATATTTTTTCTTGGTGTCTTTATATTTAAAGTCCTCAAATTATATTTTTTGGGAATAAAGTTTGCATCAAGTCTTTTATGCACGCCCAACCAATGTATGTTCCATTTATCCTCTACCTCTTTAGTAACTGCTAAAGCTGGGAAAATATGCCCTCCTGTTCCACTAGCTGCAACTAATAAATTATTTTTTTTAGACATAAAAACTTAAATTAGTAGAATAAAAATAACAATTGATAAATATGTTTATTTTAAGCTTATTCAAAAATATAGGAGTTTCTCTCTATTTATTTATTTATCTCATTATTCCCTATTCAGCAATATCGCAAACTTTAAAAATTGATTTTGCAAGAGATCTAGAAAACTCTTTAAATGCAAGAGATTTAGAGTTTATTAAAAAAAATTTCGGAAATGATGAAAGCCAAAATATAACAAAACAATTTTCAAAGATTATTAATGATTTCCCTGAGAGCAAATGGAAGATCAAAAAATTAAAATCTAATATTCCTAATAAAAATTTTTTAAAAATAAAAGTTTTTGGAGAAAAAATAGTTAATGGAGAAATATATATACTAAATTCCAATTTTGATTATTTATTTACAGTCGTAAATGGAAAAATAGATGAGGGACTTATCAAAAATTTATTCACAACAATAAGAAATGATAATAAGAAAATAGATATTAGTTTTAAAATTCCAGATAAAGTTTTAACCGGTTCGAAATATGATATTGACATTATTCTAAATAAACCTCTTGAAGAAGTGATTATTGCTGGAGCTATAAAACCACATCAAGTTAATTCTTTTTTTGAACAAGAAATATTATTGGAGCCATTATCATCAGGGGGTATTTTCAAAATGACAAGAGCTCCATCAAAACCAGGGATACAAATATGGTCAGGAATTATAGCTCATCCTGAAGGAATGATTACTTTCACAAAGAGTATTAATATTGTTGATAAGTTATAGCTTAAGCGTCGTTTAAAGCAGCTACACCAGGAAGAATTTTACCTTCTAGAAGTTCTAAACTAGCTCCACCTCCAGTAGATATATGAGACATTTTCTCTGCTAATCCTGCTTTTTCAACTGCTGCAACTGAATCTCCACCACCAATTATTGTACATACCTCAGAAAAAGCACTTAAGTCCGCAAGAGTCGTAGCTATTGCATTTGTACCGTCTGCAAATTTATCAAATTCAAAAACTCCCATTGGGCCATTCCAAATAATTGTCTTACATTCAGCAAGAGCATTCTGAAAAACTTTAATGGAATCTGGACCAATATCAAGACCCATCCAATTGCCACTAATTGAATCAATTTGAGATATTTTACTTTCGGCATCAGGCGAAAATTCATTAGCTAAAACGACATCAGTAGGTAATAATAATTCGACTCCTTTTGCTTTTGCTTTTGCCTCTAAATCTTTCGCAAGCTCGAGTTTATCTTCCTCTACTAGGCTCTTTCCTACATCTAAACCTCTAGCTTTATAAAAAGTAAAAATCATACCTCCACCAATCATGATTTTGTCGCATTTATCTAGTAAAGAATCAAGTACTCCTATTTTGCTACTAACCTTTGATCCTCCAACTATTGCTGCCAATGGACGATTTGGGGAATCTACAGCTCCTTGTAGGTATTTCAATTCTTTTTCTAAAAGGAATCCAGCTACTGAGGGACTTAAATAATTTGTAACACCCTGAGTTGAAGCATGCGCTCTATGAGCAGCACCGAAAGCATCATTTACATACATATCTGCATGTGACGCTAATTTTTGAGCAAACTCCAGGTCGTTCTTTTCCTCTTCACCAAAGAAACGAACATTTTCAAGTAAAAGAACATCTCTATTAGATAAGCTATTTGATTTTGCAACTGCTTCATCACCAATACAACTGTTAGTGAGAGCAACACTTTGCCCCAACAATTCACTTAATCTTGCTGCTACTGGAGTTAATCTCATTTTTTCATTTACCTGACCCTTTGGTCTACCAAAATGAGCAGCTAAAATAACTTTTGCGGAATGATTAACAAGATATTCAATAGTTGGGATCGCTGCACGAATACGAGTATCGTCGGTTATTTGGCCATCTTCATTTAATGGAACATTAAAATCTACTCTTACAAGAACTTTTTTTCCTTCTAAATGTGTCTTATCAAGACTGGAAAGAGATAATTTTGACATTAAACAAGCTATATTTATAATCTCAAGACCCTAACGTTAATTTGGGCTTATTGGGTTAAAAAGTAGTTACTGTTACCTATGCCTTAATAAATTTTAAAAATTAACGATTTTAAAAATTTTTTAGTTATTAAATTTATACTAAAATTTAGAAGTAAATACTTTTGAAACTTATAAAAACTAAAAGGAATACAAAATTTTATTTGATTTATTGAAGTGGACATACCCAAAATTCAATGGTACCCAGGCCATATCGCAAAAGCAGAAAAGAAATTATCTGAAGTTATCAATAAAGTAGATTTAGTCATAGAAGTTAGAGATGCACGAATTCCTTTGTCAACAGGACATCCACACTTAAATAAATGGATAAATAATAAAAAACACATTCTTGTTATTAACAGATCAGACATGGTCTCCCCTCATACAATCAATAGCTGGAATAAATGGTTTAATGCTAAAGATCAATATCCTCTTTGGTGTGATGCTAAAAGGGGAATAGGGATCAAAGAAATTTGTAAGTCAGCCAAAGATTCTAGGTCGTCAATTGACGATAGAAGACTCTCTAGAGGAATGCGAATTAGGCCAATTAGAGCCCTTACACTTGGTTTCCCAAACGTAGGAAAGTCAGCATTAATCAATAGAATTGCAAAAAAAAGAGTTGTAGATAGCGCTAGGAAAGCAGGCGTGACTCGTAATTTAAGATGGATAAAATTAGAAAGTGGTATAGATCTGCTAGATGCTCCTGGTGTTATACCTCCAAATTTAGAAGATCAAAAATCAGCACTTAATCTTGCACTGTGTGATGATATTGGTGAAGCTGCTTATGAAATAGAGAGTGTCGCAATTGAATTTATCAAAATTATATCCACTCTCAACAAAGATAAGAATGCAAATATCTCAGCTAAACAAATATCAAATAGATATGGAGTTGATATTACCAAAGGCTTTAAGAGTCCTTCTGCCTGGATCAACGAAGCAGCTTCCAAACATACCTCAGGTGATACAAGGAGAATGTCTCATAAGTTATTAGAAGATTATAGAAATCAAATGCTGGGTAAAATTGCTTTAGAAGTCCCACTATGGAATTAAATAATCAAAATTCTTTCGGCATTGGAGAAGGTGAGCTTATAGAAATTATTTATGAGCTACCTCTGCCTATGAGGCTAGACAGATGGTTGGTAAGTAAAAGGCCAGAACAAAGTAGAGCAAGAATTCAACATTTTATAAATTCAGGTTTAGTACTTGTAAACTATAAGACTGCAAAAGCAAAGACCCCATTAAAAAATGGCGACAATATTCAAATATGGATGCCTCCGCCAGAACCTCTTATTTATTTGAAACCTGAAAAAATGGATTTAAATATCCTTTTTGAAGACGAGCACATCATAGTAATCAATAAACAATCAGGTCTAATAGTTCATCCAGCGCCTGGAAACAAATCTGGAACTTTAGTGAACGGATTACTTTTTCACTGTAAAGATCTGCCTGGAATTAATGGGAAACTAAGACCTGGGATTGTTCACAGATTAGATAAAGATACTTCCGGATGTATGGTGGTTGCAAAAAGCCAAGAGGCATTAGTAAATCTTCAGAAACAAATTAAAGAAAAAATAGCATCACGCGAATATATTGCAGTAATTCATGGAGCACCTAATTCTGAAGAAGGCCAAATAGTGGGACACATTGGTAGAGATAAATTAAATAGATTGAAATATAAAGTAGTTGAAGAAACTTCAGGAAGGTATGCCCGAACCTATTGGAAATTAGAAGAAAGATTTGGCAATTACTCATTAATGAGTTTCAAACTAGATACGGGGCGAACGCATCAAATAAGAGTTCATTGCGCTCACATTAATCATCCAATTGTGGGTGATCCCTTATATGGAAGATGTAAAAAACTACCATGTAAATTAGATGGCCAAGCTTTACACGCCATCAAGCTTGGACTTATACATCCAATAAATGGTAAAGAAATGATATTTGAATCAGAATTACCATTAGATTTTCAAAAATTACTAAGTGTTCTTAAAGTTAAATGAGATTTAAAGAGGAATTTAGAAGCGATTTTGTATACGGGTTTTGAGTTTTAGTGAATATTGTAGAACTCTCTCCTTCATCAACTATCTTTCCATGATTCATAACTAGCAACCTATTACAAAATCTTTTAGCAATACCTAAATCATGGGTAATAAAAATAATCGTTAAATTCATTTTTTCTTGAAAGACTCTTAGTAATTCAAGAATCTCTATTTTTACTGAAGCATCCAACATATTTACGCTCTCATCACAAATTAAAATTTTTGGCTTCAACAATAGCGCCCTGGCCAATGCAATTCTTTGCAATTGACCACCAGATAATTGGTTAGGATAAGAATTAAAAAAATCATTATTTAAGGGAAGATTTAAATTTCTTAACATTAAATTTATTTCTTTTTCGATTTTTCTTTTATCTGAAATTTTTTGAATAAAAAATATATCTTTCAAAATATTTTTAATTGTCATTTTCGGATTCAAACTTGAAAAAGGATCTTGAAAAATAATTTGCACTTTATTGTTCTTTTTAAAATATTTATTTTTTTTCGATGCATGATTTTTATCATAAATTTTGATTTCACCACCTCTTACTTTAAGAAGTCCAATTAAAGCCCTGCATAATGTACTTTTACCACTCCCTGAAGAACCAACTATTCCAAGAGTCTCATTCTCATATAACTTGAAACTAACTTCATTTAAAGCCTTATTCCATTTATTAATGAAAATTGAAGAATTTAATTTATACCAATGTCTTAGGTTATTTACCTCTAGAACGATCTCATCTTGAGCATTATTTTTAGTATTTGGTTCTAATACTATTTTTGAAGCATTTACTAACTTTTTCCCTATATCTGATTGTGGTGATTGCAAAATATCTAATATATTCCCTTTTTCAACGATCGATCCCTTTTCAATTATTGCAACTTTTTTACACCACTTTGCTGCAAGATTAATATCATGACTAATTAAAATTAAAGTTGTATCAAATTCATTACATAGATGAATTATTTCTTGCATAATTTCAAAACTTGTTTTCGTATCTAAGCTTGTTGTAGGTTCATCAGCTATTAATAATTTAGGTTTCAAAGCAAGTGCCATTGCTATAGAAACTCTCTGTCTCATTCCACCGCTAAATTGATGTGGGAAAGAATCAAGTCTACTTTCTTCAATTCCGACTTTTTGAAAAACTTCTCTCACTAATTTTTTAATAGCTAAAGATGATTTAGTTTGATCATGTGTTTTAAATAATTCATATAAATGATCCCCAACTCTCATTAGCGGATTAAGTTTTTTTATAGAGTCTTGATAAATAAATCCAAAATTCTTTCTTCTAAATAATTGTGCATCTTTGTTGTTTATTTTCCTAGGATCTAAACTAGAAATCGATAGATACCCTTTAGAAGTGGCCTTTTCAGGCAATATATTTACTAATGTTTTTGCAAAAGTGGTCTTTCCACATCCAGAGGGTCCTATTATGGCCAAATGATCTCCACTATCTATTTCCAAATTAAAATTTTTGATAATAGGTTGCTGTTTTAGACCATATTTAACAGTCAGATTTTTAACTACAATAATTTTTCCTTTATTTTTTTCCATGATTTATAGCAAATTTTTCTAGACCTAAATAAAATACATCTAAAGCGGTATAAAATGTCCGAGGCAGCTGCAAATTCAAAAGAAAAAAACGAAATTGAAGTTTCCAAAACTATTTTGCCTGAAAATAAAAAATATGAAAGTGAATCTTTGAATTATCAAATAAACATTCCCGATTGGCTTCTTAAAGATATTCATAATTTTGAAAAATCAAATAAAGAAAATGATGAAAATCAAAACCTTATAGTAAAGGCTTTTAAACTTGCTTATAAAGCTCATGATGGACAATTCCGCGCGAGCGGCGAGCCATACATTATCCACTCGGTTGCTGTTGCAAATCTCCTTAAAGAAATAGGTGCTAGTTCATCTGTTATTGCTGCAGGCCTTTTACATGATGTAGTTGAAGATACTGGCATTGATTTATCCGAAATAGAAACAAATTTTGGATTAGAAGTAAAAATACTTGTAGAGGGTGTAACAAAATTAGGCGGCATTCACTTTAACAACAGGACTGAAGCACAAGCTGAAAATCTTAGGAAAATGTTTTTGGCTATGGCCAGCGATATCAGAGTTGTTTTAGTAAAACTTGCAGATCGACTTCATAACATGAGAACAATTGAATGGCTAAATGATGAGAAAAAACTAAGAATAGCGAGAGAAACAAGAGAGATTTATGCGCCATTAGCAAATCGACTAGGAATAAACAGATTTAAATGGGAATTAGAAGATTTAGCTTTTAAATTCCTAGAACCGAAAGAATATCTAGATCTTAAAGATCAAATCGCCGTTAAAAGAAGTGATAGAGAAAAAAGATTAAAAGTAACTTTGAATCTTATGAAGGAAAACTTGATTTCAGCAGGTTTGAAAAATTTTGAAATAACAGGAAGGCCAAAACATCTTTATGGCATCTGGAGCAAAATGGAAAGACAGCAAAAGCATTTTCACGAGATTTATGATGTTGCTGCCCTAAGAATTATCGTGGACAATTCAGATAGTTGTTATAGAGCTTTAGCAGTTGTTCATGATACTTTTAAACCAATTCCAGGTAGATTTAAAGACTATATAGGATTACCAAAGCCCAATGGATATCAGTCCTTACACACTTCTGTGATTGGAAGACATCGACCTATTGAAGTTCAAATTAGAACTACTTCAATGCATCAAATTGCTGAATATGGTATTGCCGCTCATTGGCAATACAAAGAGGGTGGTTCTCCTGCTAAAAGTAATGCCGAGAGATTTAATTGGCTAAGACAATTAGTAGAATGGCAACAAGAAGGCAATGAAAGGGATCATAATGATTACCTAGCTTCAATAAAAGAAGATTTATTTGATGAAGAAGTATTTGTGATCACTCCAAAAGGAGATGTTGTTGGTTTAAGGAAAGGATCTACCGCGATAGATTTCGCCTACAGAATTCATTCTGAAGTTGGAAATCACTGTAATGGAATAAGAATTAATGAAAAGCTTTCTCCATTATCTACAGCACTTCAAAATGGTGACTTCATAGAAATTTTAACAAGTAATAATTCTACTCCAAGCTTGGATTGGCTGAACTTTGTAGTAACGCCAACTGCTAAAAATAGAATTCGCCAATGGTATAAGAAAAGCCATCGTGATGAAACGATTAAAAGAGGTAGAGATTTACTTGAAAAAGAAGTAGGTAAAAACGGTTTTGAAGCATTACTTTCTAGTGAAGCCATGAAAAAAGTTGCAAATCGATGCAATTTAAAAACTACTGAAGACCTTCTTGCATCTCTTGGTTTTGGTGGTTTAACTTTGCATCAAGTATTAAACAGACTAAGAGAAGAAATAAAATTACAGACAGAAGATGTAAAAAATGATTCTGACTCTGAAATAGCAAAATCTCTTAAAAGTAATAATAATTTATCCACTAATCAACCTAATACAGCAGCTAAATCACCAATTTCCGGGATAGAAGGTCTTGATTACAGAATAGGTAAATGCTGTTCCCCACTCCCAGGCGAGGATATTATCGGAACTGTGTCGCTCGGCAACCATGGGATAACTATACATAGGGAAGATTGTGAAAATGTAATACCAATTCCAATAGAGAGAAGATTACCTGTCGGTTGGAATCAAGATAATAAAACTGGCGATAATAAGTTTCCAATTCAGCTACGAATAGAAGTAATTGATCGAGTTGGAGTTCTTAAAGATATTCTTATGCGGTTATCTGATAAAGGTATAAACGTTAGCGATGCCAATGTTAAAACTGCTTATGGTAAACCAGCTATTATAAATCTTTGTGTAGGTCTTGAAAGTTATAATCAACTTCACAAAACAATTGAACAAATTAAATCAATGGCAGATGTTTTAGATATTGCCAGAGTTGGACAAAGTTAATATAAAAAACAGATCAATCTATCTTTTACTTTTTATTTTGTAGATAAAGAAAACAATACTGCCGCAAATCAAAGCTAATAAAATACCTACACAAGATGAACCTAAGAGTAATTTTAGGGAAAAAATTCTACCTTGTTTCCATAAGTCATCAATAACTAAACTTTTTTCAAGAATTTTATTAGAAGGATTATTTAAAAAAATCGAACCAACTCTATAGTTAAAATAATAAAGTGGAATATAAGTAAAAGGGTTGCTAATCCAGGTACCAATTGCAGCTAGAACAATATTTCCCTTAGCTATTTTCGCAAAAAATACCCCCATTAAAGTCTGAAACCCAAAAAAAGGAAAGCAACCACTAAATACCCCTATAGCTAAACCTTTAGCATTAAAGAAAGGACTTCTATTCTGATTCCTAAATAATGATAGAATTTTCTTATAGGTAATATCTCTTTTAAATCTCATTCAGAAAGAAAATCTCAAAATTAAATTCTTGATAATCTTACTTAATTATCCATAACAAAGCGAGAGATGGATTCGATAGTTACTACAGAAGATACGATAGCCGCAATTGCTTCAGCTATAAGTATTGGGAAGGGAGGAGTTGCGATAATAAGAGTATCAGGGAAAGACGCAATAAATTCTTGCAAAAAGATTGTTCAAACTAAATCTAAATATGCATGGGAATCACATAGGGTTTTTCGTGGTTTTATTCAGGAAAATAAACAAAATAAATTTATAGATGAAGTTTTAATTTTAGTGATGAAATCACCAAATAGCTTCACAGGAGAGGATGTCGTTGAACTTCATTGTCATGGCGGGATTATCATAGTAAATAAAGTTTTAAAGATATTATTATCTAGTAATTCTAGAGTTAGAATTGCAAACCCAGGAGAATTTAGTCAAAGAGCTTTTCTTAATGGGAAAATAGACCTTACTCAAGCCGAGTCGATTAATCAATTAATTAATGCAAGCAATACCAGATCAGCAGAGTTAGCCTTTAGCGGAATTCAAGGAGAAATAAAGAAAAAAATTGATGATATTAAAAATGACCTTATAAATCAACTTTGCGAAATAGAAGCGAGAGTTGATTTTGAAGAAGACTTCACAGATTTTGATTACACCAAATATCTAAAAAACATTAAAAAAGTCAAAGAAAAAATAGAATTACTAATTGAAAATGCAAAAAGAAATTCATATATTCACAATGGGATATCCATTGCGCTTATAGGTAAAACAAATGTTGGTAAAAGCTCTTTATTAAATTTGCTTGCAAAAAAAGAGAAAGCAATCGTAACTAATATTCCTGGAACAACTAGAGATGTTATTGAAGTTAATTTAACTATTAATGATATTCCAATGAAAATAATTGATACTGCTGGCATAAGAGAAACTTATGAACAAATTGAAAGTATTGGAATTAAAAAAAGTTTTGGGAAAATAAAAGAGTCAGATTTTATAATTTATATTTATAGTCTTGAAGAAGGATTTAATGAAGAAGACAAAAAAATAATACAAGAAATCCCCAAAGAAAAATTAATTACTATTTTGGGCAATAAAAAAGATTTAATTGATTGCAAAAATATTAATTCAAATGAGCTAAAAAACACAATTCTTATGAGTATTAAGAATAATGATGGTGAAAAATTATTAATAGACACAATCATAAAAAAATGCGGATTAAAACAAGTAGAAAATATTAATATATTTTTAAACGAAAGACATCAAACAAATTTGTCTGCTTGCTTATCTAATTTAAATGATACTGATGAAATAATTGAAAATAAATTGCCATTTGATTTGTTATCAATTGAACTGAGAGATGGAATTCAAAACTTATCTAAAATAACTGGTCAAGAATTAACAGAGGAACTTCTAGATAATATTTTTTCTAAGTTTTGTATTGGCAAATAAATTTGAGTTAAATTACATAGTGATATATAGTTGAATGTCTAACTTCAGTTTAATTTTTATTAATTATTTCTTAGTTTAGTGGATTTAAATACTCCAATAATAAGTAAGATCATTGATAATTGGATCGATGAAGATATAGGCAGAGGAGATCTTACAAGTCCCTCTATTACAAAAGAAAATGGCAATGCATATTGGATTGCTAAAGAGGAGGGAATATTCTGTGGGGTTGAAATTATAAAAGAAATTTTTAGAAAAATTGATTTAAAAATCAGTCCAAAATTTAATATCTCTGATGGAGATAAATTTGTTAAAGATCAAAAACTCTTAGAAATATATGGACCTTCAAAAAGTTTACTCGCTAGTGAAAGGATCAGCTTAAATATAGCAATGCATTTATCTGGAATATCAACATATACAAAGAATCTTACAGATAAATTAGAAGGCACAAATATAAAATTAGCAGATACTAGGAAAACGACTCCTGGCTTAAGAATATTTGAAAAATATGCTTTCAAATGCGGAGGTGGGGTGAATCATAGAATGGGATTATACGATGCTGCTATGATCAAAGAAAATCATATAGCATGGACAGATAATCTTAAAAATGCAGTACAAAAAATTCGGCTAAATTCGCCTTTTACAACTCATATAGTAATTGAAGCTGAGAATATCGAACAAGCAAAAGAAGCAGTATTAGCAGGAGCGGATAGTGTCTTATTAGATGAACTTAGTCCTGAAACAATCAAAAAAAGCGTTCAAGAATTAAGATATTTATCAATTAATAGCTTAAAAAAAGAAGTCAATAAAAATTTGATAATAGAAGTTTCTGGAATAAACCCTCAAGAAATTAGTAAATATCTAATAAAAGGTATTGATTTGATTTCAACAAGTTCTTCAATCACCAAAAGTAATTGGATTGATTTGAGTATGCGTTATATTAATTAATCATATAGATAAATAATTGAATAATTAATGCTAATCATTTTTAAAGAATTAACAAAACAATTTGAACAATCTCTTTTAGATAGTCTTGAAAAAAATGATAAAAAAGGAGAATTCGAAATTCTTAGAAAAAATTTAATTACACAATCATCAAAAGAGGAATTTGGTGATTATCAATGTAATGTTTGTTTAAGTTTATCTAAAATATTTAAAAAGAACCCAAGAGATATTTCTAATGATTTTATTAACCTTTTAAAAAAAAATAAAAGCATAGCAAAATTATGTAAGAGTCTAGAAATAGCTGGACCTGGATTTATAAATATAAAATTAAAAGATGAAGTTCTAATAAATGAAATTATATCAAATATTCAATGCAATAGGGCTGGCATACCTCTAATTAGAAAAGATTTAGATAGGGGTTTGTCTAATAAAGTTATTGTAGATTTTTCTAGTCCTAATATTGCTAAAGAAATGCATGTAGGGCATTTAAGATCAACAATAATAGGTGACTCAATATCTAGAATTTTCGAGTTAAGAGGTTATGAAGTATTAAGACTGAATCATGTTGGTGATTGGGGGACACAATTTGGCATGCTTATTACTCAACTCAAAGATTTATATTCAAATGATCTAGAAGAAATAGGAAAGATCAAGATAAGTGATTTAGTTGAATTTTATAAAGAATCAAAAAAAAGATTTGATAACGAATCTGAATTCCAAAAAAGATCTAGAGAGGAAGTAGTTAAGTTACAAAGTGGAGATATTAAATCGATTAAAGCTTGGAAATTATTATGTGATCAATCAAGGCAAGAATTTGATGAAATCTATAAAAATTTAAAAATAAAAATAGAAGAAAGAGGTGAATCTTTTTATAATCCCTTCTTAAAATCAGTTATTGATGATTTGAATTTAAAAAAAATATTAGTAGAAGATCAAGGAGCAAAATGTGTATTTCTAGATGGGATGACTAATAAAGAAGGCAAACCTTTACCGCTAATTATTCAAAAAAAAGATGGAGGTTTTAATTATGCCACCACAGATCTTGCTGCTATAAGATACAGATTCAATAAACCTCCTAATGGCGATGATGCTTCAAGAATTATTTATGTAACTGATCATGGGCAAGCAAATCATTTTGCTGGAGTTTTTCAAGTTGCAAAAAAAGCAAAATGGATACCAGAAAATTGTCAAGTAGACCATGTCCCTTTTGGGTTAGTTCAAGGAATTGATGGCAAAAAACTAAAGACAAGAGAAGGTGAAACAATACGCCTAAAAGATTTATTAAATGAAGCAGTTAGAAGAGCAAAAGAAGATTTATTGAAAAGATTAGAAGATGAAGATCGATATGAGAACGAAGAGTTTATAGCAAATACTTCAAGAATTATTGGATTTGGAGCTGTTAAGTATGCAGATTTAAGTCAAAATAGGATTACCAATTATCAATTTAGTTTTGATAAAATGCTTTCCCTTAATGGTAATACTGCTCCTTATTTGTTATATACACTTGTAAGAATTTTAGGAATTAAAAGAAAAAATGATTTCGTTTATGACTCTAAAGATTTTCAGTACGTAAATTATGAAAATAAATCTGAGTGGAAACTTATCAGAAAATTACTTAAGTTCGATGAAGTTATAATTTCTATTGAAAAAGACTTAATGCCAAATAGATTATGCAATTATCTGTTCGAGCTATGTCAGACTTTTAATAGATTCTATGATCAAGTTCCAATCCTCAAAGAAGAAAAAAATATAAAAATTTCTAGGCTTAATTTATGTGACCTAACTGCAAAAACACTAAAATTAAGCTTAGAGCTTTTAGGAATTGAAACTTTAGAAAGAATGTAATGAATGATTTTGATCCATTAAATAGTCTTTTCCCAAAACCAAGAGAAGAAATAATAAATATGCAGTCTTACTCTGCACCTTTAGAAAATAGAAGAAATTTACTTCGCTTAGACTTTAATGAAAATACTTTAGGTCCAAGTCCTAAGGTTTTAGAGGCATTACAAGCGATAAAATTAGATGAGATTTCAATTTATCCAGAATATAATTTTTTAAAAAAATTTTTATGTGATAAATATCTTGATTCAAGAAAATTTGGTAATGATGAAATCGGAATTTTCAATGGAGCAGATGCAGCAATAAATGCAATTTTCAATTGCTTTGGAGAAAAAGATCAAATATTTCTAACCACAAATCCAACTTTTGGTTACTATTCTCCTTGTGCAGAAATCCGAGGAATGAAAAAAATAAGTTGTTCCTACATTGGAGAAAATTTTCTATTCCCCATCGAAGAATTTAGGGAAAAAATAATAAAGCATAATCCAAAGTTAATATTTATTTGCAATCCAAATAATCCAACAGGAACTGTTCTAAGCTCCCATGAAATAATTAATTTAGCCAATATCAATAACGATTCATTAATAGTTGTTGATGAACTATATGAAAAATTTAATGGAGATAGTCTTCTTGAATCGATAGATTTTGAAAAGAATAAAAATATACTAATAATACAATCTCTTTCAAAAACTGCAGGTCTAGCTGGTTTAAGAATAGGTTTTACTTTTGGCAATCAAAGTTTAATTAAGTACATTAATAAAATTACAGGCCCATATGATGTAAACAGCTTTGCTATAACAGCTGCATTAGCAGCACTTAAAGACAAATCATATATTGATAATTATGTTTTAGAAGTAAAAAAGGCGAGGGAATGGATTTTAAATAAATTTAAATCAACAAAAATCAGAACTCACTTTAGTGGAGGTAATTATTTCTTAATTTGGCCAAAAAAAGATCCTAGAATTTTAATACAACAGATGAGAGAAAAAGGTATTCTTATTAGAAGTATGGAAAACAAAAAAGATATCGGTAATTCAATAAGGGTTAGTATTGGAACTAAAGAGCAAATGATTTTTTTCTGGGACAATTACGAGATATTAGATTTAAAAAATTAATCGCTGAAAATATAAATTGTATTTTGATCGATTCTTTTAGGTTTTATTTGAAAATCTTTTCCAACATATTTTACTTTAAAATCTTTCATATTTTCAATAAATAAATCAGCATTTGAGAAATCACATTCTTTATTAATTTTTTTGCCGCGTTGAAAGTGAACAGGAATAACTACTTTAGGTTTTAAGATTTTAACTATTTTTGAGGCTTCTTTACCATTGTAAGATTTTATTCCGCCTCCAATTGAAATAAACAATATATCTGGACTAGACAAAATAATTTGACTGTTTATATCAATATCACCAGCAGCTCCTCCCATATGAACAATTTTAAGATCATTCTGCTCCCAACTCCAAACAGTTGCCATCCCAAATCTTCTTCCATCTACTCTGTCATGTGGTACAGAAATTCCATTTAATAAAATATCCTCAAATTGATAGATTCCTGGCTCAACGAACATTAATTGATCATTAAGGTTATATCCTTCATCTGGAAGCCTAGAACTAGCCAAAATAAAATCTACGTTGACTTCTTTTGGCTCCTTTAAATCACTTGTACAACCTATTGCTTTAAAGGGATTTATAAGAATAGATTTATCTGCACTAGTAATTAAAAAACTACTATGTCCCAAACTTTTTATTCCTAAATTCCTTGCCAATAATGAGGTAGGTAAAAAACAGCTAACTAATATCAAAAATAAAAAGTTTTTAATTTGAGAAATCATAATATTAATTTTTTTTTATTTTACTTTTGTTCAGCCATTTTTAGAAAATTACTAATTAATTTATGACCAAATTGCGTCAACACACTTTCAGGATGGAACTGTACTCCATGTAAATGTTTATATTCTTTATGAGATATAGCCATAATTGTTGAGTCTTCTAAAGTCGCAGTTATGTCGAAACATGATGGTAAAGAACTTGAATCAACTATAAGACTATGGTATCTAGTAGCCACAAATGGTGTCTCGATATCTTTAAACAATCCTTTTTGATTATGAAATATTTTGGATGTCTTACCATGCATAAGTTCTTTCCCAACTATAACCTTACCTCCAAAAGCTTGGGCCAAAGCTTGATGACCTAAACAAACACCCAATGTCGGAATATTTTTTGATAATTTTTTTAGAATTGGCAGACAAATTCCAGATTGATCTGGATTACCTGGACCTGGAGATAATAAAATTCCACCAGGATTTAGTTTGATAATTTCTTCTAAATTAATTTCATCATTTCTTTTAACTATTAATTCTTTAGTTATTTCATGCTCAACTGAAAGTTCTCCTAAATATTGAACGAGGTTATAAGTAAAACTATCGTAATTATCAATAACAAGAAACATATTTATATGGATTTAAAATAACAACTTTATTTTAGGAACAAAGATATATACAGCAATAATAACAGAATTAATGGAAGCTAATAATACCGCTCCTGCAGAAGTATCTTTTGAAATTTTAGCCAAAATACTAAATTCTTTTTTAACTACTAAATCAACGATTGACTCAATAGATGTATTCAATATTTCTAATATTAAAACAGACATTATTGTTGTAATCAAAATAACATAATTACTTAGACTAATTTTGAGTAAAAAACCAATTATTAAACTTAAAACTGCAAAAACTAATTGAATTTTAAAATTTCTTGAAGTTTTTAATACGTAACTTATTCCACTAAAAGCATACTTAAAACTTATAAATACATTACTAGAAGTTTTATATGATCCTATTCTATCTTTAAAAGAGTTTATTTTTTTTTCCATACATTTTTAATCTAATTTTTTAATTAAATATTCCTGGAAATTTAACATATTTTCTAAATCATGCTCATTATTATGTTCCCATCCCAAAAGATGTAAAAATCCATGACTAGCCAACCAGATCATCTCTCTATAGATTGAATTTTTATATTCATAAGATTGCTCAAGTGCCATCTCTAATGATATAAATATATCTCCCAACTCTATATGATCTAAATTATTTAGAGATTCATCAGAAATAATTGGAAAAGATAGAACATCAGTTGGACCATTTTTTTGCATCCATTTCTTATTCAAAGAAGCAATTTCTTGATTTGATATTATCTGCAAGCCTAATGAAAAAGATTTTTTTTCAAAAATATAATTTGGTAATTCATAATCCTCTTTTTTTAATATTGTATTTATCCAAGATAAAAAAACTTTCTCCCAAAAAATAGATTCAAAAATAAGATGAGTATTAGTATCTTTTAACTTATTTGAAAATTGAGAGAAATCATTACATTGAAAAACCAAATCTAAACTTATTTCAGAAATAATTTTTTCTTTCATACATTCTTAAACTGGAATATTGGGTTTACCTATTGTGGCCACAAGTATTAATATCCCAATTAAAACTAGAAAGGTTATTGAAAAATGAGAAATACTTTTTGAGCCTTTCCTTACCATATTTCTCATAGCAAGCTTTATAAAGCTTGGAGGAGAAACTTTTTTTTCTAAAATTTCGTTTTTATTTTTCATTAGTTATTCAATAGATTCGTTAGAAGAAATATTCATGCGCAATAATTCATGAATAAATGGTTCAAGTCCACCATCTAAAACACTATCTAACTCGTTAGTCTCCTGCATAGTCCTAAGATCTTTTACCATTTGATAGGGATGGAAAACATAATTTCTTATTTGATTGCCCCATGCAGCTTCAACAATATCACCTTTAATATCAGCGACTTCAGCAGCTCGTTGTTCTTTAGCAATCACTAATAGTTTAGACTTTAGGAGTAACATAGCTTTTTCTTTATTTTGTAATTGAGATCTTTCTTGGGTACATCTTACTGAAATCCCTGAAGGCAAATGAACAATTCTCACTGCTGTTTCTACTTTATTAACATTTTGTCCTCCAGCTCCACCAGATCTACTCGTTGTAATTTCTAAATCTTTTTCAGGTATATCAAGTGAAATATTATCATCTAATTTTGGCATAACCTCTACCCCAGCAAAGCTGGTTTGTCTTTTGCCATTGGCATTAAAAGGAGAAATTCTTACTAATCTATGAGTGCCTTTTTCATGTTGTAAATATCCATATGCATATTTTCCATCAATTTCAAAA
Source organism: Prochlorococcus sp. MIT 1304 (assembly GCF_047305015.1). Lineage (NCBI taxonomy): Bacteria > Bacillati > Cyanobacteriota > Cyanophyceae > Synechococcales > Prochlorococcaceae > Prochlorococcus > Prochlorococcus sp. MIT 1304. Next base: position 683,976 of record NZ_CP138974.1, on the reverse strand, counting down.
GTTACACTTTTGATACCTGCTTCTTCTCCTTGAGATAATTCATTGATGATTAAACTCATTTGATTATTATCAGCCCATCTTGAATACATTCTCAATAAGATCTCTACCCAATCCTGAGCATCTGTTCCACCAGCACCTGCGTTAATAGAAACTACTGCTCCTTCCTTATCGTATTCACCACATAACAATCTTTCAAATTCCCATTTATCTAAATTCTCTCTTAATTTCTTTAGGCCCTGCTTGGATTCCAAAATCATTTCCTCTTCTGGTTCTAAAGAATAAAGTTCAAGAGAGGCATTAGCATCAGAAATAAAAGTTTTCCATTTATCCAACAATTCGAGTTGTGCCTTAACATCATCAAGGATTAACATTTGTTTTTTTGCTTCTTCTTGATTCTCCCAAAATTCAGGCTGAGCAGAAATTTGCTCTAACTCTCTCCTTTTGGCTTTTAATCTTGGAACGTCAAAGACAATCCTGAGCATTACCCAGGCGCTCTGTTAGTTCCGAAAGATCTTTTTTGAAATCTGTAATATCTATCAAAATAGAATTTAATCGTTATTTATAATCTAACAAGCACTTTTGTTTAATAGTATAAACTAAGTATTATTTTAAAAAAATGTCCAAAGTTGAAATTTATACTTGGCAATATTGCCCATTCTGTATTCGAGCAAAATCTCTACTCAAGAAAAAAAATATAATTTTTACAGAATATAAGATTGATGGCGATGAAGATGCCAGAGCATTGATGACTGAAAGAGCTGATGGTAGAAGAACACTACCACAAATATTTATAGATAACGAGGGTATCGGAGGATGCGACGATCTCTACACACTAGAAAATGAAAATAAATTAGACGCATTATTAAACTAGATCTTATGAAATTTCTATTCGTAATAGATCCAATTAAAAATATAAATCCCTTAAAAGATTCATCTGCTGCATTAATGCAAGCATCATCCAAAAAAAATATTGAAATCTGGAGTTGTACGCCTCAAGACCTTGAAGCTAGAGGTGATGAAGTATGGGCATCTTCCGTAAAAGTTGAAGTTAATCCATGGATTTCTTTCAAAGAGAATGAGTGCATCCCTCTCGCCGAATTTAATTGTATTTGGATGAGAAAAGATCCTCCTGTAAATGAGGCTTATTTGTATGCAACCCATCTTTTAGAAGTTGCTGAAAGAAAAGGAGTAAAAGTAATAAACAAACCCTCATCGTTAAGAGCGTGGAATGAAAAGCTAGGTGCTTTAAGATACAGCCACTTAATGGCACCTACAATAGTTGCGAGTAAGGTAAAAGATCTTATTAATTTTGCAAATATAAATAATGAAGTAGTTATAAAACCTTTAGGAGGAAAAGGTGGTCAAGGTGTTATAAGGATAAATAAAAATTCTCCAGGAATTAAATCAATCATAGAATTAATCACTTCTCAAGAAGAATTACCCGTTATGATGCAAAAATTTATTCCTGAAGTCATAGAGGGTGATAAAAGAATAATTATCGTAAACGGAGAAGCAATTGGATCAATAAATAGGATTCCTCAAGGAGGCGATTTTAGAAGTAATTTAGCGATGGGAGGCAAGGCTGAACCCACATTATTAACAGAAAAAGAAAAAAGTATCTGCTCAGAATTATGTCAACACTTCAAAGATGAGGGTTTATTTTTTGTAGGTATTGATGTAATAAATGGAATGCTTAGCGAGATTAATGTAACCAGTCCAACAGGTTTAAGAGAAATAGAAAATTTATCCAATAAAAATGTTTCAGAGGAAGTTATTGAAAAATTAGTAGAAATTATCTAGGGTTTTTAGCGCAAAATATCTGTTTTACTATAGATTCAAATTTTAATTTAATCTCATCTATTTCTTTCTCTAAAACGGAGCCAGAAACTATACCTGAACCTGCAGTAAATTCAATATTTTCTTCAATACATCTTGCGCCTCTTATTGCCAAAAGAAATGAAGCATTGCCTGATGAATCAACCCAACCCATTGGAGAAGCATAATTTCCTCTAGGAAAAGACTCAAGAGTGTTTATCCAATCCAATGCTGCATTTTTTGGGTATCCACAAACAGCTGGAGATGGATGTAAGTTTTTAAGCAATTCAAAAGGACAAATATTTTCAACTTTAGAGAAAATGAGTGTTTGCAAATGAGAAATATCTCCAAATGAATTTACCTTGATATCACTTTTTTTAAAGTTTGTTATTTTTGAAACTTCTAAGGATTTAATCAAATGTTGTATTACATAATTATGTTCCTTTAAGTCTTTAGTACTTTTTAGAAGTTTCTTAAAATTTGAATTAGTAGAGATAGTTCCAGCAAGAGCCTCTAAAGTTAAATTAGGTTTAGAGAAAGAAAATAATTTTTCTGGAGATGCTCCAAACAAAATATCCTTACTATTCCTTTTCCAAACGTATCTACATGTATTTGGTTGCTTCTTTTTAAATCTTTTTAAAATTTCTACTAAATCTAATTTATTTTTAAGTTTTATTTTAATCCTATTCGCTAAAACTATCTTTTCGAGGATATCTTTCTCTACTAATTGAATTCCTTTATTTACTACTTTTTTCATGTTTGTTTTAGAAGTTTCTAAGGAGCGTGAGAAATCATCAATAAAAGGGGAATCAAAACTAGTTTTTAGGCCAGATGATTTTATTAATTCTGAACCAGAATTAATAACTTGATTTCTAATTGTCCATATTTCTTCAATTAATGTTCTTAATGATGATTTACCTTCAACATGACCATTGATTCTTAACCAGCAATTCTTGCCACTTTTAGTAATTAATATTTTTGGCAAAATTGCTTCCAAACTAGGGATATCTGAAGGTAAATTCTTATTATTCAAATTTTCAGAGAAAGAAAATAAATAAATTATTTTTGAAAGTGCAGAATTATGCGATTCATTAGTTAAGTTAATTAAATTTTTAAAATTCTCAGAATTAAACTCTTTTGCTACCTCAAATCTTTTTGGGCCATCCAGAGTAACATATTTACACTTCTCGAAAGCTATATATGAAATGCCATCAGATTCCTCCCAAAATGAAGAAAACGGATATTGATTTATTAACAATTCATAAACTTGAAATAAATCAATACAAGGAATCTCAACACAAATACTTACTAATCCAGAATTTTCTACTTTCTTATCGAAAGAGGAAAATACATCTTTTAAAAAATCTGTTAAGTTTAAATCATTTTTCATTACTTATTGAAAATAACTAAAAATGATGCAATAAAGTAAAAAATGTAACTCAATTTATAAACTACATCCAATAATTATCTAATTTTGCATGTTAATTAAAAATGGACGAAGATAAAAAAAAATTATGGAAAAAAGCAATAAAATGGCCTCTTTATTCTGTGGCCATTCTTCCAGTTTTAATAACAGGGGCTTACTTGCTCAATCAATATGAAGAGGTAAAAATTTATAATTTGATTTCATTTACTTTAGCTGCAATTTTGATATTACTTTGGGAAAATCTAACTAATGATTTATACGACGCAGAAACAGGAATCGATGAATTTAAATTCCATTCAATTGTAAATCTTGTAAAAAATAAAAATATAATTTCATTTATTGCATATACATCTTTAGTTATTGGTTTATTAATAATTTTAATTATTTCAGTATCAACAAGTATAAACATTTTTATTTTGGTGGCAGCTTGCTGCTTCTTAGGATACTTATATCAAGGTCCTCCTTTTAGATTAGGCTATCAAGGTTTAGGAGAACCATTATGCTGGCTTGCATTTGGACCTTTTGCGTACTCTGCAGTCTTAATTGCGTTAAATCCATCTAATATTTACTTTAAAGATATTCCATGGAAAGTTTCTTTATTACTTGGTTCAGGACCTTCCTTGGCAACAACTCTTGTGTTATTTTGTTCTCATTTTCATCAAATTTCTGAAGATAAAAAGCATGGGAAAAATTCCCCTTTAGTTCGCTTAGGGGCAAAAAAAGGTTCTCAATTTGTGCCTTGGATAATTTTTACAATATATATTTTTCAACTTTTCACAATAGTTTATGGATTTATTCCAGTTTTTTGTATCCTTTATTTGCTTAGTTTCCCTCAAGCAAAAAGACTTATAAATTTATTAAAATCTTCGTATGCAAAACCTTCTGCAATAAAAAATTGCAAATTCATCGCAATAAAGTTTCAAACGCTTAATGGAATTGGTTTAATCACAGGATTAATATTTAATTACTTGCTAAATAAATGAACTTAATATTTCAAAAAAAATCTTATAGCTTTAAGTTATCGGCCAAAGTAGAAAATTCTAAAACCAATTACCATACAAAATCGGGTTGGATAATTAAATTAATAAGTAATGATAAAAAAATAGGGTTTGGAGAAGTTTCACCGCTACAAAAAAAAGACTTAAAAAAGTGTGCGAAACAACTAGATATGATCCCTGAGTATATAGAGGAATTTAATTTATCTGAGCAAATAAATATTTTTCACCCATGCATTCAATCTGCAATAAATTCTGCATTAGCTGAGATTAATGGAAAAATAATTTTTAAAGAAAACTACTACTTTGATGAAATTGGTAAAACAGCCATATTGTTAAATCATGAAAATGTAGTTTCAGATCTAAATGATATTAAAAAAAGACATTGTGATATTGGAAAATCATTAACCTTAAAATGGAAAGTAGCACTAAAAAATAACCATGAGGAAGAAGCAAAATTAGAAGAAATTTTAAGCAAAATAGGTAATAATATTAAGTTAAGAATAGATGCTAATGGTTCTTGGGGAAGAGAGATAGCTAATAGATGGGCTGATATTTTAAAAGATAATAAAAATATAGATTGGTTAGAACAACCTCTCTGTGTTGATGATATTGATGGACTGACAGAACTAAACAAAAAAATTCCAATAGCTTTAGACGAATCACTTTTAAAATTTCCAACTTTGATTGATGAGTGGAAGGGTTGGCAAATTAGAAGGCCTTCTCAAGAAAATAATCCAGTTAAGCTTTTAAGAGAATTAGAAAATAAAAAAGCTTTAATATCTATAAGTACCTCATTTGAAACTGGAATAGGAAAGAGATGGCTCCATCATTTATCTTCTCTACAATTACAAGGACCAACACCAAAAGTTCCTGGTTTAGCAATGAATAAATTCCCTAATTCGTTTCTATTTTTAAATGAAGCAAAAACGATATGGGATCAACTATGAAAAATAAAATTCATACTATTGAAGTTGAAAATAACGAAACTCAATCTGTAGAAAAAATTATTGAAAAAATTAGAGATAATAAAATTATTTATGTAAAAAACAAATTTTATGAAGACAAAGATGTATTAGATTCAATTACTGAAAATGGGCCAGCAATTATCTTAAACAGTAGTGGGAGTTCTGGAAAACCGAGACAATGTTTTCACCATTTAAATAATCTTAAATTATCTGCAACTACATCAGGTCAATGGCTAATAGAGCAAGGATTTGAATTACAAAACTGCTTAATTTTAAATACTTTACCCCTGAACCATATAAGTGGATTAATGCCAATTTTTAGAAGTCAAATTTGGGGATGTGATTGTATTAATATTTCTCCGAATTTGATAAAAAAAACTCGAGAACTTTTACTTTTCACAATTAAATTTAAAAAAAACAAAAAACACTTGATTACATCATTAGTACCTACCCAATTACAAAGACTTTTAGCTCAAAAAGATGGAATTAGTTGGCTAAAAATTTTTGATCTAATTTGGGTAGGTGGAGCTTCAATTTCAGACGAAACGGCAGAACAATGTATAAAAGAAAAAATAAAATTAGCACCTTGTTACGGCGCAACTGAAACAGCAGCAATGGTTACGAGTTTAAAACCAAAAGAATTCTTAATGGGTTTTAAAAATGTTGGAGAAATACTACCTGATACAAAAATAAGAATTAACGCACAAGGATTAATCGAAATAAAATCAGCCAGAATTGGAATCGAAATAATAGATTCTTTAAAAACTGAAAATTTCAAAAATAAAAATGGGTGGTGGCAAACAAGTGATTTAGGTGAAATTAAGCAAATCAATAATTCTTACTATTTAAAATTTGTTGGAAGAAGTGATAATGCCTTTAATTCAGGAGGAGAAGTTGTTTTCCCTGAAGTAATTGAATCTAGATTAAATGATTTCATTATGAAAGAAAATATCCCAATTAATAAATTCAATATTGCGAAAGTATCTAACAAATTATGGGGAAATAAAATTAAAGTAATAGTTGAATTTAGAGAACTTACAAATGATAAAAATATTGAAATTTCTTTAAATTTATTAAAAAATTTTTCTCAAAGTTGGCCTAAACATGAAAAGCCTGAAAAGTGGATTGTTAAAAACAAAAATAGCATTACAGAAAAAATAAACTATAAATTTAAAAAATAATATTCAGCATTCTTTTAAATTTGTACTCACATTAGAAGCCTCTATCCATCTTTCTAACTGATCGGGAATTTCTATTTTATTTCTTGAATCAACATCTAAAGAACAGTGTATAATTTTTCCTTCGGCTACTTTATTTCCATTTTTTATAAAAAAGCTATTTACTTGGAACAAATGAGTATTAATTTTATGAGGGGCAATTTTTACTTTTAATAAATCTCCAATTTTTATAGGCGCATTAAAGTTTGCTTCACAATTTACTATTGGAAAAATAATTTGACTTTTACGTATAGAAAAATCTGGAAAAATATCGTTACAAGGGATCCCATAGATTTCAATACTTTCTTCCCAAGCTTCATGCGACCATTTTAATAAGTTATGAAAATGAATTACACCTGCAGAATCACAATCACCAAACCTTACTTTCTTCTGCAATATTAACCAGTCAGAGGGTTTCATTTAAAGAAATTATCTATCAACAGATCCCATAATGACATCTATTGAACCAAGGATTGCCATAATATCAGCGATTTTGGCACCTTTAAGAATATGAGGTAATATTTGCAGATTATTTAAATCAGCTGCTCTGATTTTAAATCTCCATGGGGTAACTTCATTATTTCCTTGAATAAATACACCTATTTCTCCTTTGCCGGACTCTAATCTTGTATATAATTCTCCGTTAGGAATTTTAAAAGTTGGAGCAACCTTCTTAGCTACATATTGATAGTCAATACCAAATATTTCACTTTTCTTATCTTCAGTCGACATTCTTTGAGCTTCTAAATTTTCTGTTGGACCTCCTGGAATCATTTTGCAGGCTTGGCGAATAATGCTTAGTGATTGTCTCATCTCTTCAACTCTTACTCGATATCTCGCATAACAATCTCCCTCTTTTTCCGAAGCTATCTGCCAATCAAAATCGTCATAACATTCATAACTATCGACTTTCCTTAAATCCCAAGAAACTCCAGAAGCTCTAAGCATTGGGCCAGACAAAGACCAATTAATTGCCTGGTCTCTTTGTATTGTTCCTAGACCCTCAATTCTTTTTCTAAAAATTGGATTATTTGTAATTAATTTTTCGTATTCATCTATCTTAGGACCAAACCAATCGCAAAAGTCTATACATTTTTCTAACCATCCGTATGGGAGATCACATGCGACACCGCCTATCCTGAAGAAATTATTATTTATTAGCCTTTGTCCAGTAGCAGCTTCCCAGAGATCATAGATCATCTCTCTTTCTCTAAAAATATAGAAAAATGGAGTTTGAGCTCCTACGTCTGCTAAAAAGGGACCAAGCCATAAAAGATGATTAGCAATTCGATTAAGTTCGAGCATAAGAACTCTGATGTAACTAGCTCTTTTGGGAACTGGAATATTAGCTAATCTTTCAGGAGCATTTACTACAATAGCTTCATAAAACATTCCTGCTGCATAATCCATTCTGCTTACATAAGGGACATACATTACATTTGTTCTATTTTCAGCTATCTTTTCCATTCCTCTATGTAAATATCCAATTACTGGCTCACAATCAATGACATTCTCACCATCAAGAGTTACAACTAACCTTAAAACCCCATGCATTGAAGGATGGTGAGGGCCAAAATTCACCACCATTGGTTCTGTTCTAGTCTCTAGCTGAGCCATTCGAAATTTAACTTCTAAACAAATCTTAGTCGAAAGTTATGCAAACTGACCTATCTGATTCATCTTTTTTCAATCATAAATCAGTTATGACAGATGAGATTATGGCCTCATTAGAGCATTACCCACTTATACATAACAATCAACTTAAGGGAATAGACGCAACTTTAGGCGGAGGCGGGCACTCTTATCATTTATTGAGAAAATATTCGGATTTAAATATAATTGGACTTGATCAAGATCCATTCGCGAGAAAATCAGCATTAAAAAAACTTGATGAGTTTAAAAGTAGGATTGATATAAGGGCTTCAAATTTTGCGGATTTTGTACCAAAAGAAAAAGTTTCTTTTGTGATTGCAGATCTTGGAGTAAATAGTAACCAACTTGATGACCCTAAAAGAGGATTTAGTTTCCAAAAAGATGGTCCGCTTGATATGCGAATGAATCCTTTGCTTGATGTTGATGCAGAGAAATTAATTGAGGTTTTAAATGAAAAAGATCTAGCTAACCTAATCTATAAATATGGAGATGAGAGATTATCAAGAAAGATTGCTAGGAAAATAAAATTAGATTTGAAGGAAAATGGAAAATATTCTGGGACAAAAGAGTTAGCTTACTCTATTGCAGGCTGCTTCCCACCAAAACAAAGATATAAAAAAATACATCCAGCAACAAGAACATTTCAAGCACTAAGAATTGCTGTTAATAAAGAAATTGAAGTATTAGAAAAATTTTTGCAAGTTGTACCTGAATGGCTTTTGCCAGGGGGTATTATTTCTGTTATTAGTTTTCATTCTCTTGAGGACAGGTTAGTTAAAAGTTGTTTTAAGAATGATCAAAGACTAAAAAACCTGACAAAAAAACCAATAACTCCTTCCGAAGAAGAAGTCGAACTTAATAAAAGAGCTAGAAGTGGAAAATTAAGAATTGCTCAATTAAATTAAAAGCCAATAATTTCTATCGTAATGATCTGATTGTATTTGTAAGAATATGAATTGCTTGTTTTATATCTTTTGAATTAGTACTTAATCCAATACTTAACCTTATTGAAGATTCTGCTTCTTTCAGAGATCTACCTAAGGCTAGTAAGACATGAGATGGTTGACCACTACTACATGCAGATCCAGTAGAACAAATTATTTTAGATTTTAAAAGTTTATGAAACTTTGCTCCGTTTAAATCCAATACAGTCAAATTTAAATTATGAGGTAATCTTTTTTCTATTGAGCCATTAATTATTAAACCAGAATTATTTTTTAACAACCCCTCTAAAAGATTATTTCTATAAAAAAGTAATTTCTCAGCATTATTTTTTTGATTAAGAACTGCTATCTCTATTGCTTTAGCAAAGCCAACTACTAGAGGAAGAGGTAATGTGCCAGACCTAAGACCATATTCCTGACCTCCTCCAACAATTAAAGGCTCAAGATTAATTTCTTCATCAATCAAAAGAAGTCCTATCCCTTTAGGACCATATATTTTGTGAGAACTAATCGTTATCATATTTACGTCTGATAAAAGATTGTCTAACTCGATATAACCTAAACATTGTGCGAAATCAGAGTGCAAAGTTATTCCCCTCGATTTACATATCTTTGAAATATTCTCTAGAGGCTGAATAACTCCAATTTCGTTATTTGCCAACATGACACTAACCAGAAATGTATCTTCTCTTATATTTTTTTTGAATTGTTCTTCTGAAATTAAGCCATCTTTCTCAGGATTAATTTCTGTAACCATAAATCCCTCTTTTTTAAGTTGGTTAAGGGGCTCCAAAACAGCTTTATGCTCTGTTTTTAAGGTAATAATATGTCCATAATTTCCTGTTTTTTTATAGAAATTTCTAGCAAAACCTAATAAGGCTAAGTTATTAGATTCAGTTGCCCCACTTGTAAAAATAACTTTTTTATTCTTAAGAAATAAACTTTGTTCTATTTTTTCTCTTGAGGCTTCCAATATAGCGCTTGCGTTAATCCCAGCCAAATTAGATTTATTTGCAGGGTTAGAAAATATCTCACTCCAAAAAGGTTTCATAGAATCAACGACATCTTTAGAGCAAGGAGTCGAAGATTGATAGTCTAGTAGTATGGGAGTTGATAGCATTATGTTTAGTATATAAAATTCTATTTATTACTAGAAAATCAAATTAAAGAATTAAAAAAATGAATGAAATTAATCTAATAAATAATGAACCTGTAAGAAAATCAAGAATTTTATTAGTTGATGATGAGCCTGGTTTAAGAACAGCTGTTAAAACATTTCTAGAAGATGAAGGCTTTGAAATATTTATTGCAGTTGATGGAGAGGATGGTTGGGAAAAAGCTCAAACAGTCTTCCCCGATTTGATAATTAGTGATGTTATGATGCCTCGAGCCAACGGTTATGCTTTACTAGAAAAAATTAGAGAGGATGAAAAATTAGGAGGAACTCCAGTTATTTTTCTAACTGCAAAAGGAATGACCCTAGACAGAACAGAAGGTTATCTTGCAGGAGTTGATGATTATATTTCCAAACCTTTCGATCCCGATGAATTGGCTGCAAGAGTCAAAAATGTAATCAACAGACAAGAACGCTTATTAAAAGAAGCGGCACGATTCGCAGATATTGACGTAAGCAAAATGGCAAAACAAATTACTGAAATAAAATCTATGCTCACAGACCAAAACCAGGCTAATCCAGAAAATAAAATAAATCTTCCTAGTTTTACTCCAAGAGAAGCAAGTGTACTTCAACTAGTAGCAGAGGGGCTGATGAACAAGGAAATTGCAAGGCAGCTTGAAACATCTATTAGAAATGTTGAGAAATATGTAAGTAGACTTTTTATTAAGACAGGTACGTCTAGCAGAACCGAATTAGTTCGTTATGCACTTGAAAATCATTTAGTAAAATGAACTATTAAATTTTTTCGAATTCAATTAGTTTTGAGAAATAAAAAGGAGCTTGATTTAATTTCTTTTTAACCACTTTAAATCCTTTTTCTTTAGCAGCATTAATAATACCCTTTTCTTTCAATGTATATGCTCTTGTAGTTTTACTTGGCCCAGGAAATAATTTCCCAATATTTTTTAGAACAGCAAGAACTGGAGTATAAGGAGCAAAGCTAACGATTAGTTTTTCTTTGCTTAAATCGCATAGATGTTGAACCATTTCTTCTGCGACCGGTTGAGGATAATGAATAAATACATCCAAACAAACTACAACATCAAATAATCCTTTTAATTTTTCCAGATCACAGACTTCATATTTGATTTTACCTTGATTCAAACCTAATTCATTAATGCGTTTCTTTGTTTCTTTAATCATTTCAGAAGAAATATCGCTCACCTGTAGTTCTTTTATACCAAGTCTTAGTAAAGGTATGGAAAGACTTCCTACACCACAGCCTGCATCACAATAACTTTTTTTTGTTAGTTCAGGATAATTTTTGATATACGAGACTACATCATCTACAGTTTTTTGATGACCTTTCCTAATATTTTTCTGAACTGTATTAATTTCATCAGATTTGCTATAAATTTTATTCCATCTTTCAAAGCCAGTACCATTAAAATACTCCCTAACTTCACTTTTTTCGATAATTTTATTTGACGTCATAATATTCTTTGAAAATTTATTCTTTTTATACTAACTAACTGGCGCCAAATTAATTGCACGCCATTATAGGAAAGAATTGATTTGTTATTTTGTCAAAATTTAATTCTAAAGATATTTATAAAATTGCTGTCGTGATGGGTAGTGATTCAGATCTTAAAACATTGAAACCAGCTATCAATATTTTAAAAGAATTTGGAATAAAAACTGAAGTTTGTATACTTTCTGCTCATCGAACTCCTATTGAAATGATGGAATATGCAAAAAATGCAGAATCAGAAAACATAAAAGTAATAATTGCCGGTGCTGGTGGTGCTGCTCATCTTCCAGGAATGCTGGCATCCATAACTTGTATTCCTATTATTGGAGTACCAGTAGAAAGTAAGACACTTAAGGGGATTGATTCTCTTTTATCAATAGTTCAAATGCCCGCTGGGATTCCAGTTGCAACAGTTGCAATTAATGGAGCTCAGAATGCTGGATTATTAGCAATAGAGATGATCAGTTTATTTGATGCATCCATAAAGAAAACTTTAAAAGAATTCAGAGAAAATCTACATACACAGGTAAGAACTAAAAATAGTAAGTTATCAACTATTGGACCTGACAATTATCTTCAAAATAAATGAAGTAATTTTTTTTATTAGGCCTTTTTAAGAAAGTTTTCTTTTTTAAGGTAGTTAATAACTTTCTCAACGGAATCATTTAAATCTAACGAACCTGTATCAACAACAATTTCGGGATTATGAGGAGCTTCATATGGACTAGAAATCCCTGTAAATTCCTTAATTTCGCCCAAACGAGCTTTCTTATAAAGACCTTTAGTATCCCTATTCTCACAAACTGTGATATCTGCAGCACAATAAACTTCAATAAAATCTTGAGATCCAATAATTTTTCTCACCTTATCTCTATCGCTAATAAATGGTGAAACGAATGCTGTAATAGTTATTATCCCAGCATTCATAAATAGATTCGCAACTTCTCCAATTCTTCTTATATTTTCTTCTCTATCTTCATCCGAAAACCCAAGATCTTTGCATAAACCGTGTCTAATATTATCTCCATCCAACACGTAAGTCGAAAAACCATCTAAGTGTAAAACTTCATTTAAAGCGTTAGCTAAAGTACTTTTACCAGAGCCAGATAAACCTGTAAACCATATAACCATACCTTTATGACCTCTCATTTTCTCTAACTTTTCTCTATCAATAGTTAAATTGTGCCACTTTATATTGGTTGACTTTGTTTGATCTTGTTCTTTCATTGTTTGGACTATCAAAATTAAAAACCTATCCTAACCCTTGCTTCATAAATTATGAAATCCCTCTTTACGAAGAAACTCAATTGATTTCGATACCATATCACCCTGTAACTGGATATTTTTATCAATCAATGTTCCTCCAGTCCCACAAAAAACTTTAATTTTTTTTAGTAATTCTTTTAATAAGATTTCATCCTCAGCGTCTAAACCTCGAATTAAAGTTACAGTCTTTCCCTTTTTACCTTTTTTTTGTTTTGAAATATTTATTTTTAATTTTTTATTAACGGTATCTACTTTAGCTGTTTCTTGTGATTTTTTTTCTTGATTATCAAATTCGATCCAATTCTTTTTTCCCATTATTTTCAATATAATCTATAGTTAGTTAATACTTATTCTATAGAAAAAGTGGTAAGTACATTTTCTCGCAAAGATCAGAATTATAAAAATGACGATTTAAATCAACCCTCTAAAGAGGGAAGATTTGGAAAATATGGTGGTCAATATGTTCCTGAAACGCTAATGCCTGCTCTTTTTGAGCTTGAAACAGCTGCATCTAATGCATGGAAAGATAAACTTTTTGTAGAAGAATTAAATCATCTCCTTAAGACTTATGTAGGAAGAGAAACACCACTTTATGAAGCCAAAAGACTTACTGAACATTACAAAACTAAACAAGCAACCCCTAGAATATGGCTTAAAAGGGAAGATTTAAATCATACTGGGGCTCACAAAATTAATAATGCCCTCGGACAAGCTTTACTTGCAATAAGAATGGGCAAAAAAAGAATAATTGCAGAAACTGGAGCAGGTCAGCACGGAGTTGCTACGGCTACTGTTTGTGCGAGATTTGGCTTGAAATGTATTATCTACATGGGTGCTGAAGATATAAAAAGGCAATCCCTTAACGTTTTCAGAATGAAACTTCTAGGAGCTGAAGTTAAAGTTGTAAATTCTGGAACTGCAACACTTAAGGATGCCACTAGTGAAGCCATTAGAGATTGGGTTTCTAATGTCGAAACCACACACTACATTTTAGGATCTGTTGCCGGCCCACACCCTTTCCCAAAGATTGTGCGAGATTTTCATGCAGTTATAGGTGAAGAAACTAAAAAACAATGTTTAGAATCATTTGGCTCTTTTCCCGATATTTTGCTTGCTTGTGTAGGTGGGGGATCAAATGCAATGGGGCTTTTCCATCCTTTTGTTAAAGAAACTTCTGTGCGTCTTATTGGAGTTGAAGCCGCAGGAAGCGGAGTTGATACTGACAAACATGCTGCCACAATCACTAAAGGTTCAGTTGGAATTTTGCATGGATCAATGAGTCTTCTCTTGCAAGATGATAATGGTCAAGTACAAGAAGCTCACTCAATAAGTGCAGGTTTAGATTACCCTGGAGTAGGACCTGAACATAGCCATTTAAAAGAAATAGGTAGAGCAGAATATGGATCAGTCACAGATCAAGAAGCTTTAGACGCTTTAAAACTTGTTAGTGAACTAGAAGGAATTATTCCTGCACTTGAAACTTCCCATGCCTTTGCTTGGTTAGATAAATTATGCCCTACTCTTGAAAAAGATACTCATATAGTTATCAATTGCTCTGGAAGAGGCGACAAAGATGTTAATACTGTTGCATCTTCATTAGATATTTAATCAATACCTTGGTATTGATGGGTCAATATATCTACTCCATCCATCAATACCCTCCTCCAAATTCCATATTTCGCTCACAATATTATTATCCAAGCACCATTGTGAAAAGTTATAACTTCTTATTCCTGCATGACAGGTAACTACAATTTCTCTACCTAATAAACCAGCGAATATTTCTTCAACATATTCAGATGTAACTTTACTAATTGGTATATGTAAAAATTCTTTTGAGAAACGAGCTAGTTCAAGCTCTGACTGCTCTCTTACATCAATCAAGACTGGATCTTCTTTCTCAGAATTAAACCAATCATTTAGACTAGAAGCATTTATAGATTTTGGATAACTTCCCAATTTATAGGATAAATTATGTGTTATTTACAATTTAATAAATTAAGTTGCAATAGGAAGTTTATTGTTAAAAATAAAAATAAACATTGATAATGAAACTTAGAGTAATAGCAATAATCCTATTATTATCTTTATTACTTTTTTTTGGTTTTAAAAAAGTTTCTACTAATAAAAATAAGGAACAAAGTACAAATATTGAGCAACTAAATATCTTAAAATATGCACCTGAAAACAATAAATTATTATTTATTTCAAATTTAGATAATTTTAATATCGTTAATAATAATGAAAAGGATAAAAATCCAACAAATAAAGATAACTTTTTTTTAATAAAAGACTCTATATTAGATTACTTAGGAATAGATCTAGACAACAATAAATTAGAAGATATCTATAATAATGAACTTATAATCTCAACTTTTGAAAATAATAAAAAACTTAAAGATGACATTTTGATTGTTTTTAAAATTAAGCCAGAAAAAACAATAGACGATTTATTAAATTTGCCTAATAAAATTGATCAGATTGATGAGATAATTTCAATTAATAGAGAAAACAAAATAAATTTCCTTAACTATATATACCGTACTGAAGATAATTATATAATTGCTTCATCTGATAAAAAATTGATTAAAAATAGTATTAACTCTAGAAATGATTTTAAAGAAAAAAAATTTCAATATGAGGGAGAACTTTTCGGACTAAAAAACCAAAAAAATATACTATTTACAAAGAAATTTAGAGATAGTATTTTTTTTAATAAAGAAATTTTGAATGAGGGAAATGAGGATGTTGTAGCAACAATATTCGACTTAAAAAATGATAATTTAATTTTAAAATCATTTTTACTAAATAGTAAAAAAAATATTGATATTCTTACTTACGATAACCTAATAAATAAAGAAAATACGAATGAAGATTATCCTGAAGTTTCAATTTTTAGTGATGTAAAAAATTTTAAGCAATATCTAAAACCTCTAACTAATAATTTTGAAAATAGTTTTTTTGAAGACTTAAATCAAACCGCAAGTCAAAATATTTTAATTCTCAATTCAAAAAAAAATTGGCTTATTACATTTGAAAAAAATACTGAAGATCAATTTGATTTAAGTGCTTGGAAAAAACTAAAAGATTTCAACAAATATACTTTAAAACAAAACGAAGATATTTACTCGATTTATTCCAAAGATATTCTTGAAGAAAAAGACGATGTAATAAAACAATTAACTTATGAAAATATCTATTCAATAGAAGCAGGAAATTTAAAAATCATAAGTAATCATTTAATTGATGGTAAAAAACTAGATACAATCTCAAAAAAATTTTATAATTTAAAAAATAATAAAGATAATTCTGCTTTTCTCTATGCAAAAGTTGATATCAAAAATGGAAATTCTAATAAAGTTGAATATTTTTCTGATTTGGAAGATCTTAATTTTCTCATAAGAAATATTTTAAAAATATCAAATGAAGAATCTATTGAAATCATAAGACAATCTATTCCTGAAAAAAATCCAATTCTCTATACAGAAACTAGTTTAAAAATTAATTAATAAACTTACTTGAATTAAGCTTAAAAAAAATCAATTTAAATTCTCCGCCAAATTAATAACTTGTGGTTAATTAAAAATTATTTGACTATCTTTAATCTATAAGTATTTGATATTGAATTAAGCAATTGGATAGCAACAAACTAATTTTAAAACCAGGATTAGAAGGTGTCCCAGTTACTAATTCATCTATCTGTGATATTGACGGGAACAAAGGTAAATTATTGTATAGGGGCTACTCCATTGAGGAACTATCCCAAAAAAGCAGTTTTTTAGAAACTGCTTACCTATTGATTTGGGGTGAATTGCCCACAGCTATTCAACTAAGGGATTTTGAACAAGAAGTTCAAATGCATAGAAGGTTAAGTTTTAGAGTCAGAGATATGATGAAATGTTTTCCTGCGACAGGTCATCCTATGGATGCTCTTCAATCTAGTGCAGCTTCTTTAGGGCTTTTCTATTCACGTAGAGCAATAGATGATCCTAATTACATTTACAACGCAGTAATAAGACTTATAGCAAAAATACCTACTATGATTGCTGCGTTTCAACTTATAAGAAAAGGACAAGACCCTATTCAACCTCGTGACGATTTAACTTACTCATCAAATTTTCTTTACATGCTGACAGAAAAAGAACAAGATCCAATAGCTGCAAAAGTTTTTGATAGGTGTTTAATCCTACATGCCGAACATAGTTTAAACGCAAGTACATTTAGCGCTAGGGTTACTGCAAGCACTCTTACAGACCCATACGCTGTCATAGCCTCTGCAGTAGGAACCCTGGCTGGTCCGCTGCATGGAGGAGCAAATGAGGATGTGATTGCAATGTTAGAAGAGATCAAAACTCCAGAAAATGCTGCTTCTTTTTTGGATAACGCGATAAAAAATAAAAGTAAGATTATGGGCTTCGGTCATAGAGAATATAAAGTCAAAGATCCAAGAGCAATAATTCTTCAAAAACTGGCAGAGGAGCTTTTTATTAGATTTGGAGCAGATGAAATGTATGAAGTTGCAAAATCACTTGAAGCAGAAGCAATACCAAGACTTGGACCTAAGGGTATATTCCCTAACGTGGATTTTTATTCTGGTCTTGTTTATAGAAAACTTGGTATTCCTCGTGATTTGTTTACTCCAATTTTTGCCATCTCTAGAGTCGCTGGTTGGTTAGCTCATTGGAGAGAGCAACTTGGAGCAAATAGAATTTTTAGACCATCGCAAATCTATACTGGTTCAGCACCAAGAGATTGGATCAGCCTAGAAAACAGAAAATAATATTTGCAGCTTTTCATAAAAAACACACATATTGTTTGTGAAGAGTTAATCTATTAAGTAAATAACATAAAAATTTTGGAATACGGATTAGATCTCGAATATAGTTTTAATGAATTCTTAAAAGGTTTTGGCCTGTCCAGCGAAATTGCTCATATAATTTGGCTCCCTCTACCTATGCTTTTGGTTTTAGTAGCGGCAGTTGTTGGCGTTTTAGTAACAGTTTGGCTTGAAAGAAAAATATCTGCTGCCGCTCAACAAAGAATAGGTCCCGAATATGCAGGTGCACTTGGCGTCCTTCAACCAATTGCAGATGGTCTGAAGTTACTTGTTAAAGAGGATATTATTCCTGCTAAAGCGGATGGAATCCTCTTCACCGCAGGGCCCATATTAGTTCTTGTTCCAGTGATTCTGTCCTGGCTGATCGTTCCCTTTGGACAAAACCTTTTAATAAGTAATGTAGGTATTGGAATTTTCCTATGGATCGCTTTAAGCAGTATCCAGCCAATTGGACTTCTTATGAGCGGATATGCATCAAATAATAAATATTCATTGTTAGGGGGATTAAGAGCAGCAGCTCAATCAATAAGTTATGAAATTCCTTTAGCTTTATCTGTACTGGCTATCGTACTAATGACAAATTCTCTAAGTACTATTGATATTGTTAATCAACAAAGTGGTGCTGGAATCCTAAGTTGGAATATATGGAGACAACCTGTTGGTTTTATAGTCTTCTGGATTTGTGCACTTGCAGAATGTGAGAGACTTCCATTTGACTTACCTGAAGCTGAAGAAGAATTAGTTGCAGGATATCAAACTGAATATGCAGGGATGAAATTCGCACTGTTCTACCTTGGTAGTTACATAAATTTAATCCTTTCAGCATTATTGGTATCAATACTTTATTTAGGAGGTTGGGGTTTTCCTATTCCAGTTGAATTAATAGCCAAGTTTCTAAATTTGCCCATTAATGCACCTTTAATACAAGTCTTTACTGCATCAATAGGAATTGTAATGACTGTATTGAAAGCTTATCTTTTAGTTTTCATTGCAATATTATTACGTTGGACAACTCCTAGAGTCAGGATAGATCAACTATTGGATCTAGGATGGAAGTTTCTTCTTCCAATTTCTCTTGCTAATCTTTTGATAACTGCAGGATTAAAACTTGCTTTTCCGCAATTCTTTGGAGGTTAAACTTAAGTAAAAATACTTAAATTTAAATTTAATCCACTAAAATAAAATCACTGAGTAAATTCTTCAAAATGAAAAATTTCCTTCAACAAATTAATAGCTATATCAAAGAAGCATTTAATGCTGGCAAATATTTATATAATGGCTTTTCAGTTACTTTTGATCATCTTCGAAGAAGACCTGTTACTGTCCAATATCCATATGAAAAATTAATACCCTCTGAAAGATATAGAGGGAGAATACATTATGAATTTGATAAATGTATTGCTTGTGAAGTTTGCGTGAGAGTATGCCCTATAAATCTCCCAGTAGTTGATTGGGTAATGAATAAAGAAACCAAAAAAAAGGAACTTAGAAATTATTCTATAGACTTTGGAGTTTGTATTTTTTGCGGAAATTGTGTTGAATATTGTCCAACTAATTGTCTTTCAATGACCGAAGAGTATGAATTAGCTACTTTTGACAGACATAATCTAAATTTTGATAATGTTGCACTTGGAAGGTTACCTACAAACGTGACAACAGATCCTTCAGTAAAACCCCTAAGAGAACTTGCCTATCTTCCTAAAGGGGTCATGGACCCTCATGAAGTCCCAAGCTCAGATACTAGAGTTGGTAAATTACCAGAAGAAGTTTATGATTGGATGAGATCAGAATCCAATGAAAAAAAAGATAAAGCTTCTAATCCAAACAATTAATTTCCATTAATTTATGTCCATCGCAATAACAACTCAAATTATTTGTTTTACAATTTTGTCTTTAGTGATTCTGATTGGAGCACTAGGTGTTGTATTGCTAGAAAGTATTGTCTATTCAGCCTTTCTTTTAGGAGGAGTTTTCATGAGTGTAGCAGGACTATATCTTCTTTTAAATGCCAGTTTTGTTGCTGCAGCACAAGTACTAGTTTATGTGGGTGCAGTTAATGTATTAATAATCTTTGCAATAATGCTAGTCAATAAAAAAGAAGATTTAAAACCAATCAATGACATCAAATCAAGAAGAATTATATCGACATCAATATGTTTAACCCTGCTTAGCCTTTTAATAAGAGTTGACTTGACTAATACATGGAGCCTATCAAGTACTCAAAACTCTATAGGTGAAGAATCAACTATCAGAATTGGTGAACATCTTTTTAGTGATTATTTACTCCCATTTGAAGTAGCCTCAGTTTTACTTTTGATGGCAATGATTGGGGCTATTGTTTTAGCTAGAAGAGATGTAATGAGTAAGGATATTTCCACTGGATTACCTGTTGATCAAGAGTTAATTGAAAAATCATCAGAACCATTGCTTACAAATAAAAACTAACCTTTCACCTTTCGTATAATGAGTTTAGAATCAATTCCTATTCAAGCATTTTTAATAGTATCTTCATCACTATTCTGTATTGGTATTTGGGGATTATTAAATAGCAGAAATGCAGTAAGAGTTCTTATGAGCATTGAGTTAATGCTCAATGCAGTAAATATAAACCTAATGGCATTTTCTTCCTATATTGATAATAATTTAATACAAGGACAAGTTTTTACAATTTTTGTGATTACTGTTGCTGCCGCAGAAGCTGCTGTAGGGTTAGCTATCTTATTATCTCTTTATAGGAATAGGGTGACTGTAGATATGGAAAGTTTTAATTTATTAAAATGGTAAAACCACTAAATGAAACTCTCATTAGTGCTTATTGTATATCGTTCAGATAGTTCTATCGCTAAAGAGGCTTCTAAATTCTGTGAAGAAGTCCTCAAAGCTAAAAACATAAAATCAAAAAGAATTGAAAGTGATTTTTATAAAGATGAAATTGAAAAATATTTTTGTAATAAGGAATTAAAACCAAATATTGGCATAGTTCTTGGTGGAGATGGAACCTTTCTAAAATGTGCAAATGCTTTAGCTGATTATGATATTCCTTTGTTGAGCATTAATATTGGTGGAAATCTGGGTTTTCTTACACAAGAAAAAGATTTTTTGTTTGATAAATCTTTTATTGAAATACTTGAAAAAGAAGAATATACAATTGACTTTCGTAATAGATTAAACTGTAATGTCTGTATTAATGGGACAATTTCTGAGAAAAAGATAATAAAAAGTTTCGATGCGTTAAATGATTTTTATTTTAAATCTGTTGAAGAAGACATTTCTCCAACCAATCAAATACAGATTGAAATAGATAACGAGAAGGTTAACGAATATAAAGGTGATGGATTAATCATATCTACATCTACTGGCTCAACAGCCTACTCAATGGCTGCAGGGGGGCCAATAGTGCACCCAAGTATTGATGCGATGATAATTAACCCTATATGCCCGATGAGTTTGGCTAGTAGACCAATAGTCATACCTAATACAAGTAAGGTAATAATCAAACCTGTAAAAAAAAGTAAAGGGGAAATTAAATTATGGAGAGATGGTTCAAAATGTATGACCATCAAGGAAAATTATTATTGTGAGATCAAAAAAGGGCAATCACCCTGCAAAATAATAAAATTTAAAAAAAGCACTAATTACTACAATACCCTAATTAAAAAACTAGACTGGAAAGGCGATTTATCTCAAAAATATCCAAAACATTAAATGGCCTTAGAGATAGAAAGAAGATTTCTTATAAAAAATGACAATTGGAAAGAATTCATAAATAAAAAAATTCCTATTGAACAAGGATATTTATCCAACAGTTTAGATGGTTGGATAATTAGAGTAAGGTTGACAGACAAAAATTCAAAAATTGCACTGAAAAAACATATTAAGGGCTTTACCAACTTTGAATTTGAATACTCCATTCCACGAAGCGATGCTGAAACAATACTTTCAAATATTTCAAATACAATTAAAAAAGATAGATTCTTTTTAGAAGTTGAAAAAAAATCTTGGATTGTAGATTGCTTTAAAGAAAATAATTATCCTCTTAAAATTGCAGAAATTGAACTTTCCAATGAAGAAGAAGATTTATTTATTCCATCTTTCATTTCAAAAGAAATTACTGGGCTGACCCATTACTCCAATTTCAATCTCGCTAACAATCCTTTTTCAAAGTGGAAAGAAGACTATTTAACAACTTTCAAAAGTAAGTAGTCAAAGGAGCCTCTGATACTTTATATTTTCTTTATATTTAAGAAAAGTTATTTTTATTCACTTCGGATGTATGGTCTTTACGACAAGGAAGGAATATTGAGATTTGTTGATTCAGACAAGGATGCATGTATTGCATATGCTGAACTCTTCGAATTAGGTTCTACAAATTATTGTCTAATGGATTTGGTGAATGATACAAAAAAAGAAAATGGTAATACTAATCTTGATCAGAGTCTGGAAGTGTACAACAATTAAATCCATCTCTACAAATCTTGCCGTTGTCCATTGCCCAATTTAAAAGCGCTACTCTGTTTTTAGAACCAGTTTTTGTAAACATATTACTTACATGATTATCGACAGTTCTTTTACTAATGGTTAACTTTACCGCAATTTCTTGATTTGTAAGCCCATCAGCTACGAGATCAATGATTTCCATCTCTCTTGCTGAGAGACCCATCATATCAATGTTGTTTACTTCTTCTTCAACCATTTGCATTTAAACAGTTCCTTTTTTATATTAATTAAGTTTAGCAATCTCAGTACACTTGTTAACCAACTAGGAAACAAAAGCAATTGAAATCAAAACTTCAGCAGACCTTAGAAAAAAGATCTAAGGTAATAACGGCAGAGTTAATGCCGCCAAGAGGTGGAAGCCCCATAAGATCTCTTAAGATAGCACAACTTTTGAAAGATAAGGTACACGCTGTTAACATTACTGATGGAAGCAGAGCTGTAATGAGAATGTGCAGCTTGGCAATGTCTAAACTATTACTGGAAAATGGGATAGAACCAGTAATGCAAATTTCTTGCAGGGATCGTAATAAAATTGCTTTACAATCAGACATTCTGGGAGCAAATGCTTTAGGAATTAGGAACATCTTGTGCATTACCGGTGATTCAGTAAAAGCTGGGGATCAACATGACGCCAAAGCCGTACATGAGTTTGAGTCAGTCAGATTGCTTGAACAAATTCAGGCTTTCAATCAAGGAATTGATCCTACTCTCGGAGAACTTTCGGATAAAAAAACATCTATTTTTGCAGGTGCTGCAGCTGATCCTAGTTGCAAAAATAAAAGAAGTTTAGAAAATAGAATGCGAAAAAAAAAAGAGGCTGGAGCTGGATTTGTACAAACTCAAATGGTTATGGAAAGACAAAATTTGATAGATTTTTGTGAACAAATTAGCAATCCTCTTGAAATTCCTGTAATTGCCGGTGTTTTCCTATTAAAGTCTTACAAAAACGCTCTCTTTATAAACAAATACGTTCCAGGCGCAAACATCCCTGAAAACATCTTAAATCGTCTTAAAAATGCTAAAAACCCTTTACAAGAGGGTATTAAAATTGCAGCAGAACAAGCTCATGATTTTATTAATATCGCAGATGGTGTTCATATAATGGCCGTAAAAGCAGAGCATTTAATTCCTGATATTCTTGAAAAAGCTGATATTAGTCTGGAATATTAATCAAATCAGTACCTAATAATTCTGCCATAGCTTTCTGCTGAGGCGATGGCTCAGTCAAATCAGATCTTCTTGAATCTGCAATTAACCAATCTAAAGATGCATCTTGCAAATCAAAATGATCTCCGTTTTTCCCAACACAATATTTACCAAACACTAACTTATCCATAAGTCTTACACCTTTACCAATTTTAGAATAATCAAAAATAATTGAGTTATCTATAGTTGCTCCCTCGCAAATGCAACAACTTGGTCCAATCATGGAGGGGCCAATAATAGTTGCTCCATCCTCGATCCTAGTCATTCCTCCTATGTAAACAGGCCCAGTAATATTAATCTTTTCCCAGTTAGCCGCTACATTTAAACCAGTAAAAACTCCTGGTTTTATTTCCTTACCTGGTATTTGTACTTGTCTTACCTTGCCTTGCAATACATTTCTAATAGCACTCCAATAATCAGGAACTTTCCCAATATCTACCCATTCAAAATCCATTGGTAATGCAAAAAATGGTAAATCCATTTCAACAAGTTTAGGAAAAAGATCAGCTCCAATATCAAATTTCTCTGCTGAAGGTATGTAATTAAAAATTTCGGGTTCGAAAAGATAAATTCCTGTATTTATAGAATCACTTAAAGCTTGATCAACTGTTGGCTTTTCCTGAAAAGCCTTTATTCTTCCATTTTCATCAGAAACTACTACACCATAACTTGATACTTGATCTTTAGTTACTTTCTTTGTTATCAAGCTGGCAATAGCTCCTTTCTGTTTATGTTTTTTAACAGCTTGAGTTAAATCTAAATCAACTAAAGCATCACCACATAAAACAACAAAAGTTTCATCAAAAAAACTTTGAAAATCCTGAATTTTTTTTAATCCTCCTGCTGATCCCAAAGCATCGCCTATTAATTCTCCATCTTCAATTCTTCCCTCAAAACTATAAGCAATTTCTACTCCAAATCTTTGTCCATCCCTAAAATAATTTTCAATTTCTTCAGCCAGATGTGAAACATTTACCATTATTTCCTTAAAGTTATGTTCTCTTAAAAGTTCCAAGAGAAATTCCATAACAGGTTTTTGTAAAATCGGAATCATCGGTTTCGGAATCACATGAGTAATAGGCTGAACACGTGTGCCTTTACCTGCCGCAAGTATCATTGCCTTCATAAATACAAAACCATTTTTTAAATTATACGTTATTGCTTATGAAGCTTCTAAGCAGCCGATGAAGAGGCATTACTCACTTCAAGATTTTCTATAGGCAATTGAGCTAAGCCACCATCAGGTATTATTCTTTTAATTTGAATTGGACCATATAAGGAATTAATTTGCTTAATTTCAATTCTATTCTCAGATGATAAAAATAACAAAGCCCAAAAAACTCCCAACCGATCTTTATCCAAATCATTTTTTACTACTGTTTGCCATTTCTTTACTAAATATTCAAAATCTGTCCATTGTAATGCTTTTTCCCATCCATCAATAAATTTCCCCAATGCTTTAGTGGTTTCTGGAAGTTTCTCGCGATGTGCTAGAGATTTTACTTGAGAAATTAAAGCCTTATCAGAATATTTTTTATTTCTTTTTCTCTTCATGAGCAGAAGATCTTGGGTTTCTATAACTTCTGCTATAGACTCTAACTGACTTACAAGTTCTCCCAATGTTGTTGTACGTTTAAGAATTGGTTGTGCAATTGATCTTCTCCTAAGATATTTTTCAGGGAATTTTGGAATATCAAACTCTTTATCAATCCAATCTTGATCTTCCATGTCAAATTCATCTTCAAAATCGGAAGAATTTTCTTTAAAGACATCAGATTCCAAAACCTGAGCCTTAAGATTAACTAGCACGGAGGCTGCAAAAAATGCTTCGCTGGTCTCAGCTAAATCCTTATGATAGGAGAGTTGACTATTTGAAGATTGATTAAAAGTATGAGAGTATTGCTCTAAAAAACTATCAATTACACTTATTACATCAATATCCCATGGATCAAGTTCTCCTTTGCCTGCTGCGTCTTGAAGAAACTTAATCAACAATCTAGGACCTAATTGTTGCCTGTCAATAGGATTGAAATCGGATATTTTAAATTAGATAAAATCTACTCACAAGATATCTTTTAATTGATTTAATGCCAAACAATATTGCATTAATTTAAAAAATTATATTGTTGGAGCTTTTAGAATATCATTTGTCTTAGTTCCTGAAAAAATATTTGTTTTAACTGCACTTTTAACTGCAGTTAAATCTCGATCGACCAAATTATTTATAGAAGCAATATAACTTTCAGTAACTAATCTTGGGTACAAACCTATTCCGATAATAGGCAAAAGTAAACAAGCTATAATATAAACTTCCCTTGGCTCTGCATCTATAAGTTTTCGTTCTTCGATTAATTTAGGATTTTCTTTACCAAAGAAAATCTCTCTTAACATAGAAAGTAGATAAATAGGGGTAAGTATTACACCGATAGCAGCTAAAGAGGCCATCACTACCCTAAAAGGAAGTGTATACACTTCATCAGTAACAAATCCTGTAAATACCATCAATTCGGAAACAAATCCACTCATACCAGGTAAAGCGAGGGAAGCCAGGGAGCAAGCAGTCCAAAGGGCAAACATTATTCTCATTTTTTGTCCAACGCCACTCATTTCATCAAGTTTAAGAGTCTTTGTTCTGTCATAGGTAGCCCCAACAAGAAAAAATAAACTTGCGCCAATTAATCCATGACTAACCATTTGCAGCATAGCTCCGCTTGTTCCAAGGCTACTAAAACTACCTATTCCAATGAGAACGAAACCCATATGACTTATCGAACTGTATGCAATTTTTCTTTTAAGATTTCTTTGAGCAAAAGAAGTTAATGCAGCATAAATTATATTGACTACCCCTAAAACTATTAACAAAGGGGCAAATTGAGCATGAGCAACGGGTAATAATTGTGCATTAAATCTTAAAAGAGCATATCCTCCCATCTTTAATAAAATTCCTGCAAGAAGCATATGAACAGGAGCTGTAGCCTCTCCATGTGCATCTGGAAGCCATGTATGAAGAGGTACTATTGGGAGTTTTACTCCAAATGCAATTAGTAGCCCTACATAACAGAATATTTGGAATTTCTGATTAAAATCTTGAGCTGCCAAGTGAGAAAACTCAAAGTTAGGAATTTCTGTACCATAGAAACCCATTGCTAATGCTGCTAAAAGAATGAAAATAGAACTGCCAGCCGTATAGATAATGAATTTAGTTGCGGCATATTGTCGATTTTTGCCACCCCAAATGGCCAGTAATAAATATACTGGAATCAACTCCAGTTCCCAAGTTAGAAAGAATAAAAGCATATCTTGTACAGCAAATACAGCGATTTGCCCACCATCCATAACCAATATCAAAAAGAAAAATAACTTTGGTTTGAACTTGACTGGCCATGCAGCAAGAACTGCTAAAGCAGTTATAAAACTAGTTAATAGTATTAAAGGCATAGACATGCCATCAGCACCAACAGACCAAGTAAGCCCTAAATCCGGGAGCCAACTAATATTTTCTTTCAGTTGAACATTTTCATTATTGATATCAAAGCCATTAATATATGAACCTACAGTTATTAAAAAAGTTATTAATGCAATAGATAATGCGAACCATCTCACTTCTTTGCCATCCCCTTTATCTGGGAAAAAAGGTATTACAAATGCACTACCAATTGGGAATAAAATTGAGGCAGACAACCAAGGAAAGTTAGACAATCCAGCTCCCAACATTCCAAAAATTTGTGTCGCAAAATGCGTATAAAAATAAGTACTCAATTTAATAAGAAATTTATCTTAAATAAAGTCTAGAAATTTTCTGTATTTTTTCACCCCAATGGACAGTGAAGACACACAATTGTAATTAAGATACTTGAGGAGATTGAAAACCAAATATAGCAACCAGCAGAATTACTCCTCCAAAAACAATAAGGGCATAAAATTGAGCCCTACCAGTCTCAAAATATTTTAAACCCTCTCCACTACCTAAAGTTACAAGTCCAGTTAGATTTACGACTCCATCAACAACCTTAGAATCAACCTCCAAAACTTCTTTGGCAAGTTTTCTACTACCCTTAACAAAAAGTTTTTCATTAATATCATCTAGATACCATTTGTTGGATAAAAATTGGTTGATGCGAGGAAACTTTTCGGCGAATAAAACTGACAAATTAATTTTTTTCACAAAATATGCCTGATAAGCAATAATGATTCCAGTTGATGCAATAACTACTGACGCAAGTGCTAAAGGCAAAAATTCTTTTAACTCAAAGGCTTTTGCAGCAGTCTCTGCTTCTTCAGGATTAAGTAAATTTGCAATTTTGCTATCCCAGGGAAGTCCCATAAAACCAATAATTACAGACGGTACAGCTAGAAATACCAAAGGAAATGTCATTGACCAGGGTGACTCATGAATAGAGCCGTGTTCTTGATGCTCTTCTTCATTTTCTTCATCTAGGTTTGTTTTAGAGGCTATTAGAAGCTCTTTTTGCAATTCTTTATTCTCCCCTCTGAAATCTCCTTCAAATGTCAAGAAATAAAGCCTAAACATATAAAAAGCAGTCATGCCAGCTGTTAGAAGTCCTACAAACCAAAAAGCTGGGAATGATATAAAAGCATTTCCGAGTATCTCGTCTTTACTCCAAAAACCTGCCAATGGGGGAATTCCACTAATTGCTACACAACCTATTAAAAATGTTGTTGCTGTATATGGCATTTTTTTTCTTAAACCGCCCATCAATCTCATATCTTGAGCTAATACAGGCTGATGGCCAACTACTTCTTCCATAGCATGTATTACGGAACCTGATCCCAAAAATAGCATTGCTTTAAAGCAAGCATGAGTTACTAAATGAAAAATTCCTGCTACTGGTGCTCCACAACCCATTGCGAGCATCATATACCCAAGCTGAGAAACAGTGCTATAAGCTAACCCTTTTTTTAAATCCATTTGAGTCAAAGCTATAGAGGCTCCTAAAAAACAAGTAATGGTACCAACTAAAGCAATAATGAACTGAATAGAGGGGAATATTGAATACAAAGGTTGAAGTCTTGCTACAAGAAAGATTCCTGCTGCAACCATTGTTGCAGCATGGATAAGTGCAGAAATTGGCGTAGGACCTTCCATTGCGTCAGGTAACCACACATGAAGAGGAAACTGAGCAGATTTAGCCATTGGCCCTAGAAAAACTAAAAAACAAAGTAATAAAGCAGCCCAAATGGGTATCGAATGGTCAGATATCGATTGAGAAATTCCAGTAGCTATTTCGTTAAAATCAAAACTATTTGTTGCCCAAAATAGGCCAAGAATTCCTAGTAGTAAACCAAAATCTCCCACTCTATTAACAACAAATGCTTTTTGTGCAGCGTGTGCAGCGCCATCCCTGTCATACCAAAAACCAACTAATAAATAAGAACACATCCCAACTAATTCCCAAAAAACATAAATTTCTAATAAATTCGGACTAACTATTAATCCCATCATTGAACTGCTAAATAATGCTAAATATGTAAAAAATCTGACATATCCTTTGTCATGAGCCATGTAACCATGAGAGTAAATCATTACCAGCAAAGTTATTGTAGTTACTAAAGCAAGCATTACACTCCCCAAAGGATCGAGGACAAATCCCATTGGAATTGTGAAATCGCCTGCATTGGCCCATACAAATAATTTTTCTACTGATTGATAACCATTAACTTGTTCAATTAAAGCTTTATAACTAATTACTGCAGAAATTCCAACGAAAGAAATCAGACCTACAGAAACAATTTCTCTTGAATTATTAATTTTCTTGTTGATGCTTATTAGTCCTAAGCCAGAAAGCACTGCTCCAATAAGTGGGAAAACGGGAATTAACCAGGCAATTTCTGAAGCTTGTGGCATTTTTTAAAGGATTTATACATTGATTTTAAACTGTCAATTGAAAAATTCAGACAAAAATGATGAATTAAATGTTTTAACAGCAATATTTATATATTGATGAGACCACCAAAGTACACTTATTGCAATTAATATTCCAACTTGAGATAACCTAAAAAATTCTTTAATCTTAAATTCTTGCCTCCCCTCAATTATCGCCAAGAAAGGAATTATGGAAGTATTTTTTTTAAATTTTTCAAATTCTTCTCCAAATCTATTTGCTAATCTCTTGTCGCCATGCCAGATTGCAAAAAGGTGATGCAAAACTAAGCCAATAGAAGTTACTAATGTGAATGATGTACCAATCCATAAAGTATGAGCAAAACACCAAATTATCTGACCAAATGCTTGTGGATGTCTTGTGATTCGCATTATCCCAGTCCCATAAATTCGTACTTTAGGTTTTAAAACGGAAGGAATTTCTAGCAAATTGTAAGTAGCGGGATATAAAAATAAAAAACTAATCGCTGTTAAGAACCAAACGACCATAAAAACATAATTATTGCCCTGAAAATTCCATAATCTGATTCCGTCATATCTATGAGCTAAAAAATAACTAATCAAGATAATTGCAGATGGCAAACTTAAAAAAACAAAACATAACCGCCATAATCTTGGACCCATAATAGATTCTGCTTTGATTCTTAAAGCAGCTCCCCCACTATGAATAACCGCAAAAATCAAAATCAAAATTAGGATGATCAGCGAAGTTTTATGAGTCTCCATTAAATTAAATTGTTCAAATAAATTTTGTTCTTAACAAGAATGCTCCTAAGCATTAGAATTATAAGAAATTGTAGGCATAATAGATGCCAGAATTACCATTTACACTCGACCAATTAAGAATATTAAAAGCTATAGCAGCTCAAGGAAGTTTTAAAAAAGCTGCAGATATCTTATATGTAACCCAACCTGCCGTAAGTTTACAAATACAAAATTTAGAAAAACAACTTGAAATCACAATTTTCGACAGAGGTGGTAGGAAGGCTCTTTTGACTGAAGCAGGGAGACTATTGCTTGAATATTGTGAACGAATTTTGAATCAATGCGACGAAGCTTGCAAAGCTATTGAAGATTTAAATAGCTTAAAAGGTGGAACTCTTGTCATTGGAGCGAGCCAAACAACGGGTACCTATTTAATGCCGAGAATGATAGGACTATTCAGACAAAAATACCCTGATGTATCAGTTCAACTTCAAGTTCACAGTACAAGAAGAACTGGTTGGAGTGTGGCCAATGGACAAATTGACTTAGCCATTATTGGCGGACAATTACCTGGAGATTTGGAAAATTTGCTACAAGTAATTCCATATGCCACTGATGAATTGGCATTAGTTTTACCATCTAAACATCAACTTTCGACTAAAAAAGAGCTTCTAAAAGAAGACTTATACAAATTAAATTTTGTAACTTTAGACTCACAATCTACAACGAGAAAAGTTGTTGACAAACTTCTCCAAGATTCTGGGCTTGATATTCAAAGATTAAAAATTGAGATGGAACTTAACTCTCTTGAAGCAATCAAGAATGCAGTTCAATCAGGTTTGGGAGCTTCCTTTTTGCCTGTTGTTTCTATTGAAAGAGAATTATCGGCTGGAACAATCCACAAAGCATTCGTTGCTGATTTAGAGGTAAAAAGAGAACTTAAATTAATTACTAATCCGTCAAGATATACATCAAGAGCATCAGAAGTATTTAAGAAAAACATTCTTCCACAATTTGCTAGTTTAGAAAGCCCTTTGAGGTATTTATAATATCGATCAAAACTGAATTGCTTCTTTATTAATACCTACACCGCCGTCTTCAGCTTGTCCATCACCCTTAATTATAAATTTATTTTCATTTACATCAGTCTGATAAACGCATTTAACTATTGGCTTATCCCTTATAGAACCTATATAAGCAAAAGTATTCATCCTTTGCTTACATTCTCTTACATCTTCATTACTAATTGCGCCCTGTTTTTGTAACACTGTCCAATTCTCTCTTCTTATAACACACCCTGGCTGAAGAGCTGGTTGCGTTACAAAACTCGTAGATGGATTTAGAGTCGTATACATTTCAACATCAATTACAAAAGCACTAGCTCCCCATTGTCTGCAAAATTCAGGATCTGGAACAGCCATATCTAATTGTTGTTGACTTGCTATATTTCCTTGCCCACCATCAGTTGTACTCGTAATAGCGCTCCCGATACCAACTCCTAAAATTAATACTCCAGCAAGTACGGCAATGGTTCCTGTACTAAAGTTGATCTTTTGTTCAGAAGAAGCAGGCAATCTATTGCTTCTTTGACCGTACGGGTCCATGTCCTTTGGATTTGGTGGATAATAACTTCTATTAGAGCCTCTTCTTGGCCTTCTATTTGAGGATGATCTATTCACAGCACTTCATTTGTCATTGGTAAACCCATTGAATAATTCATTACTCTACAATCAGGGTTATAGCTAAGCTGACCATTTTGAAGCAAAAATTTAATCAAACCTTCAATTTCTGATCCTATTTTTCGAAGTTCATAATCATCTAAATCCTTTCCTGCTCTCTCTTTTATTAATCCATTGAATTTTTCATTTATTTTGTTTAGAGAATCTTCGTTCCAAATGAATTCGTTATCGGGGTCTAAATCAAGAGTTAGTTTATTAGGATGAAACTTTAATTCTTCATCTACCACTTCGGCAGTAAAAATTCTTACATGCCTGGTAGTCGATTTTAAAAGCATTTTTTCCATAATTTTACGAAATAATCAACGAAATAAACTATTATGTTCTAACTTTAATGTAGCTTATTAGTAAGTGTTAATTTATTTTTTGATTTAATAATGCGTGTTGTAATTGCTGGTGCTGGTTTAGCGGGTTTATCTTGCGCTAAATACTTGGTCGATAATGGACACATTCCTATTGTACTTGAAGCCAGAGACGTTTTAGGTGGGAAAGTTGCCGCATGGAAAGACGAAGATGGAGATTGGTATGAAACTGGGTTACATATATTTTTTGGAGCCTACCCAAATATGCTGCAACTTTTTAAGGAATTAGATATTGAAGACAGGCTCCAATGGAAAAGTCATTCAATGATTTTTAATCAGCCATCAGAGCCTGGAACTTACAGTAGATTCGACTTTCCCGATATACCTGCTCCAGTTAACGGTGTATCAGCAATACTAAGCAATAATGATATGCTTTCATGGAATGAAAAGATTCTATTTGGATTAGGTTTAGTCCCTGCAATGTTGAGAGGCCAAAAATACTTAGATAAGTGTGATACAAAATCATGGACAGATTGGCTAAAAGAGCACAATATACCGGAAAGAGTTAATGATGAAGTATTTATAGCGATGAGTAAAGCTCTTAATTTCATTGGACCGGATGAAATATCATCTACAGTTTTATTAACAGCATTAAATAGATTTCTACAAGAAAAAAATGGTTCTAAAATGGCATTCCTTGACGGAGCTCCTCCAGAAAGACTATGCCAGCCAATGGTTGATTATATTACCGCTCGTGGTGGTGAAGTTCACATGAATAGTCCATTAAGGGAAATCAATCTTAATGAGGACAGCACTGTTAAAAGTTTTACTATTGCCTCTTTAGATAAAAACGAAAAGAAAGAGCTTACGGCTGATGCTTATGTAAGTGCAATGCCTGTAGATCTCTTTAAATTAATGATCCCAAAACAATGGAAAGGGTTAGATGCTTTTTCTAAATTAGATGGTTTAAATGGCGTGCCAGTCATTAATATCCATTTATGGTTTGACAAAAAATTAACAGATATTGATCATTTATTATTCAGCAGATCACCTCTCCTCAGTGTTTATGCAGATATGAGTATCACCTGCAAAGAATATGAAGATCCAAATAGATCAATGCTTGAATTGGTTTTTGCACCAGCAAAAGATTGGATAAATAGGAGTGATCAGGATATTGTTGACGCAACTATGGAGGAACTCAAAAAATTATTCCCAACTCATTTCATGGGAGACGATAAAACAAACTTACGCAAATATAAAGTAGTCAAAACTCCAAGATCTGTTTATAAAGCAGTTCCTGGATGCCAAGAGTTCAGACCTAGTCAAAAATCTCCTATAAAAAACTTCTTTTTAGCAGGTGACTATACTATGCAAAAATATTTAGCATCAATGGAAGGAGCTGTTTTAAGTGGTAAATTATGCGCGGAATCAATCAATAAGGAGTATTCCAAAACTCCTCAAAATGTTTCTTCATGAGATTTACATTTCAGTAATTTAAAAATTCATCTAAAACTTTTTGAAAAATTCAATTTCTCAACTAGATCAAGCATACGAGATATGCCGAAAAGAAACCCAAAAGTGGGCTAAAACCTTTTACTTGGGAACGCTTCTGCTACCTGTAGAGAAAAGAAAAGCTATTTGGGCTATTTATGTTTGGTGTAGAAGAACAGATGAAATAATGGATAGCTTAGAAGCTTCAACTAAATCGCAAGATGAACTTACAGAAAATTTAAATGCATGGGAAGAAAATACAAGGAATGTTTTTAAAGGCAACATTAAATCGGAATTAGATGCCGTTCTACTAGACACCATAGAAAAATATCCACAAAGTATTCAACCTTATCTAGACATGATAGATGGCCAGAGAATGGATCTTAATAAATTCAGATACAAAGATTTTGATGAATTAAAACTCTATTGTTACAGAGTCGCAGGGACAGTTGGTTTGATGACTCAGAATGTCATGGGGATTGATAGCGCTTATACATCAGCCCCATGGAGTGCCAAACCTGACCCCTCAGAAGCCGCTATAGCTTTAGGTATAGCTAATCAATTAACAAATATATTAAGAGATGTCGGCGAAGATAGGCAAAGAGGTAGAATTTATCTCCCTCAAGAAGATATTGAAAAATTTAATTATTCTGAAGAAAAACTTTTAAAAGGTGAAATAAACAAACAATGGAAAGCACTTATGAACTTTCAATTAACTAGAGCTCGCGATTGGTTCCAGAAATCTGAAGATGGAATCAAATGGTTATCTTCCGATGCAAGATGGCCTGTTTGGACATCCTTACGTCTTTACAGAGGAATATTAGATTCTATAGAAAGGCTAGACTATGATGTCTTTAATAATAGAGCTTTCGTAAAAAATTCAGTAAAAGCTTTTGAAATTCCAATATCGTTTTTAATTTCTCGAATTAAATGACTAAGCAGGAGTCTTCTGATTAGCTAACAAATCTTTTAATTTAGATAGTTCTCCAGCCCATCTTGGATCAGGAGCTTCTAAGTTAGGGGCATCACTGTGAACAATTTTCTTAAAGTCTTTCCTCTTCTTATTCTTATTTAATTTTCCACCATTTCTTTTATTTGAAGCAGAATCTTTCTTTTCTGATAGCTCTACTCTTAATTTAGAACCATTAAATTCAAAACCATTTAACTTTTGAATTAATAAATTAGCATTATCTTCATTATTAGTTGTCGCAAAACCAAAACCTCTGCATTCCTTAGTTTCCTTATCTAGAACTGCTTTAAATCTGATCGAATCAGAAACTGACTTTAAAAGTGTATCAAATTCTTTTGGATTAAATCCTTGTGGTAAGTTGCCAACGTAAATGCGAATGCTCATAAATTTTTAAAAATGATTTTGAAGTCTGAACTTCTAAACAAAACTAAGCTATGTGTATTTAATCACATTTTGGCGCATTTTGTTCAATCCATCGCTTTGCTTTATAAATAGCTTCATCAAAATTATTCAATCTTTTATACGCAAGTTCTTTCGAAAGATACTGTAAAAGCTCTCCTAAGATAGGCCCATCCTTTATTTTTAAATTTTTTTTAATTACATCACCATTAAGTAAGTTTGAAGGATGGAATAATTTATCATTGTTGTCACGCCATCTATGAAGCCAATCTAATCGAGAGTTTTGAGGTAAATAAAAAATAAATAATGGAAGAAACATCTCTAATTCTTTATGTAATGCAAATCTTTCTGCTTCAGTTAATTGAGAGATATTTTTTTTCTCCAACAAAAAATGCCATTTTCGTAATAACTTAGTTTTTGAAATTTCAGCTTTACTAAATTTAAGTTTCTCTAGAGATACAACATCTAAAATTTGAGCAATAAAAAATGATGGTAAAAATTTTTCTTTTTCTTCCTGATTAAGTTCTGCATAATTAATTTTCTCTAAATCCAAAAAAAAAGAATCTTCAAATAAATTATCAATACCAAATATATTTAATTTTTTTATCAGCAATACTGCCTCAAGAGCATTCGCTCCATTAACTATTTTCTGTATTTCATAATTAATTCTCTCTTTAGCAGCAATATATAATTTCACTTTATTTTTTTTTATAAAAGTAATTAAATTAAGATCAATTTTAAAATTCAATTCCGAAACAAATCGAAAACATCTTAATATTCGCAAAGGATCATTCAGTAAATTTTTTTCAGAATGACTTCTAAGCAAAGAAATCTCTAGATCTTTAAGACCATTTAATGGATCTAACAAACATTTCTTATCTAATAAAAAAGCAATTGAATTAATCGAAAAGTCTCTAGAAAACAAATCTCCTTCTATCGTAGATGAAACTTGATTAGCAATATCAATATCAATATTATTAAGAAAAATTCTTACTACTTCTCTTTTTTCATCTAAAACTATAAATTTTGATTCAATATTTTCTGCAATCTTTTTCCCAATTTCAATTGCTTTTAAAGGTACCACAATATCAACATCTAGCTTTTCAGTTTTTCTTCCTAAAATAATATCCCTTATGTAACCGCCAACCAAATATGATCCTTTAGGTAAAAAACCTAATATAAAATTCAAATTATGAAATTTTATACTTTTTTCTAATTCATCAATAATTAGTGTATGATCTGTGAGAACGCTATTTTTCATTTTATTTATTTATTATGTGCATTTGCATCAACTGTAAATGGGTTGATAGATGTATTACATATCATGATGTTGAAAATAATCATGGTGTTGATCACATTTGTGATCTACCTGATTTTAAAGCAAAAAAACCATTCATTCATGTCAGTATAGTTAAAGATAATAATGGTGATTATAAAACTGATTGGGATGTCCAATCTTGTGAAAGTTTTAAAAATGAATTTGGGAAATGGTCTAAATGTAACCCTGGCATGGAATTACCTGTTTAAAGGTAATAGATGACAAATAAACTAAAACAAAGAGAAAATTACCCTATACTAGTGATCTACAGCACAGACAATTCTTTTGGCTTTGGTTATAGAAAAAACAATAACTCTGAATCTGATCAATTATTCATCAAAAAATTTGATAACGACCTTTGCAACAATTTAATAAATGACCTTATCAAATTCATTTCCAAAGAAAATTTACAAAAAGTAAATAAGTTATCTGTTAGTGTAGGGCCTGCAAATTTTAATGCCTCACGACTTATTGTAGTTTTAGCAAGAACTATCTCACAACAAATAAATTGTCCTCTAGACAGTTTTAGTTCATTTGAAATAATGGCAAAAAGAATTGCATCAAAAAATAATATCTTCATAAACAAAAAATCATTCTGGATTTACAAAAAATTAAAACGAAAGGGTATTATTGCTGGTAAATATGAAATTTGTCATAACGAAAAAAATACCTCTGATCTAGTCATTCGAGAAACAGTTTTACCAAAAGTTATAAAAGAACTTGATAGCAAAGAACTTTTTTTTGAAGCTATTTATGATGCTAAAGAAGATTTAAAAGAACTATTAGATTTGTCTAATAAAAATTTATTAAATTCAAATGTAGATTCCTGGAAAACAGTTTTGCCTCTTTACCCTATTTCTCCAATTAACTAAATATTCATCCAATCAAATAATTAATTTCATCTTGAAGGCGCTTTGTTAAAGAATTTAGATCATCTCTTGATGAACTTTGTGGAGGTTGAAAAGGTTTTCCAACTTTAATAACTATTTTTGAAAATAAAGGAATACAGAATTTAAATCTCATTACCCTATGAGAATTAACTATTGCAACAGGCAATAATAATTTTTGATTTTTAAAAGCTAATAATGCTGCACCTTGTTTGGGCTTATTCACTCGACCATTTTTTTGACGAGTACCATCAATAAAAATTCCAATACAATTATCATTTGATAATTTTTTACATGCTGTTTTAATTGTATTTTTATCCGCAATTCCTCTTTTTACAGGATATGCTCCACAAGCCTTGATAATAAAGCCAAGAAAAGGCACTTTAAAAAGTTCTGCCTTAGCCATAAAAGATATATTACGTCCAAGTGCATGTCCTAACAAAGGAGGGTCAAGCAAAGAACCATGATTAGAAACAACTATAAAAGAATCTTTTTGCGGAATATTTTCTCTACCTATCAAACAACCTCTAAATACAAATTTATAAATTGGAAATACTAAAAGTTTGCTTACTAATTGATAGATTAATTTTTGAAAAACATCATTTTTCATAAAGATTAATATGATATTTGATCAGAAGATGAAACTTGAGAAATTTTTACATCTTTAAGATGTCTTTTTCCTAAACCGCTTAGTACATTAGAAGGGCCTATTTCAACAATATGAAGATCAGTATCTTTTGCCATTAAATCCATAGTTTCTCGCCACCTCACACCATTACACATTTGCTTTTCTAATCTAATTTTAAGCTCGTTGGGATCACTACAAAGTGAAGGTTCGTAATTGCTTATGACTGGGAAAGAGGGATTATTGAATTTAATCTGTTTTAAATATTCAGAAAATTTTGATGAAGGTTCATTCATAAATGGGGAATGAAATGCACCTGAAACATTTAATTTCAAGAATCTTTTACAAGAAATTTCTCTCGATAAATCATCTAATGCTTCAGCAGATCCGGATAAGACAACTTGGGAAGAACTATTATCATTAGCAATCACAATATCATCAATTTTTTGTACTAATAGATCAAGTTGATTTCTATCAAAACCAATTACTGCTGCCATAGATCCTTCCCCAGAATTTACCATTAATTGAGACCTTTCTTTTATTAGAGAAACACAATCTTCGAATGAAAAAACATCCGCACAATATAGTGCAGTGATTTCTCCTAGACTATGTCCAGCAACATAAGTTGGCTTAAAACCTTTCTTTTTTAAGGCATCTAATAAAATTGATTCAACCAAAAAAAGACATATTTGTGTATTTCTTGTGTTATTTAAATCGATAAGAGGATTTGTTGGTTCAGTATTTAACTCACAAATTTCAAATAAATTTCTCTCAAATATCTCAGATGCATAATTAAACCTCTCTTTTGTATTTGGCAAATTTTCAATTTGTTTTGCCATTCCAATTTTTTGCGAACCCTGTCCAGGGAATACCCATGCAACTGTCATAATGCTCCTTTTTTTTAACCCCATTTAATGAGGGCTGCACCCCAACTTAACCCAGCACCAAAACCACTTGTGGCAATAATATCATTTTGTTTAATTCTATTACTTCTAATAGCCTCATCTATCACTAGTGGAATTGTTGCTGCTGAAGTATTACCGTATTTTTCTAAATTGCTAAGAATTTTTTCTCTAGGGATTTTTAACCTATCTCCTACAGAGTCCAATATCCTTTGATTAGCTTGATGCAGTACAAGCCAATCAACTTCATCTGAAGTATAGTGCGTTTTATTAAACAACTTTTCAAGAATTATCGGAACTTCTCTAACTGCAAATTTATACACTTCCTGACCATTCATCTGAATTGGAGAAAAAGCTCCACTTAAAAAATCAATGTTATCAATTATTAAATCCTTATTATTTTTTGATGGGAGATTAAGAAAAGAACCCCTTTCTCCGTCAGTTCTCATATCAAAACCAATTAAATTATCAAATTGATTAGTGGCTTCAATTGCTAATGCACCCGCACCATCTCCAAAAAGAATGCAACTCCTTCTATCATTCCAATCAACAAAGCTTGATAGTTGATCTGCTCCTATAACAATAGCCCTTTTAAAACTACCACCTTTTAAAAATTGTGAGGTTGTAATTAAGGCAAATAAGAAGCCACTACATGCTGCAGTTAAATCAAAAGCTACAGCATTAGCTGCCCCTAATTTTGCTTGGATGGATGGCGCTGATCCAAATAAATCATGCGGAGTAGAAGTAGCTAAAACAATCAAATCAACTGTTTTAATATCCCAATTAGCCATTTCTATAGCAGTTAGAGCCGCCTTATAACCCATCTCATTAACATTATCTCCTAAGCTAGAGATTCTTCTCTCAGAAATTCCTGTTCTAGATTTTATCCATTCATTGCTTGTATCAACCTTTTGACTAATTTTTTGATTGGTTAATATTTGATCAGGCACATAACTTCCGCTTCCCTTGAATGATACTCCAATCTGATTAAAATCTATTCCTTCCAAAAGAGTTTTTTAGTTACTTATATTAGTCAAACATAAATTTGACTCATTATGTTTTATGAATTTAAAACTTGAAGCTTTTGCAGTTGATTTAAATTTTCCATAACACCATGATTCACTGCGGAGTGTGCCAAGCGAAGAGCACTAACTACTGATAAAGATTTGCTACTTCCATGACCAATAACGCAAATACCATTCACCCCAAGTAATAAAGCTCCCCCATGTTCGGCATGATCTAGCCTTTTCTTAATTCTAAGTAGATTACTTTTTAAAAAAGCTGAGCCAACTTTCCCCCGCCTTCCACGAGGTAGCTCAGATCTCAAAATGTCTAATAACACTCCTCCCACAGATTCAAGAAATTTCAATAATATATTTCCAGTAAATCCATCACAGACTACTACATCGAAATTACCTGATAATACATCTCTCCCTTCACAATTACCTCCAAAATCAAAACTTTTTTCAGAGGATAATAATTCAAATGTTTTTAGAGATAAATCATTACCTTTGCATTCTTCTTCTCCGATATTTAAAAGTCCAATTCTTGGTTTTTTTACTTGTAAGACATCTTTTGCATAAATATTACCTAGAAGAGCAAATTGATGCAGATAAGATGGTTTACAATCAGTATTTGCACCAACATCTAAAACTAATACCGGGCGAGTTTGATCTCTTGTTGGAAATAATGCTCCTATAGCTGGTCTATCAATCCCTTTCAATCGCCCAATTCTAAATATGGCAGAAGCCATCATGGCGCCTGAATTACCCGCTGAATAAACAGCTTCAGCTTTATTATTTCTCACTAAATCCATTGCAACGTTTATACTTGCATTTTTCCTTTTTCTAACTGCAGTAGCTTCTTCATTCATCCCAATAGGTTCTCCACTATCAATTAATTCAAGACGATTATTATCAATTTCATTTTCTAATAATTCTGCTAAACCTGTTTTTTCTGCTGCATCTTTAACTTCTTCAATTTTGCCGACGAATTTTATATTTATTGGAAATCTACTTATTGCTTCAAGGCAACCCTCAAGAATTGGACCAGGAGCATAATCTCCACCCATACCATCAACAGCGATCCAAATTCTTTTAGATTGAGATTCCTCCACCTTATCTAAAATATAATCGTTGTTTTGTAGTCTTTTTAATGGGTCAAAAACTAATGGCTGTAATGTATTTTTTGCTATTGAGCTAGCATTTGAAACGACACTACTTGCAGTATTCACAACAGATTCAGCGCTTGAAACTACATTACCTGCGACATTACCTGCAACATTACTCGCGACATTACTAGCTGTGCTTACGACGGAACCAGCACTAGAAACTACATTACCCGCCACATTACTAGCGGTTACTGCAGAACTAGCAGCAGTATCTACTATTGAAGTTACAGCCGAGTTTCTTTTATACCAGATAACTAATCTTCTAATAGCTCTGGGCTTATTAATTTTTTGTACACTTTCTTTTCCCATTTATTTACTGTCAAAAGAAGTAATATCTACAATTCTTTGAAAAAGATATCCTGTGCCCCTTGCTGTCAATATCAATTCAGGATTTGCAGGATCAGCCTCCAGTTTTGATCTTAATCTTGATATATGAACATCGACTACTCTTGTATCTACGTGTCGCTCAGGTGTATATCCCCAAACTTCCTTCAGAATTTCTCCCCTACTAAAAGGCTCGCCTGACCTACTTACCAAAAGCTCTAAAAGACTAAATTCCATACCGGTTAATCTAATTCTCTCATCACTTTTAAAAACTTGTCTTCGATTTGTATCAATTTTTATATCAGTAACTAAAATTAATCCTGAATTAGGCATTCCAGGAATTTGTTCTTTATCAATTCTTCTTAGAACACATCTAATTCTAGCTTCTAATTCCTTAGGGCTAAATGGTTTAACAACATAGTCATCAGCCCCTAATTCTAAACCTGTGATCCTGTCTGCAACATCTCCCAACGCAGTTAACATGACAATTGGAACATCAGAATCTTTCCTTAATTCTTGACAAACTCCATAGCCATCTAATTTTGGCATCATAACGTCAAGTACGACTAAATCAGGCTCATAATCTTTAAATAACTTTAGTGCTTCTTTACCATCACGAGCAGTTACTACTTTGTAACCAATCATGGAGAGGCGCGTCTCCAAAATTCTTCTAATACTTGCCTCGTCATCTGCGACAAGAATTGTTTCTTTAGTTTGACTAGATAGAGCCATTTGTTTCTATTAGCTAATCAGTAAGAGAATTAATTATTATCCTAATCTAACTTGTAGAGGGGCAATATCCCAAACATTCTAGTTCTAATACTTGATTCAAAAACTAAATGTCTAGCAAATTATCAACTTTTATTTGTCAGAATTGCGGATCTGAAACTTCTCAATATTTTGGTAGATGCTTAAATTGCAACTCATGGAATTCCATTGTTGAAGAAATAAAAAGTAAAAGATCTAATTATCAAGAAATTAAAAATAGTAAAAAATCTATATCATTTAACGAGATTTCATCAAAAAAAATATCAAGATTTACAAGTGGTTTTATGGAATTTGATCGAGTACTTGGAGGTGGAATCGTTCCTGGATCTGTTGTTTTACTTGGAGGAGAACCAGGCATAGGCAAAAGCACAATAGTTCTTCAATCAGCAGGAAAAATATCTCTAAATGAGAAAGTTTTATATATAACTGCAGAAGAATCTTTAGAACAAGTAAAAATTAGATGGGAAAGATTAAATCAAAATAGTATTGATTTAAAAATTTTTGCAGAAACCAATTTATCCCTAATTATTGAAGAAATCAAACGTTTAAATCCAAATTTCGCAATTATTGATAGTATTCAAGCCATCCACAATCATGAAATGCAAAGTGCTCCAGGATCGGTTTCTCAAGTTAGAGCCTGTTCATCTGAATTACAAAATCTTGCAAAAGAAAATAATATTGCGCTTCTAATAATTGGTCATGTAACCAAAGATGGTGCTTTAGCTGGCCCTAAAACTCTAGAGCATTTAGTTGATACAGTAATAAACTTTGAAGGAGATAATATTTCCTCACATAGATTACTAAGAAGTATAAAAAATCGATTTGGATCTACCTTCGAGATTGGAATTTTTGAAATGCTTGATGAGGGTTTACGAGAGATAAAAAACCCAAGTTCAATTTTTACAAATAAAGAAAATATTTCAGGTGTAACAACTACTATTACAAATGAAGGCACTCGACCATTAGCAGTTGATATACAAGCACTGGTAAATAAAACTTTCTACAGTAACCCAAGAAGGACTACCACTGGAATAAGTATCAATAGATTGCATCAAATCCTAGCTGTAATTGAAAAACATGTAGGGATAAAATTATCTGAATTTGATTGTTACATTGCTACTGGTGGGGGTTTTGAGATTAATGATCCTTCATCTGACTTAGGTGTAGCAATATCAATTTTATCCAGTTTGAAAAATATTCCTCCTTTGACTAGTTGCACATTTATTGGAGAATTGGGTTTGAGCGGTCAGGTTAGAAAATCTAATAACCTTCGAACAAAGATAGAAGAAGCTGTAAGACTAGGGATCAAAAATATCGTAGTGCCAAAACTAGAGGAGGAACTAAATAATAATTTTCAAAATTTAATAAATATCAAAGAGATATCCAATATTAAAGAAGCAGTTGACTATTCTTTATCAGTTTAAAAAATTAGAGATACATATCGATTGAACTTCTTCCTGAGTTTTTCAACCAATTCTCTATGTCTAGATAACCACCTGGGTATAATCTTACTGCTTTAGACCAGACTTCTGCAGCTTTATCAAACCAAATATCTCTCTGGTCTAAATCACCATTCTGCTCAGCATTTCTTCCCCTTTTTTCATAAATCAAACCTATATTTTTAAGGCATGATGGCTGTTTGGGATTTTCTACTAATGCTTTTTCATAAGTTTCAATAGACAGATCTTCTTCACCATTGCTCATGTATATTATCGCCATATTTTTTAAAGTCTCACCCCTATCAATTTTATTTTCTTCAAGTAGTAAACTCTCTTTGTAATACTCTAATGCTTCCGAATAATCCCCATTATTTTGTGCAGCTAGGCCATCTCTATAGTAGATATATGCTTTTTTTTCTTTCTCTGCAATAGGCATTATTTTTACTATTGATTCAGCAATTACTGTAAAAGCTTTATCGATAAAATTGTCTCTGTTTTGATTACTAGGCACTGCTCTAAAACTAATAAAGTTAATATAGTAATTTAAAAAATAACTATTTAAAAAGTCTATTACATTTATTATTATAGTTAAAAAATAGGCCGAGCATTAATTTGCTTCAACAGTGAAAAATATGGAAAGCATTCAATTAAGGATTACAGGAATGAAGTGCGGAGGTTGTGTTAGTACTGTTGAAAAAATATTAAATAATTCTGATGGTATTGAAAATGTTTCTGTAAACTTACTAACTGAAAGTGCATATTTTGAAATTACTCAGAAACATATCGAAATAGAAGCAGTTCTCAAAAATTTAAAAGAAAATGGTTTCCCTTCAAAGATTTACATAAATGATTTTTCAAAAAAAATAAATAAGGAAGAATTAGAAAAAAAAAAGAAGTGGAATAATCAATGGAAAAAACTAACTTTTGCTTTATTACTTTTATTATTTTCAGGTTTAGGTCATCTAGCAGAGGGAAGATATATAAATTTTCCGATATTAGGTAATATTTTTTTTCACGCTTCATTAGCAACATTAGCTCTATTATTTCCTGGCAGAGAAATAATTATTAATGGGTTTAAATCATTTATTAAGAACCGTCCTGATATGGATTCTCTAGTAGCTCTTGGAGTAACTAGCGCATATATAACAAGTCTTCTATCTTTAATATTTCCTGCCACTGGTTTTCCTTGTTTTTTTAATGAACCAGTTATGTTGTTAGGTTTCATATTGATTGGGCGTTTCTTGGAGGAAAGAGCAAGATATCAAACTGGTTCATCCATTGGAGAGTTATTAGATCTTCAACCT
This sequence comes from Prochlorococcus sp. MIT 1304, assembly GCF_047305015.1. Lineage (NCBI taxonomy): Bacteria > Bacillati > Cyanobacteriota > Cyanophyceae > Synechococcales > Prochlorococcaceae > Prochlorococcus > Prochlorococcus sp. MIT 1304. The sequence continues at coordinate 639,262 of NZ_CP138974.1, read as the reverse complement.
GAAATGGCAAATATCTATACAGAAGATAATCAAATAAAATCAATAAGGGTAAACACTTTAAGACCTAATCAAGAGATTCAAGTTTTAGCAGGAGACAGAGTACCTGCTGACTGCATTGTTACTCAAGGTAATTCATATGTTGATGTTTCACATATCACTGGAGAATCTAAACCTATCGAGGTAAAAGAAGGCGAAAATCTATCTAGTGGATCTTTAAATCTTAATTCAACACTCAGACTTAAAGTACAAAAGGTCGGAGGGGATTCTTCTCTTGCAAAACTAGTAAATCTTATTGAGTCTGTAAACGCTAGAAAACCTCGCATTCAAAGAATTGCTGATGAAATTGCAGGCAAATTTACTTACTTTGTACTTATTTTTGCTACTTTAACCTTCTTCTTTTGGTGGCAAGGGGCAAGAAACATTTGGCCAGATTTATTAAGTCATAATCATCAATTCATCACTCACTCAAGCCATACACTTCATAGTTCGCTTGGTAGTAATGCTGAGAACTTCCTTAGTTTAGCCATTCAATTGTCAATTGCTGTTTTAGTAATAGCTTGTCCTTGTGCATTAGGTTTAGCCACCCCAACTGTAATAACTGTCGCATCAGGTAAAGCAGCAAAAAAGGGGGTTCTATTTAAAGGTGGGGACAAAATAGAAATGGCTTCAAAAATTAATCACATTATTTTTGACAAGACAGGTACATTAACAAAAGGTAAGCCTTTCATCGTTGATTATAAAAATAATGATGATTATTCTTTTTTATTAAAAGTAGCTGCCAGTTTAGAAAAGGAAAGCAGACATCCAATTGCAGATGCGTTAATTCAAGAAGCCAAAAAACAAAATTTAAGTTTATTTCCAATAAAAAAAATTGTCACTCATTCAGGCCGGGGGATTTCTGGAGAACTAGAGTCAATTGATGGACTCATAAATATTGGAAATATTGAATGGCTACTAAGTAAAGGAATAATTATTGATAGTGATGCAAAAAAAGTAATTGAAAATGAAGAGACAAAAACTAACACTATTATTGGAGTAAGTATTAAAGATAAATTATTAGGCTTTATCTTCCTAGGAGATTTACTCAGAGATGATTCTATTAAAACAGTGCAAAATTTAAGAAAAAACAAATTTAAAATTAATATTTTAAGTGGAGATAGAAAACAAACGGTTTTAGCTTTAGCAAAAAAAATTGGTTTTAAAGAAGCAGAAGTAAAATGGGATCTTCTTCCTGAAATGAAGCTAAAGACTATAGAAAATTTAAAAATTGATAACAAAGTAGCAATGATTGGTGATGGTATTAATGATGTCCCTGCCTTAGCATCCTCAGACTTAGGAATTGCGGTGGGATCAGGGACTCAAATAGCCAAGGCAAATGCAGATGTAGTCTTGATGGGAGATCAACTAAATGGATTACCCTACGCCTTAAATCTCGCAAAAAAAACTATAAGAAAAATAAAACAAAATCTAACATGGGCTTTTGGTTACAACTTACTAGCTATACCTATAGCCGCCGGCATTTTATTCCCTAAATACGGTATTCTTCTTACTCCCTCAATAGCAGCATTATTGATGGCTATTAGCTCTATTACAGTTGTAATTAATGCTTTATCTTTGGATTAAATGAAAGGAAAATTTATCGTTATTGAGGGTATTGATGGATGTGGTAAAACTACCCAAATAGATGAACTATCTAAATGGCTTCCTATTAGTGGTCTACTAAAGAAAGAGTCTAAATTAATCACAACTAGAGAACCTGGAGGCAGTCTTTTAGGAAAAAAACTTAGAAGACTGATTCTTGATAATAATGAAAATAACAAGCCTTCATCTCTTGCAGAATTATTGCTTTATTCAGCGGATAGAGCTGAACACGTTTCAAAAATTATTTTGCCAGCATTAAATAATAATGATTGGGTAATAAGTGATAGATTTTCCGATTCCACACTGGCTTATCAAGGTTATGGAAGAAATATAAATTTAGAAATAATTAAAAATATTGAATCTATTGTGTGTCAAGGAGCATCTCCAGATCTCACTTTCTTCTTAGAAATTTCTCCAGAAGAGAGCATATTCCGAAGAAAAAATGAAATTCCAGACAGAATAGAATCAGAAGGTATTAGATTTTTAGAAAGAGTAAATGAAGGCTTCAAACTAATTGCCAAACAAAAAAACTGGAAAGTAATATCTGCTTCACAAAATATTAAAACTATTTCTAATCAAATTAAAGAGACTTTGCTAAACAATTTTTCCAATGCCAAATGATTGAGGTTAAAAAAAATAATTTTTTCTTAAATGAAGAAGTCAATACTATTCTTAAGAACATAATTAAAAACAAATCATTTACTAATGGCTATATATTTTATGGTGCTGAAGGATTAGGCAAAAAGCAAACTGCCCTTCAATTTATACAAGAGATTTTCAAAGAGTCTTCACCAAGCGAAAATATTGAAGAGCGAATTACAAACAATAACCATCCTGATTTTTTAATTATTGAACCTGATTCTCTTTTGGCAACCAAAAGTTCAGGTAGTTTCGATCCTGAAAAAACATTAAAAAGTGGATATGAGATTATTAAAATTGCTCAAATACGTAATATCAAAACTTTTCTTAGTCAAAAATCAATAAACTCAGAAAAAAAAATTGTTTTGATTATTGATGCACACCTCTTAAACGAAGCAGCCTCAAATTGTCTTTTAAAAACTTTAGAAGAACCTAGTAACGGCATTTTTATTTTACTAACGTCTAAATTAAACCTTCTCTTAGATACGATCATCTCAAGATGTCAAATCGTCAGATTTCGATCTTTTTCTAATAAACAAATAAAATCAATTTTAAAAGAATATTTAGACACTTCTAAGTTAAAGATCAATGCAAAATTAAAATTCGAAGATTTGATAAACTCTGCAAATGGATCTCCAAATCAATTATTGAAAAATATTGAAATTTGGAACGATTTTTCAGATGAAATTATAAGTAAATTAGATTCTCCAGTTAAAAGTAGTCTGGAAATATTAGAAATATCTAAATCAATATCTGAAAAATTCGAAATTTCTCAACAAATTTGTTTAGTAAATTTAATACAAACAATTTGGTGGAGAAAAACAAAAAACATCAGGTTAGTTAAAAAACTTGAAAATTTAAAATACCTATTAAGAAAAAACATTCAACCAAGGTTGGCTTGGGAAATAACTTTATTAAAAATTTCAATAGATGATATATGAGATTAATCTACTGCAGAATTTATCAAGTCAGGATTTCTTGCTTGAATGAACTCTTGCCTAGCAGTTTCTACTTGAGAACCAATAGGTAACTCGAGACAATATCCAGCACCGTATACAGTTTTTATATAAATAGGTTTTCGTGGATCGGGTTCAAGTTTAGTGCGCAAGTGTCTAATATGAACTCTTATTGTCTCAATATCATCATCAGGTTCATATCCCCATACTTCTTTGAGAATTAATGCTGGTGATACAGTTTGGCCATGTCTCTGCAAAAGACAATGAAGAAGCTCAAATTCAAGATGAGTTAATCTAACAGGAGATTCAAACCATATAGCTTCGAATCTTTCAGGAACAAGAGTTAAAGGGCCATAATTTAATATTTCTTGCTGGTTACTAGAATTTAGTTGTGCTCTGTTTGTTCTTCTTAATAGAGCTTTTATGCGTACATGTAATTCTTCTAAATCGAATGGTTTAGTAATGTAATCATCTGCTCCAGAATTAAACCCAGTAACTTTATCTTTAAGACCCCCTAACGCAGTTATCATCAAAATTGGTATATTTGATGTTCTTTCATCTCTTCTTAGTCGCTGGCATAAAGTTAAACCATCAACACTTGGTAGCATTAAATCTAAAAGTATTAAATCAGGTGAATATTGAAGGGCTAATGCTTGTCCTTTAATTCCATCTTCAGCTTTTTGGACATCGAAACCAGAATGTTCTAAATGCCTAGCCACCAGATCGCGCATGTCACGATCGTCTTCAATTAAAAGAATTGAAATTTTCATATTTATCAACTATTAAATTAAAATTAAGTTTTTGTAATATGATTCTCTCAAGAATTTATAAAGATTGCTGAATTACTGTAAACAATTTTATCAATTAGATTTATCAAATAACTTAGTGATAGTAATGGATTAAGTAGAAATTACAAATTTTTAAAAAGTTGAAATTTTAGAATTTCTTTCGATTCTATTTACTTTTTCTTAATAATCAAAGGATTATTAGAAACAAATAATGGTTCAAATTGAAAGAATATCTAATTCAGATTGCCATTATAAGGTTTAAAAAATTGAATTAATAAATAGAGATTTGCAATTTTCAAGTAGGAATTAGCTAAGTTTAATATTTTTAATTTCTCCAAAATGTTTGAAATTATAATTTTGTCTATATTAAAAAAAAATTTAAGTATCTATGAAAAAAAAGTCTATTGTCTATTCAGATTTATCAAAAAAACAACTAGAAATTCTTAAAGAACTTTACATTCAAAAAAAAGTTGAATCGATGAGTCATCAAGAACTTAAACAATATGTATTAGAAATTATTTCCCATCAGATAAACGATACTATTGGCAAAGAAGAGGAAATGGAAGCATGGAGAGAAATGTCAGATTTCTTTGAAGAACAATTTGAAATAATTATCCTAGAAATACAAACAAAATACATTGACGATAAAAACGTAATTGAAACAGAAATAGATTCTCAGAAGTAAAGAATAGAATTACTTGAAAGGAATAATTTGGATCAAGAGAAAAAGGATATGTGGGATGACTAGAGTTTCCTGAATGGTGTAATAATTCAAACGATATCAACAAAAAATATGTCTTAATTTAAAAATGAAAATCAAAGAACTTTTTTTCATTTTTGTGGTGAATTAAGTTAATGTTCTAATTACTGTTCTCAAAAACATTTCTTATAATTTTAGAATTTTTTATTATAAATAATATAAACTTTGATATTTTATATGTTCTATATACTGTTCTTAATACTACATCAAATATTCTTGATTACATATTCTGCTAACTTGTATTTGACTAAAAAGAGGTCAAAGAAATAAAAAAGTCACCTTTTTAAAGTGACTTTGGATAACTTTTTGGTATTTATAAACTCCCCGGGCGAAAGTCGGTGTAACAAAATAAGTCTTGATATGACATGCTTTGTCATGACATATATGAAATAAATTAGAAAATGGACGAATATTTTGACGAAGAAATTTTTCCTGATTAAATCTTAAAATTAACTTTTTTCAAAGTTGGTATCCTCCACAACTTCCAAAATTACGACTTAACTTTTCAAATAAATTTTGCTGCCGAAGAACACCTTCTTGATAATTATTCTTATAAAGTTTTATCAAGACTTTTCTCTCCCAACTCTTTTCTGGAAACTTGTTCCACATACATGAACATAGTTCCTCTACTTTTAATGCATTTGGATTACTTCCTTCGAAAGTATTCATTGGAGGGAGCGGTTCTTTGCAATAGATTTTTTTATCTGAACTATCGAAGTAGGATTTTTCTCTAAAAGGAATATCTTTTATTGGTTCATCCTCTTCTCCAAACCAACCATCTAATGCAAGAAGCATTATGAAATCTGTTGCTTCTTTCTCCGGATAAGACATATTAATCCAAGTGACAATCATGTTTCTACAACCGCCCATTTTTGCTATCAATTTATTCTGTTCTTCTATTTCTTTTTGATTAGTTCCGCCTTTGTAGGTTGAGATTAATAAATTACCAAATTCCGGATCATTTTCTTTTTCCTTCTCCATCATATTTTCAATGACATCTAGAGTGAAAAATCCTTCTTGCCAAAGGCACTTATATTCAGCGAGTTGAAACTTTACTGCATCATTAGCATTTGCAGTATGAGACATAAGACCGAAAAACAAACTTATCAATAAAAATCTTTTCATTATCTGCGACGACCTAGATCTATTAATTTGGTTGTCTTAGCGCAAATATCAACATCTATCCATTCCATATTTGCAGTATGAGTTGGCATATCCTCTTTTGCAGCAACAGTATATTTACACTCATTGAAGACATCTTTTTGATAAACCCAATACCAAGGGAATTTGTAAAATTTATTCTCTTTAATTCTTTCTGTAAGCATCTCCCAGTAAGTTTCATTAACTAATTTAATTGCTGCTTTTTCTCCTTCAGAACATTCACCTTGCGATTCTGGGCAGGTATATTTGTGCCTTTGATATTGCTCTGCATTAGCAGGAAACAATAAAGCAAAAAATAGACTTATTAAAAATATTTTTTTCATTCTTTAGGTGAATTATTTGTTTTACTTAATTTCAAAAAATCATTTTGTTTATCTACTATTAGATAAATTAAAACTCCAATAGGAGCAAAAGCATCAATAATAATTTTGATTGGTGTTGAATAAGGAGGATTTGGCAAAGCACTCATAAAGATGAATGCATTGAAACCAAGGAGAACTGACCAAGCGAGTATAAAGTATTTGGATTTTAAAAACTTAGGTTTTACATAGATAGAAGCAAGAAAACATACGACATAAAATATCAATGTTTGCCATAGATGAGTTCCCCAACTGTCCATCTTTAAACCAAACATTGATTCTTGTATTCTTGCAAGTAGTAGCAACGGAAATTTGACTAAAGTTCCTGCCAAAAATCCTGCAGGAATAAAGAATATAAATCTCACAATTTCTAATAATTTTTTCCCAACTTCTTTAGCAGTCTCTTTCAAAATAGTTAATTGTTTATTTTTAATTATCCCGTCAATGTAAAAAAGAACAAATTAGTATTAATAGGAATTAATACTGTAGATATTTGTGCCATTGTTCCAGTAAGTTATATACATCAGAAACTCCTCACACACTAATTTCTGATAACCAAACACCCTTTTCTCTAAATTAGGGTGTTTTTTAATGCAACTAAGTCGTAAAAGGTATAACTGGTATATGTGTCGAATAAGTAACATTACCAAACCCCTTTAACAAAAAAGAAATATGCGTAATAAGTTATAGATGTGTGTAGGAGAGGTTTTACTGAAACAGTGGAAACAAGGAAACACTTCATTTAGTAAAACCAGAAAAAGATCTCTAGAAATAGGGGTCTTTTTTTATGTCTTATTAGTGATAAAAATATGGACGAATATTTTCACCAAAAGACGAATAAAAAGACGAATACTGGACTAATAGAATTGCACTACAATGTCACCATTCGTCTAGACATTTTTCTCTTATAACTGATTGACTGACATAAAAAAAGTCACCTAAGGGTGACTTTGTATGACTTTTCGAGACTTTAAAACTCCCCGGGCGGGATTCGAACCTGCGACCAATCGATTAACAGTCGATCGCTCTACCGCTGAGCTACCGAGGAATATAGAATGAATTTAGCTCTTTAAAGTACCTTATGACAAGTACAAAAGTTAATTATATTGAAATTTTGATGGTTCTTGCCAGCTAGATAAAAATCCATTTTTCAACTCTGCTACTGCATCAGCATAAGTTAATTCTTCATAACGATGAGTAATCCACAAAGCTGATAAAGGTTTTATATGGTCACTTGTAAGATTTTTAATAGTTTGTAAAACTTTTAATTGGCTGGTTTGATCAAGTAACGCTGTAGGCTCATCTAAAAGAATAAAATTTCTATTACTAATCAGAGCGCATGCAATAGTTAAGCGTTGTTTTTGTCCACCGCTCAAAGTATGAACTGGCCTTTTTTCAAAACCAGTCATTCCTACCTGATCAAGCACATATTCAATTTTTTTATTAATTTCATTTTGACTTATATTCTGATTAATATTAATCAGAAGTTCACTCCTACAATTTGGCATCAATATTTGATGGTCAGGGTTTTGAAACACCATGCCAACATTAGCATTGGAATCAATTGCACCATTTTGGGGTTTGATTATTCCATTAATTAATTTTAAAAGAGTACTTTTTCCGCTTCCGTTTTTACCAACGACCATCCAAAATCCAGGTTTTTTTATTGAAAAGTTACATTGAAAAATTAAATTTTCTTTCTCTCCAGGATATGAAAAAGAAACATCTTTAAATTTAATATGAGGTATTTCACTTTCAAGGGAATCTCGCATTAATTTTATCAATCTATATCTAGAGAAAAACCTGGTCTTTTAGCTCCTCCTGCTACTGAAGATTTTTCATATATCTGTACAGAAATGATTTCTTTAGCTCTTACAGTAATTAATTTATCTTGCACTTTGTCACAACTTAATTCGATCAAGTTTGAGGATTCTAAAGTTTCATTCATAGCAGTTTTTATTTCATCATAAATTCTTTTAACATCATCAAATTCTTTCTTCTGAATTGAAAGTGGAAAAGGCGAATATCTCAGACTTAGTTCCAGAGAATACATAATAATTATAAAAACTACCTTTTATAATAGTAAATTTTTTTAGGCAGAAAGTTATTTTTAATTAAATTCTTTTGAGAAAATTTTATAAAAGATCTACAAATACATTTATCATGTATTTAGAAGATTGTATTTTTAAATTTAAAAAATCATTTCATGGAAATAGCAAATGATATAACTTCTCTTGTTGGAAATACCCCATTAGTTAGATTAAATCGAATTAGAAATCATTTTAATTGCTATCCAGAAATAATAGCCAAATTAGAAAGTTTCAATCCATCAGCGTCCGTGAAGGATCGCATCGCTTATTCAATGTTATGCAAAGCAGAAGAAGACGGTTTGATAAAACCAGATAAAACAACATTGATTGAAGCTACAAGTGGTAATACGGGCATCGCATTAGCAATGGTTGCTGCAGCAAAAGGCTATAAATTGATATTAACTATGCCGGATACGATGAGTATTGAGAGGAGGGCAATGTTGAGAGCATATGGAGCTGAATTACAGTTAACGCCTGGGAAAGAAGGAATGAAAGGAGCTTTAGATTTAGCTAATGAGTTGTCTTCAACCATTGCAAATAGCTATCAATTTAATCAATTTGAAAACTTTGCTAATCCGGATATTCATGAAAGAACAACGGCACAAGAAATATGGTCTCAATCCAATAACAATTTAGATGGACTCGTTACAGGAGTAGGAACAGGAGGAACAATCACGGGTTGCGCACGTTTCCTGAAAAAAGTTAATCCAAATTGCAAAATTTATGCTGTAGAGCCCCAAAAAAGTGCTGTGATTTCTGGAGAAAAAGCTGGATCTCATTCGATTCAAGGAATAGGAGCAGGTTTCGTGCCGAAAGTACTGGATACTAAATTAATTGATGAAATTATAAAAATAGATGACGATGAAGCATTTTATTATGGGCGTTTATTAGCTCGATTGGAAGGCCTTTTATCTGGCATAAGTAGCGGTGCAGCTCTAGCAGCAACTATTAAAATCGGTGAAAGGAAAGAACTAACTAACAAAAGATTGATAGTTATTCTTCCAAGTTTTGGTGAAAGATATTTATCAACAGCAATGTTTGAATCTAATACTTCAATTCAAGCCAGAAAAGATGGTTATCTCTAATCCATAATTTATAAAAATGGAAAAAAATTTATATGAAGAATTAGGCCTCAAAAAAAATGCAACCAGAAGTCAAATCAAATCTTCATATCGCTCTTTAGTAAAACAACATCATCCTGATAAGGGGGGGGAAAAAGAACGATTTCTGGCAATACAAAATGCCTGGGAGACTCTAAATGACCCTATCAAAAAAGAACAATATGATAGAAGTTTTGTCTCTTCCAGTTCATCATTTGATTCATTAAATGAAAATTGGGAAAAAAAAATTAATTCAAAAAAATATAATTCGTCAATTAAAGACAAAGAAGTTGAAACATGGATTAAAGAAATTTACAGTCCAATCAATAGATTAATTAGTCAAATAATTAAACCTTTGAACAACGAAACAAAAGAACTATCTGCGGATCCATATGATGACCAACTAATGGAAAATTTCTGCAGTTACATAAATCTTTCACAAAAAAAAATAGAAAAAGTTGAAAAAATTTATAACAAAAAAATAGTTCCAAAGGCTATTTCAGCTTTAGGCCTTGATCTTTATCATTGTTTTTCACAAGTTAAAGATGCACTATCAGAGTTTGATAGATATACACAAGGATATGTAGATAATTACTTATTTGATGGTAAGGAAATGATCAAAGAGGCAAAAAGAATCCAATCAAAGATGTCTACAGAGAAAAAAAATAAAAACTTTTAGATACAAAACTTTATTGCAAATATTCTTTGAGTTGTTCTAATTTAAACCAAACATCTGGGACAGGTCTGCGCCATCGAATCTGAGCATATTCGTCTTTGACTGAGAGTATCTCTCCAGGACCTTCAAACACATAATTAGGTAAATCGTGATCACTAGCTAGAGCCTCGATACTTTTTATATAATTTTCTTTATCGACAAAAACTAAGCTTCCTTTCTTGAGAGGTTTCTTTGGAATAGAATCTGTCATAATAAATTCAAGAAAGTTATTTGAAATTTATTATACAAAAACTTTTTTGAAAAATATTAAAAAAAATTTATACCGGAATAACAATGACAAACGTCTTAAAAATTTAATAGCCTTAAATGATAAACATTAATATGGTATGCGTCTTTTACTACTTGGCTGCACTGGATTTGTTGGGAAAGAGTTAGTTCCAACACTACTTAATGAAAATCACGAAATATACATTGTAAGTAGAAAACCCATTAGTAAATTAAAGGTTGATTTAGATTTCAACAAATTTAAGTTTTTTCAAACAGATTTATCAAAAGAAAAAAACTGGAATAACGAAAATCTTCTAAATATTTTAAGAGAGACCGATGGAATTATTAACTTGATGGGAGAACCTATAGCAGAAAAAAAATGGACTTCTGAACAAAAACAGGAGATTGAAAATAGTCGTATTAAAACGACAAAATTTATGATGAAGACCCTTAAAAATTTAAAAATAAACCCAAAAGTCATTATAAATGGATCAGCAATAGGTTATTACGGTACAAGTTTGTCTGGTGAATTCACTGAAAATAGTATTGGAGGAAAAGACTTTTTAGCTAATCTTTGCAAAAAATGGGAAGCGGTCGCTGATGAAAAACCATTTTTCTCAAGGTTAGTTATTTTTAGAATTGGAATAGTTCTAGAGGCAGACGGAGGGGCATTAGGGAAAATGCTCCCTATATTTAAAGTTGGATTAGGTGGACCAATTGGAGATGGTAAGCAATGGATGAGTTGGATTCATAGAACTGATTTATGTGCATTAATTACTCAAGCATTAGTTGATAAAAAGTATTCAGGAGTATTTAATGCTGTTGCACCAAATCCAGTATTAATGAGAGAGTTTTCTCAGACTTTAGGCAAATGTCTGAATAGACCTAATTTACTTCCAGTGCCTGGAGCGGTTTTAAAAATATTGTTAGGAGATGGAGCAAAAGTTGTATTGGAAGGACAAAAAGTAATAAGCAGTAAACTCAAAAATTATACTTTTAAATATCCTCTTCTTGAGAAAGCAATTTACGCTTCCACCAAGAACTAATACCGTTTACTAAAGCACCAAAAATAAGAATTGTTATCAATGGAACTATAAGAGGATTCCAAACTATCTGAATAAAATTAATAAAAATAAATATGCCATTAAATTGCATGATGATTGCAAAAATAAAAAATATTGCAAAAAAAATGACTGTAAATAAATTTATTAATAACAAATTATCGATAATTTGTTTTAACTTATTTTGATTATTCTCCTTAATCATTTTTTATAACAATATTCATATCATCAACCATTTTAAAACAAGCTTTGTTTTCACCCAGTCTTTTTTTAGCATTTTCATTGCATGAGATCATAAACTTCTTATTCAGCTGTATAAGGTATATTATTTTTATGATCAATTTTATTGTCTGATTGATTTGATCATTCTTATCTTTATATTTAGTGGCACAAAAAACATATTTTCCAAGCAAACGTCTCTGAGCTTCTGCAAAAGTTCTCGTAAATTGTGGACCTTTACCTTCAATCTGAATAACCGGTTTTCCTAATCCAATCGCTTGCTCTGCTGCTGTTCCTGCCATGCTGATACAGCATCTACTTTTCAATAATATTTTGTCAAAATTATTCCAATATATGTTCACTTCTAAAAATTTATATTGGAATTTCAAGAGATTATTATTTTTTATATTTTCTATTTTTAACCATCCTCTTTTTTGAAATATCTCCTTTATTTTTAATGAAGAAAGAGCATTAACTATTGCAAAATTAAACTTAATTTTTTGAAAATATCTTAAATCTGATAATGCCTCTAATACCTCTAAAATCAAAACAAAATTATCTAAAATCTCAGGGAATCTACTTCCTGGAAATAATCCAATACTAAATTCAGCTTTATTTAATTCTTTTTTTCTAGGAAAAAACTTATCCATAAATGGGTTTCCTAAAAAAGACACTTTCTTTTTTAATTGCAATGTTAAATCATTAGCTGTAAGGGAATCTCTCGTATATATTTTTTTTGCTTTTTGTGAGAGCAAGAAAAATTTAGAAGGCCATGGTAATTTCAACTTTCCTTCATAATGGCTGGAATAAGCTACTAGATATGTGAAAAAATCTTTCTTACAAACCCATGCAAAAAAAACTGGCACAATATCTCCAACTACAAAAAAATAATCATATTTTTTTCTTATTTTAAAAGTTAAATATAATCTTTTTAAGACATAAAATATTTCTCCTCCTAATATCTCAGTAAGTCTTCCCTTGAAAGAATTATAGCCAATTCCTCCAGTGCTAAATTCTTTAGTTTTACCGATAATTTTAATTTGTTCTTTTTCGTAATGGTTTCCCATACCAACAATTGGCAAAGCATGAACAGAATAACCACTTTTTACGAATTGTTTAGCTATTAGACTGCCAGATAGATCTTCTCCATGCCCATTACTCAATATTAAAATCTTAAACAATTTAAAATTCCAACCATTTTTTTACTTTGGTTAACTCAGGCCAATCTGGATATCTACTTAATCCGTCTTCAACAGATTCTTTCAACTCACTTTTCACATCTGGCATCATCATAGACATTTTTTTTATTAACTCAATATGATCCCTAACACCTTTATTATTGGTAGCCAAAAGAGCTAAAGACAAATTCATTCTTGCTTGTGGATCTTGCTGATTTAAACGAACAGCTTGTCTAGCAGCTGACAAAGCTTCTTCATTATTTTTCAAAAGTAATTGAAGCCATGATAAACAAGTCCAAGCAGCAAAATGATTTGGAATTTGCTGTATAATTTTTTGAAAATCTTGAACGATTGGAATTAAATCTTGCCCTGCTTTATATCTTGATAAAGCTGCATTAAAATCCTCTTCGATGGGATTAATTTCGTTAGTCATTATCTATTAAACTGCGAAGGAGCTTCCACAACCACAAGTTTGGGAGGCATTGGGATTTACAAAATTAAAGCCACCTCCAATTAATTCCTTACTAAAATCTAACTGCATTCCATAAATATATAAAAGACTTTTAGGATCACAAACCACTTGAAAGCTTTGATCAGCTTTTAATGAATAATCATAAACATTATCATCGTGATTTATTTCATCAGTTCCTATAAAATCCATCGTATAACTCATCCCACTACAACCGCCTGATCTTACTCCTACTCTTAGTGCTTTTTTATCACTTTGGCCCTTCAATAAATTTGAAATTTGTTCTATAGCATCATTCGTAATTAAGATACCTTTGCCATCATCAGAATTTTTAATTTCCTGTTTAATTTCTACATTTTCCATAAACAAAGGATTTCTACTATTTATAATATAAAAACTTAATCGATAGGATGCATAGAACAAACATTATCCAAACTTGATTTGTTATAATTTTAAGAAAAAGTGAAAATTGCAATAGTTGGTTCTGGATTAGCTGGTCTTACAGCAGCAGTCAATTTAGTTGATGAAGGTCACGAAGTAGAAATTTACGAGAGCAGGTCATTTTGGGGAGGTAAAGTTGGAAGTTGGGAAGATAAGGATGGCAACCACATAGAAATGGGTTTACATGTATTTTTTTACAATTATGCAAACCTTTTTAAATTAATGAAAAAAGTGGGAGCTCTGGACAATTTACTCCCTAAAGATCATACTCATCTATTTATCAATAATGGTGGTAATTTAAAATCTTTAGACTTCAGATTCCCTTTAGGTGCTCCATTTAACGGACTTAAAGCTTTTTTTACCACCGAACAACTTACTTGGGTGGATAAGTTCAGAAATGCCTTAGCTTTAGGGACAAGTCCGATCGTTAGAGGATTGATAGACTATGAAGGCGCAATGAAAATAATAAGAGATCTAGATAAAATTAGTTTTAAAGAATGGTTTTTAAACCATGGTGGAAGTGAAAAAAGTTTAGAAAGAATGTGGGATCCTATCGCGTATGCATTAGGTTTTATTAATTGCAAAGATATTTCAGCAAGATGCATGCTAACTATATTCATGATGTTTGCTTCAAAAACAGAAGCTTCAAAACTTAATCTTTTAAAAGGTTCCCCACATAAGTGGTTAACTCAACCTATCGTGGACTACATAACAAGCAAAGGAGCAGAAATACATCTTAACCATAAGGTAGAAGAAATCATTTTTGAAAAGGAATCTTCCTCTTATTCAGTAAATCAATTAAAAATATCTTCTCCTGAAGGAATTAAAACAGTATTTGCAGATAAATTTCTAGCTGCCTGTGATGTTCCTGGAATAAAAAAAATAATTCCCAAGGAATGGTATCAATTTAAAGAATTTGAAGGTTTAAAAAAACTTAGAGCTGTAGCTGTTGCCACAATCCAATTAAGATATGACGGTTGGGTTACTGAATTACAAAAAGATAATACTGGAAACAAACCAATTGGACTAGATAACCTTCTTTATTCTGCTGATGCCTCTTTCAGTTGTTTTGCTGATTTAGCACTAGCAAGTCCAGCAGACTATAGAAAAAAAGATATGGGATCGCTTCTCCAATGTGTTTTAACTCCTGGCGATAGATGGATGGGAAGATCCACAGAAAGAATTACAAAAGAAATTGATAAAGAAGTTCGCCGTCTATTCCCATCCTCAAAAAACCTTAAATTGCTTTGGAGTAACGTGGTACAAATTCCACAATCACTCTATAGAGAAGCTCCAGGTATGGAACCTTTCAGACCCGATCAAAAAACATCTATATCTAATTTCTTCATGGCTGGTAGTTATACAAAACAAGATTATATAGACTCTATGGAGGGAGCCACAATGAGTGGTCATTTAGCTGCCGCTGCAATTTTAGAGAAGAAAGCCGAATTAGCAAAAAATCTTGCAGTAAGTTAATTAATGGGTACTTGGCTAAAACATGACGTAATAACAGTTGTTAATGCGCCTCTTGAAAATGTATGGGACACATGGAGCGATTTGGACTCAATGTCACTTTGGATGAGCTGGATTGAATCTGTAAAAACAGTTGACGAAGAAACTAATACGTTACCAGATTTAACAGAATGGACTTTAGCTGCAAATGGCTTTAGATTTAAATGGAAAGCTCAAATTACAGAAAGGGTTGAAAAAAGCAAACTTAAATGGAAATCAATAGGAGGTTTACCAACTGAGGGATCAGTAGTTTTCGAAAGTAAAACTGATCAAATCACAACGGTAAATTTAGCAATAACTTATGAGCTACCTAAAATGATCGCACGGTTTATGGAAGAAAATATATTAGGCAAAATGGTAACAAACGAATTACAGGCCAATATTGATAGGTTCAAAGATTTAGTTGAAAAGAACTATTCAAAAAAATTTTCTAACTAAAAATATTAATTGCCAGATCTAGCAGTCCTTCAAAGGTATATTTTTGTGCCTGACTATCAACTCTTCCAAAAATCTTGTTACATATTTTTGTTGTCTGAGGTCCAATAGATAACAACTTAATCTGATCAAAATAATCTAACCATTGTTTACCAAGTTTTTTTTCTAGTAAAAAAGCAGCATTTACTACGGTTTTACCGCTTGAGAAAATAATTGCATCTACTTTTCGATTAGAAATAATATCAATTGTTTCTTCCGGAATTGAGTCAGGACATCTAGTTTCATATGCAGCAACCTCAAATACACGAGCACCAGCCATTCTAAATTGATCTGCAATTAGATCCCTACCACCTGTCTGAACTCTTGGTACAAAAACTCGAAGTCCATAACCAGATACTGGGAAATTATCAATTAAACTTTCAGCAACAAATTCTGGAGGTATGAAATCAGCCTTAATCCCAAAATCATCAAGAGTTTTAGAGGTTTTTTCTCCGACTACGGCTATTTTTGTTTTTTTAGAACATTCTTTTAATGAACTATTAAAGTATCTAAGTCTTTTATCTACAAATTTAATCCCATTACTACTGGAAAAAATAATCCAATGAAAATCATTTATTTGATTTAATGCTTCGTCAAGAGGATTCAAATCATCAGGATCACCAATACTTATTGCAGGCAAATCAAATACATTAGCGCCCTTGCTTGTGAAAATCTTTTTTATATCCAATATCCCTTCTTTTGATCGAGTAATTATTATATTTCTTTGATCAAGGGGTAGATTAACTTTTGGCATCCTTTTCCTCAACATTATTATTTTGATTTTTATTTTTTAATTCATCAAGAAGTTTCAAGACTGATAATCCTTTATCAAGAACAACATCGTCTTTAAAAATTATCTCTGGAACTCTTCTCATCTCAATTCTTTTTCCTAAACTATGCCTTATAGAGCTTTTAGCAGTATTCAAGTTTTCCACAATCTCTTTCCTGACTTTCTCTTCAGCAGTTGAAGTTATGTAAATTTTACAGTGTTGCAAATCACCTGATAAGTCAATCTTAGAAATATTGACGAAATGATCTCTAATGAGATCATTTTCCAAATCATTCTGCAAAATAAGGGTTATTTCTTTCTTCAAAAGAGAAGAAACTTTTGCAAGACGGTAATTATTTGGCATTATGGTTGTAAATTTATTGGGTTTGTCATCGCTTGCAAGACAAAATAAACAGTTATGAAAGCACTTAAGACAGAAGATATCAACCCTACTATTGTGAGTGGATTTGATCTATTCTTGAATAAAGGTTCAAGCAAAGCAACAAGTCCCCCAATAATGATAGATATCAAATACTTTGGATATCTCGCAACATTAGAGAAAAATTCGCCCATCAGCTCCACAAATAGATTACTTTTTTAGCTAAGTTTTAACAAACATTAAACAGCATGATTACATTATATCAATTTAGGCATAGTGCTTTTTGTTTAAAAACAAGAATGGCTCTTCATGCAAAAAAACTACAATATCGAGTTGAAGAAGTAACACCTGGAATAGGCCAATTTGAAATCTTTAAATTATCAGGTCAAAAACAAGTACCTATAATCGTCGATAGTAATGATCAAATTATTAATGACTCTTCAACTATTTGTGAATATTTAGATAAAAAAAATGAAAACAATCCACTCTTTCCGGAGGATCCAATATTATTTGCACAATGCAAACTAATTGAAGACTGGGCAGATACTACAATGGCTACAACTTGTAGAAAAGCTTTAATAAAATCTGCAATTGAAAATCCACAACTAAGGACTGCATTACTTCCAGATGAAATACCTTCTTCAGTTAAAAGTATTGTTGATAAATTACCTTTTAAAAATCTTAGCAAAATTTCTAATGTAGTTTTGTCTTCTAAAGATAATTTAGAACTCCAAAAATTACTAGAAGCTTTATCAAAATCCTTGATCAACAAGAAATATTTAGTTGGAGATAGTTTATCAATCGCAGATATTTCAATTGCTGCTCAATTATCCCTTCTAAAATTTCCAAAGTCTGCAGGACCAATTCTTTCAGGAGAGGGAAGCCAAGAATACATAAACAACCCTTACTTAGAAAATCTTTTCATTTGGAGAAACAACTTAGAAGAATACCTTTTTAGTGCTAACTCTCAATAAATTCAAACTTCAATTTATATTTATTTGTTTTTATAGCACGAATAGAAGGATCACCAACTTTTGAACCATAAGAAGCTACATATTGCACTCCACAAATTGATGGTTTGATTGAATTATCAACTTCCAATATTTCTTCGGAACATTTTTGAAATTTAGTTATGGTCTCTACCTGATTAATCCTTGAAGCACCTGGCTTATGTGCTGTTTGAATAATTAGCTCATCTGCGAAAAAAATATCATCATCTTGGATCTGATTTCTCCCAGTAATTCGTGAATCAATATAAAAATCATCTTTTAAATAAGTAATTTGATTATTAATAGATTGAGGATCATTTACAACCTTTATTAAGGTTTCACCAAATATTGCTTTTCCAATAGATTCAGAATTTTTTGCACGATCACCAACAATTAAATCTGAATCATTCTTAAAGAAATTTACTTTATAAATAACTGGCTCTTCTGAATCATTAACTATATCTTGAGAAGTAACAAGCCAATTCCCCTCGAACCATTTAGGATAAATTAAATCCTTAGAAGTATCCGACAATTTAAAACTTGGTAAATATAATTCGGGCCATTGATTTACACGATTTTCCAAAAACTCTCTTACGTTAGAATCTACTAGAGCAAAAGAATTTTCTAAAAAAATTCCTTGAAAAATCAAGCAAAGAATTAATCCAAGAAGAATTTTCATTATGTCAAATCCACTAATAAGAGCATCAGATCATTATGTATTATTAGAGCCAGATTCAAAAGAAAAAATTGTATCTAAGCAAGAAGCAATTTTATGGTTGAAGAATTGGCTTAGTAAGACAGAAACACAAACAATATATCAAAATATAGAAGATCCTGATCAGGAATTTTTTGAAGAATTGTTGGAAAGCACTTATGAATTAGAAATAAAATTAGGATACGTTATCAAATGGTTTGCAGTAAGAATTGAACCAGATTAACTAATTATTTCTTTATTAATTGCATTAATTATTTTCAAAGCAACTTCTTCAATATTTTCTTTTTTTACTTGAATTCTTAAATCTGCTTGAGAATACAAATTTTCTCTAGATTGAAAAATGCTCATATATAGATCATTTAGATTCTTTCCCTGAAGAAGTGGCCTATTTTTAATTTCATTTTTCAATCTTTCAATTGCTATATCTTTGTCGAGATCTATCCAAGCAATTATTCCCTGTCTTAAGATTCCCCAGTTTTCCGATTTGGTAACTATTCCTCCCCCAGTTGAGATTACTAATGAAGGAATTTTGATAGTTTCTTTAAGACAGTTTGCTTCTAATTCACGGAAATTATCTTCTCCTTCATCATTGAAAATTTGATTGATAGATTTTTTTGCCAACTTCTCTATTAATGTATCTAAATCAATGTATTTATACTTCAATAATTCAGCCAGCTTCAAACCAGTTTGTGACTTGCCAGAACCCATCATTCCTATTAAAAATATGCTTCTGCCCTTGATGGTATGAACTGTTTTTTCGATAATGGATTGTTCCATAAAGACAAAAGCGTATTTAAAACCTTAAGATAGTATTATCGCAGACAGGTATGACTTCTACACAATCCAAACCATTACATGGAAAAGGACGTGAATGCGTCATAACTCGACGTGCCTGCTTTAGTTCTAGTCACCGTTATTGGCTTCCTGAAAAAAGCCCAGAAGAAAATTTATCTCTTTTTGGAAAGTGCAGTATTGCACCAGGACATGGTCATAATTATGAACTTATTGTTTCAATGGGTGGAGAACTAGACTCTGATGGAATGGTACTTAATCTCTCTGATGTAAAACACTCCATTAAAGATAAGGTTACTGGACAATTAGATTTTCGTTTTTTAAATGATGTCTGGCCTGAATTTAATGTTGATAATCAAGAGGGTATACTTCCAACAACTGAAGCATTAGTACAGGTGATTTGGCATCGTCTGAAGGATGATTTACCTCTTACAAGTCTAAGACTTTATGAAAACCCAAATTTATGGGCAGATTATTTTGGAAAAAACATGGAAGCATTTTTAACAGTACAAACTCATTTTGCAGCGGCTCATAGACTTGCAAAAGAAGAGATATCCTTTGATGAGAATAAAAAAATCTATGGGAAATGTGCCAGAGTTAATGGACATGGTCATAACTATCTTGTTGATATTACTGTCAAAGGAGACATTGATAAAAGAACAGGAATGGTTTGCGACTTATCTGCCCTCCAAGATACAATTAACGATTTAATTGTTGAACAACTAGATCATACTTTTCTTAATAAAGACATCGAATTTTTCCATAATTGCGTTCCAACTGCTGAAAATATAGCTTTATATATTTCTGATATTCTTAAAAAACCAATACATCAACTTGGTGCAACATTACACAAAATAAGACTCCAAGAGAGTCCAAATAATGCTGCAGAAATTTATGTTGATCAAAAGTTAACCAACTCATTGAAGTTGAAATTTGAAAATAGTTTAGTAACGCAAACTTGAGTATCCCAAGAGTAATAATTGTTATAGCATCAAGTCTTGATGGGAGAATTGCATTTCCTGGAGGTGGAGAATCACATCTTGGAAGCGATGAAGATAAAAAAATATTAAATCAAAACTTATCAATGGTTGACGCCACCATTTTTGGTTTAGGTACTTTAGTAGCTCATCAATCAACGTATCTGGTTAAAAATCTCAATGATAATGACGAAGTAAATATATCAAAAAGCCAACCAATTTCTATAGTTGCTTCAAATAGCAAAAAATTTAACAATAATTGGAAATACTTTCGTCAACCAATTAGAAGATGGCTAATAAGCTCAAGTAAAGTTGATAATTCGTCGAATAATGAATTCGAGAAAGAACTCTTTTTCGAAGATTCATGGGAAAAAACTTTAATTTCACTCAAAAAACAAGGGATAAATGATTTAGCTCTATTAGGAGGTGCAAAACTTATAAATTCATTTATAAAAGAGGATCTAATAACAGATATAAAAATTACAATAATTCCACGAATTATTGGAGGTAGATATACATGGATCCCTCCAGAACAAACAAATGCGATTTTTAATCTCGAAAGACTATGGGAAATAAAATCAATTAAAAATTTAATGAATAATGAAATCCATATTCATTACAAAAAAATTTAAGATAGATTTAATAATAGATGAACCAACCAATACATAAAGTTGAAGTCAAATTATCAATTAAAGAAATTTCCAAGGAGATATGGAATGAATTAGCCAATGGAATTAATAATCCATTTTATGAATGGACTTGGATTAAAAACCTTGAGATATCAAAAAGTGTTTCAAGAGAAACTGGTTGGCAGCCATTATATTTTGTTGCTGTTAAAAATGAAGAGATATTAGGTATTGCACCACTTTTTTTAAAAAATCATAGCTATGGAGAATTCATTTTTGACCAATCATTTGCAAGATTGGCTCAAGAGCTGAATTTAAATTATTACCCTAAATTAATTGGAATGAGTCCTTATAGTCCTGTAAATGGATATCAATTTCTTTATAAAAAAAATAAAGACAAGAACGAAATTACAAATTTACTTATAAACCACATCGAAAGCTTTGCGATTAAAAACAAAGTTCTAAGTTGTAATTTTTTATATATTGATGAAAGCTGGGGCAACCATCTTAAATCTTTGGGATACCATGAATGGATAAATTCCAGCAGTGAATGGAGGAGTAATGGAGAAAAAACATTTAATGATTTTCTTTCTAGATTTAACTCTAATCAGAGAAAAAATATAAAAAAAGAGAGGAAATCAATTACTAAACAAGATATTAAAGTAGAAATTTTTAATGAAGATGATATCAACCAAGAAATACTCAAAAAAATGCATAATTTTTATGAACAGCATTGCTCGAGGTGGGGAGTTTGGGGAAGTAAATATCTAACATCTACATTTTTCGAAACACTGGTTGATAATAAAAAAAATCTTTTACTTTTTAGCGCATCAAAACATGATTCAGATGAAATTTTTGCTATGTCGATGTGCGTTAAAAATCAAAACAACTTATGGGGTAGATATTGGGGTAGTCAAAAAGAAATATCTAATTTACATTTTGAATTATGCTATTACCAGCCAATTGAATGGGCAATAAAAAATGGTATCCATTTGTTTGATCCTGGAGCGGGTGGCAAACATAAGAGACGTAGAGGATTTTTTGCAAAAAGCACTATTAGCTTGCATAAGTGGTTTGACAAAAATATGGAAAATATAATTAGTCCTTGGCTAAATGAAGTGAATAAACAAACCGAGATGGAAATTGATTTTGAAAATAAATCTATACCCTTTAAATAAAAAATTATTCGGCTTTACCAAAGATTATATTAGTAATATAGTTTGAAATTAAATTCCTAAAATGGATTCAAGTCAAAGTTTAAATAGAAAAATAAAGATTGATAATAGTCTATCCAACCGATCTATAGACTTAGATCCAAACGGTTATTTCATTATAAAAGTAGATTTAGAAGAAAATAAAATAATTTTAGAGCACTTTCTAAATACTATTAATGATGACGGATATGCGCTTGACCCAGAAACAAATGAACCAATTAAATGCGACTCTCAAAATAAAAGAGTTTGTAATGAAGTTTTTGAAGGAATTAGTGCGAAACAACTTGGAATATTGATCACTGAACAAAGAAATGACTTAATAACAAGATTCGATCATGCTCTATATCTAGGCCGGGAACTACAAAAAGCAGAGGAATGTTTATACAAAAAATTACCATATATTCAAGATTAAGAAATTAAACGAAAAAATCTAATCTTTTCATCTGATGTTAAATTAAATAAAAATAAAAAAATTAATGAACATCATTTTCTATTTTGCATTTATTGGTTTTGGTTTTGGAGCTGCTTTCGCATTAGATAAGCTATTAAGAGCAGTTAAATTAATTTAAAAAACTACAAAATTTTAATAGTCTCTCCATATAAATCATATTCATCCGCAAAAGAAATATTTGCTTCAACAAATTTACCAATATAATTTTTCAAATCAATTTTTTCTTTAACAGATAAAATTACAGTTCCGTCAATTTCAGGCGCGAAATTGTAGGACCGACCAATTAATTCGTTATTATCTGATATTTGTTCTACCATAATCTTCATTTTTGAACCTACATATATCTGATTTTTTTCTCTAGAGATATTTTGTTGAACTGAAATAACGTTATCTTTTCTTGCCTCTGCAACCTCTGGAGATACTTTATTTGGCAAATGAAAAGCTGCAGTTCCTTCCTCAGGAGAAAAAATAAAAACTCCAACATGATCAAATTTATGCCTATCCAAAAATTGGAGAAGATGTTCAAAATGTTCTTTTTTTTCTCCAGGGAAACCAACAATGAGACTAGTTCTTAATACAGCAGATGGAATTTCTTCTCTAATTTTCTCCAAAATTGATTCATTCAAGGAAGCTTGCCAAGGTCTGTTCATACTCTTCAACACATCTGGATGACTATGCTGAAGTGGTAAATCAAAGTAAGGAACTATATTCTTTGAATCTTTGAAAGCTCTAATAACTTCATCAGTTAAACCTGTTGGATAAGCATAATGTATCCTTATCCAAGGAATTGGAACTTTAGAAAGCTCATTCAAAAGTTTGGCTAATGATGGTTTTCCATAAATATCTTGACCATAATTAGTTGTTATTTGACTAATTAAAATGATTTCTTGAATACCCTTTTTTGCAAGACTTTTGGCTTCTGAGAGTATAGATTCTATTGTTCTACTTCTTTGAGGACCTCTCAACTTAGGAATAATGCAAAAAGCGCAATTATAGTTGCAGCCTTCTGCAATACGAAGATAAGCAACAAATTTATTTTTATCTACAAAACGAGGCATTTCCTCATCTGCAATAAATTCCGGTATTTTTGAAACTTCATTAACTATTTCCCCTTTTTCTACTCTGTCTAAAACCTTGGCTATCTTTTGATAATCTCCTGTTCCAACCAAACCTTTTATTTCAGGGATTTCTTTTATAAGCTCATCTTTAAAATGCTGAGCCATACAGCCTGCAACTATTACTTCCTTTCCTTGATTTGTATATTCAAGAATTTTTCTAATAGATTCTTCTCTAGCTGTTTCAATAAAACTGCAAGTATTTACAACAACAACATTTGCATCATTTATATTACTGTCAACTTCATAACCCTCTTTATGTAATAAGCCTTGCATATGTTCAGTATCAACAAGATTTTTCTCACAACCAACATGACTGAATGCGATCTTAGATAGTTTTTTTTGTTTTACATTGAGACTATTTTGTTTCACAACTTAAAAAACAATAATTAAAAGATTTAAGCAGCATTTTTATATAACTATCATGCCAAGATAATATTAGGATAGATAATGTAAATAACAAACTTTCTTTTTGTATGTCCCTTAAGACTTTAAATAGAAGAAATAAAAAAGATTTGAAATGGCCAAAAATTATAATCGCAATCCTTAGCACTATAGGCATAGTTGATACAGGTTCGATTACTTTAAAAAACTGGGGATTATTTACTTCGCTTTCATGCCCAGGGATACAAAATGGTTGTGAAACAGTTTTAAACAGTCCTTGGGGTACTTTATTTGAAAATAATCAAGTTAATATACCTCTCTCATTAGCTGGATTTATAACATATTTATCAATATTATTTATCACAATAATACTCTCGCTTAATGTAATTTCCCCAAAAGAAAAACTAAATAAGTTTTTCTGGTGGCTAGTATTTCTAATTTCTTGTGCGTCATCAACATTTAGCTTTTTATTGATAAATATAATGTTTTTTAAGATTCAAGCATATTGCTTTTTTTGCATACTTTCAGCAATTTTATCGTTTTCTATCTTTATAATTTCTATGATTGGAGCAAAGTTCGAAAGTAGAGAACCTATGATTTTTAGAGGTTTCATTGTAGCCATTAGTGTACTGCTGGGAGGCCTAATTTGGTCAACAAGCGTTGACCCATCTAATGCTATTGATGTTGCAAACCCCACTGAAAATGTATCCCCAATAATTACCACTTCAAGCTCTCCCCAGAAAGTAAAGTTTGCAAAATTTTTAAGTGAAAACAATATTGTTATGTATAGTGCATACTGGTGCCCTCATTGCTACGATCAGAAACAATTATTTGGTAAAGAAGCAGTTAAAGAATTAAAAGTAGTTGAGTGTGCCAAAGATGGTAAAGATAATGAGTATGAGCTGTGCCAAACGAAAGGAATCAGTGGATTTCCTTCTTGGGAAATAAATGGAGAAATTATTAGTGGTACGCGTTCCTTAAATGAATTAGCAACAAAAACCGACTATCAGGGAGATCTTAATTTTTAATAAATCTTTTTTGAATTTTTTGATCTAACTGTTGTCTAGTATGGCATTCCCAATTTTTATCTTTATCAGGGAAATCATCTCTATAATGCCCTCCTCTACTTTCCTTTCTAAATAGACAAGCTTTTAATAAAGTTATGGTGGTTATTTGTCTATTCTTTAAATCAAGTAAAAGATTTAATGTTCTTCTATTGCGTTCACTAAGTTTTATTTTTTGATCAAATTTTATTTTTTCAAGACTATTTAGTAAATCATTTTTATTTAATTTATCTATATCATTTTGAATGTAATTTAAAAATTTACTCATATTTACCTTATTTCGAGATACACCTAAATTTAACCAGCATAGTTTTCTTAGTTCATCAATTTTTTCAGTAATTATAGAAATTTGATCTTCTGTAGGATCTTCAATATCAAACTCTTGAAATGATCTATCAAATTTTTCAACTTTAGAAAAGTCATTCAAAACAATTGAAGACATTTTTCTTGCGAAAACAAGACACTCCATCAGCGAATTACTTGCCAGTCTATTAGCACCATGCACACCTGTAGAAGCAACTTCTCCAACGGCATATAATCCTTTTCTTGTTGAAGATGCATTTAGATCAGTTTTAACACCTCCCATCCAATAATGAGCTGCAGGAGCTACAGGAATAACCTCATTTAAAGGGTTAACGCCATAATCCTGACATCGACTTAAAATCGTGGGGAAGCGCTCTACAATTTTTTCTGGGTCAATATACCGAAGATCTAAGCCAACATGATCTTCATCATTATCATGCATATTTTTCATAATTGCTCTACTTACCTGATCTCTAGTAGCTAGATCACGATTTTCAAGATTTTTAACTGGACTGTCACCATTTTTATCAACTAAAATCGCTCCCTCCCCTCTAAGGGCCTCAGATATTAAGAAGCAAGGTGCACCGTAAAATTTTAAAGCTGTTGGATGAAATTGTACGAACTCTAAATCTTCGATAGCAGCTCCTGCTTTCCATGCAAGAGCAATCCCTTCACCAGAGGATTGAGAAGGATTTGTTGTATTTGTAAATAAGTGCCCACCCCCACCTGTAGCCAAAACAACAGCTCTAGATTTAATCCAATATAAATTTGCTCCATCAAGAACCTGAACTCCTCTACATTCTTTATTTTCAATGAGAAGTTCAGTTACTCTTACACCCCTGCAGTGAAGAATATTTTTTTGATTCTCAATATGATCTTCTAGAACTTCAACTAATGCTCGTCCAGTACGATCCTTAACATGTAAAACTCTTCTTCGCGAATGGGCTGCTTCCAAGGTAGTAGCTAGTTGATCAGAACTTTGATCAAAAATCATCCCTAAATTCTGCAACCTTTCTACACAACTTGGAGCTTCTTTAACTAGCATTTCTACAGCTTGAAAATCACATAGTCCATCCCCTGCTTTTAAAGTATCCTCAGCATGAAGATCAAATGAATCATCTTGTCTAACAACAGATGCAATTCCGCCTTGAGCCCATCTACTGGAAGATGCCTTACTAGTATTTCTATTTAAAAGGAGCACTTTTAAATTTGAGGGTAATTCAAGACAAGTCATAAGGCCAGCAGCTCCAGCGCCTATAACGATTACATCCCAATTATTTATTGGTATCGGTTCTTGCGAAAATGGAGGCCTTAACATTAAACCAATCCACTAAAAGTGGGTTGCAGAATTGCTAAAACAATAAAAATACCATCAACAATTAATGTCGTTTGAATTACGTAACCAGAAACTAAGAGTGCTTTGCCATTAGTAGTATTAATTGTGCCAGAATCTAAAATTTCTTTTGAAATAAACCAAAGTATAAGAGCAACAAAAAAGATAATAGATAATGATTTTATTTGAATAAGACTCTCTGAAGTTTTTTGAAGAATCATAGGTGCATTTTCAGAATCTGCTGTAATTACCTGCCTCCATTGATCCATGATTCCGATTAAAAATATTGTAATGTCGGTAACTGCGGTTCCAAATAAAGAAGATATAAAAAAACTTGAACCTATTTTCCAATTAGTACCAAATCCAATTAAAGCTAGTGGGAGAACAACAGCTTCAACAGGTATGTGTAGGATAGGAAATGGGCTTAACCATCCCCAGAACAAACATCCACCGAGCCAACTACCTGATATACCAAGTAATAATGAACTGACAATAAACCACTTATTTGATGCTTTCTGATTCAAAACAATTGCCACTAAGACAATAACAAAAGTAAAACAAAGAGCACTTATTGGTTCTAATCTAACCCAAGGGGCTTGAACAAAAATAGGTAAAATTACAAAAAAAGAAGACCACAATCTTAAAGATATAGGATTTGATAAAAAACTATTTTCGTATGAATCAACTATCTCATTGGATTCATAGTTGAATTTATCTTTTACTTCTAAATTTTTTGTAATTAATTCTTTCAATGAAAAAGGTTATTTTAATTAATCTAAATCGTGTTTTAGAAAACTGCGAATGCTATATTTTAATAAACAAAAGGCCCATAATTTCACACCTATATTTAGTTTTTTAAAAGTATTTAATACACTTTGAGTCATATATAAGTTTAGAATAAATATAAACAAGAGTATTTGGCCTTAAATTGTGTGGCAAGAAATTAATTTAACAGAAGATCCCATTGATCTTTTAGTTCCTAATATTACTTATAAAATAAACCCTGCGGAAATTGAAAGTATTGAAGCTAATTCTATTGCTGAAGAAATAGGATTTGAATCAGGTGATTCAATTATTAGTATTAACGGAAAAAAACCAAGAGATTTAATTGATTATCAGATTCTGATTAGTGAAGAAATTTTAGACATATCAGTTTTAGATAAAAATCATGAAATTCACAATATAAATATTGAAAAAGATCAAGACGTTAATTTAGGTATAAATTTTAAAGATGCATTATTTGATTCAATAAAGCAATGCAATAATAGATGTCCATTTTGTTTTATTGATCAACAGCCAAGTGGTAAAAGAAAAAGTCTATATATAAAAGATGATGATTATAGATTAAGTTTCCTATATGGCTCTTATTTAACTCTTACGAATTTAAAAAAAGAAGACTGGGAAAGAATTGCTATGCAAAAACTATCCCCACTTTTTATTTCAGTTCATGCTACTGATCCCGCCATAAGAGAAAAATTATTAAAAAATAAAAAAGCAGGAGTGATACTTGATCAAATTTCTTGGTTTGAAAAAAACTCTATTCAAATACATGCTCAAATTGTTGTTTGTCCAGACATAAACGATGGAGATATTCTTGAGAAATCAATTTTGGAACTTGCTGAATTCTACAAAAAAAACTCTCAAACAGTACTTTCAGTCGCAATAGTTCCTGTAGGACTTACAAAATTTAGACCTGAAAATGATGGATTGAAATCAATCAGCCCAGAATACGCAAAAAAAACTATTAAACAAGTAGAGAGAATTCAAGCCTCTCTTCAAATTACTCTTGGGACTCGTTTTTGTTGGCTAGCAGACGAATGGTATTTAATTGCTGGTACAAATTTACCTAGTTACAAAACCTACGAAAATATGCCACAAGAATCTAATGGAGTTGGGACTATTAGAAACTTTCTAGAAGCATTAAGAGAAAAGACTCAAAACCTACCCCAAAAAGTAAAAAAGCCAAAAAAAGTTAGTTGGATTGTTGGTAAATTAGTGTATGAAGCCCTAATTCCCACAGTTAAGAAATTAAATTTAATTAATGGATTAACAATTAATTTATATGGTTTGCCAAGTATTTATTGGGGTCAAGATCAAGTTGTTACAGGTCTTCTTACTGGAGAAGATCTAATTTACGGGTTGAAAAATAAGGATTTAGGAGAAGCTGTTTACATACCATCTATTATGTTAAAAATTAATACTGATTTATTTTTAGATGATAAAAATATTCAAGAAGTTGAGACTCAAATAAATACTAAAATTCACGTTCTTGATGATTCAAATGATATTATTAATACTTTGATTGGTTAATCCAATATTTTCGAAATTATAAAAAATGCTTAGAAGAGTAATAAATCCTTTTTTATTATTACCACTTACTCTAAGTACGAATACGTTTAATGTTCTATCGAGCGAAACAAAAAATTACATAGATAATGTTTTAGAGGAAAAATTAAATATTACTTTTGTTGATTATCAAGAAATAGAAAAACTTGTATTAAATAATCAAGAATTAAAATCATTACAAAATCTAGTAGCCTCTGCAAGCTTTAATCTTTCCAGTCAAATTGCCAAAAGATACCCATCCCTAGATTTTCAAGCCAATGGGTTACCAAAATATGTCGCAGGCAAAAAGTACAATAGCAGTTCACCTACTTTAAAAACATCACAATTTACGGCTAATCCCTCCCTGAATATTAAATGGGATTTAATTGCTCCGCTAAGAGGATCTGAAATTAAAATTGCCAAAACAAATTACAAAATTGCAGAAAATAATTATGAGATTAAGAAAAAAGATTTAATTCAAGAAGCAAGAATCAGATATCACAAATACAAAAAGTCATATCAAGATATTCAAAATAAAAAATTCACACTTAATTTATCAACTACAAGTTTAAAAAATGCTAAAGCGAAGCTAGATGCTGGAATTGGTACAAAATTTGAAGTTCTTGAAGCAGAAGCTCAATTATCTCGAGATCAACAATCACTTAATGAAAAGAAAATAGAACATGAAATTAATAAAATTTCTCTTAAAGAGATCCTTAATGTTAAGGGAGATTTAGAAACTAATAAAGAGCAAAATCTTATAGGCTTTTGGAATCATAAATTGAAAAAAAATATTGATGAGGGTTTAGATAAAAATCTTTCCCTAAAAAACCTTATTTTTCAAACATCAATCAAAAAGAGCCAAGCAGAGAGCTTTTTAGCTCAAAATAGGCCAAATATCTATATCAGTAATTCATTATCTAGTACATTTTCAAAGGGTGACTCTTTAGCAACTAAAATCGACTCTGAAAAATCAGGATCTAATTATACAAATACCATAAGTCTAAATTTTGCATGGAGCATTTTTGATGGCGGACAAAATAAGAACTCCTACAAATCAAAAATAGCAGATGCAGAATCCGAAAAATATGTCTATGAAAATCTAAAAAATGTTTTAACCACAAGTATTAGTAAGGCCTATTTAAATCTTAAATTAAATGAAGAAAAAATAATCTCTTCTCTTAAAGAAATTGAATCTAGCAAAGAGTCTGTAAGGCTTACCAGACTTAGATATGATGTCGGAATATCAACTCTAAAAGATGTTCTTGTTAGGCAAAGTGAATTAAGTACTGCGAAATCAAAAAATATTAATGCAATATATAGTTACAATCTGAATATAGATGAATTAGAAAGATTAACTTTCCTTGATAAAAGTAAAAATTGTTTGAATAGTAATAATACTAAAATTAAAGATGCAGAGTCTATTTGCAATTTATAAAGATGAATCCAACAAATTTAACTAATACGCAGCTACGTAAATTAGATTCTTTATTTGAATTGGTTAGTCAACGCCAAACAAAAGATTTTGGAAATATTAGCGCCAGTAACAAAGCAGATGGCTCATTATTAACAAGTTGTGATTTATGGAGTGACAAAACAATCGTAGATGGCTTAGCTTCAATAGCTCCAGATGAAGGCGTCCTTAGTGAAGAAGGGCAAAAGCTAATTCCAAATTCAAAAGCTTACTGGGTTGTCGATCCACTCGATGGGACAACAAATTTCGCTGCCGGTATTCCTTACTGGTCTATATCTGTAGCAAGGTTCGTTGATGGTAAACCAGAATCTTCTTTTTTAATAATTCCTACATTGAAAAAAAAGTTTGTATCCATTAAAGGTAAAGGGGTTTGGTTAAATAACGAGAAAATCGATCCTAGCCAATATAATCGTCAAAGTGAATGCATTTCTTTATGTAGTAGATCAATAAAAATTTTACAAAAAAAACCAAACTCAGTATTTCCTGGCAAGATCAGACTCTTAGGTGTATCGAGTTTAAATCTTACGAGTGTAGCGATGGGACAAACTTTTGGAGCAATAGAATCTACCCCTAAGATATGGGATATTGCAGCAGCCTGGCTTCTATTAGAAGAACTCAATTGTTCTATAGAGTGGTTAGAAACAAATCCTTTAAATTTAATTCCAGGAGAAGACTTGAGCGATGTTAATTTTCCATTAATTGCTTGTAGATCTATTGAAAAATTTGAAATTTTAAAGCCATGGGGCAATTTATTATTAGCAAAATAGTTGCATGATAAATAAAAAATTGCTTGAAAAATTTCTTAATCAGATACAATAAAAATTAAGTAAATAAATAAATATTTGAAGAAAATAAATATGCAGAGAAGTTCAACTTGGATATTGAAAAGTTTATGGGGAGCTTGTGAGCGATGGAGCAAATCTGATTGTGTTGATTTAAGTGCTGCATTTGCATACTACACACTTCAATCATTTTTTCCCATCCTTCTTATTTCTCTTTCAATAGCTTCATGGTTCCTAGGAAAACAAGAAGGATTAGATCAACAAATAATTGCCATTGCTGCCCAGCTTTTACCTCCTTCAGTAGTTGAGTTAGTAGAGACAACATTATTTAAATTAATAGATCAAGGTTTTGGAGCAGGAATTCTTGGAGCTATGTTTTTGCTTTTTACAGCAGGAAATGCATATCTATCTCTTCAAAGAGGTTCGGATAGGCTTTGGGAGGACGAAATTCCTTCTAAAAAAGTTAATGCTGCTTGGAGAGTGCAAGCTTCGAAGTTTCTCCGAAATAGAGTTGAAGCCTTTTTAATAGTATTCTTTATTGGTTTTTTAATGGTACTAGATCAAATTAGTGCAAATCTTAGGATGATCCCAAGTAACGTTTTAGAAAATCTTTCAAAATCTAATAATCTTATTTCTGATTTATTATCAAAGTTGCCGTTATTACAAGTTGGTCAGTTTGCAATACCACTAATTGGGTTTTCTTTAATGGCTCTTTTATTACAAGCACTTTTACCAAGTAGAAAAGTTCCATTGAAACCACTATTACCTGGATCTTTTCTTATTGGAATTGGCCTAACAACATTGAACCTTGCAGTAAGTAAAAGTATTCTCTCACTTGGAGTAAGGTTTCAAGCATACGGTTTTATTGGAGGTTTTCTAGTACTTACTTTATGGGTATGGCTATTAGGAGTGATTTTATATTTTGGACAGTGTTGGAGCGTAGTAATTGCTAGTATGACTTTAGTAAATAAAAAAAGAAATTATAGATAAGTATAATTAAGGTGAATTATTTTCTTAAAGCTAATAAAAATCTTCTTACTTACTCATTAATCATACTTATCGTTATTCCAATTTTTGGATTTAACTTTTTCATTAGCTTTGTTGGAAATATTCTAGTTCTTTTATTTTTAATTCCTCTTTTATTAATAGTTTTAGTGTTTATAGGTTTTAACTCTTACAAATCTAAAATTAATACATGCAGTAATTGTGGAGCTGTATCGTTAGGTTTAAGTGAAACCTGCATGAATTGCGGTGCAGATTTAGAGAATATAAATAACCAAGATCAATTAGATAAAAAGCCTAGTGAAAGTACCATTGATGTGAAAGCAGAAGAAATTAAGTAAAGTACTAACCTATTCCAATTTGTCGAAGAATACTTTGTCCAGTAATTAATTCAGTACCAAGTCCAATCAAAATACCCATCATTGCCATACGGCCATTCCATGTTTCTGCAAAATTTACAAAGCCAAATCTTGGTTGATTGTCTTTATTCATAATTAACTAAATTATCTATCAGATTATTTTAACGTTTTAAGGAAGATTTTATGAAAAAAAATAAATTTTTTATTTAACATGTCTTAGACCATCAACAGGTCGATACTCATCTCCAGTTAATTCCTCATATACAATGGCAGGCAATCCTGTATCAAACATTGTTTGCAATGCCTCTTTTAACATAGGATTCCAACCTCCAGTACTAACCTTTCCATGTCTTACAGTCCAGTCCCAAGTCCCTTGAAGATCTCTAGGTAGTCTACCCTCTCTATCTCTTCGCGCGACTAAGTCTAAAGATTCAACTATACCAACAATAACTGGATTTTTACCGTAAGAAGGAGTAAGACTTAGTTCAAGTCTCACTGGATCTTCTTTAACTATTTTCAAACGAAACCTAGGTGGCAATTTGAGGGATCTTATTACCGCTGAAACAATTTTTGTTCTTAATTCCAATTTTTCCTTAGATGTATTTTGATTAATCAGTTGTTGAACCTTTTTCTTCTAATGTAGAGTCATTATCATTAGAAAACCTAACTGTTAAAAGCTCCTCTTCTGTTATATTACCCGATTTATCTAAAAGTTCTGGATGTATTGTGTACTTTTTTTGTTTAAAACTTGAAGTACCTAAACGTTGATTTTTATTATCAGATATACCCCAGCCATTAGACATTACTTTAAAAGCTTTCCACACTAAATAGGTTAAGGCCGCAGAATATATAATTGGAAATAAAATAGTCATTGAGTTTATAAATTAATTGGATATATGTTTAATATCATAGCCCGAAAAAAAGAAATTTAGCTATTTTAAGTCACTAAATTATTCTCTAGATTCAATTAATTAAATTACTAGTTATATTTAAATTACACTAGTATGGTGGATTTAATCTCTGAAAAAACACAAGAAAATCAAAATTGAAAAGATACATCCATAAGCTATTAGTAATCGTCTCATTAATTCCAATAGGCATTACATATCCTGCAAAAGTAATATCCCAACCATTAAGCAAATCAAACATTAATGAAGTTAGTTTATTTTCAAACAAATCTTTCATAACAAAAGCTGTAGAGAGAACCGGTGCAGCTGTGGTGACAATTGATACTCAAAGATATGTTAAAAAAAGAAAATTTCCAAGAAATTCTCAACTATTTATAGACCCATATTTTGAAAGATTTTTTGGATTAGATTTGCCTAACGAAAACCGACCAAGGATAGAGCAAAACCAAGGCAGTGGATTTATATTTGCAGATGGACTTGTCATGACCAATGCTCATGTAGTGAATGGATCAGATAAGGTAATTGTTGGTTTAACCAACGGCAAAAAATTAAACGCCCAACTGATAGGTCAAGACTCTTTTACTGATTTAGCTGTGTTAAAGATTGAAGGGAAAGGGCCTTGGCCAAAAGCAAAATTGGGCGATTCTGCAAAGATTAAAGTTGGTGATTGGGCTATAGCAGTTGGAAATCCATTCGGACTGGAAAACACAGTTACTCTTGGTATTATTAGTAATCTAAATAGAAACGTAAATCAATTAGGAATATATGATAAAAAACTTGAACTGATACAAACAGACGCTGCTATTAATCCTGGCAATTCTGGAGGTCCACTGTTGAATAGCGATGGTGAAGTAATTGGTATTAATACGTTGATAAGATCAGGTCCAGGAGCGGGTTTGAGTTTTGCAATCCCAATTAATAAAGCTAAGGAAATTGCCTATCAACTTTTACAAAATGGGAAAGTAATACATCCTATGATTGGAATTAGCCTAATAGAAGAAAGTATTTCTGAGAGAAAAAATAAGGTTGTAAAAGTTGGATATGTAGTACCAAACAGTCCAGCTGAAAAAAGTGGAATCAAGATAGATGATATTTTAATTAAAATAGGAAATAAAGATATTGAAACAGCATCAGACGTAATAGAACAAATTAGTAAAAATGGTATCAAAAAACAAGTAAATATATTATTGAAGCGTAAAAATAAATTTATTAAATTAAAAGTAATACCAACTGATATTACTAATCTACAAAATAACTAAAAAATTTAATTGTCATTCCGTTTGAGTATTTCCACACATCTAGAAATACATCTACCATCCCTCATATCGCAGGAAGTTATGCATTCAAAATAACTTTCAATAGGATCAGAAATTTGAAAATGTTTTTCTTGGAAATCGTAATTTTTCATTTAAGTTGTCAAAACCAATTTTTGTATTTTCAACAATAATCAAGGACAGTAAACTATGTAAAGATAAATGAGTGATCTTACTTAGCCAATTGTAAATTTATTTAAAAATAATCAAATTTTTTGGCTTTGAGTTTTTTCTAAAAAATATTCGTAATTACCATCATATGAAAATAACTTTGAATCTTTAATTTCAATAATTCTATTTGCAACCTTTGAAATAAAATACCTATCATGAGAAATGATTAATAGTGAACCTTTATAATTTTTAATTGCTAATTCTAAGTTTTCCTTAGATTGAAGATCCAAATGATTAGTTGGTTCGTCCAAAAGAAGGAAATTACTAGGATTAATAATCATGAGCGCCAATGCTAATCTTGCCTTTTCTCCCCCACTGAGTTGTTTAATATATTTAAAAACAGATTCATTTTGAAAGCCAAAACCCCCTAAAAATGTTCTAACTTTTTTTTGGGACCATTCTGGAGATTTACTACATATTAAATCAATAACCCTTTCGTCAAGGGAAAGTGCTTCAGCTTGATTCTGTTCATAATAGCTAGTAATTATATTATGTTTACCAAGATTAATATCTCCAATTTCAGGAGATATTTTTTTCATAATGATTTTAAGCAATGTAGATTTGCCGCAGCCATTAGGTCCCAATATAGCTATTTTCTCCCCAGAAGAAATCTTTAAATTAATATCTAAAAAAAGAATTTTATCCTCGAAACTATGAGACAAATTTTTGATATTCAGAACTAATTTTCCTGAGCGAGGGCACTCTGGAAAATTAAAAACAGGACTTTTTGATTTTGCTATGGGAGCCTCAATTTTAGAAATCTTTTTTAATTGTTTTTCTCTACTTTTTGCTTGAGAACTTCTAGTTGCACTAGCTCTAAATCTATCTATATACCTCTTCTGTAACTCAATTTCTTTTTGTTGTAATTGATATGCCTTATTTTGTGATTCTTCATTCAAAGATTTCTGTTCGACAAAAAAAGAATAGTTCCCATTATACGTTTCACATGTTCCCCTTTCTACAAAAATTGTTTTTTTACATAATTTATCTAAGAAATATCTATCATGGCTAATAATCATAACTGCAATTTTAAGCGATGATAAATATTCCTCCAACCAAAAAATAGTTTCTAAATCTAAATGATTGGTTGGTTCATCCAGTAAAAGTAAATCAGGTTTCTGTAATATTATTTTTCCAAGTGCAACTTTCATCTGCCAACCACCTGAGAAATTGCCAACTAATTTATCAGCATCCTCCATAGAAAAGCCTAATTTTGGTAATATTTTTTCTACATCAGATTGCATGTTATAACCACCTAAAGCTTCAAATTTTGCCTGATATTTTGCGAGTTGATTTACTAATATTTCAAGTTCATCAGAATTTTTTTTTATATCCAACGATTTCATTTTATGCTCAATTTCTAAAAGTTTAATGGCAACAATTTGTATATCTTTAAAAGAACTTTCTAATTCCTGTCTCACTGAAAAATTCAAATTACAATCAAACTCTTGCTTTAAATGAGCAATTTTAGGATTTCCCTCTTTGATAATCGTTCCACTTGTTTGCTCTTCCTCTCCAATTAAAATCTTAAATTGAGTTGATTTACCTGCACCATTAGAACCAACTAAGCCAACTTTTTCTCCTTTCTTAATCTCCCAACTAATATTTTTTAAAACAACATCTGTAGAATAAATTTTGCTTACACCTTCAAATCTAATCACTGTTTTAAAAATAGAATTTACAAAATCTGTGGCTTATTTACTAAAAAATATTTTGTGGAATAAAATTAAATCATGAAAAGAATAGAACAAATTGTAGTGATTTTCATAGCTGCTGCTCTTGCAATTCCAAGTTATTGGTTTTTTTGGACTTTGGCTGGTGGAGGTGGCTACAACAAAAGAATAAAACCTATTTCTAATCCAAATAATAATTATTCGAAACCTTTTCCTAAAGACCTCCTCGAGCCTTGATTAACCACATTTTAGTTGCCTCATCATCAATTGTACTCAAATATTCAATAACCTCCTCTTTAGTCACAGAAATATTTAACTCATTGCCAATATCACATATTTTATCTAAGGCTTTTTTGGGATTAGTTAAGGCTGTCATAAACAGACTTTGTTTCTTTTTGGAATCGTTGGCTATTAACTTATAGAGCTTTTCAGCATTACTTGTCATGTTTTTAAAATCTATTTATTAATAGATTATTACTTCAAGCTACATTTTGTTCATTAAATTTATTATTAGATAAATCATTATCCACATCTTGTATCTCTTTTGCAGAGGCATCTGCCATACTTCTTGCGTCTAAACATAAAACTTTTCTTAGTTTCGCAAAGTTAGCTGCGTGAGATTTTCTACCATCTTTTTGGGCATAATACTCAGACTGCTGAAGAATATGGTGAAGATGAGTTAACAAATATGGACTAATTACGGCTGATACCAAAACGTCACTATTTTCATTATCGTAAGAATCAGAATTGACTAATCTTTTTTTCGGTTTATCAATTATCGACCTTTTAGGAGAATCAATTTTTCTTGAATTTTTCATGGGACAATAAAACAATTAATTGATACGGACATAAATTTCCTTACTAATAATATACACAAAGATAGTATCCTTGACTAACTGTGTATACTAATAAGTAACAGTTATCAACTTTGACTCATGGCTACCCGCCAAAACTCAACTAATGGGAAGCCTAAATCCCCCAGAATTCAAGTAGTTCTTCCAGAATTAATATGTGAGCAATTAACTATTTTGGCCGATAATGAATCTAGGACAGTAAGTAATATGGCAAAAGTTTTAATACAAGAGGGTATAAAAAAATATTTCGAAAAAGAAAGTAAATCACCTGTTTCAGAAAATAATTTAAATACTGATAAATTTAGAGATGAACTTGAAAAACAAAGCGTCAGAAGATTAAAAAGAGCTCCTCAAAGGATTAGATACTATAAAAAATCTGATTAAAAATTATTAATTTTGAGGCAATTTCTGTAAATCTACAGTTTTACCCATGACTACTAAAATATTTCCTCTTTCCAAAATATATTTTGCTGGAGGATTAACTGTTAACTCTTCAGCAGGTCCTGCAGCAAGAACATTTACTAGATAATTTTTCCTCAAATTTAAATCTCTTAAAGATCTTCCAATAAATTCCTCTGGAACAGTTATTTCATCTATACCAGTTTGATTATCTAGTTCCAATCTTTCGATTAGGTTTGGTCTTACTAGTTCTAAACCTAATCTTTCTCCTTGCATCCTGGATGGGAAAACAACTTTATCTGCACCTACTCTTTTTAACATTTTTTCGTGCAAGTCACTGGTAGCTCTTGCTATTACTCTTTTCACTTTGCTACCTTCACTATCCTTAGCTATAAGAGTTGTAGTTATACTTGCTTCAATAGGTTCACTAATACCCACTACAACAGTATTCATTTCGAGAATTCCCGATTCCTTCATAGACTCTTCATCAGTACAATCTACAACTCTCGCTTCTATGGATGGTTCTAATTGCCTTAAATCATCAATAGCTTTTTCCGAATAATCTGCAGCCAAAACATCAGCACCATTACTAATAAGTTCTCTGCAAACTGCGGTTCCAAATCTTCCAACGCCGACAACTGCAAAAGTGAGTGCTTCATTTTCTCTCTTTTGAGACCACTGCCACCAATCAGCCATAATAAAAATCAGTCAATTCTAAACATATAGATCAGCCCTAGGATAGCCAATTCTCTTTTGTCTATCTATTCTACTCTTATAAAGAGCCTGCCAAAGTGCACTTAAAAGCAAAAGGATCCCAAGTCTGCCAACAAACATACCCACAATAAGAATAAATTGACCAAAATGATTTAATTTTGCGGTTAAACCAATATCAAAACCAACTGTTGCAAATGCAGATATGCAAGTGAACAGAATTTCTAGGAAAGTGAATGATTCTTTTTTAACAAAAGTATTAGTTGTACTAAGCAACATTGCCATTAAAAGAACAAAAAGCAAAGATCCAACTGTGATTCCAACTGCCTTTAGGATCACTTTATCTGAAATTAATCTATTGCTAATAATTACATCTTTCTGACCTCTTAAAGTTGATCTAGTTGCAGCCATTAAGGCAATAAATGTAGTTGTTTTTATGCCTCCACCAGTACCTCCTGTACTTGCTCCAATAAACATAAGCGTCATTAGTAATAAGAGGCCAGTATCTGAGATAGAGTTCAAAGAAATCGGAAAATTTGTAAAGCCTGCAGTTCTAGCACTAACTGTTTCGAAGATAGATGAAATCAACCGTTCAAACAAATTTAAATCATTAAAAAATTGACTATTTAGCAATGATTCAGTGATAAAGAATCCTAATGATCCGAACAATATTAGAGACAAACTTGTCCTAATAACTAGTCTGGAATGAAGGCTTAATTTCTTATAAGAAAGATTTTTTTTATGACTCCAAATATCATCAATAACCCGCCAACCCAATCCACCCATAACAATGAGAAAAACAAAAACAATATTCACCAAATAATTTGTTCTATAATCTTGAAGACTATTTGACATTAACGAAAAACCTGCATTGTTGTATGCAGAAATGCTGTGAAAAATCGAGGACCATAGTCTTTCCCAATTATTTTGAATATCTACAAATCCGAAAGAATATAAGATAATTGCGCCAAAGGATATGATACTAATCGCAGTAATAGCAATGCTTTGAAAAGTTCGACCAATGCCTCCAACTCCAAATTCATCTAAAGTCTTTCCTTTGTCTAATCTAGTTCTTAGCTTTGTGCCCTTAACAACAAACCCTTGTAAAAATGTTGTAATGGCCATTAATCCTAAACCACCTGATAAAAGCATAAAAGCTAAGAAAACTTGACCAAAAAAATTTAAATCAACACCAATATCTATTATGGTTAAGCCTGTAACGGTTATTGCAGAAGTAGATGTAAAAAATGCTTCCCACAAACCAACCTTTGAAGATGAACATAATGGAGAGCTCAAAATTAAAGTTCCAAGGCAAATAATAAACAAGCCCGTAACAATAGTAAATTGAGGTACAGATAGCTTTTTGTAAGCATCTTTTAACTTATAAACCTTACTTGTGAGTTTCACTATATTACCCGTAATTTAAAATTATCAATGCTGGAACAGTAAATGACATTATAAGCGTTAATCCGGCTCCGTATTTTGCGATATCAAAAAATCTATATCTTCCAGGACCATAAACCATTAAATTTGTTTGATAACCCATTGGAGTCAAGAAAGATTGACTTGCACCAAATAAAACAAGCATTATTAAAGCGGTTGGTGAGATTTCTAAAACACTTGAGAATTCAATAGCAACAGGCAAAATCAAAGCAACCGAAGCAGCATTACTTATAAATTGCGTCAGAATAACTGTAGATACAAAAATTACGACTAGTGCAAAATAAAGAGGCATTCCGTTTAGGACAAAGTTTAGATTAACTGCAATTACATCTGCTAATCCAGTTATCTGCATAGCTACACTAAAACACGATAAAGATCCCAGCAATAAAATGACGTCTAACCTAATTGATTTTTTTATCTCTGCAGGTCTTAAACATCCACTAGCAACCATTGCAATCACTGCCAAAAGAACTGAACCTACTAATGGAATATTAGAAATCGAAGGCAAAACCACCATTCCTATTGCAATTGCAATCGATATAGGTTTTTTTATCAAAAAAGGTAAATCATCTTCGAATTGATCTAAAATAAGCAAATCATTACTAGCTTGCAGACCTCTTATTGAATCTAGCGGTGCTTGCAATAATAAAACATCTCCAGCCCTCAAAACAGCTTGACCTAATCTCTCCTGAACAGTTTGTTGACCTCTTCTTAATGCTAAAACTGTTGCATTGTGACGCTGCCTAAATCTTAATTCTCTCAAACTTGCACCGGCTAAAGTTGAACCAGCTGGTAACAAGGCTTCAAAGGTCTTAGTACCTTCATCATCTGAGAAAACATTAGCCCCATCAAAAGATGTTTTATTTTCTCCTAACAGAATAGTATGTTCCTGCTGCAGCCTAAATAAGTCTGCCCTTGTAACGCGGATTATTAATCTATCATCCGGTTCAATCTTTCTATCTGCCAAAGGAGGAAGAATAACTTTTCCATTTCGTTGCAATTCCAGAACATCAACGTCAAATCGTCTTTGCAATCTACTATTTCTGACAGATTGTCCAACTAATTCTGAAGTAGAGGGAATAGTAACTTCGGTAAAATAGATGTTCATATCTCCATTTTTAATAAACTCCTTATCTCTCCCTCTATCTGGCAAAAGCATCTCAGAAAATAGAATCATATAGGTTGTACCTATAAGCCACACAGGAATTCCAATTGAAGTCAAACTAAATAATTCCAAACCTCCATAACCTAATTGTTGGCTAATATCACTTACAAGAAGATTTACTGAGCTACCTAATAATGTCAGAGTTCCACCTAGTAAAGTAGCAAAAGAAAGAGGTAATAAAACTTTTGAAGGAGATATATTTCTTCGCTCGCACCAACTTTCAATTAAAGGTAACAATGATGCTACTACTGGAGTATTAGGTACAATTCCAGATATAGGAGCAATCAAAAAAGCTATTAAAGAAATTAATTTTCTTGGAGTTCGAATACTCTCAGAAGAAATCAATTCTCTTACTCTGTCTAAGGCACCACTTTTAAATAATGCTGAGGAAACTGCAAATAAACCCATAAGGGTAATTAAGGAAGGGCTACCAAATCCAGCTAAAGCTTTTTCAGGAGAAAGAACCCCAGTAGATATAAATATTCCGACACATAACAAACCAGTCAATTCAGGTGCAATAGTATTTCTAATAAACAAAATTATCGACATTATTAAAACAACTACCGTTATAAACGCATCAAAATTATTACTAATTACTGCAATTAAATTCATACAAAACTTATTTAACTCAATATACCCAAAAACAATATTTCAAAAAAGTTTAATTTGAATAATCTTTTTTAAGAAACTTTTTAAAAATAGATTTTTTTTCGAATATCCATGAAGATGCAGATTTTAAGCTTTCTGTAATATCAGGCAATTTTGAAGCATATATAAGCCTTCTTGCCTCAAAAGCCAATTTCCCAGATAAAGTAACCCCTAGTCCAGAAATTGAAGCTTCGCCTATTCCTAAGCTAATCATTTCACCATTGTCTTGAAATTCAAAGGGTAACGAATCTTTTCCTTGAATTAAAAGTTCAAAATTATTAGCAAGATGATTTCCTTCCTGCATAGCGACCTGAGCAGTTATGGGTAAATCCTCCATTCCTTCAATAACTGAAATATCACCAATAGCAAAACAGTTTTTATGGTTTTCTATTTGCAAATTATTATTGACTAAAATTCGTCCAAATTTTTTTGTTATTTGATCCGTTTCTAAGAAAGACAAATTAGGTTTAACTCCTGCTGTCCAAATAACAATATCTTTATCCAAGGAAGTTATTCCAACCTCACTAGAAATACTAATCTTAGTTTCTGAGACTTCTTTAACTGTGGAATTCAAAATAACATTGATTTTTCTTTTTTCTAATGCCTTCTCTGATTGTTCTCTATTAAAAATTTTGTTTTTATTTAGGATTTCATTTGATTTTTCTATTACATTAATTTCAAATTGGTCTGTATATATATCTTTAATTTTGCATGCCAACTCGATGCCAGAGGGACCACCTCCCACTATGAATAACTTTTTATGCGACGCAGTATCTTGTGATTCTTTTAAAAAAGAATTTAATTTATTTAAATCGTGAACATCATTAAAAAAATAACAATTTTCATCTACACCTTTTATAAAAAAACTATTTGGAATAGATCCTGTACAGATAACGAGATACTGATAACTTAATTTTAATTCGTCACTAAATTCAAGAATACTATCTTTGAAGGAAATCTTGGTTAAACAATTTCTTAAAAAAGTTATACCAGCATCAGAAAAAATATTTGCAAATTTTGGGGTGGCTTCCCAACTTCTTATTTCTTTGCTTAAAACTTCATACATTAAAGGTTTAAATATGAAGTTAGGTTCAGAATCAACCACAAGAATCGGTAAAGAGGGATAAAGATTTTTTAAACTCAAAGCAAATGTCATGCCTGCAAAACCTGCTCCAACTATTACTATTGGTTTTTGTATTGATTTCATTAGAGAAATATTGTTATGCGTAAATGTATTATTAAACTATACGAATAATTTTTAAATTGAGCGAAATAAAATTAAACTCATAATCAAACTGAAGAATGATTGAAAAAATCCACAAAAATATTCAAACTAACTTGATGAAATATAATCAAGAGCTTGTAAATATGAAGCCTCAAGAAATTCTTACATGGGGTTATGAAAAGTTTGATGATCAATTTGCTATTACAACAAGTTTTGGTATACAGTCATCAGTCCTTTTACATATGGTCAGCAAATTATCTCTACAAAAAAAAATCAAAATATTTTGGATAGATACAGGTTACCTACCTACAGAAACATACCATTACGCTGAAAATCTTATTGATCGTTTATCCTTAAAAGTTGAAGTTCTGCAAAGTGAATTATCTCCAGCAAGAATGGAGGCCAAATACGGAAAACTTTGGGAAACAAATAAAGT
The DNA here is from genome assembly GCF_047305015.1 of Prochlorococcus sp. MIT 1304. Classification (NCBI taxonomy): domain Bacteria; kingdom Bacillati; phylum Cyanobacteriota; class Cyanophyceae; order Synechococcales; family Prochlorococcaceae; genus Prochlorococcus; species Prochlorococcus sp. MIT 1304. The sequence goes on along the minus strand of NZ_CP138974.1, from coordinate 595,472 downwards.
GAGTGATTTAGACAAGTATCATGAATTAAGAAAGATAAAACCTCTAGAAAATGGTCTAGAAAAATATAGTATTTATTGCTGGGCAAGCGGAGTTAGAGCAGGCCAAACAGAAACTAGAAACAAAATGAAATTCATAGACGTAATTCGTCAAAGACTCTCTTTAAGACCTTTATTAAATTGGACAAATAAAGATATTTTTTATTATATGGAAGAGAATAATTTACCTGCCCATCCACTTTTTATCAAAGGTTATTCTTCTGTAGGAGATTGGCATTCAAGCAGTCCCGATGGTATGGAAACAAAGGGCAGAGATACAAGATTTGGAGGGATTAAACAAGAATGTGGAATACACACTAATAATTAAATTGATCATAGAACAATGGTCTCAGATATAAATTTTTTATTAGTAGGCAATAGTAGGCTTCATTGGGCAAAATATTCTAAAAATCAATCTAAATTCTTCCATACCAAAAAAGAGCAAAAAGTTCCCGAAAATATAGATCTTGATCAATTAATTTGGGCTTCTGTAGGAAAACTGCCAATTTTTTTGCTGAAGGAAGAAAATGAAATAAAAACTAAAGATATCCAATTATCAAATCTTCCTGATTATTTCGGAGTTGATCGAGCTCTTGCTTGTCTCGCAGCTCTAAACACTATTGAAAACCCTTTAAAAAAGGATTTGCTAATTGCAGATTTTGGAACAATATTATCTATAACAAAATTAAATTCAAATGGATCGGTTCTCGGTGGTCAACTTATTCCAGGTTTTCTAACACAATTAAAATCTATGGAACAATACACACAAAAACTTAAAGTACCCAAAAAATTTGAAATCCCTTCTAAAGATTATTTGATTAAGACAGAAGAGGCAATTTTAAAAGGAGTAATCAATTCTCTTACTGGTGTAATTAAATGTTCATTTAATCCATTAAAGGATATCTTGATAACTTGTGGAGGAGACTCTGAATTCCTTGCAAAATCTCTAAAGACTCAGAAGGGAAATATTATCAATGCTCCTAATTTAGTGATGGAAGGGATGATAATTCATCACCTGTCCGTAAAAAAATTAGCTTAACCCAAGGTCTGCAATTATATGATCAGCCATTATTGCTGCTTTTACCTTTAAGTAAATTTTTTCGATGTTACCATCGGTATCGATCAAAAAAGTATTTCTCATCATTCCCATATACTCTTTTCCCATAAATTTCTTAAGTCCATAGCTATCGTAATCAGAGGAAACTTTAAAAGGTTCAGGATCAGTTAAAAGAATAAAAGGTAAATTAAATTTTTCGATAAACTTCTGATGAGAGGAGGCATTATCTTTACTAATACCAAGCACAACAATGTTATTTTTTTGGAGTAAGTCCCAATTCTCTTTAAAATTACAGGCCTCTTTAGTACATCCTGGAGTATTATCTTTTGGATAAAAATATAGTATTATTTTTTTACCTTTAAAATCACTAAGAGAAACTTCTTTCTCGAAAGAATCTTTTAATTTAAATTCTGGTGCTTTGTCGCCAACCTGAAGAGCCATTGAAATTATTAAATGAGTATGAATATAAAATACCAAAAATTTGGTTTTATGAGATTAAAGGTGTGCAAGATGTCGCAACGGTAGAAGAAATCAAAACTGCAAACAACCTAACAAGTTCAAGATCAAAGATTTTTTTAGAGACAAGAGCTTATTTAAGACAGTCACTTTCAACACTTTTTGATTTAGATCCCCTAGAAATTCCAATTAATGCTCAACCTGGAGAACCTCCAACTTTACCCTCTGGCATGGGAAATATAAGTTTAAGCCATTGTAAAGATGCCATAACTATAGTCTGGCACAAAAGTAAAATTGGGATTGATATTGAGAGAAAAGATAGAGATTTTAACCATAAAAAATTTGCAGAAAAATATTTTTTTCATACCAATAAATCAAACCATAGTAATTATTTGACAAAAAATATGATATTAAATCAATGGTGTGCTGTTGAAGCGGCTATAAAATGGGATCACGGAAAATTAGCTGAAGACATTAACCATTGGCAATTTTTTGAAAAGCCAAAAGAGTTAATTCATAACAAAAAAAACATACATTTAAATTATTCACAGATTAACTTCCATTATTGGACTATCGCTTTAGCCTACGAAGAAAAAACTTCTTTTAATCCTGAGATTATTTGTTGTTCGAAGAATTTTTAGTTTTCTTTTCTTCTAAGCAGTTCTTCATATTTAGTTTTCTCCCATCCATTATTATTTGGTTCCCATATTTTTAAACCTCTTAAAGATTTAGGAAGATATTCTTGTTCTACCCAATTACCTGGATAATTATGAGGATTGACATAACTATTAGAATTATTTTTTAAATGAAGAGGAACATCAAAAGCATTGGTGCATTTAATTGTTTCAATTGCTTTAAAAATACTTTTCGCACTATTACTTTTTGGAGATATAGATAAAAACAAAGAAGCCTGCGTTAAGAAATATAATCCTTCTGGAAAACCAACTCTATCAAAAGCATCAGAACAGGATTGTACAACTACTATGGCATTAGGATCAGCTATTCCAATATCTTCACTTGCAGATATGAGTAGTCTTCTAAAAATAAAATTAGGATCTTCACCAGCCTCAAGCATATTCGCAAGCCAGAATAAAGTTGCATCTGGATCAGAACCTCTTATGGACTTGATAAAGGCACTTATTACATCGTAATGATTTTGACCATTCTTATCGTAAACAATATTTTTCTTTTGCAATGCATCCTCTGCTATTGAGAGATTAATATGGATTTCTTTAGCATCATTTGCAGCAGTTGTTTCTATGGCCATCTCTAGCGCATTGATTAATGTTCTGGCATCTCCACTAGAAAATTTAATTAAATGACTTATAGCATCTTGAGTTAAATAAACCTTTTTTGAATCTTTTTGTTTTGAATAGTGAGTAATGACTTTTTCTATTATTTTCTGCAAATCATTTTCTGCCAAAGGAAGTAATGTAAAAATACTAGACCTGCTAACAAGCGCTTTATTAACAGCAAAGAAAGGGTTTTCAGTTGTAGCACCAATAAAAGTTATAGTTCCATTTTCTATTGAAGGTAATAAAGCATCTTGCTGAACAGCTGTAAATCTATGAACCTCATCGATAAATAAAATTGTTTTTCTTTTTGAATTGATTAATCTATCTTTTGCATTGGCAATTTCACTTCTTAATTCTTTAACACTCGATAATACTGCATTTAACTTAATTAATTTTGACCGCGTATTAAAAGAAATAATTTCAATTAGAGTAGTTTTTCCAACACCAGGAGGGCCAGAAAAAATAAAATTACTAATCTTATCGTTTAGTATTGCACTTCTTAAAAGCGAATTCTCATTTAGGATTGGTTGTTGACCAAAAAAATCTTCCAAATTCTTTGGTCTTAATTTATCTGCCAAAGGTGCATTGTTTTCTATTTGAGAATAATTAGTAAATAAATTTTCTGAATGCATATAAATAAAATCAAAAAATCATTACTTTCAATTCTATGTAATTACTGTAGGAGTTTCCATTTGAGTAAGTTTTGAAATGTTCAATAAAGCATCTAAATCATTTATTAGAGGTTTCAAAGCGATCTGAGGATTTAACGAAAGATTCTGTTGTGGATCGAAAAATTTCTCAAAGTACAGTCTTAATGTTGCACCTTTAGTTCCAGTTCCAGAAAGGCGAACAATTACTCGAGAATTATCATCAAGAACCAGTCTTAGACCTTGATTTTCACTTATGGAATTATCAACGGGATCTATATAGGAAAAGTTATCTGCAACTTTAACTAAATGGCCAGCAAAACTATTTCCTTTTAAATTTTCGAGCATAGAAGTCAAATTACCAAAGATTTGATGAGCAATATTTGAGGGAATTGCCTCATAATCATGTCTTGAATAATAATTCCTACCAAATTGCGTCCAATGATTATGCATCAAATCACTTACCGAACATTTTTTCTCAGCTAAAACTTGTAACCAATACAAAACTGCCCATAGTCCATCTTTCTCTCTCACATGATTACTACCTGTTCCGAAACTTTCTTCTCCACATAAAGTAATTAAATTAGAATCTAATAGATTTCCAAAAAACTTCCAGCCAGTAGGTGTCTCGAAACAAGGTATGTTTAATGCTCGAGCCACATTATCAACCGCTGAGCTGGTTGGCATGGATCGTGCCACACCTGTAATACCATCTTTATAACCAGGGACACATTTTGTGTTAGCAGTAATGACTGCAAGGCTATCACTAGGATTTACAAAACATCCGCTTCCTAAAATCATATTCCTGTCTCCGTCTCCATCGCATGCAGCACCAAAACTATAAGATTTTTTATTTAATAACAAATCAGCCAAGTGGGATGCGTAAGTAAGATTAGGATCAGGATGTAAACCTCCAAAATCTTTTAACGGGTTACCATTCATGACACAATCAGGCGCAAGACCCATTTTTTCAACAAAAATATTTTTTGCATATGGTCCTGTAACTGCATTCATTGCATCAAAGATTAAAGAGTAGTCTTTTTTTAAAAAATCACTAATTTGATCAAAATCAAAAATTTTCTCCATCAAATTAGAATAATCTGTTAATCCATCAATAATTTCTAAGGTAGTTTCGTCGTAAAGATAAGTCCCATATTGACAAAAATCGGGTAATTGAATTTTACAAATTTTATAACTAGTTAATAATTGTGAAGCTTTGAAAATCTTATTAGTAATTATCTCAGGAGCTGGGCCACCATTAGAGATATTCAATTTTACTCCGAAATCGCCATCAATCCCACCAGGATTATGGCTTGCAGAAAGAATAATTCCACCAATAGCGTTTTCTTTTCTAATTAAATGTGATGTCGCAGGAGTGGATAATAAACCGAATTTTGGAACAATAACCTTTTGAACTTTATGAGCAATACATATTTGGACAATTTTTTCTATTGCTTCAATATTGCCATATCTGCCATCACCACCAACTACTAATGTTGAATCTTTTAAATCTTCTAATGATTGTAAGATTGCTTCAATAAAAACTTCTAGATAATGTTCTTCCTGAAACTTTAAAGTACTTTTTCTTAATCCAGAGGTACCTGGTTTTTGATCTAGAAAAGGAGAATTAATATTAATTACACTAACTTGATTCATATTTTTAAGAAACTTCCAAAAATCTAACTAAATTAATGAGGCATTTCGGAAGTTCTTAACATAGCGATAAACCATAATGAAGAAATTAATAATGCACTAAGAATTCCATAGTTAACACCAAATTTAGAAATTGTAATTGGAACTATTATTGGAAACGTTAATGCACCAAACAATGGAGTAAAAGCTACAATTTTTTTCAACATTAATTTAATTTATTAAAACCATTCAGTCTCAGCATTATCTTTTTCATTAGTATCGTCAAGTGGTGTAGTTCTATCAAATTTCATTGATATACTTTTTTCTTGTTCACCAGATACATCAACAGCTTTAATATCATATTTTTGAGTGCCGTCTCTAAATGGAACTTGAATTCTAAAAGTACCGTCTGCAGCAAGAGGTACATCTTCTCCACCTATTGTCAGTTTTGCAGAAGGCTCTGTAGCTCCATAAACAATTAATTCAGCATCAGCAACGAGCCAAAAAGATCTATTTTTAACAATTCCGCTTCCTGAATCATTTAAACCTGATGACCATTTACCAGCACCTGAATCTGTAAGATTATCATTGAGGTTTGTTGAATTTACATTTTCCATAAATTCTTCAGAGCCAACTTTTCTTCTGAGAGGAATGTTTGTTGCTGCTTGATATAACCTCTCATGCATACCATTTTGTTCTGAAACAATAGGATTAGAAATATCTGGGATTGACTCAGAAGTAGAATCTAAATTAAAAGGTACAAATTTATCAAGAATTTGCTCAGAAGGATGAGACCCAGGAACATGGCTTATCGAAGAAAATGCCAATGACATCCAGTTAAAACCATATTTGTAACCCAATTCAACTTTATAATCTCTATCTGCAAGGGGGATTGGCAAATACCACTCGGTACTATAACTATCAACTGCTATCTCCCTTAGTGTTCCTTGATTCAAATTGTTTCCTCCAGAACCAGATGCATCAAATAATCGTAAACATAATTTATTAGCTCCTAAAGATTGGGCTTTTTCTCTATCTGAATCTGAAATTTGCCAAAAAACATAAGCCCAATCTGGGTCTCGGGGTAAGAAAACTACATTTGTTTTAACTTCTTCGCTAATGTTAGAGGCATTGGACTCATAAGTTTCTTCAGATATTGAATCAAGAGGTGATGTGTATGTTTTATTTGTAGATTTTTTTTGATATTTAAGGATTAGATCAACTAAAACAGCTTTTGTTTTGCGACTGTACAGCGGAACCGATAATTTACTTGCTTCTTGACGTAATTGTCTGAGGGTTAGTGATAGTAATTGATCTTTATTCATGATCCCATCAGTCACTTTAAATTCTCCATTTTTGTTTGGGATCAGTATGTTCTTTTTTTTTAGGAATTGTGTGTCTTTTTGGCCTGTCGTCAGGATCCTCTGACTACTAAAAAATTCTCAAAATTGATATTTATCTTCAAAACACTTGGTATCAATGAAATTAATTAATTTTCAGATCTTTTTGAAATGTAAATTAATTTTCTTTTTTTTTAAATTTTATTACCTAAATTTGTTAACGACTCAACAAAAATATATTTTTTCTTCGGGATCAGTTAATAAAAGGGAATTCAGCGTTGCTCAACTAGAAGTACCAAATCATCTATCTCTAAATCCTCAATACTTTTACCTATTTTTTTTGAAAAAGTATTTAATTTTTTCGAAGTTGATTCAAGCTGCTCATAAAAAAGATCACTAAATTTTTTATCATCAAATTTTTTGGACTGGTTATCACACCATTCTCTCAGGGGATTTTTATTTTGATATTCCAAACTATTATCTAAATTGATACTTTTTAAAATCTGAAGGCAATGAGCAAGAATTCTTAAATGATGTTTTTGCATTGTAGGTAGATCAAGATTATCAATTTCTTGAATAGTTTCTATGTTTAATGGGTTAGACAAGGGATCAAGATGATTAGACATTAATTTTTAGTTTTAATAAAGGGAAAAAACTCAATATTGGGGATATCTTTCGTTAAAGTATATAAAGCTAATTGTAATAAGTTATTTTTGGATAACATGGTCAACGAAAATTTAGTTAAAGATGTAGTAAACGAAACTTACAAATATGGGTTCGTTACTGATATTGAAACTGAAAAAATAGAAAAAGGTTTAAATGAAGATATTATAAAATTAATTTCACAGAAAAAAGAAGAGCCAAGATTTCTTCTCGATTTTAGATTAAAAGCCTTTAAAAAATGGCAAAAAATGAAAGAGCCTGATTGGGCAGCATTAGGATATGAAAAAATTGATTATCAAGATATTATTTATTACTCTGCTCCTAAGCAAAAAGAAAAAATTTCTAGCTTAGATGAAGTTGATCCCAAACTTCTTGAGACTTTTGACAAATTAGGAATACCCCTCACGGAGCAAAAAAAACTCACAAATGTAGCAGTAGATGCTGTCTTTGATAGTGTTTCCATAGCAACAACTTTTAGAGAAGAACTTGCTGAGCATGGAGTTATATTTTGCTCAATTAGTGAAGCAGTAAAAAATCACGCGGATTTGATTGAAAAATATTTAGGTACAGTTGTTCCAGCTAGTGATAATTATTTTGCAGCACTAAATTCTGCAGTTTTTAGTGATGGTTCTTTTGTTTATATCCCAAAAGGTGTTACCTGCCCTATGGATCTATCTTCCTACTTCAGAATTAATAGTGGAGATTCGGGACAATTCGAAAGAACACTAATCATTGCTGAAGAATCAAGTTCTGTAAGTTATCTAGAAGGTTGTACGGCTCCGATGTTTGATACAAATACCCTGCATGCAGCAGTTGTAGAGCTTATAGCATTAGACGATGCCTCAATAAAATATTCAACAGTGCAAAATTGGTATGCTGGTGATGAAGAAGGTATTGGCGGAATTTTTAACTTTGTCACCAAGAGAGGAAAATGTTTAGGTAAGAGAAGTAAAATTAGCTGGTCTCAAGTTGAAACAGGGTCTGCAATTACATGGAAATATCCTAGCTGTCTTCTTTTAGGAGAAGAATCTGTAGGGGAATTTTATTCAGTTGCTCTCACCAATAATCTTCAGCAAGCAGATACCGGTACAAAAATGATCCATATTGGTCCTAAGACCAAATCAACTATTGTTAGCAAAGGTATTAGTGCAGGTAACTCAAAAAATAGCTATAGAGGTCTTGTCAAAATGGGAACAAAAGCTACAGGATCAAGAAATTACAGTCAATGTGATTCAATGTTAATAGGGGATCAAGCTTCTGCAAATACATTCCCTTACATCAAATCTCAACAACCCAATTCTGAAATTGAGCATGAAGCAAGTACATGCAGAATTTCAGAAGAGCAACTTTTTTATCTCCAAAGCAGAGGTATAGAATTTGAGGAGGCAGTATCTATGATGGTCAGCGGTTTTTGCAGAGATGTATTTAATCAATTACCTATGGAATTTGCTGCTGAAGCAGATAAGTTACTGGCACTTAAACTTGAGGGATCAGTAGGTTAATTAATTTCTAAACTGAAATGCAAAGTAAAATGAATGAATCAGATCCAATTTTAGAAGTTAAAAATCTCTCTGCATCTACTGATAATCTTCCAATTTTAAAAGGGGTTTCACTTACTGTCTATCCTGGAGAAATCCATGCCATTATGGGGAGAAATGGATGTGGTAAAAGTACTCTTTCAAAAATCATTGCAGGACACCCCTCATATAATATTACGAATGGCGACATAAAATTTTTAGGCGAAAACATCAACTCTCTAGAACCTGAAGCGAGATCTCAATCAGGAATTTTTCTTGGTTTTCAATATCCAATTGAGATTCCAGGTGTTAGTAATCTTGAATTTCTTAGAGTTTCAACTAATGCTAGAAGGAAATTCCTCAACAAAGAAGAATTGGATACTTTTGATTTTGAAGAATTAGTTAAAGAAAAGTTAGAAATTGTGAAAATGGATCAGGCATTCCTTTCAAGGAGTGTAAATCAAGGCTTTTCCGGAGGTGAAAAAAAAAGAAATGAGATTCTACAAATGGCTTTACTTGAGCCCAAGATAGCAATATTAGATGAGACCGATTCTGGTCTAGATATCGATGCTCTAAGAATAGTGGCATCAGGAATTAAAAAAATATCTAATGCACAAACTGGAATTATACTCATTACCCACTATCAAAGATTATTAGATGAGATTAAACCAAATTATGTCCATGTTATGTCAGACGGACAAATCATAAAAACTGGTGAGAGCGATCTTGCTCTAGAGCTTGAGAAGAAAGGGTATGAATGGACTGATAACTTTATAAAAGAGACCTAAATAAATGGAAATTATTGAAAAAATAAAAACCAAAAAATCGATTGATAATCAAACAGAAATACAAAAAATCTGTCTAGATAAATTACAATCGAGTCCCCTCCCCAATCCTAGAAGTGAACAATGGAGACTTTCAAATAAATCAAAATTATCAAACTTTTTACATTACTCAGTTAATGAAAACAATTCAAAATTTGATATACCATATCCGAAAAATTCTCAAAGTACTATTAGGTTAATAATTGGTGAGAATTACCAAATTAAACTAATAGAGAAAAATTATTCAATACAACAATTAAGTGAGGATGAATTACAAAAATATATCAAGGAACAGATATCTTTTTTTAATCAAAACGAAAATTGGAGTGACCTACTAAATCTATCTTTAAGTTGTAAAAATAATATTTTGGGATTAAAAATAAATGGATCAAAAATTCCTCCTATTGAAGTCTTTAGTCATGCATCAAGTAATTCTTTAAACGCAAAAACCCTAATAATATTTTTAGAAAAGAATTGTAATGTTGAATTATTACAAGTAAATCTTGGTGAAGACAACTCTTCATTATCTCAATCGACTTTCTTTTCTTTAGAAGAAAATAGTTCCCTAAACCATGGTGTTGTTTCTTACGGTGTAAACGAATCAAATCTATTAAATTCTCTCAATGTAATTCAACAAAAAAATAGCGAATACAATTTAGGATCTCTACATTCTAAATTTAATTATGCAAGATTTGAAATTCGTATTAAACAATCTGAAGGAAACGCTAAAACCAATATCAAAGGTATGCAAATAACAAAGAAAGATGAGCAAATTTCTACTTATACAAAAATAGACTTTGATGGGCCAAATGGATTTCTGGATCAAATAAATAAATCACTCGCTGACGATAAATCACATGCAATATTTGAAGGTTCAATAATAGTTCCGAAAATTGCCCAGAAAACTGATGCTTCTCAATTAAGCAGAAATTTACTTTTATCAAATCTCGCACAAATAGATACCAAACCTCAATTAGAAATAATTGCTGATGATGTCAAATGCAAACATGGGGCTACAATTTCACAACTAAATGAAGAAGAACTTTTTTATATGCGAACAAGAGGAATCACATTAACAGAAGCAAGTAAACTACAATTAACTTCTTACTTTCAAGAAATAATTTCATTTATTCCCGTTTCAAAAGATAGATGGGATTTGCTTGATAAACTTTTAAATGAAAATTAATGGATACAATTCAAAATTTTCCTGAAATAACAAAGAAGGACTTTCCCCTTTTAAATAAGAACTTAAAAAGTAGTGAGCAAATTATTTATTTAGACCATGCTGCAACTACTCAAAAACCAATTCAAGTTTTAGAAAAAATTAATGAATACTATAGAAACTTTAATGCCAATGTACATAGAGGTGCACATCAATTAAGTGCTAAAGCGACAGAAGAATTTGAAAATTCAAGATATTTAATTAGCAAATTTATAAAAGCGAATTCTACAAAAGAAATTATTTTCACAAGAAATGCTACTGAGGCAATCAATCTAGCTGCTAGATCATGGGGCGAATCTTCATTAAAAGAAAACGATGAAATTCTCTTATCAATAATGGAACATCATAGCAATATTGTTCCATGGCAAATGGTTGCAGCAAAAAATAATTGCAAATTAAAATTTATAGGTATAGATAAAAATGGGAAATTAGATTTAGACGATTTTAAATCAAAACTAACATCTAGAACTAAGCTTGTTAGCCTTGTACATATTAGTAATACTCTAGGTTGCTGTAATCCCATCAAAGAGATCACTAAATTAGCTAAACAAAAAGGTTCTTTAGTTTTAATAGATGCATGTCAAAGTTTGGCCCATCAAAAACTAGATGTTAATGATCTTAATATAGATTTTTTAGCGGGATCAGGACATAAACTTTGCGGTCCTACAGGTATTGGCTTCCTCTGGTCAAGAAAAGAAATCCTAGAAAAAATTCCTCCTCTCTTTGGAGGTGGCGAAATGATACAAGATGTGTTTGAAGAGACAAGTACTTGGGCAGATTTACCACATAAATTTGAAGCTGGAACTCCAGCCATTGCAGAAGCAATAGGTCTTGCAGAAGCAATTAACTATATAAACACTATTGGATTGAGTGAAATTCATGAATATGAAAAGAATATTACTAAATATTTATTTGAAAAATTAAGTGCAATAGAAAATGTTGAAATCATAGGTCCATCACCCGAAATAGATCCAGAAAGAGCATCACTTGCCACTTTTTATGTAAAAAATATACATTCAAACGATATTGCCGAAATTCTTGATTCAAAAGGAATTTGCATCAGAAGCGGTCACCATTGCTGTCAACCTCTTCATAGATACATTGGAATTAAATCGACAGCTAGAATCAGCATGAATTTTACAACAAATAAGGAAGAAATTGATATGTTTATAGAAAAATTAAAAGATACTATTGATTTTCTAAAAATCAATTCTTAAATATTCAAAGCATTTCTTAAAAATTCCTGAGATTTTTGCATTACTACTTCTTTATTTTCAATATTTCTAAACCCATGCCCTTCATTATCAAAAAAAATAACTTCTGAATATTTATTATTCTGAATCAAAATTTCTTGAATTTTTAAAGTTTGTTTATAAGAAATAACTATATCTTTTTTTCCATGAAACAATAAGATAGGTTTTTTTATTTTGTTAATATGATTTATCGGTGATCTATTTAAATAGTCATTATGATTTTTTTCAAAATTTCCTACCAAAGAATTTAAATAATCTTTTTCAAACCTATGAGTGTTGTAATGCATATCCTTCAAATCAATAACAGGATATTTACAAATTGCTGCTTTAAAAATAGACCCATATAATAAACAATTCAGGGCAGTTAACCCACCGGCACTATTCCCAAAAATTACCACTTTTTCACTATCTACTTGATTTGATTTAATCAATTCAAGAGCTAGTGCTTTGCAATCATAAGAATCAACAATACCCCATTTATAGTTCAACCTCTCTCTATATGCTTTGCCAAATCCTGATGATCCTCCATAATTGACTTCAGCAACAAAAAAACCCTTCGACGTCCAATATTGAACTTCAGAATTATATGATCCATCAAAAAATGAAGTTGGTCCACTATGAGCTCTAACAAAAAGCGGTGGTTTTCTAAATTTTTCAACAAGCGGCCGATATAAAAAAGAATGAGTAGATTTATCTTCAAAACCTTTAAACCAAAAAGATTCGGGTTTTGAACAATCTTTTATATATTCAGAATTTATTTCCTCAAAAACATTTGATAAAACTTCCTTTTTACAATCAATTTCAAGTAAATTTCCAAGAAAATCAGATCCATAACCTTTCAAAACTACTTTCTTTTCAAAAACACTAAAATCACTTATTGAAGTAAAAGGAGTAGAAAATTCTTTAACGAATTGAAGATCTTTATATTGTTCAACTACTAAATTATTTTCTTTTTTTGCTAAACAAAATAAATCTTCTATATCCCCTGAAAAAAATGTTATTCCTGAGACCCACTGAGGTACTCCATATTCAACAAAATTTCTCTCTACTCTTTTTTTAATAAAAATATTCTCAATTTTACTAGCATCTAAAAACAATAAGTTCCACCATCCAGAACTATCTTCAGAACATACTAAAAGAGTTTCACTTATCCAATAAGGTTGAAAAAAAGAAACTTTTTTTTTAGCATTAATCAGCTTATCTGAGAATTTTTTTATTTTTGTTATCTCTCCATCTAAGCCAATTTGAGCAAAACAAAGATCATTTTTCTCCCAGGGCATGTATGGAGAATCCCACTCGACCCAAGAAAGTAAGTTAATAGAAGTATTGGAAGATAATTCTCCAGCGAAATTTTTAAATTTTTTAATTCGGTAAATATCTTGTTTAGTTTTTTTTAAGTTTAAAGAAAATAAGTAATCTCTATTATTAATTTCGCAAATACCATACAAAAAATTTTTTTGAGAAATAACAAATGAAGAATCGAAATTTCCATCAATTGATTTAGATAGTTGTCTAGGTTCTTGAACTGAATCGAGATATCTTTTTTGACTTTTATAATTTGATGCTACCTCTTTAAAAATTTGAAACCATACTGCGTTGGTAATCTGATCTATCCATATCAAATAAAAATTATTTTTTAAATATATACATTTATAAGATTTACCACCATATCCATGAAAGTTATTTTTAATATTATATTTTTTACTTGTTAATTTCTGAGGAAACGCCCTTTTTTCATTAAATGGTCTTGCAAAAATCGCATTTTCATTTTGACCTTCGCCAACAAGATCAATCCAAAAAATGATATCCCTAACAATAGTTAATTCCTTAAAAGATTTTTTTTTAGATACACTTTGCCTAACTTTTAATTGATCATCATTACTCATTTAAAAAAACTATAAAGAATGCAAATTAAAGTGCTAGTATTTTTATAGCTAAACTCTTAAGTAAAAACCTTTTTTTTAACGTGGCAAACCATTTTTCACAACTTGCAAAAAAGTCAAGAACAAATGGAAACGCAGAAAAAATTGCAAAAGAACAACCAGGTAAGCCGTCTCTAGACATTTATAAACTTGGTGATGATGTATTAAGACAAAATTCCAAAAGAATAACTAAAGTTGACGAATCGATTAGAAAACTTGCTAGAGAAATGCTTCAAAGCATGTATGCAGCTAAAGGAATTGGACTTGCTGCACCTCAAATTGGAATCAACAAAGAGCTTCTTGTCATAGACGTAAATTTTGAAGATTCAGCAGCAGAACCTTTAATATTAATCAATCCAGAAATTACAGACTTTGGAACAACCCTTAATTCATATGAAGAAGGCTGCTTGAGTATACCTGGCGTCTATTTGAATGTAGTAAGACCATCAACTATAAAATTAAAATTTAGAGATGAAATGGGACGGCCACGTAAAATGAAAGCAGATGGACTTTTAGCGAGGTGTATTCAACACGAAATGGATCACTTAAACGGAATATTATTTGTAGATAGAGTTACATCAAAAGATGATTTGAACAAAGAACTTTTAAAAGAAGGATTTAACGAAAAAGACGTTATCTCAATTAATTAATTTAATGACTGAAACAACAATATTTCAAAAAATCATTAATGAAGAAATACCCTGCGATAAGCTTTATGAAGATGAGTTTTGTATTGCGTTTAATGATATCCAGGCACAAGCTCCAGTACATTTTTTAGTTATTCCTAAAAAGCCAATAATCAGTTTATTAGAGTGTATTGAGCAAGATGCAAATTTATTAGGGCATTTACTTTTTGTTGGAAGCAAAATAGCTAAATCAAAAAATTTAACTAATTGGAGAACAGTAATTAACACTGGAGCAGAATCTGGACAAACAGTTTTTCATTTACATATTCATTTTTTATCTGGAAGAAAAATGAATTGGCCTCCGGGTTAAAACTCTCGAAAGAAATATTAATGGGTTATAAATAAATAAAAACAAAATGAATACTCCAGAGTCCTTAAATACAGAATCTAAAAATTTATTCAATTTAATTTCAAAAAATTGGGAAGAGCTAGATGATTCACTCAAAACTAAGTTAATAAAAATTTGGAACGTTTTAACTTATAAATGGCAATTACAAATTTTATTTAATTTACCTTTTCTACTATGGTGGGCATTAGATAAATCTTTTCCAAAAGTTCATGAATTTGATGCAACAATCTTGAATCATTTGAATTTACCTGACTGGGCACTTTCATTTATTGGCTTTGGTCAATAGACTGCTAAAAGTTATAATTTACTTCATAACACTAGTCTAGTAATGAATAAAGCAGTTAATAATAAATCCAAAATACTGTACCAATTGCAAAAATTAAGGAAGCTATCTCAGCCTTTTTTTCTTCCCATAGATCAATGTAATGGATTCCAATTCATATGGCTTTTGATTTCGCTTTTATTTTGTGTTGGTGGAGTAGTACTTGTAGGTCTTACAGGAATAATAAGTTTTTTTGAAAGCTTTCAACCAATTTTTCTTGAAAAGTATTTCGGAGGTGTAGTAAGTACTGTCAATTCAATTTGGTCTGGGAGTTGGGGATTGCTTTTCTCTACATTATTTCTAATTGGATCAGGAAGCTTTTTTAGCTTAAGACGTCAATTAAAAAACCGTAGATGGTTACATTGGTTATTCCTTGCGATAATTGTATTAATGCTTTTAGCTGTAAACGGAATAAACGCAGGTATTGGATTCATCGCAAGAGATTTAACAAATGCTTTAGTAGAAAAACAAGAGGATGGATTTTATCGGATATTGGGAATTTACGCTTGTTGTTTCGCTGTGGCTCTACCAATACGGGTTTCCCAAATATTTTTTACATATAAGTTAGGAATAATTTGGAGAGAATGGCTTTCAAAAAGTCTAGTCAAAGATTATATGACTAATAAAGCTTATTACCAGTTAAATCCCAATGATGAAGAACAAACCGATGTAGATAATCCCGATCAAAGAATCACAGATGATACCCGAGCTTTTACCGGGCAAAGTCTCTCTTTCACATTAGGTATTTTTGATGCCTTACTAACATTTTCACTCAATATTCTTATTTTATGGAGTATTAGTACAACACTTACTTTTTCTTTATTTGGTTACGCCGCATTTGCAACTTCTATACTCTTAATTGCTGGAAAAAATCTTGTAAAGATTGACTTTGATCAACTCAGATATGAAGCAGATTTTCGATATGGCTTAGTACATATTCGAGATAATGCTGAATCAATTGCCTTTTACTCTGGGGAGAGTCCTGAGCAAAGTGAAACTGAAAGACGATTAGGAGAAGTGGTGAGAAACTTTAATTTATTGATTATATGGAGAGTAATTATAGACGTAATGAGAAGATCCATTAATTATGCTGGAAATTTCTTTCCATATTTAATAATGGCAATCCCTTACTTTAAAGGTGATATTGATTATGGACGCTTTATTCAGGCAAGCTTTGCATTTGGAATGGTTGAAGGTTCGTTATTTTTCATTGTTAATCAAATCGAAGAACTTGCAAAATTTACTGCTGGTATTGGCAGATTAGAAGGATTCCAATCAAAAGTTGAATCCATTAGTCAAACCAACCCAACCAGCAATCAAAACGTTATTTCAGATTACCCCTCAATTCTTATTAATAATGCTGACCTTTGTCCACCAGGATCAAAAAAAACAATAATTAAAAATTTAAATTTGAGCATCAACAATAATCAATCACTTTTGGTAGTAGGACCATCTGGATGCGGGAAAACATCTTTACTAAGAATGATTAGTGGTTTATGGGAACCTGATCAGGGTGTAATTAAAAAACCAAAAATTGGGGAATTATTATTCATACCTCAAAAACCATATATGCTACTTGGTTCTTTAAGGGAACAATTATGTTATCCCACAGAAGTAAAGAAATTTAGTGATGAACATCTTACTTCTGTACTTCATGAAGTAAATTTAAAAACTTTGGTGGATCGGTATCCTAATCTTGATATCAAACAAGATTGGCCACGAATTCTTTCCTTAGGCGAGCAACAAAGATTGGCTTTTGCAAGACTATTACTAAATTCTCCAAGATTTGCAGTACTTGATGAAGCAACAAGTGCTTTAGATATTAATACTGAAAAAAAACTATATAGTTTACTTAAGGAAAGAGAACTTTCTCTTATTAGTGTTGGACATAGACCAAGCTTGAAAGATTTTCACGAGAATGTTTTAGAATTAAATGGAAACGGAGACTGGAAATTATTGACGTCTGATAAGTATAATTTTAAGGATTAACAAAAAAAATGAATTCGAAAGAAGAACAAACTAACTCAGAAGTCACTAATCTAGAGAATGAGAGTTTTATCGAACAGCAGAAAGAACCAAATAATATCAATGAACAAATTGGAGATAATCAATTAGATGAAAAATCGATAGAAATTAAAGATGAATATAAATTTGGATGGAGTAGTTATTCTGAAAAAACTAATGGAAGATTTGCAATGATTGGCTTTCTTTCAATAATATTGATTGAACTATTTAGTAAACAATCGTTTTTAAAATGGGCAGGAATCCTATAATTAATCATCAAATCTAGAACTGTTATCTCTGGGTTTTTTCTTGTTTGTTCCAACGTTATATCTACTATTTTGATTTTTTGAACTTGATCTAGCTGAAGAGCTTACTCTACGAGACTCTCGTGGTTTTTTAGCTTGATTAGCATCTTTAAATGAAGCATCTTCCACTTGAGCTGTTGAAGCTTGCTGCCTAATAGGGGAACCAGTAGGTTTCTTTCTTAATGGAGAAGAATCAGCAGGAGGAGAGATATTATCTTGTCTAGAAACTCTACGATTCATTCTGGGTCTTGACCCTGTTTTCACTTCATCGCGAGATAAATTTCTTCTTTCACCAAAGTTATTTGTTTCTGGTTGTTTCCTATTTCTATCTTCAGAAGTCTGTCTTGTCCTTCTTAAAGGCTCGTCATTTTCAAACTGACTTATCTCCCTTATAGATGGCCTACTTCTACTTGCTGCAGAAGAGGGTATTGCTCTTGAAACATTCCTCCTACGAGATCTACCCTCCTTATAGTCTTCTTCAAATTCATCTTCTTGGGGTTTAAATCTTCTAGATGGTCTTTCCGATTCTTCAAACCTATCATAATCGTCATTAAATCGACCTCTAGAATTTCTTGGAAGATCAGAAATAGGATCATCGTCAAAATAAGATGACCTTCTAGCTTGATCAGTAGCAACTCCCCTCAATCGCACACTTTCATACGCGAAAAAAACTGTAGTTCCTGCTAATAAAAACTGACCAAACTGAAGGATGGGATCTAACCTCCAGCCTTGAAAAAATAATATTCCTCCACACAAAAGTCCAATTGCTGCGAAGAAAACATCATAATCCCGCGCCAAAGCAGGCTTAAAGGACCTCAAAAAATAAAGGCCTCCTCCACATACCGCGAGAACTATACCAACAATACTGGCCCAATTGAGACTAGCATTGACCACATTCTTTCTCCAAAAATTTATTTTTAAAGGGTTACTTATATCCCCTATATATATAGTGTACTTAAAACTTTTACAAAAACTAGCGTCTTCCGGTAGAAGTACGATCGAGGGAATCTTTCTGGCTGACAAAAATCAAAAATGCAGTGGCTGGAATAACGATAAGTAAAGCAGCAGCAATAAAACTGCCTATCATTCCCACTGCGGAATTATTTGCAACTTCAGCAGAAAAATCTGCTGCTAGTAATAAATTTGAGATTTGAAGCACTTTTTAAATATTAAATTCTCAATTTATAATACGAATTAAATACGTTTCAATGGGTTATTTATTAAGATGAGTTAAATAATTGTGATTTCCTTGCTTGTAAACTCTCTTCAAATTTTAGATATTAGTTTAGGAATTTCTCTTTCATATCTAACTATAGTTTTTCTAATAAGATTAATACTTACTTGGTACCCAAAAATTGAATTAAGTAAAGGTTTATGGTTATTAATTTCAATACCATCAAGCTCTATTCTTAATTTAACAAGAAAACTAATTCCTCCTATTGGAGGCGTTGATGTTGGACCCGTAATTTGGATCGGAATTATAAGCTTTTTAAGAGAAATATTAGTCGGTCAGCAAGGGCTTATAAAACTTGCATTGCATACAAATATTTCATAAAAATCTTTTAATTTTTTCTCAGTAATTCGGCAATAATTCTTCTTCTACATATTTAGTATGAATCTTACCTTGCTTAAATTTAGACTTATTCAGTAAGGTTAGATGAAAGTTAATTGTTGTAGGAATACCAGTTACTGCACATTCATTTAAAGCCCTATTCATACGTTTAATTGCAGTATTACGATCCTTTCCCCATACTATTAATTTACCAATTAATGAGTCATAGAAAGGAGGGATTTCATAGCCTGTATAGACATGACTATCCACCCTTACACCAGGGCCACCAGGAGGAAGCCACCCAGTTATTTTTCCGGGTGATGGTCGAAAATTGTGAGAAGGATCTTCAGCATTGATTCTACATTCAATGGCATGACCGTTTAAATGAATATCATCCTGATTAAATTCCAAGTTTGCTCCGCTTGCGATTTTAATTTGCTCAGCTATTAAATCAACTCCTGTAACCATTTCAGTAACAGGATGTTCAACTTGAATCCTAGTATTCATCTCCATAAAATAAAAATTATCATCATCATCTACTAAAAATTCAACTGTCCCCGCCCCTTCGTAGCCAATACTTTTTGCAGCAGCAATCGCTGCGTTTCCCATTTTTTTTCTTAGCTCAGTATTAATTGCAGGACTAGGAGACTCCTCTAGTAACTTCTGATGTCTTCTTTGAACTGAACAATCTCGCTCTCCTAAATGAACAACATTACCCGACCTGTCGGCCAAAATTTGAATTTCTACATGTCTTGGCTTCTTTATAAATTTCTCCATATATAAACCATCATTACCAAAAGCTGCTTCAGCTTCGCCTTGAGCTGCTTTAAACATTTTTTCTAGATTATCAGAGTTTTCAACCAGCCGCATACCTCTTCCACCTCCTCCAGCAGTGGCTTTAATAATTACCGGATAGCCAATATCATCTGCCAATTTATAAGCCTCATCAACATTTGATAACAAGCCTTTACTACCAGGTACTGTTGGAACTCCAACTGCCTCCATAGTTTCTTTAGCTGTAGATTTATCTCCCATAGATCTAATAGCTTTAGGAGATGGGCCAATAAAAACTATGCCGTGATCATTACACATCTCAGCAAATTTATCATTTTCCGCAAGAAATCCATAACCAGGATGAATAGCATCAACTCCTCTCGATGTAGCAGCAGCAAGTATATTTGGAATATTTAAATAACTCTTATTACTTAATGAATCTCCTACGCAAACCGCCTCATCAGCAAGCTGAACATGCAATGCTTTTTTATCTACAGTGCTAAAAACTGCAACGGTTGCAATACCTAGTTCTCTACAACTTCTGACAATTCGTAAAGCTATTTCTCCACGATTAGCAATTAAAACTTTTTCAACCATTATGAAAATTAAATTGAAGAAATGAAATGACTTAAAATAAAAAATTATTTGCCAAAGTATTCAACAAAATTTTTTAGTGATCAGAGGACATTTTTTACAATACAACCTAAAACGTTATATATGTATAAATATTTGTTTTATGCAATAGAAAAATTATTCATCATATTCAAAAAACTCTTTTCGAACTAAATCCTTAATTCAGCCAATAATGTATGATATTTTTAAGGTTTCAGCATCCCCCGGCTGCTAAAAACCCTTTGCGGACGTGGCGGAATTGGTAGACGCGCACGTCTAAGGAGCGTGTGGCTTCGGCCTTGCGAGTTCAAGTCTCGCCGTCCGCATTTAATGTATTCTGGCTTAACTGCAATGAAAAAAGAATCAGTTGCAGTAGTTATAATTTCCAATGGTCCTGGTGAATTAACTACATGGGTAAATCCTGTAGTGGATGAGCTAAACAAAATAAATAAATCACTAAGTGATGAAGATAAACAAGATTTCACTCTTAGGTTAGTCCTTGTTCCTTGCCCAAATGCCACTGGTAAAGAATTTTTAGTTGCAAATTCATGGAATAAATTCGAATTAATTACAAAATCCAAAAGTTTTTGGAAATTATTAATAAAGCCAAATTCTTTTGCTGATTGGCCAAAAAAAGGGATAGTTATTTTCCTTGGTGGGGATCAATTTTGGAGCATTTTATTAGCTAAAAGATTAGGTTATTTAAATATCACATATGCTGAATGGGTTTCTAGATGGCCTAATTGGACCAATGAAATTGCTGCTATGAATGAAAAAGTAAAAGAGTTAATACCTAAAAGATATAAATATAAATGCAAAGTAATTGGCGATTTGATGGCAGATATCAAACTTAATAGCAAAATATCACTAAGAAATAAAGAAAAACACTACATTGCATTATTGCCTGGTTCTAAGAAAGCAAAGCTTTCTATTGGAATTCCTTTCTTCTTAGAAGTTGCAGATCATATCGCTAAAGAAAATCAAAATATAAATTTTATAATCCCCATTGCACCAACCACTGATAAAAGTGAATATTTATTTTTTCAAAGCAACAAAAATCCAATTGCTAAATATTACTCATCAAAAATCAAAACAATTAAAAACTTCAAAGACTCTAGTTTTGATTATGTAATTGAAACATCAAAAAAAACAAAGATTTATCTAATCAAAAAACATCCTTGCTATGAAATATTAAAAGAATGTGATCTTGCAATTACAACTGTAGGAGCAAATACTGCAGAATTAGCAGCAATTAGTCTTCCAATGTTAGTTGTTCTGCCAACTCAACATTTAAATATGATGAACGCTTGGGATGGTATTTTTGGAGTAGTTGGAAAAATTTCATTCATAAATAGATTCCTAACTTTTATAATTAAAAATTTCTATTTTAAAAAAAAGAAGTTTTTTGCTTGGCCAAATATTAAAGCTAAGAAAATGATTGTCCCTGAAAGGATAGGTAATATTTCGACAATAAAAATTGCAAGAGAAGTATTATTTCTTATTAAAAACAGAGATCAATTAAAAAGTATTAGGGATAATCTAAATAAAGAAAGAGGCAATAAAGGTGCTGCAAAAAAGCTTGCTTCTATAATTGTTGATTCAATAAAAAAACTTTAACAATTACCAGGGATCATCAATTTCAAACTTTTCTGATTTTTTATTATCTTGAACTAAATTTTGTTCGTTCATTGGTTCAATATCTAAAGTTTCAGTTGCATTTTGAATTGGTCTTTTCGAAGCTAAATTAGTAGTTGATTTTTGTTTTTGCTTTAAATCAATATTGTTTTTTTCATTTATTTGATTAACACTATTTTGATTCTGGATCTGATCAGAATCATCATTTTCCATGTATAGCTTTTTTCTATAATTTATTTCTTCTTCAGAACCCTTTATTTCAACATATTCAAGTTCATCTTCATAATCATCTTCATAATCATCTTCATAATCATCTGCATAATCATCTTGTTCAACAACTTCTTCATATTCCTCGACCAAATTGTTTTGCTGTTCTGATTCAGAACCTGAAAGTAACTGATTCTCAACAGGTACAAGATTTGCTGAGTATCCATTTACTTCCCTTTCATCCCATGAAGAACCCCCGACTCCAAGTTTCTCAAGTAGTCCACTACTTAGTTGCTTCAATTTCTCTTCCGCACCTTCATAAACAATAATCCTATCGGTACCACTACTTACAATTTCCTCAACAGGTATTTCCCAAGTACTTAAAACTCCTTCTCCTAAAAGCGGAACACCAACAGCACCCATAACAAGAGATATCAAATCCCCAGTCTCAATATCAAAAGAAAAGCCAAGAACTCTTCCCAGAAGTTGTCCAGATTCTGTAATCACTTGACAATTAATTACCTTCCCATACCTTTCTGGAGAAAAACTTTCACTCAAAGAATCTAGGGAGTTAACTAATATGACATCTCCAACTTGCTTTATACTTTCTAAAGGCATCCATTTTGGCAAACCTGGTAAAAATCTTGTAAGTGGATTATCTCTTAGTCCCAAAGCGACAACCTCTCTTCTATCAATATCAACAACAACTTCGCCAACTACGCCTAGCCGCCTTCCAGTATCAGTAGTTATCACTTGTGTTCCCATTAATTCTGACCTTAACCATAAACGTTCACTAGGAACCGAGTTAGGGAGATTCTTATTAGCAGATGTGTTAGACAAGCTCATAAATTTCTTTTTATCATTCTGACGTATAAATTTAAAAAAGTGTGTTTATGCAGCATTTGGTAACCCAAGAACTTGAGTATTAGCACCTCTTGCTTGCGCAACCCCAATTGTTCGTTCAGATGCACTAATCATAGGCCTTCTATGACTTACGACTATAAATTGAGCATTTGAGGACTGATTTGATATTAATTTTGACAACCTTTCAACATTAATACCATCTAAAAAACTATCAACCTCGTCTAATGCATAAAAAGGTGAAGGCTTATACTTTTGCAAAGCAAATAAAAAACTTAAAGCAGTTAACGATTTTTCACCACCAGACATTGACGCTAATCTTCTGACATTTTTTCCCTTGGGATGAGCCACTAAAGTTAATCCTCCTTCTAAAGGAGAATTAGGATTTTCAAGTTGAAGAAATCCATCTCCATCAGATAAATTTGCAAAAATTTCTCTAAAATGTCTATCAACTTCTGTAAATGCTTGCATAAAAGCTTCTTGACGCATCGTAGATACAGTTTCTATTCTCAACAATAATTCAGATCTTTCATTAGATAGAATTTCTAATTTTTCTCGCAAACCATTTAATCTCTCAATTAATTCTTCTAATTCATCAAGAGCCAACATATTGACAGGTTCTAAGCTTTCTAATTTTGCATTTATAATCGAAATTTCTGATTGCAAAGATTCAAGACTCTTCCCTTCATATTCTCCAAACTCCGGGGAAGGATTAGGTAGATCTCTTTTATAATTTTCTAATTTTATTTTCTCGCTCCTCATCTCTTCTTTAAGGGTATGCATATCCCTTTCAAGATATTCAAGCTTTAACAGATAGTTATTATATTCTTGCCTTTTATTTGAAATTGAAGAGTTTAATTCATCTCTTTTCCTTCTCAATAAACCTAAATTCTTCTCTAGAGAATTTTTTTGATTATCAAGATCTGAAAGTTCTTTTTTAAATTGATCTCTTTTTTCTAGCCATTCACTATGAGCAGTTGCGAGTTGTTTAATAGATTCCTGCAAGTTTTTTTCTTGTAGTAGAGTAATTTTTAATGAATTATTGATACGCTCTTTATTTAAAGCAAATTGATTCTTTTTATCTAGTAATGTATTTCTCTCTTTAATAAGTAATTCAAGTTTTTTATCAAGATTATTAAAATCGTCATTAAAAGCTATTAATGATGATTTTTGATTTTTTTCATAATTTGCCTTTTGAATGGTTTGTAGTTGATCAAACTTATCGTAATAAGGCTTCAATTGATTTTTTAAATGCCCTAACTCGTTAACTAATAAATTATTAGCAATATCAAGTTTTTTTAATCTCGATTTACAATCCTCAATTCTTTGCGAGACAGCTTTAAGTGAATCTTGATTTACTTCAATTTCTTTATTAAATGAGGCACAATCCTCAATTATTTGACTGCGGTTAGAATTTAATGTATTAAGTCTATTATTTTTTAGTATCAAATCATTATTTGACTCTTTTAAAGCTTCTTCGATAACTAATAATCTTTCTTTTATAGGACTGGAATCATCAATTTCATTATTAGTTCCAAACCTATAAGCCAAATCTTTATTTAACTTACTGCCTCCTGTAATAGCACCACTTGCTTCTAATAATTCACCACTTAAGGTAACCAACCTATTTTTTTGTGTAGATAACCTAGCTGAGGATAAGTCTGAAAAAACCAAAGTATCTCCAAAAACATATCGAAAAACATCTGAATAAACTTCATCAAAAGTAATTAGATTAATAGCTTTATCAATAAATCCATTCTCCCTATGATTTTCAAATCTTGAAATTACATAATTCTTTTTTTGACTTTTAATTCTATTTAAAGGTAAAAAAGTTAATCTTCCCGCTTTCTTCTTTTTAAGAATTTCAATTGCTTTTGCAGCAATATGATCATTATCAACAACAATTTGTCCTAACCTATTTCCAGCAGCAATTTCTAATGCATATCTATTTTTCTCACTGACCTCTCCAAGTTGAGCTACATAACCATGTATACCTTCTAACCCTGCCTCTAAAAGAATTCTGAGAGCATATGAACCTCTAGATTCGTTTAAAGCTTCTTTCCTGCTTTCGAATCTAGATAAATCTTTTTCAAGCCTTAATTGCTCGTTATTTAGCCTTGATTTAGTTTTAATTAATAAATCGATTTCATTTTTTAAAGAATTAATTTCTGCGCTATTACTTGCTAAATTTTTATTCTTTGTATCGGATGTCTCTTTTTTTCTTTGATTTCCCTTAAAAATTTTCTGCTCTTCTAAGTCTAAGGATTCGATCTGTGACAATATCTCATCCTTTTGAATATTATTTTGAATAGTCTCTTCTTCAATTTTCCTTTTTTTTATTTCCAAAGGATTAATTTGATTTTTTATACTTTCAAGCTCAGCATTTAATTTGATACTTTGTTTTGAGAATTCTCCAGATTCTCCAGCCGCATCAGAAAGTTTTTTTCTGGATAATTTGTGTTTTAAAGTGAGATCATCAATTTGCAAGTTCAATTGATTTAAAAAATTATCATCGAAATTTTCTTGTCTAATCTTTTCTGACTCAATATTCCTCTTAGAAATTGAAATTTCATCTCTCTGTTTTTGTAATTTAATACCTTCTTCTTTATTCAGAATTGATATCCTATCAAGTTCTCTCAAGTTAGAGTTAATACTTCCAATATCAGAATTAACTTTTATTAAAGTATCCTCTCCTTTCTCCTTCAGCTCATCAACTAGTATTTTCAAAGCATCTTCTAAAACTGATATTTCATTACTAATAGATGCTTTTTGTTTATTAAATAAGATTTTATTTTTTTCAATTTCACTTTCTTTTTTTTCTATAGATTCAACATGCTTAACTTGTTTTTCAAAAATAAGAACTTTCTCTAATTCCATTATTTGTTGTAGTTTTGCCTTTAACTCTTTATATCGCTTTGCTTTTTCACATTCTTTTTCAAGCTTATTCTTACTAGATTGCAATTCATTTTCTAAAATTTCACATCTTTCTTGTCTTTCAAAAACGTCATTTAATTTTGCATTAGTTTGTTCTATTCTTGTATCAAAAAGTGCGACTCCTGCTAATTCATCAATAAGATTTCTCCGCTCCTTATTATTCATTGATACTATTCTTGTTACATCACCCTGCATAACAACATTGCTGCCCTCAGGATCAACACTAATATCTCTTAATATTCTCTGTATTTGTTGCAAGGTACATTGTTTTCCATCAGACGTATAAGTAGAAGCATAAGAACCCCCTGGCATAAGCCTTAATTTTCTAGAAACTACCCATTCTTTTTGACCTTTATTAAGGCCAATTTCTTCTTCTTCTAGTTCCAAAGGCGGAAGATCTTCTCTGGGAAACCAATCTTGAATATTAAATTTTACCGATACAGATGTTTCTGATGACTTACCCTCTTTAACTTTGGAGTTATTTATTAGATCTGGTAATCTTTCAGCCCTCATCCCTCTACTATTGGATAAACCTAAACAGAATAAAATTCCATCTAAAATATTACTTTTTCCAGAACCGTTAGGACCCGTAACCACCGTAAAACCTTCTTCAAGAGGAATTTTTACATTTCCCCCAAAAGATTTAAAATTTTCAAACTCGACCTGATTGATATGTACCAATCTCAAGTCTCAATAACTAAATAAGAATAACTAATTTGCAAAGATTCTCAATAGAAATATTACGTTTATTTATAAATGAATATTAATAATTTTTACTCAATCTACAAGAATTACCCGAAATTTCAAACAAACCACAAAGAAGTTCACCATCCAAAATGAATCGATAAAATTCAGGGTCGAACTTATCAGAAACATTTTTAAATATTCCATGATCAATTCTTTTTACAAACCCTCTATTATCAGAAAGTTCATGTTCTATCCGGGATAGCCATACCAGTCTATGATTTGGCTGCTTAGAAATTTCTATAGAAGCTTTATTTAATAAAGGTAATTTTAAAAATTTCCAAGTTAAACAATCTATGCCATTTTCGACAAGAAAATCATAATGAATATCAAAAGAGTTAGCAGAATAAACTTTATGTTCAAGCAAAACCCATTTATTCATTATCTAGTTGATAAATAAATCGAATCTATTTTCAAAAAAGTTGAGTTAAAATATATTTTCTTAAAGATTATTCCTGTAATTTAATTACTTGCATCAGGAACAAATCTTAAAGCAATGAATAGCAAACTGCCGGCTCCAGCAATAGCTGCAGCTACTAATCCAAAATCTGTAGGGATTGTGCGAGATGCAAAAATTAATGATGCAAATGTAATATCCATGATGAAATTTAAACTCATTTAATAAATTCAGTAATAGCTTAACAAAACCTTCTTACAGAACTGAGTAGATAAATAAAATGTAAATAAACTTTTATATGTTTTTATTTTATATAAATCGCACAAATCTTTAGATAAGGGTTCCAAATTAAGAAAATAGGGTCTAATCTTAAAATAAATAAGACTAAATAATGGAGACCTACCATCCTCCCAAAGAAGTAGAAGAAAAAGAAGATAACCCTGAACTTCCTGAAAAAGAAGTTATCTCGGAAAAATGGTTTTTTGAAAAAATTGACAGTTTAATACCTTTAATAAAAGAAAAATGGCCTAACATTGCTCAGCAAACCCTTGAAGCCACTAAAGGGAGTATTGATGATTTAGTTGAAGTGATAGCTAGCCATAGTGGAACATCAGCAATTGGAATAAAACGCCAACTATTTGAAATCATTGATTCAATAAAAGAAAACAATTGGGAAATATCAGAAAAAATTGAACCTATCGAAAGTCAATTAGAAGAGTTATTAGAGGAACTTAACAATACTCTTAGACCAAAAATAGAAAGTCCAATAAGGAAAAAACCACTATTATCTATTGCTATTGCAGCTGGTATTGGTTTATTAATAGGAACTCTCCTAAACAGTGGAAGGAAATAATATGGAAAAACCCAATAACAAAAACTTTGCAAACACAGCTTCTAGAATTTCGGCTATCGCAAGTTCAGTAATGGATTTGCACGTCAGAATAGCTCTACAAGAAGTAGATAGAGAAAAAAGAAGATTAATTAGTGGTGGAATATTTCTGGCAGTTGG
The DNA here is from genome assembly GCF_047305015.1 of Prochlorococcus sp. MIT 1304. NCBI lineage: Bacteria > Bacillati > Cyanobacteriota > Cyanophyceae > Synechococcales > Prochlorococcaceae > Prochlorococcus > Prochlorococcus sp. MIT 1304. The sequence continues at coordinate 567,217 of NZ_CP138974.1, read as the reverse complement.
AAGCACATTACTATTATTAGTACTAATTTGCATCCATATTATTTTTTATCTATTTCTAAAAAATTATAATAACTGGAATATTGAATATAATTTATTGCTAATAATATTTATCGATTTATTTCTTGCAGGTATAAGTTTGAAGCTTGGAGGAAAATTAGCCAAAGGACCATATCTTCCTCAAACACTAGAGGGTTTAGGCAAGACGACAAAAGCCGTTTTAGGCAAAAAATAAATTACCTAACTAAATACTTTATCCATCTACAATCTATCCCTCCATTACTAACAGGAATTTTCAATGAGGATTTCATTTTCAAATATTTTGTTAGTTTTGGATTTCCACTAAGCAACCAAAATTCCCAACCTGAAAAATTATTCTTTAGGAAGATTCCCATTTGTTCATATAAACAAATTAATTCATTTTCATCGCCTAATTTTTTGCCGTATGGAGGATTACATATGATTATCCCAGGTGTGCAATTTAATTGCAGTGCTAAAAAATTATTATTTATAAGCTCAATATAATTTTGGAGTCCAGCTAATGATATGTTTACATTCGCCTGCTGAAAAACTTTTTTATTAATTTCGCACCCTATTATTGTTGGTAATTTTTCATAATTTATAATTTTATTTTTTGCCTTATTTTTTTCATTAAGATAAATATCTTTCCTAAAGTCCAACCAATTCTCAAAAAGATATACTTGATCAATATTTATGGGAACTCCAAGGAATTGGTTGACTGCCTCAATTAAAAAAGTTCCTGAGCCACACATTAAATCTATTAAGGGAACTTTACCATTCCATTGAGTCATATTTATCAATCCAGAAGCTAAATTTTCTTTTAATGGAGCATTTCCAATTGCGGGTCTATAGCCTCTTTTGTGTAAGCTTTCTACGCTGCTTTGAAGACTGAGAATTGCTTTATTATTATTTAAATGCAGATGAATTATAAAATCAGGATTATCTAGAGAAATATTTGATCTTTTGTTCCAAACTGCCTCTTGCAAATCAGTTATAGAATTTTTTACTTCAAGAGCAGTGAAATGAGTATGACTTAAAGAAGATGTTCTCCCAGTCACTTGAACATTAAACGTTTTATCAAAGTGCAACCAATTTAACCAATCAAATGAATCTCTAACCCCTTCATATAAAGATTGCTTGTCATAGCAATTAAAACTTGCAATTTCTCTATAAAAACGAAAAGCTAATCTGGAATAAAAATGAACTCTATAAAAAGTTTCAAAATCACATTCAAAATTAATAAATCTTTTGTAAGTATTAATATTAGAGCCGCCTAAATTTAAAATTTCTTCAGCTAAAGTTTTCTCTAGTCCCTCCGGAGCTGATGCCACTACATTCATATACTATAAAACTTAATAAAAAAACTATTCAATAACCATTTTGCCTGTCAGAATATAAATGTCCAATTGGACTAGGTGATCTCAACCGATGTTTCGGACAGCGGTTCGATTCCGCTCAACTCCACTATTTGGGGTTGTAATGGTTTCGACGGGGCATAAGGAAGGTGACTGAAGCCGGCTCGGTTAGAGCAAAAACACAAATGCTAACAAAATCGTTAGTTTCTCCCGTCAAACAGCACCAGTTGCTGCTTGATCCTAAAGGAGATGGGGTTATATCAGCCTTATCAACCAAATGATACGAGGAGTCTGGAAGGACTCCACTTTTTTCAATAAAGAAGTTGTAGTAGATAATTTATTATTGTGTAAATATTGCTGCACTTGCTTGTATTAAAAAGAATTTTTTCAATTCTATAAGTATAAATACTGAGAAGATAAATTTTAAATTAATTTATCTTATTAAAAAATCCAATCTTGCAAAATGGGATCTAATAAAAAACTAAATGACTTGATAATAAATCTCAAACCAAAAGTTATTAGATTCACTGGTGAAAAATTTCCCAATGAACTATGGAATAGTGGTTGTCAAATAAAAAAAAATAAAAAAATATCTAGCTAAAAATTTGATTAATTACTCGAAAAAGGATTTTTCGGCATTTTTTTTAAACATTTTTGTGAAACTTCTTGGAGTACTTTAAATTCATTTTTATCTAAATTCCAATTAAATACATTCGATATATCTACAACTTGAGATTTTTTTCTCATTCCAACGAGTGGGATAGTTCCTTGATAACAACACCAATTAATTGCTACTTGTGCTTGGGAAACTGACCTTTGATCAGCAATTCTTTTTAGGCACCTCCGTAATTCATATGTTGGTTTTTTATAGTTTTTAAATAACGCATTACGAATAAAACTTTTTTCTTTATTGTCTTCTTTGTCTGGATCAATACAAAGTATCCCAAAAGACAAAGGACTATAAGCAAAGAAATCAATATTATTTTCTTCACAAATTTTTTTTACCTGATATTTTTTTCCTAAATCGGGAGCAAGCAAAGAAAATTGTATCTGAACACTTTTTAGGCTCTGATTTCTTGTTGCTAAGAAATTAATTAATTTCGCCAATCTTTTTGGGCCTATGTTTGATAAACCGATTTGAAAATCAAAGCCTTCATCTTTTAAATCACAAAGATTATTCAACAGTCCTAATTCCTGCCAAGGATTATATTTTGCAGTTGACCAATGTAATTGCACTATATCTAATTTGTTATTAAGTCTCTCTAAACTCTTCAAAAAAGGTTTATTAAAACCTCTGTTACCTATTCTCCAGGGATAAGGTGCAAGTTTGGTTGCTATTTGAATTCTTTTTTTCTTTTCTGAAGGAGTATTTAGTAAAAATTTGCCTATCAACAATTCACTTCTACCCTGAAGATTCCCAGTACCGTAAGAATCTGCAGTATCTATTAGATCGAAACCTCTTTGTAACGCTTCATTATATGTCTCACGTAAATCATCGTCATTTGTAGATTGGTAATTCCAAAAAAGCTTATTCCCCCACGACCAAGTACCTAATCCAATTCTTTTCTTCACTAGACAATTTAATTAAGGAACTTTATAAGGTTATCTAAAATATTAGCTTCTTTAAAATATTTCAAAAAATAAGTTTTAAAGCATTAAAAATCAATTTCTCTTGACATTAAGAAATTATTCTCCAAAGTAAGAGAAATAAAAATAAAAAATTGTTCATTACCGTTTGCGGACAAAAAGGGGGTGTAGCCAAGACCTGCACAAGTATTCACCTTGCTAGTGTTTGGCATTCTGAAGGTAAAAAAGTTTGCATAGTCGATGCCGACAAGAATAGATCTGCTTTGGCATACGCATCAAGAGGCAATCTTGAATTCCCAGTTTTCCCCGTCAGTTCAGCTGCTAAAGCATCAAGATCATCAGAAATTGTAATAACTGATGGCCAGGCTAGCAGTGATCAAGAGGAACTTAAACACTTAGCGTATGGTTCAGATTTAGTTATCTTACCTACAACTGCAAAAGCAAGATCAGTAGAATTAACTGTTGAACTAGCTAATTTATTAAGCAACTTAAAAGTTAATCATGCAGTAGTAATAGTAAAAGTTGACTTTAGACAGCAAAAAGCAGCTCAACAAGCCAAAGCAGCTCTAGAAAATTTTGGTTTGTATGTTTTTGATACATTTATACCTTTACTTTCAGCATTTGATAAAGCAGAAGCCTCGGGCAATGCTGTATTTGAAGCTGTAGACGATTTAGGCAGATCAGATCCACGTCGAATGACGGGCTGGTCTGCTTATTGTTCAATTGCCTCACAAATTCCATGCCTGATTTCGAAGCCCTCATCCGACACCAACAACTTACACAACCAAAAACTAATCAGCGCTTAAAAGTAGTTGATTCTCCTAATTTTGAAGATGAAAAAAAAGAAGAAGCAGTAATTAAACAATCTGGATTATTAGTTAATTTTTTTGGAGGTTTTATAGGCTCTGTAATTGGAACTTTAACAATACTGTTTCTTTATATGAATGAATATCTACCATTAGATTTACTAAAACTTAAGTAGTATATTCACTATTGATACATATATAATCCCAAATCCATTGGTATCACTGAGTTCTTACCCACAAAATTAGTGTTATATAGGTGTTACAAACCTTTTTTCACAGGGTCAAACCAATTGGTATCACTGAACTAGTGTTATAAAAGTGCTACAAGGGAATTAATTTAAATATTATTTTCTCTTAAATAAATCTTGTATTACATAAACATCTTCAGCACTTGGATACTTTTGTTTAAAAATACTTATTGCACTATTTGGAGATAGAGCAAATAAATTTAATTTGATTCTATAAGTATCAACTAAGCCAGAGATTAAATACTTTTTCATTATGAATAGGCTTGCTTAATTAATAAATAACATCAATTAGTTAACTTGCTTTTTTTTCTGCCTCTATCTCGTAAAATTTTTCATCCTCTTTAATTAAATAAACACTTATTTTTTTATGTGCTTTTTTATCAAAATATCCAGTTCGCTGATCTATAGAAAAACGACTAGTTGGAATATCTCCAATCCAATTTAAGTAATTGATTACCTCTGAATCAATAGAAATATATTTGTACTCTTTGTTGATATAACTCATCCAATCAAAATGATCGATAGAAACGGTTATGTCAAAGACATATCCGTTGTAATCACCTATACACCAACCTGCTGATATAGAGCATCCTACTGGAGGTATTCTTGGAATATAAATCTGTACTGGACTATTTACTATCCAATTAAAAAAGTTTTTTCTTTCAGGTTCTTTGATAGAAGAATTACCGATCCAGGTCTCAAATTCTTTTCTTTGTAAAGGATGAACCAACATTAAAAAATATTCAATATTTATTTTTTAAAAGTAATAAAATTAATTTTTTAGAACAGTAAATATTTTGATATGCCTGGATACGAAGAAAAAAGTTGTTAAATCGGTTAAATCTAAACAAGTCAATTTTTATATTATGGATCGAAAAACTGCAATGCCAACTGAAATAGAACTTGAATTAAAAAAATTCGAACTTAAAATTTCCAAACTAAACAAAGAAGAAATGTTTAAGGAACTAATGCTTCTTAAATTTGATTCTGAAAATAATTTTTATTTTATAAAGAAGTATTTAAGCAAACATGGTATGAAAATATCCAGACAAATCATTCAAAAGCACAATACAGATCATGTAGTGATCGCTTTTGGATATTTATCCGAAAAAATGCATAAATTATTTAAAAAGACTATTTTCCCTGAGGTTAAACTTGAATCCCAAAGATTAATCGATCTAATAATAAATAATCGATCTACTAAAAAAATAAGAATTCATGAAAAAAATTAGACCAATTTTTCTTCTATCTTCCTTAATATTTTTACTTTCGGTACCTTATGAAATATTTGCATTAAATGGTAAGAATGTCCTGGATTTAGAAAGATCAAGAGAACTCCTATTAGATGGTTATATACAAAGTGACTTTGATAATCATCAATTAGCAATTGAATACTTTACTGAAGCAATCAGACTAAATCCAAATAATTTTTACGCTTTTTTTAGCAGAGCATATTCAAGAAACAAGATTCAAGATATTGCAGGCGCTTGGGATGACCTCAACAGAGTATTAGAAATTGATCCTAATATTGGCGTTGCTTTATATAATCGTGCAATTGTGAATGCCAAACTTGGGCACAAATTTAGTTCAATAAGAGATTATTCAAAAGCAATTAATAAGAATATTGAGTTGAAAAATGCATATGCTTCAAGAGGGATCCTTAAATCAAATATTGGAGATATTCAAGGAGCATGCTTTGATTGGCAAAAAGCAAGCGAAAATAATAATGAAAAAGCAACTTCATGGGTGCAAAAGTACTGTTTACCAAATATTTCTGAAGAATTTCAAAAGAAAGTAAATACAAAAGTTTTTATGGCCAATGCAAGAAGAAAATACTTTGATGGTGAAATCAAAGAAGCATGTAATTATTACGAACAAGCAAAAATAAACGGTTATAAAGCAAATAACTTTAGGGACAAATTAACTCTTATGATTATTACTAATCCGATGTGCTTTGTCTTTTGATCCCGCAAGATGGCAACCTTTGATGAATTCTTTTCATCTTTAGATTTAGATGAAGAAGGCAATATAAAACACAATAAAACAGAGAAAGGTCGCCCTTTTGAACAAATATTTGTCAAATGGTTTCTACTCAATGATCCTATTTGGAGTTCTATTGTTGATCAATTTCTTAAAACAGATAAAAAAGATCTAGGTGTAGATTTAATTTTTAAAGATAAAGAAGGTAATAAATGGGCAGTTCAATCAAAAGGTTATTCACCTCAAACATCAATTACAAAAGAATCAATTGATAGTTTTATATCTGCTTCTCCAACTACAAAATTTCACAGGAGACTTTTAATTGCAAGCACCAATCGTATTGGATCAAATGCAGAAATAACACTAAAAGAAAATAAAGTTATCAAATTTCTATTAAAAGATTTTCGAAAAGCAAATATTAAATTCCCATCTTCTATTAAAAATTTATCTTCTGGGAAAAAGAAAGATCCTTTTACGCCAAAACTTCATCAAAGAAAAGCAATAAATGATGTTTTAAATAAAATCGACAACATTAGTAGAGGCCAGATAATAATGGCATGCGGAACAGGAAAAACATTAACTTCTTTGTGGATTAAGGAAGAGTTAAAATTGAAACAAACTTTAGTCTTACTTCCCTCTTTAAATCTCCTGAGTCAAACTTTATCATCATGGAGAAATAATGCCAAATTCAATTTTGATTGGTTATGTGTTTGCTCTGATCACACAGTTCATAAGAAAAATAATGGAGAAGATGAGTGGATAAATGATCCCTCTGAATTAGGGATACCTGTAACAAGTAACGTCGAAGAAATTCAAAATTTCCTCCTTAAGGAAAAATCCAAAGTTTTATTTTCTACTTATCAATCATCACTGTTAGTAGTTGAAGCGCAAAAAAACATCAATATTCCTAATTTTGATATGGTCTTTGCTGATGAAGCACACAAATGCGCAGGTAAAGTATCAAGTGAATTTAGTGCCGTATTAGACGAAGCAAAAATTAGAACCTCGAAGAGGTTATTCTTTACAGCAACTCCAAAAGTTTTAACTAATCAAATTAAAAAACAAGCAACAAAAAGTGAAATAGAAGTCGCATCTATGGATGACGAAAAATTATTTGGAGAAGTAATTCATACTTTTAAGTTTTCAGATGCCATCGAACAAAAAATTCTCTCTGATTATGAATTAATTGTTGTTGGAGTAGATGATCAAATGGTTACAGAACAAATTAAAAATAGGGATTTTATTAAAACCTCAGAAGAAAATATATTAGATGCAGAAACTCTTGCTCTACAAATTGCTCTTGCAAAAGGAATCAAACAAAATAATTTGAGTAGAATTATTAATTTCCATACTCGTATTTCAGGAGCAAAATTATTTAAAGATACATTTAAAAAAGTTATTAATTTAATCCCTGAGAAAGATAAACCAATAGGTAAAATTAGTTGCGATTATGTTGAAGGTAAAATGAGTACGGAGGATCGTAACTCCAAAATTCAAGACCTTGAAAATTTAGAAAATGGTGAAATTAAAATACTTGGAAATGCAAGATGTTTATCTGAAGGAGTTGATGTTCCATCATTAGATGGCATTACTTTTGTAGATCCAAAAAGTAGTGAGATTGATATTGTTCAAGCAGTCGGCAGAGTTTTAAGAAAAGGTAATAATAAAAAAGGAACTATATTGATTCCTGTCTATCTCAAAGATTTAAATAATGTAGATAATGAAGTTTTAGCAGGAAGATTTAGTGATGTATGGCGAGTGATACGAGCACTAAAGTGTCATGATGATGTTCTTAAAGAAAGTATTGATAATCTAAGAATTTCATTCGGTAAAAGAAGAGTAAGAAGAGAGGGTTATAAGGGGATTCAAAAGGTTCATTTTGATTTGCCAGTTGCTAATTTAAGTAAAGAGTTTGTAGATTCGATCAATGTACTTTTGGTCAAAAATACATCAGAATCATGGTATGAAATATATGGAAAACTTCTTGAATTTAAAGAAAAACACGGTAATACATTAGTTCATAGAAATGAACCAGATATTGGAAGATGGGTGGAGATTCAGAGAAGGTTATATAAAAAAAATAAACTCGCTAAGGAAAAAATAGATCTTCTGGATCAAATTGGATTCTCTTGGGATGCATCAGATAAAACATGGAATAAAAGAATTGACGAATTCAAGGAATTAAGAAAAATATATGGGGGGACTCAAAATATTCCTAGTTACGGTAAAGGTTCAAAATATTATCAGTTATATAAGTGGTTTGGCACAATCAGAAAAAGGTTTGAAAATAAAAGATTAACTAAAGAAAAAATTCAACAATTAAAAGACTTAGACTTTGTTTTTGATACCAAACGAAAAAAAGATGAAGAATGGCTTCAAGTTTATAAAAAGTATTTAGATTTCAAACGCAAAAATAAGAAAGAACCAACGGATTCTACGGATAAGATTTTAAGTGAGTGGAGAAGTACTCAAATAAAACGAAATAAGAAGAAAGGAGGAATTACTCAATGGAGATTAAATTTGTTAGAAGAAGCAAACTTCACTTGGTCAAAAGAAGATATTTGGTTAAATAAACTAAAAAACACTGAAAAATATATAGAAAAATTTGGTAGTCTTAAGAATGCTAAACAAAAAAATGAACAAGTCAGAGGTTGGATTCAATATCAAAAAATTGCTTATAAAAACGGAAAACTCTCAAAAGAAAAATTAGATTTACTAAATAAACTCGACAGTGAGTGGAGCAAATTTCAAGATTATTAATATACAACCACTTTAACTCTATTATTAATTTTTGTAGAAAGATTATTAAACCTCATATATTGCGATTCAAATGATAATTGTACTTTTCCAGAACGTACATTTTTGTGCGTACAAGTAATGATTTTTTATACATCTATATTCCGTTTCTGGATTACAAAATACGTCTCTATATCATTGAGACAATATCTGAATAGACTTGGAAAGAAGCAAAATCCCCAATATGACTAATGCAAATATTATTTCTTATGTGGAAATCAAGTGTTATATTTATGTTATAAGGAATTTTAAACCCCCACTTTCGTTGCGCCAGAATGGATCTGGGATCAAGTAGTATATTCGCTATTTATTTCAACATACTTTTTAGAAAGATCGCATCCCCAAGCTGTGCCTTTATATTCGCCAGACTTTAGATTTATCATAATTTTTACAATATCATCTACTAAATATCTACCGTTCATTCTGGACTTAATATAGTCTGTGACTTTTTGTGGATCATATTTATTTAACTTGCCGTTTTCCAAAATCTGAGCGTTTCCTATATACAAGTCAACGTGATTTAAATTGAATTTAACTCCAGAATTACCTGCAGCAGAAATGATTCGTCCCCAATTCGGATCACAACCATGTATCGCAGTTTTTACCAAGGCAGAATTACAAATAGATTTCGCGAGCTTAATTGCATCATCTATATTTTTTGCTCCTTGAACCAAAACTTCTAATAAACAATTTGCTCCCTCTCCGTCCCTTGCAATATTTTTTGCCAAATTCTGACATACAATATCAATCCCTTGTTGGATAATTGGAAAAAACCTTTTTTCAATTTTCTCTCCTGCATTTATTCCAATAAAAGAATCATTTGTGCTTGTCTCTCCATCAACTGATATTGCATTAAAAGATTTTTTAACTGCAATAGCAATCATTTTGTCCCATTCTTCTTTTTTAATACCCGCATCACAGGTTAGAAAAGCAAGCATTGTAGCCATGTTTGGGTAAATCATTCCTGAACCTTTTGCAAATCCTGAGATTTTTATTTTTCTACCTTGAATAATCGTCTCTATTGACACTTTTTTCAAAGTCAAATCAGTAGTTAAAATTGCTTCTGCTGCATTTTGAATATTATTACCCTTTAAATCACTAACTAAATTTGGTAAATTTTTTACTAAATCATTTATTTGTATTGGAACACCAATTACACCAGTGGAGCACATTAAAACTTCTTCTTCTTTTATTCCTAAAAGTTCCGCAATCTTTCCTGTAGCAATTTGAAAATGTTGAATGCCAAGATTTCCTGTACATGCATTTGCTTGACCAGAATTAATTAGTATTGCTCTTACAAAACCTGAAGTTGTTTTAATCCTTTCCTCACAAATATCCACACAAGAGGCGCGAACTATTGATTGAGTAAACATCCCAGTAAAAACACTTCCTTCTGGAGCGAATATTAGTGCTAAATCTTTTTTCTTAGAAGCTTTTAAACCAGCAGATATCCCAGCAAAAAGAAACCCCTTGGGTGTTACCTTATTGTCATCAACAAACGACCAATTGGAATCTAACTGGCTCAAATTTTTTGGTATTTTAATTCATACTAACTACTCTTTAATACTAAAGAAACTAAGTAATTAGATTATTATTAATTATATGGATATTCTTCAAAAATCAAAAAACAACCAAAGAAGGATTGGTTTAACAGGAGGTATTGCAAGTGGAAAGACAACCATAACCAATTACATTAAAAAACATAAAAACATACCAATATTAGATGCAGATCATTTTTCAAGAGAATTAATTAAACCAAACACATATGGATATAAGAAAATTTTAGATTATTTTGGAAATAAAATTATTGATAATAAGAGCAATTCAGAAAGAGAAATAAACAGAAAACTTTTAAGGAACATTATTTTTAAACACTCAGCAAGCAAGGAATGGATTGAAAAACTACTTCACCCCTTGATTAAAGAAAGAATGATAGAAGAATGCAGTCAATACAGAAATAATCAAACTATAGTATTGGTTATTCCATTATTGTTTGAAGCAAAATTTGAAGATATTTGCACTGAAATATGGTTAGTTAAATGTTCTAAAGAACTACAAAAAAACAGACTCATCACAAGAGATAAAATTAGTGAAAAAGAAGCATATGAATTGATAAATTTTCAATTAAGTTTTGAAGAAAAAAGAAAATTTTCAGATATTATTTTAGATAATTCGGATGATCAAAATAAATGGGTCAATACGATAAAGGAGCTTCTTTAAACTTTAATTATTTAATTTTTCCATAAGAAGTTTATTTGCAAGTTTAGGGTCAGCTTTACCTTTTGTTCTTTTCATAAGTTGACCAACAAAAAAACCAAGTAACTTAGTTTTGCCATTTTTAAATGCTTGAACTTCATTTGGATGTTCATTTAAAAGTTCATCAATTATTGGTAATATACTTGAAGAATCAGATATCATTGCCAACCCTTTTTCTTCAACTAATTTTTTCGGAGAAATATTTTTTTGAATAAGTTCAGGTAAAATTTCTTTTGCAATTTTTCCACTAATTATATTTTTTGAAATCATGCTAATCATTTCAGCAAGATTTTCAGGACTAAGCTTTAATTCACTAAAACTTAGTTTGTTTGATTTTAAATAGCCCACAATATCACTTGTTACCCAATTTGAAGCTAGTTTGGCCTCAGCGCCATTTGCTACTGTTTCTTCAAAAAAATTTGCCATACTTATTTCATCAGAAATTACCCTTGCATCATATGCAGACAACCCAAATTGACTTACATATTTATTTCTTTTCTTTGAAGGTAATTCTGGTAGTTCTTTAAACCATATTTCTTGTTGGGCTTTTGTTATTTCAATTGGACCTAAGTCAGGATCAGGAAAATATCTATAATCACTGCTACCTTCTTTTAATCTCATACTTTTCGTTAATTGCTTAGATTCGTCCCATAACCTTGTTTCTTGGAAAATTTTTCCTCCATTTTCATAAACTTCTATTTGTCTAGCTATTTCATAATCACAAGCCTTTTGAATTGCAGAAAATGAATTCATATTTTTTATTTCCACTTTGGTGCCGAAAGGAGCATTAGGTCCTTTTCTAACTGAAATATTGACATCACAGCGTAATGAACCCTCTTGCATATTTCCGTCTGATACTCCTAGATATCTAACTGTTCTTCTGATCTCTGAAGCATATTCAGATGCCTCTTTACCTGATCTAATATCCGGTTTACTTACAATCTCACAAAGTGCTATTCCGGCACGATTGTAATCTACTAAAGAATACTTAGAGCCAGCTAATCTATCACTTCCTGAATGAACTAGTTTTCCGGCGTCTTCTTCCATATGTAACCTTTCTATACCAATTTTTTTGATATAAGGTTCTTTGTCCTTTTCAATTATTTCAACCTCTAACCAGCCATTTTCAGCTAGTGGCTCATCAAATTGTGAAATTTGATAATTTTTAGGTAGATCAGGATAAAAATATTGTTTTCTATCAAATTTACAATATTCAGCAACGTTTAAATTTAATGCTAACGAAGTTTTTACAGCATACTCAAGAACAGTCTCATTCAAAACTGGAAGTGTTCCTGGTAACCCACAAACTACAGGATCTATATGCGTATTAGGTGCATCACCAAAAGCTGTTGACGCAGATGTGAATATTTTACTTTTAGTATTAAGCTGTACATGAGTTTCCAAACCAATCACAGCTTCCCAAGATTCCAAATTGTTCATTATCAAAAGTCTCTTTATTAATATTATTGGATATAAATGAAAAGAGGACCAAAACACAAATAAAAATATTAATTTTTAAATGGCACAAGAAACCAAAAATTCAATACTAATCATTGGCGGTGGACTTTTAGGTTTATCTCTTGCTTATGAATTTTCTAGAAATAACTTCAAAGTTTTAGTTTTAAGCAAAAACAGAAATGAATCAGCTGGATTTGTTGCTGCAGGAATGTTAGCTACTCATGCCGAAGGGCTCGAAGATGAATTACTAAAATTTGGCCAAGAAAGTCAAAATCTAATTCCAAAATGGATAAAAAATATTGAACAAGATAGTAATATTAAATGCGGTTTAAAAAAATGTGGCATAGTAGTTCCTTTTAAAAACAAAGAAGATCTTGAAGAGTTTCCCACTTATGAATATGGAAAATATTTAAATCACAAAGATCTTCAAACAGAAATTAATGGAATGAATTCAATTTGGAAACATGGTTTACTTTTTGAACAAGATGGTCAAATAGATAACCGAAGACAACTGATGCGTGCTCTTGAGAGAGCATGCTCCTTGCATGGAGTCGAATTTCAAGAGGGATCAGAAGTAGAGAATTTGACATTCGAAAAAAACAAAATTACAGGTGCAACAGTTGTATGTGCCACTGGGGAAATAAAAAAAATTAACTGCGAAAAAGCAATTATATGTAGCGGTGCTTGGAGTAAAAAAATTTTTAATAAGATTCCAGTCTTTCCTGTAAAGGGACAAATGCTATCAATACAAGGTCCAACAAATTTTTTAAAGAGAGTTATTTTTGGTCCAAAAACTTATCTAGTTCCCCGTGATGATGGACTCATTATAGTTGGAGCGACAGTTGAAAAAGATTCAAAATTTAATCAGGGTAATACTCCTAATGGAATAAAACAACTGCAAGAAGGCATTCGCTCCTTATTGCCAGAAGCTATAAATTGGCCGCAAATGGAGCATTGGTGGGGATTTAGACCTTGCACACCAGATCTAAAACCAATAATTGGAAAATCAAAAATTAAAAATCTTTTTATAGCTACAGGACATTACAGAAATGGAGTTTTATTTTCTGCAATAACAAGTGATCTTCTTTTGAAAATAATTCAAAATAAAAATCTAAAAAAAATTGAAAAAAGCTTTTTAGAAAAATTTAGTATAGATAGATTTGAGATTTAAATTTTAATTTTCAGATCGCCATTTCAAATCAGAAGTTTCCCACTCACATAATTCCTCTTCGTTAAACCATAGATCAATTTCAAATTTTGCTGTATCTTCTCCATCAGAACCATGAATAATATTCCTTCCAATATCAATAGCTAAATCACCTCTAATTGTTCCAGGCTCTGCTTCCAGAGGTTTTGTTGAACCTATTAATTTTCTAGCACTCAAAATAACTCCTTCGCCTTCCCACACCATTGCTACAACAGGCCCACTTGAAATAAAGTCTACTAAATCCCCAAAAAAGGGTCTTTCTCTATGTACTCCATAATGATTTTGAGCAAGTTCTTTTGAAGGTATTAATTGCTTTAAACCAACCAATTTAAATCCTTTTTTTTCAAATCTGCCAATAATCTCAGAAACATATCCTCTTTGAACTCCATCTGGTTTAATTGCAATAAAGGTTCTCTCTTTGGTCATTTAGTTAATAATCACTCTATGTATATTCAACTTTTGGGTGGTAACTTGGCAAGTAATCATTAAAATAAGAGATATTGTTTTAAGTTATTTTCAAAAACATTTATTAATCACTAAGACATAAATTGACCAATTTTGAGCCGAAAAAACTAAAGAATGTTTGGACTATTGAAGATAGTATTTCGACTTATAACATAGACAAATGGGGAGATAAATATTTTTCTATAAATTCCAAAGGCAATATATCAGTAACTAAAGATATAAAATCTGAAAATAAGATTGATCTTTTTAAGCTTGTCAAAGAACTTAAGAGTAGAGAAATAAATCCTCCATTAATCATAAGATTTAATGATATCTTGAAAGATCGCATAAATGCACTACATGACTCTTTTTTTAAAGCGATCAAAACCTATAAATATAAGAACATTTATCAAGGCGTTTTTCCTGTCAAATGTAATCAACAGAAAAATGTCCTAGAAAAGATAATAGATTTTGGTAGCCAATGGAATTTTGGTTTAGAAGTAGGAAGTAAATCAGAACTATTAATTGGCCTTGCACTTCTTGAAAACCATAATTCATTATTAATATGCAACGGATATAAAGATAAAAAATATATTGAGATTGCTACTTTGGCCAGAAAACTCGGCAAAAATCCAATAATAGTTATTGAACAACGAGATGAGGTAAAAAGAATTATTCAAGCAGTTCAAGAACTTAACGCGACTCCATTGATAGGAATTAGAGCAAAGTTATCAAGTAAAAGTAGTGGTAGGTGGGGTAAATCTATTGGAGATAATTCCAAATTTGGATTATCAATCCCAGAAATTATGTTGACAATAAAAGAATTGAAAGAAGCAAATCTTATCAACGAAATGAAATTGCTCCATTTTCATATAGGCAGTCAAATAAGTGATATTGCTGTGATCAAAGACGCTTTACAAGAAGCGAGTCAAATATATGTTGAACTATGCAAACTAGGAGCCCCAATGCAATATATCGACGTTGGAGGAGGATTAGGAATAGATTTTGATGGAACTAAAACCTCCTCCAACACCTCTACTAATTATTCTCTTCAAAATTATGCTAACGATGTTATTGCAACTATTAAAGATTCATGTGAATTAAATAATATCAAGCATCCAACAATAATCTCAGAAAGTGGAAGAGCAATCATTAGTCATTGTTCAGTATTAATTTTTAATGTCTTAGGAACAAGCCATGTTAGTTCCAAACTACAAATTTTTGATAAAAAAAATCAACAATTAATAATTTCAAATTTACTTGAAACTTACTATGAATTAAAAAAACTTAAAAATAAAAAAATAAATTTATCTCAAATAATTGAACTATGGAATGATGCAAAAAAGTTTAAAGAAGATTGCTTAGTCGCTTTTAGATTAGGATTTTTAAGTTTAGCAGAAAGAGCTTATGCCGAGGAACTTGCTTGGGCTTGCGCAAAAGAAATTTCTAATAACCTGAATAATGATGAAATCAATCACCCTGATTTATCTGAAATTACAGAAACTCTTGCATCAACTTATTATGCAAATTTATCTATCTTTAAATCTATTCCCGATAGCTGGGCAATAAATCAGATTTTTCCAATAGTACCAATACATAGGCACTTAGAAGAGCCTTTCTGCAAAGGCAACTTTGCAGATTTAACTTGTGATTCAGATGGGAAACTAAATAATTTTATTGATGATGGAAAAATTAAATCATTACTAAATTTACATGAGCCAGAGAAAGATAAAGATTATCTAATTGGAATTTTTATGACTGGAGCTTATCAAGAAGCATTAGGAAACTTGCACAATTTATTTGGCAGTACAAACGTTGTTCATATAGACATAAATCAAGATGATTCATATAAGGTCAAAAATATTATTAAAGAGGACAGTAAATCAGAAATTTTGCAATTATTAGATTACAGTTCAGCTTCTTTGGTTGAATCTATAAGAATTAATACTGAATCAGCAATTGATCAAAAAAAATTAACTATTGAAGAAGCAAGAAAATTAATGGATCAAATCGAAATTAGTCTCAGAAAAAGTAGTTATTTATCAGAATGACTATCTAATGTTTTTTGCAAATAATTTTTAGCATAATCTATAGCATCACTTAACTTATCAATATCTTTAGCTCCTGCTTGAGCAAAGTTAGGCTTTCCTCCTCCTCCTCCCGAACAAATTCTTGCAATCTCATTAATTAATTTCCCTGCATGCAAGCCTATTTTTACTGCATCATCACCTAAAGAAACTACAAATAACAACTTTCTATTTTCTGGATTTGGTATTCCCCCAAGAATCACTATTGCTTTATTTCCCAAATGAGAAGTTAAATTAAGTGCTGCAGATTGCAAAGAATTCCCATCTAAGCCATCTATCTGATTTACCAAAATTGAAAAAGAATTTACTATTTCTGCGGATGATTTTATAGATGAGTATTTAAAATATGCAATTTCATCTTTCATTTTTTGTATCTCTTTATTTTTATTAATAAGTTCTGATTGCAAATTATTAACCCTTTCAAAAAGTTGATTAGGATTTGCTTTTAACAAATCACTTAGTTGATTTACTAAAGCATTTCTATCGCTGAAATAGTCTAATGCTGATTGACCTGATAATGCTTCGATCCTTCTTACTCCGGCTGAGATTCCTTCCTCACTAATTATTTTGAAAGAACCTAATTCGGATGTAGTTTTAACATGTGTGCCACCACAAAGTTCCATTGAAACTCCTGGTACATTAACAACGCGCACTTCATCATCGTATTTTTCTCCAAACATGGCGACTGCGCCCTTTTCAAGAGCCTCACTCTTAGACATATTTTTTATTTCTAGGGCATGATTTTCCATAATCCAAGAGTTAACTAAAGTCTCAATCTTAGAAATTTGATCTTTTGAAATAGGATTAGAGGAATTAAAGTCAAATCGTAATTTATTAAAGGCTACTAATGAACCTTTTTGTCCAACACTTTCATTAACAATTAATTTAAGTGCAGATTGTAATAAATGAGTAGCTGTATGATTTGCAGCAGCCTTAGCTCTATTAGAAGAGCTAACATTAGTCTTAACTTTTTGTCCAATAGTTAATATTCCTTTTTTGATCGTTCCATGATGTAAAAAAACATTTTTCTTTCGCATAACATTATCAACCAAGACCTCTACATCTTTTGAAAATATCGTCCCAATATCACCAACTTGCCCGCCTGATTCTCCGTAAAAAGTTGTCTGATCAAGAACAATTAAAACTTTCTGACCTTCACTTGCTTGCTTAACTAATGTTGAATCTAAGAATATACCCTTTATTTCAGCTTCCGAAAGGAGTGAATTATAACCATTAAAAACAGTTTTGTTAAAAAGATCTATTTCTCGCTCTAATGATCCCTCTAATGTCAAATCAATATTACTTGAAGCAGCTTTAGCTCTCTCTTTTTGCGCATTCATTTCTTCTTCAAAACCCTTTACATCTACACTGATACTATTTTCTTCAGCAATTTCTACAGTAAGTTCTAGAGGAAATCCATAAGTATCATAAAGTTCAAAAGCTTTAAAACCAGAAATTAATTTCTGCCCTGAAGAAATTAACTCATCTAGCAATTTCTCTCCTCTTTCGAGAGTTTCCCTAAATCTTATTTCTTCAATTTTTATCTCATTCAGAATTAAATCATTATTATTTTTTAAATCAGGATAATTATTTTGCATTAAATTGATTCCGACAGAAGCAATATGGGGTAAAAATTCATTTGTTATTCCTAATAATCTCCCATGTCTGACCATTCTTCTAATAAGCCTTCTTAATATATATCCTCTGCCAAGATTACTTGCTGCTACCCCATCAGAAATTAAATGAATAACAGCTCTTGTATGATCACCAATAATTTTTAAAGAAATTTTGTTTTTATCATCTGAAGAAAAATAATCAATATTTGCAATCTCACAAATTTTTTGAATAATTGGAAAAATTAAATCTGTTTCATAATTATTTTGTTTTTTTTGTAGTATTTGAGCCATCCTTTCAAGACCCATTCCTGTATCAATATTTTTAAATTTTAAATCTGTCAATTTTCCATTTTGATCACGATTATATTGCATAAAAACAAGATTATAAAATTCAATAAAACGATCTCCATCTTCTAAATCAATATTCTGCAGACCCTTTTCAGGATGAAAATCATAATAAAGTTCTGAACAAGGTCCACATGGGCCTGTTTTGCCAGATGACCAAAAATTATCTTCCTCTCCTAGTTTCACGATCCTATCTGGATGAATACCAATTTCATCTATCCAAATTTTTGCAGACTCTTCGTCTTCGTGAAAAACACTCACAATTATATTTTCAACAGAAAGTTGATAAATATTAGTAACTAATTCCCAAGCCCATTGAATAGCCTCTCGTTTAAAATAATCTCCAAAAGAGAAATTACCAAGCATTTCAAAAAAGGTGTGATGTCTAGCTGTAACTCCAACATTTTCTATATCATTAGTTCTAATGCACTTTTGGCTAGATGTAGCCCTTTTTGATGGTCTTTCTTTTAAACCTAAAAAAACTGGTTTAAAAGGTAGCATTCCAGCAATTGTGAGCATAACCGTAGGGTCATCTGGAATCAAAGATGCACTTGGAATGATTTTATGTAATTTTTCACTGTAAAATTTTAAAAATGCATTTCTTATCTCATCTCCAGTAACTATTTTTTTAATTAGTTGAGATGTCATTTATCCAGAATGAGAAGATTAAAAATTAAAGAAAAGCGTAATTTCGGTTATTTCGCAAAAATAATCACGCGGATTTATATTCTACATAACTAAAGTTATTCTATATCGCGATTTGTCCTATGCTAGCCTCTGCCCAGACAAGTAATTCCAAATTGGCACAAATAAATAACAAGTTGACAGTTCAATCTCAAAACTTTGCTGATGATTCTTGTGCCATAAGATCACTGGATTGGGATCGCAGTAGATTTGATATTGAATTTGGCTTAAGAAATGGCACTACCTACAATAGTTTTATTATTAAAGGCGAAAAACTAGCAATAATTGATACTAGTCACGCAAAATTCGAAGAATTATGGTTTGAAGAATTACTTAAAGAGGTAAATCCACAAGAAGTGGATTATCTAATTACAAGCCATACAGAACCTGATCATTCTGGTTTAATAGGTAATCTTTTACAATTAAACAAAAATATCACAGTAGTAGGATCAAAATTAGCCCTTAAGTTTATTGAAGACCAAATACATGTTCCCTTTAAGCGACTAGAAGTTAAAAGTGGAGAGTTTTTAAATCTTGGAACTAATCCTAATAGTGGCTTAGAACATAATATTGAATTTATAAGCGCACCAAATTTACATTGGCCCGATACAATTTTTTCATATGACCACAGCACTCATGTTCTCTACACATGCGATGCATTTGGACTCCATTATTGTTCTGATGAATTTTATGACACTGATCAAAAAGAAATATATGATGATTTTCGTTTTTATTACGATTGCCTAATGGGTCCAAACGCTAGAAGCGTTCTCCAAGCAATTAAAAGAATAGATAAACTACCTGAATTAAAAACAATAGCTGTAGGTCATGGGCCTTTGCTTCATAATCAAGTTAATTTTTGGAAAGGGAAATATCAAGAATGGAGTAGCAATAAAAGCAAAGGTAATGATTTTGTATCAGTTTGCTATATCAGCGACTATGGTTATTGTGATCGACTAAGTCAAGCGATATCTCATGGAATAAGTAAAGCAGATGCACAGGTTCAATTAATTGATTTAAGATCTTCTGACCCCCAAGAATTAACAAGTTTAATTTCAGAGTCAAAAGCAGTAGTCATCCCCACATGGCCAGTAGATTCAGATAATGAATTAAAAGAATCTCTTGGTACTTTATTTGCAGCACTAAAATCAAAACAATTTACAGCTGTCTATGATGCATTTGGTGGAAATGATGAACCAATAGATTCCTTAGCAAATAAATTAAGAGAACTTGGTCAAAAAGAAGCTTTCTCTCCTTTAAGAGTAAAAAACATTCCAGATCCCATTGTTTATCAACAATTCGAAGAAGCTGGAACTGACTTAGGACAATTGATCAATAAAAAGAAAAATATTGCCTCTATGAAGAGCCTTGATTCAAATTTAGATAAAGCTTTAGGTAGGTTAAGTGGAGGATTATATGTAGTTACAGCAAGCCAGGGAGAAGGTTCGACATTTAGACAAAGTGCGATGGTAGCAAGTTGGGTTAGTCAAGCAAGTTTTTCTCCACCAGGCATTACAGTTGCAGTAGCAAAAGATAGAGCTATTGAATCATATATGCAAGTTGGCAAAGGTTTTGTTGTGAATGTCTTGAGAGAAGATAATTATCAAAAAATGTTCAGACATTTTTTAAAAAGATTTGCTCCTGGAGCTGATAGATTTGCAGATGTAGATATAATTAGCAACATCGCAGATGGAGGACCAGTCCTCTCAGATTCACTCGCTTTTTTAGATTGTAAAGTTAGTTCCAGACTGGAAACTCCAGACCATTGGATAATTTACGGAATTGTTGAAAATGGTAATGTCTCTGACTTATCATGCAAGACAGCAGTTCATCACAGAAAAGTTGCTAATCACTATTAGAAAATAAATATTTAAAATGTCCGAGATTAATATAAGCTTACTTTCAGAAAATCAAAACTTATCAAAATTTGAAATTGCTGATAATTTTACTTGCATCAGATTTCTAGATCGTCAAAAAGAAAGATTTGAACTTGAGTTTAATCTCGAAAAAGGAACCTCTTTTAACACTTTTTTCATAAGAAATAATGAAGAACTTCTTATTATTCATCCACCTGAAAAGCAATATTTAAATTCATTTATTGAGATAATATCTAACTTTTTTAATCAATATAAATTAAAAAAAATTAACTTCATATCTGGACATATCAATCCTCAAATCATAGAAACCATAAAAAACGTTAGTAAGCGATTTCAAGACTTAACTATAACTTGCTCAAATCCTGGCTTCAAACTTATTAGTGAACTTTGGAATCAAAGAAATCCTAACTTAGAAGAATTTTTTGAAATTCAATTACCCAAAATAAACATAGTCAAAAAGGAACTTAATTTAGAATTAAGTAATATTTCATTAGAGTTAATTCCTATTCCAACTGCGCGTTGGCCTGGAGGTCTAATCATTTATGAACGTAATCAAGAAATACTTCTAAGTGAAAAAATTTTCTCTGCACACATTGCATCTGAATATTGGTCTGAGACGAATCGAATTAGTACAGAAATTGATAGAAAACACTTTTATGATTGTTTGATGGCACCAATGTCTAATCAAGTTGTATCAATAACTGAAAAAATTGCAGACTATGACATTAAAACTATTGCACCATTACATGGGCCAGCTATCGAATATAGCTTAAAAAGCTTTTTCAATGACTATATTCGATGGGGAGAGAATCTCTCCACAAATAATCCTAAGATCGCTCTTATTTATGCAAGTGCATATGGAAATACAGCCTCAATTGGAGATGCATTGGCCAAAGGGATAAATAGAACTTCTGTTGAAGTAGAAAGTATTAATTGTGAATTTACATCAAATGATGTACTTATAAAATCCATCCACAATGCTGATGGATATTTAATAGGATCTCCCACTCTTGGTGGACACGCCCCAACTCCTATAGTAAGTGCACTAGGAACATTGTTAGCAGAGGGTAATAGAGATAAGCCAGTTGGGATTTTTGGTAGTTTTGGGTGGAGCGGCGAGGCGATAGATTTACTTGAATCAA
The DNA here is from genome assembly GCF_047305015.1 of Prochlorococcus sp. MIT 1304. Lineage (NCBI taxonomy): Bacteria > Bacillati > Cyanobacteriota > Cyanophyceae > Synechococcales > Prochlorococcaceae > Prochlorococcus > Prochlorococcus sp. MIT 1304. The sequence continues at coordinate 545,311 of NZ_CP138974.1, read as the reverse complement.
AATTGAAAGACGGCGGTTTTCAGTTTAGTTTTGATCCTATAAGAATTAAATTCAGTCCAAATAAACCAAAAATTAAGGAGCTAGAAGAAATAGGAACTCACTTTGGGAGAAAAATTATAAAGAAAGCTAAGAAAAAACCTAGAAAATCAGATACTGGAATGATTACAAGTAAAACAGATCCAAAGTTGCAAGCTCTTGGAAGAGTAATTGGTTCGCTTTGTGTCCTAACAGCCTCCAAAGGCAAAGATGAGAATAATATTAAAGGAGCTATGCTTGCATCTTGGGTTAGTCAAGCAAGTTTTTCGCCTCCGGGGTTAAGTATTGCAGTAGCAAAAGATAGATCGGTAGAGTCTCTTCTACAAATAGGAGATTCATTCGCATTGAATATTTTAAGTGAAAAAGATTTTAAAGAACCTTTGAAAAGATTCACAAAACCTTTTTCACCTGGTGAAGATAGATTTGAAGGTATAAATATTGAATTAACCCCAAATGAACAGATAATAATTCCTAACTCTCTAGCATGGTTAGAAGCGGCTGTAAAAGAACGAATGGAATGTGGAGATCATTGGGTAATATACGCTGAAGTACTACACGGTAATATACTAAAATCCGATTGTCTAACAGCAGTTCATCACCGTAAAACAGGTGCTAACTATTAAATTTATTTATCTAATTTATGACTGAAACAAAAGATCTAATAATCATAACGGCTAGTTGTGGTAAAAATCTAGAACTTTCAAAAAAATTTCTTGAAAAAAGTAATGAACTTAAACTAAGTTCTGAAATTTTAGATCTTACAACTCTTGATATTCCATTATTTAATCCAAGAATTCACAGCAAAGAAAATATTCCGAATGAAATAAAAGATTTAAAGAAAAAGCTTTTCAAAATTGAAAGATGGGTGATTTGTGCGCCTGAATATAATGGGTCTATACCTCCCATTTTATCCAACTTCATAGCATGGCTTTCTATTTCGGGAGATGACTTTAGGAATTTATTTAATGGTCAACCGATCGCAATTGCAACATTTTCTGGTGGCATAGGGTTGGAACTGCTGACCTCATTACGCATTCAATTAGTGCATTTAGGAAGTCAAGTATTAGGGAGACAACTTTTGTCTTCATATAGTAAACCTATAGATACAAAAACTATTGAAGATATTATTCAAAGACTTTTACAAATGAAAAAATTAAAAACATAAATATTTAAAACCTAATAAAATTTCATTCTTTTTCATTCCAAACTTTCAAAATTTCTCTAGCCATAGGCAGTGCATGAACAGATCCTCCACCAGGAGTATTTTGAGCAAAAGCAACTACAAGTAATTCGCTTTTTTCAGAGGGCGTAAAGCAAACAAACCAAGCGTGATCTAATCCACCCTCACCATCTTCAGCAGTTCCAGTTTTGCCTGAAACTGGAGGCAAATTTGAAACTCCATAATTAATTGATACTCCTGTGCCGGACTCTACTACTTTCCTAAGACCACTTTTTATCAACTGAATATTATTTGAATCAATATCGATTTTAGTAAGTTTTTTATCTGATAGATTTACATCATCTTTTTTAACTAAATAGGGAGTAACTAAATAACCTCCATTTGCAATTGCAGCATATGCTCTCGCTATCTGAATAGGAGTAACTTGTACAACAAATTGTCCAATAGACATACTCGCAATATCTTCTGGAACCCAAGGGGTTCTTCCTGGTTGCCCCCATCCTCTCCCTTCTTTAGCCCATTCACTACTAGCTACTAATCCTATATTTTCTTGTTCAGAAATTTCAATTCCGGATAAAGAATTAAAACCAAGCTTTCGTGCGATCTTATGAATTTCATCAACTCCTACTCCATAACCTACCTGATAAAAAAATGTATTACTTGAAACTCTTAAAGCATCTTCATAACCTATTAAACCAAAGCCTAAATCATTATGCTCTCTAAAACATTGGCTCCCATAAGTTATACATGCTTTCGTATCTAACATGGTTTCTCTAGGGAATTTTCCACTCTCCAAGCCAGCTAAAGCCGTTACAATTTTCCAAACGCTTCCTGGATCGTAGGCATTTAATGCTCTATTAAATAAAGGTTTTTCTGGAGAATTAAAAAGTTTATTATATTCTTTCTCAGGCTTAAAATCCTTTGAGAAAAAATTTAAATCAAATGTAGGTTTACTTGTCATTGCTCTTATTGCTCCATCTCTTGGATCCATTACTATTACGGCTCCAGCTTTTTTATCTTTAAGAACTTCCTCAGCAACTAATTGCAAATTAAGGTCGATTGTTAGTTGAATATCATTACCTTGTACTGGAGGTCTAATACCCAATGATCTTTGAAATTTTCCTAATGAATTTACTTCAACCATTTCTCCTCCCCATTCACCTCTTATAAAATCTTCGTAAACATATTCAATTCCAGTTCTACCGATTAAGTCATTTAATTTATAACCCTTTTTAGATAAGAATTTATATTCTGATTCAGTGATTGGCTGAGTATAACCAATTACATGAGCAGCAAGGGATTTATAAGGATAATTTCTAATTAATTTTGAAGCTATTTCAAAACTAATTAAATTATCCTGATTTTCCTTGAATTTTATTAATTGATCTACATTTAAATCATCAAGAATAGTTGCTGAAAGTTTTTGATTTTTTAGACCATCAGAATATATTTTTTGAATTTCATTACTATCAATATTTAACAAATTAGAAAGGCTTGATTTATGTTTTTCCCAATTACTTTTAATAACAGATTGAGGCTTTATTATCAAAGAATATTTAACTCTACTATCTGCTAAAACATAACCATTTTTATCTAATATCCTTCCGCGTATTGGCTGTGAAGCAATAAGTCTAATCCTATTCTCATCAGACATCTCCTTAAAAGATTCATAACTTAAAAGTTGTAAAAAAATTAACCTAAATAGAATCAATAAAAATGAAATAGAAGAAAAAATAAGTAAGACTAAAGGTTGTCTTTTTAATGAAATAAGTTTTTTATTAGGACTTGTTTTTATCAAAAATATAAAAATTATTTAAAAATTGTTTTTTCCAGTAAAGCAATGGTTGATTTTATCTCCTTAAGTTTAGTAATTAAATCTTCGTAATCACTATCTTTAGTATTCAGATTACATTCATCATTTTCAATATTATTTGAATTCAAATTTTCAATCATAAAACTTATACTTTTTTAGTAATTATTCCATTTAATATAATCTTAAATAAGAAATTTATTTTTTCAAAATTATATTATCTTATATATTTAAAAAATATCAATAAGAAATTAATCTAGTTGATCTATATTTTGTTGAAAATAAGGATTACAACTATTCTTTGATATCCCTAAAGACCATCCAATAAATGAAGAAATAAATATTGTCACTATTAAAGGCAAAATGGCTTGTTGAGTATTTCCAAGACTAAACCATTCCCTCCAGCTACTAATAAATCGTTCTCTTTGAAATTTTCTTTTTTCATTCTCTAATAATCTCGCTTTCTTAGCGAAGGATTTTGTTACCCACTTTTCAAAAGGAATCTTTTTTATAATCGCCATTTTTCTCTCCACTTCTAATAATTGTCCGGAACTAAGATAAGGATGAAATGTACTTATCAATTCAAGAGTCTTTAAAAACATCTCAACAGTTGCATCTTTTATAAGCTTTTGCTCATGACTTAAATCAGCCCACTCTATTTCAGGATAAAATCGGTTTCTGTTTGGTGAAATTTGATCCTCTGACATTTGACCAGGTTCTCTGAGCCATCTATTAGTATTTTCGTCAAATCTACGCCAATATAAAAAAGGATTTATAAAAATTGTTTTACCAGATACTTTGACTACATCTTGTTGAAGATGATTAGTTATCTTTCTTTCAGAATTGTTCGATTTTATCAAAAGTCTAAATTAATAATCTAATTAAAGATTATCTTTTATTTACTACTTTTCCAGAAATATGAAAATTATCCTGTAAATATTAAGTTATCGATAACTTCCAACGCTTCTTTAAATAATTACAGTATTCGCAATTTAAGGAAGGTTTGGGGAAATTATCCGAACGTAATAAATTTACAGTATCAATTATCTTTTGTTCTACCCATGACGTAGAACAATCTAATTTAATTAGATGTACATCAAAATTTAATTGGTTATTAAATGACTCTTCATTTTTCTTTCCATTGAAATATAAAAGATAAGCTTCTTTAGCTACTTGAAAACCGTTTTTTTTAAATAACCACTGATACATTTCTAATTGTCTCTTGTAAGCTTTTGCATATTCGTACTTATTAAAAGTCTCAGACCAATCAAAATTATTTCTAGATGTTGCTTTTACATCAACAATAATAAGATCACCATTTTTTTTCTGCCAAATATCATCCACTGCTCCACCAAAATCATAATTATGTTCAATTGACTTATATCTTATCCCTTGAAAATTACTTCTCCAACGTTCTAAATCTTTGTGTTTAAAAGGCTTAGCATCAATACCATGTTTAGTAAATAAAGGATGAGGCTCCTGAATTTTTCTGTAGTAATCAAATTCATTTTTACATAAATTGTCTACAGCAATATTTAAAGTAAATGGTAATGATGGTGGTTTTATTTGATATTTTTTGTCGAGTACACAACATCTTGGACAACTAATATATTTCTCAACAGTAGATCGACTTAATTTGATAATCTCGCTCATTTTATTTAAATCTCATTTCAAAGCTTTTTTGCTTAAAAAGTTTAAATTTTTAAAAATTTGATAAACAACATCTAGTAAATAATTAGATTTGCAAGTAGTTTTTGACCCTTGAAGTGATTACAAATATTTTAGTGACGAGTTTATGCTATCACAGGACTTTTGACGTATAACGAATATCTTATGGAATAATCATTTTAACTATGAGTAATTTCTATAAAATTTAATCTATCTCGAAGAGATGACTTAAAGATTTTAAGGATGCATTACTAAACAAAATCACAAATATATACTTAATTATGTAACTTACTCTTCGCTTAAATAAATTATCGATAACACAAGCAGAACTATTTTTCTAATCCCGCGCTCATTAGGGTTGAATTTTGCATGACAAAGACATAACAAACATACTGATCCCTCAAACTATATAAATCAAGATAATTTTTTATTAATTTCTGGAGAATTCGTTAGAAATTGCAACTAAATTAAATCTTTATTTAACTAAGAAAAATATAAAAAAAATTTTTGTAAAGACTATACTAGCTATGAAGAAATTATCTTTATTAAAAATGAAAGGTTTTGGCGAAAAGAACCAATCAAAGAAAGAAAAAATTTCAAAAAATAAACAGAAATTAAATAACGATCAATTGATACAAAAAGCATTCTATCTTCAGGCACAAGGAAGGAAGTCAGAAGCAGCAAAATACTATGAATATCTTATTAAACAAGGAATAAAAGACTGTCGAGTTTTTTCTAATTATGGAATATTCCTTAACGAGATCGGAAAACATAAAGAATCAGAATCAAAACTTAAAAAGGCAATTTCTCTAAATCCTGAATATGCAAATGCTTACTACAATCTTGCAGTTTTATTCATAGGTCAAGGGAATTTGGAAAAAGCAGAATTAGAACTCAAAAAAGCAATTAAACTTAAATCAGACTTTGCTATTGCTCACTATAATCTTGGTTTCATATTAAAAGATCAAGGCAGATTAAAAGAGGCAGAGTCATATACTCAAAAAGCACTTGAAGTTGATCCTCAATTAACTGATGCATATTTATCACTATCAACTATACAAACAAGTAAAACACCTCAAAAATGGCACAATCAACTTTTTTCTGAAAACATTTTAAGAAATAAAAACAATAGAGAGTTAGTGAATATTTTTTTCGCAAGATCAAATATTTTTCATAGAAAAGGACAATATAAAGAAAGTGCTGAAAATCTTGTTAATGCAAATAATATGAAACTAAGTATGCATAAATCCGAGGTAGATTTATTAATTGATAAAACTAAAAAATTAAAAATTTCCTCAGATAACTATAAAAGCAATAATCAAAAATTTGAAAATTATTCAATGTCCATTTTTATAGTAGGTTTGCCTAGATGTGGTTCTACCCTTGTCGAATCAATAATAAGTTTAAATACTAAAGTAAAAGATCTTGGAGAAATTAATATCTTTGAAGAATCATATAGAGAATATAAACAATCTAAAAAACAAAAAAGTCTAAGCGAGATATATTGGAAAAAATTAGAAATAAATGATAGTAAAACAATCACAACAAACAAATGGTTATTTAATTATCAATATGCAGGCATAATTGCCAAAGCAATTCCTAATGCAAAAATAATACATTGTTATAGAAATCCTTTAGATAACATTCTGTCAACTTATAGAGCACATTTCGCAACAGGGAATAATTTCTCTTCGAGTTTGGTTGATTCTGCCGAAGTCTATTCTGATCAAGATGAGATTATGAGAACATATAAGAAAGAATTTAAAAATCATATATATTCATTAAATTACGATAAGTTAGTGACTCATCCCTTAGATGAAATAAAATCGTTGATTCATTGGTTAGGTTGGAACTGGAATGATTTATATTTATCGCCACATTTAAATAAACGAAGAGTCTCAACAAGAAGTAATGTTCAGGTTCGTTCACCAATTAACACAAAATCATTAGGAGGATGGAAAAACTACAAAGAGATGCTTAAACCTGCGATGGAAATCATTACTAAAAAGAAAAAATATAAAGACCTTAAATACTAATCAAGAAATAATTTTTGCATATAAAGAAGGCATATGCTAAAAAACGACTAAACCTAGACTCTGACTTACAAATTGTTTTGGAACTACTCCCACTCAATAGTTCCATTAATCTAATCCCACATTACAGCAGAGATGGGTTTTTGCGTGACAAACCTATGACAAAACGACTTATTCCAACATTATGTAAATACAACTAAGTTTTTGAATTAACTGTAGAAAATTAGTTAGTGAAATCAAAATTTTGACATTTAAAAAACAATATTCGATAGTTGCTAAAAAATTATACAATTATAATCAAAACTTAATTGAACATTATTACTAGAGAATGAAAGTTTTTGAAAATGAGGATCAATTTCATAAAAAACTAAATAGAAACAACAAAAAAATTAACCGTTCTAAAGAACAAGTATTAGGTAAAGCATTTCAATTTCATTCACAAGGAAATATTGCAGAAGCAGCAAAATATTATCAATATCTAATAATTCAAGGTGTGGAAGATCATAGGGTTTTTTCTAATTATGGATTAATACTAAAGGGACTTGGAAAATTGAAGGAAGCAGAATTATCTACTCGTAAAGCTATAGAACTTAATCCCCACTATGCATTGGGATATTCAAATCTTGGAGGCATATTAAACTCTCTTGGAAAATTGAAGGAAGCAGAATTATTTATTCGTAAAGCTATTGAACTTAATCCTAAAGAAGCAGAATTACATTCGAATCTTGGAGGAATATTAAATTCTCTTGGAAAATTGAAGGAAGCAGAATTATCTACTCGTAAAGCTATAGAACTTAATCCTGAATACGCAAATGCATATTATAATTTAGGAAATATTTTAAGAGACTTAAAGAAGTTATCTGAAGCAGCAATATCACTAAAAAAAGCAATAAAACTTAAACCAAATTTTTTTGAGGCTCACAGGGATTTAGGAATATGTTTATATCTTTTAAAAGATATAAATTCAGCTGTCAAATGTATAGTTAAAGCAAATTACTTTGATAAGAAAAATAGAACTAACAAATTATTATTAAGTATTTTTCAACAAGAACTAACTGTTAATAATAAAGACTCTGAAAAAAATAGTTCGGTGAGCTCTTTCACGAAATCTAACTCAAATTCAAATCTCATTACTTTAAATCTGCCAGTAGACAAGAAACTCGTTGAATGCTTATACAAGATAAAAGCCAGAAACCAAGAAATATATCAATTCCCAACTTTCGGCGATGCTATAGGTTCAGATTACAAGTTATTCGAGAGGAGTGAGGTAAGTATAGATAGTTTTAAAAAACAATTAATAGTAATTGCAAAAAATAGTTTGAAGTCAAATATCTTTATAAGCGATTCTTTTTTTACTATATTTCGTTCGGGGGGTGGTTTAGTAAGTCACGATCATTTAAATAAAATAGACAGAATAGAAGGATTAGATATTGCTAAAAAAAAGTTTTCTCTTGTCTATTATCTATCAGTTGGTGATCAAACTTGCGATGAGCCAGGAATTTTAAAATTAGAAAACCCAAATCAGGAAATTCTTCCTTCTAATGGTTTGATAATTATTTTCCCAGCACAAAGAAAACACTCTGTATTTTATAAAGGCGAAAAAGATAGAATTATTATTGGAGTAAATTTTTACAAAATATAAATATAAAATAAAGAAGAACAAACAAACTTAATACGATTTCTCTTAAAGTTAACTAAAAGTGTTTTGTAGAACTCAAGTAAAACTTGATTTTTAAAACAATTAGCATCAGATAATCTAATATTTGAATTATTTTTGTTTGAGAGTTAAAAGTTGTAGTTATAACTCGGTTATCAAATTCACTTTATTCCCACTCTATAGTCCATAAATTTAAGCAAGAAAAAAAGTCAGTCATATCAATACATCTCAAGGCATAATTTTAAATATTATTTCGTGTGAAACCCGTGTGAAACCACTTTTTAGATCGAGATTATTTAATAAAAACTAAAAATTAATTACTCAGTCACAGTAAATTAAACAATTTTGATTAGTTGGATGTTCTCTACATTCTTTCTCCCAAAAGTTTTGAAACTCAGGGGTACATTTTTGTAATTCTTGTGGAGTCTCATTCAAGTTTAACCCTGCATAATTGAATGCAGTTAGGTATCTTGGAAGGACATTAAATTGATTGAATAGTTTCATAAGACCTCCTAGATCTATATCTATATTGTCCTCCTATTTACTTGAAATTCATAGAGTATTATTACCCGGGTAGAAGTGCTTTGTGGTTTGTACGACTATCTTTTTCTATTCAATAGGAGTAGAAATAATTCAGGAGTCAAAAATACTTCATCGACTTTGTGGACAGTGAGGTGCATAAGACTCGAAGAGGGCAAACAAATGCCCTCTTATTTTATTTTCAAGAAGGAAAGATATTGCTTTGGGGTATTATCAGGAATTTTCATAAAAAATAAACTATCACTTTAATATGAATTAATGAGGAGAAAAATTATCCTTGATATTTAATGTTGCGACTTCTTCCACTACCGATTTTTATAGGAATTTACCTATTCTCTTACTGGAGATGTAGAAAAAATATTGCTGCAAGTGATAAGCAACTAAAAGCATGCATTGATTGGGCATATATAAAAAATTTACCTCTTCCACCAAAACCTTCATTTGTCGAGTTTTATATTGTTTATGTTTTTTCTTTTTTTAAATTTCCCTTTGGGATAATTATTCAAACATTACCTTTCTCGAAGAAAGTAAGACACTACGAAAGAGAAATGAAATTAATATTTGATAAATGGAATTTAGAAAAAATTAAAAAAATAAACAATTAATTATTTAAGGTGTAGAGAAATTTCAAACTCTACGATTTCTCTATAGAGATAGATTTTTACCTCCATGTGAAACCTATGTGAAACCTCCATATCGAGATCCCTTGCCAATAGGTTAAAAGATTCTCATGTGAAACTCGTGTGAAACCAATTTTTCTAGACTATGACATGGTTTATACCCTACTTTTCATTCCCATTCAATAGTTCCAGGAGGTTTGCTCGTGATATCATATACAACTCTATTTACTGAAATTACTTCATTTACGATTCTATTTGCAATCCTCTCCAAAATCTTAAAAGGAATTTTTGACCAATCTGCTGTCATGCCATCTTCACTAGATACGCAACGTAAAACTATTGGCCATGCATAAGTCCTTTTATCTCCCATAACTCCTACAGTTTTAACCGGTAGCAATACTGCAAAAGCTTGCCAAATATCGTTGTAAAGACCAGCTTTTTTAATTTCATCTCTTACTATCCAGTCTGCATCTCTTAAACAATCAAGCTTTTCATTATTCACCTCGCCCAAAATTCTTATAGCTAATCCCGGGCCTGGGAATGGATGCCTTTTTATAATCTCATCCGGTAAACCTAAGGCACCGCCGACTTTTCTGACTTCATCCTTAAAAAGTTTTCTTAATGGCTCAACTAATTTAAATTGTAAATCTTTTGGCAATCCACCCACGTTATGATGACTCTTTATTTTTACAGCTATTCTTTCACCAGTCTTGGGATCAATATTAGTACCAGCACTTTCAATAACATCAGGATAAAGAGTACCTTGAGCTAAGTACTGAAAAGGTCCCAATCTATTACTTTCTTCTTCAAATACTCTAATAAATTCTTCACCAATAATTTTCCTTTTTTGTTCTGGATCAGTAATCCCTTTTAATTTGGCAATAAACCTTTCCCTTGCGTTAATATATTCAACTTTAATGTGAAATTTCTTATCAAAAAAATTCATTAAAAATTCTGGTTCGCCTTTTCTCATGAAACCTTGGTCAATAAACATGCATGTAAGCTGATTTCCAATTGCTTTATTAAGAAGAAAAGCAAGGGTCGAGGAATCAACTCCTCCTGACAAGGCAAGCAAAACTTTTTTATTGCCAACTTGCTCTCTTATCCTAGGAATAGTTTCCTCTATGTAGGTTTCAGTTGTCCAATCAGCCTCACAACAAGAAATGTTATAAACAAAATTTTTAATTATCTTCATCCCAAACTCTGAATGTACAACTTCAGGATGAAATTGTACGCCAAATAATTTCTTTATATCATTTGAAATTGCTGCATGGAGTGTGTTCTCAGTATGAGCAATTTTATTAAATCCATCAGGCAAACAATTAATTGAATCGCCATGACTCATCCACATTATAGATTTATCTTCTACATCACGAAGGAGGTCAGATTCTTGATCTATATTTATTGGTGCTCTTCCATATTCAGCTTTTTTAGTTGCTGAAATAACTGACCCTCCAAGTTCTTTGACCATTAATTGCATTCCATAGCAAATGCCAAGAATAGGAATTCCTAAATTAAAAATTTTTTTATCACATTTCGGAGCATTTTGTTCATATACAGAGTTCGGGCCTCCACTTAAAATAATCCCTTTAGGATTTATATCATTGATGTCTTCAATTGAAATACAATTACTAACTACAAGAGAAAAAACATTAGTTTCTCTAATTCGTCTTGCAATCAATTCAGAATATTGAGATCCGAAATCTAAAATTAATATTGAAGGATCTCGTTCTTTTTTGAAAGATTTTTGACTCATGTATAAAAGTTAGCTCAATTTATTTACAAAAGCATAATGAATCACAAAATAATCTTATTGAAAATAAGAAATATACTTATTACCGTAAATTCCAGCCCATCTAATTTTCCTTTTTCTATCAAAAATGATTGATGCAATTTCCATATCAGTTTTTACATACCTATTTACATAAGTAAAAGAGCGCTTTTCAATCATATTGGATAAATTCTGGAATAATTTATCAGCTAAAGATTGATTAAATCTTTCAAGTAGTAGTAATGCATCCTCTAGATTATTTAACTGAGATAATTCAAATAATTTTTCAGGAGGTACCTTTTCTTGAACAGCTAAATAAACAAGAATCTCAATTCTTGCATCAGCTAAATGATTATGTGTATGAAAAATACCACCTGCTAATTTAATTAATTTTCCGTGATAACCAAAAAGAATTACAGTTTTAACTTTATTTATGGCAGCTTCAACTAATAATGGTCCTATCCAATTTCCAATTTTGATAATTGGTAAATTAATATTATAAGTTTTTGCCAAATTTAACCCATTTTCACCAATAACAAAAACGACTTCCCCTTTAAAATCATTTTTAATTAACTTTGCCAGATTAACTTTAGCCTTTTCTAACTGATCAGGTGAAGCACTCGAATAAGTCTCAGCCGAAGTACCAATAATAGATAGTCCATCAACGATACCAAATGACTTATTACTAGTTCTTTCCGCTAAAAAAGCCCCCTTTGGGAAAATAATTTCTAATTTCAAATTAAAGCCCTCAGGAATGATATCTAATAAATTTTGATGTAACACTTCTTTTGCAAAATTAGAAATACATATCTCCGACGTATCTTCTTTTATACCTACACCAGATCCTGCAATAATATTTATCGGAATTGTTGGAACAGGATTATTGAAAGAAATTTTTTCTAAAGAAGCTATTGTCCATATTTCTAAGTTTTGCGTTATGTCAAGATCTAAGCCTGACTTTGCAAAGGTAATTCCTAACGCATGCGAGTCATCTTTAAGTAAACCAACAGAATGAATCTCGATTTTTATTTCTTTTTTTTCATTAGGAATTTTTATTAGTTCATAATTTTCAAATGATAAACCTACCAGTTTTTTTAATGCTGACCTAGCAGCTCCAGCAACCCATAAAGGTAAAGAAAATCCTTTTTTCAAATCAAGTAATTGAAAAATATATAATGAGAACTAATCTAAGAATGACCTATATAACAAAAAGTGGCCATACAACAAAAATTATCATTGATGATTCCTGGACCCACACCAGTTCCAGAAAAAGTTTTACAAGCATTGAGTAAGCATCCAATAGGCCATCGCAGCAAAGAATTCCAAGACCTCGTACAGAGTACTACTAAAAATTTACAGTGGCTTCATCAAACTCAAAATGATGTTCTAACAATTACTGGTAGTGGGACAGCCGCAATGGAGGCTGGAATAATAAATACCTTAAGTAGAGGAGATAAAGTAATTTGTGGAGAAAATGGAAAATTTGGCGAAAGATGGGTAAAAGTTGCTAAAGAATTTGGTCTAGAAGTAATAAAAATTGATTCGGAATGGGGAATTCCGCTTGACCCAGAAGAATTTAGAAAAGTATTAGAGGAAGATAAACACAAAGAAATAAAGGCAGTTATTTTGACTCATTCTGAAACCTCAACAGGTGTCATTAATGATCTAGAAACTATAAGTTCATATATTCGTAAACACAACACAGCTTTATCAATTGTTGACTGCGTTACAAGTCTTGGTGCTTGCAATGTACCAGTAGATGAATGGAAATTAGATATAGTTGCTTCAGGTTCACAAAAGGGATATATGATACCTCCAGGTCTTAGTTTTATATCTATGAGCCAAAAAGCATGGGAAGCTGCAGAAAAATCTAATTTACCAAAATTTTACTTAAATTTAAAATCCTACAAAAAAAGTCTTCAAAGTAACAGTAATCCATATACTCCAGCAGTTAATTTGGTTTTTGCTTTAGATGAAGCTTTAAAAATGATGCGAGAAGAAGGCTTAGATAACATTTTTAGGAGACACAATAAACATAAACTAGCTATGAGCAATGCCGTAAAGGCTTTAAATCTAAAATTATTTGCTGATGAAAAATATTTAAGCCCTTCAATTACTGCAATAAAAACCGAAGGGATGGATGCTGAAGAATTTAGAAAAACAATAAAAAATAATTTTGATATTTTACTTGCTGGTGGTCAAGACCATTTGAAAGGGAAAATATTTAGAGTCGGACATTTAGGTTATGTTAATGATAGAGATATTATTACAGTGGTTTCTGCTATTGGAAATACACTTCTCAAAATGCGAAAAATTTCAGCCCAACAAGTTGGTGAAGCATTAGTTGTAGTATCTAAATATCTTGAGGAAAAATAATTTAAGTTCCAGGCTCTTCAACATTTCCGCCTAGTTCAAAAATCTTTTTTCTAAGAACAATCGACTTTTTTTCATCACCGTTGGTTTGTGCTATTGCTAGAGCAAACTCTAATTTTTCTAGCTGATGGCCACCCTCAAAAAAAGATAATTTTTTCCTTATGCGGTTTTTATTATCTTTGTATGAAATTTGTGAAGACATAAAAATTCATGCTTTAGATAACATTATGCCAACAAAAGGGGACATTACGAGAGGAAAGAAAAAATATTATTTGACTTTAAACCTAAAAAAAAAATTTTTTTTTTAATATTATGTTCAAACATCTTACAAAATTATGCCAAACATAAATCTAATTTATTATCTAATTGCAGGTAGTATTTTTGGAGCTTTAGCCCTAAAAACGGGTATTCCTGCTGCTCCTCTTGCAGGTGCTTTGATAGGCGCAAGCATACTTAGCATCAGCGGTAAAGTTGATATAGCAGAGTGGCCAATCGGCACGAGAACAATTTTAGAAATCGGCATTGGAACAGTTATTGGTACATCATTAACCAAAGACTCATTAATGGATCTTCAAACCTTGTGGAGGCCAGCTATTTTAATAACTTTTACTTTAGTTATTACAGGATTAGCAATTGGATTATGGACAAGCAGATTACTTAATATAGACGTGATAACAACAATTCTTGGTGCCGCACCAGGAGGTATTAGCGGTATGAGTCTTGTAGGGTCAGAGTATGGGGTGGGAGCTGCAGTAGCTACCCTGCACGCAGTAAGGTTGATTACTGTACTTCTAATTCTTCCTTTAGTTGTGAAATGCTTGAATATATTTGGAGTAATTAAATCTTAAATTTCTATAGACATATTGACAATAAAAGATATTTTTAAATAGAAGATAAATGACTAATGCAAAGATTTAAGGAGAAAAAACTAATATTATTAGCGTTGGGAGTTTTCACTCCTCTAATCCTTACTAATACAAAAGTTAATGCGAGCTCATTTGGGGCAGAAATTTTTTGTACTATGCGTGAAGGCGGAAATGATCATGAAAGTAGTTGGGATGCAGCTTATTCATATATAAAAAAACAAAAGGGAGGATTTTTCAAAGTTTCTCCTAAAAATGCAGCAGCACAAATTACTGAAACAGTTATAAGAGAAAAAGAACAATTTACTTATTGCGTAGAATATTTAGATAATCTTCATCCAAATAGAAAACTAATACGAGATTTAGAAAAAGAAGAAAAAAGAAAAGAAAAAGAAGCACAAGATAGAGAAAACAAAAGAATGAAATTAGAAAAAGAATTAGAAGAAACTAATAAAGAAATTTCTGATGAAACACTTGATAGATATAGTTATTAGTTAAGTTTTTAAAAAGATAATAATTTTTTTCAAAATTTACTAAATACTATTTTGTATCTAAACACACTAAAACATATTTTTACTAGAAAATTTACTCTAAAAAAGAGTAAGTAATTATTGACTTTTATTATATTCAAGCCATTATTTATTTAACTAAATATTCTGAATGCATATTAATGATGCGGTATTTTTAGAGGATTTATGTCCTAAATTCAGATTGAGACAATGGCGAAAATCTATTCATAGGTTTACAGGAAAAAGTTGTATATATTGCGGAAGACCATCTGAATCTATTGACCATGTAATACCAAGATGCCAAGGAGGCTTAAGCACAACAGAAAACTGTGTCCCTGCTTGTCTTTCCTGTAATGGGGATAAATCAGATGAAAATGCTTTGTATTGGTATAGAAGGCAAAAATTTTATGATCCTCGAAGAGCAATGGCTATAAGAGCTTGGTTAGAGGGGGATTTAAGATTAGCTATTAGATTACTACAATGGGCTAATCCTAATTTTAAGGTAAAAAATAAAGATTACGAAAAAGATGAATCAGAATATAAAGCAGCTTGACTACCAAACATTACATATTTTTATAGAGTTATAACTCTCACATATACTTTCCAATTCTTTTGGGGATTCTGGAAATATTAAAATTGTCGAAAATGCGAGAAGAAAGACAAATAATTTTTGGTAGAATTTAAAATTAACTAATCTAACTTCTTTCTCTATAAGACGAGGATAACTTTTGCTAACAAAGAAAGTTTTTGATTTTAAATCGGGCTTAAGAGCTGTCTTCATCATTAATTAATACATATGTACTACTTTAACCCGGCATGATGAAGACTGCAAGTTTAATTGGAAATAAAAATAAATTTTTAATCTTAGGATGTGGTTACAGCGGTAGTTATTTTGCAAAAACTATTAAAAAATTCGGTTGCACTGTTTTAACAAGCTCAAGATCTATAAGCGGTGATCCAAATAGTTTTGTTTTCAACAGCGAAAACGGTGTGGTTCCTGATGCAAAAATTTTTGATGGAGTAACTCATATTCTTAGTTGCATACCTCCCGACAAAAATGGGAATGATCCAGTATTAAAAAGTCTTAAAAATAAACTAAAAAGTATGTCCCTTGAATGGGTTGGCTATTTATCTACTACAGGAGTTTACGGGAATACCAAAGGTGATTGGGTTTCTGAAATTAATGAACCAAACCCCTTTCAAAAACGAAGTTATAAGAGGTTAAATTGTGAAAAAGAATGGATTGAATCTGGTTTACCTGTACAAATTTTCAGGTTACCGGGTATTTACGGACCTGGAAGATCGACTTTTGAGGCAATAAAAAATAAAAAAATTCGCGTGATATCAAAAAAAAACCAGGTATTTTCGAGAATTCATGTTGCTGATATTGCAAATGCAATTATCTACTTATTACAAAACAAAAATTCCTTAAAGTTTTACCAAATTATAAATATTGCAGATGATGAACCCTGTTCTCAAATAGAGGTAATTCAATTTTGCTACGATTTACTTGGCTTAACAATGCCAAAGCCAATATTATTTGAAGATGCAAAAGAGGAATTATCACCTATAGCTAAATCTTTTTGGATGGAAAATAGAAGAGTTTCGAATAAACTTTTATGCGAAACACTTGGATATAAACTAATTTATAAAAACTATAAAGTAGGCTTAAAAAATTGCTATCTGAATAGTTAAAAAATAAATTTAAATTTTTATGAATTTACAAAATACAAATAAACCATTGAAGGTAGTAATAAGCGTGGGAGATGAGTCAGGTATTGGACCCGAAATAATCTTAAAAGCACTTTGTTCAAATGAGATACCAAAAAATATTGAATTTAAATTAGTTGGATCAGAAAAAAACCTACATGATACATATGAACACCTTAGATCCTTAGGATTGGAAAGCCTTGCAAATCCCAAAAATTTAAAGATACATGATCTCGAAGTTTCTTCAACAAATAATAACTCTAAATCAAGTTACGGTGATTCAAGTTTCCAATATTTAAAAAAAGCAATAGAAATTGTAAAACAATATCCCGATTCAGCACTTGTAACTGGACCAATTTGCAAGAAATCATGGTCCTTAGCAGGTCATGACTTCACGGGTCAAACTGAAGTACTAGCAAAATCATGTGGGGTAAAAAACGTTGGAATGTTATTCACAGCAAAATCACCAATTACAGGTTGGAGATTTAATACTCTACTAGCAACAACCCACATAGCACTTTGTGAAGTTTCCAAAAAATTAAATACAGAATTAATCCACTCTAAATTAGATCTTTTTAAAGATTTTTGTAATACCTATAATGATAAACCGACTTTAAAAGTAGCAGGATTAAACCCTCATGCCGGCGAGGAAGGTATTTTAGGACATGAAGAAAAAGATTGGCTCAATGATGCATTAATTACATGGTCAAAAAAAAATAGAAACATTAAATTATTAGGCCCTTTATCACCAGATAGTTGCTGGAATTCTTCCGTAAAAGCCTGGAGTGACAAAAATGCTGAAAAACATGATGGCATTCTTGCTATGTATCATGATCAAGGTTTAATACCAATGAAAGTGATAGCCCTTAATTACTCAGTAAACACCACAATCGGTTTACCTTTTATAAGAACATCTCCAGATCATGGAACAGGATTTGATATTGCTGGCAAAGGAGTTGCTCAATCTCAGAGCATGATTGAGGCGATAAAGGCCGCTGTAGAAATTACTAACAATTCAAGACTGCTTTACACGCATTAAAACTTGGCCAAATTCTACTGGTGTCCCATTTTCAACGAGAATCTCTACTATTTCAGCATTAAATTCAGATTCAATTTCATTCATTAATTTCATTGCTTCCAAAATACAAATAGTTTGACCAACTTTAACGTTATTTCCTACTTCGACGAATGGCTCCTCACCAGGCGCTGCAGCCCTATAAAATGTGCCAACCATAGGAGATGTAATTTCAGTTAGGTCAGAACGCCCTGGAGGTGCTACCTGAGGCGCTTCAGGCTCATTAACTAGAGGAATAGCGTCGTTGATGGGTTTTTGATTAGCAATTGTTTGCTTATCAATTGAAGTATTAGAAACTAAATTATTAAAAACTTGGTTGTGATCAAGTAAATTCCTTTTTATTTCGAGTTTAAAATCTTCTCCCTCTAGCGAGAACTCTTGTATGTCACTTGTAGAAATCTTATCTATTAAGTGATTTAAGTCTTCATGATCTAATTTCATAGCCATTAATTTTCACGTCCAAGATAACTGTCATTACGAGTATCAACTCTAATCATTTCTCCCACAGAAATAAATAAAGGAACCATAACTTGAGCACCTGTTTCTAGAATAGCTGGTTTCGTGCCCCCACTAGCAGTATCACCTTTAACTCCAGGATCAGTCTCTGTAACTTTCAAAGTGATAGATATTGGAAGTTCTACTTCTAAAACTTTACCATTATGGAAAATTACATTAACCTCCATTCCTTCTTTCAAATACTTTGCGCCTTTACCGATTTGTTCAGAGGAAAGTCTTGTCTCTTCAAAACTTGTCATATCCATAAAAACATAATCACCAGACTCCACATAAGTGTGCTGCAGGTTAGACTTCTCAAGGATAGCCTGCTGTACTGATTCTCCGGCTCGAAAAGTTTTTTCAACCACGTTGCCGTTTTGAACTGATTTTAATTTTGTTCGCACGAAAGCAGAACCCTTACCAGGCTTGACATGTAGAAATTCTACAACACGCCAAACTTGTCCATCCAATTCGATGGTAGTACCTGTGCGAAAATCGTTACTGGAAATCATTCCTGTATTACATCCCCAAGGATCATAAACCTGCAAGAGTGCTATGCAAAAATTCTTATCAAATCAGAACAAACTTTTCTTAATCATATCAATTGTAATTTTACAGGTTTTCCTCTTGAAACCGATTCAAGTACTAGCTGATTTACCTACTGGAAATGCAGTAAAAGACCCTAGTGCAATCCTCAGAAATGCACTTCCTATCAAGCAAGTCGAGTTGCAAGAAATTCAACATAAACTGGAAGAAACTAGTGATCTTGTAAGAGGAGGAAGATGGCCCGCCCTTTCAAAAACTGTTACAAAATGTCAATCTTTACTAAAAAAATACCAGAGTAAAATTATTCAAGAATTACCAAATGATAAAAAGGAAATTGCTGAAAAAACATTTTTAGAACTCAAAGAAAATTTTGATAGTCTTCAAGACTATTCTAAATCAAAGGATAAATACTCATTTATAGCGACCCGAAGAGACGCCTTAGATAAAATAGGTGGATTAGAAGAATATTTTCTACCAACTGAATTTCCATACTCTATTCCTCAGGAATTTGATAATTTACCAAGATTACTTGGCAGGGCAAAAGTCAATATAAAAACTTCCAAAGGAGATATGCAAGCTATTGTAGATGGATTTAACGCGCCACTTACAGCAGGAGCATTTATTGATTTATCTTCAAAAAACTTCTACAAAAATTTACCTATAAATAGAGCAGAAGAATTTTTTGTACTGCAAACAGGTGATCCAATCGGTGAAGAAATTGGCTATGTAGATCCTGAAACAAACGTAGAACGTCACGTTCCCTTAGAAATTAGAATTCCTAACGAAAAAGATACTTTTTATAATCAAACTTTTGAAGATTTAGGTCTTTACACAGAGACGCCAACATTACCTTTTGCCACACTTGGAACGCTAGGATGGTCTCATTCAAATACCGCAGTTGATGATGGCTCATCACAATTTTTCTTCTTTTTATATGAAGCAGAATTAAATCCAGCAGGTCGCAATTTAATTGACGGGAGAAATGCTGCCTTTGGTTACGTTGTTGATGGATTTGATGTATTAGAAGAGCTTACTAAAGATGACACAATCATTTCAATTGATGTTTTAGATGGGATTGAAAACCTCAAATTAAATGCATAAAAAAACATTAGAAGATATAGGAGAAAAAGAATTAATCAATAGGCTAGGAAAATTTATGCCTAAAAACCAAATTTCAGATGATTGCGCTTTAATCAAAACTAAAAATGAAAATTTACTTGTTAATACTGATTGTTTGGTAGAAAATGTTCATTTCAATGACATTAATATTTGTCCTATGGACCTTGGGTGGAAAGCAGTTGTAAGCAACATCTCAGACTTATTATCTAGTGGCAGTAAGAAAACTATTGGAATTACAATAAGCCTAGTTCTACCTCCTAGAACTGAGTGGATTTGGGTTGAAGAATTATACAAAGGAATTAATAAAGCATTAAAAGAATATGGCGGGATGATTCTAGGGGGAGATTGCTCAAAGGGGGATGACAAAGTCATTTCAATTACAGCCTTTGGAATACAAGGTGAACTTGAATTAAGAAGAAACGCATGCAAACCAGGAGAGATAATTTTAACTACAGGAATTCATGGTCTTAGCAAACTAGGATTTTTGATGCAAAATAAAATTAATTTCGATAATCAATTTTCTCTTAATGAAAGATTAATTATTAAGTCCATTGAACATTTTTGTCGACCTAGAGTTTACCCAAATTTTCTAAATAATCTCCTCAAAACTCGCTCCAATAAAAAAATTAAGAGAATAGGATGCACTGATAGCAGTGATGGTTTATTTCAAGCATTACAAGATCTAGCAATGGCTAGCAGCTGCAAAGCGATAATAGATTATGAAAAAATACCTAAAGATAAAGATTGGCCTAATGGAGATAAATGGGATGAATATTATTTTTTTGGGGGTGAAGATTATGAATTAGTGTTCTCATTGCCAAAAAAATGGGCAAAGAATTTATCTAAACTTGATAAAAATATTAACGAGATTGGTTTTTTTACTGATGGTAAACCATCAATAGAATTTAATGATAATAAAAAAAACAAAATATTAAATAATACGACTTTCAAACACTTTTAGTTACTCCCAATTCTTAGCAACAATCTCTGCTAAATCTACAACTCTCTGACTATAACCCCACTCATTGTCATACCATGCAAGGACCTTAACAAGGTTATCTCCGATACACATAGTAAGGTCACTATCTACAATTGATGATTCATTGGTACCTGCATAATCACTCGACACTAATGGTTCATCTCCATACTTAATAATGCCTTTCATTGAGCTTAGAGATGCTTCCTTGAGAGCATTATTGACTTCTTCAGTTGTGACAGATTTAGAAGATTCAAAAACAAAATCTACCGCTGAAACGTTAGGAGTTGGAACTCTCATTGCAATTCCTGTTAATTTGCCTTTCATTTCTGGGTATACAAGTGCTACTGCTTTTGCAGCACCTGTAGAAGTAGGAACGATGTTTGTAGCAGCGGCTCTAGCCCTTCTTAAATCTCTATGACTATTATCTAAAATTCTTTGATCCCCTGTATAACTATGAATCGTAGTCATTAAACCTTTGTTAATTCCAAAAGTTTGATCTAAAACTTTAACTACTGGAGCTAAACAGTTCGTTGTACAACTGGCATTACTCAAAATATCATAATCTGTATGCTTATATGTATCAGCATTAACTCCAACTACATAAGTACCAACTCCATCGCCTTTACCTGGAGCAGTTAAGATAACTTTTTTTGCTCCCACCTCTAAGTGCTTACTTGCTCCTACGTCTGTATTAAAAACGCCAGTAGATTCGATAACCAAATCTACACCCCAGTCTTTCCAAGGGAGATTTAATGGGTTTCTATCAGAGAAACACTTAATTGTCTTGTTATTAATTACAAAAGTATCATCAGTATATTGAATATCAACACCATCAAGTTGACCAAGGACTGAATCATACTTTAATAGATGAGCATTTGTCTTAGGATCTGAGGTAACGTTAATTCCAACTACTTCAATATTGGTATAGGCCCCTCTACTAAGCCAACAACGCATAAAGTTTCGACCAATTCTGCCAAAGCCGTTAATTGCAACACGCAAAGTCATAACTAATAATTTCTAAAAGATTTACCTAAGTTGCTGATCATACTGAATTTTGTGCAATAACGTAAGGTTTTTTTGATTTATTAAGCAAATAAGTCTAGTTTTGTATTAATTCACGAAAAAAAAACATTTTTTTTTAATAAAAAATAGCAAAATTATACCTAGAAGTTATTTTGATTTAAGTAAAAGATAAACATTGGATAAAGAATTACTATTGAAAGGTCATTTTCATTTTATTGGGATTGGGGGTATTGGGATGTCAGCATTAGCAATAGGTTTACTTAAAAAAGGTTATTCAGTTTCAGGATCTGATTTAGTTAAAAATGATGAAACCAATAAATTAGAGAAATTAGGTGCAGTAATCTTTAATTCTCAAGTACGACAAAATATTGAATTTATTATTTCAAAATTTACCAACAAATTGATTTATTTTGTTGTAAGCTCCGCGATCAAGCCAGAAAATGAAGAATTTTCGTACTGCAGAGAAAATAATTTATCAATAAAACATCGTTCAGAGATACTTGCAATGCTAATGCGCACTTACACTGCATTGGCGGTAGCAGGCAGCCACGGAAAAACATCAACCAGTACATTTCTTTCAACAATACTTGAGTTATGTACACGTAATTCGTCTTCAATAACTGGAGGAATAATTCCTATTTACAACTCTAATTGTCATTTAGATAATACAAAATACTTAGTAGCTGAAGTTGATGAATCTGATGGAACAATTAACAAATATAAGTCTGATATCGGAATAATTAATAACATTGATTTTGATCATTGCGATCACTTTTCTAATTTAAATGAAGTAATCTCTACTTTTAAAAGTTTCGCTAAAAACTCTAAAAAATTACTACTTAATTTTGATTGTGAAACGTCAAGAAATAATTTTTATTCTAATTGGAAGTGGTCAAACAGTACTGCTAAAAACGTTACTTATGCAATAATTCCGATTGAGATTAATTCAAAGTATACAATTGGGAAATATTATGAAAATGGAAATTTTATTAGTAGTTTAAATATCCCAATTCCAGGTTTACACAATCTATCAAATATCACCGCAGCAATAGCTGCTTCAAGAATGATAGGAGTAGATTTTATAGAAATTAAAAAAAATATAAAATATCTAAAACTGCCAAAAAAAAGATTTGAATTTAGAGGCCAATTAGATGAAAGAAGTTTATATGATGATTATGCACATCACCCAAACGAAATAAAAGAAACGATTAAATTAGGAAGATTATTGATTCAACAAAACCATAATAAAGAATGTCAAAAAAGTAGATTAATAGCTATATTTCAACCTCATAGATACTCTCGAGTAAAACAATTTACGAAAGAATTCGCTGAAGAATTATCAAAAGCAGATGTTATTTATGTAACCAGTATTTATGGAGCAGGGGAAGGAAACGAAGATAGAATAACTTCGAAAATTATCACTGATCTGATTTATAAAAAAAATAAAAATGTTAGTTACATAAATAATTATTATGAAGTTACGAAGAATTTTTACGAATTAACTCAAAAAGGGGATTTAATTTTGAATATGGGAGCTGGTGATTGTCATAATTTCTGGTCAATTTTAAATAAAAATAATTAAATGGATAAATAATTTATGAAAAAAACAATTCTTTCTGAAAGCTGTAATTTAAGTAATTATACGACTATAAAAGTGGGAGGAATAGCTGAATATTTTGCTGAGCCAGTAAGCATTGAAGAATTTTCATATCTAATAAAATGGGCCAATTTAAACAAACAAAGATGTCAAATAATTGGCGCAGGTTCAAATCTTTTAATAAATAATATTTTCATAAAAGGCTTAGTTTTATGTACAAAAAAATTAAAATCATTAAAGATAGAGCCATATTCAGGAATTGTTGAAGCTGAAGCAGGTGTAATGCTCCCAACATTATCTAATTCTCTTGCTAAAAATGGATTACAAGGAGGGGAATGGGCTGTCGGAATTCCAGGAACATTAGGAGGAGCAATTTATATGAATGCAGGCACAGGAAATTTATCACTAGCAAAAAATCTTATTTCCGTAAAAGTTATAAATAATAAAACTCATGAACAACTTGAAATTGAAAAAAAAGATATAAACTTTGAGTATAGATTTAGCTCTTTTCAAAAAAATGATTTAACAATTATTAGTGCAAGACTACATTTTGAGCCTAATGGAAATCTAGAACAACTAATTCAAACAACCAAAAATAACCTTAAATTAAAAACAGAAACACAACCATATCATCAACCAAGCTTTGGTAGTGTTTTTAAAAATCCTGAAAATCATTATGCTGCTAAATTAATTGATGAAATGGGTTTAAAAGGATTTAAAATTGGCGGTGCTGAAATTTCTACAATACATTCAAATTTTATAATTAATACTTCTTCAGCAAGTTCAAAAGATATTTTTGAATTAATAACAGTAATTCAACAAAAAGTACTACAAAACAAAGGAATTTATTTGCAACCGGAAGTAAGAATGATTGGTTTTGACTATCCTAATTAAAGAAACTTTTTTACAAAATGGCGGGTTTTGGACTTCCAAACTTTGGACAACTTACAGAAGCTTTTAAAAAAGCTAAACAAATTCAGCAAGATGCTCAAAAATTACAAGATGAACTTGAAAATATGGAGATTGAAGGAAAAAGTGATGATGAAATGATAAAAGTCTGGATAAGTGGAAATCAACTTCCTTTAAAGGTAGAAGTACAAGAAAATTTTTTAAATGCAGATAAAGAAAAAATAGAGCAAAACATTTTACAAGCTATTAAAAAAGCTCATGAATTATCAACTACAACTATGAAAGAAAGGATGAATGATTTGACTGGTGGATTAAATCTTAATCTTCCTGGTTTTGATAATAATGACTCTTAGCAGACTCAATCATTTCTTTATAAAAAGAATATCTTTCAAAGGATTTATTTAAATTACAACCCTCGTCTTTTAAATGTAAGCAGTTACGAAATTTACACTTAATTCCTTCTTCAATTACCTGTTTATATATTTCTGCATAAAGATTTGGTAACAAATTAATATCAATCTCTGGAGGTTGCATATTAAAACCAGGAGTATCCACAATGTAACTTTGATTCGATATTGAAAATAACTCTATATTTCGAGTTGTGTTTTTACCTCTCTTAATTTTATTGGAAACTGGAGCAGTACTATTTTGAAGGCCTGGAATTATCATATTAAGCAAAGTAGTTTTGCCAACACCTGATGGGCCCATAAAAATTGAACACTTTTTTTGCTTTAAATCAGCTAATAAATTATTAAAGTAATCAGATCTTTCAAAATTTAAAGTTATTGCTTGGTAACCCCATTTCTCAAATTTATCAATTAATGAAGATCTTCTTTTATCTGAAATTAAATCACATTTTGTCAAAACTAATGACACTTCAACACCCATAGATTCTGCTGATATCAAAAACCTATTAACTTGAGATAAATTTAACTCTGGCTCTTCTACTGAAAAAGTGATGTATATGTTAGAAATATTTGCGACTGAGGGTCTAATTAATAAATTTTTTCTTTTCATAAGACTTGTTATTATTGCGCGTTTACTTTTTAAATCGATATTTTCAATTATTACTTCGTCACCAACATAAATTAATTGATCCTTAAAATTTATAGACTTCCTCACCTTACATAAAAATTTGTCGCTATTTTCAGAGTTTTCTTGATTTTTTAAGTCAACTAAAAAAAAATCATTAAATTTTTTCGTAACTAAACCTAAATTTTTACTATTAGTTTTCATTCAATATTTTTATTTTTATAAATTTTTTACTTTCTTTAATTTGCTTAAAGAAACATCCCATCTCTTTTAAGTTATTTAATACCATTTCTTCTGGCTCACCTTTATCTAGTTCAACTATAAGTTGTTCATTTTTAGATAACTTTTCCAAAGCCAATTTGATTTTGACAACATTTAAAGGACATGGAACAGATTTAAGATCCAAATGCTTTAAAGAAGTCATTAAGATTCTTTACCAAATAATTTACTAAAAAGTCCACTACTGGAATTAATATTTTTGTCTGAATATTGCGAAGCTAAACCCTCCAAAAGCTTTCGTTCTTCGTCAGTTACACGAGTTGGCAATTTTACTTTTACTAAGACTTCATGATTTCCTCTAGCAACCGGATTACCAAGTCTAGGTACCCCTTTATTCTCAAGTGAAAGAGTTGTATTTGGCTGGGTGCCACACGGAATTTTTAAATTAACATTTCCATCAACTGTAGTAACTTTAACAGTGTCACCTAAAATGGCCTGTAAATAACTCACATCTATTTCTGAGTAAATAGTCACACCATCTCTTTTAAGTTTTGAATCATTCTTAACCTTGATAAAAACATAAAGATCTCCAGGTGGACCCCCTTTTAAACCAACATTACCCTCTCCGGAAACTCTTAATTTAGTACCTGTATCAACTCCTGCAGGAATATTAATTCTTAATTTTTTTCTAACTTGCTTTACTCCATTACCGCCGCAACTTACACATGGATCTGCAATTATCTGACCAGCTCCATTGCATGAAGGGCATTCAGCAACTTGTGTAAAATTACCAAAAGGTGTTCTCGTAGCTCTTCTTACTTGTCCACTTCCCCCACATGTTGAACAAGTTTTTGGTCCGGTACCTGGCTTAGCTCCCGTTCCCCTACAGACTTCGCATGTCTCAAGATGAGGAATTTTAATTTCTCTTTGTTGGCCGAATATTGCATCTTTAAAGTCAACATTAAGGTCATACCTGAGATCATCTCCTTGTTGAGGGCCTCTTCTTTGAGTTCTTCCACCCTGAGGATTTTGTCCACCAAAGCCATTAAAAAAAGTTTCAAATAAATCTGCAAAGCCACCCATATCGCCCATATCAGGCATTCCGGCTGCACCTCCAAGGCCGGCCTCTCCAAACTGATCGTATCTAGCTCTTGTTTCAGGATCAGCTAATGCTTCATAAGCCTTACCAATTTCTTTAAATTTATCTTCAGCACCAGGTTCTTTATTAACATCAGGATGATATTGTCTCGCTAACTTTCTATAAGCCCTTTTTAGAGTATCTGCATCAGCATCTCTTGAAACTCCAAGTATTTGGTAAAAATCAGCCATTAGATAATGCTTAAATAAGAATTTGGAATTTATACATCTTCAGAAGTATTTGCATCTGAATCAACATCCCCTTCAACTGTATCCTTTTCTACTTCCTGTTGTGATTTTTGTTTACCAGGTCCCATAGAAACCTTAGCCAATGCATGTCTCAAAACCTTACCCTCTAAATGATATCCTCGCTGCAATTCTTCAATAATAAAATCCTCTTCAAACTCTTCACTAGGCTCTCTTAATACAGCTTCGTGCAAATTTGGATCAAATTGTTGACCTACAACTCTCATGGGTGAGACTCCCTGTTGTTTTAAAACTTCTACCAATTGTTTATACAATCCTTGATAACTTCTATGAAGAGCTTGAGCTTCTTCACTTTCTGGTTTAAGTTGTTGTCTTGCTCTCTCAAAATTATCAACAATAGGGAGTATTGCAGTTAAAGTTTTTGAAACAAGTTGGATTTTTAAATCATCCTGATCCCTTGACTGCCTTTTTCTAAAATTATCAAAATCTGCTGAAATTCTTACATATTGATTTTTTAATGTTTCATGCTCTTTTTCTAATTGTTCCAATCTTGCATCATTATTTGAAATAGTATTTTTTAATTCTTCAGTATTTATTTCTTCTGTTTTTTGAGAAGATAATTCATCATTTTCGGTTGTTGAATTTTGCATAGATGATTTATCTTCAGGAGCATTATCCTGAATAGAAACATCAATTTCCTTATTATCAATATTGTCTGATTGATTTTCAATCATTTTTCTAAAATTTAATAAAACTATTCTCCAATAAAGTGATGCACAAAACAAGTTGCGGAAGGCCGCACAAATATTTAATCAGGAACAAATTTTAATGCTAATCCATTGTTACAGTATCTTTTACCAGTGGGAGGCGGCCCATCATTGAAGACATGTCCTTGATGACCTCCACATCGAGAGCAATGATATTCGGTTCTTGGGACAATTAACTTGAAATCAACTTTTGTTTCTACTGATCCTTCAATTGAATCCCAAAAACTTGGCCATCCTGTACCACTATCGTATTTTTTATCTGAGGAAAAAAGTGGTAAATCACATCCTGCACAATGAAAATTCCCTTTTCTCTTCTCATTATTTAGTTGACTACTAAAAGCTCTTTCAGTCCCTTCCTCCCTCAAAATATAATAAGTTTCAGGACTAAGCCTAGCTTTCCATTCGTCTTTTGAAAAATTCCACTCTTCTTTAGAAGCAAGTGAAGATGCTAATACTTGCATGGGCTTAAAGATTATTTTTAAGAATGACATAGTAGGAATTAGAATAAAAGTTCTTCTTGATAGAAATTGATTCATATATTTAAATTACAAAAAAGCAATGAATTTCATTCAGCCTAATTCTATTAAAAATATTCACAAATTAAGTATTGCTCCAATGATGGATTGTACTGATAAGCACTTCAGAATGATAATGAGAAAAATAAGTTCTGAAGCTCTATTGTATACGGAAATGATTGTGGCCCAGAGTTTAGTTTATACGGATAAAAAAGAATATTTTTTAGACTTTAATAGTGAAGAACACCCGATATCGATTCAGTTTGGTGGGGACGACCCTAAAATCCTCAAAGAAGCAGCCCAAATGGCACAGGATTGGGGTTATGACGAAATAAACTTTAATGTTGGTTGTCCCAGTCCTAGGGTTTGTTCTGGAAATTTTGGCGCTTCTCTTATGAAAGATCCTGAAAAAGTAGCAAAATGTATAGAATCTTTAAAAAATAATTGCAACTTACCGGTTACGATCAAACACAGAATCGGTGTAGATAATGATGATAGTTTCGTTAACTTGAATAATTTCGTAAGAATTATCGCAAATGCTGGTGCGGACAGATTTACAGTTCATGCAAGAAAAGCAATATTAAAAGGTCTAAATCCAAAACAAAACAGGACCATACCTCCACTAAATTATGATGTAGTTAAAAAATTAAAAAAATCAAATCCAGAATTGTTAATAGAAATCAATGGGGGTTTAACAAATATCGATCAATCATTAAAAGCCTTAAATGATTTTGATGGGGTAATGATTGGACGGTCAATTTATAAACATCCCTTAAGATGGTCTGAAATTGATCAAAAAATTTATGGAATTAATAAAAAAAACAAATCTGCTTCTAATATTATATTCTCCTTAATTCCATACATAGAAGCTCATATAAGTAATGGAGGAAAATCTTGGGATATTTGTAAACATCTTATAAATTTAGTCGAAGGTATACCAAAAGCAAAAATTTGGAGAAATCAAATTTCAAAAAAATCTATAAAAAAGGAATTAGATATTGAATATCTATTTAAATTAACGTCAGCCCTTCAAGAAATGGGTTTCTAATCTGCCTCGTTTGAAGCATTGCTCTCATTGGAGACTCCCCTTTTTCTCCTACTCCTACCGCTTTCATATTCAGAATTTTCAGAAGAATTTCCATAACTTCTATCTTCCCAACCTTCTGCTCCAGAAGATTTATTAATATTAGAGCTATTGGATTCAGAATTACCGCCACCATAGCCGCCGCCACTATTTCCGCCACCATAGCCGCCGCCACCATAGCCGCCACCACCATAGCCGCCGCCACCATAGCCGCCGCCACCATAGCCGCCGCCACTATTTCCGCCACCATAGCCGCCGCCACCATAGCCGCCGCCACTATTTCCGCCACCATAGCCGCCGCCACCATAACCGCCGCCACTATTTCCGCCGCCGTAACCGCCGCCTCTTCCTCCTCTACGTGAACCACCTGAACCTCTTGGCTCAGCTTTATTAATTCTTAATGGCCTACCCATAAGTTCCGTACCTTGCAAACCATCAATAGCTGTTGACTCAATCGCCTCATCAGCCATTTCAATAAATGCGAATCCTCTTTTTCTCCCAGTATCTCTCTCCAAGGGAAGAGAGCAATTTAAAACTTCACCAAAAGGGGCAAACAATTGTATAGCATCTTCACGCTCTGCGCGGAACGGCAAATTGCCAACAAAAATACTCACTTTAAACTCAACAAAGAAAATTTACCTTATAAAAAAACTACAATAGGTAGTCTCGTAACGTTGCCCTACTATTCTACTTCAAAGCATACCCTTGTTGTAGAAAAATAATTGAGATTCAAATTGACAATTTTTTTTGCCAATTTTTTACCTCTTTTTCTACCTGAGCAAAACCTGTTCCACCCTCGCTATTTCTTGATTTAACGACATTAAAAGGTTTAAGGTCCACAAAAACATCCTCATCAAATTCGGGATGAAATTTTTTAAATTCATCAATTTTGAGGTTTTTGAACAACATTTTTCTCTTCAGGCAATATTTAACTATTTCACCAACAACTTGATAGGCTGTTCTAAAAGGAACATCTTTACTAACTAAATAATCTGCTAGATCAGTAGCATTAGAAAAATCATTTTCTACAGAATCAGATAAATTTTGAATATTAAATTCGATACCTTCATTGAGTAGAATAGTCATTGCCGTAATACAAGAAGAAATTGTTTCTGCAGTATCAAATATTGGCTCTTTATCCTCTTGAAAATCTTTATTGTATGAGAGAGGTACCCCTTTGACCATAGTTAATAATGCCTGAAGATGTCCATACACTCTTCCCGTCTTACCTCTTATCAATTCTGGAACATCGGGATTTTTCTTCTGCGGCATTAAGCTACTTCCTGTGGCACATTTATCTGTTAACTTTGCAAAAGAAAATTCATCAGTTACCCATAAAATTATTTCCTCTGAAATTTTACTTAAATGAGACATTAATAAAGCAGATGTAGAAACAAACTCTATACAAAAATCTCTATCGCTAACAGCATCAATACTATTTTTATAAATCTTTTCAAAGCCCAATTCTGCAGCTGTAAAGTGCCTATCTATTTTTATTTTTGTTCCAGCTAATGCTGCAGCTCCTAAAGGAGAAATATTTACTCTTCCGCGTACTTCTTTAAACCTTTCACGGTCTCTTTGGAGCATTTCTATATAAGCCAATAAATGATGAGCCAAAGATAATGGTTGAGCTCTTTGCATGTGGGTATATCCAGGAATCAAAGTATAAATATTTGCTTTAGCGAGATTTAAGAAGGATTTTTGCAAATCGGCAATTAAAATTTCAATATTATCAATCTCTTTTCTCAGCCACAATCTTATATCTGTACCAACTTGATCATTTCTACTTCTACCAGTATGTAACTTTTTACCAGTTTCACCAATTAAACTTATCAGTTTATGTTCTATACAATAGTGAATATCTTCAGAAGGTAGGCTAGGAGAAAATTTACCCTCCAAATACTCAACTTTTATTGACTCAAGTCCATTAATAATTTGCAAAGTTTCAGAAGGTGATAAAACTTTTGTTTTGCCAAGCATTTTCGCATGAGCAATCGAGCAATCTAAATCTTCTAAAATAAGCTTTTTATCAAAACCAATTGAGGCATTAAATTTTTCAATAAAGGGGTCAAGTGCATTGTCAAATCTTTTACTCCAAACTTTTGCCATATTAATTATTAACTTTAAGTATCTCTAATAAAGCATTTTTTTATATAAGTGACAAAAATATCTATTTCAATTGAAAAATTACCATCGTTGCATCATCTTCCAGATGTCTATTTTGACCTGTAAAATCATCTAACTTTTTGAATATTTTATTTAAAATTTCTTGAGATGTATAAGATTGCTTGCATAATTTTGCAAGTGTTTTAATTAACCTTTCCTCATCAAATCTTTGCCCTAAAGAATTAGAAGTATCAATTACTCCATCTGTATAATAAAAAACTAGATCATTGTCATTAAGCTTAATTTCACCACAATGATATTCAGCATCTTTTTGTAGTCCAAGTACAAATCCCTCTGCATCTAATTTTATAATTTTCTGATCTGAATTTTTCCAAAGCAAAGGAGGATTATGTGCTGCATTAGCGAATCTTAATTTTCTAGTTCTAGGGTCATAATCTGAATAAAATAATGTCACAAATCTATGCGATTGATCTAAATCATTTATTGCTAGTTGATTCAAATCATACAAAATTCTATCTGGAGGCAGACCTGTAAGAACCTCTGCACGTAGCATTCCTCTTAACATAGTCATTAAAAGACCGGCAGGAATACCTTTACCCATGACATCACCTATTACAAAAGCCCATCTTGATTTTTCTTTTCTTTTTTCAGAAATATTTGTCTTTAAGCACATAAAATCATAGTAATCCCCACCAAGCTGGAGAGCTGGTCTGCAGTGAGCCGCGAGGTCTAAACCATGGATAGTTGGACAATACTCCGGGAGTAATTGAGATTGAATTTCAGCACCGGTAGAAATTTCTCTATCTACGTTTTCATGCTTTTTTTTTGTTTTTATTAAGAAGTGATTTTCTAATCCAACCGCTAGACAATTCTCAACAAAATTAAAATAACTATCCTCAGTAATCGACGGGCCAGAAATATCTTTGCTAAAAATATATATAAATCCTCTACATTTACCTCTAGATAGTATTTTTTTAGTTTCAATTTTATATTCTTTAAAGTTATTTTTTAAAGTATTTTCAAAAGTATGAATATCTTTTATTTTAAAATTTTTTGAAAAATTAAATTTATTCAAAAAACCATTAATTTTCTCTAAAGTTGTAAAAAATTGATCATTATCGGAAATTTTTATATTTTCGTTCCATATCTCCCCCTCATAATTTAAAGGAATAATTAAGATTATATTCTCAGAAAAAATATGTTTAAAAATTAAACATACATAATCAAGTAACTTATTTATGTTGGAAAATGATTTTAAATAATATGCTAATGAAGAAGCAATTTCATCAAATTTATAATTATTTTTTAAAGTTAAGTTGGATTCATTATCTAAAAATTGTTGAATAAATTTGTTCGAAAATATTTTTTCTTTTTGATTATTTGTCAAAACAAATTTAATAGATAAGTATGTTTTAACATTAAATTTTAATTTTTAGAAAAAATTAATTAAATTTTTATTTATCAGCGAGCATAGCCTCCACAAATTCATAACTATTAAATGGTCTCAAATCTTTTATTCCTTCTCCAGCTCCAATAAACCTTATAGGTAAATTTACTTCTTCAGATACTGCTAAAGAGACTCCACCTCTAGAAGTTCCATCTAATTTAGTAATAATTGCACCACTTAAATCTGCTGATTTAGCAAAACTTTTTGCTTGCTTTAAGCCATTTTGACCCTGACTTGCATCTAAAACTAATAATGATTCAACAATTGCATCTGGAACCTTTCTATCAATAATTTTTTTTATTTTCGCTAATTCATCCATCAAATTATTTTTTGTTTGCAATCTACCAGCTGTATCAACAAGTAATAAATCAACATTTCTTTTTTTTGCAGAATTAATTGCATCAAAAACTACAGCAGCTGGATCAGCATTTTTTGATTGATTAGAGATGACCTCAACATTACTTCTATCTCCCCATACTTTAAGTTGTTCTACTGCAGCCGCTCTAAAAGTATCAGCTGCAGCTATCAAAGTTTTGTAATTACTTTTGGATGACAAATATGCTAGTTTTCCTAATGTAGTAGTTTTACCAACACCATTAACTCCTACTAATAACCAGACATTTAATTTACCCTTTTGGGGAACTAAAAGATCAGTGCCAGAACTTTTTATTGGTTTATCGATAATTAATTTTAATTCCTTCTTCAAGAATTTAATTCCTGCTTCTGCACCCAAAACTTCCTCATTTAATTTTGTTCTTAGAGAACTTATAACTTTATCTGTTGAATCAATTCCTACATCAGCTCTTATTAATAAAGTCTCTAAATCATCAAGAGCTTCAGGAGTCAAAGGATCATCTCCTAATTTATCCAATAATTCAGTAACAAATCCTTTTCGGGTTTCTTCTAATCCTCTCCGTAATTTAGTTAACCAATCAATTTCATCAATCGATATTTGATTTATTTTTTTTCCTTGAGCAGCTAATACCATTGCAGACCAAGTAAAATTATCATCAAATTCTCCTAATTGAGGTTCAGTAATAGTTTTAGACTGTATAGAAATATTTTCTTTATTAGTAATATCAATCAATTCTTGCTTTTGCTCTTCTTGTTTCTGTAATTCTTGCTTTTGCTCTTCTTGTTTCTGTAATTCTTGCTTTTGCTCTTCTTGTTTCTGTAATTCTTGCTTTTGCTCTTCTTGTTTCTGTAATTCTTGCTTTTGCTCTTCTTGTTTCTGTAATTCTTGCTTTTGCTCTACCTGTTGTTTTTTTAAAAGTGCATAAGCTTGTGCAGCCCACTCACGAGAATTATCGGATTCAATATTAGTCATTATTAATGATTCGTATTTAATATTTTAAAATACTCTTTATTTATATCAAATAATCTTGGTAATTAAATTGTTTGTAATCTCCTTAAAACTCCATTAATAAATTTTCTTCCTTGCAAGTCACTATATTTATTAGCTAAATTAACAGCCTCATCACAAGCAACAGCTACAGGTGTATTCAAAAAATTGATATCCACATAAGCTAGACGCAAAATATCCCTATCAATTCTCGGTAATCGTTTTAATCTCCAGCCATCCATTGCCTGATCAATATCAGAATCAATACTTTTAAGGTTATTAATTATATTACAAATCCTTTGATTCACATCCTCTCTAATATCAATCTGGCCGCTAGAAACAATTAATTTTGGGAAATCTAGAGTTATTGAGAGTGTATTCATTACAGTTTCAATTTTTATAAGTGATTTTTTTAACTCATCTCGCACATTTGAATAAGAGGAATCAACACCTTCTTGCAATTCACTA
Source organism: Prochlorococcus sp. MIT 1304 (assembly GCF_047305015.1). Classification (NCBI taxonomy): domain Bacteria; kingdom Bacillati; phylum Cyanobacteriota; class Cyanophyceae; order Synechococcales; family Prochlorococcaceae; genus Prochlorococcus; species Prochlorococcus sp. MIT 1304. Next base: position 510,453 of record NZ_CP138974.1, on the reverse strand, counting down.
TCTAATATTTTCTGTGAAGCATTTTCTAACTCTGACTCACAATTATCTAATTCCTCTCTGCAATACTTTATTAGGGAATCCAAAGCAGATTCAAAAATTTCTTCTATCTGAAATTTATTTAATTTCAAATCACCTTTATCTTTTATGAGGCCAAGAGAAATTAAAGATAATTCTCTAGAAAGAGATCTATTATGCATCAATTAAGAAGAAGTATTAGTGGAAGCTCGTAATTGAGAAAACAATTTTGAAAATGTTGGATTTGTAGTATTATTCTTCTCATCTGGATTAACTATCCCAGCAGAAATTATTGTTCTAAAAGCATCTTCAACAGAAATATCCAAATCTTTTACAGATGACTCTGGAACGAGTGTATACCACCCAGTAGTTGGGTTTGGTGCAGTAGGTATAAAAACACTAAGTAACTTTTCTGCTAATTCTGGCTGTAGAGAAGGACCTACATCTCCAGTTACAAAGCCTACACTATATAGTCCCTCACGAGGATATTCAACCAAAACAACTCTTCTAAATCTATTAGATTTATTGCTTAAAAAAGTTTCTAGCAATTGTTTAAGGGTTTTATAAACCGCTCCAGCAACTGGGATTTTTGATAAAGTACCTTCCCCAAATTCTAATAACCATCTTCCAACGAAATTTCTCGCCATTAAGCCTATAAGCAAGATAGCAAGTAAAGGGACAGTTAAACCTAAAGTAAGATTAATTAAATCTTGTAATAAAGGATTTAAAGTAATAAAAGGATTTAGTTGCTTTGGAACTGAAGTAACTAATGTTAAAACAAATTTACTAACTAATGATGAAAGCCAGATTGTTGTTGCCAAGGGTATTACGACTAACAACCCAGCAATAAGATCATTTTTTAGGTCTTGTTGAAGCCTAGATCCTAAATTGGAATCTTGATTTTGATTAGATTCAACCAAAATAAATTTTCTAACTATATTAACATTACTAATAATTTAACTGTTTTTACTGAGTTAGGATATATTTTTTTTAAAATATATCCTTTTTATTTATAAGTTTATTCTCCAAAATAAGTCTTAAGAGAAATGCTATAAAAAATTATGAAATGATTAATAGGATTCAAGACAAAAAAGAAATTAGTAAAAAGTTAAAAGAAAGAGCTATTTTTGAAGGTTTTACAATTGCTGGAATAGCTTCAATACCAGGTAGTTCGCGTATAAAATTAAGAAATAATGCATTAGAAAGATGGTTATCAAATAATTACCATGCAGAAATGAAATGGATGGAAGCAGAAAGGAGAAGAAATATAGGCTCACTTTTTGAAGAGGCAAAAAGTGTTTTAAGCGTTGGATATACTTACATTAATTCACAAAACAACAATAATAATTTTCTCAAGGTAGCTAAATTTGGCCAAGGAGAGGATTATCATAAAGTGATTCACAAAAAATTAAAGAATATTGGTAAATGGATCAACAAAGAAATTCCTGATTGCAAATGGAAAATATGTGTTGATACCTCTCCGCTTCTTGAAAAAGCATGGGCTGAGGAGGCAGGGATTGGTTGGATAGGTAAAAATAGTAATTTAATAAGCAAAAACAACGGTTCTTGGTTTACTTTAGGATTTATGATTCTCACAAAAGATTTAATATCAGATAAACCTCATCAATCGCTTTGTGGGAAATGTGATTTGTGCATTGAACATTGTCCCACAAAGGCAATAGTAGAACCGTTTGTAATACAATCGGATCTATGCATTGCATATCACACAATAGAGAGCAGAGGCAAAACTATTCCAAAGAAAATAGAAAAAAACTTAGATGGATGGGTCGCTGGTTGTGATATTTGTCAAGATGTATGCCCATGGAATAAATCAGTGCCATTCAACAATAATTGTGAAACCACACCTAAAGAATGGATTACAAATCTTAATATTGATGCCCTAACTTGGGACGATGAAACTTGGAAAGAAAATCTTCAAGGCACTACATTAAAAAGAATTAAACCATGGATGTGGAAAAGAAACATACAAGCAAATCTAAAAAATAACGAAACTAATATATGAAAAAGTTTTTACAAAGAATACTCTGGATCTCCTTAATCAGTTTTTACTTTTTACAAATAAAAAAAGTTCAAGCAATTGTTCCTTATTATTATTACCCAACAATAAAAAATTTAGAAAAGCAAAGTTTATATATTGGTAAAAATGCATATCAACTTCTTTATTTTGGACAATATGAAGATAGCCTTAGCTTAGCTAAATTATCTGTGAAAATAAATTCAAAAGATGAAAAGCTTTGGTTAATTTTAGCTGAAGCACAAATAGCTAGCAAACAATACAAAAACGCATTAAATTCTCTAAATAAAGCAGAGCAGCTAAACGCAAATATTAGCGAAATATATTTTACTAAAAGTAATATATACTTAAAAACATCACAACAAAAAAAGGCAAAGAATGCTTTAGAAAAAGGAATAAAGATAGAACCTAATAACCACAAAGCTATTTTTCAATTAGGAAATATTTTTTTAATAGAAAAAAATTACTTGGGAGCTATCAAATTGTTTGAAAAATCTATCAAAATTAAACCTGATTTCTGGCAAGCAATTAATAATCAAGGTTTAGCTTATTTTGAGAAAAACAATATAAATCTATCAATCAAACTTTTTAAAAGTGCAATCGCAATTCAGGAAAATGCTGAACCATTGCTAGGACTGGCCTCATGCGTTAGGGATAATGATACTAAGTTAGCAATTAAGCTAGCAAAAAAAGCTTTGGCTAAAGATCCTAGATACGTCAATTATGATTATAGAAAAGAACAGTTGTGGGGAGAGAAATTACAATCCTCTACAGAAATTCTTTTACAAAATGAACAGCTTAAAAAAGATGTAATACTAGCAAAATCCAAAATAACTGAATCATCTTAATTTTCAATACTGGTAAATATTGTTTTACCTATTAGTCTTAATTTAATTAATCAATATTTTTTCAATTTTACGTTCTAATGGATAAGAAAAACTTCACTTCTATCTCACTTCAAGAAGAAATGCAACGTTCTTATTTGGAGTATGCAATGAGCGTAATAGTTGGACGTGCTCTACCCGATGCAAGAGACGGCCTTAAGCCTGTGCAAAGAAGAATACTATTTGCAATGTACGAGTTAGGTTTAACACCTGATAAGCCATTTAGAAAGTGTGCGAGAGTTGTAGGAGATGTACTTGGAAAGTACCATCCTCATGGAGATCAGGCAGTATATGATGCATTAGTAAGGCTAGTACAAGATTTTTCTACAAAATATCCTACTCTTGACGGCCATGGAAATTTTGGATCTGTAGATAACGATCCGCCAGCAGCAATGAGATATACTGAAACCAGATTAGCTTCGATAGCTCATAAAGGTTTTCTTGAAGAAATTGGATCAGAAACAGTAAGTTTTTCGAATAACTTTGACGGTTCTCAAACAGAACCAGATGTTCTTCCGGCCCAACTTCCATTTTTATTGTTAAACGGCTCATCAGGTATTGCTGTCGGCATGGCAACAAACATACCCCCTCACAACCTAGGCGAAATTGTAGATAGCTTAGTTGCTTTAGTAAAAAATAATGATATTAGTAATAAAAAACTTTCTAAAATTATTCAAGGACCTGATTTTCCTACTGGAGGAGAGCTAATTCATAGTGCAGCAATAGAAGAACTTTATGAAACAGGAAAAGGATCTTTAACAATAAGAGGAGTTATAAATATGGAAGAAGTAAATTTAGGCAAAGGTAAACATAAAAAGAATGCGCTAATAATTACAGAACTTCCTTACCAAATTAGTAAAGCAGGTTGGATTGAAAAACTCGCAGAACTTGTCAATTCAGGTAAAATTCATGGAATCTCTGATATTAGAGACGAAAGCGATAGAGATGGAATGAGAATTGTAATAGAGCTAAAAAAAGATTCTAATTCTGAACTTGTTATTTCTAATTTATATAAAAAAACAACTCTTCAAACAAACTTTGGTGCGATATTCTTAGCTTTAATTAAAGGCAAGCCTGTACAATTAAGCCTAAAAAAATATCTCAACTTTTTTCTCGAATTTAGAGAAGAAACAATTAGAAAAAGAACTTTTTATTTTCTAAAAAACACTCTTGAAAAACTAGAAATATTAGAAGGTTTATCTAAAGCCACAAAAAACATAAAAAAAGTTGTAGCAATTATTGAAGAATCAGAAAATTCTGTAGAAGCTAAATCGAAATTAATTAAAAATTTTTTCCTAAGTGAAAAACAAGCAAGTTCAGTTTTAGATATGCCACTAAGAAAATTAACAAATCTAGAAAAGAATCAAATTGATAATGAAATAATAAATTTGGAAGAAAAAAAGAGTTATTTTCAAAAATTATTAAACGAAAGAGAATTATTACTCGAATTACTTATAGAAGAGCTATTAATCTTAAAGAAGAAATACAATGTTAAACGTAAAACAAAAGTAATTAAAAATATCAATCAAAATAAAGAACTAGAAAATCTCAATAATCAGATATTAGAGGAATTCATAAATAAAAAAACTAAATTATGCATTGACAATAGACTTTACTTAAAGAAAATGATTTTAGGTAATTACAAGAAATCATTTGAAGTTGTAAATAAATTTATAGATAATAAAAATATTCAAAAATTTATATGCAATATTGAAAAAAATATAAAATTAATTGGCATCACAAATACAGGAAAAGTTTTTAATATTGATTGGGAGTCAAATGTAAATAATGACTATAAATTAGACAATAAAATACTTGGAAATATTCATCCTAGTGAAATAATAAACTTTCATTCAATTAAAAAAGAAATTAAAAATTATTTATGCATCTTGAATTCAGATGGAAGATTTAAAAAAGTATTATTTGATGAAGATATGATTAAAAGTAATAGATCTTTCACAATTACAAAATTAAAAAATAATTTAAAAACAATTGATTCATTTATTTCTAATAAAAACAAAGATTTAATAATTTTAACCTCGATAGGAAGAATTTTTAGATTTAATTTATCAAATAAAATTTTAACGCCAACTTCTAAACAATCCCAAGGATTAATACTCGCAAAACTTTTACCAAGTGAAACAATCGTATCTTGTTGTCCATTTGATAATGGAGAAAATATTTTTTTAATATCTAGACAAGGAAAAATTTTTTGTATAAATAGTAATGAAATTTATTATTCCAATGAATACAGCTTGGGTTACTTAAATGAAAAAACCCAACTTAAAAACGATTGCTTCTTTAAAATAGTAACAAGTAACCATTATCTTGATATTGAAACTAATAAAAATAAATCTGCAAGATTAGACCTAAATAAATTAAATTTCAAACCAAATAAATCAAAATTTTTAATAGATTTTTTAAACTTAGACAAAGATGAATATCTTGAAAATTGTTTCCGACTTGAAAATTTTATCGACTAAGATTTATATTCATTTTCAACCCAATTTAAGTATTCTTGATTTACTGTTCCGGTTACATAAGACCCGGTAAAGCAACTCATCTCCAAATCCTGAATAGGAGAATCACTTATTATAGATTTCCGTAAACTTTCAACACTTTGATAAACAAGGTTATCAATTGAAAGATGATCAGCAATTTCAGCTATTGTTCTGTCATGAGCTATTAATTCATCTCTATTCGGCATATTAATTCCATAAACATGAGGAAAACGAACAGGAGGGGCTGCTGATGTGAAGAAAACCTTATTTGCTCCTGCATCTTTAGCCATCTGGACAATTTCTTTTGAAGTGGTACCTCTTACTATCGAGTCATCAACAATTAATACATTTTTATTTTTAAACTCTGCGCTCATTGCATTTAACTTTTGTCTTACAGATTTCTTACGTTTCTGTTGACCAGGCATTATGAATGTTCGGCCAACATATCTGTTTTTAAAAAAACCCTCCCTATATTCAATCCCTAACTGTCTTGCAACTTGCATTGCAGCAGGTCTAGAAGAATCAGGAATAGGCATAACTACATCAACGTCTCCAGAATTAATTGTCTGTTTTATTGTTTCTGCCAAATAATCTCCCATCTTTAAGCGAGCTTTATATACTGAAATTCCATTCATTATTGAATCTGGTCTAGCTAAATAAACATATTCAAAAGAACAAGGAAATAACATTGGATTTTCAGAACATTGCTTAGAAAAAAACTCACCATTAAGATTTATAAAAACAGCTTCTCCAGGATCTACGTCTCTCACTACTTGATAATCGTTATTCTCAAGAACTAGAGATTCGCTAGCAACCATCCACTCTTCTTTTTTTGTAGTTAACGAAAATCTTTTTCCTATGACTAAAGGCCTAATACCGAAGGGATCTCTGAATGCTAATAAACCATGTCCTGAAATTAATGCAATTGAAGCATATGATCCCTGAATTCTTTTATGTAAAGATTTAACGGCACTAAAAATAATATCAGGTTCTAATTCTTGATTATGAATTTGTTCTTGTAATTCTGTCGCAAATACATTTAACAACATTTCAGTATCACTTGAAGAATTTGTATGCCTTTTATCAATATTAAATAATTGTTTTTCTAGAACTCTAGTGTTCGTCAAATTTCCATTATGTATCAAAACAATTCCATAAGGAGCATTAACATAAAAAGGCTGTGCTTCTTCTACACTTTCTGCTGATCCTTTTGTTGCATACCTAACATGACCCAATCCAATTTTGCCGATTAAATTCCTCATATCTCTCGTTCTATAAGCAGTATTAACCTGACCTTTAGCCTTATGTATATGGAAAACAGTATTTTCCATTGTAGCTATACCTGTTGAATCTTGACCTCTATGCTGCAAAAGCAAAAGACTATCGTAAATTTGCTGATTTACATCATCTGAAGAAACGATTCCAACTATTCCGCACATAACTTAATATCTTAAAAATTTTAATAGTTGAGAAATGTTTTTCATATTTAAAAGTAATCTGAAATACTATTATTAAATTTTTCAGATAATTCCTCAACCCTAATATTGCAAATATTTTTATCTTGGATATTTATCTTAAGAGTTTCACTAGACACATGTCCTATTTTTTTTACATATACACTTGATGGAAAGTTTATTTGATTTTGTTTTAAATAATTAAGCCATTCATTTTGTTTAATTTTGTTTATTGAAAAAATAATTCTAGAACCTCCTTCTGCAAACAATAAATTATCTTCTCTGTTTATATCTTTTTTTAATTCTATCGTTGCACCTTTTGCAGATAAAATACAAGACTCTGCTAAAGCTATAGCTAAACCGCCATCGCTAATATCGTGAGAAGAAACTACAAGACTATTTAAAATCGCATTTCTTAAAAAACTCTGGCAAAACTTTTCATCCAACAAATCTATTTTTGGAGGCCGACCAGTAATTTCTCCATGAAAATATTCCAAATAAGAACTAGCTGCAATTGTCGTATCTGATTTATAGGAGCCAATTAACCAGATTTGATCATCAATATTTTTCCATTCACAACTTATAGCTTTTTCGATATTATCTATCTTTCCAACCATTCCAATAACAGGAGTAGGATTGATAGGAGTAATTAGATTATCTTTGTTTTTAGATTCATTATATAAAGATACATTACCTCCTGTAACAGGAGTTTCTAAAGCTTTACAAGCTTCTGTAATTCCATTACATGAAGATGAGAGTTGCCAATATCCTATTTCACTCTCAGGGGAAGAAAAATTTAAATTATTTGTAATTGCTACAGGTTCAGCACCAACACAACTAACGTTTCTAGCGGACTCTGCAACGGCAGCGATAGATCCTCTAAAAGGATCAAGCGCAACCCATCTACTATTGCAATCAACTGAAGCAGCGACACCAGAAAATACTTTACTTTTATTTTTTTTATATTGTTCCCTTAGTCTTACTACGGCTGCATCTGATTTTCCAGGTTTAAAAACTGTATTTGCTTGAACTTGAGAGTCATATTGTTTATAAATCCATCGTTTAGAAGCTATTGATGGATTAGAAAGTAGTTTTAAAATGATTTCTTGAAAAGAAAATTTCTTATTTTCCTTCAATGAAAATATTTTTTGCTCATGAATTTCTGGTAAATCATTTTCTTTCCATTCCCATTTATTTAAAAGATCGTCGGGTGGGTTATTAATCACATTATGGAAATTTACAGGAGTATCATCAGATAAGGCAGAAGTAGGTATTTGAGCCACAATTTTACCTTTATGAGAAATAATTACCTCATTAGTTCCTATCACTTCACCAATAACACTGGCATATAATCCCCATTTATTAAATTTTTCAATAAGATCATTAATTTTTTCTTCTTTAACGACAAACAACATTCTTTCTTGCGATTCAGATAATAAATATTGGTATGAAGACATATCATCTTCTCTGGAAGGGACCAAATCTAAATCAATTGAAATCCCTAAATTTCCATTTGCAGCCATTTCCGCGCTACTGCATGTTAAACCTGCAGCACCCATATCTTGAGCTGCAATAACATCCCCTGTCTTGAAAGCATCCAAACAAGCTTCAATAAGACTTTTCTCAACAAATGGATCACCTACCTGAACTGCAGGTCTATCATCCAATGAAGTTGTAGTTAATTCTGAACTAGCAAAACTAGCACCACCAACACCATCTCTGCCAGTTGTATTACCAACATATAAGACTGGTGATCCTACATTTTTAGCTCCAGAACAAACGATTTCTTCGGTCTCTAAAAGTCCTAAAGCCATAACATTCACTAAAGGATTTCCAGAGTAACTATCATCAAAGTCAATTTCACCTCCAACAGTCGGCACACCTACGCAATTTCCATAATGTGCAATACCGGATACAACTCCTCGTAGTAAATCAACATTTGATGATTTATCAAGATTGCCGAATCTCAATGAATTCAAGACTGCAATGGGCCTTGCACCCATTGTAAATATATCTCTTAGAATTCCTCCTACCCCTGTTGCTGCTCCTTGAAAAGGTTCAATAGCAGAAGGATGATTATGACTTTCTATTTTAAAAACAAGTTTTTGATTATTTCCAACATCAATAACTCCAGCATTTTCTCCAGGTCCAACTAAAACATTTTTACCTTTAGTGGGAAACTTAGATAGTAAAGGTTTTGAATTTCTATAACAACAATGTTCGGACCACATAACGCCAAACATGCCTAATTCTGTTCTGTTAGGTTTTTTCTTTAATCTTTTGCAAATTTCTTCGTAATCATTAAGTGTTAAATTTTCAACTTGTAGTGCTTCATTAAGATCATATAGATCATTATTTTCTTGATTTATCATTATTTATATCCAAGGGTCATCTTCTTTTTTTTCACTAGACGAGATAGGTGTTCTGTCATTATTATAAAAACTTTTTTGTTTAAAATCTAAGTTTTGGCTAATATCTTCATCTTCTTCAAGCCATTCCTCTAATCTATTAGAAGCAATATTTTTCATATCATCAAATCTATCAAAAATTTTTTTCCCTTTTTGCATAAATTCATTTTTAATACTTGATTTTATTAAAGATAAATCATCTAAAGAATTACTTTCACAGAATACCAATCCCGGTTGTTGATCTATAATATTATCAATAGTCAATTTCCATCTACTAGAACCTGGAATCTTAGGATTAGATCTAGAAACCAAGTAATATTTAATTGTTCCCGTTTTTATTTCAAATAAAAAATCTGCAATGACTCCTATTTTTGATCCATTTATATTAATAAGATTAGCTTCTATTAAAGTAGGGAACCTATTTAAAGTTGCTAAATCCGAAATAGCAGGATCGCCTTTGACATAAATTTCATTATCTATTATTTGAGAAATTTGATTTAATCGCCAAACATTTCTTTTTAAACCTAAATTTGAAGGACGAGAGTACCATCCTAGAATCCGGTGAACCGGAGGGTGCATCCAAACATTTTCACCATTTCCATAATTAAGGACCATATTACCCTTAACACTATAATTTAGTAATTCACTTAATAAAATTTCTTTAGGTAATTTCAAATTAAGAACGAACCTGCACAGGCATAACTAGATAAGTAAAAGAATTAAGATTATCTTCTGGTACAAAAACAGCTGGAGTAGTTGCAATATTACATTTTAAAAGTACATTTTCAGAAGCAATAACTTTTAAACCTTCTAACAAATATCTTACGTTAAATGCAATATCAAAATTTTCTCCAGAATAAGAAACAGGTATTGATTCATTTGCATTTCCAATGTCTTGAGCATCTGCGCTGATTGAAGCTAAATCTGTATCATCTAATTTAATCTTTACAACACTACTTTGCTGATCAGCTAAAACAGCAATTCTTTCTAAAGCATCAATTAATTTTTTTGTATTAAAATTAAGAATTTTTGAAAAAGAATCAGGAATTAATTGTGAATAATTAGGATAAGTACCTTCTAAGGTTCTTGTAGTAATTATTTGATTAGAAGATATAAATACTACTTGACCTTTGTCATAGAAAAGCTTAATTGATTTTTCTGAACTTCTCAAGGATACTAGTTTTTCAATTTCTCTTAATGATCTATTTGGGATGGTTACCGATAAATTATCAACATTTGAAGATAAGTTTTCTTTATTTTCAATATCTTCTTCATTACCAATTAAAGCTACAGCCAATCTATGGCCATCTGTAGAAGCAGACTCCAAATAATTTGGTTTGAAGGTAAAATTGACACCTGTGAGTAGTTGCTTTGAATCATCATTACTACTGGCAAAAATGGTAGATTTCAAAGCCTTTAAAAAAGAACTAGGATCAATATTCAAAGAAGTGCCGCTTTCAACAAATGGTAAATTGGGGTATTCATCAGAGGGTATCCCTTTTAGATTAAAAGAACCTCTGTCACTTTTTATTAGGATGTTATCTGAATTCTCTTCTACTTCTAGAGAAACAGGAGTTTCATTAGGTAATTTATTTACTATTTCGGATAAAAGTTTTGAAGGTATCGTAATTGCTCCACTATTTTTAATAGTTCCATCAAAAGAAGTTTGAATTCCTAAATTTAAATCAAATCCTGTGACGCTTATTTTATTAGTTCCTTGGTCAGCTGTTAAAAGTATGTTTGCAAGAATTGGATGCGTTGGCCTTGAAGCAACTGCCTTGCTTACTAGTTGTATAGCATTATTTAATTCATTTTGATTACAAATAATTTCCATCAGAATTTGGAACTTTTTACAAATACAATATACTTTTTTCGTAAATTAAATTCAATAAATTTATTTTTTAATTTTTCTAAATATATAAATAAATAATAAAATAAAAAAATTAGTAGTAGTAGTTCTTGTGGGAACTGTGGAATTCTTAAATTAAATACCTTGTCGAGGTAGTTTACGAAGAAAAGAATATGTGTAAAAAATTTTTTATTTGTTGAATATTTTTTTCTTTTTTTGAAAATTTTAAATTTATTCAACAAATAGAATTTCTTGTTATGTACTTTTCAACAAATGAGGTTTGTTTTTAATTGATTTCCACAGACAATATTTTTTTTGGATTTTAATATCCTAAGATTTTAGTTATATTTTTTAATGAAGGTTCAATATTTTTCCTAAAAATAGCATCATTATTTTTAATAGCGCAATCAGGATCTTTCAAGCCATTTCCAGTCAGAACACAAACAATAGTCGATTCTTTCTGAATTCTATTTTTATTTTTAATCAGTCCAGCAACTGATGCTGCACTGGCAGGTTCACAAAAAACCCCCTCTTTGGCAAGGATTTTATAAGCATCGATTATTTCTTTATCTGTAACTGACTGAAAATCTCCTTTACTCTCCTTTCTTACTTTTTTTGCTTTTTCTCTATTTACAGGATTCCCAATTCTGATTGCAGTTGCAATTGTTTCCGGATCTTTAACTATTATATTTTTTACTAATGGAGCAGAGCCTTCGGATTGAAAACCCATCATTATTGGTAATTTCAAATTTTTTTTAATTTTTGAATACTCTTTAAATCCCATCCAATAAGCAGTTATATTTCCTGCATTGCCCATTGGAATACAAAGCCAATCAGGAGCATAACCTAAGTCATCAACTATTTCAAAAGCTGCTGTCTTTTGTCCTTGTATTCGATATGGATTAACCGAATTAACAAGTTCTACTGGATGTTCTGAGGATAAATCTCTAACAATTTCAAGGGCCTTATCAAAGTTTCCATTAATAGATATTATCTCAGCGCCATACATTAATGCTTGAGCAAGTTTTCCTTGTGCAACAAATCCTTCTGGTATTAATACATAAGGTTTTAATCCTCCTCTCGAAGCATATGCAGCAGCAGCAGCAGAGGTATTTCCAGTGCTTGCACAAATAACTGCTTCACGCCCTTCTTCTTTTGCTTTGCTAATTGCCATAGTCATACCACGATCTTTAAAAGATCCTGTTGGATTAAGGCCATCATATTTTAAAAAAACTTTTGTTCCATTTCCAATTAAGTTGCTAATTAATTCGCTTAAGATCAGTGGTGTATTTCCTTCATTGAGGGAAATAATAGGAGTTTTCTTCGTTACTGGGAGATATTGTTTATAAGCTTCTATAAGGCCAGGCCATCTTTTTTTTCTATAATTAAAACGCAGTTTATTTTTGATTTTATCTAATAACACCATGGTTGTTTAATTTGTTTTGATTTTTTCTAAAGGGGAATTGGTAAAAAAGGTTAATAGTTCTGAAATCGATTCTACTTTATTCATAACTTTGCTCAAAGCGCTAACATCTAAAATTACAGTTTTAGTTGGATATGCTTCAAAAAAATTTATTAGATTTATTTTTCCATTTCCTATATTAATACCTTGAATCACGCTTGCTCTAAGGGCTAGCATGCCTGTTCTTTCATCAGTTGCTCTAGGTGGGTGAATAATAGATGAAAGTCTTGTTAAAAAAACATCTCCTATTTCAGAGTATACAAGTTTGCTTGCAATGGTAATAGGAACTTCAAAATCTTTTTTTAAAACTGTTCTAATTTCTTTATCGGGAGATCCTGTTGCTTTCAAAATTCTCCTTAATTTTTTTGTGGATTTACCTTCTGTAGCAAAAGTTTTTAAAGAAGCCACTTTAATTGTTCTAGAAAATATGCTGTATGTGATCTTAATTTCTTCAGCACTATTAGCTTTTGGAATATTTAAAAATAATGGAGAAATTACTAAAATAAAAAATATTTTAAATATTAAAATTTTGCTAAACTTCATTTAGATATTTGCACCAGCAGCAATCTTAACAAGTCTTACTACTCCTTTTTCAGTTACTTTTTTTGCAATCTTTATACCCATTTCTTTTGTATAAGGTTCATTTATTAGTCTTGGAACCCTTTTTAGAAAAATATCAATTGAATACCCGGGGACTTTTTGTAAAATCTCTAAGAAGTTTCTCAATGGCTCTACGTACATTATAAGGTCATTTAAGTTATTATTCTCGTTGATAGTATTTAATTTAATTGATTGTGGAAGGTAGTTATTCAAACTTTTCAATATTTTTAGACTAAATAAATCTATCTGATTTGTTAAACCTTCAACTATCTCATTTCTAAGAAATCCTCCATTTGGAGAAAAGAGAAGATTTATAACTTCGTCTAAAAGTTTTTCTAAATCGAGATTTGTTTGCTTTGCAGCGTTAGAAAGTAGATCTTCTAAACGGTCCCATTTAAATTTTTTATTATCAAAAAGCATTTCTTTAAGACTTTCCCTTAATTGTGGATCAGGATCTTCCATCAATCTTCTTGCAAAATATGGATAAGCCGCGCCTAATATCTTGAAGTTTGGATCTACGCTTAAAGCTATTCCTTCTAATGTAAGTAATGACCTAATTATAAGCGCGTAATATGGTGGTAGTCTGAAAGGGAATTTATACATAACACCAGACATATCGTCTGTAACGCTTTTAAAATCCATTTTCGACACTCCTTGTTCAACGGCGTTAATGAAAACATCTTGAAATGCTGGAACAATGGGCTCTAGATTAACTTCCTCTGATAAAAATCCCAATTTTACGAAATCTTGAGACAATTTATCGAAGTTTTTATTTACTAAATGTACTACTGCTTGAATTAATCCCGATCTTGATTCTCTAGAAACCTCGCTCATCATTCCAAAATCTAAGTAACATAATCTTCCATCTTCTAAGGCTAATAAATTACCTGGATGTGGGTCTGCATGAAAAAAACCATGTTCTAAAAGCTGTTCTAAACTGCATTGCACTCCTATATCAATCATTTCATCAGGATTAATTCCTAATTTTTTTACGTCTTCTAAATTTGTTAATTTTGTACCGTCTATCCATTCCATTGCTAATACTCTTCTTGATGTTATTTCTTTATAAATTTTTGGTACAGCAATCATTTTGTTATGTTTGTGCATATCTCTAAATTTTTCTGCATTTGCAGCTTCGTTTAGATAATCCATCTCCTCAAAAACTCTTTTGCCTAATTCATCAATCAAAGCAACTAGATCACTTCTTATTAATCCGATATTGTTTTTTAGCCAATAAGCAATATTTCTAACTATATAGAGATCTAAGGTTATTTGTTCTCTCAATCCTGGCCTTTGAACTTTTATTGCAACGATCTCTTCGTTTTTTAATTTCGCTTTATGTACTTGCCCTAAAGAAGCAGCGGAAATTGGTTCTTTATCAATTTCTAAAAAAATCTCATTTATTTTGTATCCTAAATCTTCTTCTATTAACTCCATAGCTTTATTGCCATCAAACCCGGGGAGTTGATCTTGCAATTCAGATAATTCTTCTAGAAGAATCCCTGGGATTATATCTGGTCTTGTTGATAAAGCTTGGCCTGCCTTAACAAATGCAGGCCCAAGTTCTACTAATAAATTTGTTAATTCTCGTGCTCTAAATCTTGCTTGCTGTTCATTTTTTAATCTTCCAGTGAATTTATCCCATCCCACGGAGAAAATGTAAGCAAAAATAGGTATGAGTGTTTGCCAAAGTCTTTTTAAAAGTCTTTTAGGATTTTTTTTGTAAATTTTAGAAATTGTATCCGGATCGTAATTTAAGAGTCCAGATACCTCAATAAAATCAGTAAAATCTTCTTTCATAACTTTATATATTTAAAACCTTTATTTTTTTAAAAAAGAAGTTAATTTTTTTATATGGAAGATTTATCATGTTAGTACAACTAAAAATAGAAAATATTGCCTTAATAGAGATTATAGAAATTAATTTC
Source organism: Prochlorococcus sp. MIT 1304 (assembly GCF_047305015.1). Classification (NCBI taxonomy): domain Bacteria; kingdom Bacillati; phylum Cyanobacteriota; class Cyanophyceae; order Synechococcales; family Prochlorococcaceae; genus Prochlorococcus; species Prochlorococcus sp. MIT 1304. The sequence goes on along the minus strand of NZ_CP138974.1, from coordinate 495,317 downwards.
GAAAAAGGTTTGAATATCATAACTGGGGATTCAGGTTCAGGAAAATCATTAATTTTGGATTCCCTCAATGCTTTATTTGGTGGAACTAATATACCTCTAAAACATTTAATACGTCCAGGAAAAGATTTTTGCGTTATTGAGGCGATATTTTCTTCTTCTATTCAAATCAATAATTGGTTAATTCGTAATGGTTTTGAAATAACTTCTTCAGAACTACAAATTAAAAGAAAATCTTATAAAAAAAATAATAAAATCTTAACCAAATATAGCCTTAATGATTTACCAATTAATAGACAATCATTAGAAAAACTTGGAGGATTTTTAATTGATTTTGCAGGTCAATCTGACACTTTTATCTTTGATTCTCTTGATAAAAGAAGACTAATTATTGATGACTTATGTTCTCAAGAATTTAGAGATACTAGCGAAAGGATTAAAAATATATGGGGAGAGATTAAAGTTTTAAAAGCCTTAATGGATGAAAAAATAGAATTTTCTAGGAATCAAGAAGAAAAAAACTTGGCAATTAAACACATGTTGAAGAGTTTAGAGGAAGCTGATTTAAATTCAAGTGAGGAAATTTTAGAACTAGAGTTATTAGAAAATAAACTTGTAAATAATCTTGAAATTAATAATTCAATTAAATCATCATTAGAAAATTTAAATAATTTCAGTCATGATGAACCTTCAGTAACTTCTTTTATAAATCAATCACTAAAGATTTTAAATAAAACAGCAGATTTTGATTTAAAGATTCAAAAATTTAGAGAGAAGTTATTCAATATTCATGCTGATGTTGAAGATTTAATTTTTGATTTAAAATCATATTTGCAAGAAATAGAAAGTTATGAATCTAATCTTCCAGAAATACAAAAAAGATTATTCTTTTTAAAAAACTTAGAGAGAACTTTTGCGTTAGATTTAACTCAATTAATTGAAAAACGCGATCAATTAAAGATGTATTTTCAACAAAATGATCAAGGTAATGAGATTTGCAGGATTAAAGCTCAAATTGAGAATTTTCAAAGTAATCTAAATTCTTTATTTGTTATTCAATCTATTGAAAGAAAAAAAATTGCTAAGCAGTTACAAAATTCAGTAATGTTAATTTTAAGCAATCTAGGTTTAGAAAATGCAAATTTTTTAATTCAATTTTCTGAATGTAAGCCTTCTGGCGATGGAATTGACGATATAAATTTTTTGTTTTCGGCTAATCCTGATCAGAAGCTTGCTCCATTATCAAATGTTATTTCTGGCGGAGAAATGTCAAGATTTTTATTAGCTATTAAATCTAGTATTTCTAAACAACCCAACACTTTCTTTTTAGATGAAATTGATAGTGGTTTAAGTGGTAAATCTCTATTTTCTTTGGTTGAGCTTATAAAAGAAATTTCTAAAAATCAACAAGTCTTATGTATTACACATCAACCATTCCTAGCTGCTAGGGGATCAGTTCATTTTAAAGTTAACAAAAACGTAATTAATGGAATAACTTATACTTCAATTGCAAAACTAACTACTAAAAATCAAAGAAAAAATGAACTGATCGAACTTATAGGTGGAGGTTCTTGCGAAGTAATCGAATATGCTTCTAGACTCCTTGATCGCTCAGCTGCGTAAAACAGAAAAAATTCTACTATAATAGCTGTTTTAAATCATTAATTAGATTTAAACATGGTTAATAAAGTTGATAGTAGTTTTGAAGAAGATAATTCAATTAATATTAGAGGTGCTCGTCAGCATAATTTAAAAAATATTGATCTTTCTCTACCTAGGAATAAATTTATAGTTTTTACGGGTGTTAGTGGAAGTGGTAAAAGTTCTTTAGCCTTTGATACTATTTTTGCTGAAGGTCAGAGAAGATATGTTGAGAGTCTTTCTGCATATGCAAGACAATTTTTGGGTCAAGTAGATAAACCAGATGTTGACAATATTGAGGGTTTATCACCTGCCATTTCAATTGATCAAAAATCTACAAGTCATAATCCTCGATCAACAGTTGGAACAGTAACAGAGATACAAGATTATTTAAGATTATTGTTTGGTCGTGCTGGTGAGCCGCATTGTCACCACTGCGGGATTCCAATTTCGCCTCAAACAATTGATGAAATGGTGGATCAAATTCTTCTTTTGCCAGAAGGAACAAGGTACCAATTGTTGGCTCCTGTTGTAAGAGGTAAGAAAGGAACACATACAAAATTAATAAGTGGACTAGCTGCTGAAGGATTTGCCAGAGTTAGAATCAATGGGGAAGTAAGAGAACTTGCTGATAGTATTGAATTAGATAAAAATCAAATTCATAATATTGAGGTAGTAGTTGATAGATTAATTGCAAGAGAAGGAATACAAGAAAGATTAAATGATTCTCTTCAAACTTGTCTCAAAAGAGGAGATGGCTTAGCAATAGTAGAAGTTGTCCCAAAAAAAGGAGAAAATTTACCTTCTAACTTAGAGAGAGAGAAACTTTACTCAGAAAATTATGCATGTCCTGTACATGGCTCTATTGTTGAAGAACTTTCTCCTAGATTATTTTCTTTTAATAGCCCATATGGTGCTTGTCCAGATTGTCATGGGATTGGTTATTTAAAAAAATTTACTGCGGATAGAGTTATACCTGATAAAACATTGCCTGTTTATGCTGCAATAGCTCCTTGGAGTGAGAAAGATAATACTTATTATTTCTCATTACTTTATTCTGTAGGACAAGCTTATGGTTTTGAATTAAAAACTCCTTGGAAAGATTTAAGTGATTTGCAAAAACAAGTTCTACTTTTGGGATCAGATAAACCAATATTAATTCAAGCTGATAGTCGTTTTAAAACTTCTAGTGGTTTTGAAAGACCTTTTGAAGGAATTTTACCAATTTTAGAAAGGCAATTCAATGAAGCCAATGGTGAATCAGTTAAACAAAAATTAGAAAAGTATCTAGAATTAGTTCCCTGTAAGACATGTTCTGGAAAAAGATTAAGACCTGAGGCTTTGGCCGTTAAAATTGGTCCATATAATATTACTGACTTAACTTCTATAAGTGTTTCTGAAACCCTAAATCACATAGAATTCCTCATGGGTTTGAGTAATACAAAGAAAAAAAATATATCTTTATCAGAAAAACAAAAGCAGATAGGTGAATTGGTTTTAAAAGAGATTCGTTTACGTTTGAAGTTTTTAATTAATGTAGGCTTAGATTATTTAACTTTAGATAGACCAGCTATGACTTTGTCTGGTGGTGAGGCTCAGCGTATTAGATTGGCTACACAAATAGGAGCAGGTCTTACTGGGGTTTTGTATGTATTAGATGAACCAAGTATAGGTTTGCATCAGAGAGACAATGACAGATTATTAGAAACATTAAAAAGCTTAAGAGACTTGGGAAATACTTTGGTTGTTGTTGAACATGATGAAGATACTATGAAATCCGCAGATTATTTAGTAGATATTGGTCCAGGGGCAGGTGTTTATGGTGGGGAAATTATTGCTAAGGGATCTTATCAAGATGTCTTAAATTCAGAAAAGTCATTAACTGGAGCTTATCTCAGTGGTAGAAAGTCGATTCCTACTCCAAAAGAACGTAGATCATCTGTAAAAAAAAGTTTAATTTTAAATAATTGCTCTAAAAATAATTTAAAAAATATTTCTGTTGAATTTCCTTTAGGAAGGTTAGTTTCTATTACTGGCGTGAGTGGAAGTGGGAAGAGTACTTTGATAAATGAATTACTTCATCCTGCATTATGTCATTCTTTAGGATTAAAAGTCCCTTTTCCTCAAGGCGTAAAAGAGTTAAAGGGTATAAAGGCAATTGATAAAGTTATCGTTATTGATCAATCTCCAATAGGAAGAACTCCAAGATCAAATCCTGCTACATATACTGGTGCTTTTGATCCTATAAGGCAGATATTTACTGCTACAGTTGAAGCAAAAGCAAGAGGCTATCAGGCTGGTCAATTTAGCTTTAATGTGAAAGGAGGAAGATGCGAAGCTTGTAAGGGTCAGGGAGTAAATGTAATTGAAATGAACTTTTTACCTGATGTGTATGTTCAATGTGAAGTATGTAAAGGAGCTCGTTTTAATAGGGAAACTCTTCAGGTGAAATATAAAGGTTTCAATATATCTGATGTCTTAGAGATGACTGTTGAACAAGCTGCAGAAACATTCTCTGCAATACCTCAAGCTGCTGATAGATTATCTACATTGGTAGATGTCGGTTTAGGATATGTCAAATTAGGTCAACCAGCTCCTACATTATCCGGTGGAGAGGCTCAAAGAGTTAAGTTAGCTACGGAATTGTCCAAAAGGGCTACTGGAAAAACTTTATATTTGATTGATGAACCAACTACAGGATTAAGTTTTTATGATGTTCATAAATTAATGGATGTGATACAACGTTTGGTAGATAAAGGTAATTCAGTAATTGTTATTGAACATAATTTAGATGTTATTAGATGTTCAGATTGGATTATCGATTTAGGTCCTGATGGAGGGGATAAAGGAGGAGAAATCATTGCAGAAGGTATTCCTGAGGATGTAGCTAAAAATCCTAGAAGTCATACAGCAAAATATCTTAAAAAGGTCTTAAATTAAAAAATTCTTGTTGTATTTCTTTGTATTTTTAATTATCTGAATAAAACCAAATTCTTCTTTTAAGGGGTATTATTTCAGGTTGCAACTGCTTTTACAAAACCTTTGTATTAAATAAATTTTTAAAATCATAATGCTTTCTTAATATTTTCTTTGCAAATTTCAGCTTATTTGTATTAAGAGCCTTGAAAGGAGGATTTGCTGAATGAGGTTTAAATTTTTACATTTACATTTACACGGCCTTATACGCTCTAAAAATCTTGAATTAGGTAGAGATGCAGATACAGGTGGTCAAACACAATACGTATTAGAGTTAATTAAAAGTTTGGCAAATACTTCAGAAGTTGATCAAGTAGATTTAGTTACTCGTTTAATTAACGACCCTAAAGTAGATCATGAGTATTCTCAAGAAGAAGAATTTGTAGAACCTGGAGTAAGAATTTTAAGATTCAACTTTGGACCTAACAAATATTTAAGAAAGGAATTGCTTTGGCCTTACTTAGATTATTTAACTGAAAAACTGATCTCTTACTATAAAAAAAACAAAAAGCCTAATTTCATTCATGCACATTATGCAGATGCTGGTTATGTAGGAGTTAAACTCAGTAAATCCCTAAACGTTCCTCTTATTTTTACTGGTCATTCTCTAGGAAGAGAGAAACAAAGGAAATTGCTTGATACTGGTTTAAAAAATAATCAAATAGAAAAACTCTATTCTATAAGTAAAAGAATTGATGCAGAAGAAAAAGCATTGAAATCTGCAGATATTGTCGTTACAAGCACTAAACAAGAGTCAGTGTATCAATATTCCCAATATTCTTCTTTTTCACCTCATAAAGCTAAAGTTATTCCGCCTGGTGTTGATCATAATAAGTTTCACCATATTCACTCGACAACAGAGACAGCTGAAATTGATAACATGATGAAACCTTTTCTTAAGGATTCTTCCAAACCTCCATTTTTGACTATTTCTAGAGCTGTAAGAAGAAAAAATATTCCATCTTTGATTGAAGCTTATGGAAGATCTGAAAAATTAAAAAGAAAAACTAATTTAATTTTGATTTTGGGTTGTAGAGATAGTACTTCAAAACTTGACCCTCAACAAAAAGATGTTTTCAATAATATTTTTGAAACAATTGATAAATATAATCTGTATGGAAAGGTAGCTTATCCAAAAAAACATCTTCCAAATCAGATTCCATCTTTATATCGGTGGGCTGCCAGCAGAGGTGGTGTATTTGTAAATCCAGCTTTAACAGAGCCTTTTGGTTTAACTCTTCTTGAAGCTTCTTCATGTGGATTACCAATAATATCAACAAATGATGGAGGTCCTAAAGAAATTCGTTCAAAATGTGAAAATGGACTTCTAGTGGATGTTACTGATATTGATGAGTTGAAAGTTATTCTTGAAAAAGGAATATCAGATAATAATCAGTGGAAAATATGGAGCAGAAATGGAATTGAGGGTGTTAACAGGCACTTTAGTTGGAACACTCATGTACGTAATTATTTATCAGTACTTACTGAAGAATTTTCAAGTTCAACTAGTTATTCTTCATCTGACATTAAACAAAGTTGTTTAAAAGGGACTTCCTCACTTATAAAACCCCATTGATCAAAAACCTCAGGATCAGGGTGAAGAATTAGTTGATTATTTTGAGTTTTCTTTAGTTTAAAGCCCTTTTTAGAAAGTTTTTTCATTAAGTTGGCAGTTTCTTCAAATCTTGATGCCATTGCATCAAGACTTGAGCAGTCACTTGTTAATCCATTATCTTTCCATGTAAAAAAATTCATAACAAATTTTTCAAAGATTGATTTTTAAAACTATACCTAAAATTACAAGTAAAATGTTGATTTTCCAAAAATTTTCTACTATTTTTTCTTCCTTCACTCCTTTAAGTTCGAAGTGGTGGTGTAGTGGAGCCATTAAAAATATGCGTTTACCTCTATGAAATAATTTTTTTGTAATTTTAAAAAACCCTACTTGAATAATTACTGATAACGATTCAATAATAAATATTCCTGAGAAAATAGATAAGGTAAAAATGCTATTGGTTAATAACGCTATAGAACCTAGGATAGCTCCTATACTTAGAGATCCGGTATCACCCATAAATATTTTTGCAGGATAACTATTGTACTTGAGAAAACCTAAGCATATGCCTGACATCGAAAAACATAAAATGCTAAAAACAAAAAGTTCTTGCTGTCCTTTCAGTAATATTTCTGTTCCTAATCCATAAAAGACAATCCCACTGCATCCAGCTGCTAATCCATCTAGTCCATCAGTTAAATTTACTGAATTACTTATGCCGACAAGTACTAAAAAAGCAACTGGCAATATGAAAATATTCATATTTATAGCCCAGGAGTCAGAAATTGTTATTAATGGACTGATTAAATTTTTTTCGTAGGCTAACAATATAAAAATTATTGAGATGACACTTTGTAAGATAAATTTCTCTTTTGTTTTTAAACCTGTGTTCTCTCTTTTTTTAATGCTTAAATAATCATCTAAAAATCCTGTAATAAAGAAACCAAAAACAGTAAGTAATAAAAGAATTAATTTTAGAGAACTTAAATTGATAGTTATTATTAAAAGCAGAATTAAAAAAGGGATTATCATAAAAATCCCACCCATTGTTGGGGTATCACTTTTTTTAAAGTGATTAGTTGGGCCTTCATCCCTAATATTTTGAAGGAAATTAAATTTTTTGATAATCTTTAGACCATTTTTCGTTATAAAAATAGAAATAAAGAAGAATAATATGTATACTCCTGTAAAAATAAAATTATTAAAAAGATAGGAGGTAACTATTAAAGCAAAAGTATTTAATATAAATAAAGATTTAAAGTTAAACTTTTTAATCTTCCCAATCATCTTCTAATGAAGGATCTTCTTCAGTTTTATAATCTTCTTTTTCTCCCATTAGTGCTGAAAGTTCTTCTTCCTCTATTGTACTAATCTCTTGGGAATCTCCATCTTTTTCTGCAACGAGTCTACCTGTATTTTCAAGCCAAGATAGTAGATCAGGCTCCTCTCTTAATGGCAACACAGGAGCTGGATCATCTCTGTGGTAGCAAGTTAAAGCTGGATTGTCTTCAGAGATATCGTCTAATCTAAGTTTTAGTTTGTTTGAATCCATTATAAATAATGTTCTATATATAAAATAATACATAATGATGCATACTAAAAACTTTGTTTGATAAAGGAAATTTAAAATACTTTTTTATCTGGCTAATTTCATTGTTTCTGTCTGGATTATTAAAACTTATTGGATATTTGAATCCCAATGTTTTAATAATTAATAACTTTCTTCTCTTATTATTGGTTTTTGGTCCAGCTCTTTTAGTTACAATAGTATTAGTCTTTAATAAGTTTTCAAATTCTTAATTACGTCAAAAAATTTAAATTTATGGAGCAAATTTAGATGCAGCAGGTAAAAAAAGTTGTGCTAGCTTATTCTGGCGGCGTAGATACGAGCGTTTGTATTCCATATTTAAAGAAAGAATATGGAGTTTCAGAAGTGGTTACTTTTGTTGCAGATCTTGGTCAAGGCGAGGATTTAGAACTTATTAGGCAAAAAGCTTTAAATTCTGGTGCATCTCAATCAATTGTTGGCAATTTAGTTAATAGTTTTGTTGAAAGATACGCTTTTCCAGCCATTAGAGCAAACGCATTATATTTAGATAAATATCCTTTATCTACAGCTCTTGCTAGGCCTTTAATTGCAGAAAATCTTGTAAATATTGCTCGAGAGATTAGTGCTGATGCAGTTGCTCATGGATGCACTGGTAAAGGGAATGATCAAGTTAGATTTGATTTAGCAATAAATGCTTTAGGTCCTGATTTAAAAATAATTACTCCTGCAAGGGAATGGAATATGAGTAGGGAAGAGGCAATAGAGTACGGAGAAAAGTTTGGTATTCCCGCACCAGTATCAAAAAAATCACCATATTCAATAGATGTTAATTTACTTGGTAGGAGTATTGAAGCAGGCATATTAGAAGACCCAATGAAAGAAGCACCTGAAGATATTTTTGCAATGACATCATCTATTGAGAATTCACCGGATTCTCCTCAAGAAGTAGAAATTATTTTTAAAAATGGGTTTCCTGTTGGAATTAATGATGAATCTCTAACCCCCGTAGAGATTATTAAAAAAGCTAATGTTCTCGCAGGAGAGCATGGTTTTGGAAGAATTGATATGATTGAAGACCGGGTAGTAGGAATTAAAAGTAGAGAGATTTACGAAACGCCAGGCCTCTTGCTTTTAATCAAAGCTCACAAAGAATTAGAAAGCATCACATTAAATCCAGACGTTGTCGATTTTAAAGGAATAGTTGAAAAAAAATGGGGTCAACTTGTCTATCAAGGTTTTTGGTTTGGACCTCTTAAAGATAGTTTAGATTCATTTATTTCGTCGACTCAAACAGCAGTTAATGGAAGAGTAAAGATTAGACTTCATAAGGGGAACGCAATAGTAATCGGTAGAATGTCGGAAAATAACTCACTTTATAGAGAGGATTTGGCAACTTATAGCGAAGAAGATGTTTTTAATCATTCTTTAGCAGAGGGTTTTATTTACATGTGGGGTATGTCTAATAAAATATGGGCTGAATTAAATTCAAAAACAAAAGATTAACATTTAAGATTCTGCATTTTCTCTGGTTTCAGTATCATCTTTTTCTGAAGTTGAAGTATTTGCGCTTATTACTGGTTGTTCTTCCTTAGGTTCAACTTTAGTTTCTGGATTTTCTTTATCATCTGCTTTAGTTGAACTTTTCGAAGAAGGTCTTGGAGTTGGCAAGGGCCCTTCTTGTTTAACGGTCATGTATCTTATAACATCTTCACTTAGTCTCATTGCTTTTTCGATTTTGAAAATATGTTGTCCATCTCCTTGATGACTTAGCTGGACGTAAATACCTTCTCTATGTTTTGCTATTTGATAGGCTAATCTTCTTTTACCCCTCATTTGACTATCGAGGATGGTGCCACCAAATTCTTCTAAAAGCTTATTGTATTTATCAATGTAGGTAGTTACTTCATCTTCCGCAATATCTGGACGGAGGATATACATCGTTTCGTAATAAGATTGTTGATCGTTCATAGTTTCAGACAAGGTCTTTGGCTCATATAAATGATGTCATGAGCGTCTGTTCATATCTAACGATACATCATGATGTGCAGTTCCTTGAAAATTAGCATTATTTTAAAGATGATTTTTGAGAGCATCATTCATGATATGAAATGGTACTTCTAAGCCATTTGTCCAAAATGATAATGATTTCAATCCCTGAGCAACAAGCATTTGCAAACCATCGATAGTCATGCATCCTTTATTGGCGCTAAATTTTAATAGATGAGTCGGAGCGGGATTATATATTAAATCATAAACAATAGTTTTTGAGTTAAGAGATCTCCAAAAATAATCTCCATATGGCAATAAATTCATTTCATTTTTAGCTGTTTTCATTCCTACTGGTGTTGTATTTATAATTAAATCTGCTTCTTCAATTAAATTTTGAGTTTGATTATCGTTACTTAAGAAGCTGTGAAGTTCAATTTGATTTCCAAAGTTTTTTATTAATTCATCTAGTGATGATTTGTTGCGTCCTATTACTGAAATTTTTGAAAGATTTAAATTTATTAAACCTTGAATAACAGATTTTGCTGCACCCCCGGAGCCAAGAACTATTGATTTTTTCTTCGCTAAGTTTAAATTTTTTAATGGATAAATAAATCCTTCTAAATCGGTATTAGTTGCGCTCCATTCATTTTCAGAATTTAATTTCAGGGTATTAATGGCTTTAAGTTTTCTTGCTATAGGTGAAATTTCACTACATAAGTTAAATACTTTTTCTTTATGGGGAATTGTAATATTTAAACCTTTGCAATTAATTTTTTTCAAAGAATTCAAAACCAATTCTAGATCTTCATCTTTGCAAGGTATAGCAAAATAAATTAAATCTAAGCCTAAATATTGGAATGCAGCATTTTGCATAATCGGCGAGAAGGAATGGCTTACTGGATTGCCGATTAATGCTATAAAAGATGTCTTACTTGAAATCATGTTTAGAATTTTTCTTTAAAATAATGATCTGTTCGGGAACCACACCCCATCTTTGAGTAACAATAATGACGTCAATGACCGATTATGGAGAGTAACAAATACAAAGAGTATACCCATGGGTAAGGTTGTAGGAATCGATTTAGGAACAACTAATAGTTGTGTTGCTGTAATGGAAGGTGGTAAACCTACTGTAATAGCAAATGCTGAGGGTTTCAGAACTACTCCATCAGTTGTTGCATATACAAAAAATCAAGATCAGCTTGTTGGACAAATAGCTAAAAGACAGGCTGTAATGAACCCTGAAAATACTTTTTATTCAGCAAAACGATTTGTTGGAAGAAGGGTTGATGAAGTTAATGAAGAATCTAAAGAAGTTAGCTATTCTGTTGAAAAATCTGGTTCTAGTGTCAAATTAAAATGCCCTATTTTGGATAAGCAGTTTTCTCCTGAAGAGGTAAGTTCTCAAGTTTTAAGAAAGTTAGCAGATGATGCGGGTAAATACCTTGGTGAAAAAGTTACACAAGCTGTAATAACAGTTCCAGCTTATTTTAATGATTCACAAAGACAGGCTACTAAAGATGCTGGAAAGATTGCAGGTTTAGAAGTGCTCAGAATTGTTAATGAGCCAACCGCTGCGGCTTTAGCATATGGTTTGGATAAAGAAAATGAAAAAATTCTTGTTTTTGATTTAGGGGGAGGAACATTTGACGTCTCAGTTATTGAAGCAGGTGATGGAGTAACTGAGGTTCTATCTACTTCTGGAGATACACATTTAGGTGGTGATGATTTTGATAGATGTATTGTAGATCACTTAGCTAATACCTTTAAATCAAATGAGGGAATTGATCTCAGACAAGATAAGCAAGCTTTGCAAAGATTGACTGAAGCTGCAGAAAAAGCAAAGATAGAGCTCTCAAATGCTACGCAAAGTGAGATAAATTTACCTTTTATTACAGCCACGCCTGAAGGGCCAAAACATTTAGATTTGAACCTTACTAGAGCAAAGTTTGAGGAACTAGCAGCTTCTTTAATTGATAGGTGTAAGACCCCAGTTGAGAGAGCTATAAGCGATGCAAAAATTTCTACTAGTGAAATTGATGAAGTTGTTATGGTCGGAGGCTCATCTAGAATACCTGCTGTTCTAGATTTAGTTAAAAAAATAATTGGTAAAGAACCAAATCAAACCGTTAATCCTGATGAGGTAGTAGCTGTTGGAGCTGCAATTCAGGGAGGAGTTTTAGCAGGAGAAGTTAAAGATATATTATTGCTTGACGTTACTCCACTTTCTCTAGGTGTAGAGACTCTAGGCGGAGTAATGACAAAAATGATAAATCGAAATACTACCGTACCTACAAAGAAATCTGAAACATATTCAACTGCTGTAGACGGTCAAACAAATGTTGAAATACACGTTTTACAGGGTGAAAGAGAAATGGCTTCTGATAACAAAAGCTTAGGAACCTTCAGATTGGATGGAATACCTTCAGCACCAAGAGGGGTGCCGCAAATTGAAGTTACATTTGATATAGATGCAAATGGAATTCTTAGTGTTACTGCTAAAGATAAAGGAAGTGGTAAAGAGCAAAGTATTTCTATCACTGGTGCTTCTACTCTATCTGACAATGAAGTAGAAAAAATGGTAAAAGATGCTGAATCAAATGCATCTGCAGATAAAGAAAAAAGAGAAAAAATTGATTTAAAAAATCAAGCTGAAACACTTGTTTACCAGACAGAAAAGCAACTTGGTGAGTTGGGAGACAAAATTGATGCTGCAGCAAAGTCTAAAGTTGAAGAAAAAAGTAATGCTTTGAAAGAAGCAACTTCAAAAGAAGATTTTGATTCAATGAAAAAACTTCTTGAAGAACTCCAGCAAGAACTTTATGCAGTTGGTTCATCTGTTTATCAGCAACCAGGTAATCAGGCACCATCACCTGGTGCAGCAGGCGGTCCTGATGAGAGTGATTCAAATGAAAAAGGTGGAGATGATGTAATTGATGCAGACTTCACTGAAACAAAAGATTAGTAAAGGTAATTTTTAATTTCATTAGCAACCCATTTAGAACAAGCGGGAGCCAATAAAAACCCATTTTTATAAAAACCTGTACATATAATTAGCCCATCTTCAAGATTTTTCATTATTGGTGAAGGTTCACCATCTGGTCTTGACCTAATTCCGTACCACTTTTTAGAAATTTTTCCTTTCTCTAGCCAATTTGGTTTTTTATCGAGAAAATTTGTGAGTTTTTCAAATGTATTTTTTTCTGGCTTAGTACTATATTCGTCAGTTGATCCAATAATTAGCTTATTTTTTGATTTTGAAATTATATTTTTACCATTTATATTGAATTGTTTTGGCAGCGATAACAAATCAACTTCTGCATCATTAATCTCAATTTCTATAGCTTGACCTAAAACAGGCTTTAATTTGATGTTGTGAGATCGGCTATCTATTAAGTCAATCGCTTTTAGTGAATTACATAAAATAACCATGTCAGATTTGATATTTTCATTATTCCTTGTTGTAGAAATCCATTGATTGTTTGATTTTCTTATTTTTATTATTTCTCCTTGTAAATAATTTACTTTTTTATGTTTTAGATATTTATCTAATGTTTGAAGTAACGATAAAGCATTTATTCTTCCATCTTTGAAGGAGATTATTCCTTTTATATTTTTTGTTTGGAAGGCTTTATTTATATTCTTGATTAATATTGAGTCTCTTTCTAGAATTAATAACGTTGGATCATTATTTTCAAAAACAAATTTCTCTAATTTTTTAAACTTTTCTTCATTAGTAGTTAGTTGTATTAATGGTTTTTCGATATTTAATTCATAATTAAATTTTTGTAGGAACTTAATCCATTGTGGCCATAATTCAATGCTTTGTTTCCTGAGATTCCAGCTTCTCCCCCTTCTTTTTTGATACATATTACCCATTAGCAAACCCAAAGCTGCATTGCTACTATTTTTGAGTTGAGTTGGATCTATTATCGTTACCTGGAAACCTAATTCTGATAATTCTAAAGCGTTAAATTTTCCAATAATCCCGGCTCCAATAATAACTATGTTTGCTTTTTGAAAATTTTCTTTTAAGCTTTTCATTGATATATTAGATATGCTTGCTTATTTGACTTAATAGTTAAAGATTTTTGGAACATCCTTCAATTATATTCAAAATTGTCTGTCCCGATCGTCCTGGCCTTGTAAGTTTACTTACAAGTTGGATTTCAAATTACGGTGGCAACATAAAACATTCTGATCATCATACAGATCAAGATGCAGGTTTGTTTCTTAGTCGAATTGAATGGAATAGTAACAATGAATCTCTTAATAGGGATGAAATTTATAAAGAATTTGAAAAAATTGCAGATGCAGTAAATGGACAATTTAACGTAAATTATTCTGATGAAATCCCAAATGTTGCTATTTTCGTGAGTAAACAAAATCATTGTTTGATTGATTTACTTTGGCGAGTAAGAAATGGAGAACTCAAAATGAAAGTTCCTTTAATAATTTCAAATCATTCTCATCTTGAAAATATTGCAAATGACTTTAGTGCAAAATTTGTCCATATTGATACCTTTAAAACTGATAAAACTGTTGTTGAAGATCAATTTTTAAATTTACTAAAAGAATATGACATTGATCTTGTTGTATTAGCCAAATATATGCAAATTTTGAGTGACTCTTTTTTAAAAAAGTTTTCTTCAATAATAAATATTCATCATTCTTTCTTACCTGCATTTAAGGGTGGGCAACCATATCACAGAGCATGGAAGAGAGGTGTTAAATTAATCGGTGCTACTGCTCACTACGTTACTGAAGATCTTGATGAAGGCCCGATAATAGAGCAATGCACAGTCAATGTAAGTCATAGGGATGAAGTTGATGATTTGATTAGAAAAGGGAGAGATATTGAAAGAATAGCTTTAGCAAGAGCAGTTAGATTACACTTAAATCATCAAGTATTTGTCTATAACAGCAAAACTGCTGTTTTTGATTGAAAATAGTTTTTTAGTCTTCTAATTCTATTTGTATTTGTCTTTCATAAATTGATTCTTCATTAAAAGCTCTTGCTACCAAGAAACTGGCAATGCAGCTGATTAACACAGGTTTCATTATTAATAAATTTTTTGTTAAAGCAAAAGCTAAAAACATTGCTGTTATTGGCGTTCGAGAACATCCTGCTACGAAAGCTCCCATTCCCGCAAAAATGTATGTACTCGGTGCATGTCCTGTAGCAATTTCTACCCAGCTCCCCATTATTAGTCCGATTGATCCTCCTAAAGTAAGCATTGGGTAGAATAATCCTCCAGGAGCTCCGGATGCTGCAGCTAAACCTGTTGTGATAAATAGCACTAAAACTGCTAATAAAGCAATTCCAATACTTGTATTTTGTTCAGCTATTATTTTCTGTAATTCATCTAAATTATGAAATGTACTGGGTAAAAAAGAGTAGATACTTCCTAAAATAAATCCACAGATACTCATTTTTAAAACAAATTTATTTTTGTACCACTTTTTACCAAGATTTTGCATTAACAAAACATATCTGCTGTACAATTCTGCAAATATTCCAATAATTATTCCTAATAAAACTAAGTAAATAAAATCTACAGGTAAGAAAAAAACTGATGGGTCATATTCTTTTTGAATCAAAAATCCGAGGTTAAAATCAAAGCCTCCTGCTTTAGGATCTAAACCCAATGCTTGAATAATATCAGCAGACGAATCTGCAATAAAAGTTGTAATTACTACTAATAATAAAATTACTGGTCTAGCAGAGTTTAATAACTCCTCTATTGCATAGATAAACCCTCCTAATGGAGCGCTAAATACTGCAGCTATCCCAGCACCACCACCTGCTGCTACTATTACTCTTCTAAAAGCTGTAGGAGCTTTGAGCCACTTGGCCATTTGCCAAGCTACTGATCCTCCCATTTGAACTGATGGACCTTCTGGACCCAAAGGGAATCCGCTACCAATCGCAATAATTCCTGATATGAGCTTTACTAATCCTACTTTTAAATTCATTGGAACTTTTTTATGTCTTAAGAAACCCATGATTTGACTCACACCTGAACCTTTTGCGGCAGGTGCTATATTTTTGATCAAATATCCTGCAATAGCTCCCCCAAGAGCTCCAAAAATAGGTAAGACCGCAATAGATGAGAATTGGTCTAATAATGCTAATCTCCAATTATTAAAAAAATAGATTCCAGTTTTAAAAGATATGCTTGTAATTGAAGCCCCTAGACCTGTTAATAAGAGCGATAATGCAACGACTAGAGATCTTTGTTTTAATAATTTTTTGATGCTACGAGAAGAATTATTACTTGTTTTTTGAATATTATCTTTTATAAAGTTTGGCATGGTCCATGATTACTTTGTCAAGCTGAAATCGTGTATTTCATCAAATTGAAGATAGCGATAAAGTTCATCTGAATATGGATTAATTTTATTTTTAGTAATATCCTGATATTCTTCAATTTCAGGTATTTTTCCAAGCAGTGCACAAACTGCTGCCAATTCTGCACTCCCTAAAAATACTTGCGCATTCTTGCCAAGTCTATTGTCAAAATTTCTTGTACTTGTAGAAAATACTACAGAACCTTCTTCAACTCTAGCTTGATTTCCCATACATAAAGAACAGCCTGGCAACTCTAATCTTGCTCCACAATCTTCAAATATTTTATAGTAGCCTTCAGCTTTTAGAGTTTCTTCATCCATCTTTGTTGGTGGACAAATCCATAATTTAGCTTTTAAATTTTGTACTCCTTCAAGCACTTTTGCAGCTGCCCTGTAATGACCAATATTTGTCATACAAGAACCTATAAAAACCTCGTCAATATTTGTATTTGCAACATCAGTGATTTCTTTTACATTATCTGGATCATTAGGACAAGCAACTATAGGTTGTGTTACTTTTGCTAAATCAATTTCAATGATTTCTTCATACTGAGCGTTTGAATCTGGTTGAATTAATGATGGTTTTTTTAACCAATTTTTCATATCATTTATTCTTCTTGAAATCGATTTTGAATCTTCATAATTGCTCTCGACCATTTTTTCTAGCAGGCAAATATTGCTTTTTAAATATTCTTGAACAGTTTCTTGGGATAAAAGTATTGTGCTACCAGCGCATGAGCGTTCTGCAGTAGCATCAGTAAGTTCAAAAGCTTGTTCAAGTTTTAGGTTTGGTAATCCCTCAATTTCCATAATTTTCCCGTTGAATATATTTTTCTTATTTTCTTTCTCAACAGTTAATAGCCCTTCTTTAATTGCGAAGAGAGGGATTGCATTAACTAAATCTCTAAGAGTAATTCCTGGTAATAATTCTCCCTTAAATTTAACCAGCACAGATTCCGGCATATTTAATGGCATTGATCCTATTGCAGCGGCAAATGCAACAATGCCAGAGCCTCCAGGAAATGAAATGCCAAGAGGAAATCTTGTATGACTATCTCCACCTGTGCCAACAGTATCAGGGAGAAGCATTCTGTTAAGCCAGCTATGAATGATGCCATCTCCAGGTTTAAGAGCTACTCCACCTCTTTGAGATATAAAATCAGGTAATTCTTTATGGGTAAGTAAATCTACTGGTTTAGGATATGCAGCTGTATGACAAAAACTTTGCATCACTAAATCTGCAGTAAATCCTAAACAAGCTAGTTCTTTTAATTCATCTCTAGTCATTGGCCCAGTAGTATCTTGACTACCAACTGTGGTCATAATTGGCTCACAGGTCATTCCTGGCCTAACTCCATCTAAACCGCATGCTTTGCCTACTATTTTTTGAGCTTGGGTAAATCCGGCACTACTTTCAGTTGGATTTTGTGGTCTAGTAAATATTTCACTTGGTTGATAATCTAGTTTGTTTCTAATTTTGTCCGTAAGAGATCTTCCAATCATAAGATTAATTCTTCCGCCAGCTTGAATTTCATCAGTAAGAGTTGAAGGATATAACTCGAATTTGCTTATTAATTCTTCAGTATTTGATTCTTTTTCAATTTTTTTAATAATGCCTTTATAGGGATATATTTTAATAACATCTCCTGTTTTCATTTGAGATACGTCAGCTTCTATTGGTAAAGCTCCTGAATCTTGTGCAGTATTGAAGAAAATTGGGGCTATTTTGCTGCCAATTATTATTCCACCGGTTTTTTTGTTAGGAACAAAAGCGATATCTTCTCCTATATGCCAAATGAGTGAATTAATAGCAGATTTTCTAGAACTCCCTGTTCCAACAACATCTCCAACATAAGCTATTGGTAAATTTTGTTTTTTTAAATTATTAAGAATCTTTAGTCCATCAGGTTTTTTAAATTCCAACATAGCTAATGCATGCATTGGAATATCTGGGCGTGTTGTTGCATGTACAGCTGGAGATAAGTCGTCTGTGTTTGTCTCACCGTCAACTTTAAATACTAAACAAGTAATCTCTTTCTCCAGAACTTTTTTATTTATGAACCATTCTGCATTTGCCCAACTATTTACAATTTCTTTTGCATAAATATTATTTTGAGATAATTCATAAATTTCATTAGCCGAGTCGTACACAAGAATAATATTTTTTAAAACTTCTGCCGCTTTTTTTGCGAGTAAACTATTTTCTCCTTTAAGTATTTCAACCAAAGAATTTACATTATATCCGCCTATCATTGTTCCTAGTATTTCAATTGCTTTTTCGGGATTAATCGATTTGCAATATTTTTCGGAATTAACAATAGCCGTAAGCCAGCTTGCTTTTACGTAAGCAGCTTCATCAACTCCTGGGGGTACTCTATTTATTAGTAAATCAAGTAAATAAGATGAATCGTAAGTACTATCTTTTTCTAATAATTTTGTAATACAATTTGTTTGTTCAGCATTTAAAGGTAAAGGAGGTATACCTTTGGCAGCTCTTTCAGCTACATGATCTGCATAATTTTTTAGCAATGTTTCCATATTCTTCATTAGTAAGGTTTAATGCCTAATCTATTGTTATTTTTAATATTGAAAAGGAGAGTATTCATAAATGCTTTTTTAAATATTCAAACTCCTTAATTAATCAATGATGACATCATCAAATAATTCAGCTTTAGAAAAGACATCAGATTTACATGTTCTTGAAACACGTCCATTAATACCTCCAAGCAGATTACATAATGATATACCTTTAGATCACGACTCTGCTAATACAGTATCTAAAACAAGAAGATCGATACAAAATATTTTGCATCATAATGATCAGAAGCTTTTAGTCATTGTGGGTCCATGTTCAATTCATGATCTTGAGGCGGCAAAGGAATATTCAAAATATATTCAAAAATTCCGAGAAATGTATAAAGATAAATTAGAAATAATTATGAGAGTATATTTTGAAAAACCAAGAACAACTATTGGCTGGAAGGGATTGATAAATGATCCTCATCTAGATGATTCTTATGATATTAATACTGGTTTAAGAAGAGCAAGAAGTTTGCTTTCATATTTAGCAACTCGTGGTATACCTTCTGCTACAGAATTACTAGATCCAATTGTTCCTCAATACATTGCCGATTTAATAAGTTGGACAGCCATAGGTGCGCGGACTACAGAAAGTCAAACTCATAGAGAAATGGCATCAGGATTATCAATGCCTATAGGCTTTAAAAATGGAACGGATGGTTCTTTTACTACTGCAATTAATGCAATGCAGTCAGCTTCAAAATCCCATCACTTCTTAGGTGTAAATGAAAATGGAATGGCTTCTATAGTTAATACTACAGGAAATCCAGATGGACATATAGTTTTAAGGGGTGGTTCAAAAGGCCCAAATTTCGAAAATGATCATATACAAAGAATTTCAGCAGAATTGAGGCAATGTAGTCTTCCCCATAAAGTGATGATTGATTGTAGTCATGGAAATTCCAATAAAGATTTCCGAAAACAGTCGGAAGTGCTAAAAAATGTGGCTTCTCAAATTAGTAATGGTGAAAAAAATATTTTAGGAGTTATGCTTGAGAGTCATTTGAAGGAAGGAAATCAAAAACTTTTAAAAAAAGAAGATCTCCAGTTTGGTAGAAGCATTACAGATGCATGTATAGATATAGAAACAACAAAAAAATTAATAGCTATTTTATACGATTCACTTAGCTAGTTATTAAAAAATTAAAAAATAATGCTGAAGAGATTGGAACAATGAAATTATCTATTCCTAGAACACTAAATTGTTCGAGCAAAGTCGCAATAAAAGCTATTGTAAAATAATTTAAATTTAGACTATTTTGCTGAGAGTATCCTATTGAGCAAACTACTATCAAACTTGTTAAAAACATTGTTATGGTTCCATATAAAGATTTTTTTTGTTCAAAAAAAATCCAACTCTTTGAGTTAAAGCTTTTTCCTAATAATCCAGCTAATCCATCACCAAAAGTCATTATGAAAAATCCACTAATTAGTGCATATGGATCTTTATCCCAGAAAAGATAAATCAAAATAAATAAACTTAGACAATAAAATAATGTCCCATAACTTTTTCTCTCAACATCCTCAATTGTTGGAAATAATTTATAGTTGTAATTGATGAAAACCATTAATGAAACAATTCCTGTAAAAATTAGAGCAGAGTTTTGATTAATTTTTAAAAATTGAGCAATTGGTATTAAAGGTCCTATTCCAATATGTATTATTTTTCTGACGATTTCTCTGCTACCTTCATTATATTTTTTAAAAACTATTGATATTAAAAAAATTGAAAATAAATATAATAAGATTACAGTAAATTTTATCAATTTGATTAAGCTGCTTTTTGATGAGTCGTCATTACTCGAAGCTTTAATATTGCTTTAGCTTCTAGTTGCCTTACTCTTTCTCGTGAAACATTAATTTGTCTTCCTATTTCTGCGAGTGTTAATGGTTCTTCACCATCTAGCCCAAACCTTAGCTTCATGATTTTTTGCTCTCTTTCATTTAATTGAGAAAGCCAAGTTCCTAAATGCTCCTTTTGAATAGTTCTATCCATACCCTCCATAGGCTCTTCACAGTTTGGATCAGGTATGAGTTCACCAAGAGTACTTCTGTCTTCTTCCCCTCTTGCATGTGCATCTAGGGAGGCGCATGGAGCACTTTGAGAAATTAAATCTTCTAAATCTTTTTGATCAATTCCCATCTCAGTTGCCATTTCCAATCTTGTAGGTTGTCTGCCAAATTTATGTGATAATTCTCTAGAGACTCTTCTCATTTTGGACAGTTTTTCACTTATGTGAATAGGCAAACGGATCGTTCTAGCACTATTATCAATTGCCCTCGTCATTCCTTGTCTAATCCACCAGTAAGCATAAGTTGAGAATTTATATCCCATAGCAGGATCAAATTTATCTACAGCTCTTTCAAGGCCAATAGCTCCTTCCTGGACAAGATCTAATAATTCAAGCCCTTGGTTTTGGTATTTTTTTGCAACCGAGACAACGAGTCTTAGATTAGCTGCCATCATTCTATCTCTTGCTCTTTTGCCAATCTTAATTTGATAAAGATTTCGTTGGGTTCTATCAGTTTCAGGAATCTGTAGCAACTTTTTCATGTTCTGAACATGATGAGCTAACTCTATTTCCTCTGCTGGAGTCAAAAGAGGTACTCTTCCAATGCTACTTAAGTAATAGCCAATAGAATCTGAAGCGAGTCTGCCAGATTTTTTTTGGCTTTGTTTTGCCGTAAGACTGGATTTCGATTTGCGAGACTTGCCCGCAGTGTTTGGTAATCTTGGCTCATCAAAATTATTATCTGAAGAGCTTTTTGCAGATTCCAGAGGGATCCCCATCACCCTGGCCTCCTAAATAATGGATTTTTTAAAAAGCTAGCACTGAAATTGGAATAAAAACTACTTTTGCGTTGAAATTTTAAAGACAAAAATTTTTTTTAAAACGCTTATTTCTTGAAATCGATTGGTATGACTCAATTTTCTAAAAATTAAAAAAATTTAAAATTTTAAGTATTTTTTTAAATGTTGTAAAAATCAATATTAATTTTGTTTTTCTATGAGGTCAATTTGCGAACGATTATTTGAAGAATCTAATTCATATTTCGAATAAGAACCATCTTCCTTCATTATCCAAGAAAAGTAGTTATCTTTAATGTAGGTTTGCAAAAGTGAGTATATTTTAGATTTCAAGTCATAATCCTCTATTGGAGTAACAGCTTCTATTCTTCTATCAAGATTTCTTCTCATCCAATCAGCACTCCCAATAAAAACCTCACTTTGACCGTTGTTACTAAACCAAAAAATTCTTGAGTGTTCAAGAAAGTGGCCAATAATGCTTATGACTTTAATATTTTCACTTAAATTTTTTCTTTGTGGGTATAAGCAACAAATACCTCTTATGATGAGGCTAATTTTTACACCTGAGTCTGAAGCTAAATAGAGAAGTTTAATTATTTCTGGGTCAACTAAAGAATTCATTTTTGCAATTATTTCCGCTTTTTTGCCTTCCTCTGCATTTTTAATTTCTCTCTTTATCAGAAATATAAATTTCTCTCTCATAGATGAGGGAGAAACTAATAACTTTTGATAACTTTTTTGTTTAGAAAAACCTGATAAGTAGTTAAATAGCCCAAGTAAATCAGATGCAATATCAGGATCAGTTGAAAGTAATCCTAAATCTGTATAAAATTTTGAAGTATTAGAGTTATAGTTACCTGTTCCAATATGGAAATAATTCCTTAATCGTCCTTTTTCTTTTCTTACTATTAAAGCTATTTTTGTATGAGTTTTAAATCCTATGATTCCATATACAACATGAACTCCAGCTTGTTCAAGTTGTTTTGCCCATTGAATATTATTGTCTTCATCAAATCTTGCTTTTAGCTCAACAAGAGTCATTACTTCTTTACCATTCTCTGCAGCTCTCATTAAAGCTGAAATGATAGTGGAATCCTTGGAAACTCGATATAAAGTAATTTTTATAGCCATTACAAGTGGATCATCAGCTGCTTTGTTTATAAATTCTTCAACTGAAGTTCTAAACAAGTCGTATGGATGATGAAGCAGAATATTTTTTTTCCTAAGGATATTAAAAATAGAATTAAAGTTTTTGTTTGAAGGTAAATCTAAATTCTTTAATTTCGGGTGAGTTTTCCCAATTAGCAGATTTTCTTTTAAATCATCTCTATTAATTCTTGTAAGCTGATTGAAATCGTCAAGGCCTAAAAAACTTTTGCAAAAGTAAATATACTCTTTTTGTATTGAAATACTTTCAATGAGTAATTTCAGAATATTTTCTGGCATATCCGATTCAACTTCTAATCTAACTACGTCTCCACCTAATCTTCTCTTTTGCAAACTTTGTTCAACTGCTAAAAGAAGATCATCAGCTTCAAGTTCTTTTAATTCTAAATCTGCATCCCTTGTAACTCTAAAAAAAGAGTAATTTATACATTCCATTCCGTTAAATAAAGTGTTTATATTATTCCCAATTAAATCTTCCACACTTATAAAAAAATATTTACTTTCATCACCATGTTTAATAATTTCATTAGGAATTTGTATAAATCTACTTATATTTTTTGTTGGTATTTTTACTCTGACAAACTGATTTTTAGAATTTTCCCCATCCCTTATAAGAGCTGCTAAATTTAGACTTAAATTACTTATAAAAGGAAATGGATGTGCTGGATCAACAACTAATGGAGTTAATAAAGGGAAAATAGATGAAGTAAAGTAGTTATCGCACCAATTTCTTTCATTTTCACTTAGGTCATTATATTTTTTTAAAATTATACCTTTTTCTTTTAATTCATAATTTAGTTCATTATTTATATAGTTTTCTTGTAGGGCAGTTAAATTCTTTACTTCTTTATTTATTTTTGTTAATTGCTCTTGAGGGGTAAGTCCATCAACACTTTTTTTTGTAATTCCTGCTTCAACTTGAGCTTTTAATGAGGCTACCCTTACCATAAAAAATTCATCTAGATTGTTACTAAAAATTGAACAAAATTTAACTTTATCTAGGATTTTGTACTCCTTTTCCATACCAGTTAGGAGTACTCTTTTATTGAATTCAATCCAACTTAATTCTCTATTAATAAAAATATCAGCCTGGATTTTCATTAAAATGCTTTTGATTTTTGATTTTTAAAAGAATTATTACTTTTACCCTCTGCAATAAGATATATCATGAAAAGTAAGATTATGGAACCAGCGATAAAAGGTGATTTAGGACCAAAACCATCATAAACCCTTCCTGCCATTGCAATTCCTAAAACTCCTCCGAGGCTCTGTAAACCCTGAAGATTACTTAAAATTGATCCTTGTTTATCAACTTCTAATTTCTTCGATATTAATGCTCTTAAGGTGGGCGTAATTAACCCTGCCCCAACGGCTAAAAATGAAACAGCTGAATAAATATTAATTGTCGCATTATCTTTTGGGGCAGTTATTAAAAGAGCACATGCCACAAGAATAAAGCCTGACCCAATAAGTGTTAATCGCATTTCGCCAAATTTCTTTACTAGAGGCCCAATTAGTCCTCCCTGTACGATAATCGCAATGATTCCAACTACAACCAGAGTTCCACTTGATGCTTTTGTCGTCCAGTTTAAGGATTCTTGAAGGAAAAATATAAGGATATTGGTCAATCCAGTAAAAGCAATAAAGTAAATAAAAAAAGCTAATGATAATTTTTTAATCTTTTCTTCTTTGAAAACTGTAAATAGCTCTTTTAAAGGGTTTTTTAAAATAGTTTTTGTTTTATTTGAGTCGCTTTTAGGCTTGGTTTCTGGTAAGTAAAAAAATACAAGTAAGAAATTTATTATTGGAATCATTGAGGCTATTAACACTGGAATGATAAAGTTATTGTTTGTATTTTTTGCAAATATTACAACGAAAATATTACCTAAGAAAAAGCTTAAACCAAAAGCTACACCAATAAGACCAAATGTTTTTGCTCTTTTTTCAGGGCTTGAAATGTCTGCAAGAATAGTTGTTGCTGTGGCTGCAGTTCCACCACTTAAGCCGTCAATGAGTCTCGCTAAGAATAATAAAAATAGCGGGATAGAGGCTATTGAATTAGACCAATTAAAAAGAACTGTAAAAGATAATATTGATATTCCTATTACTGAACCTGTAATACAAAAAAGAGTGACAGGTCTTCTACCGTATCTATCACTCATAAGTCCTATAAAAGGAGAAGCTGTAAATTGGGCTAACTGGTAAGTACATGATAATAAGCCATATGTACTAGCTTTAGAGTCAAAGAGTAAAACAAAGGAGGGTAAAATGGGTAATAATATACTTTCACTTAATCGATCATTGAGAAGGGTGATAAAAGCACTCAGAAGAGTAAATTTTTTATTTGGCTTCAATAAACTTTTTTTCACAATATTTACCTTCATTGCGATTAACTTCTATTACCATACTTGTTAATGGAGATTAATGTGCCTGGCATTGTTTATTTAGTTGGAGCTGGTCCTGGTGACCCTGAGCTCCTAACTCTAAAAGCTTTACGTCTAATCAAAAACTGTGATGCATTAGTACATGATGCTTTAATCCCAGATGAAATAACTAAAGAAGCAGGAAAAAATACAGCAATTTTTCATGTTGGCAAAAGAGCTGGGAAGTGTTCTGTACCTCAGGCTGAAACTAATGCTCTTATTTTGAAATTGGCAAAAGAAGGCAAAAATGTTGTAAGGCTTAAAGGTGGAGATCCATTCGTTTTTTCTAGGGGTGGTGAAGAGGTATCGATTTTAGAAAAAAATGGAATTTCAGTTGAAATTGTTCCTGGCATTACTTCTGGGATAGCTGCCCCCACATATTTTGGTATTCCATTAACCCATAGAGATGCTGCTAGTTCCGTGACTTTCGTAACTGGTCATGAACGTGTTGATAAGGAAAGAAAGAGTGTTAATTGGAGAGATCTAGCTAAATCATCAGATAGCTTAGTAATTTTTATGGGTATAAAAAATATTGAATTTATTGTTGAAGAATTAATACTAGGTGGTTTAGATAGGAATACTAAATGCGCTGTTATTCAAGAGGCTACTTTAAAAAATCAAAAATGTTTGATTGAGAATTTAGATAATCTCCCAGATAAAATCAAAGATAAAGAATTTTTATCTCCATCGATTATCATTATTGGAAAAATTGTTGAATTTAAGGTTAATAACGATATAACGAAAGTATCTGATGTCGATTTACCAGATATTAATAAAGTTCAACTATACAATAAGTCCCAAAAGTAAATTGGATCGAGTTTAGGGTAAAGCTTTAAATCATTGACTTGATAAATTTGTCTGCAAGATAAGCTATTAATTGCAAATATTATGTCATCATTTTGAAATTCTGGAACAATTAATTCTTCTTTGACAATTTTCAATCTTAAAGCTTTAGAAACCATAATCCCCTCTAAACAGCCGCTCTCTTTTCTAGGAGTTATCCATTGATTATTTCTTTTAATTAGAAGATTAAATGTACTTCCACAACAAAGTTCACCTGACGTATTCAAAAGGATAGAATCATCAAATGATTTTTCATGAGCTTCTGTCAAAACTTGTATTGCCTGATTATATGAAAATGTTTTGCATTTACTTATAAGACTAAATTCATTTATTTTTTCCCTTTGACTAATGCAAACACTTATCGGATTAAAATTTGGCTCTATTTTATAGAACTCAAGCCATAAATTATCCAAATCTTTTGTCTTTGAAGTGCTATCAATTGTTAGTGTTCTACCTTTATTAGTTCCTCGACTATAGTTTATTCTTACTGAAGCAAATTGATCATTTTTAAGCGATAACTTTCTAATTCCATCGTTAATAAGTTGTCTCAAAGTTAATTTATTTATTTTGAGATTAATATTTAAAATCTTGCTACTTTTTTCTAACCTTTTCAGATGGTCATCTAAAAGAATAGGTTTATTTTCTTTTATCAAAATGGTTTCAAATATACCATCAGCAAATTTTAATCCTCTATTATTAGCAGCAATAAATATTCTATCAATATCCAACCATTGATCCTTGTACCAGCCTAATGTATCAATCATTTTAGTGAATCAATTAACGGTAAAAGTTTCCACTTTAGTTCATTAGTTTCCTCTTCAAGGTTTGAGTCAATAACTATTCCGCAACCAGCATATATACTGATTTTTTTGTCTTTAATTAAAAATGATCTTATTAGTATATTGCTGTCAAACTCTCCATTCCAGTCAAGCTTCAAAAACGAGCCACAGTATGGTCCGCGTTCATATTCTTCTAATTCAAAAAGTCTCTGGCATGATCTTAATTTAGGTGCTCCAGTTATTGAGCCCCCTGGCCAACAAGCTTTTAGTAAATCAATCCAGTTCTTGTTTTTTTTTAATTTGCCTCTGATTACTGAAGTTAGATGATGAACTTTTAAGAAACTTTCAAGTTTTAATATTTCTGGCACCATAATACTTCCTGTTTCGCAAACTTTACTTAAATCATTTCTTATTAGGTCAACAATCATAATATTTTCGGCTCTATCTTTTTCGTTCGTTATTAAATCGATAGCATTTAGTGCGTCTTGATTTAAATCCTTATCTCTGGATCTAGTTCCTTTAATAGGTCTTGATTCTACAAAACTTTTATTATCTATTTTTATAAATCTTTCTGGGGAGGTAGATAATACCGCCTCATTATGATTATCATTATTGATTATTATTCCTCCAAATGGAGCTCTTAATTTCCTTCTTATTTTTAAATAAATATCTAAAGGATTATAATTTTTGGAAGATTCAATCTCGCATTTAGTTGTTAGGTTTGCTTGAAATATATCCCCTTCAGAAATTAATTTCTTTAATTTTAGAATATTTTTCTGAAATTTTTCAGCCATTTCGTCCAAATTTATTTTTGAAAAATCAAAATTTAAATTTGTTTTAATAATATTTTCTTCTTCAATATTTTTTATATTGTCTATTGTATTTTTAAATTTCATCAGTTCAGATGAGTTTGTGCCTTCGATAATTATTTCTTTTTTTATTAGATTACATTTAATGATTGGATCATATGACGCAATCCATAAAGTTGCCATATTAGATTTTCGCCATGGGTTTTTGGGTTCTATGTAAACTCCAGCTTCATAACTTAACCATCCGATCCAAAATCCTTTTTCAATATTTTTTAAATTGTTAAATGGATTATTAGTTTTGTCTAAGTTATTGATATCTCTTGATTGTATTATTTTTTTAGGTTTTATTCCTATTATTGACCATTCCCCATTTTCTTTACCATCACTGTCTAGCCAAGCTAACCCTTTATCTCCGAATTTTTTTGTTAGATGATGCGTAATCAGTGCTGGATCTATCCATTTTTCTAGAATTAATTTTTTTATTTTCATTTTTTATTTTTGTTATTAAGCCATTTTTCATAAGCGGCATTTCTAATTCTGCAGCTATCACACTTACCGCATGGTTTTGAATTACCCGAATAACAACTCCATGTTTTATCAAAAGGGACATGATTATCAAAAGCTAATTTAATAATTTCCTCTTTATTTAAATCTAATAGTGGTGTCCAAAGTTTTATTGGATTATTTTCTCTTCCTCTTTTATTGGCTAAATCTGCTAATTCTTGAAATTTTTTAATGTAGTCAGGTCTGCAATCTGGATAACCTGAATAATCAAGTGCATTAACTCCTAATCCTATAAAATCAGCATCTATTGCTTCGGCATAACTTAGTGCAACGGAAATAAATATAGTATTTCTTCCGGGAACATAAGTATTAGGAATTTTATTAGCTTGTACTCCTTCTATCGGAATATTTTTTTGAGAATCAGTCAATGACGAGCCTCCCCATAAAGATAAGTCAAGCTTAATGATTTTAAATTCTTCGATATCAAAGTGTTTTGCAATTATTGATGCAGAATTTAATTCTTTTTTATGACGTTGACCGTAGTCAAATGAAAGGCCAAAAATTTTAGCTTCGGATTTTTTTGCGATACCAGTAACTGTAGAAGAATCTAAACCTCCAGATAATAAAACTACTATCGATTTATTTTTAAGATTCATATGATTTCAATTAATTTTTAAGTATTTGTGAGTTTGAAGGCTCAATTTCCAATCGGGGTTATTTTTTACGAAATCAATAGCAAGAGAAAAACCATTCGCATTGTTCCATGCTGGCTGTAAATAAAAAATTTTATCTTCTTTTTTTAAGCCATCTTCGCTTTTAGAGGGGTGATATTGTTTTAAAGTTTCTTTTTTTATTTGTATAGCAAATTCAATATCTTCTATTTCATTTATGATTATTTTGATTTCATTGCAGTTTTTTAAAAAATAACTTTTTGGAGGTGAGTGTCTTTTAGGAGATAAAGTAATCCAGTCATAGCTTCCCGATATCGAATTAACTCCACTTGTTTCAATATGAATCTTCATTGGCTTTAGTTCTTCTCCCATAGTCATTTTTTTTATAGCTTTGCAAAAATTATCTAAGTTATGTTGTAAAGGTTCACCACCAGTAATAACGCAAAAAGATGCTCCTTTTTCTCTGGCAATTTTTATTCGATCTATTATTTTTTCAATTGATATAGAAGGGTATTTTTTCTCGTCCCATGAATTCTTGGTATCGCACCACGAACATCCAACTTTACATCCAGCTAATCTTACAAAAAAAGCACTTTTTCCAGCGTGATAACCTTCACCTTGTAATGAATGAAATTGTTCGACTAATGGTAAAAAATTTGTCATTTTTTCATTCAAAAAAATAAAGAATATTAATTTGATTGAGTTAACTTATCTTGAGAGGCTTTTATTAAACCTTTAAATAAAGGATGAGGTTTGCCAGGTCTTGATAAAAACTCGGGATGATATTGACATGCTAAGAAGTAAGGATGATTTTCCAACTCAATTAACTCAACTAATCTGCCATCTGGTGATGTACCACTAATTTTGTATCCAGAATCTAAAAAACTTTGTTTATAGTAATTATTAAATTCGTATCTATGTCGATGTCTCTCATAAATAACATCCTCATCATATAAGTTTTTTCCAGTTGTATTTTTTGTCAATCTACATGGATATACTCCAAGTCTCATTGTTCCACCTAAATCAACTACATCTTGCTGTTCTGGTAATAAATGTATCACTGGATTGGGAGTGTTTGGGTCTAGTTCTGAACTAGATGCATCTGGAAGATGAGCTACATTCCTGGCCCATTCAATAACTGCACATTGCATACCAAGGCACAAACCTAAAAAGGGAATTTTATTTTCTCTTGCGAATTTTATAGCCGCAATTTTTCCATTGACTCCTCTATTGCCAAATCCTCCGGGTACGACAATTGCATCAACTTCATTTAAGTAAGTTTCTGCTGAATTTTTTTCTATCATTTCAGCACTCACCCAATGTAAATCTAATAAAGCTTTTTGTTCAATGCATGCATGTCTTAAAGCTTCAACTACAGATAAATATGCATCTCCAAGTTCAATATATTTACCTACTAAAGCAACTTTGATTGGACCTCCAGGATTTCTTAGGTTGTGTATTAGTTGCTCCCAATTTTTCAAATCACATTTTTTATCTTCAAGTTCTAGATAATTCAAGGTTTCTTTGCATAAACCTTCTTTTTTTAAAGAAAGAGGTACCGAATAAATACTGTCTGCGTCTAAAGCTTCAATTACAGAGTTAATACTGACACCGCAAAAACCACTAAGCTTCTTTTTTAGAGCTTCATTGATAGATTTATCACTTCGGCATACAAGTAAATCTGGCTGAATTCCAATTGATCTTAATTCTTTAACTGAATGCTGTGTTGGTTTAGTTTTTATTTCGCCAGAGGTTTTGATGTAAGGAAGTAATGTTACGTGAATGTATGCAACATCGTTCCTATTGACATCATTTTTGAATTCTCTTATTGCCTCTAAAAAAGGTAGAGATTCAATATCACCAACTGTTCCACCAATTTCAGTAATAATAATATCTGCATTACTGTTGGCGGCTACTCTATGAATTCTTTCTCTTATTTCTCCTGTTATATGAGGTATTACTTGCACAGTTCCACCGTTATAACTACCTCTTCTTTCTTTATTGATAACTGCTTGATAGATAGATCCCGTAGTCACACTATTTAACCTAGTCATTGCAGTATCAGTAAATCTTTCATAGTGACCTAAATCTAGATCGGTTTCAGCCCCATCTTCGGTTACAAATACTTCTCCATGTTGGAAAGGACTCATTGTGCCTGGATCAACATTTAGATATGGATCTAGTTTTAATATTGAAACACTATATCCTCTGGACTTTAATAATCTTCCTAAGCTTGCAGCTACAATTCCTTTTCCAATGCTAGAAACAACTCCTCCGGTGACAAATACAAATTTTGACATTAAATATTTTTAATTAAGCACAGCCTCCTTATATTTTATTTAAACAAAAAACTTTTAGTACATCCATATATATTCTTATTCATCAATTGTTATTTCAATATCTAATTCTTTTAATTGTGATTCAGAGACATTTGAAGGTGCATTTGTGAGAAGACATTTTGCTTGCTGATTTTTTGGAAAAGCAATTGTTTCTCTGATTGAATCTGTACCAATGATCAGCATGGTAATACGATCTAATCCAAACGCTATTCCACCATGAGGAGGAGCACCCATTTCTAATGCTTCTATTAAAAATCCAAATTTTTCATCAATTTCTTTATCAGTAAGTCCTACCATTTTAAGAACCTCTCTTTGTAAGTTCGCTTCATGAATACGTAAAGAGCCACCTCCTAACTCCAATCCATTAAGAACTAAGTCATAAGCATTTGCTGTAGAGCTCTCAATTTCTTTTTTCAAGTTTTCAGAATCTTTTGATTTTATATTTTTTGGAGAACAAAAAGGATGATGCAAAGCTTCATATCTATTTTCCTCTTCATTTCTCTCAAACATCGGGAAGTCAGTTACCCATAAGAAATTCCATTTACTTTTATCAATGAGATTTAAGTCTTTTGCGATATATTGTCTGACCCTATCTAATGACTGATTGACAATTAGTTTATCTCCAGCTCCTAAAAGGATTAAGTCTCCATCTTTTGCTTCTGTGATTTTTAAAATATCAGCTATATGCTCTTCACTTAAATTATTTTTAATTGCCCCAATAGTCTCAAGCTCATCTCCTTTAACCCTTATAAAGGCCAAACCTCCAGCTCCTGCATCTTTAGCTACTTGGAAGATATCACCACCTGGTTTAATTCTTACGTTGCTAATACTTGAATTACCTCCTTTTACTGTTATGGATTTTATATAACCTCCAGACTTAATTGCCTTGGTAAAAATATTAAATCCAATATCACCTAATATTCCTCCTAAATCTTTTAATAACATTTGATATCTAGTATCTGGTCTATCAGTGCCATAATTATCCATTGCTTCCTGCCATGACATTCTTGGAAAAGCATTATTAAATTTAATATTTAAAACTTCTTTCCATATTTTTTTTATGAGACTTTCATTAAAAGAAATTATTTCTTCTTCACTAATAAAGCTCATCTCAATATCTAATTGAGTAAACTCTGGCTGTCTATCTGCCCTTAAGTCTTCATCACGGAAACATTTTGCGATTTGATAATACTTGTCCAGGCCTCCAACCATTAAAAGTTGTTTAAATAGTTGTGGGGATTGAGGTAAAGCAAAAAATTCTCCATTTGAAAGACGTGCAGGAACAAGAAAATCGCGTGCGCCTTCTGGAGTTGATTTTGTAAGTAATGGAGTCTCAACTTCTGTAAATCCAAAATTATCAAGAAATTCTCTAGCAACTTTAATAATCTTATGTCTTGTTTTTAAATTTTCTAGTAATTTTCCCCTTCTTAAATCAAGGTACCTATATTTTAATCTGAGTTCTTCTTTTGTATTTTCATAATCATGAATAGACACTGGAAAAGGTAAGTTTTTTTTAATCTGGTTGAGAATTTGCAAATCTTTAACCTTAAGCTCTAACTCTCCAGTACTTAAATTTGTATTTATGGAATCTTTGGGCCTTTCATTAATAATTCCGCTAACCATTATTACTGTCTCATTTCTTAGAGTTTCTGCCTGTTTAAATAGAGCTGCACCATCATCGGGATTAATTGTTATTTGTAGGAATCCACTATGGTCTCTTAAATCAATAAAAATTACACCACCATGATCTCTTCTTCTATCTACCCATCCGCATAAATTAACTAATTTACCAATATCTGTATTATTGAGTTCTTTGCAAATTTTGTTTCTCATCTAAGTATGATTTATTTATCAATAACTTATAATAATTCTTCAAGGGTAAATTTAGTTAATAATTTTTTTTATAAAACGCTCTTTTTGTTATAACCCCTTTGAATTTTTTGCCTCTAATTAATACTTGAACTTCATTATTTATTAGTGCATGCGAAGTGTTGATGTATGCAAAAGCTATAGCTTGTTGTTTAGTTGGCGACCAACTTCCGCTTGTGATAGTCCCAATATTTTCTTCGCCTTTAAGAACTGTGCAACCCTTTCTTCCTATTGCTTTACCTTCTATAAAAAGACCAACTAACTTTTTTTGAATACCTAATCTTGACTGTTCTTCAAGAAATCTTCTTCCAAAGAATTCGTGATTATTTTCTAGATGTACTAGCCAGCCTAACCCTGCTTCATATGGAGAAGTTTCTTCATTTATGTCTTGACCATAAAGATGCATGCCTGCTTCCAGTCTAAGAGTATCTCTAGCTCCTAAACCACAAGGTGCAACATTTTTGGAAATTGAGAAGTCCCATAAATTAATTGCTGCTTTTTTAGATAAAAGTATTTCTAGACCATTTTCCCCCGTATATCCTGTCTTTGAAAAGAAAATTTTTTCTTTAGGTGAAATATGTTCAAAAATTTTATATTCGCATCCAAAGTTAGGGATATGTGAGATCGAAGAATCAATCCATTCTTCAAATAAATCGAATGATTTTTTTCCCTGTAGTGCTAAAAGTACTTTGGCTTTTTTAAAGTTTGTTATCGAAATTTCATCTTTATTTAAATTATTTTTTATCCACTGAAAATCTTCTTCATATCTACTTGCATTAACTATTAACAATAATTCTGTTATGTCATTTTCTTGAATACCAAGGTCATAAATTATTAAGTCATCTATTATTCCTCCTTTATCATTAAGCATAACTGTATAGAGCCCCTGACCTTCAGAAAAGGAGTATAAATTAGTTGGAAAAAATTTTTGAATATAATCCTTTGGATTGATTCCCTTAACAGATATCACACCCATGTGAGAAATATCAAATAATCCTGCTGAAGATCTAACTGATTCATGCTCTTTAATTAATCCTGAAAATGATATAGGCATTTCCCAACCTGCAAAATCGACTAATTTTGCATTGGATTCAATATATTTTGAATAAAGAGGACTTTTTCGCAAATCCATGAAATATTTAGTTTGTATTTAGTATTTTTCCACTGTAGTTTAGAAATTTTTTATTGCATATTTTCTAATGACAAAATTAAGCTTCTAAGTACTTTGGCTGCAACAATGCTACTTACTCCGCTTTTATCAATTTCTGGAGATAATTCCACAATGTCTGAAGCCACAATTCTAAAACCTTTTAGAGTTTTCAGTATTTCTTCAAAATCATTCCAAAAAAATCCTCCCGGTTCTGGAGTGCCCGTCCCTGCTAATAAACTGGGATCAAACCAATCTAAATCTATTGTTAAATAGATGGGAGACTTAGAGTATGGTAGAAGAGCTTGTTTTAACTCATGTACATTTCCTCCTGGACAAAAGTTAACTAATTGGTTGTTGTTATGCATAATTTCAAATTCTTCCTTAGTCCCACTTCTAATTCCTACTTGCAAAATTTTCTTTTCAGGTAGTACTTCTAAGCATCTTTTCATAGTACAAGCATGACTATGTTCATTTCCTATATATGATTCTCTTAAATCTGCATGAGCATCAAGTTGAACCAATATCAAATCTGGATATTTTTTTACTAAAGCTTCAATAGCACCTCTTGTAATAGAGTGTTCGCCTCCAAGCATAATAGGACTAAGGCGTCTACTAATTAAATAATTTGTTGCAGATTTAACTGATTCAATAACGGACTTTGAGTCATTTTTATCAATTAGTATTGATCCAAAATCAACATACATAATATCTTCTAAATCTTTGTTTAGTTTTGGACAGTATGTTTCTAAACAAGAACTGACTTGTCTTATCGCTTCTGGACCAAATCTTGCTCCTGGTTTAAACGAACATGTCCCGTCGTAATTAACTCCAAATATACCAATTGAGCAATTCTTGGGATTTCTTTTTGATCCCATATAAATTGCATTTTCGTTATTAAATAAATTTTTTGTCATCTTATGAATCTAGTTCTTTTATAATTTTATTTGGCATCATTTTGAATGCTGCATTTTGAAAATTTAAATTCCAAATTTCACATCCTTTTTCAATTTTTAGGATTTCATCATAATTTTGCTTTGATAAATTTAGATCCTCTGAAGAAGCGAATGTCCAACTCCAAATGCCGCTTGGATATATAGGCACAAAGGAATACATAGTTTCAGAAACTTTAAATATATTTTTTAAAGTTTTCAAAATATTTATGTGAATATTTTTGAAGGATTCAGGAGATTCGCTTTGCGTTGCTAATATCCCTTTTGGTGTAAGTATTCTTTTACATTCTTTATAAAAAGAATCTGAAAATAATAAATTTGAAAATTCAGAGGGATCTGAACAATCTATAAAAATAACGTCGTAATAATTATCTCTTGTTTTTTTTACCCATTTAACACCATCATCAACATGTATTTCTAATCTTTTGTCATGCCATGCTTCGCCTCCTATTTCTTTTAAAAATTTTTTAGATATTTTGATTACCTCCTCATCAATTTCTACTAGATCAATTTTTGATATTTGAGCATATTTAACGCATTCTCTTACTGTACCGCCATCTCCTCCACCAATAATTAGTACATTAGATTTTTCGTCAATGCTACTTAATGCTGGATGCACAAGACACTCATGATAATATTTTTCGTCTTTTAGTGATGTCATCCAACAACCATCAAGCATTAAAGCTCTGCCATAGTATTCATTTTCAATAACAATAATTTCTTGATATTGTGATTTTTGTTTAATTAAAACATCTCCATTTAGACCGAATCTTGAGCCTTTATGATATTCATCTATCCATGTTTGAATATTAGTCATTTGCTTTTAAGAATTTTTCCTTTAAGTTTTCGCTTGGCTATTTGCCAAAGCCGTTGAAATTCTTTAGGAGTTTGTTTTTTAATATTATCGCCTGCATGATGTTCAATGATTGAAAATCTGTCTAAAAATTTTTTATTAGTTTTTTGAAGAGCTGATTCAGGATTTATTTTTAAAAAGTTTGAGAGATTCAGAAGGGTAAAGTAAATATCCCCAAATTCATTTGTTATTTCTGAATCATTATTACTTTTAATTGCTTCCTTTAATTCATTAATCTCTTCTTCTAATTTTTCAAAAATCTGATCGGTACTCTCCCATTTAAAACCATATTCTTTAACAACATTAGTGATTTGATCTGTTCCAACCATTGGTGGTAAATTTTTGATTTTTATATTTAAATTTTTACTAATTGATGATTCCATATGAGGTTTTTCTTTTTCTGTATTTTTAATTTTTTCCCAAATCTGTTGTGATTTTTCAAGAGATACTTTTTCTTTTTTTTTAAAAATATATGGATGTCTATTAATAATTTTCTTGTTTAGATTTTTAATAACATCATTTAGTTCAAATTCTTTTTTTTCGTAACCGATTTCAGCATGAAGCATTACTTGTAATAAAAGATCTCCTAACTCTTCACATATGTTATCCGCCTTTTTTTCATATATCGCATCTATTAACTCATTACTTTCTTCATGTAAAAATGGGATCAACGATTTATGAGACTGTATTTTTTGCCAAGGGCATCCCCAAGTTTTATCTTTTAATGATTTGATATTAGATATTAAAATTTTAAAGCTTTCTAAAGTCTCTAAATCGGAATTTTTTTGTAAGTTATATCTATCGTTTGAGGACATAGGATATATTTTATTAATTTAATTTTGCCTCAATCATGAAATATTTAAATACTTAGTATAAATTTTTCAACTTCATCTATTAGAATGATTTATTATAAGGGCGATTAGCTCAGCGGTAGAGCGCCTGCCTTACAAGCAGGATGTCCCTGGTTCGAACCCTGGATCGCCCATTTATTATTTTTCTAATGACTGAGATCGTCAATCTTGCAATCAGTCAAAGCGCTGCTTCAGAACTATCTAGGCAAGCTTCTTTTGGAGGTTATCCAGGAGAAATGTCCATTGATTTAGTAGAGGATAATAATTGTTCCGAAGGATGGATGCATATTAAATTAAGACCAGGTACATGTAATGGATCCCCTATTTCAAGAACTGAAGGAGTAACTTTATACGCGGATGTAAAAAAGTTTAATTTACTTAAAGATTTAAAATTAGATTATTACGGCGATTTGAGCGGTGGTGGATTTCTTATTTCAACACCAAAAAATGCAAAACGTTGTTCCTGCGGTTCTGGCTTCAAACTTTTGTAGAATGGATGTGTCTTTTTTTGCAAACTAATATTATTTTCATTAATTGGTTGCTCTCAAGATAAAATAAACAAAAAGTTTATTGAAATAAAATTTGGACATGACAGAGATGAATGATCAATTATCTTTAGAGAATTATTCACCTTTTGAAGTAGAGAAAAAGTGGCAAGAAAAATGGGAAAGCCTAGAGGCGTTTAGTCCTAATCCTGAGGATGATGGTGAGTCTTTTTGTGTTGTTATTCCGCCACCAAATGTAACTGGATCTTTGCATATGGGGCATGCATTTAATACGGCTTTGATAGATGTTGTAGTACGTTTTCAAAGACTTTTGGGTAAGAATGTTTTGTGTTTACCGGGAACTGATCATGCTTCAATAGCTGTTCAAACTATTCTCGAAAAACAATTAAAAAGTGAAGGCAAAACAAGCGAGGATATTGGAAGAGATGAATTTCTTAAAAGAGCATGGAACTGGAAAGAACAAAGTGGTGGAAGAATAGTTTCTCAATTAAAAAGAATAGGATACTCAGTTGACTGGACTAGAGAAAGATTTACTCTTGATCAAAAATTAAATGAAGCAGTCATTGAGGCTTTTAATATACTTTATAAAAAGAATTTAATTTATAGAGGCGAATATTTGGTTAATTGGTGTCCTGAATCTCAATCTGCCGTAAGTGATCTTGAAGTTGAAATGCAAGAAGTAAATGGTCATTTATGGCATTTTAAATACCCTTTAATTTCTGAAAGTGGTGAACAGTTAGATAAGTACTTAGAAGTTGCAACAACAAGGCCAGAAACTCTTTTGGGTGATACCGCTGTGGCAGTTAACCCTGATGATGATAGATATAAAGAATTTATTGGTGCCAAAGTAAAAGTTCCTTTCGTTGATAGGGAAATACCTATTATTGCTGATTCACATGTTGATAAAGATTTTGGTACAGGTTGTGTGAAGGTTACTCCAGCTCATGATCCAAATGATTTTGCAATAGGAAAAAGGCATAATTTAAAACAAATTAATGTAATGAACAAAGATGGAACTTTAAATATTAATGCAGGTATTTTTCAAAATTTGGAAAGATATGAGGCTAGAAAGAAAATTATCAAAGAATTGGATAACTTAGGTCTTTTGACAAAGATAGAGGATTATAAACATACTGTTCCTTTTTCTGATAGAGGTAAGGTGCCAATTGAACCTTTATTGTCAACACAATGGTTTTTGAAAATGGATGGTATATCACAAGGATGTCTTAATGAAATTGATTCTAAAAAACCATCGTTTATTCCTCCGCGCTGGGAGAAAGTTTATAAGGATTGGTTAGAGAATATTAATGATTGGTGTATCAGTCGGCAATTGTGGTGGGGGCACCAAATACCAGCCTGGTATGTTTTAGATGAATCTCAAGACTCAATAGAACAAAATACTCCATATATCGTTGCGAGAAATGAAGAGGATGCCCTAATCGAAGCTAATAAAAAATTTGGATTAAATATTAAATTGGTTCGTGATAAAGATGTTTTGGATACATGGTTTTCAAGTGGTTTATGGCCTTTCTCAACCCTTGGTTGGCCAAATACAAATGATCCGGATTTCAAAAAATGGTATCCAAATAGTGTTCTTGTTACTGGTTTCGATATTATTTTCTTCTGGGTTGCAAGAATGACAATGATGGGGAATACTTTTACAAATAATATTCCTTTTAAGGATGTTTATATTCATGGTCTAGTTCGAGATGAAAACAATAAAAAAATGAGTAAAAGTTCAGGTAATGGTATTGATCCAATACTATTAATTGATAAATATGGTTCTGATGCTCTACGATTTGCTTTAATTCGAGAAGTTGCAGGCGCTGGACAAGATATTCGGCTTGATTTTGATAGGAAAAAAGATACGTCTTCAACTGTTGAAGCTTCAAGAAATTTTGCGAATAAATTATGGAATGCAACTAAATTTGTGTTAATTAATAAAACTTCTAATAATAATTATTCTTTTAATGAGAGTGATGAAAATTCTTTAGAGTTATGTGATAAGTGGATTTTATCGAAATTGAATCAGGTAAATATAAAAGTCACTGCTTTATTAAAAGAATATAAATTGGGAGAATCTGCGAAACTTCTATATGAATTTACTTGGAATGATTTTTGTGACTGGTATGTAGAATTTGCTAAACAAAGGTTTAATAATAAAGAGACCAAAAATAGACAAATATCTGAAAAAGTTTTAATAAAAGTGCTCAATGATATTTTGGTAATGATTCATCCTTTTATGCCGCACATTACCGAGGAGCTTTGGCATGTGCTGCAACTGAAACCAGACAATGCATTATTATCTCTTCAAAAATGGCCAATTCATGAAAATAAATTTGTTGATAATAAACTTGATAATTCCTTCCAACAACTCTTTGAAATTATTAGGCTGATTAGAAATTTGAGATCTGAATTAGGTCTTAAGCCATCAGAAAAAGGTCCTGTATATTTAATTTCTGACAATGATGAATTGATTGATTTTTTAAAAACTTTAGTTGGTGATATTCAAACCTTAACTAAATCTTCTGAAGTATTTATTTTTAAAAATAATGCTGTTGATAAAAAAGAGTTTGCTAAATCATTTTCCGGGATAATTAGTGATTTAGAGGTTTACTTACCTTTTCAGGATTTTGTAAATATAGATGCATTAAAGGAAAGGTTAACCAAGGATTTAAAAAAGGTGACTATTGAATTAGAAAATTTAAATAAGAGATTATCTAATAAAAATTTCGTTGATAAGGCTCCAAAAGATATTGTTGACGAATGCAGATTTAAATTAAATGAGGGTTCTGTACAAAAGGAAAGAATTACAAAAAAACTCGAACTTTTGAATTGAGAATGAATATATTTCTTGAAAATATTTATAATTTATCTTTTTTTTTTAATACTGGCTTTGGGATCTTTTCGTTTGCTTGTATTTATATTTTTACTGTTTTATTAATACTTCCAGCCTCTTGGTTATCTTTATTATCAGGTTTTTTATATGGCTCATATTTAGGATCAATTATCGTTTTCATTTCCGCTTTCATAGGAGCATCAGTTGCTTTTTTTGTATCAAAGAGTTTTTTTGCAAAAAAGCTAAAAAATCTTTTTAGCCGTTATCCAAAATTAAGTGTCATGGAAAAAGTAGTAGAAAAAGGCGGACTTAAATTAATTTTTTTAGCGAGATTATCTCCGATATTTCCCTTCAGTATTCTTAATTATTTTTATGGCTTGAATAATATTAAATTTAGAGATTTTGCTCTTGGTCTTCTTGGAATAATTCCAGGAACTGTTCTTTATTGCTCAATAGGCAGTTTGGCAAAAAGTATTCAGGAGTTAAAAAATGTGCAATCACCAAATAATTTATATATTACCAGCATTGGAATTATTTCAACTTTCTTAGTTGTATATTTTTCAGCTCAATACTCAAGAGAATATTTTGAAAAATCTTGAGAATTTACTCTTTAATACTCCAATCTCTAATTGATGCAATTAAGACAAACCACAAAAGCCTCAATTTACCTAGTAAAGTTTTGTTGGCTTCTAATTCGATATATTTTGCCTGTCCACAAGGTGTTTTTACGAAGTTGAAAACTTTTTTCTTCGTCATAAGTCTTTCAAAAAGTTCTGATAATTATTCTTATATGTTATAGCCAAGATTTTTCTTTTTTTTATTTAAAAACCACATTTTTCTTTGACTACTTTGTTGAATATTATTTTTAAAATTTAAACTTTTTCTCCATCTTTAAATCCTCTAAAGCATTTAAATCTAGGAAACCTAAGACTAAAAGCCACTGCATCCTTTGATTTGGTTTTTGCATCAGCTCTGATTTCTACAAGTTGACCAACAAGATGATTACGTTTAGACCAATATTCTTCTCGTTGGATATCACTAAATCCGCTTCCGCAACTAAGACTGTATTCATACCCATCATCTTCTCCTTCTACCAGGATTGCCCCCAGTCTCCCTTTGTTGCGACCTGTACCTTCCTCAACCGATACAACTTTTAAAGTGACTTCAATGAAAGGTTTTGCTTTTAACCAACTGTGTGTTCTTTTACATTCATACATAGCATCAGGATCTTTAATCATTACTCCTTCATACCCACCTTCTACAGCAGATTTATTCAGCTCTACAAATCTTTCTTGTCCTTCAATAGTGTCGAGATCTACATTTTCCCATTCAAGTGTTTGTATATGTTTTAGAAGCATAGAATGTTTTGCTACCCATTCTTTTACTAATAAACTTCTTTTTGTTTGACTAGTGTTCCATCTCCCTTTTTGAAAGTTTTCAAGGGGACATAAGTCAAATAGGTGGAGAACTGCGTCTTTAGTTTGTTTGCCATCTTTTCTATGTACCTGTTTCATTAAATCTTGAAAGTTAGCGCTCATCACTTCACCATCGAGTACTAAGTCATAAGGTGCTGGGTCTTCTTTTAAAGCATTTTCTATTTCTGAAATAATATGACCAAAATTATGGAATTGTTTCCCATTACGAGAAAACATTTCTACTTTATTTTGTCTAATAATGGTTAAGACGCGTACTCCATCTAATTTGATTTCAATTTGCTTTTTTCCTATCATTTTTTTTTCGTGATTTGCACTGTCATGAGCTAAAGGACAAGAAAAAATAGGAATAGCATATTTGGGAAATTTTTTTGCTATCTTGTTGATTGTTTTTTCAGATACACCACATCTAAGATCTTTAATTAAAACTCGTCTATAAAATCCATTCCACTCTTCTTTTGTTGCTAATTCCATAGCTGTAAGAATTGCATCGCGAGCAGCGTGACCAGTAAGTTCTCTTTGAATAAGCTTATTGGCTAATTTCCTAAAATCTTGCCATAAAAAATTTTGACTTTTTTCAGTCTTTTTCTCAGGGACAATTTTTACACCAAAAGTTACCAATGGATCAAGTGCCATACGTATACCTTCAAAAAAATCATCTAGACCATCTTCCATTGCTTCTGAGATGATTTTTTCTTTATCTAATCTACTTGGGTGTAATTCTAATTGATGTATTATTTCTTCTTTAAACAATTCTTTCTGCCTCACAAGAAATTATTAATTCACTTTAGCTATTCTGTCTATTTTCCAATCATTGTCAGTTTTTGCAAAAGTAAAATCTAATGGGAGCTCATCTTGTTTATCTTCTGATTTTAAATTCAAAGTTATTATGATTTGATCTTCTTGGACTCTAGGCCTTCCTGATTTTAAATTTCTGTATTTATTGAGATTAAGACTAGCTAAAAATTTAAGAAAGTCTTGTCGTTTTACATGAGTTTTATAAGTTTTTGTAGTCAAACCATAAGCTGCATCAATTCTGCCAGCGGCTATTTGATCGAAAAACTTTCTTACTAATGGATTAATTCCTCTGGCGCTTATAACTAATTTGACTGCATTAAAAGTCCAAAAAGAAACTAGTACAGCTCCGCCAACTAATAATGATTTAATTCCGATATCTTTAACTAGTGTTGCATCCATGTTAATTTAAGTTTTTTATTACTTTAAGAAAAGAAATCGTTTTTGATGGCTTTTTTTGTCAAAATAATACTAATTTTAATCCATAATGCCGGTAATTCCTCTTTTACCCTTATTCCATAGATTCAATAGCCAATATTTTGAAAATTCTTTAACGGTTAATAATCACCCTTTAGTAAAAGTTAGATGGAGTGATAATAGATTAAAAACTACTGCTGGTTTTTATAAAAGAAAACGTATTAATGGTTTTATAGATTCTGAAATTATCTTATCGAAACCTATCTTGAGTAAATTATCCACTAGTGAAATAAATAGTACTTTGTGTCATGAAATGATTCATGCATGGGTAGATAGGATATTAAAGAAAAATGAGATACATGGTCCAAATTTCCTAGAAAAGATGAATCAAATTAATGAGAAAGAGAAGAATTTTCAAATTTCTGTAAGGCACTCATTTCCTATAGAAAGGAGAGAATTAAAATATATAGGAACTTGTCAAAATTGTGGTGAGAAATTTTTTTATAGAAAAAGAATAAAGAATATAGCCTGTAAAAAATGTTGTGTAAATTTCTTTAATGGATCATGGAATAAAAAGTGTTTAATTTTGTTTGATTAGAAATAATTAGATGTGTTTTTGTTTCTATCTTTGGAATTATTTATTTTTTTAATGTAATTTATATTTTAAAAAGAACAATAATTTATGGATTCAAGGAAAATTAGAAATCTTAGAAATAGTTTTGATAGAAATATTGTTGATAAACAAGTTGATAAAATTTTTGAAACTGGAAGACAATTCGTTGATGGAGTATCTGGTGCTAGGCCAGGTAAAAGAAGGAACTCAGATTTTCAAGGAATAACAAGTAAGAGTGTTAAAAGAGTAGGAAGATGGGTATCTGAAAAAGTGGATTTATTTTTTGATGAAGAAAATGATGATTGGAATGATGAGAATTTTTACGATGATCAAGGCGATATTAAGACATTTTCAAGAGATTCAAATTCTTATGAATCATCTACACAGCATTCAAAAAGACCTTTAGAAGCAATATCTTTAAGGCAACCAAAAAATTTAAAGACAACTGACCAAAAAAAATTACCTTATGTGAAAGAGAGTAAGGACGAAGATTGGCCAGATGAAATGGATTTCAAAGTTGAAAGATGGCAAAGAGCTTCAGAAAATGAGAATAATACTTCGAGAGATCCATCAATTCAACAAGTTCAATCAAAATCAAGAAATCTTCCCAGATCAAGAAGAAGAAGAGTATAGTTTTGTAAATTCTTTAATTCCTGAATAGCCTAATAAAGTTTCTAAATGTGGATTGAAGACTTCTCTGATAATTGTTAAGGGTTTTTTGTCTCGGAAAAATCTATAATTTCTTGACCAGAATGGGCCTTTACAACAAAATTGATCTTCTAACCAATTTGAATTAACAAGTGAAATTCGGTCAACTTCTCTAAACAATTCTGATCTGTCTTGTGTTAAATTTTTCCAGATTGGTTCTTCTTTGGCTTTTAAATTTTCATTAACTTGTTCTGCATTCCACCAACTTTCAGCCCATGCTAGGTTTTTATTATTGTTTTTAATCCATACTTGTCTTCTAATTAAAGGTCCATTTAATTGATTTAATTCTTTAGGACCTTCTTCAATGAAAAGAGGATCAACTCGCATTGAAATTAACTTAATTTTTGTCTCTTGATTAGTTAAAAGTTGTAAATGTCTAGTTGGACTTCCATCCCCAAGCAACATTAATTTCCAT
Organism: Prochlorococcus sp. MIT 1304; assembly: GCF_047305015.1. Classification (NCBI taxonomy): domain Bacteria; kingdom Bacillati; phylum Cyanobacteriota; class Cyanophyceae; order Synechococcales; family Prochlorococcaceae; genus Prochlorococcus; species Prochlorococcus sp. MIT 1304. The sequence continues at coordinate 450,936 of NZ_CP138974.1, read as the reverse complement.
GGACCAGATATTTTTGGTAGTGAATTTTTCACTAAAAAAGTAGAGGCTTTTTCTTCCCATAAGATATTTGGTGAGTTAAAAAGTTTATTATTCAGTGCTCAGACGGAATGCTTTTTAGATGATAACTTTTTTTCGATAAAAATATTTGCCTTTTCTTTTTTTATTTCTCTTATTTTTAGCCAAACAAGTAATGCAGTTAAATCAGCTTTGCTTACTCCAGGAATTTTTGAGGCATCACCAAAATTTTTTGGCTTTATTTTATTCAAATTTTCTCTAGCTTCTAAAGATAATGTTTCTATCTTTTCATAATTTATTTCTTGAGGCAGAGATTTACAGCTTTGACGATTTATTTGTTCAATGTTGTTTTTTTGCCTTTTTAGATAACCCTCGTATTTAATATCTATTTCAACACCTTCCTGTATTGAAGAACCTAGATTTTTTTCAGTCAAATTATATTTAATTAGATCTGAATAATGAAAATCTGGTCTTTTTAAGAGTTCCTTCAAAGTTATTGAGCCTTTGATCTTTGATCCCGTTTCTAATTCTATTTTTTTTGATATTTCCTCGGTATTTTTTAAACGAGTTTTATTTAATCTAAATTTCTCTTCCTCGAGAAGTTTCATTTTTTCTTGATAAGCCGACCATCTTTTCTCATTAATTAGCCCTATTTGATAGCCTAATTGTGTTAATCTCCTATCCGCATTATCTCCTCTAAGAGTTAACCTATATTCACTCCTACTAGTTAAAACTCTGTATGGTTCTTTGAGATCTTTGGTAATTAAATCATTGATCATTGTTCCTATATAACTGCTTTCTCTTGTGAAGATTATTGGATCTTTTTTGCTTAGTTTTCTTGTCGCATTGACTCCTGCAACTAATCCTTGTGCTGCTGCTTCTTCATAACCAGTAGTCCCATTAATTTGTCCCGCGCTAAATAAATATTCAATTTCTTTCGTTTCGAGTGATGTTTGGAGCTGTGTTGCAGGTATATAGTCATACTCCACAGCATATGCTGGTCGCAACATTTTACATTCATTCAATCCTGGTAAGGTTCTTAAAAGTTCTAATTGAATATTTTCGGGTAAACCTGTAGAAAATCCTTGTACATATATTTCAGGTGTATTAATTCCTTCTGGTTCTAAGAAAATTTGATGTGATTCTTTATCAGCAAATTTAACGATTTTATCTTCAATTGATGGACAATATCTTGGCCCCTTACTATCAATAAAACCGCCGTAAATAGGAGTTAAATGTAAATTGTCTCGAATTAGTTGATGTGTTTTGGTAGTTGTTCTTGTTATGTGACAACTAACTTGAGGCATATTATTTTTTATATCTGGGTCAAACGAAAAATATTTATCTGCTGCAGTGCTTGGTTGAATATCTAAGTCATCAAAAATGATACTTCTTTTATCAACTCTTGCTGGAGTTCCTGTTTTTAAACGTTCTGTTTTAATACCAATTTCGTGCAAATTTTCAGTAAGACCTTTTGCTGCTTGTTCGCCCGATCTACCAGCTGACATTGATTTATTTCCTATCCATATTCTTCCTTCTAAGAACGTACCAGCTGTGATGATAACTGATCTTGCTGAATAATAACTACCAAAGAAAGTCCTTACACCCTTTATTCTTTTTTTTACGGTTCTTTTTGAGTTCAATCCAATTTCTTCAGTTTTTGCAATATCCAGTTCAGTAATCATTGCCTCTTTTAAAGATAAATTATCTGTATTTTGTAGTATTTCAATCATCTTTTTTGAGTATTCTCTTTTATCTGTTTGAGCTCTTAATGCCCATACAGCTGGGCCTCTACTTGCATTTAATATTCTTTTTTGTATAGCTGTCTCATCAGCTAATTTACCAATAATTCCACCTAATGCATCAACTTCATGTACCAACTGGCTTTTTGCCGGTCCGCCAACTGCAGGGTTGCAAGGTTGCCAGGCAATCCTATCTAAATTAATTGTAAATAAGGCTGTAGAAAATCCCAATTTTGCTGTTGTTATGGCTGCTTCGCATCCTGCATGTCCACCACCAATAACGATGACATCAAAAGATTCATTTGTTGAGTGATGATCTTGCATTTTAGGATCGATTTAATTAGCTAAATTCCTAAATCTAGTAAATTGAGGTTCAAATAATAATTTAACAGTTCCTACGGGTCCATTTCTATGTTTAGTGACAATGATTTCTGTAATTCCTCTATCTTCAGTCTCTGGATTATAGTATTCATCTCTATAAATCATTAATACTAAATCTGCGTCTTGTTCAATAGATCCTGATTCTCTTAGATCGCTTAACATTGGTCTTTTATTTGTTCTAGACTCTACCCCTCTACTAAGCTGAGATAAAGCTACTACTGGTACTTTTAATTCTCTGGCCATGCTTTTAAGACCTCTTGTTATTCGTGAAAGTTCTTGCACTCTATTATCAGGGGTTGATCCCTCCATCAACTGGAGGTAATCAATCACAATTAATCCAAGTTCTTTTTTTTGTTCAGCTATTAATCTTCTGCACAGAGATCTCATCTCTAAAACACTTAAGTTAGGCTTGTCATCTATAAATATTGGTAATTGACCTAATGAATTGATACCTTCTCCGAGTAATGGCCATTCATCTTGCTGTAATCTTCCTGTTCTTAGCCTGCCACTCTCGATTCCAACTTCCATAGAGAGCAATCTATATGTCAATTGTTCTTTACTCATTTCAAGGCTAAATACACACACAGGTAAATCTTGCGATTGTGCAACATTTTTAGCCAGATTAAGAACTATTGAAGTTTTCCCCATTGAAGGTCTTCCAGCAACAATTATTAAATCACTTCTTTGAAAACCTTGAGTCATCGCATCAAGGTCGTAGAAATTTACTGGAATACCAGCTACTGAAGTACCTAATGATCTTGACTCTATTTCATTGAAAGTACTTGTAAGGATTTCAGCTGCTTGAGTCAGACCTTTTGAAGGTTTTTCTTGACTGATTTCAAATATTTTTTGCTCTGCTTTATCTAAAACTTCATTAGTATCTTGAGTTTGATCAAAACCTAGTTGAACCACTTCATTTCCAGATCTGATAAGTTGCCTTCTCAGGAATTTGTCGTTAATTAAATTAGCAACTTGTTCTATGGAAGCTGTAGAGGAAACATTTTCAACTAGTTCTACCAGTTTGCTGTTTCCTCCAATTTTTTCTAGTGATCCATTATCTGCTAACCAAGCACTCATTGATGTTAAATCAGTTGGTTTACCCTGGGTATGCAACATTAATGCTGTTCTATAAATCTCTTGATGGGCATTTATATAAAAAGCTTCAGGTTTAATTAAGTCTGCAATTCTTCCGATCGCGTCTGGATCAAGAAGTATGCCACCAAGAACAGCTTCCTCTGCTTGAACGTTTTGAGGAGGAACTAATCCAGCATTTTCACTATTAAAATCCTTTTTAAAATTTTTATTTTGCCCATTATTTGGAAAAGGTACGGAAACCATATCTTTGAATTGCTTAGATATATACTCTGGCTACTTTTCAAAATAATGCAACAAATTGATTAACTTGTTACTTCAATATTTACTTCTGCATTTACTTCTGGATGCAATTTTATTTTTGCAGTAAAGGAACCTAAATTATGAATATCAGGAACAGTAATGTTTCTTCTATCAATTTCTTTTTTAGTTGCCGCTTCTATTGCTTCGGCAACATCCCCATTGGTAACCGTTCCAAAAAGGACTCCATCTTCTCCAACCTGTTTTTTGATAGTGAACCTACCTATTGTAGATAATGCAGTTTGGAAATCTAAAGCCTCTTGCTTTAATTTGTCAGCAGCGATTTTTTCTTTTTCTTTCTTCCTTTCAATTTGTTTAAGGACTGCTGGTGTTACATTCATTGCCTTGCCATAAGGTAATAGAAAATTTCTTGCGTATCCAGGTGCTACTTCAACTAGGTCTCCCTCTTTACCTAGTGATGCGATTGATTCAGTTAATGCGACTTGTACTCTTTTAGCCATGAAAATATTGAACAATATAGTTAATAATAAGACCTAGAGGGTAACTTTACTTTTTTTGCAAGACCAAATTTCGCAAGAATCTTAATATGTTCCCATGTTATATCTATCTGACCTCTAAATAATCCTTGTTTTGCCGAATTGGGAAATGCATGATGATTATTATGCCAACCTTCTCCAAAAGTTAATGCAGCAACCCATGCATTGTTTTTAGATGAATCACCACTTTCAAATGGTGCTTTACCCCAACAATGTGTCGCCGAGTTGACTAACCAAGTTACGTGATAAACAACCACAAGCCTCAATGGAATTCCCCAAAGGACTAGAGCCCATCCTCCAACTCCTAATTTTTGACCTATTGCGTACAAAGAAAGTCCAATAGGAATTTGTAAGAATAAAAAATATTTATTTAAAAATCTATAGTATGGATCCTTGATTAAATCTGCACTTAGTTTTGGAACAGCTTTTAGTGCTTCTACGTCTTTAAACATCCAGCCCATATGACTCCACCAAAACCCCTTTTTACTATTGTGATGATCTACTTCAGTATCTGAAAAAGAGTGGTGATGCCTATGTAAACCTACCCAATCTATTGGTCCATGCTGGCAACTTATGGCTCCACAGGTAGCAAAAAATCTTTCTAACCATCTTGGTACAACAAACGATCTGTGTGATAACAATCTGTGATATCCAAGGGTGACTCCTAAACAAGCAGTTACCCAATAAAAAAATAATAATGAAGTGACTGCAGGGAGACTCCAAAATTTTGGTTGTATAGCTATAAGAGAAAGAATATGAATTGTAACCATAAAAACTATTGTTCCCCACGTTTTATGTAGTCTTGGAGGATATCTTTTTGAATGACTGGAAGGTTCCAGTAATTTTTCTGAGAGTTCTATAACTTTTTCAGCTGGAACAGGTTTTTTTAATTTTGCTGTTTCTTGGAAAATTACTGAATTCATGATATTGAAATACTATTTTCAAAATTACCGATATGTAATATTATCATACTATACTATTGATAAGTTTAATTATCTGTGAGTCTCGGATATCGCGATAAATTATCTAGAGGTCGAAGGGCTATGGCTCATTTGATACACCTCTGGCATGAAAGAAATGGATGGTCTCACAGAGTATTGCCATTACTTTCTGAAGTTCTTGATTTAGGTAAAGTTCATAATTCGCAAATTTCTAATCTTAGGAATGGTAAGTTATCTTCGCCAGGTCCTGAAGTTTTTCTTGCTTTGGCTCAAGTTAATACGATTCTTGATCAAGGTATAGAAAAAATCAGGGATCGTTTTGAATGTGATTACCCAGAGTTATGGAAATCTTTGGAAGAGTCTGCAGTACCCTTAAAAAATGATTCTGGTAATCCATTATCGGCCGGTGAGTTATTCGAGATATTTTCAGGATTAAAACCTCTACCTTCATCTTTTGATTGGTACATAGAAGATGAAGAAGCCTCTGCTTTAAGTGATGCTCTTTCAGTGCATTTTTGTCAGAATAAGGCTTGGAGATCATGTAAAATGCAGGTAATGGAAGCCTATGCTGTCAATAAATCTGCCCGTAGAGAGCGTTTTGCTGAGGTAATTGCAGGAATTAGAGATTATACGGCAGAAGAATTAGATGGAGAACTTCTTGATTTATATGAGGCTTCAAAAAAACTTTCTTATTTTCAGGGCAGGGGACCTAATGCTTTCCTCGTAGAATTAAGAAATTTAGCTTCTGAAAAATAACATTAAATTTCATAATAAATGACTCTTGACAATAACTTAAAACTGGCTGAAAACGCTGTTCTTTCTGTCGAAGAGAGTTTAAGTAAAGTTTTCCAAGAAAGGTCCAATCAGGTTTTCCAGAAATTAGAAAATATTTTGACAATTTTTAAGGAAGAAAAAGTTTCTACTAGTCATTTCAATCAATCTTCTGGTAGTGGTCATGATGATATATCTAGAGAAAAAATTGATGCGGTTTTTGCAAGATTGTTTCTTGCTGAAAAGGCTGCTGTGAGGATGCAATTTGTAAGTGGAACCCATGCAATAAGTTCTGTCTTATTTGGAATTCTTCGACCTGGAGATGTAATGTTATCTCTTACAGGACAACCATATGACACGTTAGAAGAAGTCATAGGAATAAGGGGAGTAGGAAAAGGGTCACTTAAAGATTTTGACATTGAATATAAGCAAGTAAATATCTGCGAGAATTTTGATTCTTTTGAAGAAAAAATTGTTCATTTTTTTAAAGAAAATTCATGCAAATTAGTATTCATACAAAAAAGTTGTGGATATAGTTGGAGAAAGTCTCTCACGAATCATCAGATAGAGAAAATTTGTAGTCTTATTCATTCTCTTGATCCTAACTGTATATGTTTTGTTGATAACTGTTATGGGGAGCTTGTTGAAGATAGTGAACCAATTTCTAAAGGGGCAAATATAATTGCTGGATCATTGATTAAAAATTTGGGAGGAACAATAGTTCCTACTGGCGGGTACGTTGCAGGAGATGCAGAGTTGGTTGAGATGGCATGTTCTAGATTAACCTCACCAGGCATTGGTTCTTCTGCAGGAATAAATTTTGGACTAGGAAGATTAATTTTGCAGGGTTTGTTTTTAGCACCACAAATTGTTCACGAATCACTTAAAGGTGCTGATATGGTCGCAGCAGTCTTTAAAAATTTGGGATTTAAGGTTTTACCAGAGCCAGCAACTTATAGATCTGATCTTATTCAGTCAGTAAGATTGAATAATCCATATTTGGTACAAAAAGTTTGTCAATCTTTTCAAAATTCTTCACCAGTAGATTCTTTTCTGAATGTTGTTCCATCATCAATGGATGGATATGATTCAAAATTATTAATGGCAGGAGGTACCTTTATTGAAGGTAGTACAAGTGAATTTTCTGCTGATGCCCCTCTAAGAGATCCTTACAATATTTTTGTTCAAGGTGGTTCTAACATAGCTCACATCAAAATTGCATTAATTCGATTATTATCTGAATTACTACAGGAAAAATTAATTTCAAAGGATTCTCTACTTCCTTTATCTACTTAATCATGTCTTACAAATTTCCAGACAACCTCAACTATGCTGATACTCATGAATATGTCTTGGAAGAAAATGGATTATTAAAAATTGGAGTTAGTGAATTCGCTATAGATCAATTAGGAGATATTGTTTTTGTTGAATTAGCTGATGAAGGTGCGACTTTAGAGAAAGGCGAGACTTTTGGAACAATAGAATCAGTTAAGGCCGTTGAGGAAGTCTATCTACCTTTTTCTGGGGAAATAGTATCTGTAAATGAAAGTGTTATTGAGAACCCTGAGCTTTTGCAGAGTGATCCGATTGGAGACGGTTGGTTAGTCATTTTGAAACCAGAATCAAAAGCATCAATTGCTGATTTGATGACTTCTGAGGAATACCAATCAAAGGTTGTACCAAAATAAGACAAACTTTTTAAAAGGAGCTATTTTAAAGAAAAACATTTTAATATGACATCCAAATTTGGGTCTGATTTGTTTATAGATAGGCATCTTGGGTTAGGAGATAATGATGAAAGAATTATGTTGAACAAGCTTGGTTTTAATAATATTGATCAATTTATAAATCAAGTTATTCCCGAAGATATTCAGATTAAAGACAAATCTTCAGAAATATTGCCCCAAGGTTGTTCAGAAATTGAAGCTTTAAATGAATTAGAAGAGATTGCGAATAAAAATACCAAAATTAGATCACTTATAGGCCTTGGTTATTATGACAATCACATGCCTAAAGTAATCCAAAGACATGTTCTTGAAAATCCAAGGTGGTACACGTCTTATACTCCATATCAAGCAGAAATTGCACAAGGAAGATTAGAAGCTCTATTTAATTTTCAGACTATTGTTTGTGAACTAACAGGATTCCCTGTCGCCAATGCATCTTTGTTGGATGAGGGTACTGCTGCTGCAGAAGCTATGGCCATGAGTTTTTCCGCAAGAAAAAATAAATCTTCAAAAGTGTACTTAGTGGAATCAAATGTTTTTGATCATACTTTTAATGTTCTACAAACCAGAGCAAAACCTTTGGGAATATCCTTAAAACGCTTTACTCAAAGCAAACTTCCTAATCATGATGATGTTTTTGGAATGTTGTTGCAATTACCTGGTAAAAATGGGGAATTATATGATCCCACATTCTTAATATCCCAAGCACATAGATCAGAAATTATCGTTACGGCATGTATTGATCCACTAGCACAAGTTTTGATTAAACCAATTTCTGAATTTGGTGTTGATGTAGCAGTGGGGAGTATGCAAAGATTTGGTGTTCCAATGGGTTTTGGTGGCCCCCATGCAGCATATTTTGCTTGTAGCGAAAAATATAAAAGGCTGATACCCGGAAGAATTGTTGGGCAAACTCTATCTAAAAATGGAGAAAAGTCTCTAAGACTAGCATTGCAAACAAGAGAGCAACATATTAGAAGGGAAAAGGCCACTAGTAATATTTGCACTGCTCAATCTTTGTTAGCCATAATTTCTTCTTTTTATGCTATTTATCATGGACCCTCTGGATTAACTAAAATAGCTAAGAGATTAGTTGAGTTGAGAATAAATTTAGAATCAAGTTTAGCTGCTTTGGGTTTTGATATTCCTGATGGGATTAGATTTGATAGTGTTGATGTTTATTCTGAGCACTCCCATAGGATCCATAATGAAGCTTTAAAAAATGGCTATAACTTAAGAATTTTGCCGTTAGGATCAACTATTGAAAATTCAACTGGCTTTGGGATCTCTTTAGATGAGCTTAGTAATGAAAAAGAAATAAAAGATATTTTGACTTTCATAGCAAACATTATAGAAAAAGAAGAAGATTTAGAGCATATAAAATTTGATAAAGATTTTCATCTTGAAAGTTTAGCTTTGAGATCCAGTGCATGGATGCAGCAAGATATATTTACAAATTACCAAAGTGAAACTGAATTAATGAGATATATATTTCGACTTGCAGAAAAAGATTTTTCTTTGGTAGATGGGATGATGCCATTGGGAAGCTGTACCATGAAGTTAAATTCTGCAGCAGAGTTAAATCCAGTCTCTTGGGCTAATTTATCTTCCATGCATCCTTTTTCCCCACCAGATCAAACTAAAGGCTATTCAAAAATTATATCTGACTTAGAAAAATGGATAAGTGAGATTGTTGGTTTAAAATCAGTTTCTTTTCAACCAAATGCAGGCTCTCAAGGAGAGTTTGCAGGTTTATTGGCAATTAATTCTTATTTTGAATCAAAAGGTGAACTGTTAAGAAAAAAATGTTTAATTCCAAAAAGTGCTCATGGAACAAATCCTGCTAGTGCAGTTATGGCAGGTTTTGAAGTGTTAACTGTTGAATGTGATGACGAAGGAAATATTGATTATCAAGATTTGTCACTCAAGGTCAAGAAATTTGACAACCAAATAGGGGCTCTTATGTTGACTTATCCCTCTACTCATGGAGTTTTTGAATTACAAATCAGAAAGATATGTGATTTGATTCATTCTGTGGGAGGATTTGTTTATTTAGATGGAGCAAATTTGAATGCTCAGGTTGGATTATGCAAACCTGGAAATTATGGCGTTGATGTTTGTCATTTGAATTTACATAAAACATTCTGCATTCCACATGGAGGTGGTGGTCCAGGAGTAGGTCCAGTTGCTGCATCAGAAACTTTAAGCCCATACCTTCCTACTCATTTTTTAATGGATAATAATTTATCTAATAGTTTTAATTTCGTATCTTCTGCCAAGCATGGGAGTGCAAGTATTCTTCCAATAAGTTGGATGTATATAAAAATGGCAGGTCTTAGTGGGTTAAGGAAAGCAACTTCGCACGCAATTCTATCTGCAAATTATATTGCGCATTCCTTAAAACATAAATTCAAGATTCTCTATAAAGGAAAAAATAATTTTGTCGCACATGAATGTATTTTAGATTTTAGAGATTTAAAATCCAAAACTGGATTGAGTGTCAATGATTTAGCTAAACGATTAATTGATTATAGTTTTCATGCCCCAACTATTAGTTGGCCTGTTCCAGAAACCATAATGATAGAGCCTACTGAAAGTGAAAGTTTGGCAGAATTAGATAGATTTTGTGAGGCTATGCTATTGATTGGAGAAGAAATCAGTGAAATAGAAAATAATCATGAATTAAAAAATAATAATGTAATAAGTAATGCTCCCCATACTCTGAAAGAGTTAATTGCTGATAATTGGCAATATCCTTATTCAAAAGAAAAGGCTTCTTTCCCTTATAAAACTCCAACAAATACTAAGTTTTGGTCTTCAGTTTCTAGAATCAATAATGCATATGGCGATCGAAATTTAATTTGTTCTTGTAATGTAAATCAAAATGAGACTTTAGAAGAAAAAAAATGTGCTTAAAGGACTAGCGTCCCTGTATTTACTTAGTTATTATCAATGTGAATAAAAATTTAATATTTTCTTATAGAATTTTTTTAAATTTTTTTATTAGGATATTTGAGCATCAAATTTTTTGGGGTATTTGAAGCTATGACCAAAGATTTTAAATCTGGTAATGTTAAGCAACTGCCAGTTAAAAACGTCAACTTACCAAATTTTGTAAATAATTTTTCTGGAGATAACTCAAATATTCGTTCCATTGAGGGAACTAATGTTATCAGAGTACCTTTTGGTAAAAAATTCTCAAAGAAAAAAAGGCCTGAAAAGAATCAAAATATAGCTACTCTAATACTTCCTCTAAGTTCATATAGTAATCCTACTCCCCCGCACGTAGCATAATAATTTAGATCAAATTTAATCTATTTCTTTGAGCGTATCTGAATAATAATTTTGCAGTTGTAAGGTTGCTTGATTCCAATCCCATTTTTCTGCTTCGTTTCGTGCCTCTTTTCTCATAATTTCTCTTTTATCTTCATTCTCAAGGATTTTTTTTGTTGCTTCAATCAAACTTTGTACCCCATTATCTTTTTCATCTGGATCATATAAACAACCATTAATCCCATCGCTAATTATATCTGGAATCCCCCCCTTGTTGGCTCCGATAACTGGACATCCTGCGGCCATTGCTTCGAGTAAAACTAAACCAAGAGTTTCTGTACTAGAGGGAAATAAAAATATATCTCCAGAGGCATAGGCGCTAGCAAGTTCATCACCAGATAAATATCCTATGAAATTAGTCTTGGTATTTTCGAAGATTTTTTCAAGTTGGTTTCTATACGGTCCGTCACCTACAAGTGCTAGACAAGCATTAGGGATACTTTCTAAGACTGGTTTAATTCTCTCAATTTGTTTTTCTGCTGATAATCTTCCTACATAAATCAACAAATAATTAGCATCTTTATATTTTCCAAATAATTTATCTCTCATTTTCTCACTTCTTAAATCTGGTCTGAAACTGTAAGTATCTACTCCTCTTTGCCAAAGAGCAGTCCTTTGAATACCTTTATCTTTTAATTCATTGACCATAGCGGTGGAAGTACACAAATTTAACAAGGCTTGATTATGAGCTGCTTTAAGTAATTCCCACAAAAGTGGCTCTAGCATACCCATACCGTAATGTTCCAGATATTTCGGAAGATGAGTATGGTAGCTAGCAATTAAAGGAATATTATTAGTTTTCGCCAACCATATGCCACCTAAGCCAAGTACAGCTGGATTAACAACATGTATCAAATCTGGGTTAAATTTTTCTAACTTATCTGAGACTGCAGGACCTGGTAAACCAAGCTTCAACTCTGGGTATAAGGGTAATGGCATTGCAGCAACTCCCACTACAGTTGCTCCCATGTATGATTCTGGACACCCCTCTGGACAAAATATTATAACTTCATCACCATTTTTTATTAAAAATTCAATTGTTTTAGTCAGTCTTGTGACTATGCCGTCAACTTTAGGTAAAAAAGTTTCAGTAAACAATGCAATTTTCACTTTCTTAAGGTAACTATTTCAAAAATTTTAATTAGTCTTTATAGCCTCAGCTTGTTTTTTTGTCCAGGATGAAACACAAGGTATGCGATTAAGATCACATCTATTGGAGTATTTTTTAGCAACTTCAACAACTTCTTCTAATAGGCCATTATCAAGAGTAGTTGGGTTTAAACCTAATTCTATAAAGCATTTATTATCAACAATTAGATCATTTTCTACTGCTTCATTCCTTGGATTTGGTAAATAATTGATATCAGCTCCAGTTAGAGAAGCAACTTTTTTAGCTAGTTCTCCAACTTGATGACTCTCAGTCATTTGATTAAAGATTTTGACTCTTTCTCCAGATTTTGGAGGATTTTCAAGAGCAAGTTGTACGCATTTTACAGAGTCTTTTATATGTATAAATGCTCTTGTTTGCCCTCCTGTCCCATGAACACTTAATGGATATCCAATTGCAGCTTGCATTAGAAATCTGTTTAAAACAGTTCCATAATCTCCGTCATAGTCAAATCGGTTTGTCAATCTAGGATCTTTTAAAGTTGCTTCTGTATTTGTTCCCCAAACAATGCCTTGATGTAGATCAGTGATCCTTACAAGATCATTTTTGTTGTAGTAAAGAAATAATAATTGATCTAGAGTTTTAGTCATATGGTAGACACTACCTGGGCTTGCAGGGTGTAATATTTCTTCTTCAAAGCGGCTTCCATCAGGTTGTGGAACTTCAACTTTTAGATAACCTTCTGGAATTGTTGCACCTCTATGTGATCCATATCCGTAGACTCCCATTGTTCCTAAATGAACAACATGAATATCTAAATTACTCTCTACTATCGCAGCAAGTAGGTTGTGGGTGCCATTAACATTATTATCTACTGTATATCTTTTGGTAAAACTCGATTTCATCGAGTATGGTGCTGCTCTTTGTTCTGCAAAATGGATCACGGAATCTGGTTTTTCATCAATGAGCAAATTGAGTAATTTTTGATATTGCTTAGAGATATCCATGTTAAGAAATCTCATAGGCTTACCTCCAGTTTCTTCCCATGCAGAAAGTCGTTCTGTTATAGAAGAAATTGGAGTTAAAGATTCTACCTCTAGATCAATATCAATTTTTCTACGACTTAAATTGTCGACAATAATTACATCATGATTTTGCTCTGCTAAATTCACCGCACAAGGCCAACCGCAAAAACCATCTCCACCTAGAACAATAACTTTCACTCAGAACTCCAGAATTAAAAGATTCATAATATATTTATTAAATTACTACAGCGTGCTTCCACTTTGCGAAAAAACATTGTAAATAGTTTCAAATCTTCTTTCTTAATAGGATAAATAAAAGCAAATATTAAATTTTTACTTTCTTTTTAAACTTTTCTCAATTTAGAGAATTAGATAGATATATTTTTTTCCGGCGAACTTGCTACTGCAAAGTCTTGTTTTTTAATTCTTCCTGCCAGAAAAGCTTGCCTACCAGCTTTCACACTATAATTTATTGCTTGAGCCATTAGAGGGGGATTTGCAGCTTGTGCTATTGCACTATTGATTAAGACACCATCAGCTCCAATTTCCATAGCTTGAGAAGCTTCACTAGGTACCCCAATTCCTGCGTCAATTATGACTGGCACTTTTGCATTCTCAATAATAATCCTTATATTTGATAAATTTAACAAACCTTGCCCTGAGCCTATAGGAGAGCCCAATGGCATTACAGTTGCACAACCTATTTCTTCTAGTCTTTTTGCAAGAATAGGATCTGCATTGATATAAGGTAGTACAGCGAAACCCTTTTTTATTAGAATTTCGGCTGCTTTAAGAGTTTCTATTGGATCTGGTAGCAAATACTTTTTGTCAGGAATAACTTCTAACTTCACAAAATTATTTTCCTCTTGACCAGATAATTTTGCAAGTTCTCTACCTAAAATTGCTATTCTGACTGCCTCATCGGAATTAACACAACCAGCTGTATTAGGAAGCATCCAGTATTTTTCCCAGTTGATCTTTTCGAGTAAATTTTCTCCTGACTGCTCATTTTTAATTCTTCTAACAGCAACGGTTATAATTTCTGTTTCAGAATTTGACAGACTTTCTACCATATCTTGAGAAGATTTATATTTGCCAGTACCTACCATTAATCTACTGGAAAATTTTTTTCCTCCAATTATTAAAGACGAATAATTTTTCATATTTAAAATCCCTTATCTTTAATACCTTTGTAAGGTTTGTAATTATTTCTTTTTTCTAACTCCTTACTTTTTTTAATTGCTGTTTTGTTTTTTGGATCTATGACTAAAACCTTTTGATAAGTGGCATATGCCAAGTCGTATTCCAGTAAACGCTGTTGTGCTGATGCGAGGTTATTAAGGGCTATAGGATATTCCGGGAGTGATTTTATTGCAGAGTTATAGTGTTTAATTGCTTTTTTAAATTCATTTTGAGCAGCATAAGAAAATCCCAAAGCATTATTTATTATGGCCTTGGCTTCATCAGGTTCATTTTCATAATTTTCAACTGCTTTTAAAAAAGTTTTAGTTGCTTCAGCATATAATCTTTTTTTTATCTGAATAGACCCAAATTCATATAATTCTGTAGCTTTGTTGAGAGAATCTAAACCTTTCTGCTCGAATTTTACTAAATTTAATTCTTCACTTCTTGTTTTTAAAAATTGTCTGAATACAAAAATAGAAATTATTATTAATACAACAAAAAGTATTATCAAATAGGATTGAAAGGAAGAAATTTCCATTATTTATAATTACTTTTATAAATTATATTCTTTTTTTTCTAATTACTAACGGAAGAAACAATTTTTTCAAAACATTTGGGATCATTTAAAGCTAATTGAGCAAGCATTTTTCTGTTAATAATAATTTCTGCATTTTTCATTCCATTTATTAACTTGCTATAGTTTGTTCCATTTATCCTGGCAGATGCGTTAATTCTAGAAATCCAAAGTCTTCTAAAATCTCTTTTTCTTCTTCTTCTATCCCTATAAGCATTGCAAAGAGCTTTCATAACTCTTTGGTTTGCTGTTCTGAAAAGATTTTTGTTGCCTCCTATAAAACCTTTTGCAAGATTTAAGATTTTGTTTCTTCTTTTTCTGGCTATGTTGCCTCTTTTTACGCGTGCCATGAATATTTAATAAAAATTGGTTAAAGATTTATGCGTATGGAATCATTAATTTTACATTATCAGCATCTCTTTCATCAACTACTGCTTTTGTTGATAGATGTCTTTTTAATTTTGAGCTTTTATGATCAAGTAAATGATTATGGAAAGCTCTCCTTCTCATGAATTTACCCGTTGCAGTAGCTTTAAATCGTTTGGCAGCTGATTTACGGGTTTTTAGTTTAGACATTTAAGTCAGATGTGTTTAATTAGAATAATCTAAACCTTTATACGTATTGGTGCAAATTAAATTTTTTAATTGATAAGGAAAGTTCTAATTTATGAAACTTAAATTTGCCTTTTTAAACTTATTTTTAGGCTGTATTTCTCTGTTAACAATAAACACTAAATTTACTGCAAATGTAAAAGGAGAAGAATTGCTAAAGGTTGAACTAAATGATGAAATTAAAAAAGGAAAATTTTTAATTGGTTTAAAGCAATATTTAGGCGGGGAGAATGACAGTTTTTCAAAAAAAAAGAATATTAATTTTGTCACAGATAAAGGTTTTTTAAACCTGATATCATCCAACGGTATTAAATATAAATCAAAACAGATTAATATTAGCTGGGTGGATATACCCATCAAAAATCCAAAAACAATCGAAAGAATTGTTTTTGGTCCTTTTGCTAGTTATGAATCAGCAAAAAAACAAGCAGAAAAACTTAAAAATAAGGGGTTTGAGACGAGTGTTGCTTACCCTAAAAATTGGGAAGTATGGATTCCCTTTAAAGGGGATCTGCCAGATTTTGAATTAAAAAATAAGATTTCCAGAAAAATAAAAAATTATCAAATTACTCCTGTCCTTAGAAATGAATATAGTGTTATGAAACTTGAAGGACCTATATATATTTATGCTCAAGAGGAAATACAGATCAATGGTGTCAATTTTGGTAAACATTTTTATTTAATAAAAGATTCATATGGAACTTGGACATTAGTTCAAAAAATTGAATTTGACGAATATTTGGCAGGTGTTTTGCCCTATGAAATTGGACCGAATTCTCCTTTAGAAGCACTCAAGGCTCAAGCAGTTATTGCAAGAACTTGGGGCATATTTAATTCCGATAGATTTAATATGGATAATTATCATTTATGTATAAGCACTCAATGTCAAGTTTATAAGCCTTCTAAAATTTCAAATAAAAACATACAAAAAGCTATAGAAGCAACTTCAAATTTAATTCTCACTTATGGAAATAAACCAATAAATGCTTTTTACCATGGTTCTAATGGTGGAGTATCTGCTACTGCAGGCGAGTCTTGGCAAATTCAAGATTATTCTTATTTCAATTCAATCATTGATGGTTCTAAATCATTAAATAAATTTTTTAAACTTCCAATTACAAATGAATCTGATTTAAATAATTTTTTAGATTTTGATAAAGAACAGTTTTATGGGAGTAATCATTCTCTTTTTCGATGGAAGAAGAAAATTTCTAGTCTTGAAATTAAAGAAAAGTTAATTCAAAACAATCTTATAAATGTTAATGATGATGTTATGGATTTAAATTCTATTGAACGTGGGTCTAGTGGCAGAGTGATAAAATTGGAAATACAAACGGACAAAGTTAACAAATCTATTGTTCTAGTTAAAGATGATATTCGACGGGTATTAAATTTTATACCTAGTAATTTGTTTACTATTAATAAATTAAGTGATGATTTATGGCTTTTGAAAGGAGGAGGCTTCGGTCATGGTGTAGGTTTATCTCAGTCAGGAGCAATTGAAATGGCTAAATTAGGATTCTCTTATGAACAAATATTGAATCATTACTATCGAGATGTAAAACTGAAAAAAATTGAGATATTGTCTCAATGAAAGTTCAGTAATTAAAAATTTATTTTTATGAGTCAGGGTTTTTATAAAAATAGAAGATTGAAGTCGTTTATATTTCTTAGCGCTTGTTTTTTTGTAGCTCTTATTCCTCACGCTTTCAATATCAAAAATTTCTTTGAAGTTATATTGATTCTCTCTTTTGTGATTGTTTTTTACGGTTCAATAGTGATTTCTAAAAATTTCAAAAGGAACAACGTCTCAAATACTGTTGGCAGAAGAATTAGTAATAAAGAGTTACCTTCGCTTGATATTCTTGTCGCTGCTAGAGATGAAGAGAATGTCATAGCAAGATTAGTTGAAAGATTATTTAGTTTAGATTATCCAATCAATAAATTAAATATTTACATAATCGATGATGGTAGTTCTGATAAAACGCCTTTAATTTTAGATAGATTATCTAGACAATATGAAAAGCTAAAAGTCGTAAGTCGTTCTCCAAACGCAGGAGGAGGAAAGTCAGGAGCTTTAAATTATGCACTAAAGTTTTCTCATGGTGAATGGTTATTAGTTTTGGATGCTGATGCTGAATTAAAACAAGATTCTTTGATGAGGTTATTTAGTTTTGTAGAAGATGGTGAATGGTCTGCAGTTCAACTACGAAAATCAGTAACAAATGTAAGTAAGAATTTTTTAACTTCTTGTCAGTCAATGGAGATGGCTATGGACGCAATCTTTCAATATGGCAGATTATCAGTTGCTGGAGTTTCTGAATTAAGGGGAAATGGCCAATTAATTAAGAAAGATACATTATTGGCATGTGGTTCTTTCAATGAAGATACAGTTACAGATGATCTTGATTTGAGTTTAAGATTATTATTATCAAAATCTAGAATTGGAATCTTATGGGATCCTCCAGTAATGGAGGAAGCAGTTGAGAATTTAAATGCTTTAATAGCGCAAAGGCAAAGATGGGCAGAGGGGGGTTTGCAGAGATTTTTTGATTATGGAGATCAATTGTTTACCAACAAAATTGATTCTTTGCAAAAATTTGATTTAACTTACTTCTTCGTTTTGCAATATGCACTACCCATCATTTCTATTTTTGATTTGGTTTTCAGTATTGCTTTATTAGATTCACCAATTTACTGGCCTATTTCAATTACAGCTTTTATGTTATCTGGCATTGCTTTTTGGTATGGTTCTTCTTGCAAAAGTGAAGTACCTGTTTTGCAAAAAAGCAATTTTTTGATGGTATTTTTATCGGTTTTTTATTTATCACATTGGTTTTTAGTAATCCCTTGGGTAACAATAAAGATGTCTATTTTTCCTAAAAAGATACTCTGGCGCAAAACTCTTCATACTGGAGTTTAATTTATTCATCAAGGTCTATAATTTCTCCATTGAAAAAATTTGCTAAGTTTTTTGAACTATCATCATAAGTTTCCTCGTTAGATATTTTTGTTGATGCATTAGTTTGTGTTTCTATTTTTTTTATTGGTCGAAATTTATTTACTTCATTTTGTGTTATTTCTGAAGTCTTTGTTGGTTTATTTTTATTTAATTGTTTGGTTGAAAAATTAAGTATTATTTGATCTCCAAATATCTTCCTGACAGAATTTTCAATTATAACTTTTCTGCTTTTTATCATACTTTCCCAGTTTGGAGATAATGCAATTGTAATTTTCTCGGAATCAATACTTTCAAGTTCTGCTTGTTGTGAAAGTAACATTCTTGTTGATGGTAACTCAACTTTAGAAAGAATTAATTCCCATTTATCATTTAAATTATTTGATTCTGGATTATTTTGGTTATTGTCAGAAATATTTTCAATACTTTCTTTTTCAAGAACTTCAAATTTTTCAAATTTTTCGTCTTTTTTTTCAATTAATTCATCGCGAGTTATATTTTTCTTGATACTTGGTTTTTGAATTTCATTAGAAATATTTTCTTTATTAACAATTGGAATGTTTTCTCTACTTTCATGATTCTCCTTAGTCTTATTATTTTTACTTTGCTTATTCTCAGAACTATTTATCTCTTGATTACCTAGAAGGCCAGTTAAATGTATTTCAAACCAAAGCCTTGGATTATCACTTGATTTGATTTGATATTCAATATTTCTCAGATTATTATGCCAATTAATTATTGTTGATTTATTTATTGTTTTTGAGATTTTATTCAATTCATCTTGAAATTCATCAGACGTATAATAAAGATCTGAGTATTTATTATTTGTAGTATGTAATAGTAGATCTCTTGTTATATTCAATAATCCGATAATTATTTGAAGAGGTTCGTTGCCAGCATCATATAATTTGTTGCATGTGATAATTAATGACTCTGGATTATTCTCAACCAATGATTTAATCAGATTTGTTAATTCATTTTCTGATACTTCCCCTAGGAGGTTTTGGATATTATTAATTGTTATCCCTTCTGGTAAAAGATTCAATTGTTCAAGGAGGCTTTGTGCATCTCTCATACCTCCATTAGATCTTTTTGCAATCATTTTTAAGGCCTGAACTTCGTATTTAATGGATTCTTTTTCGGCGATTTCTGATAAATGTTGAAAAATATCACTAGGGCTTATTCTTCTAAAATCAAACTTTTGACATCTACTTTTTATTGTACTTAATACTCTCTCAGGATTTGTCGTCGCCAGGATAAATACAACTCTTGAGGGCGGTTCTTCAATAGTTTTTAGTAAAGCATTTGAAGCTGCTGTTGAAAGCATATGACATTCATCAATAACATATACTTTCCATCTCGCTTGAGTAGGTGCAAATCTCGCTCTTTCTATAATTTCTCTTATATTTTCTACTCCTGTATTTGATGCTGCATCAATCTCGATAATATCTAGAGCGCTCCCATCTGTAATTTGTCTGCATAAGTCACATTTACAACAAGGAGTTATCGTAGGTTGGTCGAATGCCTGGCAATTTAGTGATTTTGCAAATATTCTTGCACTAGATGTTTTTCCAGTGCCTCTTGGACCATTAAAAAGATATGCAGGAGCAATTTTTTTTGTTAATAGTGCTTGCTTGAGTGTAATGGATATAAATTTTTGCCCAACCAGTTCGTCTAAGTTGTTTGGTCTATATTTTTGATGAAAAGGCTTATGTATATTTGGCATTTATTTTTCATTCATTAGAAAAATTCGGGATTAAATTAAAAAAATTAAACTCTAATTTTATGCAGACTCTTTAATGACTCTTTTTGATCCTGAAGGTAGTTTAACAATTTTAGATGAGAACAAATTATCTACCATTTTTTTCGTAATTGTGAATTCTTTTACATTTTCTTCAGAAGGCAAAGTGTACATTATGTCTAGCATTAGCTCTTCAATTATTGACCTTAATGCTCTTGCACCTGTTTTTCTTTTATATGCCTCATTTGCTATTGCTTCAACAGAATCAGGCTCAAACGATAATTCAACATTATCCATACTTAGCAAAGTTTTGAATTGCTTTACTAATGCATCTCTTGGTTGAGTCAAAATAGATTCTAAAGTTTCCTTTGTAAGACGATCTAATACAGCACAAACCGGAATTCTTCCAATAAATTCTGGAATTAGGCCATATTTCACTAAGTCATCTAATTCTAGATTTTTCAGGGCATCTCTTGGATCTACTATTTTTTTTGTATCAACTTTGTTTTGATCTGAATTGGTGGTAAATCCTATAGAGTGTTTACCCATTCGCTTTTGAACGATATCCTCTAAACCTATAAAAGCTCCCCCACAAATAAATAATATTTGACTCGTATCAATTTGGATGCAGTCATGATAAGGATGTTTTCTTCCTCCTTGTGGTGGCACATTAGCAATTGTTCCTTCAAGCATTTTTAATAATGCTTGCTGTACTCCTTCACCAGAGACATCTCTAGTAATTGAAGGATTTTCGCTTTTTCTCGCAATTTTATCTATTTCATCAATATAAATTATTCCTTTTTGAGCTAGTTCTACATTCATTTCTGATTTTTGTAGAAGTCTTAAAAGTATATTTTCAACATCCTCCCCAACATATCCAGCTTCTGTCAAAGTCGTTGCATCAGCTACTGCAAAAGGAACATCCAGAAACTCTGCTAAAGTTTGCGCCAATAATGTTTTCCCACTTCCAGTAGGGCCGATGAGTAAAATATTTGATTTTTGTAATTTAGTTGCTTGTGAATCTTTTGAATTGCTATTTTTATTTTCTTCTTTAAATTTCCAAGCTAATCGCTTGTAGTGATTGTATACGGCTACAGATAATATTTTTTTTGCAGATTCTTGTCCAACAACTTGATTATCTAGAAAACTTTTAATTTCTAATGGCTTAGGAATAGAGGTTAATTCTAAAGGAACAGATTTTTTTGGATTATCAGTTGGTAATTTCTTTTTTACTTGCGGAGAGTTATTAGTGTTCGCTTGATTATCAAGTAGTTCTTCATCGAGAATTTCATTACAAAGATCTATGCACTCATCACAGATATAAACCCCAGGACCAGCAATAAGCTTTCTTACTTGGTCTTGTGATTTCCCGCAAAATGAACATTTAAGATGGGCGTCGAATTTAGCCATCGATTATAAGTTTTTAAAGTGTAAGGTGTTTAATATTCCCTATTCACTAGGATTGCTTATAAATATCAATTCGTCATCATATTCTTAAAAAATCAGTATTCCTTGTCACTTTTTGATAACTTTATCAATTAATCCATATTCGACTGCTTCTGAGGGAGATAAAAAGTAATCTCTTTCTGTATCTTCATTAATTTTTTCTAAAGGTTGACCGGTATGTTCGGCTAAAAGCGAATTTAATGTTTTCTTTAGAAAAAGTATCTCTTTAGCTTGTATTTCTATCTCTACTGCTTGACCTTGTGCACCTCCAAGAGGCTGATGAATCATAATTCTAGAATTAGGTAAAGCCAATCTTTTCCCCTTTGCTCCTCCAGAAAGTAGAAATGCCCCCATACTTGCAGCTACTCCAAAGCATATTGTCACTACATCTGGAGATATTTGTTGCATAGTATCGTAAATGGCCATTCCTGCGGTTACTGAGCCTCCAGGAGAATTGATATATATTTGTATGTCTTTTTCAGGATCTTCAGCTTCAAGAAATAATAATTGTGCAACAAGTGAGTCAGAAACTTGATCATTTATTCCAGTACCTAAAAAAATTATTCTCTCCCTCAATAATCTTGAATATATATCAAAAGCTCTTTCTCCTCTACCTGATTGTTCTATAACAGTAGGAACAGCAGCAATAGTTTTATTATTACTTTCGTAAGAACTTATTGAGCTTTGGATTAAATGTTTTTTTTCTGAGTTCACAAATTAGTTTTCGCCTTATAGATAATTTAAGGGGTTTTTGTTTAATTAGTAGGAAATTTCATAAATTATTTTTTTTCTTTTTTATTTTGAGTTTTTGTAGTTTTTGTAGTTTTTGTAGTTTTTGTCGCAGTTTTTGTAGCTTTTGTTGTTTTAGAGGTTTTGGTTGCTTTAGAAGTTTTTGTAGTTTTTTCATTTACTTCAGAATTTTCTTCAAGCCAAATTATTAACTTTTCTTTGAGTAAATCGTTACTTATAACTTCTGTTAATTTTTTAATATCTATTTGTTTTGAGGATTGAGAGATTACATCATCATATTCTTTCATTTTTAAATCAATTTCACTTTTATCAATTGTTATGTTTTCTTTTTCTGCTAATGCTTTAAGAGCTAAATTTCTTTGAACATTTTTTTCAGCCTGAGGTCTTGTAGACTCTGCTAATGACTTTACTAATTCAGGAGTGAAAGTAGATTTAACATCAAGACCTTGTTGAGCAAATCTTTGCGCTGTTTGTTCAATATTATTTCTCACTTCTAGATCAATCATAGATTTTGGAATTTCAGTAACCAATTCGTTTGTTAAGGCATCTAGTAAAGCTTCAATTTTGATATCTTTTTGAGTTTTTTCAAAATTATCTTTAAGTTGTTTTTCAATATCTTTCTTTAACTCTTTTAATGATTCCTTATTTCCAGATTGTTTTGCAAAATCGTCATTAAGCTCAGGTAATTCTTTTTCCTTAAGATCCTTAAGATTTACTTCAAAGATTGCTTCTTTGCCTCTTGAATCTTCATGAGAATAATCTTCAGGGAATTTAAGGTTAAGTGTTTTAGTATCACCAATTTTCATCTTTACGATTCCCTCAACGAAGCCTGGAATCATTTTGTTCTTTTCTAACTCAAGATCCATTGATTCACTAGTACCACCATCAATCTCTTTACCAGAATCTTTATATTTACCTTTGAAACTAACTACAGCAATATCCCCTAATTTTGCTGCTCTGTTGGTAACTGGAATAATGTTTGCAAACTGATTTCTAGATTTTTCTAGAGCTTCATCTATTGACTTTGGATCAAATTTAGTTTTTGAGATTTCAACACTGAGTCCTTTTGATTTTTTTAGTTTTAATTCGGGTGCAACATCAGTTTGAAGAGTAACTTTAAGTGATTTTTCAGGACTAAACTTTGCAAGTAAAGATTCAAATCCATCTACCAACTCTGGCTCACTAAGTGGCTCTATGGATTTGATTTTTAATGCTTCTTGCCAGGATTTATCAATGATTTTTTCTAGAGCAGAAGCATGTAATTGTGTGATACCAATTCTTTGGATTAAGACTTGTTTAGGAATCTTACCAAGTCTAAACCCTGGAATTTTAGCCGAACGACTAATGGTACTGATTGTTTCATTTACACACGTTTTGCATGTCTCAGATGGTATTTCTAATTCGAATGAAATTCTACTTTGAGGCAGAGGTGTTGTTTTGACTATTAGTGCATCTTTAGCCATGTTTTTCTAAGTTATTACTATGAGCAGAGTCTTAATTATTTCACATTATGTGATTTCCTTGAAAGTTAATTTTTTGATAAAGTAAAAAAAATAGTCAATCTATTTATAAAAATCATTTTAAAGTGTGAGACAATCTCCGTATTTGCCTAATAGGCCATTAAAAGTTGCTGTTTTAGGTTCTTCAGGTGCTGTGGGATCTGAATTGCTAAAAATTCTTGAACAACGTGATTTCCCAATATCAGAATTGGTATTGCTTTCATCAGAGCGGTCAGAAGGAAAAAAAATTATTTGGAAAGATGAAGAATTAGTTACAAAAAAAACAACTAAGGAAGAATTTAAGAATCTTGATTTGGTTTTGGCTTCAGCTGGTGGAAGTATTTCAAAAAAATGGTTGTCTACCATTATTGATCAAAATGCTTTACTGATAGATAATTCAAGTGCTTTCAGACTAGATAAGAACGTTCCTCTTATAGTTCCTGAAGTTAATGGTAGTGAAGTACTTAATCATGATGGGGTAATAGCGAATCCAAACTGCACTACCATTTTGTTGACATTAGTTTTAGCTCCATTAAACAAACTTTCGACTATTCAAAGAGTTATTGTCTCAACATATCAATCTGTTAGTGGTGCAGGCCAACTGGCGATGGAGGAACTAAAACTTTTAACTGAACAATATCTTCAAGGAAATCCTCAAAAAAGTGAAGTTTTGCCATACTCCCTTGCTTTTAATTTGTTTTTACATAATTCCCCTATGCTTTCAAATAATTACTGCGAAGAAGAGATGAAAATGGTTAATGAGACCAGGAAAATATTAAATATTGCTGATTTAAAGCTCTCTGCTACATGTGTTCGAGTCCCAGTACTGAGAGCACATTCTGAATCGATAAATATTGAATTTGCCGATGAAGTTGAGCCTAAAGATGCTCTTGAAGAATTAAAAAAATCACCTGGAATTGAAGTTATTGAGGATTACAAAAATAATAGATTTCCAATGCCAAATGACGTTATGGGAAGGGATAATGTTGCTGTTGGCAGGCTAAGAACTGATATAAGTCAGTCTCATGGATTAGAATTATGGTTATGTGGAGATCAAATAAGAAAAGGAGCAGCTCTGAATGCTGTTCAAATAGCTGAGTTATTAATTCCAAAAAAATGATTACAGACAAAACTGAGTGTAATAATCCACTATTTGGAAGAATATTGACTGCAATGGTTACTCCATTCACTGAGAATGGAGATGTTGATTATGAACTAGCCATAAAACTTTCAAATTATCTTTTCGAGAACGGTTCCGATGGAATTGTGTTATGCGGTACTACTGGAGAATCTCCGACTCTTTCATGGGCTGAACAGCATGAGTTATTTATTGCGGTAAAAGGATCTTTGGATGCAAGCTGTAAAGTAATAGTTGGCACTGGTAGCAATTGTACAAGCGAAGCTGTGGAAGCTACAAAAAAAGCTTATGACTCTGGTGCCGACGGTGCTTTGGTTGTTGTTCCTTATTACAATAAGCCGCCTCAAGAAGGTCTTTATAAACATTTTAGTTCTATTGCTAAATCTGCAAAGGATTTGCCTCTTATGCTCTACAACATTCCTGGTAGAACAGGATGCAATTTATTACCTGATACTGTGAAGAAACTTATGGATTTCTCAAATATTCTCAGTATTAAAGCTGCAAGCGGTAGAATAGAAGAAGTAACAGAACTAAGAGCTATTTGTGGCTCTGAACTCTCTGTATATAGTGGCGACGATTCATTGTTGCTTCCAATGTTATCTGTAGGTGCTGTAGGAGTAGTAAGTGTTGCAAGTCATTTAGTTGGATTGCAATTGAAAGAGATGATTTATTCTTTTCAAAGTGGAAAGGTTTCCAATGCTCTTGCTATTCATGAAAAACTTCAGCCTCTTTTCAAAGCACTCTTTATGACTACTAATCCAATCCCAATTAAGGCTGCTTTGGAGCTATCTGGATGGGATGTAGGTAATCCTAGAAGTCCTTTGTCACCATTAACCAATGACATGAAAAAGCAACTATCTTTTATCCTGAAATCCCTATAATAGGGATTATATTTAACTTGATAATTAAATTTAAATAAACCTTATTTGATTACAAGCAGGCCTTCATAAATTTTCAAAATTATGCAATCAAGTACAAATTCAACTGTAAATAGATCTACTCATGATTCATCTAGATCTAAAAGTAATACGCCAGCTCTACGAGTAATACCTCTTGGAGGACTACATGAAATAGGAAAAAACACTTGCGTTTTTGAATATGGTGAAGAATTAATGCTTGTTGATGCTGGCCTAGCTTTCCCATCTGATGGTATGCATGGCGTAAATGTTGTTATGCCTGACACAACTTTTTTAAAAGAAAATCAAAGAAGAATAAAAGGAATGATTGTCACTCACGGGCATGAAGATCACATTGGAGGCATTTCTCATCATCTAAAGCATTTTAATATTCCGATTATTTATGGCCCAAGACTGGCAATGTCAATGCTTAGAGGAAAAATGGAGGAAGCAGGGGTATCTGATAGAACAACTATACAGACAGTAAATCCAAGAGATGTTGTAAAAGTAGGACAACATTTTTCCGTTGAATTTATTCGAAATACTCATTCTATTTGCGATAGCTTTTCTTTAGCAGTTACAACACCTGTTGGTACAATTATTTTCACGGGAGATTTTAAGTTTGATCATATGCCAGTAGATGGAGAGCAATTTGATATTGAAAGAATGGTGCATTACGGAGAGAAGGGTGTTTTATGCATGTTCAGTGATTCGACTAATGCCGAAGTTCCAGGTTTTTGTCCTTCTGAGAAGACTATCTATCCCTCTTTAGAAAAACATATTGCTGAGGCAAAAGAACGAGTTATCCTTACCACTTTTGCTAGTTCTGTTCATAGAGTGACAATGATCTTAGAATTGGCTATGAAACATGGAAGAAAGGTTGGTTTGTTAGGTAGATCGATGATAAATGTCATTGCTAAGGCAAGAGATATTGGTTATATGAAATGCCCAGATGATTTGTTTGTTCCTATCAAGCAAATTAGAGATTTGCCAGATAGGGAGACCTTATTATTAATGACGGGAAGCCAAGGAGAACCCTTAGCAGCGTTAAGCAGAATCTCTCGTGGTGAACATCAGCATGTTCGTCTTAAGACTACTGATACAGTAATATTCTCAGCCAGCCCAATTCCTGGTAATACTATTTCTGTTGTTAATACAATAGATAGATTAATGAAACTTGGAGCAAAGGTTGTTTATGGAAAGGGTGAGAATATTCATGTTTCTGGTCATGGTTTTCAAGAAGATCAAAAGTTAATGTTGGCTCTCGCAAAACCTAAGTTTTTTGTTCCTGTTCATGGAGAACATAGAATGCTTGTTTGTCATGGCAAGAGTGCACAAACTATGGGGGTTCCTAAGGACAATATCTTAATTATTGAAAATGGAGATGTAGTTGAGTTAACACCTAATTCTATTCAAAAAGGTGATCCTGTAAAAGCTGGTGTTGAACTGCTTGATAACTCACGAAATGGGATAGTAGATGCTCGAGTGTTGAAGGAAAGGCAGCAATTAGCTGGGGATGGTGTAGTAACTGTTTTAGCTCCTATTAGTACAGATGGGAAGATGGTTGCGCCTCCCAGAGTTAATTTAAGAGGAGTTGTTACTACGGCAGAGCCAAGAAAAATGTCTATGTGGACAGAACGAGAAATAAGCTGGGTCTTAGAAAATAGATGGAAACAATTATCCAGACAAACTGGTCCGAATAATTTTGAGGTAGATTGGATTGGTGTACAAAGAGAAATTGAAAATGGTTTATCGAGAAGAATGAGAAGAGAATTACAAGTTGAACCGCTTATTTTGTGTTTAGTTCAACCTGCTCCAAGTGGAACTCGTGCTTATATTCCAAAGATTACCGAAGAGCAAAATTTCTCTAATAGAAATAGAAATAATAATAACTTCCATAAGAAATCAAACAATAATCATCCTAATAGTTCAAATAACCCACACAATGCCCAAAAAAGTCCAAAAGGTTCACAGAATCCATCAGCTGAGACTGTTACAGAAGATTCATTTGAGGGTAGAACTAGAAGAAGAAGATCTGCTGTAACATCTTAACTTTTTTCAAAATTTATATAGTTTTTATCCCAAACAATTTTTAAAAACTCTTGAAGATTAATTTGCCCTTTATTTTTTTCATAAATTGAAGTTGCCAATTTTGTGAGATTTTTAGAACTAAACTGCTTTGCAGATATTTCTTTTAAAAATCTATTTAAGATTGTGCACCTCGCTTGAATACACATACCATTTAGGAGATTCCTATCGATACCTTTTACATCTCTACAATACAGGTATGCTAGTTCACTAAGATCATTACGTTCATTATTGTAATTGCTCATTTTTTGGGAAAAATTATTTATCCTTTCAGAACAACCAGGATAGATGACTTCTAAGGTAGGAATAATTTTTTTTCTTACTAAATTTCTTTTTAATTTAAGATCTGAATTTGTAGGATCTTCCCAGACTGGGATCTTCATATCATTGCAAAATTGTTTTGTATCTTCCCGACTGAAAATTAATATTGGTCTTATTAAAAAAATTTGATTTTCAATTAATCTTTTACTTTCAATATTACTCAGGCCAGCAAAATTGCTTCCTCTAGATAAATTTAGGATAAATGTTTCTGCATTATCACTACTCGTGTGACCAGTTAACAAATAAATATTATGTTTTTGCTGGTTTGTATTTAATAAAGTTTTGGCTCTTTCACATAATTTTTTATATCTCCATTCTCGTGCTTTTTCTTCTGAAGAAATACTTTCTTTATTTGCTTGATCATAAGAGAATGAAATATTTTTATCTTCGCAATAATCTTTTAATTCAAGAGCATATAGTGATGATTTTTCGTGCCACTGATGATCACCATGCCAAACACTAATAGACCAGTTATGTAGTTTTTTTAGGTCATTAATTAAGGTTAATAAGGTCATTGAGTCTTGACCCCCGGAAACACTTATTAAAATATTGGATCCTTTGGGAATTAATATTTTTTTGGTAAGAATCTCCTTATGAAGCTGATGATGCCATGGTGACCAATTTTTCTGACTTAATTTTTTATCAGTCATTTTGTGTTGCTCAGATAATATTTTTTAAAAAATGCACTGTTTTACTAAAACAATGTCACAATCGGGTAATAAATTCATTAAGTAAATGAGTCTGATTAATCTTTTGCCACAAAAAATTAAAGAAGAGTTAAGAAGCAAATCCTTACTCAAAGTTATTTCAGGATTGAATAATTTCGATGTTCAATCTGTGAAAATAATTGTTGAGGCTGCTTCATTAGGAGGTGCAGATCTTGTCGATATTGCTTGTAAACCTGAACTAGTTGATTTAGCACTTAAGAATTCAACACTTCCCGTTTGTGTTAGTTCAGTAGTGCCTCAATCTTTTCAAGATTCTGTAAAAGCAGGAGCATCATTAATTGAAATAGGAAATTACGATACTTTTTATGAAAAAGGTATTAATTTTTCAGATAAAAAAGTTTTAAACATAACAAAAGAGACGAGGGATTTATTGCCTAATATTCCTTTATCAGTAACTGTTCCTCATACTATGCCTATTGATAAACAAGTTGATCTTGCTATAAGGCTAGTAGAAGAAGGTGTTGACATTATTCAAACAGAAGGTGGCACCAGTTCTACTCCTTACTCTTCAGGAATTCAGGGCTTTTTTGAAAAATCAGTACCAACTCTTGCAGCTACCTATGCAATTCATCAAGAATTTAAGAAACAATCTCTGAATATACCAATCATGAGTGCCTCTGGATTAAGCCAAGTAACTTGTCCACTAGCAATATCCTCTGGAGCTTCAGCAGTTGGCGTTGGATCTGTAGTTAATAAATTAGATGATTTAATATCGATGATTGCGGTTGTTAGAGGTTTAAAAGAATCTTTGAAAAATTCAATAATTCGAGAAAAAATTTCTTAGTATAGCATTACCTTTTTGCTATTAGGTTGATGAACAACTATAAGCTTCAAGCTCCTTACGAACCAAATGGAGATCAACCAGAAGCTATTAAAAAATTAGTTAAAGGGGTAAATACTGGTAAAGAGTTTCAGACTCTTTTAGGAGCTACTGGAACTGGTAAAACATTTACTATTGCTAATGTAATTCAGCAAACAGGAAGACCAGCACTTGTATTAGCCCATAACAAAACGTTAGCTGCACAACTATGTAATGAATTAAGGGAATTTTTCCCAAAAAATGCTGTTGAGTACTTCATTTCTTATTACGATTATTATCAACCTGAAGCTTATGTACCTGTAAGTGATACTTACATAGCCAAAACGGCTTCAATTAATGAAGAAATAGATATGCTTAGGCATTCTGCAACACGCTCATTATTTGAAAGAAAAGATGTAATTGTTGTAGCCTCAATAAGTTGTATTTATGGTCTTGGTATACCGAGTGAGTATTTAAAAGCTGCAGTTAAATTTGAAGTGGGAAAATCAATAAATCTACGTTCTTATTTAAGGTCTCTCGTTGAAAATCAATATACTAGAAATGATATTGAAATTACTAGAGGTAGATTCAGAATTAAAGGTGATGTTTTAGAAATCGGTCCAGCTTATGAGGATAGATTAATTAGAATCGAATTATTTGGTGACGAAGTCGAAGCTATTAGATATGTTGACCCTACTACAGGAGAAATACTTGAAAGTTTGGAACAAGTTAGCGTTTACCCAGCGAAGCATTTTGTGACCCCAAAAGAAAGACTTGAGAGTGCAATAAGTGCAATTAGAAGTGAATTAAAAACTCAACTAGATAAATTTACATACGAAGGAAAATTATTAGAGGCTCAACGTCTAGAACAACGCACAAAATATGATTTAGAAATGCTCAAAGAGGTTGGTTATTGTAATGGCGTTGAGAATTATGCTCGTCATTTATCAGGCAGGGAGGAAGGTTCACCACCAGAATGCTTAATAGATTACTTTCCCAAAGATTGGTTGTTGGTAGTTGATGAGAGTCATGTGACATGTCCTCAACTTCATGCAATGTACAACGGTGATCAATCTAGAAAAAAAGTTCTAATAGATCATGGGTTTAGATTGCCCAGTGCTGCAGATAATAGACCTTTAAAATGTGAAGAGTTTTGGGAAAAATCAAAACAGACATTATTTATAAGTGCAACTCCGGGTCAATGGGAATTAGATCAATGTGATGGTGAATTTATTGAGCAAGTTATAAGACCAACTGGGGTATTAGATCCTGTAATTGATGTAAGACCTAGTGAGGGCCAAATAGAAGATCTGTTATCTGAAATAAGAATTAGAGCTGAAAAGAATCAACGAGTGCTAGTGACAACACTTACCAAGAGAATGGCTGAAGATCTAACTGATTTTTTATCTGAAAATAAAGTAAGAGTTAGATATTTGCATTCCGAAATCCATTCAATTGAAAGAATTGAAATTATTCAAGACCTCAGAATGGGCGAATATGATGTTTTGGTAGGAGTTAATTTATTAAGAGAGGGACTAGATCTTCCTGAAGTATCTCTAGTTGCCATTTTAGACGCTGATAAAGAAGGTTTTCTCAGAGCTGAAAGGTCATTGATTCAAACAATTGGAAGAGCTGCAAGACATGTTGAAGGTGTTGCCTTGCTTTATGCAGATAACTTCACAGATTCAATGAAAAGAGCAATTTCTGAAACTGAAAGAAGAAGAACTATTCAAAAAAAATATAACCAAGTCAATGGTATTACTCCAAAACCTGCAGGCAAAAAAATTGAAAATTCAATATTATCTTTTCTAGAACTTTCCAGAAAATTAGATGCTGGTGGTTTATCTAAAGATTTAATAAATATAGTTAATAATAAAACTGACGCAATTCTCGGTTCCAGTGATAATCAATGTTTGCTCGAAGAATTGCCTGACTTAATAGAAAAGTTAGAAATTAAAATGAAAGATGCTGCAAAAGAGTTAAATTTTGAAGAAGCAGCAAATTTGAGGGATAGAATCAAAAAATTAAGACAAAAATTGGCAAGAAATAATTAAAAAGAAACTTATTTGTCTAATTCGAAATGATTATGAATCGCATTAACTGCTTTGTCGCAATCTTTTTCTAAGACAATACATGAAGTCCTGATTTCACTAGTGGCAATCATTTCAATATTGATTTTTTGGTCAGCTAATGCTCTAAATATTTTTCCAGCCGTTCCAACCTTAAATGCCATTCCCGCTCCTACAGTACTTACTTTGGCTATAGCAGGGCCATCTTCAATGTATGATCCGGGTAATTTTTTTGTTAAGGCCTCAAAAACTAAGTTAGCTTTTTCTCTATCTTGTTTATTCATTGTAAGACTAATATCCTTAGTTTTTAAAGAGGAAATTCTTTCAGACTGAACGATAGTGTCGATAAGTAAATTATTTTCAGCTAATGCTAAACATATCGATGCTGCTACACCTGGACGATCAGGCAGTTTTCGAAAACTTACTTGAACTTGGTTTTTATCTAATGCAATTCCTCTTACTTCAGGTTGATCTTGTTTTTTATTGATTGGATTAACAAATATTTGTGTATCTGATAACTTAAATTTCTCAGCAACAAATCTAATAGCTTTTGGTATATTATTGATTTCAATTACACAGCTGACTTTAATTTCACTAGTAGCTATTAACCTGACATTGATATTCGCTTGAGATAAAGTATCAAATAAATCAGCTGAAACACTAGGTCTGCCCATAATGCCTGCTCCTTGAATACTTAATTTAGTCATGTTTGTTTTTAAGTTATATTCTCCTCCTAATTGACTAGTTATAAGTTCACATTGTTCTGCAGTCTTTTTAACTTCTAATTCACTAACAGTAAATGTAATATCGTTTTTATTCCCATCATTTGTCGCTTGTATTATTAAATCTACACTAATACTTGCTTCTGAAAGTTTTTCAAATATTTGTGCAGCAATCCCAGGCCTATCAGGAATATTTGAGAGACTGAATACTGCCTGGTTTTCTAATACCTCAAGACTATTGACTGTTTTTGTTAATTCTAAGCTTCCTCTTTTTAGCGGGAGAGCTTTGATTTGACTTTCTAGGAGAGTCCCACTTGAGTCACTTTGGCTTGATTTGACACACAATTTAATTCCATAATTGCGAGCAATTTCTACTGCTCTTGGATGCAGAACTGACGCACCGACACTTGCAAGTTCAAGCATTTCCTCGCAGCTAATTTCATCTAAGAGTTTTGCATTAGGCACAATTCTTGGATCAGTAGTAAGAACCCCTGGAACGTCTGTATAAATTTCGCACGTCTCAGCTCCTAAAGCTGTTGATAAAGCTACTGCCGAAGTATCTGAACCACCTCTACCCAAAGTTGTAATTTCCATTGAACCCGTATGGCTTAAGGTTGTTCCTTGAAATCCAGCTACTACAACTACAAAACCTTGATTTATATAATTTTGGATCCTTTCTGTTTTAATATCCAGAATTCTCGCTTTCCCGTGAATTGATTCAGTAATAATTCCAACCTGGCTACCGGTCATTGAAATTGCAGGTATTCCGTATTCGTTTAATGCCATTGAGAGAAGAGCTATGGTTACTTGCTCTCCAGTTGAGAGAAGCATATCCAATTCTCTTCGATTAGGATTTTTACTAATTGATTCCGCTAAACAATTTAAATCATCTGTAGTTTGCCCCATTGCAGAGACAACTACGACAATTTCATTTCCTGCTTCTTTACTTTGACAGATGCTACTTGCAATATTTTTAATTTTTCTAATATCACCTACAGAAGTACCGCCAAATTTTTTTACTAGTAAAGCCATATTTAAATCATAATGTAAATTCTTAAACTTATAATTTGGTTAACTTAAATTAATTAATTTCTCCGTAAAAACATTTATAGGATTATTACCTTGTTTTAGTAATGTTTCAATATCTAGTAAGTTACTCATTAAATTAATTAAATATTCTTGAGATACATTTTTGACTTTTCTTCGAATAAAAAAAATTCGTTTTGGATTAGAAATGCCTGCAAGATTACAAATTTTTTCTTCATTATCGTTACCTGAATTAATTGCCAATTTTATAATGGTATGAATTCTTATTTGACTAATTAAACCTGCATTTAGTCTTAAAGCAGGTTCTCCTTTCTGTAAAGAATAATTTATTTCTATGAGGCTTTCATTAATATTTTTTTGTAAGAGAAGATCAATGATTTTGAATATATTGGATTGATGATCACTAAATATTTTTTTTACATCAATACTTTTAAGAAAAAGTTGTGAATTCGAATCACTTGATACTGCTGAAAGGTATGTTTTTGCTTTAGCTAATTCATTTATTAGTTTATAGCTATCATTGCCAACTGAATCAATTATTAATTCAGCTGCATTTTTATCAATTTTGATATTCATTTCATTTGCTGCATCTTCTAAAAATCTTTTTTGTCCTTCATAGTCCCAGATTTCTGGTAAAGAAAATGACTTTTCTTTGGCTAAATTATTTTTGATAAGTTTTTGTAAAAATTTAGTACTCTTTAGTCTTGAGTCTGGTTTTTTTGTATTTTGTAAAATGAAATAAGTATTTTGAGGTATATTGTCATGAATTTTTTCAAATTTAGTTCTTAGATCCTCATTTTTGGAAGTAAAAATTGGATTATTTTTCAATGTAACTATTCTGTATCCCTCTCCAAAAGGAGGTGTAAGAACTTCATCAAGAGCTTTATTTACTTGCTCATCATCATCTCCATTTAAATTTGTTACGTTTATTTCTTTCCATTCTTTGGATACTTCCTTATCAATTAATTTTTGGATAAATGTATTTTGAGCATTTAAATCATTACCCCATAATATTTGTATTGGCATAATAGCTCAATAAAAATCATATATTAACTATGATTACTTCTAACACAAATTAAATTTAATGGTAGTAGATCATCCAATTTTTTTGGAAAGCATCAGATTCATAAGATCTCATTTATTAGCCAATGATCTAAATTATTTGGAAAAAAAAGTGTTAGAGAGATTAGTCCATACTTCAGGAGATTTTTCAGTTCAAAATCTAGTAAATTTTAGTGATGGTGCTTGCGAAAAAGGGCTTCAGGCACTTAAAAATGGTGCTCCGATTTTAACTGATACTGATATGGCAGCAGCAGCAATAAAAAATATGGCAGAAAATACTACTAGGAATAAAGTATTCACCGCTAGAATGTGGTTTGAAAAAAATAATCATACAAACTTAACTAAAACTGCATATGGCTTAAGTGAAGGCTGGAAGGAGTTATCCGCTATGAATTCTGGAGGTAAATCACCTATTGTAGTTATTGGCAGTTCGCCTACAGCGTTAACTTATTTAATTGATATTTTAGAAAATGCAAAAGATTTACCTAGTTTAATTATCGGAATGCCTGTTGGATTTATTGGAGTAGAGAAAAGCAAAAACAAACTTATTTCTACCGATCTTCCTAGAATTGTTTTGAATTCAACTAGAGGAGGTGCTGCAATGGCAGCTGCTACGGTTAACGCCTTATTAAGGGAGACTCTTTAAAAAGTATTAATTTTATATAAACGTCAAAAATCTACTTAATATTATGATTTAACTTGTTATTTTCTTCTAAAGAATTTAAAACTGATTTTGCTTTTTCTATAACTTCTTTTGGAACTCCTGCTAATTTAGCTGCTTCTATGCCATAGCTTTTGTTTGAGCCCCCTCTAACAATTCTGTGGCTAAAAATTAGCTGATCGTCATTTTGTTCTACTAAAACTTGAAAATTTTGTATATTCTTATTTGAATTTTTTAAATAATTAAGCTCATGATAGTGCGTAGCAAAAATAGTATTACATTGAATTTTTTTTGCAAGATATTCACTTACTGACCAAGCTATTGAAAGTCCATCAAAAGTAGATGTCCCTCTGCCTATCTCATCAAGTAAAACTAGTGAGTTAGAAGTTGCTTGATTTAGAATTGATGCAGTTTCAGACATTTCTACCATAAATGTTGATTGCCCAGATGATTGATCATCAACTGCCCCAATTCTTGTGAAAATCCTATCTGCAATCTTGATTTCAGCATTATTAGCAGGAACAAAGCTACCAATTTGTGCGAGAATTTGTATTAAACCAAGTTGTCTTATAAAGCAACTTTTTCCGCTTGCATTGGGACCGGTTAATATAATTAATTTTTGATTATCCTCAAAAGAAATATCGTTTGCTACAAACTTTTTATCACTTAACAATTGCTCTACAATTGGATTTCTTCCTGCGATAATTTTTGTACTATTTTTTGTCATTGAATCATTTATTGGTATTAATAAAGGTTTTATAAAATTGTTTTCTATTGAAGTAATTGATAAACCAAGCAATGCATCAAGAGATGCTATGGATTTTGCGATTGATCTTATTTGTTTTGTTTTTTCAGCAACTATATTTCTTAATTCGCAGAAAATTTCATATTCTTTTGATGAAGCTCTACTTTTTATTTGGAAAATCTTATTTTCTTTATTTTTAATTTCTGAAGTGATATACCTTTCTTCATTAGTAAGTGTTTGCCTTTTGATCCAATGTTGTGGAGCTAAATTAACTTTTGACTTATTTATAGAAATGTAATAACCAAAATTTTTATGAAATTGAATTTTTAGGTTTGAAATTTTGCTAATTTTCCTTTCCTTTAATTCCTCTTTATTTAGCCACTCTGAGTAATCATCCATTAAATTGCGTAAACCATCTAATATATTGTCAACTCCATCGTGGATCATGCCTCCTTCACTAATACTTAGAGGAGGATTTTCTACGAGTTTAAAACTTATAGTATCAGCTAATTCTAAGAGTCCTTCATCAATATTTATAAGTTGATCAGTCCAATTTGGGAGATCATATTTAAATAATTCAATTATGGATTTTAGTCTAGGCAATTTTTTTAAACCTTCAGCTATTGCAATTAAGTCTCTTGGACTTGCATGACCTGCACAAGCTCTACCTGCAAGTCTTTCTAAATCCCCCATTGCTCTAAGTAAATTTTGGGTATCTGTACGTAATTTCTTAGATTCAAAAAAGTTTGTAAATATATTTTGTCTTTTATAAATTTCATTAACGTTTAATAGTGGTGAATCTATCCACCTTCTTAAACACCTTGCGCCCATGCAAGTATAAGTTCTATCAATACTCCATAGTAGCGAACCTACATAATTGTTTTCTCGTTGTGTATTTTTGATTTCTAAGTTTTTTTGAGTTTGATAATCAATAATTAATTTGTTGTGACCATATTGGATTTGTGGAAAGTCTAATGAGATTTTTACAGAAGAATCTTTATCTAAATTTGAAGGATTAATTTTTTCTAAATAATTTAATAAACCTCCAAGTGATCTAGTTGCATTTTTTAAATTTTTAAGTCCTATTCCCTCTAAGTTTGCAATTTGGAAATAATTTTTTATTAGATAATTTGCTTCATTAATTCCAAAATTAGTCTCTTGAGAAACAGTATATGTAATTTGACTATTTCCTTTAATTAATAAATTTCTTACTGCATTGCTTCCTACAATGATTTCTGAAGAATCTAATTTAATAATTTCATCAAATAGTTTTGATAGAGATTGGCCTTCTAAAGTTATTAATTCTCCTGTGCTTACATCAGCTTTTGATATACCCCATTCATAAGATTCATTTGAGTTTTCTTCTGATAAGTAAATAGCAGTAATCCAATTATTTTTCTTTGCTATCAACATCCCCTCTTCAATTACAGTTCCAGGAGTAATTATTCGTGTTATTCCTCTTTTAATTGGAGTCCCATAATTTCCAGAACTTTTTTCTAATTGATCACATATAACCACAGAATAATTTTTTTTAATTAAATCAGCACAGTATCTGTCCATTGCATGATGGGGAACCCCTGCCATAGGGATCTTACCAATCTCTTTGCCAGCATCTTTACTGGTAAGCGTTATTTCTAAAAGATTAGATATTAATACAGCATCCTCAAAAAAACATTCAAAAAAATCTCCTAATCTATAAAGTAATAACCTATCTTTATTTTCTTCTTTTAGAGTTACATAATGCTTCATTACAGGTGTTAATTTCAGTTTTGAAACTGTTTTATAGCTATAAGATTCTTCATTGATGCAAACATTTTTCTTATTTGAAATTAAATCAGTCTTGAATTTATTTATTAAATTAGTTGAATTTTTTCTTTGTCTGGGTCTTTTTTGCGATTCTTTTTTTAAATCTTCTAAAGATAAATCTTCTGGAATTTTTGTTTTTTCCTTTTGCTTATTATTATCATTACCAATCGCAAATAAATTCTTTTGAATTATCAAATCTTCTTGCATACTTTTTTAATTCCTAAATAGATATTAGGTAGAAATTTTTTTTTTGCATTTAAAGTGGCTAAAGTATGTAAATTTTCTCTAAAAATTATCATTTTCATGAGATTATAGTATTTATAATAATTGAAAACTAAGACTGAATTATGCAGGCTGTTAACTTTTTCTTCGTAAATGCTCTACTATTTGCATCTTTAATTGCGGTAGTTGGAGTACCCGTTTTATATGTGACTCAACCTTCTACTGAGGAAGGACAGCGAGAAAGTAGGAGAAAAATTTATTCTATTGCTGCTGTTTGGGTTGTTTTGGTTTTTGTTACAGGGATTGTTTCTTCATTAGTTTGAACTTGATACCTTTTCGTGAGAGTCTATTAATATATCTAAGTAAAATTTAATGGCTATTTTTGAGGGTTCTTTTACTAATGCCTCTACTTTAAAAGTTGGGATTGTAATAGCAAGATTTAATGATTTAATTACAAATAAAATTCTATCTGGTTGTCTTGATTGTTTAAAAAGACATGGTTTAGATACTTCTGAATTAAGCAATCAAGTAGATATTGTTTGGGTTCCTGGTTCATTCGAATTACCAATTGCAGCTAAAACCCTCATGAAAAAAAAGAGTTATGACGTTGTAATTGCTCTTGGGGCAGTGATCCGTGGCGAAACTTCCCACTATGATGTAGTTATATCTGAGGCGAGCAAAGGTATTTCACAAGTTTCAAATGAAAATAACATTCCAATTATTTTTGGTGTTTTAACTACTGATACTATGCAGCAGGCTTTAGAAAGAGCAGGGATTAAAAATAATCTTGGTTGGAATTATGCTTTACAAGCAATTGAGATGGGATCCTTAATTAAAAATTTAAATTAATTGAAAAAATTTAATTATTTTTATCATTAATCCCTTCTTTGAGATAAAATAAAAAAGCTATGCGGATGTAGCTCAGTGGTAGAGCATCTCCTTGCCAAGGAGAATGTCGAGAGTTCGAATCTCTTCATCCGCTTTTAATATTTGTATCCCTTAAAGTATTTGTAATTAGCATATTGTAATGACAAGAGTAATTTCTATTGAGGATTTAAAGGGATTATTTACTAAACCTTATGGTACGGATGCGCCAACAAAGCAAAAATGGGCTGAATTTTATAATGAGAATGTTATTTTTATAGACCCAACTCAGGCAACAGAGGGCTTAGATTCTTATGTTAAAGCTCAAGAAAAGCTAGTTAAAAGATGTGATGATGTTTTTTTAGAAACTCATGCAATTTCCATAACTGGGGATTGTGGATTTGTTGAA
Source organism: Prochlorococcus sp. MIT 1304 (assembly GCF_047305015.1). Lineage (NCBI taxonomy): Bacteria > Bacillati > Cyanobacteriota > Cyanophyceae > Synechococcales > Prochlorococcaceae > Prochlorococcus > Prochlorococcus sp. MIT 1304. Next base: position 411,661 of record NZ_CP138974.1, on the reverse strand, counting down.
TGGACAATGGGTTTAAAAATTATGGGTAAAGAATTTATTTATCCTGGAACTACTCGTTTATTATTTGGTGAAAATGGATTAATCAAAGAGCACAGAGATTACTTTGATTTTTGCGGACCAACTTTTGGACCAGTTCCTATTTTAGGACCTTTTATAAGATGGATTTATAGTAAATTTGTATCTTGATTTTGTTTCTCTAGAAACAAAGTGCTTTATATTTCACGAATCAATAAATTTTGAGAAGTAACTTCTTTAAATTCAAATTGAGAATAAAATAATTTCTTATTTGTTGTCATTAAATATAATTTTTTTGTATTTTTAATTTTTTTAGAAGATAAAAGGTTGTTTAAAATTAATGTGCCAAAACCTTTGCCTTGATGATTTTGATCTATAACAATATCCCAAAGTACTCCGCGGTAAATCCCATCAGTTAAAGCTCTACCAAAACCAACTATTTCCTCACCAACCCAAAGACTTATTACGACATCACTGTTAGCGAGACATTTTCTTAGATCATTAATTGTTCTATTTTTTGCCCAGAAAGCATTGGTATCTAGTAATTTTTGTAGCTTAATTAATCCATTTGTTGGTTTAAGATTGGGACCTAATCCAAAAATCCTTAACCCTAAAGCTCCTTTGCCATGTTTGATTAGAGATATTTCTTTCATTTATTAAAAAGATTTTTGAGAAGTGATGCCTAATAGGTTATTTTTGTGACTTCAATCTAAATACCATAATCGATCGTTTCTATAAAATAAAGAGATGAGAGTTTTCTTCATTCTGTTGTAACGCACTAATTTATAATGTTTGTAATAAGATTAATTTTTTAAGGACTTTGACTTATGCTAAAACTTTTGTTGGGAGACCCGAATACACGAAAGTTAAAGCGCTATCAACCAATAGTGGAAGAGATAAATTTTTTAGAAGAAGAAATTTCTCAATTGACTGATGATGAGCTGAGAAAAGAAACTCAAAATCTTAAATCAACTATTTCAGCAGAATTAGATTTAAAAAAACAAAAAGAACTCCTAGAAGAATTTCTTCCTAAAGCCTTTGCAATCGTGAGAGAAGCAAGTAAACGTGTTCTCGATATGAGACATTTTGATGTTCAGTTAATAGGCGGGATAGTTTTAAATGAGTGTCAAATTGCTGAGATGAAGACTGGAGAGGGAAAAACTCTTGTCGCAACATTACCTTGTTATCTAAATGCTCTTACTGGAAAAGGTGTTCATGTTGTTACGGTAAATGATTATTTAGCTCGAAGAGATGCAGAGTGGATGGGACAAGTTCATCGTTTTTTGGGTTTATCAGTTGGTTTGATTCAGCAAGATATGAATCCACTTGAGAGGAAGAAAAATTATGATTGTGATATAACTTATGCCACAAATTCAGAATTGGGATTTGATTATTTAAGAGATAATATGGCTACTGATATTAATGAGGTAGTTCAAAGAAAATTTAATTACTGCGTAATTGACGAGGTTGATTCAATATTAATTGATGAAGCAAGAACGCCTCTAATCATTTCTGGCCAAGTTGAAAGACCACAGGAAAAATATCAAAAAGCAGCAGAATTATCTCTGGAATTGCTCAAAGCAAAAGAATTAAGTAAAGATGGTATTGATCCAGAAGGGGATTATGAAGTTGATGAAAAACAGAGAAGTTGTATATTAACTGATCAGGGTTTTGCAAAATGTGAAGAGTATTTGGGAGTTAGTGATTTATATAATCCTCAAGATCCTTGGGCGCATTATATAACTAACGCTTTAAAAGCAAAAGAATTATTTATTAAAGATGTAAATTATATTATTAAGAACGAAGAGGCCGTCATAGTAGATGAATTTACTGGAAGGGTAATGCCAGGAAGACGTTGGAGTGATGGACAACATCAGGCAATTGAAGCAAAAGAGAGTCTTAAAATTCAGCCTGAGACTCAAACTTTAGCCTCCATAACTTATCAGAATTTTTTCCTTTTATATCCTGGTTTAGCAGGAATGACGGGGACCGCAAAAACTGAGGAGGTTGAATTTGAAAAAACTTATAAATTAGAATCAACAGTTATACCTACAAATCAAACAAGAAAGAGGCAAGATTGGTCTGATCAAGTATTCAAGACAGAGATTGGTAAATGGAAAGCCGTTGCTAAAGAAACTGCACAAATTCATAGAGAAGGTAGACCTGTTTTAGTTGGTACGACAAGTGTTGAAAAAAGTGAATTATTAAGTTCACTTTTATCTGAAGAGAAAATCCCACATAATTTATTAAATGCTAAGCCAGAGAACGTTGAACGTGAGGCTGAAATTGTTGCTCAGGCAGGAAGAGCAGGAGCTGTTACTATCGCGACTAATATGGCTGGAAGGGGAACAGATATAATTCTTGGCGGTAATAGTGACTATATGGCAAGGCTTAAATTAAAAGAAATTTTAGTTCCTTTGTTAGTCAAACCTGATAATGAGCATAAGCCACCAATTCCTAAACAAAGAAGTTCAAAATCTAAAGGTGGTTTTTCTAAAAAAGCTGTTACAAATTTGAAAAAGAATATTTCAAATTCTTCAACTAGTCTTTTCCCTTGTAAGCTCGATGAAGCATTTGAAAAGAAACTCTCTGTTTTATCTGATGAACTTGTTAAAAGTTGGGGAGACAGACAACTTTCTGTTTTGGAGCTTGATGACAGAATAGCTACAGCTGCAGAAAAAGCACCAACTGATGATAACTCGATTAAGCTTTTGAGAGAATCCTTGTCTGATGTAAAAAAAGAATATGAAAAAGTTTTGATTCATGAAGAAGAAAAAGTAAGAGAAGCTGGCGGTTTACATGTCATTGGTACTGAGAGACATGAATCAAGAAGAGTGGATAATCAATTAAGAGGAAGAGCGGGAAGGCAAGGTGATCTTGGAAGTACAAGATTCTTTTTATCTTTAGATGATAATTTATTAAGGATTTTTGGGGGCGATCGAGTAGCAAATTTAATGAATGCTTTTAGGGTTGATGAAGATATGCCTATTGAGTCAGGAATGCTTACTAGGTCTCTAGAAAGTGCTCAAAAGAAAGTTGAAACCTATTATTACGATATTAGAAAACAAGTATTTGAATATGACGAGGTAATGAATAATCAAAGAAAAGCAGTTTATGGCGAAAGACTAAGAGTATTGAAAGGAATTGATTTAAAGAGACAAGTAATAGGTTATGGAGAAAGGACAATGATTGAAATTGTAGATGCTTATATTAATCCTGATCTTCCTCCTGAAGAATGGAATATTGATCAATTAATTTCTAAAGTCAAAGAATTTATATATTTGTTAGATGATCTTAAATCTGATGATATTAATTTACTATCAATAGAAGAATTAAAAAATTATCTTCAAGAGCAATTACGAATAGCTTATGATCTAAAGGAATCACAAATAGAAAAGATTCGTCCAGGATTGATGAGAGAAGCTGAAAGATTTTTCATTTTGCAGCAAATCGATAATTTATGGCGAGAACATCTTCAATCCATGGATTCCTTGAGGGAATCAGTCGGATTGAGAGGTTATGGTCAAAAAGATCCATTAATTGAATATAAAAATGAAGGATATGATATGTTTCTTGAAATGATGACTAATATGCGAAGAAATGTTATTTATTCAATGTTTATGTTTCAACCTAAAACTGACGTAAATGAAAAAAATTAAATCAATTTTTAATCATCTCCAAGAAATTCAAAAATTTCTTTGTCTTTAAGATTTTGAGAATCACCGAGTTTAGAAATATCAATAGACTCTGAGTTCGCTAAACATTGTAGGGTTTTTTGTAATTTAAGAATTTCATTTTCAAGAGAGTCTATCCTATCCATTAAATTTTTTATCACATTAGCTTCTGCATCTGGTAAGGCAGAGTGAGCTAAGGGATTTACTTTGACACCACTTTGATGCACTACCCTGCCAGGGACCCCAACAACAGTACTGTTCCCCTCTACATTTCGAACAACTACTGAGCCTGCGCCGATACGTGTATTAGATCCTACTGTGATGGATCCAAGAATTTTTGCTCCTGCCCCAACTACAACATTTTCCTTTAAGGTTGGGTGTCTTTTCCCATGGCTTTTACCAGTGCCTCCTAATGTAACTCCCTGATATAGAAGACAATTATTTCCTACTTCAGCTGTTTCTCCAATTACAACGCCCATTCCATGATCTATGAAAACCCGTTTACCAATTTTTGCCCCAGGATGGATTTCAATACCTGTTACTAACCTATTAAGATGACTCATTAAGCGGGGTACTAAAGGAATATTTAATTGCCATAATTTATGCGTAAACCTATGAATAACTATTGATTGAAAGCCTGGGTAGCAAAGAAATATTTCTATTATTCCTCTAGCGGCAGGATCTCTCTCTCTAATGATTTCTATATCTGATTTAAAAGTTTTTAGCATCTTATTCTAATTAATAACTCCTATTTCTTTTTTTAATTGATTTATTGTTTCGATACTTAAATAATTTCTAGCACATATTATTTGAGGCAATCTCATTAGCTGAGAACGATTTTTTAATAATGCGTTTTCTACAACTGATAAACTAGGTCCATCACAAACTATATGGCTAGAAGCCTTTAAAAGTGATAGTAATCTACTGTTATTGTCTGAGATTGCAGTCATAAGAATTAATTCACTACCTCTCATACTATGTATTATGATTTCTGCTGCCCTCAATAAACCAGGACTTATACTAACAATACCTACACAACTCCCAGCATTTAATTCTTTTAGAATTTTCAATTCCTTTTGGAAATCGCTCAAGTCAACTGCAATAGCTCGAATCCCATGTTGATTAGCAACTTTTTCTAAAGGCTGTAAAAAATATCTGCTTGTTACAATAGTACCACTATTTGAATTACTCAATACTTTTTCTAATTCTTCCATTGGAACAACTTCTACTGGTACATTAACTGTTGTAGAAAGGTCTTCTGCTATTAACATAGAAGCGCCAATATCCTCTCTAGGTGTACTGACTATGATTCTTGATCCACACTTGATACGCCAATCAATTTCATTGGTTAATAAATCCCTCGTTTCTTGTAAACTGCATCCTAAATTTATCAAGTTGTCAATAACCTTTTTTGCTTCTTGATCAGGTGGTTTGCTTATTCTATCCTTTGAGTAAAAAGATTTTTTAAATTCTCTTTTAGTAAGATTATCTCTTACATAGATACCTGATCCAGCTATTGCTTCAACAACTCCATCTATTTCAAGTTGTCTGTATACTTTGCTTATAGTATTTCGATGAAGTCCAGTTTGCATTGCAAGTTGCCTTGTACTCGGAAGTCTGTGACCTGGAGGATAATGTCTTGCAGCAATTGCAAAACAGATTTGATTGTATAGTTGTGTCGATGCTGGGATATCACTTTCTTGTTGAATATGGAATCTCACTTTAGAAAAATCCTTACTAATTTATTTTTTGATATAGTGACACTTTAACATTCGTCATATTTTTTGATAAAAGTTTATCACGCATCATCTTTTTTAATGAGAGGAGTTTTACGGGGACTTAAAAACATAATCATGTTTCTTCCTTCTCTTTTTGGTTTTTGTTGAACTTCTGATTGCTCTTCTAAATCATTAGCCATTCTTAAAAGAAGAGTCTCAGCTAAATTTGAGTGTTGAATTTCTCTTCCCCTAAAAATTACAGTGCATTTTACCTTGTCTCCCGATTTTAGAAATTTAGTAGCTTGACCAATCCGCACATCATAATCATGCTTGTCAATTTTGTACCTCATTTTTACTTCTTTAACTTCTGTTTGATGAGATTTTTTTCTTGCTTCTTTAGCTTTTTTTTCTTGTTCAAATTTATATTTCCCATAGTCCATGATTCTACAAACAGGAGGATTTGCTTTTTCGCTCACCAAAACTAAATCAAGTTCTCTTTGAGATGCGATTTCTAATGCTTTTAATCTATCTATGACGCCTAATTGTTTTCCATCTGAATCAACGACTCTCAATTGAGGGTATTTTATTCTTTCATTTATATTTGGTAGCTCTCTAACTGGAGCTCTTCGGTCAAAGCGTGGGCGTGGGGGCATTCAGTTAATTAAATAAATTGATTGGATGATGAACAAAATCTATTTTTATAAAGTTAGCTTAAAAAAGACTCTATCTTAATTATTGCATCTTTTAGCGGGTTTTTGTTATTAAGCCAAAGAGGATTATTTTTATTACGAAACCAAGTTTTTTGTCTTTTGGCAAATTGGATTGTTTTTGTTGCAGTTAACTCAATCGCTTTGTCAATTGTTGAATGGTTATTTAAAACATTTCTAGCTTCTCGATAGCCAATTGTTTCTAATATTGGCAAATCAAATCCGTATTTAGAGATAAGGTGATTCGTCTCATCAATTATTCCAGATAAAAACATATTTTTTGTTCTTTGAAAAATTCTTTCTTTTAAATTACCTCTGTCTAATCCAAGCTCTAAGATTTTCCAGTTAGGTGGTTTCTGAACTTTCAGAGTTGATAAAGGCTTACCTGTTACGTAGAAGACTTCTAAAGCTCTTATTGTTCGAACGTGGTCAGCAAAATTGATTTTTTTTGTTGATAATGGATCACAATTTTCTAACAGGTCCCAACATTTTTCCTGACCAAGTTCTTCTAATTGTTTTCTTAAATTATTTTGAGGAGGGACATCTGGTACGAAAAAACCTTTTGTTATTGAGTTCATATACAAACCACTTCCTCCAACAAGAAAAGGTAATTTATCTTTTTTAATTTCTTCTTTGATCGATTTCTGAGCAATTTCTTGAAATTGTTTTACATTAATTGGATTGATAGGTTCTTCAATATCTATTAAAAAATGCCGTATTTTTTTTTGTTGGATTTTAGATGGCTTGGCTGTTCCAATATCCATGGACTTATATATTTGCCTTGAATCGATATTGTGTATATTAGTTTTAAAATATTCTGCAATTTCAATAGCTAATTCTGTTTTGCCACTTGCAGTAGGCCCAATTAAAACTATTACATGAGGTGGATGTGAAGACATATGAATTTCTGAAGAAAAAAATATTAGCTATATAATTAAAGTGTTTAATTTTTTCATTGATTTCCGAGCCTTTACCTTATTGCGGTGGTAAGTTTAATGAAAGACCTTTTAAAAATAACATTTTAAAAGTTTAGTATTTTTTTTTATATTAAATGAGTGAGGACAAAAGATCTAATAAAATCTCTAATGATTATGGGGCGGAGCAAATTCAGGTTTTAGAGGGTTTAGAACCTGTTCGTAAACGCCCTGGAATGTATATAGGTTCAACGGGACCTAGGGGATTACACCATTTAATATATGAGGTAGTTGATAACTCGGTTGATGAAGCACTTGCAGGACATTGTGATCATATAGAAATAGTTCTTCGAGCAGATGGTTCTGCTTTAATTTCTGATAATGGACGAGGTATCCCAACAGATATTCATCCAAGAACAGGGAAAAGTGCCCTAGAAACTGTTCTAACTGTTCTTCATGCAGGAGGTAAATTTGGAAGTGGTGGTTATAAAGTTTCAGGGGGTTTGCATGGAGTAGGAATATCTGTAGTAAATGCCCTAAGCGAATGGGTTAAGGTGACTGTTTATAGGGATGGAAGCGAATTTAATCAAAGATTTGAAAAAGGTATATCAAAGGGTGAATTGGAAAGTAAAAAGCAGACTGGCAAATCATCTAAGAAAGGAACAACTATTTGCTTTAAACCTGACAAAACGATTTTTTCTGGAGGAATTGAATTTGAATATGCTCTTCTTTCATCGAGATTAAGGGAACTGGCTTATCTGAATGGCGGAGTAAAAATTGTTTTTAGAGATGAGAGAAATCAATTATCAGATGGTTCTTTTAAAGAAGAAATTTATTTGTATCAAGGAGGTATTAAAGAATATGTTGAATACATGAATGCTGAAAAAGAGTCTATTCATCCTGAAATAATTTATGTTGACTCACAGAAAGAAAATGTATATGTGGAAGCAGCTTTGCAATGGTGTTCAGATGTATATTCAGATAATATTTTGGGATTTGCAAATAATATCAGAACTATTGATGGAGGAACTCATATTGAAGGACTAAAAACTGTTCTGACAAGAACTTTTAATAATCTTGCAAAAAAGAGAGGTAAAAGAAAAGATATTGAAAAAAATTTAGCTGGTGAAAATATTAGAGAGGGTTTGACTGTTGTTTTATCAGTAAAAGTTCCAGATCCCGAATTTGAAGGACAAACAAAAACAAAATTAGGAAATACTGAAGTACGAGGAATTGTGGATTCTCTCATTGGTGAGGCTCTCACAAAATATATGGAATTCAATCCTGGAATTTTGGACTTGATTCTTGAAAAAGCAATTCAATCATTTAATGCAGCAGAAGCTGCGAGAAGGGCTAGAGAATTAGTAAGAAGAAAAAGTGTTCTCGAAAGTTCTACATTACCTGGAAAATTAGCAGATTGTAGTTCTAGAGATCCATCAGAATCAGAAATATACATAGTTGAAGGAGATTCAGCTGGTGGCTCTGCAAAACAAGGTCGAGATAGAAATTTTCAGGCTATTTTGCCTCTCAGGGGTAAAATTCTTAATATTGAAAAAACTGATGATACTAAAATATATAAAAATACAGAAATACAGTCATTAATAACAGCGCTAGGATTAGGAATAAAAGGAGAGGAGTTTGACGAAAGCTCTTTGAGATATCATAGAGTTGTAATTATGACGGATGCTGATGTTGACGGTGCTCATATAAGAACTTTATTGTTGACATTTTTTTATAGATATCAAAGAGAACTTGTTGAGAAAGGTTTTATATACATTGCTTGTCCTCCTCTTTATAAAGTTGAAAGAGGAAAGAATCATAATTACTGTTATAACGAGAATCAATTAAAGGATACAATTCAAGGTTTTGGAGAAAATGCAAATTATAATATCCAAAGATTTAAGGGATTAGGTGAAATGATGCCAAAACAATTATGGGATACAACTATGAATCCTCAAACGAGGATGATGAAAAGGGTTGAAATTGAAGATGCACTTGAAGCTGACAGAATATTTAATATTTTAATGGGAGATAAGGTTGCACCAAGAAGAGAATTTATTGAAACTCATAGTAGTAACTTAGATATGGCAACATTAGACATATGATTAATCATGTTCTCAAGAATTTTTGTTTAATTACTTTTGCATTAATTGCTCCAATTACATTACCTGCCGGTGGAATTCAAAAAAGTTTAAATCAAAATAAGTTTCCCAAAAACACAAATGAAATTATATTGAGTTCCAAAACTTCTCTTTATTCTTGTCCAGAAATTTATGCGAAGGAATTATTTGTTCTTGATATAGGTACAACTTTATCAGTATTACGTAATTGGAAAGTAAGCAAAAGTGAAACGTGGGTAAGGGTTGAATTAGCTTCGAATAAATTTTTAGATGATCCCAATAGGATTTTAAAAGGTTGGATAAAAATGTAAATTTTGGATTTTAGTTCAATAAGTATAATTTTAATCTGCAGTACTTTAGGATTAATCCTAAGAATATACATACAAAATAATTTTAAAAAAAGTATTGGTTTTAATATTCAGAATACTTCAATAGTAAATTTTTTATCATCTTTTGTTTTAGGAATTCTAGTAGCTTTAAATTTTATGAATAACGAAATTTTAGTTTTATTTTACAGCGGTTTCTTAGGATGTTTTAGTACATTTTCCTCCTTTATCTATCAACTATTTATTTTATTCAAAAAGAGAAAATTCCTGAGATTATTTTTTCACTATATTGAAGTGATAATTTTTTCATTTCTTTTCTTTTATTTGGGTTATTTTTTTATTCAGTTTTTTTAAAGTGAAAATAAATAATTTTATTTATATTTTTTTAGCCGCTTATCTAGCTACTTTTTTCAGATTAACTTTAAATAACAATTTTTTTATTTCAATAATTGGATCATTTTTAGTGGGTTTTTTTGTTAGTAAAAGATTAAGTTATTCAAATGAAAAAATTTTGTTTAGTGGTTTTTTTTCTTGCTTTACATCCTTTAGCGGATTTATATATTTTTTGTATAAAATTTTAAATCAAGGGGATTGGATAAAATTTATAATTTTTTTTAATTTAATCATTATCTTAAATTTACTAACAATGATTTTCGGGTTCTGGATCAGTAGAAAAATTACTTAGATTTCATATAATGGTGTTGTTACTTTGATAAGGGATTATATTTATGAAAGAAAATAATCTTGAAACAGTTACATCGTTATCTTCAGATTTAAGTACAAGAGAAAACATTACTATTCAACTTGAGGAATTGCTCATCGCGGGAAATTATGATGAGGCAAAATTACTTTTAGAGCCATCCCAACCTGTTGATATTGCAGATGCTATTGGAAGCCTTCCACTAATATTGCAGGCATTAGCATTTCGATTATTAAAGAAAAATGAGGCGATTGAGGTTTATGAATATTTAGATCCAGTAGTTCAACAAACATTATTAGAAAGACTGCGCTCAGGAGAGGTTTTAGAAATCGTTGAAAAAATGTCTCCTGATGATAGAGTTCAACTCTTTGATGAATTACCTGCAAAAGTTGTACGAAAATTTTTGTCTGCTCTTAGTCCTGGAGAAAGGAAAGTAACAGCTGAATTACTTGGATATGAGCCTGAAACTGCCGGAAGATTAATGACGACTGAATTTATAGACCTTAAAGAGATGCAAACAGCAGCTGAGGCTCTTTCTTTAGTGAGAAAAAGAGCCCCATTTACTGAAACTATTTATAGCTTATATGTCACGGACAAAGAAAGACATTTAACTGGTATCCTTTCTTTAAGAGACCTTGTAACTGCAGATCCTTCTAGGCCAATTGGTGACGTTATGACAAGAGATGTAGTTAATATTTCAACTAATACGAATCAAGAAGAGGTTGCGAGAGCAATACAAAGATATGATTTTTTAGCTCTGCCAGTTGTTGATAAAGAAAAAAGACTAGTTGGGATTGTAACTGTTGATGATTTAATTGATGTCATAGAACAAGAAGCAACAAGAGACATTTATGCAGCGGGGGCAGTACAACCTGGAGATGAAGATGATTATTTCCAAAGTAGTTTGTTTACGATTGCCCGAAGAAGAATTTTATGGTTGTTAATTTTGGTTTTAGCAAATGGTTTAACGACAAAAGTTATAGCTATGAATGATCAAATATTAAAAGAAATAGTTTTATTAGCTGCATTTATTCCACTACTTATAGGTACTGGGGGAAATGTTGGTGCTCAAAGTTCAACTGTTGTCATTAGAGGTTTAAGTACTCAAAAATTGAAGTCTCTTGGTGCTATTAGGGCAGTAGTTAAAGAAGCAATAACCGGCGCTCTTTTAGGTGTTTTCATGATGCTTGTAGTATTTCCCTTTGCTTGGTGGCAAGGAGAAGGGCCTCTAATCGCCTCTGCAGTGGGAATAAGTTTGATATCCATAACAACTTTAGCTGCTACAACTGGAGCGATTCTCCCTTTGTTGTTTGACAAAATGAAATTGGATCCAGCCCTAATGTCCTCCCCTTTCATTACAACCGTGACTGATATTGCTGGTGTATTTATTTACCTCAGTACAGCAAAATGGCTATTAAACTCATCATTGACTTAAATTGACTAGGTATTTATTCTCATTTTTGTAAAAATGTGGATTTTTTTGTTTAACTTTACATTTCTTAATGGTATTGTTTACAAAACATCATTTAGCATTCATGTCCTCTGAAACAATAAGTGAAAATAAACTAACGTCAATCGCAAGTTTAAAAGCAAGTAATGATGTAGATCTTGTTCGATCATATTTGAGGGATATAGGAAGAGTTCCCTTACTATCGCATGAGCAAGAAATTACTCTAGGTCGACAAGTTCAAGAGTATATGCAAGTTGAAAGAGCTGAATTAGAAATCAGCGAATTAACAGGAGATAAACCCAGTATTGATGAATTATCGACGAAATTAAACTTGTCTACTTCAGTAATAAAAAAAAGATTGAGAGCTGGACAGAGAGCTAAAGAAAGAATGGTTGCAGCAAATTTAAGATTGGTAGTGAGCGTTGCAAAAAAATATACAAAAAGAAATATGGAACTTTTAGATTTAATTCAGGAGGGAACTATAGGACTTGTTAGAGGAGTTGAAAAATTTGATCCAGCGAGAGGCTACAAGTTTTCAACATATGCATATTGGTGGATTAGACAAGGTATTACTAGAGCAATAGCTGAAAAGAGTCGGGCGATTAGGTTGCCTATCCACATTACCGAAATGTTGAATAAGTTAAAAAAGGGTCAAAGAGAGCTCAGTCAAGAAATGTCTAGAACTCCAACTGTAAGTGAACTTGCGAAATACGTAGAGCTTCCAGAAGATGACGTTAAAGACTTAATGTGCAAAGCTGGGCAGCCAGTTAGTCTTGAAACCAAGGTAGGTGATGGTGAAGATACTGTTTTACTAGATTTACTTGCAGGGGGCGAGGATTTGCCAGACGAACAAATTGAGATGGATTGTATGAGAGGTGATCTTCATTCTCTTTTACATCAATTACCTGATCTGCAATGTAGGGTTTTAAGAATGAGATACGGGATGGATGGTGATGAGCCAATGTCTCTTACAGGTATAGGAAGGGTCCTAGGAATAAGTAGAGATCGAGTAAGAAACCTAGAACGTGATGGTTTAAGAGGCTTGAGAAGACTTAGTCATAATGTAGAAGCTTACTTCGTTTCTTGAATAAATTCATTTATTAATTCATTTGTTTGTTCGGGTTCTTCATCATGAGGACAATGACCAGCACCATGAATAATATCTAATCTTTGAATATTACTGAATTGTTGCTTCCACTCTTTTGCTTCATTTAACGATTCCCAAGGATCTTTTTCTCCCCAAATCAATTGGATAGGAGCATCAACCTTATCGAAAAGGTCAGTAGCAAGATAGTCATCAAATAAGTTGATAAAACCACGAAATGCTTCTTTAGAGTTTTTCCTTTGTGAAGGTTTATAAAGTATTTCAATTAATTCTTCATCGATATTTTTTCCTGAAGGGTAAGCTTGTTCAAGTATTTTTTTTATAACTTTTGGATTAGCAGCCCTTGTAAAAAGTGTATTACTAATTACTCTTTGTCTGACGATCGTTTTAAGGACGGGTCTCAGTAGATTCATTAAGATATCGCTTTGTTTTAAACGTTTATCATCCATAGTTCTTTGTGCGCAATCAATCAAAATGACACCTTTGCAATTATCTTTAAGGATTTCAGCAGCTTTCAATGCAATAACCCCACCAATTGAATTTCCTACCAAGTAAACAGGAGATTTTATGACCTCTGCACAAAATGTTGATATTTGATTGCCCCATAAGTCAAATGAATATTTAATTGAGTTTTTTTTATCAGGTTCGTAATTTAATAAAGCACTGGGCTGACTGCTTTTCCCAAATCCTAATAGGTCAATTGCGTAGCAGTTAGAAAATTTACCGAGAAAATCTTGATTATGTCTCCAATGTTTTTTTGATGCCCCGAATCCATGAACTAATAAAATTTTAGTATTTTTTTCAGAAGTACTATTTTTTGACAAAGACCAAGAAATTTCCCAATTTTTCCATTTCCAAGTTTCAGATTTATTCAAAGACACTATTAATGTGAGGTTAATTAAACTTTAATTCAAAAAACAATTATTCGTTTTTAATAAATTATTCTTAGTTGAGAATAAACGTCAATTAATGAAAAATAAAAAGGTCATATGTATTGGAGAGGCTTTAATTGACAGAATCAGAAATAAGTCTAATCAAGGATTTACAGATTTTTTAGGTGGGGCCCCAGCGAATGTTGCTTGTGCATTAAGAAAATTAAAAATAGATTCAGTATTTATAGGATGTTTGGGTAGTGATGATTATGGAAAAAAATTTATTACGCAATTTAATAAATTGGACGTTAATTTAGATTTCTTGCAATTGGATAATGATTCATCTACTCGCGTAGTTAATGTAGATAGAGATCAATTTGGAGAACGTTTTTTTTCGGGCTTTGAGGAAAGTTCTTATTCATGCTTTGCAGACGAAGTTCTTAGTAAGAAATTAATCGCAAAACAAATTTTAAATTTGGAGAAATCTTTTCTAGAAACAAAATATCTGGTTACAGGAACGATCTTATTATCATCTCCAATATCATCAGAGACTATTTTTTTTCTTCTTGAAGGGGCTAAAGCATTTGATGTAAAAATAGTTATTGATTTGAATTGGAGACAGGTCTTTTGGGATCATTCAAGTTTTTCATCAGAAATTAGTCAAGCCACTAGAGTTAATTTAATCAAGAAATTTTTAAATCATGCAAATGTTTTAAAACTTGCTAAGGAGGAAGCAACTTTGTTTTTTGAGGATGAAAATCCCTTCCTAATATCTCAACAATTGTCTAATAGACCAGATGTAATAATAACTGATGGAAAAAATCCTGTTACATGGTACATAAATGGTTTGCAGGGAATTACCGAAACTCCTTCTTCGCAAGAAATTGTTGATACAACTGGAGCAGGAGATGCTTTTTTAGCTGGGTTAATTTCAAAATTAATTTCTTCTGGTTATCCTTCAAATGAACAAGAGATAGAAGATTGCATTAAGTTTGCAGGTGCTTGTGGATTATTAACTTGTCTTGGTGAAGGCGCCATCGAGCAACAGCCATATTACGAGAATGTTAATAAATTTTTAGGATCTCTTATTTCATAGTGTCTTCCGTAATTTTTTGCATAACTAATTTCTATTTTCCAGAAATTTTGGATAATTGGTTCTATTAATTCTGGCCATTCAATAACTAAAATAGCTTGTCTTTGTATTGCCTCTTCTTCTTCTGAGAAAAAAACTTCTTTTGCTAAAGAAACATTTTCTAATCTGTATAAATCAAGGTGAATTAGCGGAATTTTTCCGGAGTTATAGTGATGCGATAAAGCAAATGTAGGGCTTGTAATATCCTCAGTGATTAATAAGCCTTTAGCAATCCCTTGCACAAATGAAGTTTTCCCGGCCCCAATTGGACCTTGTAATAAAACAATCGATTGGGGATTTAAATTGTGTGAGAGTTTTATTCCTAAATTTAAAGTCTCTTTTAAATTCTCAACAAACACAAAATTATGCAAAAATCACTTATAGTTTAATGGGTATAGATTCCGATAGAAATGGTTATTGCAAATTCAGTTAAAACATCAACACCGAAATTCATCATTTCTGATATTTCACTATCAGATTTTGGTCGTAAAGAAATTAAAATTGCCGAAACTGAAATGCCAGGATTAATGGCACTTAGAGATAAATATCAATCTGAAAAGCCATTGAAAGGTGCAAAAATAGCTGGAAGCCTTCATATGACTATTCAGACAGCAGTCTTAATAGAAACTCTTGTTGATCTTGGTGCAGAAGTGAAATGGGCTTCATGCAATATTTTTTCAACTCAAGATCATGCAGCTGCAGCAATCGCAGATCAAGGAATTTCTGTATTTGCAAAAAAAGGTGAGACTCTGGATGAATATTGGCAATATACCCACTATATCCTTGATTGGGGTTCAGACTTCCCAAATATGATTCTTGATGATGGGGGGGATGCAACTGGTTTATTGATACTAGGTAGTAAAGCAGAAAAAGATTTATCTGTTTTAGATAACCCGAGTAACGAAGAAGAAATTGCTTTATTCAACTCTATTAAGTCTAAGTTGAAAAATGATGGTGAATTCTATTCTAGAATTAAGAGTAATATCATTGGTGTCACTGAAGAAACTACAACTGGAGTAGCAAGACTTTATCAACTTCAAAAGCAAAATGCTTTACCTTTCCCAGCTATAAACGTTAATGATTCAGTGACAAAAAGCAAATTTGATAATTTATATGGCTGCCGAGAATCTTTAGTTGATAGTATCAAGCGTGCCACCGATGTAATGATTGCTGGAAAAACTGCATTAGTAATGGGTTTTGGAGATGTAGGTAAAGGTTCAGCACAGTCATTGAGAGGACTTGGTGCCATTGTAAAAGTTGCAGAAATTGATCCAATTTGTGCCCTTCAAGCAGCCATGGAAGGTTACAGCGTTGTCAGGTTAGAAGATGTTGTTGAAGATATAGATATATTTGTTACGGCCACTGGTAACTATCAGGTAATAACCCATGAAAATCTAGTCAAAATGAAGGATGAGGCTATAGTTTGCAATATTGGGCATTTTGATAATGAGATTGATGTTGCCTCTTTAAAGAATTATCAATGGGAAAATATTAAGCCGCAGGTTGATCATATAACTTTACCGAGCGGAAATAAAATTATTCTTTTAGCAGAAGGTAGATTAGTTAACCTAGGCTGTGCAACTGGGCATCCAAGTTTTGTTATGAGTAATTCGTTCACTAACCAAGTATTAGCTCAAATTGAACTTTTTAATAAGTCGGAGCAATATGCTAAAGAAGTTTATGTTCTACCAAAACATCTTGATGAAATGGTGGCCAGATTACATTTAGATAAAATAGGGGCAAAATTAACAAAATTAACTAAAGAACAGGCTGATTATATTAGTGTTTCGGTTGAGGGACCATATAAATCAGAATTTTATAGATACTAAGTTTGAACTTAATTTTTGTAAATTTTCTTACCTCGATTCCCGATTATATAAGTTTGGCGGTTGAGAAGAATTCTGCTGTTGCATACCTTACTATATGTTTGGCTATGTTTTTAGAAAATATAATTCCCCCAATCCCATCAGAAATAATAATGCCCTTGGGAGGCTTTTTTGTTTATCAAGAAAAATTAAACTTTTATATTTTAATTTTCTGGGGTTTATTGGGAACAATACTAGGTTCATTGCCTTGGTATTACTTAGGCAGATTAGTAAATGAAAAAAGACTTGCAAATTTTCTTGATAATAAAGGGAAATACTTGGGAATTTCTTCTAAAGATTTAATGAAAAGTAAGATGTGGTTTGAGAAATATGGGGTTTCACTGGTGTTTTGGGGACGATTAGTACCAGGTATAAGAACGTTAATTTCAGTTCCTGCTGGCATAGAACTTATGCCAGTAAGAAAATTTTTGATTTGGACTACATTTGGTAGTTTTATATGGGTAGCGCTTCTCACTTATGCAGGTTTTTTATTCGGTGAAAATTACCCAATTATCAAAACTTACATTGATCAAATCAAGATTTTTGTAAAACCAATTTTAATTTTACTTTTTTTATATTTTTTTATCAAAATAATTAGTAGATTTATAAAGAAAAATAGGGCTTAGAAGGGGATTTCACTTGAACTATTACTATTGTTAGAATATCCATTATTATCAGATTCTTTTCGGGAGCCAAGTAAGTTTAATCTATCTACTCTCACAACTGGTTTATATCTATCTTCGCCAGTATTTTTATCTTTCCAACTATCAATTTTAAAACTTCCTGTAATTCCAATTAAAGAACCTTTTTTAACGTAATCTGCGGCAATTTGCGCTTGCTTACCCCATATTTCTAAATTAAACCAGTCTGGTTCTTCATCTCTGCTTCTTCTGTTAACTGCAAGTGTGAAATTAGCTACGATACTACCAGATTCAAAATATCTGACATCTGGTTCTCTTCCTGCTCTGCCAACTAGATTAATAGTGTTAATTTCCATAATTTTTTTTTTTTATACTACTCATATTTCCAGATTCTGCTCAAAGTTTTGCGTGCTATTCATAACTAAACTCAAGAATTATGAGAGCTTACCAAAAAATAGATATATTATTTGTAAAAGAATTCTTATTGTGATTTTTAACAGATTTAAATTTTCTAGAGATATTGGCATAGATTTGGGAACTGCCAATACTCTAATACATGTATCTGGAAAGGGGGTCGTTTTACAAGAGCCTTCTGTGGTAGCTATGGATTTAGAGGAAGGGATTCCATTAGCTGTTGGTAAAGAAGCAAAGTTGATGCTTGGAAGAACCCCTGGCAATATAAGAGCCGTAAGACCGCTGAGAGATGGGGTTATCGCAGATTTTGATGCTGCAGAACAAATGATAAAAACATTTATTCAAAAATGTAACGAAGGTAAGGGAATTGTAGCCCCAAGAATAGTGATTGGTATTCCAAGCGGAGTTACTAGTGTAGAGCGAAGAGCAGTAAGAGAAGCTGGATTAGCTGGTGCTAGAGAGGTTCACTTAATTGATGAACCTGTCGCAGCAGCAATAGGAGCATCACTACCAGTTACTGAGCCAATTGGAACTATGATTGTCGATATTGGTGGAGGCACTACTGAGGTTGCAGTATTAAGTTTAGGTGGAACTGTATTGAGTGAATCTGTTCGAATAGCTGGAGATGAAATAAATGAGTCAATTGCGCTGTATCTTAAAAAAGTTCACAATTTAGTGGTTGGAGAGAGAACTGCAGAGGATATCAAAATTAAAATTGGATCTGCATTTCCTGATGATGATTTTGATAAAACTACCTTAGAAGTTAGAGGTTTACATCTTTTATCTGGTCTACCGAGATCAGTCACTTTGACATCAGGAGAAATCAGAGAAGCTATGGCTGAGACACTTAGCAAGATAGTTGAAGCTGTAAAAAGAACTTTAGAGAGAACTCCACCTGAACTTGCCGCAGATATTGTTGATAGGGGAATTATGCTTGCGGGAGGTGGAGCTTTAGTAAGAGGCATTAATGATTTATTGAGCGATGAAACGGGAATTTTTACTCACATAGCAGAAAATCCACTGCTTTGTGTAGTTAATGGTTGTGGGGAGGTTCTGGACGATTTTAAAAAACTTAAGAGAGTTGTTGATACTCCAGACTTTATAAGGAACGCGATAAGAGATTAATAATATGTTTGATATCCGACGAGTTTCCTCTAGTCGTTGGTGGCATCAAAAGAAAAGTTGGATATTTTTTGGAATTTTTTTATTTTTAGTCTTTGTGAGGATTTCAAAAGGATCTTTATATAAAGATTTTTTTTACTTTATTTCAAAGCCGTTTTGGCCTAGTCAATCTCAAAAAGAAGTTATTCTTAAGAGCATAGACCAAGAATCTTTAATAAAATTAAACCTCATTAAAAAGGATAATATAAGATTGCGTAAAATTTTATCTCTTCAAGAATCATCTAATAATGAAAATATTTCAGCAGCAGTTATTTCGAGAAAAACAGGAGGTTGGTGGAGACAAATAACTTTAAACAAAGGTTCAAAAGATGGAGTGGAAATTGGTAATATTGTTACTGGTCCAGGTGGATTATTAGGAAGAGTAAACAATACTTCTCTATTTACTTCTTCAGTAATATTATTAACTTCTCCAGAGAGTAAATTAGGAGTATGGGTTGATAGAAGTCAAACTAATGGACTATTGGTTGGTTCAGGCGATGATCATCCTAGCCTAATACTGTATTCAAAAGATGCTGATATAAAAGTCGGAGATTATGTATCATCCTCTCCTGCTAGTTCTTTATTACCTCCAAATATCCCCATTGGGATTGTCCAATCTATAGATAAGACATTGCAATCAAAAAAAACGGCAAAAATTTCGCTTTTAGCAAAACCTAACATAATTGATTGGGTGCAAATTTTGAGAAAAAATATTTAATGAATAAAATTTTTACAAACAAATTATCTATAATAAGCTTCATTTTTATTCCTATTATCTTTTTGTGGCATCCTAATTGGCTTGGATTTTTAGGAGTTCAGCCATATTGGCCGTTATTTTGGTTATTGCCCTGGTCAATGATTAATGGATCAGTTAATGGATTAGTATTTGGTTTGTTTTTAGGTCTAATTTTAGATTCTTTAACTTTAGATAATAATTTCTCTCAAATACCAGGCTTAATGTTTTGTGGATTTTTGTTTGGGAGAATTAAATTAAATAATGATATGTTGGTGGGTCATTTTAGGCATGGTTTGATTTGTTCTTTTGGAAGTTTTTTATGCGGAACTTTTCACCTTTCACAAATTTTGTTTAAAAATTTTTCAGAAAGTTACTCTTTAATGTTTATATCAGGTATTAAAAATATCTTATCTGAAGTTTTTTTGACAGGTTTGTTGGCTCCCTTTATTTGCTCTCAACTTTTAAGAATGTTTAAATTTTCAAGAATAAAATTGCATGAATAAATTTTTTCAAAAATCAAAAAGTGCCTTGAAAAATTTTATCTTCAAATTATTTTGAATTTTTTTTAAACCCTCGAAATATCTCTATGAGGGTTCGTAATGTTATATTTTTAATTGTTAGAATAAATATTCAATGCAATAGTTCTTTGCTTTGAAATATCGAGAAATCTTTTTTAACTATGTCAAAAGCAAGAATTTTAGTTGTTGATGATGAACCAGCAGTTTTGAAGGTATTAGTTACAAGGCTTCAACTAGCTGGATATCAAGTTTATTCAGCCACTAATGGCGAAGAAGCTATTGAATCTTTCCACAGGGATTCGCCAGATTTAATAGTTCTTGATGTTATGCTTCCAAAAATGGATGGATTTGCTGTTTGTAGAAGAATTAGAGCTGAATCAGTAGTACCAATAATATTTTTAACCGCTCTAGAGGCTATTTCAGAGAGAGTCGCAGGCTTGGATTTAGGGGCTGATGATTACTTATCTAAACCATTTAGTCCAAAAGAGTTAGAGGCTAGGATAGCTACTATTTTGAGAAGAATGGGCCCAAGTATATCGGTTACTGAAACCAAAGAAGTTCCTTCAGGTAAAGGAGTTATGAAATTTGGAAGTTTAGTTGTTGATACTAATCGCAGACAAGTTTCTAGAGCTGGAGATAGAATTAGTCTAACTTATACTGAATTTAGTCTCCTAGAATTATTATTTGATGAGCCTGGGAAAGTTGTACCGCGAGCAGAAATATTAGAACAGCTGTGGGGTTATCCTCCTCGTAGAGCTGCTGATTTAAGAGTTGTAGATGTATACGTTGCTAGATTAAGAGGTAAGTTGGAACCAGATCCAAGAAATCCAGAATTAATATTAACTGTTAGAGGGATTGGTTACGCATCCCAGAGAGTTGGTGAAACAGCAACATCTTTGGCAAGTTGAGCCATAGTTTGATAATTTTATTAAATAAAACAAATATATTTAAATAAATTTTGTCTGAAATAAAAGAAGCACGCTTACAAAAAGCTAGTTCACTCGTTAGTAAAGGTTTTGCTTCTTACGCGCAGAGTTTTAGGGTATCACATACTACCAGTTTTCTTATTCAAAAATTTGATTATTTAGAAAATGGTCAAGAGGAAAACTTCAGTGTTTCTCTGGCTGGTAGAGTAATGGCAAAAAGGGTAATGGGTAAAATTGCCTTTTTTACAATAAGCGATCAGGATGGCCAGATTCAGCTTTATCTAGAAAAAAGGATTATTAATTTAAATTTAGAAAAACAAAAATTACTCTCTTTTGAAGATATCAAGGAAATAGTAGACATTGGTGATTGGATAGGCGTATACGGAACTATTAAAAAAACTAATAAAGGCGAGCTTTCAATTAAAGTAGAAAAATGGGAAATGTTATCGAAATCATTACAACCATTGCCAGATAAATGGCATGGATTGACCGATATTGAAAAAAGATATAGACAACGTTATCTAGATTTAATAGTGAATCCTCACTCTAAAAATGTATTTAAAACAAGAGCAAAATGTATAAGTTTTATAAGAAAATGGTTAGATAATAGAAATTTTTTAGAGATAGAGACTCCAATTCTGCAATCTGAAGCTGGTGGTGCCGAAGCAAGACCATTTATAACTCATCACAATACCTTAGATATTCCGCTTTATCTAAGAATAGCGACAGAATTACATTTAAAAAGAATGGTTGTTGGAGGATTTGAGAAAGTATATGAATTAGGAAGAATCTTTCGTAATGAGGGGATAAGTACAAGACATAATCCTGAATTCACCTCAGTTGAAATTTATGAAGCTTATTCTGATTATGTCGATATGATGAATTTAACTGAAGAATTGATTAAAGATATTCTAGCTGATGCCTGTGGGTCTTTAACTATAAATTATCAAAATAAAGAAATTGATTTTTCAAAACCTTGGTTAAGAATATCCATGAAAGATATTGTCAAAAAATATACAGGGATTGATTTTCATTCTTTCAACGGAGACTTTCTAGCAGCAAAAAAAGCCGTTAAAAATATAAATGTTGATTTCTCTAATAAAGTAAATACTATTGGAAGACTTTTAAATGAGGTCTTCGAGCAAAAAGTTGAATCAAAACTTATAGAACCCACTTTTGTTATCGATTATCCTGTTGAAATTTCTCCTTTAGCTAGGCCTCATTTTGATAATAAAGAAATAGTTCAGAGATTTGAACTATTCATTGTTGGTCGAGAGCTGGCAAATGCGTTTAGTGAGTTAATAGATCCAGTCGATCAAAGAGAAAGAATGCAATTACAGCAATCTCTTAGAGATAAAGGAGATCTGGAGGCTCACTGTATAGATGAAGATTTCTTGAATGCTTTAGAGATTGGTATGCCGCCTACTGGAGGATTAGGCATAGGCATTGATAGATTAATTATGTTAATTACTAACAGCGCATCGATTAGAGATGTAATCCCTTTCCCATTGTTAAAACCAGAAATATCTTCCAAAAAAAGTGAAAAATTACCCTTGAATGAAGTAAAATAGATAAATTATTCCAATACGAAATTTTTTAAATGAGTGGTGAACGTGTTGGTTTCCGTTTCAAACATGCGGATGCAGTAGTAAAAAGAAATCCTCAAGGCCGATCAAGAAGAGGATGGGTTATTGAACCAGTAGAGCAAACTACAAGTAGGGGAACAAAAATGCCTGCATACAAAATTCGCTGGAGAGATAGTGAGAGGCCTGAAACTGTATTACAGCATATGTTAATTGCAGATCCAGATCCTTCCCCACCTCCAAATTCAGTCACTTTAGATTGATAGTCTCAATAATTGTGCATAATATTTTTATCTTTTTAGTGCAGAGTTGATTTCTTTTTTAATACTTTTTTGTTTCTCGTCTTGTCGTTTATCATGCAATTTTTTCCCTTTTCCGACTCCTAAAGTTATTTTTATCCATGAACCTTTTAAATAAAGAGATAATGGAACAATAGTCATTCCTTTTTTTTCAGTATTAGATTTCATTTTTATTATTTCTTTTTTATGTAATAGCAACTTTCTATTTCTTAATGGATCATGATTAAAGAAAGATCCCACATTTTTATGTGGTGAAATGTGAACATTTAATAATAAGATCTCACCATCCCTGAATGAACAGTATCCGTCTCTTAAATTTGCTTTTCCGTTTCTAATGGACTTTACTTCAGTCCCTAAAAGCTCAATTCCAGCTTCGATTGTCTCAGATATTGCATATTGAAATTTTGCATATCTATTCTCAGCTAGAAGTTTAAAATTATTTGCTTTATTAGTATTGCTTTTAACTTTTTTTGAATTTTTTGCCATTTTAGTTGTAAAAAGTCTTTCTACTCAGAACAATTGCAATTAACCTTTCATTATGGCAATAATATCCTCTAATATAGGCGATAATGACTTACCTCTTCGGAAAAAAGAGCTGAGGTTAGTTGATTCAAAAATCATTCCAGAAGAAAAGAGAAATAATAATCTTAACTTGGCCCGGCCTCTTACTTTAAAAGAATTTATTGGCCAAGAACAACTTAAATCTTCTTTAAGAATAGCTATAGATGCATCAATTTTTAGAAAAGAACCCTTGGAACATATTCTTTTATATGGACAGCCTGGTCTAGGTAAGACGACTCTTGCTTTTTTGATAGCCCATGAATTGAATACAAAATGTAAGATAGCTACTGCACCAGCAATTGAAAGACCAAGAGATATTGTAGGTTTACTTCTTGGATTAAAAGAAGGTGAAGTTTTATTTATCGATGAGATACATCGCTTAAATAGGTTAACTGAAGAGTTGTTGTATTCTGCAATGGAAGATTTTAGACTCGATTTAACTATGGGAGCTAACAAAGGAACCCGTTGCAGAACAATTAATCTTCCTAGGTTTACTCTGATTGGCGCGACAACTAAATTAGCCTCAATAAGTGCACCTCTAAGAGATAGATTTGGTATATCTCAGAAAATTGAATTTTATAATTATGATGAATTAAAACAAATTCTTCTTAATTTCTCCCGATTAATAAATCTCAATTTAGATGATGAAGCATCCTATGATTTAGCAAAGATATCTCGAGGGACTCCAAGAATTGCTTTAAGGTTATTAAGACGAGTGAGAGATTATGCTCAAGTTGTTATGAAAACCAATACTATCTCCGTGAATTTAATAAAAAAAGCCTTAAATTCTTACCAAATAGATGATAAAGGATTGGATTCTTTAGATAGACACTATTTATCTTTTATTAACCAAAACAATAATATTCCAATTGGCCTTGATTCAATTGCAGCAGGCTTGGGTGATGATTCTTCAATGTTAGAATTTGTAGTTGAGCCATATCTTATAAAAATTGGTTTCCTCACTAGAACTCCTCGAGGAAGATTGCTTACTGCTTTAGGAAAAAAGTACATTGATTCAAAAAATGATGACTTTTAGAAAAGTAAAGGTTTGTTTTTTATTGATTTTTATTTTTTTGAATATTTTTTATATTGCACCATGCTATTCATTATCTTTGAGAGGGGATTTGTTTAAAGATGCATTAGATCTAAGTTCAGGCGGAAAATTTAATCTCGCTTTACAAGAATGGAATCAATATCTCGATTCTTATCCTGATGATGCTGCAGGTTATAGCAATAGAGGTAACGTAAGACTTGTTATAGGAGATGTTAACGGATCAATAGATGACCAAAATAAGGCAATAAGTTTAAATCCTAGTGAAATAGATCCTTACATCAACAGGGGAATCGCAGAAGAAGCATTGGGTTTATGGTCGCAAGCGAAAAAAGATTATATGTTTGTTATTTCGCAAGATAGTAAAAACTTCTCTGCATTATATAATTTGGCTAATGTAGAAGGATCTACTTCACATTGGGATAAAGCAAGAGATTTATTTTCAAAAGCTGCTTTATATAATCCTGGATTTGCCATGGCTAGGTCAAGTGTGGCGTTAGCAGATTTTCAGTTGGGGAATATTGATGAATCTGAAAAAGAATTAAAAAAATTAATAAGACGTTATCCAACTTTTGCAGATGCTAGGGCAGCTTTAACAGCCTTGAATTGGTCAAAGGGTGAATCTGGGAAAGCAGAGAGTAATTGGATAGCGGTAACTGAATTAGATCCTAGATATGGTGATGAAGAATGGCTAAAAACAATAAGAAGATGGCCTCCACAACCAATTAAAGATTTAATGAATTTTATCGATTTAAAATAAGTAATGAATAGAGATCAGTTTCATAAAAAAATTGATTCGTTTACTGATGAATTAATTCATTTAAGAAGACATATCCATGCACATCCGGAATTAAGTGGACTTGAAAATCAAACAGCAATTTTGATCAGTGGTTTTTTAAAAAATATAGGTTGGAATGTTAGAGAATCTATAGGCAGGACTGGAGTTATCGCTGATTTTGGGCCCGTAGAAAACGGTATTATAGGCTTAAGAGTGGATATGGATGCTTTGCCAATATTTGAGGAAACTAAACTAAGTTTTTCTTCAAAAGTAGATGGTGTTATGCATGCCTGTGGTCACGATTTGCACATCTCGATTGGATTGGGTGTGGCAAAAATTATTAAGGATTTAAAACTAAATTTTGGGACTCGGATAATTTTTCAGCCAGCTGAAGAAATTGCAAGTGGAGCTAGATGGATGATTAAAGATGGTGCAACTAATGGTTTAACCAATATTTTGGGAGTTCATGTCTACCCCGATTTATCTGTAGGGACTATTGGCATCAAAGAGGGAAGTTTAACTGCAGCTGCTGCAGAACTTAATGTTGAGATTAAAGGAAAATCAGGCCATGGTGCTCGACCTCATGAAGGGGTTGATGCCATTTGGGTAGCCTCTAAAGTTGTCTCGGGAATTCAAGAATCAATAACACGGAAGTTAGACCCTTTAGATCCTATAGTAATAACTTTTGGGAAGATAAATGGTGGTAATGCATTCAATGTTCTTGCAGAGAAGGTTAATTTAGTTGGTACAGTTAGATGTACTAATCGTAAAGTATTTACGAATATTGGTAATTGGCTAAATGAAAATATCACTTCTTTAGCCAATGGTTGCGGAGCTGAAGCAAAAGTAAGATTTAGAGAAATCACTCCGGCAGTTAATAATAATTCTGAAATTAATAGAGTCCTCAGAGATTCGGGAATTAAGGTTTTGGGTCAAGAAAATGTTATCGAATTACAAAAACCATCATTAGGAGCGGAGGATTTTGCTGAATTCTTAAATGATATTCCAGGAGCCATGTTTAGGCTTGGCGTTTCTAATTCAAATGGATGTGCTCCTCTTCATAGTTCTAAATTTAATCCGGATGAAAGAGCGATTGCTGTTGGAATTAAAGTCATAACAGAATCCATAGTAAAATTAAACAATGAAAAAATTAATACTATTTGAACATGAAAATTAATAAAAGATTTATTTTATCTTTTGTGGCTCCTTTCATGATCCTTATATCTTCTATGGGATTGATATTTAGGGATAATTCTAGGAAGATTTTTTATTTGCCTATTGGCTTAATGGGGATCCTAATTATTTTGGAGCGGGTTATTAGCAGACAATTGGATAGAAAAGATATTTTAAACAAGATTAAGTCTTATAAAAAAAGTTAAATAAACTGTTTTATTTATTTTCCCGCAATATGAGATGACTATTTTTTAGAAAAGAGCTAATAATAAGGTTAATACTAGGGGTGCTAAGAAATTTAACTTAGCTGAGATCATACCCTTTGAACCTGAATCATTAATTTTGAAGCAGGGAAGTGGAGATTTGATCAAACTTTAGTAATAATACTTTTAAAATTAGGAAATTATGAGAAGTTCTTGGATTAAGCCTCGCCTTGGGAAAGACAATGTAACTCAGATGAACTTTGCGAGAAACGGATATATCACCGAAGAAATGGATTTTGTTGCTAAAAAAGAGAATCTACCTCCTTCTTTAATAATGGAGGAAGTGGCAAGAGGAAGATTAATTATTCCAGCTAATATTAATCATTTGAATCTTGAGCCAATGTCTATAGGGGTTGCTTCTCGATGCAAAGTTAATGCCAATATTGGTGCTTCTCCCAATGCAAGTGATATAAATGAAGAAGTAGAAAAGCTTAAACTAGCTGTAAAATATGGTGCTGATACGGTTATGGATCTTTCTACGGGAGGAGTAAATTTAGATGAAGTGCGGCAAGCAATTATTCAAGAATCTCCAGTTCCCATAGGAACTGTTCCTGTTTATCAAGCATTAGAAAGTGTACATGGTTCAATCGATAGACTAACAGAAGACGATTTTCTTCATATTATTGAAAAACATTGCCAGCAAGGAGTAGATTATCAAACTATTCATGCTGGTCTATTAATAGAGCATTTACCAAAAGTTAAAGGAAGAATCACTGGAATTGTCAGTAGAGGGGGAGGTATTTTAGCTCAATGGATGCTACATCATTTTAAGCAAAATCCCCTCTATACAAGGTTTGATGATATCTGTGAGATTTTTAAGAAATATGATTGTACTTTTT
The DNA here is from genome assembly GCF_047305015.1 of Prochlorococcus sp. MIT 1304. Taxonomy (NCBI): domain Bacteria; kingdom Bacillati; phylum Cyanobacteriota; class Cyanophyceae; order Synechococcales; family Prochlorococcaceae; genus Prochlorococcus; species Prochlorococcus sp. MIT 1304. Next base: position 384,120 of record NZ_CP138974.1, on the reverse strand, counting down.
CTCTAGGAGATTCACTAAGGCCTGGATGTTTGCATGATGCTTCTGATGATGCTCAACTAGCTGAATTGAAGACCTTAGGTGAGCTTACTCGAAGAGCATGGGAACATAATGTTCAAGTAATGGTTGAGGGCCCTGGTCATGTACCTATGGACCAAATTGAGTTTAATGTGAGAAAGCAAATGGAAGAATGTTCAGAAGCTCCTTTCTATGTACTTGGTCCATTAGTTACAGATATTTCTCCTGGTTATGACCATATTTCAAGTGCTATTGGGGCGGCTATGGCAGGATGGTATGGAACGTCTATGTTATGTTACGTAACCCCAAAAGAACATCTAGGCCTCCCAAATGCAGAAGATGTACGAGAAGGATTAATTGCTTATAAAATAGCCGCTCACGCTGCTGATATAGCAAGACATAGAGCTGGTGCTCGTGATAGAGATGATGAACTTAGTCATGCAAGGTATAACTTTGATTGGAATAAACAATTCGAACTTTCTTTAGATCCAGAGAGGGCAAAGCAGTACCATGATGAAACACTACCTGAAGAAATCTTTAAAAAGGCTGAGTTTTGTTCAATGTGTGGTCCAAAACATTGTCCAATGAATTCAAAGATTTCAGATGAATCTCTTGATCAGTTAAAAGATAAACTTGAAGAATGTAGTACTTCAGCTTAGTTATCAATTATTAATAGTTATAGAATTTCCTTCGTCTTATTAACTACGTTTTCGACTGTAAATCCAAAATTTTTCATACATTCTCCACCTGGTGCTGATGCACCAAACCTATCCATAGTAATACAAATTCCATCAAAACCTGTATATTTATGCCAACCAAATGAATGGGCAGCTTCTACCACAACTCTCTTTTTCACACTACTTGGTAAAACACTTTCTTTGTAAGAATCTTCTTGCTCTTCGAAAAGTTCTACACATGGCATAGAAACAACTCTAACCTTTTTCCCTAAGCTTGAAATTTCCTTACTTGCTTCAATGCAAAGATTCAGTTCGCTTCCAGTACCAATAAATATTAGATCTGGTGTTCCTTCGCAATCGGAAACTACGTATCCTCCAAGAGCAACTTTGTCGATCGAAGTGTTTTCTTGATTTGGCATTCCTTGTCTACTTAAACAAAGGGCAGAAGGTCTTTTTCGATTTTGAATAGCAAGCTTATAAGCACCACTTGTCTCATTTCCATCTCCTGGTCTGAAAACTAGCATGTTAGGCATAGCACGAAGAGAAGGGATAGTTTCAATAGGTTGATGTGTTGGGCCGTCTTCTCCTACACCAATTGAATCATGGGTTAATACATAGATCACTCCTAGTTCGCTTAGTGCCGAAAGTCTCATTGAACCTCTCATATAATCAGCGAAAACAAGGAAGGTTCCACCATAAGGAATAAGACCACTATTGTGATAGGCAATTCCATTAAGTACAGCTGCCATTGCATGCTCTCGCACACCAAAGTGCAAATATCTTTTTTCAGGACTATGAGGCTGGAATGACCCGGATTCTCCCTTGATATCTGTGTAGTTGGAGTGAGTTAAATCTGCTGAACCACCAATTAATTCGGGTAGGTTAGGACCTAGAGCACCCAGACATATTTGCGAATGCTTTCTGGTTGCTAAACCCTTATCTTCTGGTGTATAAGAAGGGAGATCTGAGTCCCAATTCTCAGGTAATTGTCCTTTCAACATTCTGTTTAACTCGGCTCCTTCAGAAGGATATTTGCTTTGATATTCTTCAAATTTAGAATCCCATTCTTTCTCTAGGCTTCCTCCTTTGTCTATTGATTTTCTAAAATGGGCATATACTTCATCTGGTATTTCAAATGGAGGATATTCCCAATTTAGAAACTCTCTAGTTAAAGCAGCTTCTTCTTCTCCAACAGCTGCTCCATGAATTCCAGCAGTATCTGATTTATTAGGCGAACCATAACCTATTGTTGTAGAAATTTTTATAATTGAAGGTTTGTCTGTGATTAATTTTGCTTTTTCGATAGCTTCAGTTATTCCTTTAACATCATGATTCCCATCTTCCACATGTTGTACATGCCATCCATAAGCTTCGTATCTTTTTAATACATCTTCAGTAAAAGAAACATCGGTTCGCCCATCAATTGTAATTTGATTATCGTCATAGAGTGCAATTAATTTTCCAAGCTTAAGGTGACCAGCTAGTGAGCAGGCCTCAGATGCGATGCCTTCTTGATTACAGCCGTCACCCATTATGACGTAAGTATAGTGATCAACGATCTTACAATCAGGCTTATTAAATTTAGCTGCCAAGTGAGTTTCAGCTATTGCTAAACCAACTGCATTTGAAATTCCGGCTCCAAGAGGCCCTGCTGTAACTTCAACACCTTCAGTTTCGAATGTTTCTGGATGCCCAGGAGTCTTTGATCCCCATTGCCTAAATTCTTTAATATCGTCTATTGAGACTGATTTATATCCTGTCAAATGAAGTAAGGAATATAACAGCATACAGCCATGACCAGCTGATAATACAAAACGGTCTCTGTTGAACCATTTTGGGTTATTAGGGTTGTGATTAAGTATGTTTTGCCATAATGCATAACCCATAGGAGCACATCCCATTGGCAAACCAGGATGACCACTATTAGATTTATTTACTGCATCTACAGCAAGCATTCTTATACTATTTACACAAAGTGATTCTAATGAAACAGATGCAGCGACCATTGTTTTAAAAAAAAGTTAAGTTGGAAATACAGAATTGGTTGTCTTCAATTCATTTTGCTAAAAGCAAGGCAAACATTGTGACCACCAAAGCCGAAAGAATTAGAAAGAGTAACTCTTACTTGAGCTTCTCTTGCATTATTTGGTACATAATCAAGATCACATTCAGGATCTGGATTGACGTAGTTAATTGTAGGAGGGATAAAATTATGTGTCAAAGAAAGTATACAAGCTACAGCTTCTATACCTCCTGAGCCTCCTAGGAGATGACCAGTCATCGACTTAGTAGAGCTTACAGGAATGAGGTAAGATCTGTCTCTAAAAATAGATTTAATTGCAGAAGTTTCATTTTTATCATTAGCTGATGTACTTGTTCCATGAGCATTTATGTAATCAACATTTTCAAGGCTAAGAGAAGCGTCTTCAATTGCTAATTTGATAGCTTCGGCGCCTCCAACCCCGCCTGGAGATGGAGCAGTAATATGATGAGCATCACATGTTGTTCCATATCCAACTATTTCTGCATAAATTCTAGCATTCCTCTTTTGTGCATTTTCTAAAGTTTCTAAAACAAGAATTCCAGATCCTTCTCCAATAACAAATCCATCTCTTTCTGCATCAAAAGGTCTGCTAGCAGTTTGAGGGCTTTCATTTCTGGAGGAAAGAGCTTTGGCACTTGCAAAACCAGCTACTCCGAGAGGCGTAATACTTGCTTCTGCTCCCCCACAGATCATTGCATCTGCTTTTCCAAGTTGGAGTAATCTAAAAGAATCACCAATTGCATTTGAACCGGCAGCGCAAGCGGTGGAAACAGAGGAACTAGGTCCTTTCGCACCCAAAGCGATTGCAGCCAATCCAGTGGCCATGTTTGGAATCATCATTGGGACTGTAAATGGACTTACTCTTTTAGGACCTTTGTGACTCAATATTTGAGCTTGACTTTCCATAGTTAGTAAGCCTCCAACACCAGAACCAATAATCACTCCAATTCTTGATGCATTAGCTTCAGTGATTTCAAGTCCAGAATCGTTAAAGGCTTGCTTTGCAGCAATAACTCCAAACTGGGAAAAACGATCCCATCTTTTCGATTCTTTAGCTTCAATAAAATTTTCAGATTGAAGATTTTTTACTTCTGCAGCAAATTTGCAGGGATGTTGTTCAGGATCAAAGAGAGTAATATCTGAAACCCCATTGGTACCTTTTTGAAGACCGACTAAATATTCATCAATGTTATTGCCAATTGGAGTTACCGCTCCGATACCAGTAATAACTACTCGATGGAAATTTGGCATTCTTTATTAACCTTTTTTTTCTTCGATGAATTTTACTGCATCGCCGACAGTTGCGATTCCTTCAGCTGCTTCATCTGGAATTTCAATATCAAAGGCTTCTTCTAAAGCCATCACGAGTTCAACAGTATCTAGAGAATCTGCACCTAAATCATTTTGGAAGTTTGAATCTGACTTTACTTCTCCTGCTTCAACACTTAATTGTTCTGAAACAATAGAACAGACTTTTTCGAGGATTTCTTGTGACATAGTTTATGGAAATTACTAATTATCTATATGATTTTATGCCCTAGAGTTAACAAGAGTGAAGCATATCTTAATTTTTTTAATTTCTTTGTAAGACAATAGTATTATAAAACGAGGTTCAAAAGACAATTTTTACATGTCACACGCAGTTAAAATTTATGACACTTGCATTGGTTGTACCCAATGTGTAAGGGCTTGCCCTCTTGATGTTTTAGAGATGGTTCCTTGGGACGGCTGTAAAGCTGGCCAAATAGCTTCATCTCCAAGAACAGAAGATTGTGTAGGTTGCAAAAGATGTGAAACGGCATGCCCAACAGACTTCTTAAGTATTCGTGTTTATTTAGGAGATGAGACTTCTAGGAGTATGGGTTTAGCATATTAACTCTTTTTATAGTGCAGTTTTAAGAGAGTCCATTTTTTAGTAAATACGCATTTTATTTCAATATAATTGAAAAAAAAATTCGTATGTGTGGAATAGTTGCTGTAACTGGATACAAAAAAGCTTTGCCATTATTAATAAATGGTTTAGAAAAACTTGAATACAGAGGTTATGATTCTGCAGGTATTGCAATAATAAATTCCGAAACAAATTTTATTTCTTGTAATAAAGCAAAAGGAAAACTCAAGAATTTAATAAGTAATCTTAATGACCATAATATTCCTGGAACTGTTGGAATAGGTCATACCAGATGGGCAACTCATGGCAAGCCAGAGGTTAAAAATGCACATCCTCATACAGATAGTTCAGGAAATATAGCAGTTGTTCAAAATGGTATTATTGAAAATTTCCAAGATTTAAAAAATAAATTAGAGGAAGAGGGTATTATTTTTAATTCTGATACAGATACCGAGGTGATTCCTCATCTAATTCAAAGAGAGTTAAATACATTAAATAAACTTAATCTTGAGAATAATGGTTCAACATTATTAGTAGCTGTAAGAAATGTCATATCTGATTTAGAAGGATCTTATGCTTTAGCAGTTTTATGGTCTGGTGCTCCAACCTCTTTGGTAGTTGCAAGAAGACAAGCGCCTTTGATTATAGGTTTGGGTGAAGGAGAATTTATTTGTGCTAGTGATACGCCTGCCATTGCGAATTTTACGAATATTATTTTGCCTATGGAGGATGAAGAAATAGCTTTGTTGACTCCGCTTGGAATTGAAATATATGACTCAAGCAACGAGAGACAATATCGAAATCCAATTTCTTTAAAGGTCTCAGAGCAAATAATGGATAAGATGAATTTCAAACACTATATGTTAAAAGAGATATATGATCAGCCACAGACTGCAAAAAATTGGTTGGAAAATTATTTAATTAAGAACTTAGATAATGGTCAATATCAAATCAAATATCCATTTGATACAGAGTTTTTTGAATCAATAGAAAGAATTGAAATTATTGCCTGTGGTACAAGTAAACATGCTGCAATGGTTGGAAGTTTTTTATTAGAACAATTCTCAGGTATCCCTACAAATGTTTTTTATGCAAGCGAATTTCGATATTCTCCCCCTCCACTATTGCCAAATACATTAACTATTGGAGTCACTCAATCTGGAGAAACTGCTGATACAATTGCGGCTATCGATATGGAAATTAAAAGACGTTCTTCAATTGAAGATAAAAAATTCAAACCCAATCTTATTGCAATAACAAATAGGAAAGAGAGTTCCATCGGAAGGCAGGTTTCTAATATTATTGATATCTGTGCAGGAATAGAAGTTGGAGTTGCAGCAACAAAAACTTTTTTTGCTCAGTTACTTTCGTTTTATGGATTAGCTATAAAATTTGCTCAAATAAAAGGTAATCAAAGTCCTGACGAAATAGGTAAATTAATAAACGAACTTATAAAACTTCCGCCATTACTGGAAGATCTCTTACACAAACATAATAAATCGTCAGAAAAGCTAGCGCATGACTTTTTTAATATAAAAGATGTTATTTTTTTAGGAAGAGGAATAAATTATCCAATTGCTCTTGAAGGTGCTTTAAAACTTAAAGAAATTAGTTATATTCATGCAGCTGGATATCCTGCTGGGGAAATGAAACATGGTCCAATAGCTTTATTAGATAAAAAAGTACCTGTAATTTCTATTGCCTCTCCTGGTGAAGTTTTTGATAAAGTTATCAGTAATGCTCAAGAAGCAAAAGCTAGAGATTCATATTTGATTGGGATTGCTCCTGAATGTAATGGAACTGAAATCTTTGATTATTTAATGAAAGTTCCTTCTTCTAATGAATTGATTTCACCTCTACTTAATATATTGCCTTTACAATTATTGAGTTACCATATTGCAGCTCACAGGGGACTTGACGTGGATCAACCAAGAAATTTAGCTAAAAGTGTAACTGTGGAATAATTAGCTTCTTGCAAATTTTGATATTTTTAATTTAAAGCTCTAAAAGTCCATTTGGAGGATTGATGATTACAAATTGATTTTTTATATCTACTAATGGCACGATTTCTTTTACAAATGGTATTAGAACTTTTTTTTGATTTTTAAATAGTTCAATAATAAGTAAATTATTTTTCTCATTTTCTAAATTGATAACTTTCCCAATTGTTTTTAATTCATCGTTTTCTAAAGTCTTGACCTCGAGATTTATTAGTTCTAACAAGTGAAATTCTTCCTTTTTTAATTTGGGTAGTTTGTCAGTTCTTACGAGAATTTTAAATGTTTTCAGTTGCTCTGCATCATTTCTTGTATTTATTCCTTGTAACTTAACTATGAAGGTTTCTTTACCAGGCTGTTTGAAACCAGATATAAGTTCTATTTTTGAAGGGGGTTCATTTTCTTTTTGCAACCATCGCATTCCAGGTTTTAAAAATCTTTCTTCAAAATCACTTAGAGATTTAACCTTTACCTGTCCATTAATTCCATGACATGATGTTATCAATCCAACAGTCAACCATTCATTTTTATTTATCATATATTGTATTAAAAAGAGTGTTTTATGGAATTATCTACTAAACCCATACTTCCCGGTTCTTTTGTTGTTGTAAAAGACACTAATTCTATATACAGAGGATATAAAGGTTTTGTACAAAGAGTTACCAAAAAAAGAGCAGCAGTATTGTTTGAAGGAGGTAATTGGGATAAGCTCATAACTTTTCAGCTAACGAATTTAGAAATAGTTTAAAAATTAGATTTTACCTTTAGTTATAAATTTTTCTATCAAAACTCTAGCTGCATTTGTTTCTGCTTGTTTATGGGACTTCCCGAATGCAGATGATTCTTTTAATCCTTCAATAAAAATATCGCAAGAAAATCTTTTAAGGTCTCCATTTTTTTTTGAGACTTCCATTATTTTATAGACTGGCAAATCAAAACCTTTACTTTGACACCACTCTTGCAATACTGTCTTAGATTTGTATTTATATGGAGCTTTTAAAAATTGTTCTGAATCTTCCTCCCAAATATTATCTAACCAAAGGTTTATTTCCTGAATTGAATTAAAGCACTTGTAAACAGCACCTATTAAAGCTTCTGTAGCCTCTCCAATAATAGTATTTTTTGAATTTTCATCACCAAGAGCTTTAGGTCCTTTAATTATTAATTTATCTATTTCAATTTTTCTCCCTAATTTAGTTAGCCATTCATCACTTACAATTTGTGCTCTTAGCTCTGATCTTTCTCCTACACTTAATTGAGGATATTTTTTTTCAATAAAATTAGAAGCAGCTAATCTGAGTACTGCATCTCCGAAAAATTCTAGTTTTTCATAATTTATTATTTTGTCCTCAGAGGAATGGATAAATGCTTGGTTAAAATCTTGAATAACTGAAATGTTTTGAGTTTCAATTATTTCAGAAAATCTTTTTGATTTTATATTTAAAGACTTTAAAAAAGTAGTTATTTGATTAATTCTCTTTGTGTTAATTATATTTGTCATCTGATTTTAATAATCAAAACAATTAGAAAGCAGGTCGTAAGCCGGGTTCTGTTCATCTTAATTAAGATGGGCGATCATCTATCTAGGACTGGAATTACTTCACAGTCTCAAGCGGCGCTTCAAAGTAGATTGTGTAATGGTCATAAATCTACTAAGCCTTGCTCCCAGCCGGGGTTTACCTAGCCAACACTTCTCAATGTTGCTGGTGCGCTCTTACCACACCCTTGCACCCTTGCCATACATATAAAGTATTAGGCGGTATGTTTCTGTGGCACTATCCTCACGGTTGCCCGCACTGGGAATTACCCAGCAAGCCTGACCATTTGGGAGCCCGGACTTTCCTCAAGAAAGTTTTATTTTGTTTCCAAAATAAAACTTTCTTGCGATTGCCTCTCCTGCTTTCATTTAGCATAGTCCTTAATACTCCAAAAATCATCTATTGGGGCTGTAGCTCAGCAGGATAGAGCAACGGTTTCCTAAACCGTAGGTCGTGGGTTCGACTCCCGCCAGTCCCGTAAAAATAAAAAACTATATGTAGTATGTGTGCAAAATTGCTACTCTCTAGCTAGCGTATAGATAGTAATAAATCTTTTATGGCTAAGTTGCATGATATGCGTTTAAAGCTTTTAATTCAACAAGAGCATGAGCGTATTTCTAAATCCCAACCTAATGATTTAGATCTTTCAATAGTTCAAGCAAGGTGCCTGTGCTGGCTTGCTCTGTTAGCTGAAGCTCACGAAGATCAAGCAAATGATGCTGAAAAAAGAGGCGATGCCGAGCAAGCAATGGGATGGTTTGCCGATTCTATGAGATTAAGAGATGTTATTAATTTGGTTACTAGTATCGAGATACCATTACCAGATAGTCCAGATTCACTCGATGAAAATGACGAATTATTGGATGGTCCTACAATTTTGCCCAAATAGTGAGATGATATAAAAAGAGTTTTATTTTCTTTTGGCTGAAGAACCCTGTCAATGCTCTGATTGTCAGAGATTTTATAAAGAGCATGATCGTCTGATTAGAGAATTTCCTACTTTTAAGCAGCAACAAGAATTGAATTGGGCATCCATTCAATCTTTCAGAAGTCTTTGTACAAAAATTACTGAAGAGTTGCAGAGAGAATTATCTGAAAAAGAATCAAATGAAGACATCGCTCCAGCAGAAAAACATATTTCTGATAGAGAAATTACTGAAGCTTTAGATGAACTTGAAAGTGTTAATGCCTATTTATATTCAATTGAAGCATTAATGGAAAGAATATTTGATACAAAAATTTCTAACAATATTGAATCTAAATTTAAAGAAATTGCAAATGAATTAGCCCCAGACCCATTAAATATGGATCGATTAATTTTGAATAGATTATTTCATCAAACTCCAGATTCACCAGATAAAAAAAATATTAATTAGTTAACTCTTCGACATCACAAGTAATTTCAACTGGCATTGGAGATACTTTCCAAATAGATTCGCAGTACTCTCTAATAGACCTATCAGAAGAAAAATATCCTGATCTAGCAGTATTTAATAATGCCATTTTATTCCAAGCTTTTTTATTATTCCAGCATTCACTGACTACATCCTGTTTGTTTAGGTAGTCTTCAAAGTCCGCCATAACAAAGAATGGATCATGTCCGGTCAAGCTATTTAATAAAGGTTTAAACAATTCTTTATCCCCATTGCTAAAGTGACCTATTTCAATGAGGCGTAATACCTCTTTAAGTTCTGGACATTGATTAATAAAAGTTTTTGGGGAATAATTATTGTTTTTTAAATCCATAATTTCGCTTTCTGTTTTACCAAAAAGGAAGAAATTCTCTTTTTTCACAAGATCTCTTAATTCAACATTAGCTCCATCTAAGGTTCCAATAGTTAAAGCTCCATTCATTGCAAATTTCATATTTCCAGTCCCAGATGCTTCTTTCCCAGCAGTTGAAATTTGTTCTGAAAGATCCGTTGCAGGATAAACTATTTCACCAAGTTTAACGTTATAGTCTGGTAGAAAAACAACTCTTAATAGACCATCCATATCTGGATCGGAATTGACTACGTCAGCAATACCATTTATAAATCTAATCATCAGCTTTGCCATAAAGTATCCTGGTGCAGCTTTACCTCCAAATATTATTGTTCTTGGGACTTCAAATTTGTTTGTACCATTTTTGATTCTTAAATATTGAGCAATAATTTGAAGAGCGTTTAAATGTTGCCGTTTATATTGATGTATTCTTTTTACTTGAACATCAAATAAACTTGATGGGTCTACAAGTATTCCAGTTTTTGAATGGACAAAACTAGATAATTTTCTTTTGCCATTAAGTTTAGTTTCCTCAAATTTTTCTAAAAAATTGTTGTCATCTTTTTTTTCTTCTAACTTCTTAAGAAGTTCCATATTTGTAATCCAATTCGGACCAACTTCTTCTTCAAGAAGGTTAGATAATGATGGATTAGATAAGGCAACCCATCTTCTTGGAGTAACCCCATTAGTTACATTTGTAAATTTTTCAGGCCATAATGCTGCAAATTCAGGCATAAGTTGTCTTTTTATAAGATCTGAGTGAAGAGCTGCAACACCATTTATATGATGGGCTCCAATTGTAGCCAAGTGAGCCATGCGAACTGATTTGAAGCCTTCTTCATCAATTATTGAGAGTTTTTGAAGGATTTTGTCATCACCTGGATAACGCAGTCTTAATTGTTGTAGAAATCTCCAATTAATTTCATAAATAATTTCTAGATGGCGAGGAAGAAGATCATTAAATAAACCTAAATCCCATTTCTCTAAAGCTTCTGGAAGTAGTGTGTGGTTGGTATAAGCAACTGAGGAGGTTGTTATATTCCAAGCTTTCTCCCAACCTATTTGATATTGGTCTATAAGAAGTCGCATTAATTCTGCAACTGCAATAGCAGGATGTGTATCGTTTAATTGGACCGTCCAATGCTTAGGAAATTCTGTTATTGGTATTGATCTTTTTTCTAGACTTCTCAACATATCCTGCAAAGAACAACTTACAAAAAAGTGTTGTTGTTTGAGTCTTAATCTTCTACCTTCGTCAGTTCCATCATTTGGATATAGAACTTTTGAAAGAGTTTCTGATGCAACTTTTTCTTCTACTGCACCATAATAATCACCAATATTGAATGCGTAAAAGTCAAAACTTTCAGTTGCATCAGCTCTCCATAATCGTAATCTGTCACATGTATTTACTCTATATCCTAGAACTGGAACATCATGAGGGACTCCAATAGCATGTTCAGAGGGAATCCATCTTGATCTGTAGTTTCCTTTATCATCTCTATAACTTTCAGTTCTGCCTCCAAAACCAACAAAACATGATTCGTCTGGTTGTGGAAGTTCCCATGGCCACCCCCCTTTTAACCATTTGTCAGTTACTTCAACTTGCCAACCATCTCTAATTAACTGATTGAATATTCCAAATTCATATCTAATACCATAACCAACTGCTGGAACTTGTAGAGATGCTAATGATTCCATATAACAAGCTGCAAGCCTGCCAAGTCCACCATTTCCTAATCCAGGCTCCTCTTCAACTTCAAGAATTGTTGACAATGATTCAATGCCAAATCTTTTTAAAGCATCTTCTGCCTCTTGAGTTATTCCAAGATTTAGAAGATTATTACTTAATTGAGGGCCTATTAAAAATTCTGCTGATAAGTAGGCGACTGTTTTTTGTGGTTTTTTTCTTATGACTTCTTGACTGGCTAAATATCTTGTCATTAGCCTATCTTTAACTGCATAACTTAAAGCCATGTACAAGTCGTGTGGACTTGCAGAAGTAGCTAACTTTCCAAGGGTATAAAATAGATGAGCTGTCATTCCTTGAAAAACAGCATCAGAATCCATACCAGCCTTTTCAGGATCTAAGTAGCAGCCGGGAGTTGGCAAGCGTAGATCGAAGGGTTCGTTGGATTTCATTGGATTAGCCATATAACAGACAATAGCTATTTTTTTGAAAATTTCTTTGTTGTAACTTCAGATCCACACTTGTTGAGTATTTTTGCTTTTTTTTTACATATTTCGTAAAGTGGGCCCTCTATAAACTATCTTCCAATTATGTAGTTTATTTTTTCTCTCATTTCATATGTATCCTTTACTTGCTGAATTAAGTGCACATGATTTAGAAGTTGCTGAAACTTTGATAGGAGTTATAAGGTTTCTACTGATATTTTTAGCTGCAAGAGCATTAGCAGAAGTATTAGTAAGACTGAGTTTACCAACGATAGTAGGTGAGCTGCTTGCAGGGGTTGTAATAGGAGCATCAGGATTCCATTTGTTGATACCGCCCTCGGCAGGAACCGAATTAAATGAAGGACTTGTAAATGTTATTAGCTCGTTGGCGTCAATCCCCCCAGAAGCAGTACCTGATGTTTATTTCGAAAGTTTTCCATCCCTCCAAGCAGTAGCAACTCTAGGATTATATGCTCTTTTATTTTTGACAGGATTAGAAAGTGAGTTAGAGGAATTAGTAGCTGTAGGAGCTCAAGCTTTTACAGTTGCTATGGCTGGTGTAATTTTACCTTTTGCCTTTGGAACTCTTGGATTAATGTTTATTTTCCAGGTAGATCTAATTCCAGCAGTTTTTGCTGGAGCATCTATGACAGCAACAAGTATAGGAATTACTGCTAGTGTTTTTGGTGAGTTGGGATATTTAAAAACCAGAGAAGGACAAATTGTTATTGGTGCAGCAGTATTAGACGATATTTTGGGAATTGTAATTCTGGCTGTTGTTGTGGCTCTTGCTGCAGGAGGTACTTTAGAAATTGCTCCTATTGTTAAATTAGTTGCTGCAGCTGTAGTATTTGTTATTGCTGCTATCGCATTAAGTAGAACAGCAGCCCCAGGGTTTGATTGGTTATTAGATAGATTAAAGGCTCCTGGAGCTGTAGTGGTAGCTTCTTTTGTGATACTTGTGCTGTGTTGTTTTGTCGCAACAGCCATTGGATTGGAAGCAGCTTTAGGTGCTTTTGCAGCTGGACTAATTCTTAGTAGTTCTAAAAATAATCACGCAATTCAACAATCCGTTTTACCTTTAGTATCGTTATTCGCAACTATTTTCTTCGTATTAGTTGGAGCTGGAATGGATTTATCAGTTATTAATCCACTTGATCCAACAAGTAGGTCAGCTCTTGTAGTTGCAGGATTTTTATTAGTTGTAGCAATTATTGGAAAAATTGCTGCCGGATGGGTATTTTCGAGTGATAAACCTACTAATCGATTAGTTGTAGGTTTGGGCATGATGCCTAGAGGAGAGGTTGGTTTAATTTTCCTTGGGCTAGGAACAAGCGCTAAGTTGTTAACTCCTTCTCTTGAAGCAGCTATTTTATTAATGGTTATTGGAACTACATTTCTTGCACCTGTTCTCTTGAGAATTGTTCTAAAAGATAAGCCACCAAATGATGGCAATAAAATTTCAGATGATGTTGCTGCTGATCCTGTAGGTCTTCTTTAGGAAATAATTTTATTAGTATTAACTAATATAATATTTTCATTAAATGGAAAAATCAGCTCTGATAGATAGTGATGTAAATTATGACTGGAATTTTTTAAATTACCCAATACATACTATTTCTGCCAAGCCTGAGCAAACATCAAAAGAATGTGCAATTTTATTAATTCATGGTTTCGGTGCCTCTACGGATCATTGGAGATTCAATATCCCTATTTTGAGTAGCAAATATGAAGTTCATGCGATGGATCTTCTTGGATTTGGAAAAAGTCCTAAGCCCCAAGATGTTGAATACTCAGGATCTTTATGGAAAGATCAGGTTGTTGCTTATGTACAAGAGAAAATAAAAAAACCTACAATTGTCGTTGGAAATTCATTAGGTGGTTATGCAGCATTAGCAGCTGGTGCAGAATTAAATGATCTAAATGCAGGGGTGATATTACTGAATGCTGCAGGATATTTTAGTGAAGAAAAAACTATCAAAAAGAATATGTTGCAAACTTCAATTGAAACAGTTGCTGGCATATTTTTGAAAAATATTGTTCTTCAACGTTTGATTTTTGAGAATATGAGAAATCCAAAAAATATAAAAAAAACTTTAAATCAAGTGTATGTTGATAAAAAAAATGTTGATGATTTTTTAGTTGAGTCAATAAGGAAGCCTTCATTAGATTTCGGAGCTTTTAATGTTTTTAGGAGTGTATTTAACCCATCAGGTCCTCAGGGGTTGCCGTTGGATAAGCTATTCGCAAAACTAAATGCACCATTATTACTTCTTTGGGGAGGGAAAGATCCCTGGATGAACACTCCAAAAAAAAGAAATCTATATAAAAAATTTACACCAAAGAATACAAAAGAAATTATTCTTGACGCAGGACATTGCCCTCATGATGAGATACCTGAATTAGTTAATCAGCATATTTTAGATTGGGTTGATTCTCTTTAAGCAATAATCGTGAAACTTGAATTATCAAATAATGACCAAGGAATTTTTGTCTTTCAATTAGATAAAAATAATTACATTAAATTTTGTCCTAAAAGAGGAGGAGTTATTACAAATTGGGTTTCGGATGGTAATGAAATACTTTATTTCGATGAAACAAGATTTATGGACAAGACAAAAAGTATTAGGGGAGGCATTCCAATCTTGTTTCCAATTTGTGGAAATCTCAATACCTCTAGTTCAATTTTTGGAAATGGTTATTTGCAATTACCACAACATGGTTTCGCCAGGGATTTGCAATGGCAATACTCCTTCAATGAAAATGAAAAATTTTTATGCTTATTCTTAAATGAATCTAAACAAACCAAAAAATATTATCCTTTCGATTTCGAACTAAAAATTAAAGTTACCTTAAAAATTAACTTTTTAGAATTTGAAATTACAATCCATAACAAAACAGATTTTGCTATGCCTATAAATTTTGGTTTGCATCCTTATTTTAATGTTTCAGATTTCAAAAATTTAGAGTTTGTTGATAATCCACTTAATTGTCAGGATCAAGAAAGAAATACTATAAGCAATACTTTGGATGAATTAAAAAAAATTAATTTAGGAGTTGATCTACTTATGTATACTTCGGGTAGAAGCTCTTTTCGAGATAAGATTTTTAAAAGAGAGGTAACTTTAAACCATCCATATCCTTTTGATTTAGGCGTTGTTTGGAGTGATCCTCCAAGAAGAATGATATGTCTGGAACCTTGGACTAGTCCTCGAAATTCTTTTGTTGATGGATTTAGAAACATTATGATTCCTTCAAATGATAGTAAGAGGTTCAATGCTTCAATACAAATAAAATCTCTTAAGTAGTTTTGAAATACTTATGAAATTTGTCGTTATAGATGATGATCCCACAGGTTCTCAAACTGTTCACGATTGCTTATTACTGCTTAAGTGGGACTGCTCAACTTTAGTCGAAGGTTTTGAATCTAAATCTAATTTATTTTTTATTTTGACTAACACAAGGTCACTATCGGAAAATGATGCGAAATTAACAATAGAGGAAATTTGCAAAAATCTTAAGACTGTAATTACTTCTCAAGCCTATGAAGAAGAAATTATTTTTATAAGTAGAGGAGACTCTACTCTTAGAGGACATAACTTTTTAGAGCCAATTGCTCTAAATAGTTGCTTAGGTCCTTTTGATGCTACTTTTCATATTCCAGCCTTTATAGAGGGTAAAAGATTCACAATTAATGGATCTCATTTTGTTGATAAAACTCCTATTAGTCAAACAATTTTTGCAAAAGATAAAATTTTTGGATATGAGACAAGTAATGTCAAGAATCTTTTATTTCAGCAGAGTAAATCGCAAATAAATTTTGACGATATACAAAATCTTTTATTGTCAGATATCGAAATGCTAAATGATGAAGAAAATAATATTGTTTTTAAAACACTAAAGAACTTGAAGAATAATAAACATGTAGTTGTAGATGTAGAAAATTATTCTCAACTAAAAAAATTTTCTAAAGTAATTAAAAAATTAATTAAAGAAAAAAGATTCCTTTTTCGAACTGCAGCAAGTTTTATAAGTTCAATTTCTGAGAAAAAAAGTGTCTCTAAGAGTGAAATATTTTTCTCCAATTTAAGAATAAGAAATAAAGAAAAGAGTTTCCTTCCAGGACTGATAATTGTTGGATCTTATGTAGAACTTACAACAATACAATTGAATAATTTATTAGATATAAGTAATTGCAATCCAGTTGAATTAGATGTTTTTGAATTCTTTGAAATTACTTCATCAGATAATAATCAGAAGCGAAGGAATTTGTTTAAAAATAAATTTTTGAAAGAAATTAGATTTTCTTTTGAGAAAGGGAAAACTCCTGTTTTGTTTACTTCAAGAAAATTTATGTCTTTAGATGCTTCTGAACTATTTAATTTTTATAATTTACTTGCTTGTTTTATTGCTGAATTAGTCGCGGATGTGAAGTATGAAATAGGATATTTGATTTCAAAAGGTGGAATAACAACAAATTTGATTCTTAGTAAAGGACTTAATGCAGATTATGTTTATCTTAGAGGCCAGATTTTAAAAGGCATTTCAGTGGTGACCTACAATCTAAAAAATGGCGAAAAACTTCCAATTGTTACTCATCCTGGAAACATTGGCACTAAAGATTCACTGGTTAATATTTGGAAAGTTTTTGAAAATAAAAATAATTTTTAAAATTAGAAATTTGAGATAATTTCTTCAGCAAAACTGCTGCAGGATAAGGGCTCTACTTTTGGTTCCATTAAGCGTGCTAGATCATAGGTGACTTTTTTTTGCTCTATTGCCTTACTTAAACCATTAGTAATTAAGTTAGCTGCCTCATCCCAACCAAAATATTCAAGCATCATTACACCACTAAGAATCACTGAGCCTGGATTAATCTTATTTAAACCTGCATGTTTTGGCGCAGTACCGTGCGTAGCTTCGAAAATTGCTGCATTATCTCCAATATTTGCACCAGGAGCCATACCTAGGCCACCAACAATTGCTGCAGCTGCATCAGAAACATAGTCTCCATTGAGATTTAAGGTTGCAAGAATTGAATATTCTTGAGGTCTAGTTTGAATTTGTTGAAATATACTATCAGCTATCCGATCATCAACAAGAATAAGTTCTTTCCATTTTCCATCTCCGTGAGAATTTGATATTGATGCAATAACTTCTTTAATTTCTTCGCAAATGAATGCTTTTTTATTATTTGTAAGCTTGTCAAAACCCGGTTCAATTTTTCGAGCATTATTTTCAATTGTAATTTCTGGATTTTTCTGAATATTATCTAAAATCCAGCTTTCTCTTTCTGTAATGCAATCTTCTCTAAATTCATTTACTGCTAATTCATATCCCCAATCTCTAAATGCACCTTCTGTATATTTCATAATATTCCCTTTATGTACAAGAGTCACATGCCTTTTATCTCCTGATAATCTTTTGGCATGTTCAATAGCTTTTCTAATATGCCTTTGGCTACCAGATTTACTCACTGGTTTTATTCCAATACCTGATCCGTCGGGTATAGATCTATTTTTTAAATTTTTACTTTTTGGTATTACAACGTTATTTAAGTGATTAATTAATTCAAGACAATTATTATCCTCCGCTTCCCATTCAATTCCCATGTAGATATCCTCAGTATTTTCTCTATAAACAATAACGTCTAAATTTTGAGGATTTTTGTGAGGGCTTGGAGTTCCTGAATAATATTTACATGGCCTAACACAGCTATATAAATCAAATATTTGCCTTAATGCAACATTAAGAGATCTAATACCTCCTCCGATGGGAGTCGTTAAAGGCCCTTTGATGGCTACACCAAAGTGTTTGATTGCTTCAATAGTATCTTGAGGGAGATAGTTATATGTTCCATAAAGTTCACAAGCTTCATCGCCTGCATAGACTTTAAACCAATTAATTTTTCTTTCATCTTTGTAGCTTTTTTTAATAGCTGAATCAAGAACGATTTGAGTTGCAGGCCAAATATCAACTCCAGTACCATCACCCCGAATAAATGGGACAATTGGATTATTAGGAACATTAGGTTTGCCTTGATTAAAAGTTATTATTTCGCCTTCATTAGGTAAAGTTAATTTTTCAAATTTTGGCATAGCATTGAATTAATAAAAGATAACTCATTGAAGTTCCTCGTATTGTAATTTGCGATGAGTTATTTTCATTAAAACCTAGAAATTTATTATTCAAATGTGAATAGAGAATAGTTTATTGATCAGCATTTCAACATCTTTATTAAAAGAAAAAGTAGTTAATAAGCAAGTTACAGCAAATTATGTCATTTTCAAAAAAATAGTCAGCTACTTATGAATGCGAGTTCAAATGTAAGTAATGTTGAAATAGCTAATAAAATTGCTTCCACTGCAGCTTTGTTTCGGAAATATTTTCCAGATGCAAGCGTAAACTTTAGTCCCTGGGACAATTCAAATAATGAATCTATGCAAGATAGTATTGATTTTGCGTTTCATTTCCCTGGTTGGAGTCCTCTCATTGAATGTAGAGCAATACTCTTACAATTAAGAATTGAAAATGATAATAATGGCAGAGTTCCGAAATTGTTGGGAATAATAATGCGAGGAATGATTGTTCCCTCCGAGAGATGGAGAGTGGCTACTATTGGTGATTGGGAAATGACTGGTACTCATCTACCGCAAAAGGAACAAAAAGATAACCTTTTTTTGGTTTGTAAAGAACTTTATAAGCTATTCTCTACAACATCCGCTGGTAACAAAAATTAGCTGTTTTATGTATTTTCCTTGTAGATTAAATACACTTACAAAAATAATTCAAAATATATGGCAGTTGCTCTTGCAGGACAATTAAGAGAAGGGACAAAAAAATCCCATACTATGGCAGAAAATACTGGCTTTGTGGCTTGTTTTTTAAAAGGAGTTGTTGAAAAAAAATCTTATAGAAAATTAATTAGCGATTTATATTTTGTTTATGAAGCTATGGAAGAAGAAATTGAAAGACTGGTCAATGAGGAACATCCCGTAATAAAACCTATAGGTTTTAAATCATTATTCAGGAAAGAAACTCTTGTAAATGATCTTAAATTTTATTTTGGTGAAAACTGGAAGAATGAAATTAATATTTCTCACTCAGCAAAAGAATATGTTGAAAGAATCCGAGAGGTCGCAAAAAATTCACCAGAGCTCTTAGTTGGTCATCACTATACTCGCTATATAGGAGATTTATCTGGGGGGCAAATCTTGAAAAGGATCGCTAAAAAAGCATTAAATTTGCAGGGAAATGATGGTTTAAATTTTTATGAGTTTGAATTAATTGCTGATGAAAAGAAATTCAAGGAAGAATATTCCCTTACTTTGAATCAACTTCCAATAAATCAAAAGACGGCTGATCAAATTATTGATGAAGCTAATCAAGCTTTTACTTACAATATGAAAATGTTTAAGGAGCTTGAAGGTAACTTGATTGCTGTTTTAGGCAAAATTGTATTTAATTACATTACAAAAAAAGTTAGGAAAGGAAGTACCGAGACCTAAAATTTATGTTTGATTCATTAGTTGATTTCCTTAAAACCAATATTGATGAATTAAATGGACATGAAGTACAAATATCTGGTGAATTTAAAGAACATCATAATGAAGACTCAAAATATATTATTAAAAATTGGCTTTTTTCATCTTCCGAATATAGAAAGTGGCGTATAACAAGATTAGATGGTGGCAAAAAACTGCAAGTGTTTAATACGGTCGCATATCCTAATTTTAATAGTGAAATGCCTATTTTAGGAGCTGATATTTTATGGTTTGGAAATTCTCAAAAGTTATTAGCAATACTTGATTATCAACCTTTAATTCAAGAAAACAAATATCTTGAAAAATATTGTTCAAGTTTAGGTAGTATTAAGAAAAAATATTCTGCATTTGATAATAATAAAATGAAGAATATATATGATTCAAAAAAGTATTTTTCCCCATGGGTGATTATATGTAGAGGAAATAAATTAAATCTTGATAGAGATTTAAATAATATATTCCATTCATTTGTAAAAAATTATTTGAACATTAATAAATCGAATCCTGTTAATCAATTTTTAAATGCAGAAGAAATAAAGATTAATCAAATTAAATATGATAAGTATAGTTTTGAAAAAGACCCTGCAGATAAATTGTTTAAATCTTTTTTTGGAGAAAAATGGACAAAAAAATTTATCAATAAATTTCTTTTTACATTAAATAATGAGATTATTCATTGAATGTTAATACAAGATACTATTTTTTACAGGCCAGATTGGAGATGGCATAATTTTTTAAAATATTTAACAAATAATTTAAGTAAATATAACTGTTTAGAAAAAAAAATACCCTCGGAATATTCTTATAAAGATTCAACTTATGGTTCAAAAAAATTAAAAAAAAATGTGAATCTATCTACTTGGGGTGTAACGCATAAAAAAAGAATTCAATTCGCAAGGGCAGTTTGTATAAATAGTCCTAATTACTCTGTTCTAAATTTTTTAATTATTCCTAATACTATTTATAACGTCCCTTTTTTTGGAGTAGATTTTGTTTCTCTTCCTAATAGTCATTTATTAGTGTTAGATTTTCAGCCTTCATTAAAAATACAAAAACAATACAATAATGAGTTACTAGAAAAACTCATAAAACTTAAAAATCATTGTCATTCATCACTGCCACTAGCTGAAAAAATGTCTGCGGATGTAGCTAGATTTTTTTCTCCAGGCGTAATATGGTCAAAATTACCAAAAGAAGAAAGAAGTGATTTTTTAATTACTAATCAACTTTATACCTCATTTAAGGAATATCTTGATTTGTATTTGGAAATTCTTTTCGAAAGCAAAGAAGTAAATCTTGAACTGCAAAAAGAATTAATAAACGGTCAAAATGAATATTTGAATTATAGAAGAGATAACGATCCAGCAAGGCCAATGTTGTCGAGTTTGTTTGGTAAAGAATTTACTGAATCTTTAATTGAAGAAGTTTTATTTACTACTTAAAAGTCTTATAATTTACTGGAATTTGAAATCATATGAATAAAATTTCCGTTCTTTTTGTATGTTTGGGAAATATTTGTAGGTCTCCAGCAGCAGAAGCTATTTTTATAAGTCTACTCGAAAAGAAGGAATTAACAGATGGCTTTATTGTAGATTCTGCTGGAACTGGGAGTTGGCATATTGGAAAAAAAGCTGACTCTAGGATGAGAATTGCGGCTGAAAGAAGAGATATAAATATCCTAAGCAGGGCTCGTCAAATTACTATCGAAGATTTTGACAAATTTAACTATATTCTTGCGATGGACGATTCAAATTTTAGAAATATTCAAAATCTTAAAAATAGCACAGCTTCAACTGGCTTTGCATCAATCAAAAAAATACAAGATTTTAGATCTGTTTTTAATGAACAAGAAGTTCCTGACCCATATTTTGGAGGTGATGAGGGCTTCGATTATGTTCTTGATATTTTAGAAGACTCTGTAACCGGTTTTTTGGGAAGTATTTCTTGAATTTATTTGATCTCAGTCTCTTTAGGAATCCTATCATTATAAAGGTCAATAATTTTATCCACTACCTCATCAATTGTATATCCGTCCGTAATAATTTCTATTGCGTCATTCGCCTTTATTAGAGGAGAAATTTCCCTATTGGAATCTTCAAAATCTCTTTTCTTTATAAGTTCTTTTAACGTATAAAGGTCTATTTCTTGTGAGTCTTTACTATTTTTATCATATTTTCTTCTTTTTGCTCTTTCATCGATGCTAGCAGTTAAAAATATTTTAAGTTCTGCATGAGGAAAAACAGTAGTTCCTATATCTCTTCCCTCAGCTACAAGTCCGCCTGATTCTCCAATTTTTCTTTGTTCGGCTACTAAAAATTTTCTTACTTCTTTTATTGAGGAAATTTTAGAAACGATGGAACTTATCTTTTGCGACCTAATTTCTTTAGTAACACAGTAGTTATTAACATAAACATCCTGATGTGAATTTGTATTCGACTTGAAAAATATAGATATATCTTTAAGAATATTCTGCAATTTTTTTTCTATTTTATAATCAACACTTTCTTTTATTATAAGCCAACTCAATGCCCTATACATTGCGCCAGTATCTAAATATAAGAGATTAAGTTTCTTCGCTATTAACTTTGTTACAGTACTTTTACCTGAACCTGCAGGACCATCAATTGCAATAATAGGCCTTCTTTTCATTAAAAAAACGTGATCAATTAATCTTGTCTCCCCACATCTTATCGCACCAGCCAATAACGAAATATTATCCTCAGGTCTTGCTTTTTGGAGTGTATGAGGGTGTAAATGTTCTAAATATTCAACTGAAATTTTTTTTGCTGATAACTTCTTAATTATTTGGTTTAAATTGATCTTTTTATCTTGTTGAAAAATTTTTTTTGCTTCTAATAACTCACTTGAAAAAAAACTAATCAATTTTCTTTCGTTTTTTGATAAATGTACATTACGTGAACTTAGAGGAATTCCATCAAAATCTCTTTGTGTAGGTATGGATCTAATAGCAACATTTAAATTTTTTCTAAGGACTAGATTTTTTAAAATTAAAAGTTGTTGCCAATCTTTTTCTCCTAAGTAAAGATTTTTTGGCTTTATGAGATTAAGTAATCTATAAACTACTGTACAAACGCCATCAAAATGTCCAATTCGATTTAATCCACATAATGCAGAAGATAGTTCTTTTGGAGCTTTTAGGAATTTAATATTTTTATTATTCGGTGGATATATATCTTCATAACTTGGTATGAAGATAGCATCTGCGCCATTTGAAAAGGAGATTTTTATATCATTATCAATTGTTTGAGGGTAATTCTCTAAATCTAACTTGTTATCAAATTGAAGTGGATTAATAAAAATACTTACTAAATTAACATTGGAATTGTCATTTTTTGCTGTTGATATTAGTTTAATATGACCATCATGAAGATTACCCATTGTTGGAATGAAGTTAATTTCACTATTTATATTTCTCCTCCAATTTTCTATTTCTTCAGTTTTCCTTATGATTACTTTCTTCACTTTGTTTTTAAAAAATAAATCTATTTGATAAATAATTACTGGACAAAAGTAATCTTAGGAGGAATATCTATATAGGTAAAGTCTATCATTTTTATTTCATGGATTACAAAACATCAGGTGTTGATATAGAAGCTGGGCGAGAATTTGTTTCCGAAATTAAACAGGCAGTTGAAGCAACTCATACATCTAATGTGATTGAGGGTATTGGCGGGTTCGGAGGTTTGTTTAGAATTCCTATCGATAGTTTTAAAAAACCAGTTCTTGTTTCAGGGACTGATGGTGTTGGAACAAAATTAGAATTAGCTCAAAGTAAAAACTTTCACTTTGAGGTTGGCATTGATTTAGTTGCTATGTGCATGAACGATATTATTACTAGTGGTGCAAGACCTTTATTTTTTCTAGATTATATTGCTACAGGTAAGCTTGATAAGAAACAATTATTGAGGGTTGTTCAGGGAATTTCACATGGATGCGGAGAAAATAACTGTTCATTACTTGGCGGAGAAACTGCTGAAATGCCTGGATTTTATTCAAAAAATAAGTATGATCTTGCAGGATTTTGTGTTGGAATAGTTGATGAGGATAAGCTTATTAATGGTAAAAAAGTCTCTGAAAATGACTTAATAATTGCTTTAAAAAGTAATGGAGTTCATAGTAACGGCTTTAGTTTAGTAAGAAAAATTATTCAAAACAATAATCAAATAGATAAAGAATTTGAAAAAGTTTCTCACTTAAATTTTTATGATGAGTTATTAAAACCTACAAAAATTTACAATAATGTGATTAACCAAATGTTATCTGAAGATATTGAAATTAAAGCAATGTCTCATATAACTGGAGGAGGAATTCCAGAAAATTTACCAAGATGTATTCCTTCTGATTTTATTCCTTATATCAATACCAGTTCTTGGCAAATACCTACTTTATTTAAATTCTTAAAAGAGAAAGGATCTATTCCTGAAAGAGATTTTTGGAATACTTTTAATCTTGGAGTTGGATTTTGTTTAATTATTGATAAACAATTTAAGGACGCGATATTAAGTATCTGCAAAGATTATGGTATAGATAGTTGGGAAATTGGAAAGATAGTTCGAAAAAATGATTCAACAATTAGTAAATTTTTACCAGAAATTTTAACTTAAATTTTTTTATCTTTTTTAAATGAGTTTTAAAAAATTATTTTTTATACCCAAATGAAAAAGTTGGGTGTAATATAATAAAATTACAGCCGAATTATATCGGAAGTTTAAGTATTAAGATTTAATCTTTATTCAATGCCATTTGCAAATAATCAAAGAATTACTCGTAGACGTAGTTCAGCTGGTCCTACACCTCCAAAAAGACCAATAGGTAATAATTCTGAATCAATTGGTAGACAGGCTCAAGGCCCAAGGCCAACTTTCTTAACACTAAGGGATCATGGGAAAGTTTTTGTTGCTGATTTACCTAATTTGTCCGATGGTCAATTAGCGCATATTAGTAAAGAAGCTAATGAAGTTTTAAATAGTTTGGAAAAAAGACTTAGCGATCTCGAAAATGAACCTAATGTTAGCAATCCGGAAAACGATACCTTGATAAAAGCTTCTACCAAAAGAGATGTCACACTGAGGTTTATTAAATCAATAGAAGAAGAACAAGAACATAGAAAGAATAATCCTGCTTTAAGAGATGCTGCATCTGAATCGTTACCTAGAACTTTTCTTGAGGTTGCAAGACATAGATTGCCTGGAGCAACTTTTGATTCACTACTTCGAGAGGCTCTTGAAGCTTGTGCTGTGGATGAAAGTACTGAAGAAAATCAAGTTATTGATGAGCCTAAAGAAACTGTAAAAATTATGGATATACCTTCCTCCAACACTAATGCTTCACTTGTTGTTAGTATCGATTCAAGTGATGATTCCAAGAATGACTCTATTTGATTCAACACAAGAGTTAATAAGTATTAAAGGCCAAAATAATTCAAAAATTAACCTTACTTCAGAGAAGGACCCCATTTTATGTAATCATTGCAAAAGAACTGCATCAAATGGTGTTAGATGTTTAGGAATGTGTGTAGCAGATAATGATTACTAAAATAATTCAAATTCTTATATTAATAATCTTATGAAAATAATTAATAAATCAATTAAATTTTATTTATTAATGGATATCGGGTATTATTTAAAAAAAATAAAGAAAAGATTATTTTTCTATATATCAATAAGTAATTGAAAGTTTATACCCTTTATTTGAAATTGAAGTTCTTAGAAAACTTCATAATTCAATGCGTAAAAAAATTAAATAAGGCGGCACCCAGATTCGAACTGGGGATAAAGGATTTGCAATCCTCTGCCTTACCACTTGGCCATGCCGCCGAAAAAGATTCGATTGAGTCTTTTTATGATCTTAACAGTAAGGTGTCTCATTCTCTATTATTCATATGCAATGGTCATGGAGAAGATGTAATCGCATCGGAAATAATAAAAAGATTACTAAAAATTAAAAATAAAAATATTGAAGTTTTACCGTTAGTAGGAAATGGAGATGTATTTAATTCCATAAAATCAAAAAATTTTCGTAAAATAGGATATTTAAAAGAGCTGCCTAGTGGAGGTTTTAGTAATCAAAGTTTGAAGGGATTTGTGCTTGATTTGTTTGCAGGATTTTTAATCGATAATTTAAGAAATTTTCTACTTGTAAAACAGAAGTCAAAACATAACTGCCAAATTATTGCAGTAGGCGATTTCTTACCGTTACTCTACGCTTGGAGTTCAGAATGCGACTTTAGTTTCATTGGAACTCCCAAAAGTGATCATACTTGGAGTAGTGGGCCAGGTTGGGATTTAAGCGATTTTTATCATAAGTTGAAAGGTTCTGAATGGGATCCATGGGAAATGTTTTTAATGAAATCTCCAAGATGTAAAAATTTAATTATGAGAGATAAAATTACAGCCAGTAATTTGTATAAAAAAAATATTGATGCAAAATACTTGGGTAATCCAATGATGGATTTTGTTAACGTAGCAAACGATAAGATATCAAATATTATTTCTTTTAAAAGGATTATTTTATTAATTGGAAGTAGATACCCTGAAGCTCTCAAAAATCTTGATAATTTTCTAAATTGTTTGCAAGATTTTGATTTATCAAAGGATTTGTTAATACTTTTGCCTTTGAGCATTAATGCGAATGTGATTCAAATTCAAAATTATTTAAATAAATATGGTTTTAAAAAACAAAGTAAAGTTAAATTTCTTATTGAAGAAGATTCAGTATGGAAGAAGAAAGATAAATATGTAGTAATTGGAAAAGGTAAATTCAATTCATGGGCTAATATGGCAGAAGTTGGCTTGTCTAATGCAGGAACTGCTACAGAGCAAATTGCTGGCCTTGGAATTCCATCTCTTTCTCTACCGGGACCTGGACCACAATTTACAAAATCATTTGCAAAAAGGCAATCAAGATTATTGGGAGGTAGTGTTCTAGTTTGCAAGAACAAAAAAATTCTTTTAAAACGTTTAAGTTTACTTTTGAAAGGAAAAGTTGATAGGTTAGAACAAGCAAAAATTGGAAAAAAAAGAATGGGGGAACCCGGAGCAAGTAAGAAAATCGTAGATGCCATAAACCTTCATTTGTTATCTTAGTAAATGGCACAAACTTATTTATTATTAATTCTTTTATGTATTCAATAAATGATCGGCAATATCTAAAAATTTGTGCAGAGATTGCAAAACTTATGAGTATAAGCTTATCTTCTGCAAAAAAGAAAGTAGAAATTCAAATTGCAAAAGAAGGCTCGAAAACTATTCAAGAAAAAATACAAGTTGCGCAAAATGTTTTAAAAATTTGTGAAAAAAATGATGGAGATAAATTAAGTTCTTCAAGAATACTTGATAAGCTTATGGAAACTCTTGATGGTGAAGATAATTTTTTAACTGAAGATTGATTCTTAATGTTCAAATATATTTGAGAATTTTAGTATGTCTAAATCAGCATGTACAGAAACTGTTTCGAAACATTTTTGAGCTAATTCATATCTATCCTCTCTTTCTAGGATAACTTTTAATTTATGCATAGCTTCAATTAAATATCTAACATCATTTGCTGCATAATCTAATTGATCTTTTGTTAAATCTTCGTTGCTACCCCAATCACTACTTTGCGAGCTTTTGTCTAGTTCTATGCCTAACAATTCATTAATTAAATCCTTTAAACCGTGTTTATTTGTATAAGTTCTTGCCAACTTACTAGCAATTTTTGTACAAAAAATATTTTTTGTATTAATTTCAAGATTGCATTTTAGAGCTGCTACATCAAATCTCGCGTAGTGAAATATTTTAGTAATTTTTTCATCTTCAAGAAGTTTTTTTAAATGAGGTGAAGAAGATGTATTAAGTTCGATTTTTATACACGATGTTCTTTTAAATTCATTGCATATTTGTACTAAACAGAGTCTATCTCTTCCATGAATTAAACCCATTGCTTCAGTATCAATAGCTAGGTAGGATGATTTTTTATAAAGATTGTATAAATCTACTGTTAAATCGCTATAAAGAAGATCAATATTTTTATTTTCAATGGTCATTGTTAATAAGTATTTAAAGAAATTTAAAATTTAGAATATTACTTAAGATTTTATTTAATTAAGAAATTTTGTCTAATAGGAATATTTTACAGAATAATTCAAAAAAATTATAATATGATGTAACTTTAATTTTTATTCTCGAGTTACTAGAAAAATTATTTAATGTCATATTCCTTAAATTCAACATTATTGCTGACAATTCTCTTGGCTATAGGATTATTTTTTTTTCTTAGGGCTTCCAGTAAAGATAGAACAACCATAGTTGAGATTTCATCTTCTCAGCAGCCAATTAAAGTTTTAAATGGCTTATGTGAATGGCTTAATTTGAGGGGATGGAAGCAAACAGGAGGAGATTTTGAACAAAGAATTTTAACATTCAAGGGTCAAGTTGTTTCTAGTAAATTTTTAGCAATTTTTTTAGGTTTTCTTGGCGGTTTTGGTTCATGTGCTTTGGGATTAGTAATTATTCAAATATATCCTGAATTGGGTTGGTGGCCTATTCTTTTGGGATTGATTGGTGGACCTTTATCTGGAATTGTTTATTTTAAAAAATCAGCAAGAGAGGAGAAATTTGAATTAAGGTTGATCAACGAAAATGAAAATGATTCAACTTTTATGAGACTTAGAGCCCATAGGGATGAATTAATCTCTTTAGAAAATGAACTCGGAGAAAAACTTCAATTGAAAAGTGACGGCTCTTTATTTAAAACACCTATTTAGATACTTTAAAAGTTTATACGATAATTTTTAATCAAAAATATTATTCTCTATACAGAATTTCTCTAACTCTTTATCGTTTAACCAATCTTGGGGTTTTGTAAATATTGATGTAAGAAATTCCTCTCGAGAATTCTTTCTAGCTTTATATCCATATTCCCATCTAGCTAAAGGCGGTAAGGACATTAATATAGATTCAGTTCTGCCATTTGTTTGCAGTCCAAAAATTGTCCCTCTATCCCAAACTAAATTGAATTCAACATATCTACCTCTTCGATATAGCTGGAATTCTCTTTCCTTCGATGAATATGCTTGAGAAGCTCTTTTTTCAATAATAGGCAAATATGAAGGGAGGAATGCCTGCCCACAGTTTTCCGCTAATGAAAATAAATCATCCCAATTTAAATTAGATCTGCCAATATTTTGTGAAGCTTTTGATGCTTCTCCTTTTTGATTATTTCCTCTATAAATATTGCCTGAACCATCTTGATAATCATAAAAAATACCTCCTATGCCTCTAGATTCATTTCTATGCTTCAAGAAGAAATATTCATCACACCATGGTTTGAAAACTTTATGCAAATCTTGATCAACTTTCTCACAAGCTTTTTTATGTTCATTATGAAAATTCCTTACATCAGAAAGATAAGGATAAAAAGGGGTTAAATCTGCACCTCCCCCAAACCACCAAACAGGACCAGCTTCGAAATATCGATAATTCAGATGCACTGTAGGAATGTAGGGATTCTTAGGATGCAAAACCATAGAAGTTCCTGTGGCAAACCATTCATGACCTTTTGCTTCGGGTCTTTGAGAGATTATAGATTGAGGTAATTCTTTTCCCTGTACTTCCGAGAAGTTAACACCTGCTTGCTCAAAAATAGAACCATTTTTCAATACTCTTGATCTTCCACCGCCACCTTCGTCTCTTAGCCAGGATTCCTCTGTAAATTTCCCTTTGCCATCTACATTTTCAAGGCCTGAACAAATTTTGTCTTGTAGAGTTAATAAGAGATTTTTAGTTTTTTCTCTCGAGTTTTTAGGAGGTTCTTTCAACATGTATTTAGTAAATCTTGAAGAAAAAATTTTTTTTGGTTAATTATAAGTTTCTCTTTATAATTTCTCTTAGGGGGTCCTTATTGCCTATTATTTGATAGTTCGACATAGTTCTTAATCTTTTAAACAGTCGACTACCTTGTCAAAATATTTAAAAATTTAATGACCACAATAGAAGATGCGAATTTTGCTTTGCAAAAAGTTCTAGATGCAGGATCAAAGAAAAATGTAATTGAATTAGCTTGGATTAAAAATGTAAGAGTAACTATACCGAGAGTAATAGTAACATTATCATTACCATCGTTTGCAAATTCCCAGAGAGATAGAATTGTTCAAGAGGTTAGAGGCGTTTTACTGGATTTTGAAGATATTGATGATGTTCAAATAGAAGTAGATAATAATCCTTCCAAAACAGAATCTCAAAATCAAAGTAATGCTCCTGAGTTGCAGAAGATTGATGGAATTCGCCATATCATAGCTGTTAGCAGTGGTAAAGGTGGAGTTGGGAAAAGTACCATTGCAGTTAATCTCGCTTGTTCTCTGGCTAAATTAGGCTTGAAAACTGGTTTGCTGGATGCCGATATATATGGACCTAATACTCCCTCAATGATGGGAGTTGCCGAACAGAATCCAAAGGTTACTGAAGGAAGTGGCAGTGATCAAAGGTTAATACCAATAAATAAATATGGAATTTCACTTGTGTCAATGGGTTTCCTCATAGAAGAAGGCCAGCCTGTTATATGGAGAGGACCAATGCTTAATAGTATTATCAGACAATTTTTGTACCAAGTTGAATGGAATAATCTTGATTTTTTGGTTATTGATTTGCCTCCGGGAACAGGAGACGCTCAAATATCTCTTACTCAATCTGTGCCTATTTCTGGAGCTATAGTTGTCACTACTCCTCAACAAGTATCTTTGCAAGATGCAAGGAGGGGATTAGCAATGTTTAAACAACTCGGAGTACCTTTACTAGGAATTGTAGAAAATATGTCAGTATTTATTCCGCCAGATATGCCAGGTAAAAAATATGAAATCTTTGGCAAAGGTGGAGGACAAACATTAGCTAAAGAAAATGACTTACCATTATTAGCTCAAATTCCTATTGAAATCCCTCTCGTTGATGATAGTAATAAAGGTGTACCAATCTCAATAAGCCAGCCGAATAAAGAAAGCTCTTTAGTATTTGGTAATTTAGCTCAATTAATTAAGAACCAATTTGTTAATACTTATTGATGTTTAAGAGAATTTCTTTATTAAATAACAGAGGATTTTTACAAAAAAAAGACAACTTTAATAGAGGTTTTTTATTTTCTCCACTACTTATTGTTCCCCTGTTTTTAGTTATTATTTCGGGTTTTTTGATAAAAAGTATTCAGGGTGATTTTTTAGTATCGAACTATCTAGCTCATATCTTAACTGGTTTTTTAGGTTATTTCTTAGCATTTTTTATTTCTTATATACCGTTAGAGAGACTTAGAAAGTATGTAGTTCCATTTTATTTTTGTACTCTAATATCCTTATTACTTATTTATTTTTTTGGGATTTCAGTTTCTGGAGCTCAAAGATGGCTAAACTTGGGCATCTTTTCTTTTCAGCCTTCAGAGGTAGCTAAACTTAGTAGTGTATTAACTCTTGCTTTAGTACTCGACAAAAAAATAATCCAAACAATAAGAGATTTAGTATTGCCCTTATTAGTAGTTGTTATTCCTTGGTTATTAATTTTCTTTCAACCGGACTTAGGTACCTCTTTAGTTTTAATTGTTTTGACAGGTGTCATGCTCTATTGGTCTCAAATGCCCATAGAGTGGATTTTGATATTAGTGTTTTGTATTATCACATCAATACTATATCTAACCTTACCAAATCTTCTTATTTTCTGGATTCCAGCTATAGGATATCTTGCTTATAGATCTTCAAAAAAGAAAATTATTTCTTCTGCTCTCGCTATTTCGTTCCATTTATTAGTGGCAAAATTTACACCAATTTTGTGGCAATATGGCTTAAAAGAATATCAAAAAGATAGATTAGTTTTATTTTTAGATCCAAGTAGAGATCCATTAGGTGGAGGATATCATTTGATACAGAGTAAAATTGCAATTGGTTCTGGAGGATTATTTGGGACTGGTTTACTACAAGGTAAGCTGACTAATTTGCAATTTATACCTGAACAACATACTGATTTTATATTCAGTGCTTTAGGGGAAGAATTAGGTTTTGTGGGGTGCGTTATAGTTTTATTTTTGTTCTTTTTTTTAATTAAAAAACTCATTAATACTGCAACAATTGCTAGGACTAACTATGAATCTCTAATTGTTATTGGAATAGCCTCAACTTTTTTATTTCAAATAATCATTAATGTATTTATGACTATTGGATTAGGACCAGTTACTGGAATTCCCCTTCCTTTTATGAGCTATGGTCGAACCTCATTGGTGACTAATTTTATATCTATTGGATTTGCTTTATCTATATTGAAACGTTCTAGATCACTAAGAAGTTGATGAAATCACAAATAACTATAAAAAAACTTCAAGACCTTTTGATTAAAGGAGTCCAGACTATATATGTAGAGGATGATATATCCAGAAGAATGTGGTGGGCTTCTTTAGAAGTTATTCAAAAAGATTTTCTATCTCAGAATTATAAAGATGGGGGGATTTGGGTCGCCTCGCCTTTGCCAGCTTTTAATGAAAAAAAATTCTTAAATCAACTTCATGGATGGCTTTGGTCTCCTGAGGGGTTTCCATACTTTCAAAATGAGAATGCAGGTTTTTTACCAGTCAATAATTCAGATAAGATAAAAAAAGATTTCGATTTAGTTAGTAATTATAAAGTTTTAAATCTTAGTCAAGAAGATGGTTATGAACCTTTTTTGATGATAATCACCCCAAATTTTCAATGCATATTGTCAATTGTGGGAGAAAAGGATAAGAAAAGTTTATTAATGAAGTGTGATGAAGAAAGTCTAAAACTTTCAATTGAATTAATGCATGAAAAATTAAATCAAGAAAATTATGAGGAAGGAGTAAAATTTCGTAATGCAATCAATAATTTAGGAAACCTTAATATAAATAATCAATTTGAAAAATTATTTTGGCCAATATTATCGGCAAAATTGGCAAACATAGGGCCAAATCATAATATTCAGAATTCTGTAAAAAATGATGAAAAAAATGTTCAAATAACTGAAGCAAAATTATTACGCGCCATATCTCATGAAGTAAGAACGCCCTTAGCAACAATAAGAACCCTCATAAGTTCTACTTTAAAAAAATATAAGATGGATGAATCAATGAAAAATCGTTTAATTCAAATAGATAATGAATGTAATGAGCAAATTGATAGGTTTGGTTTAATCTTCAATGCAGCAGAATTAGTGAGTAATGAAGTTCCGTCACTAAATAACCTGGCAAAAATTAATTTAGCCGAAATTTTTAACAAGCTTTCTCCATTATGGAATAAACAATTAAACAGACGAGGGATTTCTTTAAAGATTGATATTCCTAATCAACTTCCGCAAATTTTGAGTGATTCTGAAAAATTGGAATTAATGTTAAGTGGATTAATTGATAAAAATACTAGAGGATTAAAAGAAGGCAGTACATTAATTTTAGAATTAAGACCAGCTGGTCAAAAACTTAAACTTCAATTAAAAGTACAGAAATTAGAAAGTAATCAAAAAGAAATTCTTAAAAAAGATAATGGTTCTGACATTGGTCCTGTTTTAAATTGGAACCCTCAAACAGGTAGTTTACAACTTAGTCAAAATGCTACTCAAAAGTTGTTAGCTAGTTTAGGAGGGCATGTCACAAAAAGGCGTGACACAGGTTTGACAGTATTTTTCCCGATTTCAGATTCAAAATAAATGAGAAATAAATTTGCCATATATTAAATAATGTAGAAAATTCCCTGTAAATTTTGAATTTTGCAAAATATGAATGCTAATTTCTTATTATAAATAACTCAAAATCAAGGATGACTGAAACTTTAGTTGGTCAATTTCCAAAGCATATAGGAAGTACTGGTGGTTTATTAAACTCAGCAGAAACGGAAGAAAAATATGCAATTGTTTGGAAAAGTTCAAAGGAACAAGCATTTGAATTGCCTACCGGTGGAGCCGCTATTATGCATGAAGGCGATAATTTAATGTACTTTGCAAGAAAAGAACAATGTCTTGCATTAGGAACACAATTAAGAGCCTTCAAGCCAAGAATTGAAGATTTTAAAATCTACCGAATTTTCCCAGGTGGTGATATTGAATTTTTACACCCAAAGGATGGTGTTTTCCCTGAAAAAGTAAATGAAGGCAGAGAGAAAGTAGGACATAATCCTAGAAGAATAGGTGAGAATCCTAATCCTGCTGGTTTGAAATTTACAACTAAGAATACTTTTGATTAACTTCCTTAAAGTTGATATAAAAGAAGAAAATAATTATAATTTGGGCTGACATTATTAATATGATCAGCTCACAGAAAATTAGTTTTTTAAAGGCTTATAAAGAAGGTAAAAATTTTATACCTATAGTAGAAACTTGGCCAGCTGATTTGGAGACTCCATTATCAACTTGGTTAAAATTATCTTCAAAAGATTCCCATGGTGTTTTTCTTGAATCTGTTGAAGGTGGGGAGAATTTGGGCAGGTGGAGTATTGTTGCTACTAAACCTCTTTGGGAGGCAGTTTGTTATGGAGAAGAAATAGTTAAAACTTGGAATAATGGCAAAACTGAAACACATAAAGGTGATCCTTTTGATATTTTAAAAAGTTGGACAATGGAATATAAGTCAACCATGCTTGAAGAATTACCATCAATTGGACAGTTATATGGCTCTTGGGGTTATGAATTAATAAATCGAATAGAGCCAAGCGTTCCAATAAATGAAATGCCAGAAAACAATATCCCTCAAGGTTCCTGGATGTTTTTTGATCAATTAGTTGTTTTTGATCAAATAAAAAGATGTATTACTGCGGTGGTTTATGCAGATACAACTTCTTCTCAAGAGTCTTCAATTGAAGAGTTGTATCTAAACTCAATATCTAAAATTCAGGAAACTAGAAATTTAATGAGAGTTCCTCTAAAAGAAAATGAGTTTTTAGATTGGAATGAAAATGATAATTTAAATTTAGATTTAGAAAGTAATTGGGAGAAAAAAGATTTTGAGGATGCAGTTCTCTCTGCAAAAGAATACATAAGAAAGGGAGATATCTTCCAAATAGTTATAAGTCAAAGATTTCAAACTCAAGTCAATAATGATCCCTTTAACTTATATAGAAGTCTGAGGATGGTTAATCCATCTCCTTACATGTCATTTTTTGATTTCGGCTCATGGTATCTGATAGGTTCAAGTCCTGAAGTAATGGTTAAAGCAGAAAAAAATAAAAATAGTCAGATTGTTGCAAGCTTAAGACCAATAGCTGGCACGAGACCAAGAGGTATTGATAATCAACAAGACTTGGAATTAGAAAAGGAATTATTAAAGGATCCCAAAGAGATAGCTGAGCATGTAATGTTGATTGATCTTGGAAGAAATGATCTTGGAAGAGTTTGTGAAATTGGTACTGTCAAGGTAAAGGATTTAATGATTATTGAGAAATATTCACATGTTATGCATATAGTCAGTCAAGTTGAGGGAATCTTAAAAAATAATGCTGATGTATGGGATTTGCTCAAAGCATCCTTTCCTGCTGGGACTGTGACTGGCGCCCCAAAAATAAGAGCTATGCAATTGATTAAGCATTTTGAAAAAGATGCTAGAGGACCTTATGCTGGTGTATACGGATCTATTGATATTAATGGTGCATTAAATACAGCAATTACGATAAGAACCATGATAGTTAAACCCTCAAGAGATGGGAAATATGATGTGTCAGTGCAAGCAGGAGCTGGAATAGTTGCTGATTCTTTTCCTGAAAATGAATATCAAGAGACGATAAATAAAGCAAAGGGAATACTTAAAGCATTAGCCTGTTTGGATAAATAAATGAGTCAAAATAATCTTTATAAAGGTTTTGAGGTGGAACTTTTCACAGGTTCTTTAAATTCTCATATTGGTGTTTCGGCTGAAATTGAGAAAAAATTTCCTGATTTTGTAAAAGAGCCAGATAACAGAAACGTTGAATACATAACAACACCTGAAAAAGACTACGGTTCTTTATATGAGAAATTAATAACTCCAAGAAAAAAGCTAAGGAAGTGGCTAAATACAAAAAATTTAACAATCATTCCTTCGTCCACTCTTTGTTTTAATCACGATATTCAATTTCAAAGATCTGATATTGACAACGTTTATCATCAATTTATTCAAGATAATTATGGAATATCTATTGCAACTTCTAGTGTCCATATAAACATAGGAATAGATGATTTAGATAAACTTTTTACAGCTATAAGACTTATAAGATCTGAGGCTGCTTTATATCTATCATTAAGTGCTAGCTCACCTTTTTTAAATAATAAAATTACGAATAATCACTCTCAGAGATGGATCCAATTTCCTAAAACACCTAGTAGCGTTCCTTTTTTTTTAAATCATAATTCTTATATCGATTGGATAGAGGAAAATATATCTAATAAAAACATGCAAAATATTAGGCATTTTTGGTCTTCAATCAGACCAAATGGTCCCCAAAGACCTTTAATCCTTGACCGTTTGGAATTAAGAATTTGTGATTTTGTTTACGATATTAATCTGCTTCTAGGGATAACCGCCATGATAGAACTTAGGATCTTAAATCTTTTTGAAAATATAAATACCTTAGATCCTATGAAAGCTAGTACTTTTTCTATGGATGAGTTGTCAGAAATATGTGATCAAAATGAAATTAATGCTGCTAAAGATAGTCTTAATTCAGAATTAATTCATTGGCAAGACGGAAAAAGAGTTATTTGTAGAGAATGGATTCAAAACTTATTATCAGATTTATCATCCACAGCAGAAAATTATGGTATGAAACCTCTTTTAGATCCTATCTATAAAGTGCTTGAAGAAGGCAATCAATCTATGAAATGGATAAATCAATATGAAAAAGGTCTTTCTATTGAGCAGATAATGAAAATTTCTATGGAGGATATGATTAGGAGTGAGGCCATGAATGTTTGATTATTTAATTAAACATTTGATCTGAACATTTTCACTTGTGACATAATGATTATATGGAATCTTTTCGACAGATAAAAAATAATAATGTGGATCTGATAAGTAACAATGATCCACTTGATAAAAATCGTCTTCTAATTGAAGATCTCTGGGAATCTGTGCTCAGAGAAGAATGCCCAGATGATCAAGCAGAGAGATTGATACAGCTTAAAGAATTAAGTTATTCAAAACAAATTGATGGTAATAGTTCAAAAACTTTTAAAAATGAAATAGTTGATATTGT
Organism: Prochlorococcus sp. MIT 1304; assembly: GCF_047305015.1. Lineage (NCBI taxonomy): Bacteria > Bacillati > Cyanobacteriota > Cyanophyceae > Synechococcales > Prochlorococcaceae > Prochlorococcus > Prochlorococcus sp. MIT 1304. The sequence continues at coordinate 347,278 of NZ_CP138974.1, read as the reverse complement.
AAATTCTATGGATTTAGCAGAATCCATAGCTGCTGCAAGGGCGTTTTCATTATATTTTCAACTCGTAAATATTTTGGAACAAAGAGTTGAGGAAGATAGATATATTCAAAGCTTTACTAATAAGGATGTTCAAAAATCGCCAGACAATCTTGATCCTTTTGCCCCAGCATTGGCTAGGCAAAATGCTCCAGTAACTTTTAGAGAATTATTTTACAGGCTGAGAAAATTAAATGTACCACCAGGAAAATTAGAGGAGTTATTACAGGAAATGGATATTCGTTTAGTTTTTACTGCGCATCCGACCGAGATAGTAAGACATACGATTAGACATAAGCAAACCAGAGTAGCAAATTTGTTAAAAAAAATACAGATTGAGCAATTTCTGACAAAAGATGAAAAAATTTCTCTAAAAACCCAATTAAAAGAGGAAGTAAGGCTTTGGTGGAGAACAGATGAATTGCATCAATTTAAACCTTCAGTTTTAGATGAAGTTGATTATTCATTGCATTATTTTCAGCAAGTTTTATTTAATGCGATGCCTCAATTGAGAGGCAGGATTACTGAAGCACTTACCGAAAATTATCCAGATGTTCAGTTGCCCCCAGAATCTTTTTGTAACTTCGGTTCTTGGGTAGGCTCTGATAGGGACGGTAATCCATCAGTAACTCCTGATATAACATGGCGAACTGCATGTTACCAAAGGCAGTTGATGTTGGATAGATATATTGTTGCGACGTCTAATCTTAGAGATCAATTAAGTGTATCTATGCAATGGAGTCAAGTAAGTTCCTCCTTATTAGAATCACTCGAAACTGACAGGGTTAAGTTCCCTGAAATATATGAAGCTAGAGCTACAAGGTATAGATCAGAACCTTACAGATTAAAATTAAGTTATATTTTAGAGAAATTAAGGTTAACACAAGAAAGAAATAATTTATTAGCTGATAGTGGGTGGAAATTTGACTTTGAGGGGGAAATTGATAACAAAAATATAGATAAAGTTGAAAATTTATATTACAAGTCAGTAAACGAATTTACATATGATCTTGAGCTGATTAAAAATAGCTTAATTAGTACAGATTTAACTTGCGATTCTGTAAATAACTTACTTACTCAGGTTCATATTTTTGGATTTTCTTTAGCAAGTTTAGATATTCGTCAAGAGAGTACAAGGCATAGTGATGCTATTCAAGAGCTTACAAATTATCTTGATTTGTCTGTTCAATATGACCAAATGTCTGAGGAAGAGAAAATTAAATGGCTCATAGACGAATTAAATACAAAAAGGCCTTTAATTCCATCTGACGTTAACTGGACAAAAACTACAGAAGAAACCTTTTCAGTTTTTAAGATGGTTAAGAGACTACAGCAAGAATTTGGAAGTCGCATTTGTCATTCTTATGTAATTTCAATGAGTCATAGTGCATCTGATTTGCTTGAAGTTCTCTTACTTGCAAAAGAAATGGGACTTCTTGATCAAGATTCACAAAAGTCAAAATTATTAGTTGTTCCTCTTTTTGAAACTGTGGAAGATCTTCAAAGAGCACCAGAAGTAATGGAAAAGTTGTTTAAATTAGATTTCTATAAATCATTATTGCCAAAAGTAGGAGAATCTTTTAAACCTCTACAAGAATTAATGCTTGGATATTCTGATAGTAATAAAGATTCAGGATTTGTTTCTAGTAATTGGGAAATTCATAGAGCCCAAATAGCTCTTCAAAATCTCTCAAGTAGAAATAACATATTGCTAAGACTTTTTCATGGAAGAGGAGGGTCTGTTGGTAGAGGAGGCGGACCAGCATATCAGGCAATATTAGCTCAACCAAGCGGCACTTTAAAAGGACGAATAAAAATAACAGAACAAGGTGAAGTTTTAGCTTCCAAATATAGTCTTCCCGAACTGGCTTTATACAATCTTGAGACTGTAACTACAGCGGTAATTCAAAATAGTTTGGTAAATAGTAGACTTGACGCTACGCCAGAATGGAATCAATTAATGTCTAGGCTGGCAGAAACATCAAGATCTCATTACAGAAAATTAGTGCATGAGAATCCTGATTTGTTAAATTTCTTTCAAGAGGTCACTCCGATAGAAGAAATAAGTAAATTACAGATATCTAGTAGGCCTGCTAGAAGAAAAAAAGGTGCAAAAGATTTGTCAAGTTTAAGAGCTATTCCATGGGTATTTGGCTGGACACAAAGTAGATTTCTTTTGCCAAGTTGGTTTGGAGTAGGCACTGCTTTGTCAGCTGAATTAAATTCAGATCCACAACAAATTGAACTATTAAGAGTTCTGCATCAAAGATGGCCATTTTTTAGGATGCTTATATCTAAAGTGGAAATGACATTATCGAAGGTGGATCTGGAAGTTGCTAGATATTATGTTGATACTCTTGGCAGCAAAGAAAATAAAGACTCTTTTGATAATATTTTTGAAGTAATTTCTAAAGAATATAATCTTACAAAATCTTTAATACTTGAAATTACTGGTAAAAATAAGCTCCTAGAATCTGATAGAGACTTGAAATCATCAGTAAGCTTGAGAAATAAGACAATAATTCCATTAGGGTTTTTGCAGGTTTCACTTCTAAGAAGATTAAGAGACCAGACAAGACAACCTCCAATAAGCGAATTCCTTATAGATAAGGACGAATCCAGAAGAGCTTACAGCAGAAGTGAACTATTAAGGGGTGCACTTTTAACTATTAATGGGATAGCAGCTGGCATGAGAAATACAGGTTGATAATTGCAATATTTTTCTAAAAAAAAACTTGTTCTTCCAGAAGGTTATTTTGTTAATTCTTCTCAAATCCCCTTAGCTAAAGAAGTTAACAAACTTTTAGCCAATTGTGGTTGCGAGACATTTCCAATTAAGCCACTTTCTGAGGCTATTAAGAAAAGTAATTTCTTTTTTACCATACAGAGTGAATTAAAAAATAAATTATATGGCTTTGTAAGGGTTACGTCCGATAAGGGATTGAATGCTAACTTATGGAATTTAAGCGCATTGCCAGGGAAAAATCAGCAAATTTATTATTCAATATTGCTTCAAGTAACTCTTGAGAAAATAAATAGAGAAATGCCAGGATGTAGTATTTCTGTACAGGCTCCAGTATCTTCTTTTATAAGTTTAGAGGAAAATGGATTCATACTAGATCCCAATGGAATAAGAGTAATGGGATATAAACTTTAAAAATCATTTTACGAGCATGGAGGGATTCGAACCCCCGACTCTCAGAACCGGAATCTGATGCTCTATCCAACTGAGCTACATGCCCTTTAATTTTTCAATTTCTTTAAAGAAAATCTAAATATTTTAAACTTAGCTAATTTAATTAATGAATGCACAAAAAAAATTTTTTTAAATAAATTAAAAATTAAAAATTTTCGAAACCATAAAAGTTTTGAAATTGATCTAAAAGAACAAAGAGCAATTGTTCTTGGCTGCAATGGTGTTGGCAAGTCAAATTTACTTGAATCCATAGAATTTTTAAGTCAATTAAAATCTAATAGAGCACTAAGCGATAAAGATTTAATAGAGAACGACAGTGATCTGGCTGTAGTTATAGGACAGATAAATTTTAAAGACGATTTAAAGTTAAATTTATTCCGAAAAGGCCCTAAAAGAATTTATGTAAATGAATCAATCTTGAAAAAACAAAGTGAAATAAAGAACTATATCCGAAGTGTATGTTTCTGTTCTAATGATATAGATATCGTTAGAAGTGAGCCCAGTTATCGAAGAACGTGGATTGATAAAGTCGTATCTCAGCTTGAACCAGTATATTTAGACCTGATAAGTAGATTTAACAGGCTTTTAAAACAAAGAAGTCATTTTTGGCGTTCAGAAAGTTTCTTAAAAACCCAATCCACAGATATTGTTGAAAGCTTTGATATTCAAATGTCAATAATTAGTACAAGAATTTTTAGGCGTAGAAGAAGAGCTTTATTAAAAATAAAACCATATGTTGAATATTGGCATAATCATCTAAGCAAATCTCAAGAGCAAATAGACATAAATTATCTTTCGGGGATACAAAATATAAGTCCAGAAGAAGAAGAAGAAGAAGTTATTAGTAAAAAAATAGCAGATCAACTCTTAAATCAGCGTTCAATAGAAGCATTGACTGGTAAATGTAATTTTGGACCACATCGTGATGATATTGAGTTTCTAATCAATAATGTTTCAGTTAGAAAATATGGTTCCTCAGGACAGCAAAGGACTTTTATCTTGGCTTTAAAGATGGCTGAACTCGATTTATTGAATAAAACATTAAATATTCCTCCAATACTGATATTGGACGATGTCTTAGCTGAATTAGATTTAACTAGGCAAAATTTGTTATTAAATTCTGTTGGTAAAGATAGTCAATGTTTTATAAGTGCGACACATTTAGATAAATTCAATCAGTCTTTCATAGGCTCTTCACAAATGATTCATTTATAATTTTTAAAAGGCATTATTTTTAGCTAATCTTAATTTCATATAAATTTCTTAAATGGAAATCTACAAAAAAAGTCAAATTTTAAGTTCGTTAAGTAATGAGCAAAAATTAAGTCATCAAAGTAAACACCTTTTGTTGGAACTTTATAGATGCGATCGCGAAAAATTAAATGATGAATCCTTTTTACGATGTATTTTAAATAGAGCTGCTAAATTGGCAAATGCAACCATTTTGAATTTGATTAGTAATAAATTTGAGCCTCATGGGGTTACTGCAATTGCATTACTGGCAGAATCTCATATTTCAATACATACTTGGCCTGAATCTAATTATTCGGCAGTCGATATTTTTACATGTGGTAAAAATATGATGCCTGAACTGGCTAGTCAATATTTAATTGAATCTTTGATGGCTAAAGAACATTCTTTGCGTGTCATTGAGCGAAATCCACCTTCAGCAGTCTCTAAACAGATCAGAACAGTTGTTTGACAATATTTACCTATTTAATTTTCCGCTTACTAGTCCCTCAAGATCTAAACTTGTGCAATTAAATCCTAAATTAGAAAAATATTGAACTAACTCACTAAAATTATATTTGGTAAAAAAATGCTTTAATTCATCTTTGGGAATTTCTATTCTTGCAGTTAAGCCTTGGCATCTAACTCTAACCTCCGATAATCCACAGTCTTTAAGATATTCTTCTGCTTTTTCAACCATTTTTAGCCTTTCATTAGTTATTTCATGGCCATAAGGAAATCTTGATGATAAGCAAGGTTGAGCAGGTTTATCCCACCAAGGAAAACCCAATGCTCTTGATATATCCCTAATGTCTTGTTTTGAAACTTTAAATTTTGCAAGGGGAGAGATAACTCCTGCTTGTTTTGAGGCTTGCATACCTGGTCTGTAATCTTTAAGATCATCCAAATTGACTCCATCTAAAACAATCTTGTAATTAAGTTTTTTAGAGAGGTAGGTTGTATGTTTGTGAAGCTCTTTTTTGCATGCAAAGCACCTATCCTTAGGATTTTTACTATAACTTGATTGGTCCAATTCAGATGTTTTAATTTCTAAATGCTTTACTCCAATCCATTTTGCTTGCCTCCTTGCTTCTTCACGAAGAGTATTGGCTAACGCAGGAGAAACACCAGTTATAGCAATTGCTTTGCTGCCTAATTGCTCGAATGCTAATGATGCTACTAATGTACTGTCAACTCCTCCGGAATAAGCAATACAAACACTATCAAGATTCTTAATGTATCTTCTAATTGTATAAAGCTTTTCACTTTGTTCATCAGAGAGAATTTCTAGTTGATTGAACATGCTAATTACTTTAAAATTCAAATTACCTATGAATAGGTTGAATTTATTATTAAATCTTTAATAATATTCTTATCTATATCTTAGATTAAATTTACTAATTTTGTTCAATTGGCGAATACGAGTAGAAATAGAGGAATTGGCATTGTCACTGCAAGTGACAGTCAGGAAAGATCAAAAGGTCAATTACATATTTATGATGGAGAGGGTAAGGGAAAAAGTCAGGCTGCTTTGGGAGTAGTTCTCAGAACAATAGGATTAGGTATATGCGAAAAAAGACAGTCAAGAGTTTTACTTCTAAGATTTTTAAAAGGTCCTGAGAGGCCATACGACGAGGATTCGGCTATAGAGGCTTTGCAAAGAGGCTTTCCACACTTAATTGACCATGTTAGGACAGGAAGATCTGAATTTTTTACTGCTGACCAAGTCACAAAGTTTGATGTTGGTGAGGCTGAGAGAGGTTGGAATATCGCTAAAGGAGCAATTGCTAGTTCTCTTTATTCTGTTGTTGTACTAGATGAGTTGAATCCAGTTCTTGATTTAGGAATGCTTAATATCAATGAAGTAGTTGAGTCTCTTCAAAATCGTCCAGATGGATTAGAAATAATTATTACTGGAAGGGCAGCCCCTTCCGCTTTGGTAAGAATATCCCAACTCCATTCAGAAATGAGACCACGTTTGACAGGAAACTTATCAACACAAACCAGACAAAGTAGTTCTAGTGGTGGAATTGAGATTTATACAGGTGAAGGAAAGGGTAAATCCACAAGTGCACTTGGTAAGGCTCTTCAAGCTATCGGTAAAGGAATATCTCAAGATAAAAGTCATAGAGTTTTAATACTACAGTGGTTAAAAGGTGGGAATGGTTATACCGAAGATGCTGCCATAGAAGCTTTGAGAGAGAGTTACCCTCATTTAGTAGATCATTTGCGTTCAGGCAGAGATGCTATCGTCTGGAGAGGGCAGCAACAACCGATTGATTATGTTGAGGCTGAAAGAGCATGGGAAATTGCTAAAGCTGCTATTTTGTCTGGGTTGTATAAAACAATCATATTAGATGAATTGAATCCAACAGTTGATTTAGAGTTGCTACCTGTTGAATCGATACATCAAACACTCTTAAAAAAACCAGCAGACACAGAAGTTGTTATTACTGGGAGATGTAAAAATGAACCTTCATATTTTGATCTTGCTGATGTCTACTCTGAAATGGTTTGTCATAAGCATTATGCAAATGTTGGAGTTGATTTGAAAAGAGGTGTAGATTACTAAATATTCTTAAAATTATTAGTTGCACAATATTTTTCTTACCTTTTCAATGCCGCCTTCAATAGATCTTGACTGAATTTTGAATTTAGACAAGATTCTTGATGCTTCTTCAGAACGTTTCCCCGATTTACATATAGTGAAAACCTCTTTGCCTAAACTTTCTTTCTGAATAAATTTTAAGTCAGAATTTTGGTCCAAATGCCTTAAGGGAATTGATATAGATCCCTCTATTGCAGAAGTAGAAAATTCTTCATTTTCTCTAACATCAATTAAAAGAATTTTGTTGCGTTTTGCTTTATATAAATTATTAAAGTCATTAGCATTAATAGTATTAATTTCATTATTTTTTTCACAATATTCATCGCTATTATAGAAGTCCTCATTTTGAGACAGATTTTTAATTCGTTTATTTAACTGATCACTTTTAAGAGTTAATTTTTTTATATTCATCTTTAATAGATCAAAAATTAAAATTTTCCCATCCAAAGTTTCACCTTTTTTCAAAATGATTTTGATTATTTCATTAACCTGAAGAATTCCTATTAAACCTGTTGAAACGCCTACAACGCCGTATTCTGCACAACTAGGGGCAGCATTTTTTGAAGGTGATTCTGGAAGTAAGTCTCTTAAATTAGGACTATTTTTGTATAAATTGAAAACACTTACTTGTCCTTCGAAGCCTTGTACACTTCCAAATACAAGGGGTTTATTTAATATCAGACATGAATCATTTATCAAATATCTTGTACTAAAGTTATCCGAGCAATCACAAATAACATCAAACTTATTTATTAATTCAAGGGCATTTTTAGGATTAATTCTTTCTGGAAAGGTTAATATTTCACAATTAGGATTCAATTTTTTAATTCTTTCCTTGGCAGAATCAATTTTCAGATTGCCAATAGTTTTTGTTTCATGAATTATCTGTCTCTGGAGATTAGACTTTTCGACTTGATCGTTATCTACGATTCCAATCCTCCCAATTCCTGTTGCGGCAAGATAAAGCAAAACCGAAGACCCAAGTCCACCTGCTCCAATGCATAATACTGAGCTGTTTTTAAGATTTAGTTGACCCTCATAACCTATTTCTTTAAGGGTTAAATGTTTTTGATATCTTTCTTCTTCATCAGAGCTTAAGAAGTTAAATTTGATATCGTTGGACATATTTATACTTAAATTTTTGCAAGCTAAACTTTAAAAACATAATAATTAAAATAAAAATTTTAGTCTTTTAAATTTCTCGTATTAATGTGATTTATTAATGTTTTTGTTAGAGCTAGACGATAATGTGAAGTTTTTATAAATCAATTTTAAGTTTAAATATCTCCAGAAACTATTTATAACAACGTCTATAAAAAAATACAAAATGTTTCGGTTCGGAATTTTACACAACAAAAAGGTAGTCAACAGACGTTTTTTCCGATACTGTCTGGTTCATATATTAAGTTTACTGAATTCATGAGTGATAACACTCCAGAGTCAAATCAAGACTCCGGCTCCGATACAAGCTCAGAAACCAAAAGCTTTTCAGAGAAGTACTCTGATGTTATGGGAAAAGTCAATGAAACCCTTGGTAATGTTGATTGGACTCAAATGGGTAAGTATGGCAAGGCGGCAGGCATAATAGCTGTTGTCGTAATTGCTCAGATAATAATAAAAGTTGTCATTGACACGATAAACTTTTTCCCAATTCTCCCTGGTTTACTAGAATTATTAGGCGTCATTGTTGTTGGTCAGTGGAGCTGGCAAAATCTTCGTACCAGTGAAAATCGTGAAGCTGTTTTGGATAAGCTACAAAATCTTAAAAAGACATATTTAGGTTAGTTAAAGATTTACATATTTAGTATTGCTTTTACGTAATCTTTAACTTGCTTTAAATACCCTCCTCCAAACATATTGGCATGATTCAATATGTGGTAAAAATTATAAATAATAATTCTTTTTTCAAATCCGTTTTTTATAGGAAGAATTCTATGATATTCTTCATAAAATTCTTTTCTAAAACCTCCAAATAGCTTCGTCATAGCTAAATCTACCTCATTATCTGCCCACCAAGATGCAGGGTCAAAGATAACTCCCTTACCATTTTTTTCTGTTCCTACATTTCCTGACCATAAATCACCATGAACTAGAGAATTTATTGGTTTATGATTAAGTAATTCTGATTTAATTTTATCTTGAACTTTATTTATAGTTTCTTTATCTAAAATCGTCGATTCAAGAAGTAATAATTGAGGTATTATTCTTAAGTTTAAAAAACAATCTATCCAATTATCTTTCCAGCCTTTTTTCTGATCTGTTGTTCCGATAAAACCCTCAACTGGAGACCCAAACATTTTGGGATTAGATTCAGCTGATTTTAGGTGCATTTCACCCAAACCTTTTCCAAGCTTTTTTTGGTCAGAGTTATGCATATCTATCCATTCAATTAAGAGAATTTCTACATTTTTAATATTTTTATATGCAATAACTTCAGGAACAACTAAGTTTTCTTGATTAATAAACTTTCTCAAATTTTGAAGGCAATATTTTTCAAATTCAAGAAATTTTTTGTTTCTAATATTTTTTTTAAGGAATAACTTTCTGTTTGAGAATTCTATTTGCCAGGCACTATGAATGTCACCTCCATGTACTTGTTCAATACTTTTTGGATAGGTTTCACCTAATTCATCACAAATTTCGTTAACTTCAATGGGTGATAATTTTTGCATTTTCAATGAGAAATTCCGAAGTTATTGTTGTTGGCGCGGGTATAGCAGGATTAACTTCTGCTGCGATTTTATCAAAACAAGGTTTATCAGTTAATTTAATCGAATCTCATACTCAATCAGGAGGATGTGCAGGTACTTTCAAAAGAAAAAATTATATTTTTGATGTTGGTGCAACTCAAGTTGCGGGTTTAGAGAAAGGAGGAATACATTCGAGAATTTTTAATTTTTTAGATATTCCATCTCCTGAAGCGACAATTTTAGATCCTGCTTGCATAGTTGATTTAAATGATGGAGGTAAGCCCATACCTATTTGGTATGAAAAAAGTAAATGGATTGCTGAACAAGAAATGCAGTTTCCAGGGAGTGGTAAATTTTGGAAGCTTTGTGCTCTCATTCATCAAAGTAATTGGATATTTGCCAACAATAATCCTGTATTACCAGTAAGTAATTTTTGGGATTTTTCTCAACTTCTTAAAGCACTAGTACCGTCGAATCTCGTCACAGGTATCTTACTAAAATCAACTATTTTTGATTTGTTGCGAATATGTGGATTATCCAATAATGAGCGCTTGATAAAATTCTTAAATCTTCAATTAAAACTTTATTCTCAAGAGGACGTTCATAATACAGCCGCATTATATGGATCTACTGTTCTTCAAATGTGTCAACAGCCACATGGTCTGTGGCATCTTAAAAAATCTATGCAGTCTTTAAGTGAATCATTAGAAAGTTCATTGAGGAAAACTGAAGCTAATCTAATTTTTGGACAAAAAGTTAATTCTATAAATTTTGATGAGGAAAATATGTGTTGGAAAGTATCTGCTAATTCGAAAAAAAAATCTTTTATTTACCAAGCAAAAGATTTGATTTATACCGCGCCTCCACAATCTTTGCTCAATCATTTGAAAGATCCTTTAAAAAGAAAAAAGAAGTATCAAAATCGAATCAATAATTTGCCTGATCCAAGTGGAGCTGTAGTTTTTTATTCAGCATTAAAAAGAGAACATATTAAAAAAACTTTCTCCAATCATTATCAATTTGTGTCCAAAGAATTTACTTCGGTATTTGTATCTATTAGTGATGATGGTGATGGAAGAGCACCTAATGGTGAGGTTACTTTAATCGCGAGTATCTTTACCAAGACTAAAAATTGGTTTGATCTAGATAAACAAACTTATTTAAAAAAGAAAAATGATTTCATGAAAAAATTATCGCTTGAATTGGAAAGTCAATTTGATATTGATCCTGAAAATTGGCTACATAGGGAATTAGCAACTCCATTGGGATTTGAAAAATGGACAAATAGACCTAATGGAATAGTAGGTGGGCTTGGCCAGAATCCTGATATTTTTGGTTTATTTGGACTATCAAGTAGGACACCTTTTGAAGGTTTATGGCTATGTGGAGATTCGATTTATCCTGGAGAGGGCACTGCAGGTGTTAGTCAGTCTGCATTAATGGTTTCAAGGCAAATTTTAGCTTCTAGAGGTATAAAAAATTTTAGTTTATAAAATTTTTTCTGATTTCTTTTGCTTCAGCAAGTTTGCTAGAAAGTAACTCCCAATTTTTTTCTTTAATAAGAGACTCTAGTATATTGAGATTATTTTTAAAATTATTTATGGCATTTAAGACATTAATCTGATTATTAATAGCTAAATCTAAACCAAGTTGTTCATTACCGCCGCCAACTCTGGAAGTATCAGCAAACCCTGTAGCAGCCAGTTTCTGTTTGAGATCTAATAAAGATTGATTATTGTTTGTATGCGCAGTTTGAATTAAGGCAGAAGCTACAAATATAGGTAAATGAGAAATTAGAGATACTGCTTCATCATGCTCTTTTGGCGAAGCTTGGCAAATTTCACAATCCATTGAAGTTATTAGCTTGGAAATGGTTCTGACTGCATTTAAATCACTATTTTGTGTTGGGGTAATAATCCATTTTGAATTTTTGAAAAGACCTTCAAAACCTGAATCAACTCCTTTTCTTTCTGTTCCTGCCATTGGATGAGATCCAATAAATAGAGGATGTAAATTTTCCCATGTATTTACAATTGGTTCTTTAACAGAGCCTACATCAGTTAGTATTGTCTCCTGTGGTATTGATGCTACTAATCGTTGTGAAGGATTGATCAAATCTTTGATAGGCAATGCCAAAATTATTAGCTCACATTTTTTTAATAAGCTCAGATCACAGCTAACATAATTTGCAAGTTTTTTATCTTTAGCTTTTTTTTCATTAAATTCATTATTTGCTATTCCATAAATTGTATGGTTTAGACTTTGGAGTTTTAATCCTAAAGAACCGCCAATTAACCCTAATCCTACTATTCCAATTTTCATTGATTGATTAATTCAAGACCCTCTTATATTGATACCAATTTTTTGTATATTAGGTTCATAAATTTTTGTATGTATTTGAAATTAAATAAATTATAAATGCTTGAAATTTTAAGTCATCAATATTTGAAAATTTTTTTGAAAGATCAAAGTATTAGCTGGAAACATATATATTCTTTTGGGAGGATAATTTCCAAATGTATTGAAAATGATTCTACATATTTAATTAATTCAGAAATTTTCTCTAGCTATGATTGGTTACCTCCAATTTTGATTTCTCTATTTTTAAAGGAAGAGGATTCAACTTTTATTTTATCTAGAGAAAAAATTCAATTTATAAGCCAATTTCAGATTGATTCATTGAAAAATCTAGGCTTTAATTTTATTTTCAAAAATGATCAATTTATTTTTTCAAATTATTATGTCCGCTTGATAACAATTCAAGATTTACTTAATGATCCCAATTTTTATAATTTTACAAACCATAGAATAGTTTATTCTGGAATTGAGGATATAAAAGAGGATTTAAAAAATCACTTTAGGATTTCCTTACTTAAAAAGGATTGGACAAAAAACTTTAAAGAATTTGAATTAATCAATCAAGAATTTTTAAAAGTATATGATTCGTTGAAGAAAAAGTTTTTCTCGAGAAAGGTCTTAGGAAATAGTTATATCAATTTAGATGAAAATGAAATTAGTTTCTTTTCAAAATTTTTTTATGAAAATTCTTTTTTCTCAGATAAATTTTTTAGCGTTAATAAAGCATTATCTCAAGGCTGGGCATGCTGGGTAAAATTAAATGATATAAATTTAGATTGGAATTTGTATTTGCAGCCAATAGATGAACTTTCTCAAATTAAGAAACTTTTTTTGAATAATAAATTTGTTTTTTTATCAGCATTGCGAAAAGATAATTTTTTCCAAATGTATCTAAAAAAAATTAGTTTAGATATTGACTTAGTTATTAATTTTAAAAGTAATTTTGAAGAGAAAAAGATTAAATTATATATACCTCCTAAACAGTTGCTTCCTAATAATCCTCTTTTTACTAACTCAATCTTGGATACTTGCAAAAAGTTAATACTTTTTAGAAAGGGTTTGACTGTAGTTTTATCTGATGATATTGATTTAAAAACAAACCTTGCTACAGAATTAGCTTCTAAGTACGGGAAGAGGGTATTGCTAGAGACAATTCCCTCTGGTAAAAATGAAATTCTTTGCTCTAGTTTTGATTGGTGGATTATTAATTCTTTTTTAATTCAAATTCCAGAACAAATTATCATTCCTTTACTTCCGATTCCAAATATGTCAGAACCTATTAATGCAATTACGGTTTCTTATAAAAACAAGCTTTCTCAGGATTGGTTTAGAGACTTCTTTCTTCCTCAAGCAAGAATAAAACTTGAAAGAGCTGTTTCTCCTTTAAGAAGAAATTCAGGTAAGTTAATAATTTTAGATGGAAGGGTAAATAAAAGAAACTGGGGAAGATTACTTTTGCAAAACATTCAACCCTCAAAAAAAATTAACTATATGTTACCTTTCGATTAGGTTATGATTTTGTAAATAACTAATGAAATATGGGAGAAGCAAAAAGACGCAAAACACTTGGTTTACCTCCAAAAAAAAATAATACTAAAACTAAATTTGATGATTCTCCAAGATTATTTGAATGGCTACCTTTTACAATCAATCAAAGAGATAACCTAATTAAATTAAGTATTAAGGCCAGTTGGTTTGGGATCGGAGGGTTAGTAATCTTATGGATTGTCGTGAGATTTATAGGCCCTGCTGCTGGGTGGTGGACTTTAGCTGATTCTTTATAAATCTAAGCTACTGTTTTTATATCATTAACAGCGATTGTATTAGCTGGATTACTATTTAATGCTTTCATTGAATTAGAACTTACTTCAGTCCCTTCTGTTAATTTCTCCTTAACCATGGATTCTACTTTATTCCTAATTTCTAAGTTTTGATCAAGCCAAATAATTGTGTTATCTCTCCCTTGTCCAATATTTTCTCCTTCATAACTATACCAAGCACCTCTCCTTATTATGATATTAGTTTCTTCTGCTAAATCTAATAAACATCCTGTTGTACTAATACCTTTTCCGAAGAGAATATCAAACTCTGCAATTCTAAATGGTGGTGCAACTTTGTTTTTTGCTACTTTCACTTTTGCTCTTATACCATATTCTTCAGTACCTCTTTTAAGAGTTTGAATTCTTCTGATATCAAGTCTCACTGAGGCATAAAATTTTAATGCATTACCTCCTGTGGTTGTTTCTGGATTGCCGTACGTAACTCCAATTTTTAGGCGTAATTGATTCAGGAATATTACCGTACAACCAGATTTGCCAATATTCCCTGTTATTTTCCTCATTGCTTGACTCATTAGCCTTGCTTGGCTTCCAATTACGTGATCTCCCATTTCTCCTTCTATCTCGGCTCTTGGGGTTAGTGCAGCGACCGAGTCAACAACAACAAGATCTACTGCACTTGATCTTATAAGTTGGTCAACTATTTCTAGAGCCATTTCACCAGTATCTGGTTGTGAAACTAACAAATTTTCAACATCAACTCCTAGAGAGGCTGCATAAACTGGATCGAGTGCATGCTCAGCATCTACAAATGCAGCTACTCCTCCATTCTTTTGGACTTCCGCAATCGCGTGAAGTGTTAATGTAGTTTTTCCTGAACTTTCTGGTCCGTAAACTTCTACTACTCTTCCTTTTGGATATCCTCCTCCTAATGCTAAATCTAAGGTCAGCGCTCCAGTAGATATTGTTTCAACTTTCATTCTTGAGGCGTCACCAAGTCTCATTATTGATCCTCTTCCGAAATTTCTTTCTATTTGACCTAAGACAAGACTTAATGCCTTGTCTTTTTCTTTTGATTCAGTTGTTTTCTTTTCTTCAAGGCTCATTGTTTGATTTATCGGTTAAAGTTCTTGTAATTATTCTAAATTTGGAAATTTTTATTTAAACCAAACTTTATAAATAAAACTATAGTACATCTGTACTTTAGCTTATCATCTTTAAATTGCAACTAATTCCTCAAGCTTGTCTAACTTTAATAATTTGATTTCATTACTTAAATTGTATCTATCTGATTCTTTCAAATATCCCCAATCAGCTAGGAAGCATGGAATGTGAGAAGTTTCTGAATTTTTTTTAATTTCTATTAGAGTCTTTTTTCTATCTTCTATAAAGCCTAAAATTTCATAAGTTTTTGTAAGCTTTTTAGCTATTTTGATTTTAGTTCCGGATTCATAACCAAAAATATATTCTGGAAAAATATTTAATTGTTTAAGGATTTTTTCTGCAAATATCTTTCCTTTTGTTGTTATGACTCCTGTTTTTATTTCTTTTCTCCTTAATTTTTTCATGAAATTTATAATTTCAAAAAACGGATTATGTAAATTTACCCACGATTTAAAATCTTTATCAATTTGGTACTTGCGCGACTGATCTAACATTTTTTGTAAATCTTCGGCAATCCAGGAATTTTCATTTAATATCCTCTGGCAATTTTGATGATAATTATTAATGAAATCATCTTTATTATCATTTTTTAATTGATTTTCTGATTTTATAATTTCGTGAGCAATTAGAATCATTTCCCAACCATATTTAACCAAAGGCCGCATTTCTTTAAAAGAATTTGGTACTCTTTTATAAAGTTTTTGATCAACAGAGATGTAGGGTGAATTTAGATATCTTTCACAGGCCAGCAAGGAACTATGCCAATATTCTTGCATTCCATCAACTATTACTCCATCGAAATCAAATAGAAATATTTTTTGAGAAGACACCTATTAAATATTAGAACTGGGCCGCTAGGATTCGAACCTAGGAATGTCGAGACCAAAACCCGATGCCTTACCACTTGGCGACGGCCCATTGATTTTTTATTTTAATACATTAAAAGATTTTTTTCTATCCAAAAAATACAAAGTTTTTATAAACATGGCGCTAGTTTTGAAAAATAAAAATATTATTTGAATGAGCTCGATTTCCATGGCTCTAGAAATTTTTTAGCTTTTTTGATCGCTAAAGCCATTCTTTCAGGATATTCATAGAGTTTTTTGTTGTTTTTGTGAGCAAATTCAATAAGGGGCTGCATAATTTTTCTTGCAGCACTTCCAAATGCTATTCCGTCTGGAAGATTGTTTGAATTCAAAAATTCATGAGTTTTTTCATTTGTTCCTCCTGCCAATTGAATTAATCCAGGTGGAAGATCTGAACCTATTTTTTCAAACAACTCTACAGCATCTCTACTCGTTGAAGGAGCAAGATCTCCAGACATTGGCCTTCCATCTAGCTGCCAAATAAGGGGAATATCAAGTTTTTTAAGAATTTCATATCTTTCCCAAAGAGCTTTCAAAAGATCTTCGGGCTCTTGTGATTTTTTGAAAGATTGATTTAATCCACAACTGATAGATATCTTGTCTAATTTTTTTCTAGAACTTTTAATGATACTGACAACTTTTGCAAAAGAATCTAGGCGATTGATTTCTGTATGAATTTCTACTGCATTAGGTTTTATTTTCTGAAGTGTTGATCCTAAATCATCTTTTGACAAATTATATTCATATTCACTAATTAGATTTAGGGGACAGCTATTCAAACATCTTCCACATCCATAACATTTACTCTTTTTGATCCCAGAATTATCAATTGCAAAGGTGGGGCATACTTTTTCGCACGGTCTTGGACACTTAGGGGGACATTTCAATGGATCAAATTTTGCTTTACGAAAGTGGATATCATTTCCATCACTAATGCTTATCATTAATCCAGGGGAGTTTTTAAAGACTTTTTTTGCCCACTCGATTCCTTTTTTTGCTGCGTGTACTATAGATTCTTCTGCGGCAACATCTATGTAGTCGACACCTGCAGCAGTATAAATTGCACATAAATCTTCTATGGCAACAATATCTTCATTACTTGCACCACAAATTAATTTAATCCATTTATCTTTTTTATTCTTAGTTATAATCAAACGATTTAATTTTCAAATTCATCTAAAATATAATTACTTAACGACTTCCATTCAAGTTTTCTTGAACCCCCCATTTCAACAACTATCGTTAGTTTATTATCTTTAGTGCAAATCTCTATTAAGCTCTCTAATTCAGATTGAGAAAGTACTTGACCTTCTAATAACCAAAGTAATTTATTTTTATCATTTTCATTAAATAACTCAGAAGCTTGTGGGATAACTTGTTGAACTTCCCCGAGTGCTCCATTTCTTCCTACGCTTTGATGACCAAGGTGCGGTGGTCTAACTCCATGCAATTTGAGTAAGAAGACTTCTGGATCTCCAAGCCCTCTTGCTGAGGTTATAAAAGTTTTAAAGCCTTTGGCCCTCATTCTCCTCAAAAGACGAGTTTCATAACCACCTTCAAGAGGAGCAAAGATTGCAAGACATTTGTTAGTTTTTAAATCGTTATGAAATTTTTTCCCTGTGAGAAGTAATGGCATAAAAATTTCCTTTATTTGTATTTTATTTTATTTTATGGTACTTGATGATGTACAATTGTAACTCAGTGAATTTTTAAGCTCGCAAGCTAGCCGAGCCTCTGTAAGATTTCACATTTTTTAGCGTTTCGTTAAAAAACACAGGTGGGTTTATCCCCGGAGAAACTATCTAGATTTTCAGATAAGTCTCAACCTTATTAATTGTTTTTTTATTAACTTCACCTTAATAATTAAAGGTTTTAGATAATTTAAAAATCATTACGAGCTAGCCTAATTTAGTCTTATGTCTATAGGAATTTTAGGAAAGAAATTGGGCATGTCCCAACTTTTCGACGAAAAAGGTAATTCGGTGCCAGTTACTCTTATTGAGGCTGGTCCTTGCCGTATCACTCAATTGAAAACAACCGCTTTGGATGGTTATACTGCCGTTCAAATAGGTTATGGCTTGTCCAAAGATAAGCACATAAGTAAGCCTGAAAAGGGACATTTGTTGAAATCAGGTGAAGAACTTTTAAAGCATTTGAAAGAATATAGGGTTGAAGAAACTTCATCTTATGAAATCGGAAATCAAATAACTGTAAAAAACTTTGAGGTTGGTCAAAAAGTTGATATCAGTGGTAAATCTATGGGTAGAGGTTTTGCTGGTTACCAGAAAAGACATGGTTTTAGCAGAGGTCCAATGAGTCATGGTTCAAAAAATCATAGAGCACCTGGATCTACAGGTGCAGGAACAACTCCAGGCAGAATTTATCCTGGAAAAAGAATGGCAGGAAGATATGGAGGAAAACAAATTACTACTAAAGGTTTGTTAGTTCTAAAAATTGATGATCAGAAAAATTTGCTTGTAGTAAAGGGTTCTGTCCCAGGTAAACCAGGCTCAATAATAAATATTAAGCCAAATAATATTGTAGGCAAAAAAGGAGGTGAAAAATCATGACAACACTTGAAACTCTTAAGTGGGATGGTAAAAAATCTGGCAAAGTTTCTCTTGATTTAGCAGTTGCTAAAAAAACTTCTTCTGCAGACCTAATACATAGAGCAGTCCTTAGGCAGCTAGCAAATAAAAGACAGGGGACAGCATCAACTTTGACAAGATCTGAAGTGCGCGGGGGCGGTAGAAAGCCATACAAACAAAAAGGTACAGGAAGAGCTCGTCAAGGTTCAATAAGGACACCCTTGAGACCAGGTGGCGGAATTATTTTTGGACCTAAGCCACGTTCTTACAATCTTGATATGAATCGTAAGGAGCGTAGATTAGCTCTTAGAACAGCACTTATGTCTAGAGTATCTGATATTAAGGCTGTTGAAGATTTTGGATCTACTCTAAAGCAGCCTAAAACAAGTGACATCATCAATGGCCTTGCTCGATTAGGTATACAAAAAACTGAAAAAGTTTTGGTTATTCTTGATAGTCCGTCCGATATTATAAAAAAATCCATTAATAATATTGAGAAAGTAAAATTAATCGCCGCTGATCAATTAAATGTATTTGATATTCTCAACGCAAATAAATTGGTAATAGGTCAATCAGCGATAGATAAAATTCAGGAGGTTTATGCATCATGAGTAAATTATTCAATTCTCGTTTAGCAGATGTAATACGAAAGCCAGTTATTACTGAGAAAGCTACAAATGCACTAGATTTTAACCAATATACTTTTGAAGTTGATCATAGAGCGGCAAAACCACAAATAAAGGCAGCTATTGAAGCCTTGTTCAGTGTTAAAGTCATAGGAGTAAACACTATGAATCCTCCTAGGAGAACAAGAAGAGTCGGAAAATTTTCCGGTAAACGTTCTCAGGTCAAAAAGGCAATTGTACGTCTTGCCGAAGGAGACAAAATCCAACTATTTCCAGAATCTTAAGGAGTTTTAATCATGGCAATCCGTAAATTTAAACCTTATACACCTGGTACTAGGCAGAGAGTGGTTACTGACTTTAGTGAAATAACAAGTTCAAAACCTGAAAGATCACTAATAGTTTCAAAACATAGGGTTAAAGGTAGGAATAATCGTGGAGTTATTACTTGTCGTCATCGTGGAGGTGGTCACAAAAGGCAATATAGATTAGTCGACTTTAGAAGAGATAAAAGAAACATTAACGCTAAAGTTGCAGCTATACATTACGATCCTCATAGAAATGCAAGATTAGCACTATTATTCTACGAAGATGGCGAAAAAAGATATATTATCGCTCCAGCAGGCGTAAAAGTCGGACAAAATGTCATATCTGGAGAAAGTGTTCCAATTGAAGATGGAAATGCAATGCCACTTTCTGTTATGCCATTAGGATCAAGTGTTCATTGTGTTGAGTTATATGCGGGTAGAGGTGCTCAGATGGTTAGATCCGCAGGAGCTAGTGCTCAAGTTATGGCAAAAGAGGGAGATTATGTTGCGTTAAAACTCCCATCTACCGAGGTAAGACTTGTAAGAAAGGAATGCTATGCAACTCTTGGAGAAGTTGGTAATTCTGAAATAAGAAATACTAGCTTAGGTAAAGCAGGAAGAAGAAGATGGCTTGGTAGAAGGCCCCAAGTAAGAGGTAGTGTAATGAACCCATGTGATCATCCACATGGAGGAGGAGAGGGAAAAGCACCAATTGGTAGAGCAGGCCCAGTTACTCCCTGGGGCAAACCAGCTCTTGGATTAAAGACACGTAAAAAGAACAAACCAAGTAATAAATTAGTAGTTCGAAGACGTCGTCGCATTTCTAAGAGGAGTAGAGGAGGAAGAGACTCTTGATTACTTCATCTATTATTTCAATTTCTATTACATAATTATGGGACGCTCACTAAAAAAAGGACCTTTCATAGCAGATAGCTTGCTCAAAAAGGTAGAAAAACAAAATACTGATAATGATAAGTCTGTTATCAAAACTTGGTCGAGATCCTCTACGATTTTACCTTTAATGATCGGTCATACAATCGCTGTTCATAATGGCAAGACTCACATTCCAGTATTTATTACTGAACAAATGATTGGTCATAAACTCGGTGAATTTGCTCCTACACGCACTTACCGAGGTCATATAAGAGATAAGAAAGGAGCAAAATCATGACAACAACACCTGAAACACAAAAAACAGCCGTTGCACATGGGAACTATGTTCGCGGATCAGCCTCTAAAGTGAGAAGAGTTTTGGATCAGATAAGGGGTAGGTCCTATAGAGATGCATTGATTATGTTGGAATTTATGCCTTACAGATCTACAGACCCTATTACTAAAGTTCTAAGATCTGCGGTTGCCAATGCAGAACATAACCTTGGAATGGATCCATCTACCTTAGTTATTTCCTCTGCATGGGCTAATAGTGGTCCTGTAATGAAAAGGTATAGGCCCAGAGCTCAAGGTCGAGCTTTTTCAATTAAAAAACAGACTTGCCATATAAGTATTTCTGTAGAATCTGCTCCTACCCAAACTAATGCGGAGGTACAAAACTAATGGGACACAAAATACATCCTTCTGGACTGAGATTAGGCATTACACAAGAGCATCGCTCTAAGTGGTTTGCTACTTCTAAAACATATCCAATTCTTCTCCAAGAAGATTTTAAAATTCGTACTTTCATACAAAAAAAATATGGTGCAGCAGGAATTAGCGATGTTTTAATAGCTAGAAAAGCTGACCAACTGGAACTTGAATTAAAAACAGCAAGACCAGGAGTTATAGTTGGAAGACAAGGAAGTGGTATTGAAGAATTAAGATCTGGCATTCAAAAAACTATAGGAGATAGGACTAGGCAAGTCAGAATTAATGTTGTTGAAGTTGAACGCGTAGATGCAGATGCTTTTTTACTAGCAGAATATATTGCGCAACAACTAGAAAAAAGAGTCGCTTTTAGAAGAACTATAAGGATGGCCTTACAACGGGCTCAAAGGGCTGGAGTCTTAGGCCTCAAAATTCAAGTAGGTGGAAGGTTAAATGGTGCTGAAATAGCTAGAACAGAATGGACGAGAGAAGGTAGAGTACCCTTACATACTTTGAGAGCTGAAATTGATTATGCAACACGTGAAGCTAATACAACTTACGGAGTTCTAGGCATTAAAGTTTGGGTTTTCAAAGGTGAAGTTCTTCCTAAAGAAGAACAAACTATACCTGTGGGTGCGAGCCCTAAGAGGAAAGCAAGTAGAAGACCTCAGCAATTTGAGGATCGTTCAAATGAGAATTCATAGGAGGTATAAAAATGCTTAGTCCAAAACGTACTAAATTCCGTAAACAACACAGAGGCAGAATGAGAGGGGTAGCCTCAAAAGGTAATACTATTGCATTCGGTCAATTTGCTCTCCAAGCTCAAGACTGTGGTTGGGTCACTGCACGACAAATAGAGGCGAGTAGACGAGCTATGACAAGATATATCAAACGTGGTGGTCAAATCTGGATAAGAATATTTCCTGATAAACCTGTAACCATGAGACCTGCTGAAACTAGAATGGGTTCTGGTAAAGGTAATCCAGAGTTTTGGGTCGCAGTTGTAAAACCTGGAAGAATACTTTTTGAAATGGGGGGTGAGGATATCACTGAGGAAACTGCAAAGGAAGCTATGCGTCTGGCTCAATACAAACTTCCTGTAAAAACAAAATTTATCTCCATTGATAAAAATCTTGAAGTTTCCTCCCAAGAAAATACAAAAAATAGTAAAAAATCTCAAGAGGAGGTTAAACAATGAAAAACTCAGAGTCTCTTAAAGAATTTAAAAAATTAAATTCCGATCAAATTACTGAAAAGATTGGCCAATTAAGAAAAGATCTTTTTGAATTGAGATTCAAGCAAGCTACGAGACAGCTTAATGAAACTCATAAATTTAAAATCATCAAGAAACAAGTTGCGCAATTACTAACTCTTAGTAAGACTCAATCTGCTTCTAAAACTACTTCTGATTAATTATTAGTTATGGCACTTAAAGAAAGAATTGGTACTGTTGTCAGCGACAAAATGGATAAAACAGTTGTTGTTGCTGTTATTAATAGATATCCACACCCCACTTATAAAAAAATTGTAAGTAGGACTACGAGATATAAGGCGCATGATCCAGAAAATACATGTGTTTTAGGTGATCGAGTTAAAATAAGAGAAACTAGACCGCTTAGCGCCCATAAAAGATGGGCAATTGAAGAGATTCTGAATAAAACAAGCCAGGCTAAGGAGGTTAAAAAATGATTCAACAAGAAACCTATTTAACAGTTGCTGATAATAGCGGAGCGAAAAGACTTCAATGTATTAGGGTCTTAGGTTCTAATAGAAGATACGCACATGTTGGGGATGTAATTGTAGCAACTGTTAAAGATGCTCTTCCGAATATGGGAGTTAAGAAATCTGAAGTTGTGAAAGCCGTCATCGTTAGAACAAAAGCAACATTAAGAAGAAATACTGGTAATTCAATCAGATTTGATGATAATGCTGCTGTTTTGATTAATGAGGATAAGAATCCAAAAGGTACTAGAGTTTTTGGTCCTGTAGCCAGAGAACTGCGGGATAAAAATTATACAAAAATTGTTTCTCTTGCTCCGGAGGTGATTTAAATGTTGGATTCATTAAAACAAAAGAAGAATTTCCAAAGAATAAAAATGAGAATCAAAACTGGAGATTTAGTAAAAGTAATTAATGGCAAGGAAAAGGGGAAAACAGGAGAAGTTCTAAAAACTATTCCTCTTGAAAATAGAGTAGTAGTTAAGGGAATAAACCTTAGGACTAAACATGTAAAACCAACTCAGGAAGGGGAAACTGGGAGAATACTTACAGAGGAGGCATCTTTACATGCATCAAATGTAATGTTCTTCTCAAAGGAAAAAAATCTTACAAGTAAGATTGAATATTTTATTGATAAAGAGGGAGTTAAGAAAAGAAGACTGAAGAAGACTGGTGAAGTAATTGATTAATTTTTCATCAGAAACCAGATTTAAACTTTTTCTAATTTATCAATTCTGACAAAGACCAGAATTAACAAAAAAATTATGACTCTAAAAAATCGCTACAAAGAATCAATTAGACCAAAACTTTTAAAAGACCTTGGTCTTAAAAATATTCATCAAGTACCTAAAGTTGTCAAAGTCAACGTTAACAGAGGTCTTGGTGAGGCAGCTTCAAATTCAAAAGCTTTAGAGGCTTCCTTGAATGAAATGGCAACAATTACAGGGCAAAAGGCACTAGTAACTAGGGCCAAAAAAGCTATCGCGGGTTTTAAAATTCGTGAGGGTATGCCAATTGGTTGTACTGTAACTTTGAGAGGTGACAGGATGTATTCCTTTTTAGAGAGATTTATAAATCTAGCTTTACCAAGAATAAGAGACTTTAGAGGAGTTAATCCAAAAAGTTTTGATGGGAGGGGGAATTACACCGTTGGAGTGAAAGAGCAATTAATTTTTCCTGAAATCTCTTTTGATAAAATAGATTCAATAAGAGGTATGGATATAACTATTGTCACTAGTGCGAGATCAGATCAAGAGGGTAAAGCTCTCTTGCAAGAGTTAGGAATGCCTTTTAGTAAGAATTAAATTAAAACCATGTCAAATCACGATCCTATTTCAGATATGCTTACTCGAATTAGAAATGCGAGTCAAAAAAAGCATACAACCACATCAATCCCAAGTTCAAAAATGTCCCTAAGTATTGCAAAAGTACTTCAAAAAGAGGGTTTTATTTCTGACATTAATGAAGAAGGTGAAGGCTATAAGTCACAAATAATACTTGGTCTGAAATATAGTGGCAAGAATAAATTCCCTACTATTCGATCCATGCAAAGAGTTAGTAAACCTGGTTTGAGAATTTATAAAAATACTAGAGCTTTACCAAAAGTACTAGGAGGTCTTGGAGTTGCTATTATATCTACTTCTAAAGGTGTCATGAGTGATCGTGATGCTAGGAAGCAAGGTATAGGTGGTGAAGTACTTTGCTATGTTTATTAAGGAGGATTAATCATGTCAAGAATTGGAAAAACACCAGTACTGATACCAGACAAAGTATCTGTTGATTTTGATGGATTAACAGTTACAGTTAAAGGTCCTAAGGGTGAGTTAAAACGTCAGATGCCAGAAGGAGTTAGTTTTGATAAAAAAGATAATACTGTTATCGTAAGTCCCACTACTACCAAAATTTTCTCAAGGCAAAGACATGGTTTATGTAGAGCTTTAATAGCAAATATGGTTAAAGGGGTTAGTCAAGGTTTTTCAAAAAAACTTGAAATTGTAGGCGTTGGATCGAGAGCACAAGTAAAAGGTAAAAATCTAGTTGTTAGTGCAGGATATAGTCATCCTATAGAAATGATCCCCCCTGATGGTATAACATACAAGGTTGAGAGTAATACAAACGTTACTGTATCTGGAATTGATAAGGAAATTGTTGGTAATGAAGCAGCAAAAATCAGATCAATTAGACCTCCAGAACCATATAAAGGAAAAGGAATTAAATATCATGATGAGAGAATTCTCAGAAAAGCTGGTAAATCTGGCAAAAAATAATTCCAACTAAAAAAATGACCAAACTTTCCAGGAAATTACAAACCCAAAAAAGACATCGAAGATTAAGGAGATTCTTAATTGGAGATGCAACTCGTCCAAGATTGTCTGTTTTTCGCTCTAATAACCATATTTATGCTCAGGTTATAGATGATAGCGCTCAAACAACTATTTGCTCAGCTTCAACTGTTGATAAAGAACTAAGAGAAAAATCTGAGAAATTACCTTCTGATTGTAATTCTTCTTCAATTGTTGGAAAATTATTAGCAAAGAGAGCGATAAAAAAAGGTATTAAGCAAGTAATTTTTGACCGTGGAGGTAATTTATATCACGGGAGAGTAAAGGCACTTGCAGATGCTGCTCGTGAAGCTGGCTTAGAATTCTAACTCTTAATTTTTTACTATGACTGACACTCCAACAAAACAAGAAATTCAATCCAAGAACGATAATGTTCCTGGAGCTACGCCCGTAGAACAAAAAAAGAATAATCGTAATGATCGAAAAAGAAATAGAAGAGGTGATTCAAAAAATCTAGAGAGAGATTCTGATTGGCAAGAAAGAGTTGTTCAAATTCGACGCGTTTCTAAGACTGTTAAGGGGGGGAAAAAAATGAGTTTTAGAGCAATTGTTGTAGTAGGTAACGAAAAAGGTCAAGTTGGAGTTGGAGTTGGTAAGGCAGGGGATGTTATTGGTGCGGTGAGAAAGGGAGTTTCAGATGGTAAAAAGAATCTTGTTAGGGTTCCTTTAACACCAAATAATTCAATACCGACTTTATCTTTAGGTCGAGATGGTGCTGCTAATGTTCTAATTAGACCAGCTGCCCCAGGTACAGGTGTAATTGCTGGTGGTTCAATAAGAACTGTTTTAGAATTAGCCGGCATAAAAAATGTTTTAGCAAAAAGATTGGGTAGCAAAACACCTTTGAATAATGCTAGAGCTGCTATGGTAGCTCTTTCTCAATTAAGAACACACAAATCTGCCTCTAAGGAAAGAGGCATCTCACTTGAACAGCTCTATTCTTAAAATTATGACTTCAACATTAAATACACTTAAATCAAACTCTGGCTCGAGAAAGAAAAAATTAAGAAAGGGTAGAGGCATTGCAGCCGGTCAGGGTGCATCATGTGGTTTTGGAATGAGAGGACAAAAGTCACGTTCTGGAAGACCTACACGTCCAGGTTTTGAAGGTGGCCAAATGCCCTTATATAGAAGAGTTCCAAAATTAAAGCACTTTGAAATAATTAATCAAAAAAACTTTTCCATAATTAATTTAGAAAAATTAAATGATTTCAAAGATAACGATACTGTTAACCTAGACTCACTAGTTAAGAAAGGATTAATCTTCAAGCCAAAATTCCCTTTAAAAATTCTTGGTAACGGAAAACTTAATGTAAAGTTAAAAGTTCAAGCTCATGCATTTACAAAAGTTGCAAAACAAAAAATTGAGGACGCAGGTGGATCCTGCGAGCTTATAAATAATAAATAAATTTACTAAAAATTTAGGTAAGCTTTAAAATGTTTGTCAACAAAAGTAGAAATCCTAGCGCTTCTGAAATACTTTCTCAATTATTTTTAAATAAAGAGCTAAGGAGTAGAGTTTTAACTACTTTAGGTCTCCTCCTTTTAGTAAGACTTGGTATATATATCCCTATGCCTGGTATTGATAGGGTTGCTTTTAAAAGTTTTATAGATCAGGGGGGGCAATTAATAGGTTTTTTAGATATTTTTACTGGAGGAGGAATTTCAACTTTAGGAATATTCGCATTAGGCATACTTCCCTTTATCAACGCATCAATTATTATTCAGCTTCTCACAGCTTCATTGCCTGTTCTTGAAGATTTACAAAAGAATGAAGGAGAAGCGGGAAGAAGAAAAATTGCTCAAATAACTAGATATGTTTCATTAGGGTGGGGTTTTTTGCAAAGTATAATTTTTTCCTTAATTCTCAAACAATATGCTATTCAGGGAATAAGTGAAACTACCTTTGTCCTGCAAACCTCCATTGCCTTAGTTACTGGCTCAATGTTAGTAATGTGGTTTAGTGAAATTATTACGGAGAAAGGGATAGGTCAAGGAGCTTCATTGGTAATTTTTTTGAATATTGTTTCGACTTTACCTAAGGCTCTAAGTTCAACCATTGAAAAAGCTCAAACTGGCGATAGAGGAGATGTTTTAGGTATAGCAGTTTTACTTGGAGTATTTTTACTGACAATTGTTGGGATCATTTTTGTCCAAGAGGGAGCAAGACGCATTCCTATTGTTAGTGCAAAAAGGCAGATAGGAACTTCAACACTACTTCCTACAAGGCAAAGTTATTTACCCTTGAAATTAAATGCAGGAGGAGTCATGCCTATCATATTTGCATCTGCTTTAATCTTTTTACCTATAACTATTGCAAATGTTACGGGTAATCCAGTCTTAATTAAGTTAGCCAGTAGTTTAAATCCAGGATCTTCTAATCCATGGCCATATGCTCTTACATTCTTCTCTTTGATTTTGGGGTTTTCCTATTTTTATGCATCTCTTACCATCAATCCAGTTGATGTAGCTTCGAATTTAAAGAAAGGAGGAGTAGCGATACCGGGAGTTAGACCAGGAACTAATACAGCAAACTACCTATCAGGTATACAAAATAGGTTGACTTTATTGGGAGGATTATTTCTGGGTTCAGTCGCTATAATCCCTGCTGCAGTAGAGAGAGCTACAAATGTTCAGACCTTTCAAGGTCTAGGAGCAACTTCATTACTTATTCTTGTGGGTGTTGCTATAGATACTGCTAAGCAAATTCAAACTTATGTTATTTCACAAAGGTATGAGGGATTAATTAACAATTAATGAAGAAACATATACTATTTTTAGGAGCCCCTGGAGCAGGGAAAGGGACTCAAGCAGAATTGATAAGTCAAAGTAATTCTTATTTACACCTCTCTACGGGTGAATTATTAAGAAAAGAAATCGAAATGAATACTGCCCTTGGTATTCAGGTAAAAGATATTATGAATCGAGGGGAACTCGTTAGCGATGAACTCGTATTAAAGATAGTAAGACAAAATTTAGTCAAGGATAATAAAGGTTGGATTCTAGATGGTTACCCAAGAAATTTATCTCAAGCAAATTCATTGAATGAAGTCTTGAATGAAATAAATCAACCTTTGGAATTAGTTTTTTATCTAGATATTCCAGAAGAAGTACTAATTAAGCGTTTGCTTTTAAGAGGTAGAAAAGATGATACTGAAGAGACAATTAGAACAAGAGTTGATATTTATAAAAAAACTACAGAACCATTAATTCAATATTTTAAGGATCTCTCATTGATAGAATATATTGATGCTGATAGAGATTTAAAAACTATTTCATCTGATATCAAACAAAAAATGGCTTGATGATGATGTAGAATGTAATATTAACGTTATATTTGTTAAACCCCTATGAAGGTCCGATCTTCAGTCAAAAAAATTAGTCCTGACGATCAGATCGTGAGGAGAAGAGGTAAAATCTATGTTATTAACAAGAAAAGACCTCGCAATAAACAGCGTCAGGGTTAAATTTAAACCCTCAAATTTAAACTTTCATTTATTCAAAACACGTGGCCAGGATTGCAGGAATTGACATACCTCGCGAAAAGCGAGTTGAAATTGCACTTACATACGTCTATGGAATTGGTTTAACGAGATCAAAGCTAATTCTTGCTAATACGGGTGTAAACCCCGATACTCGCGTCAAAGACCTTTCAGATTCTGATGTCCAAAAACTAAGAGGTGCCACAGAAGAATTCACTTTAGAAGGGGATTTGAGAAGAAAAGAAGGAATGGCTTTAAAACGTCTACAAGATATAGGGTGCGTAAGAGGAAGAAGACATAGAATGAGTCTTCCAGTAAGGGGTCAAAGAACTAGAACCAATGCAAGAACAAGAAGGGGTTCTAGGAAAACGGTTGCCGGTAGAAAAAAATAATTAACTAAATCTATTTACAAATTGAAGTATTAACTTAAAAAATCATGCCAGCTACAGTAAAAAAAACAGGTTCAAAGAAATCTAAACGTAATGTACCAAATGGTGTGGTACACATCCAAAGCACATTTAATAATACTATCGTCTCAATTACTGACACCTCTGGTCATGTAATTTCTTGGTCTTCTGCAGGCGCAAGTGGATTTAAAGGCGCTAGGAAAGGGACGCCGTTTGCTGCTCAAACAGCTGCCGAAGCTGCAGCTAGAAGAGCACTTGATCAAGGTATGAGACAAATAGAAGTACTAGTTAGAGGGCCGGGCGCAGGTAGGGAAACGGCCATAAGAGCTTTACAAGTGGCCGGATTAGAAATAACTCTAATAAGAGATGTAACTCCATTACCTCATAATGGATGTAGAAGACCTAAACGGAGACGCGTTTAGATCTTAACCATTCTCACCCCCCTAAAAACCTCTTAACCTCATTATTTTCCGTGTTGCAATACCAGATTGAAAGAATCGACCATCAAATAGCAGATGATCGCTCCCAAACAGGAACTTTTTTAATTGGCCCTCTAGAAAGGGGACAAGCTACAACTTTGGGTAATTCTCTTAGAAGAGTCCTTATGGGAGGACTTGAAGGGAGTGCAGTTACTGCAGTAAGAATAGCAGGAATTAATCATGAATATGCCACTATTCCTGGAGTTAGAGAAGACGTTTTAGATATTCTTCTTAATTGCAAGCAACTATCAATAAATAGCACTAATCCAGAGCTCGAAATCGGCAGGTTAGTAGCTAGTGGTCCAATGGAGGTGAAGGCTAATGACATTCAATTCTCCTCTCAAGTTGAAATTGTTGACGGCGAAAAACCGATTGCGACTATTCAGGAGGGTCATAACTTAGAGTTGGAAATCCATGTTGAAAGAGGCGTTGGATATAGACCCGTCGACCGAAAGAGTGAAGAGACAACTGCCATTGATTTGCTTCAAATAGATGCTGTATTTATGCCGGTGAAGAGAGTGAACTTTACGATTGATGAAACTGCTGTAGCAGAAGGCGGAACGGGAAGAGAAAGATTAAAAATGGAAGTAGTAACAGATGGCTCAACCAGTCCTGACGATGCTATTGCTGAAGCTGCAAACCAATTAATAGAACTCTTCCAACCCCTCGCTACTGTAACAATGGTTGAAGAAATCCCTGAAGAACCTGAACCATCTCCTGAAGCTCAAATTCCTCTCGAGGAACTAAACTTGTCCGTTAGAGCATATAATTGTTTGAAACGGGCGCAAGTTAACTCAGTTTCAGATTTAATGGGCTTTAGCTATGAAGATCTTCTTGAAATTAAGAACTTTGGCTCTAAATCTGCAGATGAGGTGATTGAAGCTCTTGAGCGCATTGGCATTTCTATTCCACAAAGCAGAACATCTGTTTAACAATTTTTAAGATTATGAGACACCAACTTAGAATTCCATTATTAAGTAAACCTGCTGATCAGAGGAAAGCACTTCTGAGAGGTTTAACTACACAATTAATTAGAGAAGGTAGAGTAACGACAACAAAAGCTAGGGCAAAAGCTTTAAGAAATGAAGCTGAAAGAATGATTTCACTCGCCAAAGAGGGAAGTTTGGCTTCTAGGAGAAGGGCTATTGGATACATTTATGATAAAAAATTAGTTCATTCATTATTTGAAAAAGCGAAGGAAAGATATGGAGATAGAAATGGTGGATATACACGCATTGTTAGAACTGTATCTAGAAAAGGTGATAACGCTCAGATGGCTATAATCGAGCTTGTTTAAGTTAGTTAATTAAATGGGCTTTTACTAAAAAATAACTTTTGAAAAGGGTAGCTTTACTAGTCCAATATGATGGATCTCATTATTCAGGTTGGCAAAAACAAAAAAATGCAACTACTGTTCAAGAAATTTTAGACAGAGCTCTCTTAAAGATTACAAATCATACAGTGCAGACTTTTGCAGCAGGGAGGACTGATGCTGGTGTTCATGCATCAGGTCAAGTAGTACACTGTGATGTTGATTGTGTTGTTCCAGGAAATAGTTATTCTGATGTCTTAAATAGTCTTTTACCCTCATCAATTAGGATCTTGGAATCAATTGAGGTAAAAGATAGCTGGCATGCATGCTATTCAGCTCTGTATAGACACTATCGATATGTCATTAATAACAGTAAATTTCCAAACTTGTTCATCGATAATTGGTCATGGCATAGATATCAAAAAGTATTAGATGAAGTTTTAATGTTAAATGCATCAAGGCAAATGATAGGAGAACATGATTTTTTTGCTTTTCAGAAAACTGGTAGTAATAGAACAAACTCAATTACAAAAATAAAAAATATAGATATAAAAAGAGTAGAAGATTTGATTTTTGTTGATATTAAAGCTACTGGTTTTTTATATGGAATGGTTCGCCTAATTATTGGTCAACTAGTTTTAGTTGGAGAAAATAAAATATCGCCAGAAATTTTTACAGATAGATGGGTAAACAAAAAGAAAAATGATGTTAAAGAATCTGCTCCAGCTAAGGGGTTATGTTTTGTAAATGCTGTTTATGAAGAAAATGTTTTTAAAAAGATTAATAACAATGATTTTTTTCCTGTATTTATAATTAAGGGTTTTTCTTAAGTAAGGTTTAATTAAGCGAATTTTTTGTGTAAATCATTCAAAACTGTTGTTTAATATTCCTTCAGTAAGGTAGAATTTAAGACTAATTTAAATTTTATTCGCAGAAATTTGGTAAATGAATAAAACAATTACTCCATCTTTAGAAACAATTGAAAGAAATTGGTTTTTAGTTGACGCAAAAGATAAGACGCTTGGAAGACTTGCTACAGAAATTGCGACTGTATTAAGAGGTAAGAATAAACCAACATTTACACCTCATCTAGATACTGGAGATTTTGTCATTGTAGTAAATGCCGAGAAAGTTGAAGTAACAGGTAAAAAAGCATCACAAAAATTGTACAGGAGACATTCTGGAAGACCAGGAGGAATGAAAATTGAAAAATTTGAGTCTTTACAAGAAAGAATTCCTGAAAGAATAATCGAACAAGCTGTTAAGGGTATGCTGCCTCATAACTCTTTAGGGAGACAGCAATTTAAAAAACTAAAAGTTTATAAAGGTGCTGATCATCCTCATGCTGCTCAGAATCCTGTATTATTAAATAGTTAATTTATCAAAATGAATAGTCAAATAAAAAACAAAGCTGTGTATTGGGGAACTGGAAGAAGAAAAACTTCAGTAGCTAGAGTTCGCTTGATTCCAGGAAATGGTCTAATAAAAATTAATGGTCGTGCTGGAGATGATTACTTAAACTTTAATCCTCTACACTTAAATTCAATAAAAGCACCTTTGCAAACATTAGGCCTTGAAAATTCTTATGATATGTATGTAAATGTTTTTGGTGGTGGATTGACTGGTCAAGCAGATGCTATTAAGCAAGGTGCAGCTCGAGCACTTTGCGAATTATCTCCTGACAATAGGAAACCGCTAAAAACGGAAGGCCATCTTAGTAGAGATCCTAGAGCTAAGGAAAGAAGAAAATATGGCCTTAAAAAAGCAAGAAAAGCTCCTCAATTCTCAAAACGTTAAAGGAATTTAAATTATGCCAAAATCAGAAATACACCCAAAATGGTATCCAGATGCAAAAGTTATTTGTAATGGAGAAGTTGTAATGACTACTGGTTCCACGCAGCCTGAATTACATGTTGATGTTTGGAGTGGCAATCATCCATTCTTCACTGGAACTCAAAAGATTCTTGATACAGAAGGAAGAGTTGATAGGTTTATGAAAAAATATGGAATGGGTTCAGCTAATTCATCCGAATCAAAAGATCAAAAAGAAGAAAAAGATTCTAAAAAATAGAATTTTCAAAATTAAGCACAATTTCAATTGGAATACTCAACATTAATTGCAAGGTTGAAAACTGCTTCAGAAAGTTTTGAAAATTTGGAAGTGCAACTTGCAGATCCTGATATAGCTAATGATCCAAAAAAATTAGAATCAATAGCAAGAGAAAGATCAAAATTGGAACCTTTGGTGCTTGATTTTAATAAGTTGCTTGATACTGATAAAGAAATCGAAGATTCAAAAAATCTACTAAAAGAGAATAGAAATGATAAAGAAATGGAATCTTTGATAAATGAGGAGTTAATAACACTAGAGGAATCTAAGAGTGAACTGATTCAAAAAACTACAATCGCCTTATTGCCAAAAGACCCAAGAGATGAAAGAAGTGTAATGTTAGAAATCAGAGCCGGTGCTGGAGG
Source organism: Prochlorococcus sp. MIT 1304 (assembly GCF_047305015.1). Classification (NCBI taxonomy): domain Bacteria; kingdom Bacillati; phylum Cyanobacteriota; class Cyanophyceae; order Synechococcales; family Prochlorococcaceae; genus Prochlorococcus; species Prochlorococcus sp. MIT 1304. The sequence continues at coordinate 314,036 of NZ_CP138974.1, read as the reverse complement.
TAACGAGGCTTGTATTTGGGCTGGTGATTTAGCAAGAATGTATGAAAGATATGGACAAAAAATTGGATGGTCTGTAAAACCTGTTAGTGCTTCCGAGTCAGATATGGGTGGATTTAAGGAGTTAGTTATCTCTGTTAAGGGAGATTCTGTATATAGTCAACTTAAATTTGAGGCTGGTGTACATAGAGTCCAAAGAGTTCCAGCTACTGAATCTCAAGGTAGAGTCCACACCTCTACTGCTACAGTTGCCGTAATGCCTGAGGCTGATCCTGTTGAGGTTAAAATTGATCCAACAGATCTAGAGGTTGGAACAGCAAGATCAGGAGGTGCAGGTGGACAAAATGTTAATAAGGTAGAGACAGCTATTGATCTTCTCCACAAGCCTACAGGAATAAGAGTTTTTTGTACTCAAGAGAGATCACAATTGCAAAATCGCGAACGAGCAATGGAAATTTTAAGAGCTAAATTGTATGAAATTCAATTAAAAGAAGCCAATGCAAAAGAGAGATCACAAAGGCTTTCCCAGGTTGGAACAGGCGATAGAAGTGAAAAAATCAGAACTTATAATTTTAAAGATAACAGGACAACTGATCACAGATTAGGTTCCAATTTTTCTCTTGAGCCAATTCTTGCTGGTCAATTAGATGAAGTGATTAATGCATGCATAGCGCAAGAACAAAAAAGAATGATGGAAGATTTTAATAAAGGAGTAAATTAAGATTTTTTATTAGATTGCAACCCCTATTACGTATTTACTCCATTCTTTATGCTTGCCAGAGTCAATTTGTCTTGTAGCTTCAAAATTTAGATTACTTAATGGACGATAAGGCTTACGTTTTAAGGGCATATTTGCCTCTTCTGGAGTTCGGTTACCTTTTTGTACATTGCATCTGAGGCATGCTGTTGTGACATTTTCCCAGTTATCTGTGCCACCTCTACTTCTCGGTAAAACATGATCTATTGATAGGTCACTACCTCTATAGTTACAGTACTGGCAAGAATTATTATCTCTTAGAAGAATATTTTTTCTTGTTAAAGAAACCTCTCTAAAAGGTACCTTCACGTAGTAGCGAAGTCTTATAACTGTCGGCAATTTTCTGCCACAATGTATTGAATATGATTTATCTTCCTCTAAGCTTTCTGCTTTACCTTTAATCATCAAAATTACTGCTCTTCGCCAGGAAGTGATGTTTAAAGGTTCATAAGATGCATTTAAAACTAGAGTCTGGCCCATGCCAAAATACAATTTACATGTCATGCTAACTGTATATTTCAATAAGCGCATACAATTGTGCAAAGTTAATGCAAATTCGGAAATCTAACCAGGAATTTAATTTTGATAAATATTCATTTTTTAAACAAGATATAGATCCAAAACAAAGGGCATGGATTGAAGTTAAAGGCAAAGCATTGGAGACAAATGTAAGGCAATTAAGAACAAAATTAAGAAAAAATTGTCAATTTATGGCGGTTGTCAAAGCTGATGGATATGGACATGATGCAAAAGTAGTATGTGACTACGCAATTAAAGGCGGAGCTTCGGAATTAGGCGTTGCAACTTTAGAAGAAGGGATTAAGCTACGTTCTTTTGGAGTTAAAAAACCAATTCTTATTTTAGGAAATCTATATACAAAAAGAGATTTAATAATATCCTTTAAAAATGACCTTATGCCAACTATAAGTAGTATAAGAGAGTGTTTAGTTTGCAATAATATCGGGAAGCACTTTGGGTTAAAATTTTCTTTACATCTTAAGGTTGATACTGGAATGTCAAGATTAGGATTTGAATCTAAAAAATTTATTCAGCAATTTGAAAAAATAAAATCTTTTGAGAACATTTCAATAGAAGGAATATATAGTCATTTATCATCTGCAGATGAAAATAACGCATTAGATTCTCAAAGTATTACACAATCACAAAGACTGAAGTTCAATGAATTATTAAAGCAAATTAATTTTGATAGAAATAATGAAATTAAGATTCATTTGGCTAATTCAGCGGGCATGCTTCTTAGCAAAGATTTTCATTTTCACATGGTACGTGTTGGGCTTTCAATGTACGGATACAGTCCTCTAGCTAAAATAGATAAAAATTTATTACTTAAACCAGCTTTATCTTTGAAGGTCAAAGTAGCTTTTATAAGAACTATTGATAAAGGGGTAAGTGTAAGTTATGGAGGCAAATTTGTAAGTAATAGAAAAACTAAGTTAGCTGTATTAAGTATTGGTTATGCAGATGGTGTACCAAGAAATCTTTCAGGCAAGATTAAAGTTATTCATAATAATAAATTTTATCCTCAAGTTGGATCTATAACTATGGACCAAATGATGGTAGACATAACAGATTCCAAGGAAATTAAAGTTGGTAGTATCATGGTATTACTAGGATCTGATGGAGATAAAACAATTTCTCCTCTTGAATGGTCAAGAAAATCTAATACTATCCCCTGGGAAATTCTTTGTTCTTTTAAAAATAGATTACCGAAAGTTCAAGTAGATTAGACATTTCGAATAAATAAAAAATTTTGAATGTTTGCAGAAAAATTGATAATGTATAAGAACTGGAGAGGTGGCTGAGTGGTTGAAAGCGGCTCCCTGCTAAGGAGTTACAGGAGGTAACTTTTGTCGAGGGTTCGAATCCCTCCCTCTCCGTGATTTATTTAGAAAATTTTTAATTAATATTTGTTTTAAAATAATTCAAGATTAATATCTTTAAGGTCATAAATAGAATTTAAAATCAAGTCAGCGCCTGCACTCCTTAGATTTGTTTCGTAAGAATTACGTTCTTCTAATAGAGAATCTACATGTAAATGAGGTGGAGCTATTCCGATACTGATGAATTTCTGAGATGGTATTTCCTTTCTAGCGTTCATAACTGTATTTATATCTGCAATAGTATCTCCTACATATGCAATGGGAATATTTGATTCGCCAAGTTTATCTCCAACAAGCTTTTTTGATAAGTTAATAAAACCTCTTGGATCAGGCTTGTCAGGGGCATCTCCCATAGATATTAATGGTGGTGATTTTAGTCCAAGTCTTTTTTCTAAAACAAATTTTGCAGAAGCAGACTCTGCACCACTAACAAAACCCCAGATTATTCCTTTACCTTGAATTAAATCAAAAAACTTTTTATCAACTAATAACTTCTCATTTGCAATGTAACCAGACCAATATTTACTATCTTTATTTGGATCTCCACCAAAGTAAAACTCTTCAAAACACTTTACTATTTCCTCTCTTGGAGGAATTTTGAGATTTAAGTTCTCTTTTTTTATATATCTTTTTATAAGTTCTAAACTTAAATCCCAGTCATTATTCCAGATCCCTTCATTTTTTGCATTATCAATATCGATATAACTTGGCTCCCATCCGGAAAATTTGTAAACTGTTTTTTTTAATGAAAGTCTGTAACTATTTTCTACGCTGCGAATTACCCCATCAATGTCAAACAAAATTAAACCAATATTTTTCAATTTTTTTTATTGCATCATTATTATCAAAGATTAGTATTCTTATAAAGAAAAAGCAAAGAAAAAAATTCTATTTATAAAATTATCAATTACCTAAACTTAATTTTGTAAATATCCTCTGGGGGTCAGAAAAATTTCGTCAACTAAAGTTGTTTGAGAATTGCCAATAATGATGACTGTTAACATATCAATCTCTTTAAAAGGAATGGTGTTTAAAGTAAAAAATTTTTTGGTTTGATTTTCTCTCCCTACTTCTCTAGCTATTAAAACTGGAGTATCCATATGCCTAGATTGTAAACATCTATTTATTACACTTTTCAATTGCCAATTTCTTTCAATGGATTGAGGATTAAATAAAGCTATTACAAAGTCACCCACTAGAGCACCTTCAATTCTTTTTTCTATTAAAGGCCATGGAGTTAATTTATCGCTTAAGCTTATTGAACAAAAGTCATTCATTAGTGGTGCTCCACTAATCGCAGCCGCTAATTGAACACTACTTATACCTGGGTGTACTTGAAAGTAAGGTCTATATTCTTTTTTTATTTTTTGAAGCAATTCTAAAAGTAAACCAGCCATGCCATAAAATCCAGATTCACCTGAAGAAATTAAAGCCACTTTTATTCCTTCCTCCGCTAGTTTAATTGCTTTACTACATCTCTCTTTTTCTTCAGTAAGTTTACTTTTAATTAAAACTTGATCACTCCTTTTTAAGGGCTTAATTAAATCTAAATACATTTTGTATCCGATCCAGACAGTACATCTTGAAAGTGCTTTTTTTGCATTACTGGTTAGGAAGGAGATATCACCAGGACCACTTCCAATAATATGTATTTCACCATGGGTTGGATTATACTGATTTTTTGACTCTGCTACAGCGATAGTTACTGCCCCAAATTGATTTTTAAAAATTCTTTTTTCTTCTAATAATTTTGATTCTTCTCCTGCTGCGAGTAAGCAAGAGGCTTCTGCTACGGAAGGTGTGCCAATTTCATTTTGTACGACATTTGATGGATTTGGAACAATTATTGTTGAAAGATCTTCTTTACTAAAAAACTTTATAGGCAAGTTTTTTTCTTCAGAAAGTTCTAAAATCCCTTTTTCATCTTTTTTTATATCAATAGTTGCAAATCCCGCAATTGATTGCTGTGATAAATTTCTTGACTCCAAAAAATTATTTAAAGAATTTTCTATTAACTCTTTGCTTGTATTTCTTTCACATCCAATACCAATCCACAATACGGGAGGATGCCAATTTCTTTCATTATTTTTGAATATACTCACATGAAATGTTGAATCTAGTTTTTCAATTTCTTTTTCATTAATTTGATTAATCATTGCCCCTGATTCTGAAGTATTCCATAAGCTATTTCCAGATGATTGTTTGCAAAATATTTCTTCGTTCTTAGCTTGTTTAATTACTAGTTTTGACCAATCCTTTATTTTGCCAGATCTTTTCCAACCCCATTGATTTCCAAATGCATCAAGATTTAAGAAGCTTTGATCATTGGAATTATTAGTTTCTATTATTTCGCCACCGAGTAAATTAGCAATTTGATATGCAATATTTTGCGAATTTGACTGATGTAAGCCAATTAAAGGAATTACCTTGGAACATTTGTTATCTATAACAATAATGCCTGGGTCTTGATCTTTAGAGGTTAAAAAAGAGTTTATTATTCTTATTGATGCAGCAATTGAGCCTACAAAAATTATTAAATCTATCTCGGGCCATTTTTTAAGTAAGATTTCTCTAGGTTTTTGTACTTGAATAAGTTCATTTTGCATTCCATCATCTTTTGAAGAACCTGCAATATATATATCTTTTACAAATTCGGTTTTTTTAAGCCTTTTTAAAATTTCTTTTGAATTATTAGATAGACCTATAGCAATTCCTTTCAAATCAGAAACTATTGATAGTTACGATGAAATTATATCCTCTCGCTGGATTTTAAGAAATTTCTTTTGAAATATAAAAAAAAATTTAAGAAATTTATTTAAAATTTGAGTAAAAATACTCATAATCTAGTCATAGACTAAAATTTAACAAAATATTCATATAGTAACAATCATTAGAACATTTGTTACGTTAATGCATAACGAAAGAATCTTTGCCTTATTATTTTTGAAACGAATATTTAAAGTTTCGAAGGATTCGTTTTCTTGAACATTATCATTAAAAATAAGTTCAAGATCCGATCAATCGGCTTTAATGTCAATTATTTTCGAGGTGCTAGATGACCATCAGCCCACCAGAAAGTGGAGAAAAAAACAAAAAGGTTTTGGAGGATCCTGTTAAGGCCGATCCAAGACCTATTGATTTTGCCAAATTAGATAAGCCAGGTTTCTGGTCAACTAAATTATCTAAGGGTCCAAAAACTACTACTTGGATCTGGAATTTACATGCAGATGCACATGATTTTGATGTGCATACAGGCGATGCTGAAGAAGCAACAAGAAAAATCTTTTCAGCTCATTTTGGACATCTTGCAGTCATTTTTATATGGATGAGTGCTGCATTTTTCCATGGAGCAAGATTTTCTAATTATTCAGGTTGGTTAGCTGATCCAACTCATGTCAAGCCAGGTGCTCAGCAAGTTTGGGCAATTGTTGGTCAAGAAATGCTTAATGCTGATCTTGGTGCTAACTACAATGGTATTCAAATCAGTTCAGGAATATTCCACATGTGGAGAGCATGGGGAATTACTAACGAGAGTGAACTGATGGCATTAGCAATAGGTGCTGTAGTAATGGCTGCACTTATGCTTCATGCGGGAATTTTTCATTATCATAAAGCCGCTCCAAAAATGGAGTGGTTCCAAGATATTGAGTCTATGCTAAACCACCATATAGCTGGTTTAGTCGGATTAGGATCTTTAGCATGGGCTGGTCACTGTATTCATATAGGAGCTCCTACAGCAGCTCTTTTAGATGCAATTGATGCAGGCTCTCCTTTAGTCATCAATGGTAAAGAGATAGCAACTATTGCAGATATGCCTATGCCGCATCAACTCTGTGATCCACAAATTATTGGTCAGATATTCCCAGGATTAGCAAGTGGTACAGGTAATTTCTTTAGCTTAAACTGGTTAGCTTTCTCAGACTTTCTCACTTTCAAAGGCGGACTTAACCCTGTTACAGGAAGTTTATGGATGACTGATGTTTCACATCATCATTTAGCTTTTGGTGTAATAGCAATCATTGGTGGTCATATGTATAGAACCAATTATGGTATTGGTCATAGTATGAAAGAAATATTAGATTCACAGCAAGGAGACCCAATATTATTCCCTGCTCCTAAAGGTCATCAAGGTCTTTTTGAGTTCATGGCAGAAAGTAGACATGCCCAGCTTGCGGTAAACCTAGCAATGCTTGGATCAATAAGCATACTTGTATCTCATCATATGTATGCGATGCCTCCATATCCATATATAGCTACTGACTACATGACAGTTCTTGGATTATTTACTCATCACATGTGGATAGGTGGATTATTCATAGTAGGTGCAGGAGCGCATGCTGGAATTGCAATGGTCAGAGATTACGATCCAGCAAAACATATTGATAATGTATTAGACAGAATTCTTAAAGCAAGAGATGCCCTAATCAGTCACTTGAACTGGGTATGTATGTGGTTAGGATTTCATAGTTTTGGACTCTATATTCACAACGATACTATGAGAGCTTTGGGAAGACCCCAAGATATGTTTAGTGATTCTGCAATCCAACTTCAGCCAATTTTTGCTCAATGGGTACAGAGTATTCAAGCATCTGCTGTTGGAACTTCTCTTTTAGCAGGTACTGCAGAAGCTCTACCTCACAAAGCTTTGAGTGAAGTTTTTAACGGAAGTTTAGTAGAAGTGGGTGGAAAGGTTGCTATAGCTCCGATTCCATTAGGGACTGCTGATTTAATGATTCATCATATTCATGCTTTCCAAATTCACGTTACTGTTTTGATACTTCTTAAAGGAGTTCTTTATGCAAGAAGTTCAAGGTTGATCCCTGATAAAGCTTCTTTAGGATTTAGATTCCCTTGTGATGGACCTGGTAGAGGTGGTACATGTCAAGTTTCTTCATGGGATCACGTGTTCTTAGCCCTTTTCTGGATGTATAACTGTTTATCCATAGTTATTTTCCACTTCTCTTGGAAAATGCAGAGTGATGTTTGGGGCCTTACCGGTGGTAACTTCGCACAAAGTTCCATTACTATTAATGGTTGGTTAAGAGATTTCCTTTGGGCGCAAGCTTCTCAAGTATTAACAAGTTATGGTCAATCCATAAGCATGTACGGTTTGATGTTCTTAGGAGCTCACTTCATATGGGCATTTAGTTTAATGTTCCTCTTTAGTGGACGCGGATATTGGCAAGAATTATTCGAATCAATTGTTTGGGCACACAACAAACTTAAAGTAGCCCCAACCATTCAACCAAGAGCTTTATCTATCACTCAGGGTAGAGCAGTAGGTGTAACACACTTCCTTGTCGGTGGTATTGCTACCACATGGGCTTTCTTCCATGCTCGCCTTTTCGGCCTGGGCTAATTACCTGAACTTCACCTCTTTAATTCAATGGCAACAAAATTTCCATCATTTAACCAGGGTCTAGCTCAGGACCCTACAACCAGACGAATATGGTACGGAATAGCTACCGCTCACGACTTTGAAAGTCATGATGGTATGACCGAAGAAAAGCTTTATCAGAAACTTTTCTCTACTCATTTTGGTCATTTAGCAATAATAGCGCTTTGGGTAGCTGGTAACTTGTTTCATATTGCTTGGCAAGGTAACTTCGAGCAATTTGTACTTGATCCAACCCACGTTCGTCCTATTGCTCATGCTATTTGGGATCCACATTTTGGATCTGGCATAACAGAGGCAATGACACAAGCTGGAGCTAGTGGTCCAGTAAACATAGCTTACTCAGGTCTCTACCATTGGTGGTACACAATTGGAATGAGAACCAATGAGCAACTCTTCCAAGCTTCAATATTTATGAGTATTTTGGCTTGTTGGACTCTATTTGCAGGTTGGCTACACTTACAGCCTAAATTCAGACCTTCTTTAGCTTGGTTTAAAAATGCAGAGTCAAGATTAAATCATCATTTAGCTGTCTTATTTGGTTTTAGTAGTATTGCTTGGACAGGACATTTAGTTCATGTTGCTATACCTGAATCAAGAGGTCAACATGTAGGTTGGGATAACTGGTTAACAGTGCTTCCACACCCTGCAGGACTAGCTCCTTTCTTTACTTTAAACTGGGGAGCATATGCTCAAAATCCTGATTCTCTAGATCAAGTTTTTGGAACAGCTGAGGGAGCTGGTACAGCAATCTTTACTTTCTTAGGTGGTCTTCACCCTCAAAGTGAAGCATTATGGCTTACTGACATTGCACATCATCATATTGCGATTGGAACAGTTTTTGTAATTGCAGGTCATATGTATAGAAATACTTTTGGTATTGGTCATAGCCTTAAAGAAATTACAGAAGCTCATAATACAAGACACCCTAATGATCCTCATAAAGGTAGTTTCGGAATTAACCACGATGGAATATATGAAACTGTCAATAACTCATTACATTTCCAACTTGGATTAGCATTAGCATCACTTGGTGTAGCAACTTCTCTTGTAGCCCAACATATGGGTGCACTTCCCTCTTATGCTTTTATTGCCAGGGACTACACCACACAATCTGCTTTATATAGTCATCATCAGTACATAGCAATGTTCTTGATGGTTGGTGCATTTGCTCATGGAGCCATTTTCTTTGTAAGAGATTATGATCCTGAACTAAATAAAGATAATGTTTTAGCAAGAGTACTTGGAACAAAGGAAGCTTTGATAAGTCATCTTAGTTGGGTAACAATGTTGCTTGGATTTCATACTCTTGGAATTTATGTTCACAACGATGTCGTTGTAGCTTTTGGTAATCCTGAAAAGCAAATTCTAATAGAGCCAGTATTTGCTCAATTCGTTCAAGCTGCTCAAGGTAAGATGATGTACGGCTTTAACGCTTTATTATCTGATCCTACAAGTTCAGCATCTCTAGCAGCTAATTCACTACCAGGTAATCATTACTGGATGGATCTTATCAATAGACAAGATGCATTAAGTGCTTTCCTACCCATCGGACCTGCAGATTTCCTAGTTCACCATGCTATCGCTTTAGGTCTTCATACAACTGCATTAATCCTTATCAAAGGTGCACTTGATGCTAGAGGTACAAAATTAATTCCTGATAAGAAAGATTTAGGTTATGCATTCCCTTGCGATGGACCTGGGCGCGGAGGTACTTGTGATAGTTCATCTTGGGACGCTATGTACTTAGCTATGTTCTGGGCATTAAATTTACTAGCATGGGTAACTTTCTACTGGCATTGGAAACACCTAGCAATTTGGCAGGGTAACGTAGCACAATTTAACGAATCAGGAACTTATCTAATGGGTTGGTTCAGAGATTATCTCTGGTTAAACTCTGCTCAACTTATTAATGGATATAATCCATTTGGAGTAAATTCTTTATCTCCTTGGGCTTGGATGTTCTTATTTGGTCACTTAGTTTGGGCTACTGGTTTCATGTTCCTAATTTCATGGCGTGGTTACTGGCAAGAGTTAATTGAAACATTAGTTTGGGCACATCAGCGTACTCCAATTGCTAACCTTGTTGGCTGGAGAGATAAACCTGTTGCACTTTCAATTGTTCAAGCTAGATTAGTTGGACTAGCACATTTCACGATTGGAAACATTCTTACATTCGGTGCATTTGTTATCGCATCAACTTCAGGTAAGTTTGGTTAAATTTTTCCTAAATAATTTGAATCACCACTTTTGTGGTGATTTTTTTTGTTTAATTTTAATGTTCTAAATTAAGTTAAAATTATGTAATTATTATTAAATATAAATGTCAGATATAAAACAATTAATTTCTATTATCGTCCCTGTTTTCAATGAAAGTGAGAGTATTGCTCTTTTATTGGATGAAGTTGTAAATGTAATGTCATTTCATAAATTTAATTTTGAATTGATTGTTGTAAATGATGGTTCTAAAGATAATACTCATCAAGTATTAAAGCAACTAACTCTCAAAATTAAAGAGTTGTCAGTAATTTCCCTTCGCAAAAATTATGGGCAAACTGCAGCAATGTCAGCGGGCTTTGATAATTCTAAGGGCGATATTGTTATTACGTTGGATGGGGATTTACAGAATGATCCAAATGATATTCCTTTATTAATTTCAGAAATTAACGATGGTTATGATTTGGTATGTGGCTGGAGGTTTGATAGAAAAGATAAATTAATAAATAGAAAGATACCATCAAAAATAGCGAATAAGTTAATAGCTAACGTAACAGGTTTGAAGTTGCATGACTATGGTTGCTCATTAAAAGCGTTTAAGAAAGAAATAATAGAAGATATAAAGTTATATGGTGAACTTCACAGGTTTTTGCCCGTTTTAGCAAATATTGAAGGTGCAAGAATTAGAGAAATTAAAGTAAATCATAGGAGAAGGCAATATGGATCTAGTAAATATGGAATTGATAGAACTTTTAGAGTTTTAATGGATTTACTAACTGTTTGGTTTATGACTAAATTTTTAACAAGACCGATGTATGGATTTGGTTTCGTTGGAATTATAAGTATTTTCAGTAGCCTTGCGATAACTTCTTATTTGATAGTTTTAAAAATAATGGGTGAGGATATTGGAAATCGTCCGTTGCTGATGTTTGCATTAATATTAGGAATTGCTGGTGTTCAATTATTTAGCTTTGGATTATTGAGCGAACTTTTAATAAGGACATATCATGAAAGTCAAAGTCGTCCAATTTACAGAATTAGATCAATAAACAGTGCAAATCAAAATTGAGTGTTTACTTGAACTTTCTTATTAATAAAGCTGAAATTTCAACGACTTCAGGAGAAATATCTCTTAAGCCTTTTCGTAAAATTGGTAATGTTGATTTATCAGCCAATTCTTCCGCAATTTTTAATGCCTTTAATTTATTTTCCTTATTACCCCGAAAAAGGCTAAGCATTTTATTTTTTTGAGAGTTTTTATAAAACACTGAGTACTTTTTTTCTTCGTTATTGTATAAAAAACTAGTTTTATTAGATGAAAATTTATTATTTTTGTTTAATTTAATAGAGTATGTATTTCTTTTATTTATAAACTTTTTAAAGCTTCTTTTTTTTAAAACTATAAGTAATATTCCTATAAAAATAATAAGTAAAATTGCGAAAAAATTTATCATGTAAAAAGTTAATAATTTTTATATCATCCAGTAATAAAATTAACACTATTTCGCAGATAAATACTAAAGTGTTTAAAGATGTTTAAAGAACTATGCCATCTGATTTACCAAGTCTTTTACCCTCAATTTTTGTTCCATTAATTGGTATAGCAATGCCCGCTGTTTTTATCGTATTGATTGGAAGATTAATTACAGCAACTGAATAAATTATCAAACACTAAACTATTAAAAAAATGAGCGACTTTCAAAAATCATTCTCAGAATCAACAAGTTCTATTAAATTTGATGAGAAATACATAGATACTTCTGTACAACCAAATGATATTGGCGTAGCAGAACAATGGGCAGTAAAAACAGTTGCTGATCCTTGTGTTGGTAATTTAGCTACTCCTGTTAATAGTGGTTATTTTACAAAAGCCTTTATAAATAATTTACCTTTTTATAGAGAAGGTATTTCTCCTAATTTTAGAGGTTTAGAAACTGGAGCAGCTTTTGGATATCTTCTATACGGACCTTTTACTATGACTGGCCCATTAAGAAATTCTGAATTTGCTCTAACAGCTGGACTTCTCGCTACTATTGGAGCTGTTCATATTTTGACAGCACTTTTTGTTCTATACAATGCACCTGGTAAAGCACCTAATGTTCAACCTCCAGATGCCACTGTTAATAATCCGCCAAAGGACTTATTTACAAGAGCTGGTTGGGCTGATTTTACGAGTGGATTTTGGTTAGGAGGCTGTGGAGGAGCTGTTTTTGCTTGGTTACTTGTTGGGACATTACACTTAGATTCCATCATGCCAATCATTAAAAATATTTGGACTGCTGGTTAATTTCTAAATAAAAGAATAAGTAATATTTAAATTTAATTTAAAATTAAAATGTGAGCTCTATTTATTAACGTATAGTGCGGTCCCATCTATAATTTCTAACTACTCTTCCTGCCGAAATTAGTTTAGATTTATAATGCAATGAGATTTTATCATTAGACTTTTTAAGGGTATCTAATCCTATTCCATTTCTGCCAAAATCCATTCCAGAGCTATGGTAATACAATCCATCTCTTTTGTAGATCCCAATATGATCACATTTTTCTTCATTTCCAAAAAATAAAAGATCGCCAGGTCTTAGAGCCGCATACGAGTCTTTGTAATAAAAAAGGTGCTTACAAAAACTTTTTATTTGAAAAGAGTCTCGAGGTATATAAATTTGATGCTTTAAAAAAGCAGTCTGAATTAATCCAGAACAATCAAAGTTGGGTCCTAATGTACCTCCCCAAAGATATTTATTCTTTAAATCAGATTGATCCTTGATCCATTTTAAAATTGAGTTAACTTTATCTTTTATAAAGAAGTCTTCTTTTTTTGAATACTCAAGTTTTCCTAATTCGTATTTCTCAATAATTAATCCATCTAAATTTATCCAACAGACGTAACCATCTTCATATAGTTGAACTAGTATTCTTGAAAATTTATGGTTGTTTTGATAAATATTTGGATAAATAAGCCTAAAAATTCTATTTTTAAATATTTCAGTAACTAATTTATCTTCTGTTTCATTTTGATATCCAGAAATATTAACTTTTAATTTCCACCAAATAGTTTTTGAAAAATTAGTTTGTTTAAATAGTGAGATAGGATTTTTATAAATTGCCATACAATGTCCTTTTACTATTTAAGTCAAGAGATGGGTTTAGCCTTAAATGATATTTTAAGGAGAGTATGCTCTCATAATAAAGATTTTTCAAGAGAAGATATTTCGATAACTTGGATTAATTATAAAAGTGAAAATAAAATTGTATTTAAAGGTTTTGGAACTGGTATTAATAACAAAAAAATGGTTTACCCAGCCAGCATAGTCAAGCTAGTTTATGGCCTTGCTGCATTTTATTGGATTAAAAAAGGAAGTTTATTATTATCAGATGAAATTATTGATGCTGTAAGGAAAATGTTGTCTCTCTCCAGTAATAATGCAACAAGCTTTTTAATTGATCTACTTACTGGAACAACAAGTGGACCTCGTATTGAAGGCGAACTATGGGAAAATTGGCTATACCAAAGAAGTATAATAAATGATTGGCTACATGATTTAAATTGGGAAGAATTGGTTGGTATAAATTGCTGTCAGAAGACTTGGGATGATGGACCATTTGGTCGTGAGAAAGAATTTTATGGAAATGATAATAAAAATAGAAATGCTATGAACTCTGATTCAGCTGCAAGGGTTTTGGAGGAAATTATGATTCATATTGATTATCAAGAAAATAATTTAAATTTGCGAAGTTTTTTAAAAAGAAATTTAAATAAATTTGTTCTTAAAAACGATTCTCTTAATCAAATAGATGGTTTTTTGGGTGAAGGATTACCAGAAAGTATTAATCTTTGGAGTAAAGCAGGCTTAATGTCAGAAGTTAGACATGATTCAGCTTGGTGGATTAATAATCAATCTCTACAAACTTTATTGGTAGTTTTTTGTAATGGAGAACAATATTCCAAAGATTCTTCCCTTTTACCGTTTATCGCAAGAGAAGTATACGAATTTAATAAGAGATATCCTATTAAGGACTAAAGTGAATCTTCTAAGAAATTAGAATCTAATTTGTCAGTATAGGCTTCATAAGGTAGCATCATTACTTCTTCAAAATCTATATCATTCATAATCCACTCTCTATATTCTGCTAACAAACTTTTTCTATCTTCATTATCTAATTCATAAATACGCAATGCTGTATCTTTGAAATTTTCTTTTATTAAATTTTCAATTTCTTTCTCACTCATTTTATGTTGATTCTCCCTCTAAAATCACTCTTCTAATTGTTGATAATGCAATTCCAGTTTGTGATCTGATTGATCGATATGAATATCCTTCATTACGCAATCTGATTACTAAAGATTCTTTTAAAGGACTTATTTTGGGCCTGCCCCCCAAATTATTTCCAGATAATTTTCTGCGTAATAGTTGTTCTTTTTTTCTTTCACCTAAACTTTTGTCTTCTAAATGATCTAATTCATATAAGATATTAAAAATTGAAGAATTTGCATTAGAGGATTCATTAGCAGCAAAAAAACCAGTTAAAGTTCGCAATTGAATACCCTTATTAATAAGTTTATTTATTGTCCTTAAACATTCTTTTTTATTTTTAAATGCTCGGTCAAGCTGAGTTATTATTAATTGATCGCCTTTTGATAAGGAATTAATAGCTTTATTAAGTTGGGGTTTGATTTCTTCATCTAAACTTATAAATTCAGAGAATACTAAACTGCAACCCTCTTCTTTCAAAAATTTTATTTGCTCTTCTAAATATTCATATTCGTTATGAGTAGCTCTAGCATAACCGATTGCTTTAGAGATTTTATTTTTTTCAGATAATAAAATACGTTTTCTTTTAAATCTAAAAGTCAATGTTTTATTACATATATTTTTTACTGTACCAAAAAATAATTAAAAAAACACTTTTTAGTACAAAATAGTGCAATTATTATTATCTTAAAGGCTATATTTTTAAAGTTTGTACGTTCTGATATCTGTATTAAAAATAACGTTCTGAAATCTTATTCAATTTTAGTTAATGAAACAAGAACGTTGTGTAACTAGTAAATTTTATTAAGATTTTCTAAATTGCAGAAGGATTAGTTGAATTCAATTTTTTACTTCTGTTGAATGAGCTTCATCTTTGAAATTATAAATAGTTAATTCATCTTGTTTTTAGTAAAATAAAATTACAGGTCAAGAAGATTTAATGTGACTAATAATCCCAATAGTTTAATTTCTAAACCTGAATGGTTAAGGGTCAAAGCTCCACAAGTTGAGCGAATTGGTAATACTGCAAATTTATTAAATGATTTAAATCTCAATACCGTATGTCAAGAAGCAAGCTGTCCAAATATCGGCGAATGTTTTGCTAGTGGAACTGCAACTTTCCTCATAATGGGTCCTGGCTGCACTAGGGCATGTCCATACTGCGATATTGATTTTGATAGATCTAAGAGAGACTTAGACCCCACTGAACCATATCGTTTAGCTGAAGCTGTTTTTAGAATGAAGCTTAAGCATGTTGTAATCACATCAGTTAATAGAGACGATCTTGAGGATGGTGGCGCATCTCAATTTTTTCAATGTGTTCATCAAATAAGAGAAAAGTCTCCTGAAACTACTATTGAGCTTCTAATACCTGATCTTTGTGGCAACTGGAAAGCGCTTGAAAAAGTACTTGATTCAAATCCAAACGTTTTAAACCACAATATTGAGACTGTGTCTTCGCTATATAAAAAAGTAAGACCTCAAGGCAAATATGAAAGAACTCTTGAGTTGCTCAAAAGAACCAGAGACTATTCTCCTAAAATTTATACAAAGTCTGGCTTCATGCTTGGTTTAGGGGAAAAAGACGAGGAGGTCTTAAGTCTGCTTAAGGATTTAAAAAGTAATTTCGTTGATATTGTTACTATTGGCCAATATTTATCTCCTGGCCCTAATCATTTACCTGTTAAAAGATTTGTAAGTCCTTCAAAATTTGACTACTTTAAAGCGTTCGGGGAAAAAGATTTAAACTTCATGCAAGTAGTTAGTTCTCCTTTAACTCGTAGTAGCTACCATGCTGAAGAGATTCAAAAACTTATGAAAAAGTATCCAAGATAGTTATATTGATTTATTTGGATCTACCCACTCATTTAATTTCCATTCAACTAGATCATTTTTAATCATTGGATCATTCTTAATTATTTTTAGTGCATTTCTATAATTATTCATCTCAAGAATAAGTAATCCGCCGTCACCTGGCCTATTTAACTCATCTACTAAAAAGCCACTTTTTATATTAATTCCCTCTTTTTTTAATTTTTTTACCCAATCAATATGTTCGTTAATTATTTTTCGTTTTAAATCATTATTAATTAAGTATTCTTTTTTTATAATTTCAGTTTTTACAAAGAAAGGCATTTACATTTTTTTTATACCAAGCATCTCTTCTTCGCTTGGGGGAACAATCAATTTGAAAGTGCTCTTAAAATGAGACCAATTTTCAATTATTTTGGCAGCCTTTAAGCTATTTGTTTTTGCTTGATATTCTCTAATAATTTCCAATAAGATATTTTCCTGCTTTGATGAAGTTATTTGATGAATGCTTACTATTTCTTTATTTACTTTACTACTTAAATCATTATTTTCATCGATTATGAAAGCTATTCCGCCAGTCATGCCCGCACCAATATTCCTTCCTGTGGAACCTAGAATAACAACTTTCCCACCAGTCATGTATTCACAACAATGATCACCTGCTCCTTCTGTTACCGCTGTAGCACCACTATTTCTAACCGCAAATCTTTCTCCCGATTTTCCTAATGCAAATAATTTCCCACCTGTTGCTCCATAAAGACAAGTATTTCCTAGGATGACTTGTTCGGAGGAGATTTCATTTATTTTTGGTGGAATTATTGTTAGTATTCCTCCATTCATTCCTTTACAAACATAATCATTAGCTTCCCCGATTAATTGAACATTCATTCCCTTCAATAAAAAGGCACCAAAGCTTTGTCCTGCATATCCTTTGAAATTTAAGTTTAGTTCGCCATTGAAGCCAGTGTTGCCATGAAGTTCTGCGATTTCGCCTGATATTTTCGCACAAACACTTCTATCTGTATTTTTTATCTCAATTTCTTTGGTTAATATTTCGTGATTTTTAATTGAATCAATAAATTCAGTATCCGACAAAAACTCGTCTTCTAATACAGAACCATTACTGTGGGCAGTTTTTGAATGTTTTAACCATGATCTATCAGGGGTTGAGTGATCATTTACTAAAGAAGAAAGATCAATATTGGAAGTTTTTGGAAGATCAATATTTCTTGTAGAAAGAAATTCTTGATTACCAATCAGTTCTTTCATATTAGAAACACCGATACTACTCATTACCTGTCTTACTTCTTCAGCAATATACAAGAAAAAATTGACAACATTTTCTGGAATACCTTTAAATCTTTTTCTTAATTCTTCTTTTTGAGTGGCAACTCCAACAGGACACTTGTTTGTATGACATACTCGAGCCATTATGCATCCTTCAGCAATCATCGCTACAGAACCAAAACCGTATTCTTCAGCACCTAGTAAAGCTGCAATAACTACGTCCCAGCCTGTTTTAAGACCTCCATCAGTTCTCAAAATTACTCTTTCGCGTAAGTTATTCTCTAAGAGAGATTTATGAACCTCAGCAACACCTAGTTCCCATGGTAAACCTGCATGTTTAATTGAACTCAAGGGTGAAGCACCTGTACCTCCGTCATGGCCTGATATTTGAATTACATCTGCATTAGCTTTGCTTACTCCAGCAGCAATAGTGCCTATACCAATTTCAGAAACCAGTTTGACGCTTACTTTTGCTTTTGGATGAACTTGGTGTAAGTCGTGGATAAGTTGAGCTAAATCTTCAATTGAATAAATATCATGATGCGGGGGAGGAGATATTAAAGCTACTCCAGGTTTACTATTTCTTAGTTTTGCGATGTATGAGTCAACTTTTGGACCAGGTAATTGTCCCCCCTCTCCGGGTTTTGCACCTTGAGCCATTTTAATTTCGAGTTGTTTACCACTTCTTAGATATTCAGGTGTAACTCCAAATCTTCCTGATGCTATTTGTTTAATAGCTGAGCATGCGGTATCTCCATTCTCTAATCCTTTAATAAATGGCAACGTCGCTGACTGAGTATTTTCATCGATATCATTTAAAACATTAAAACGAGCTGGGTCTTCCCCCCCTTCTCCACTATTACTTTTTCCACCAATTCTATTCATTGCAACTGCTAAAACTTCATGCGCTTCTCTGGATAAAGCACCTAAACTCATTCCTCCAGTACAGAACCTTTTGCAAATTGATTCAACACTCTCAACTTCCTCTAATGGAATACTTTTTCTTTTTGAATTAATTGTTAGTAAATCTCTAAGAGATGTTGTCGGTCTATTACTAATAAGTTTTTTGTAAGTTTCAAAATGATCGTATCCTGGCCCTTGTTTTACCGCTGAATGTAAAACTTTAGACATCTCTGGGTTATTGGAATGATATTCTCCATTATTTCTAAATTGTACAAATCCTAAAAATTCTAATTTCTTTAAATCGATCTCTGGGTAGGCTTTCGTATGTATTGAAAGTGTTTCATTAGTTAATTCTTTTAATGTTATGCCAGCGATACGACTTGTTGTACCATCAAAAGCAATTTTTATTAAGTCAGATCCAAGGCCTACAGCTTCAAAAATTTGTGCCCCATGGTAACTAGATAAAAGTGAGATGCCTATTTTTGAGAGAATTTTTCTTAGACCGTCTTCTAGAGCTTTTTTAATATTTTCTTGAACATCAACTATTGATAATGGATTGATTTTTTTGCTATCAATGAGTTTTTGTGTTTTTGGATGTTTTAACCAGTGTCTACCTGCTTCGAAGGTCAACCAAGGGCAAACTGCACTTGCTCCATATCCAATTAAACAAGCCAAGTGATGTGTGCTCCAACATTGACCGGTCTCAATTATTAGAGAAGCTTTTAGCCTGATTTCTTTCTTAAGAAGATAATGATGAATTGCTCCAACAGCAAGTAAAGGAGGTATAAAAGTCTTTTTAGGATTAATTCCCTTATCAGAAATGATAATTAAAGAGCAACCTTCTTTTATAGACAGCTCACTCTGTTTACAGATTGCATTTAGTTGGTTCTCTAAGCCTTGAGTACCTTCCTCTAAATCAAACAAACTTGAAATTGTCTGAGATTTAATTGTTGATTTTTTGATGGAAATGAGTTCTTCCTCATTAAGAATCGGACTTTGTAAATGAACAAAAGGTTTAGCATCTTTAATTTCAAATGGTGTGCATCTTTCTCCTAGATGCATCTCTAAACTCATTACAAGTTTTTCTCTCAGAGGGTCAATAGGAGGATTAGTAACTTGCGCAAATCTTTGCTTAAAATAGTCGTACAAAATATGTGGCTTAGATGAAAGAACTGCTAATGGGATATCGTCACCCATGCAATAAGTAGGCTCTTTAGCTAATGAAGCCATTGAATCTAAGATAAGGTCATTATCTTCCGCTGAAAAACCGTATGCAGTTTGTTGTTGCAACAACTCAAGGTCTTTAAGTTTGCAGTCTTTAACCCATTTATTATTTTCAATTTTTATAGTTCTACTACTGAGAAGATTTTTATAATCATGCCTTTGAGCGGCTTCAGATTTTACTTCCCAATTTCTTAGGATTCTATTCTGATGAAAATCAACTGCCAACATTTGTCCCGGTCCTAATCGACCTTTTTCTATTACTCTTTCTTCTTCTAAATCTACTACTCCTGTTTCAGAACCCATTATTACAAAACCATCATTTGTGATTGAATATCTTGCTGGTCTTAGGCCATTTCTATCAAGCGTTGCTCCGACAAAATTTCCATCAGCAAATACAAGGAGTGCTGGACCATCCCAAGCTTCTTGTAGGCTTGCAGAATATTCATAAAAAGCTTTTATATCTTCTCTCTGCTCAAGTTCTGGTTGATCTCTAAATGCTTCGGGAACAAGTTTTAATAATGAGTCAGTAATGGGCTGACCTGAACGAATATTGATTTCAAGGGTGGCATCAAGATTAGATGAGTCACTTTTGTTTACATCTACAATGGGCTTAATTTCATTAGATAAATCTCCCCAAAAATCATCTATATGTGTTTCTGAAGCTTTAGCCCAATTAATATTGCCTAAGAGAGTATTTATTTCGCCATTATGACCCAAAAATCTCATGGGCTGAGCTAATGGCCATTTTGGAAGTGTATTAGTACTAAATCTACGATGATAAACAGAAAATGAAACTTTAAAACTCTCTTCTTTTAGATCTTGATAAAACTCGGATAATATTTCAGAGCGAACCATACCTTTATAGACAACTGTTTGAGAACTTAGTGAGGCAAAATAAAATTCACAATCCCCAACATCGTTTTTAAAAGTTTCTCTTATTTTTTTCTCAATTCTTTTCCTTAATTGAAATAAAAGCCTTTCAACATCCTGATGATTTTTTTTATCTATGTATAAAATCCACTGACAGATGAATGGAGCATTTGCTTTAGCTAAAGGACCTAAGATTTCATTATTAACAGGTACTGTTCTCCAATATGTTTTGTTAACTTTTAATTTTTCTGCTTCTTCATCACATATTGATTTACATATTTCAATTTTTTCTTTTTTATTAGGCATAAAAACCATGCCTAAACCTCTATTAAATTCTTGAGTATTTTCAAGATTAATTTTCTCTTCTAGATATCCCCATGGAATTGAACATAAAATGCCTGCTCCATCTCCTGAGTCACTATCACCTCCACAACCTCCTCTATGCTCCATGCAGTTAAGCCCCTTAAGTGATTGTTTAAGGATCCAATTGCTTTCTACCCCTTTAATATTTGCTATGAAACCAACTCCACACGCATCTTTCTCCCCAATTATTCCATTTGGGGAATAACTATCTTGATATGGGCTAACGATTCTTTTGATACTCTCTCCCATAGATTATTAAATTCTATTTAGTTATTTATGTATTTCTATTATAAAAATAAATATGAAAATAAATCTAAAGATAATGAATATTTACCAAAGAATTTTTATTTGACAAATTTTAAAAAAAATATAATAAAAAACTTTTAGTTGGTGCTCGTAAAAGGTTATGATAGTTAAATGTTTATTTTTAACTAAGAATATTAGATGCCCACCATCTCCCAATTAGTAGGTTCAGAAAGAAAACGTCTGACAAAGAAAACAAAATCTCCTGCATTAAAATCTTGCCCTGAGAGAAGAGGGGTATGTACAAGAGTTTATACGTCAACACCAAAAAAGCCTAATTCAGCTTTGAGAAAAGTTGCAAGGGTTAGATTAACTTCTGGTTTCGAAGTAACGGCCTATATACCTGGTATTGGACATAACTTGCAAGAACACTCTGTAGTTCTACTAAGGGGCGGAAGAGTTAAGGATTTACCTGGAGTTAGATATCATATAATAAGAGGAACTCTAGATACGGCTGGAGTCAAAGATAGACGACAATCCAGGTCTAAGTATGGAGCAAAAGCTCCCAAAGATTAATTTGTAAACATCACTTTCTAAAAAAATGTCACGTCGTAATGCAGCAGTAAAAAGACCAGTTCTTCCTGATCCTCAATTCAATAGTCGTCTTGCTTCAATGATGATTTCTCGATTGATGAAACATGGTAAAAAATCTACAGCTCAAAGAATATTGTCCGATGCCTTTTCTTTGATAAGTGAGAGAACAGGTGGGAATGCAGTCGAATTATTTGAAACAGCTGTAAAAAATGCTACTCCTCTTGTGGAGGTAAGAGCTAGAAGAGTTGGTGGTGCAACATATCAAGTACCCATGGAAGTACGCCAAGAGAGAGGTACAGCTATGGCTTTAAGATGGCTTGTTACATTTTCACGTGCAAGAAATGGCAAAAGTATGTCCCAAAAACTTGCTGGTGAGTTGATGGATGCAGCAAATGAAACTGGTAGTGCAGTTAAAAAAAGAGAAGACACTCACAAAATGGCTGAAGCTAACAAAGCTTTTGCACATTACAGATATTAATTTCATCAAAAAGGTGCTTAAGTAGTTTATTATTAATAAAGTTTGCTTTTAGAGTGAACTATACTTATCAAAAATTATTTTATTTGGAGCTTTAAAATTGGCACGCGACTTTCCCCTAGAACGAGTAAGGAATATAGGTATAGCCGCTCATATTGATGCAGGGAAGACAACAACAACCGAAAGAATTTTGTTTTATTCAGGTGTGGTTCACAAGATAGGAGAGGTTCATGATGGTGCCGCCGTAACAGATTGGATGGATCAAGAAAGAGAAAGAGGAATAACCATTACTGCTGCAGCAATATCTACTAGTTGGCAAGATCACAGAATTAATATTATTGATACTCCTGGACACGTAGACTTCACTATTGAAGTGGAAAGATCAATGCGAGTACTGGACGGAGTCATAGCTGTATTTTGCGCAGTTGGTGGAGTTCAACCTCAATCCGAAACAGTTTGGCGTCAAGCAGATAGATACTCTGTCCCAAGAATGGTCTTTGTTAATAAAATGGATCGAACTGGTGCGGATTTTCTAAAAGTTAATAAACAAATTAAAGATCGACTAAAGGCAAATGCACTCCCAATACAGCTACCTATTGGAGCTGAAGGTGATCTTACAGGTATTATTGATTTAGTCGCTAACAAAGCATATCTTTATAAAAATGACTTAGGTACTGATATAGAAGAAGCACCAATTCCATCTGAAATGGAGGAGGAAGCTGCTGAGTGGAGAAATAAGTTGATGGAGAGTGTTGCAGAAAATGATGAAGAATTAATTGAGATTTTCCTTGAAACCGGGGAATTATCCACAGAACAACTTAAGAAAGGTATTAGAGAAGGTGTCTTAAAACATGGGTTAGTGCCCGTATTATGCGGTTCAGCTTTTAAGAATAAAGGTGTCCAACTTGTGTTAGATGCTGTTGTTGATTACTTGCCAGCTCCAGTTGATGTCAAACCAATACAAGGTGTTCTACCAAGTGGCAAAGAAGATGTTAGACCTTCTGACGATAATGCTCCTTTCAGTGCATTAGCTTTCAAAGTGATGTCAGATCCTTATGGTAAATTAACCTTTGTAAGAATGTATTCAGGTGTTCTTTCAAAGGGGAGTTATGTAATGAATTCTACCAAGGATGCTAAAGAGAGAATTTCAAGATTAGTGATTCTTAAAGCTGATGAAAGAGAGGAGGTTGATGAGTTGAGGGCTGGTGATTTAGGGGCTGTATTAGGCCTAAAGAACACAACAACTGGTGATACGTTATGTAATACAGATGATCCAATAGTCTTGGAGACATTGTTTATCCCTGAACCAGTTATTTCTGTAGCTGTAGAGCCAAAAACTAAAGGTGATATGGAAAAATTATCAAAAGCTTTAACTGCTTTGTCTGAAGAGGATCCAACCTTTAGGGTAAGTACAGACCCTGAGACCAATCAAACTGTTATTGCAGGTATGGGTGAGCTGCACCTAGAAATTCTTGTCGATAGAATGTTAAGGGAATTTAAAGTTGAAGCAAATATAGGTGCTCCCCAGGTCTCATATAGAGAAACCATTAGGTCTAGTTCTAAAGGTGAAGGAAAATATGCAAGACAGACTGGAGGAAAAGGTCAATACGGTCACGTAATTATTGAAATGGAACCTGCTGAAGTTGGTAAAGGTTTTGAATTTGTAAACAAAATTGTTGGCGGAGCTGTACCAAAAGAGTATATTGGTCCTGCATCTAATGGAATGAAAGAAACCTGTGAATCAGGTGTTCTTGCCGGTTATCCACTTATTGATGTAAAAGTAACACTAGTCGATGGTTCATTCCACGATGTAGACTCATCTGAAATGGCCTTCAAAATTGCAGGTTCTATGGCTTTTAAAGACGGGGTTAAAAAATGCAATCCTGTCCTATTAGAGCCTATGATGAAAGTTGAGGTCGAAAGTCCTGATGACTTTCTTGGATCTGTAATTGGTGATCTCTCCTCTAGAAGAGGTCAAGTAGAAGGACAATCTGTTGATGATGGATTGTCTAAGGTACAGGCCAAAGTGCCCTTAGCCGAAATGTTCGGTTATGCCACTCAACTCCGATCAATGACTCAAGGTCGGGGTATATTTTCAATGGAGTTCGCAAATTATGAGGAAGTTCCTCGTAATGTTGCTGAAGCTATCATTTCCAAGAATCAGGGCAACTCCTGATCTCTAAACTAAAACATTCTTAAACCCTCGATTCTTTAATTTAAAATGGCTCGCGAGAAGTTCGAAAGGAACAAACCACATGTCAACATAGGTACTATTGGCCATGTTGATCATGGAAAAACAACACTAACTGCTGCTATTACAAATGTATTAGCCAAAAAAGGTCAAGCTCAAGCTCAAGACTATGGAGATATTGATGGTGCTCCTGAAGAAAGAGAGCGTGGAATTACCATTAATACAGCTCATGTTGAGTATGAAACTGAAGGCAGACATTATGCTCATGTTGATTGTCCAGGACATGCTGATTATGTTAAAAATATGATCACAGGGGCCGCACAAATGGACGGAGCAATTCTAGTTTGTGCAGCTACAGATGGTCCCATGGCTCAAACAAAAGAGCATATTCTTTTAGCTAAACAAGTTGGAGTTCCTGCTCTTGTAGTTGCTCTCAATAAGTGCGATATGGTCGATGACGAGGAAATTATTGAACTTGTTGAGATGGAAATTAGAGAACTTTTAGATAGCTACGATTTCCCTGGCGATGACATTCCTATAGTTCAAGTTTCTGGTTTAAAAGCTCTTGAAGGAGATTCAACTTGGGAATCAAAGATTGAAGAATTAATGAAAGCAGTCGATGCTAGCATTCCTGAGCCTGAAAGAGAAGTTGACAAACCATTCTTGATGGCAGTAGAAGATGTTTTCTCTATAACTGGTAGAGGAACTGTTGCTACTGGAAGAATTGAGAGAGGTAAAGTTAAAGTTGGAGAAGAAGTAGAAATAGTAGGAATAAGAGACACAAGATTAACAACTGTTACTGGTGTAGAAATGTTCCGAAAACTTCTAGATGAAGGAATGGCTGGTGATAATGTTGGTTTACTTTTACGTGGTGTACAGAAAGAGGATATTGAGAGAGGAATGGTTCTCGTTAAGAAAGGATCTATTACTCCTCATACTCAGTTTGAAGGAGAAGTTTATGTTCTCAAAAAAGAAGAGGGCGGAAGACATACTCCTTTCTTTGCTGGATATAGACCACAGTTCTATATCAGAACAACTGACGTGACTGGTCAAATTACCGCATTTACCTCTGATGATGGCTCTAATGTTGAAATGGTTATGCCAGGAGACAGAATTAAGATGACTGGAGAATTAATTTGTCCAGTAGCTATTGAACAAGGTATGCGATTCGCAATCCGTGAAGGAGGGCGTACTATCGGTGCAGGGGTTGTTTCTAAAATACTCAAATAAGTTACTTGAATTTAAAATTTAACCTCAATCATCTACTATAGATAAATAGATAAGGGTCATTTATTAAAATGGCCCTTCACTAGAAGTTATTTGAAACTATGACTGCATCAATTGCACAACAAAAAATAAGAATAAGACTGAAAGCATTTGACAGAAGAATGCTTGATTTATCTTGTGACAAAATAATCCAAACTGCTGATACTACTTCTGCCTCAGCAATTGGTCCAATTCCTTTACCTACAAAAAGAAAGATTTATTGTGTCCTTAGATCACCACATGTTGACAAAGATTCTAGAGAGCATTTTGAAACAAGAACACATAGAAGAATAATAGATATCTACAGTCCTTCTGCAAAAACTATTGACGCTTTAATGAAACTAGATCTTCCTAGTGGTGTAGATATAGAAGTTAAACTTTAATAAATCCCGAAACCGTCCTAAATTGATTAATATAAACAATAAGAAATGAGGTTTAAATGGGAGAACTCTCAGTAAGGGAATTACCTTTATTTCCTTTGCCAGAGGTAGTTCTTTTTCCTCAAGAAGTATTGCCTTTGCATATCTTTGAATCGAGATATAGGATGATGCTTCAATCTGTTCTTGAAGGTGATTCCATGTTTGGAGTTATCAAGTTTGATCCAACTACTAAAAGTATGGCTAACGTTGGATGTTGCGCGCAAATTATAAAACATCAAACTGCAGAGGATGGGAGAAGTAATATTATCACTCTCGGACAACAAAGATTTCAAGTTTTAGAAATTATGCGTTCGACGCCATTTTATTCCGCGATGGTTAGTTGGATTAGCGATGATAATATTGATGACTTTCAAAAATTAGATTCTCTAAAAGACTCAGTAAAAGAAGCACTTAGTGATGTTATAAATTTAACAAGTAAATTGACTAATACCAAGAAAAATCTACCTGACAAATTACCTGATAACCCAATGGATTTATCATTTTGGATTGGAGCTCATTTGGGCGGACCTGTTGCTGAGGAACAGCAAAAACTTCTTGAAGAAAGAAATACTTTTACCCGTTTGCAAAGAGAATATGAAATGCTTGATCATACAAGAAAACAACTTGCAGCAAGAACAGTATTGAAAGAAAGTTTTCCTGACATAAAAGAAAATTAAATGTTTGAATTATTAATCCCTTTTTTTTTACTAGTTTTATTATTACTATTGCTATCTATAATCTGGAGAATTAAAGCTAGAAAATATATTTCTTCCAGCACAGTGGCTTCTGCATATGATGCCTGGACACAGGATAAATTACTTGAGAGATTGTGGGGAGAACATATACATTTGGGTTATTATCCGTCAGGAAAAAATATTGATTTTAGAAAGGCTAAAATTAAGTTTGTCCATGAATTAGTCAAATGGAGTGGTTTAGATAAATTGCCAAAGGGATCCAGAATTCTTGATGTAGGTTGTGGAATAGGGGGGAGTTCCAGGATTCTTGCGGAATCTTATGGGTTTATTGTCACTGGGATTACAATTAGTCCGGCTCAAGTTAAAAGAGCTAGAGAACTTACTCCTAATGGACTAAATTGCCACTTCCAAGTTATGGATGCTTTAAATTTGAAATTTGAAGAAGGATCATTTGATGCAGTCTGGAGTGTTGAGGCTGGTGCACATATGAATGATAAAACTAGGTTTGCAGATGAAATGCTGAGAATTCTAAGACCTGATGGTTATTTGGCATTGGCTGATTGGAACTCAAGAGACCTTGAGGCATACCCCCCATCATTTTTTGAAAAGTTAGTTCTTAAACAATTACTCGAACAATGGGTACATCCTAATTTTATTAGCATTAATGATTTCGGTAATATTCTCAGATCTAATAAAAATAGTTCAGGAAGAGTTATTGCTGAAAATTGGAATTCCTATACAAATCCTTCATGGTATGACTCCATTATTGAAGGCATTCGAAGGCCTTTCGCAATTTTGTCACTTGGCCCATTTGCCATATTGAAGTCGATTAGAGAGATTCCAACAATACTTCTCATGAACTGGGCATTTAGAAAAGGTTTAATGGAGTTTGGAGTTTATAAATGTAGAGGATAAATTAATTTAGTTCAATATTTTTAGAAAAATAACTTCCAAAATCTACTAAATTATTACAAAGTGGTTCTAGCTTATTTTTCAATTCAAGAAAATTTGCAATGTTATTTTGATTATTTATTTCTAAATCAATATAAATTATATATTCGCCTAGTTCTCTTTTTGAAGGTCTAGATTCAATCTTACTCATATTAAACCCAAAATCTGCAGTATAATTTATTGCTTTAAGCAAAGCACCAGGTTTATTTGATATTAATGAGAAAGCGAAACTAGCAATATTAGCTAAATTTGAATTTGATTCCTTACTTAATAAGACAAATCTAGTGCAATTACCTGGAACATCATTTATAGGAAAGGCTAATTCTTTAAGTCCTTCAATTTGAATTAATGATTTTGAACCGATAGCAGCTCTGAATTTACTTCCCTTAACCATATTGACAGCTTCTGATGTTGAATTTGTTGGAAGAGGTATTGCATTTGGAAGATTTTCAGATAACCATTCTGAGCATTGAGCTAGTGCTTGAGGATGAGATAATACTTCTGAAATATTTGAAAGTTCACCATCACTAATTAATGCATGTTTTATAGGTAAAACAATTGCTTTATTTATAAATATTTCAGGAAATTTCCAAAGGGAATCTAGAGTGGCTGTAACGCCCCCTTCTACGGAATTTTCTATAGGAACTACAGCAGCATCACAAATGTTGTACGCTAACGATTTAATGACCGAATGTAACCCATTACATGGTACAAATATAGGTGTCTGAAAATTGGCAAGCTTTGATAATATATGAGCTGCTTTTTCTGCGTATGTTCCTTTTGGACCTAAATATGCAACTTGTTTGCGCATGATTAATCTTAAAAAAAAAGTGATCAAATAAGCATTGGAGGAATATAGAAAATGCTATTGTCTTTTGATGCTAAACAGAAATTAAAGCTTTCTGTAACACGTAATAAAGATTATCTTTCTAAATATCTTTTGGAAGAAGAAAGAGTTGTTGGAGCAATGCTTGACTCCAAAAAATTAGTACCAGAAGGGGAAGGT
The DNA here is from genome assembly GCF_047305015.1 of Prochlorococcus sp. MIT 1304. NCBI lineage: Bacteria > Bacillati > Cyanobacteriota > Cyanophyceae > Synechococcales > Prochlorococcaceae > Prochlorococcus > Prochlorococcus sp. MIT 1304. The sequence continues at coordinate 285,217 of NZ_CP138974.1, read as the reverse complement.
AGATATAAGTATACAGTAACAAGTTTTAAGGTTTTTCAATTAGATATTAAACCTGTTGTCTCAATTGCGGTAGAAAATAAAGATGGAATTTTAAAAATGAGTGCCCTTGAAAGTACATTGGATGGCTTAGGTATTATTGATGATTTTAATCTTATTTTAAAAGCGAATTTGGAAGCAACTGATATTGGGTTAGAAGGTGAGGCGCTTTTAGGGGTGTCTGTTAGCCAACCCCCTCTGCTCAAGCTAGTACCAAAGAAAATTTTGGAATCTACTGGTCATTCGGTATTAAATGGGATTCTGTTGGGGATAAAGTCGAGGGTTCAACAGCAACTGGTAAAAGATTTTTTTGATTGGTGTGAATTAAATAAGATTTGATTTCTTTAAAAAACTTTTCCTATGTAGTTTAGTTATTCCATTTTTTTTAATTAATGAAAGATGCTCTCTGGTACCATATCCTTTATTTTTAAATATCAAGTATCCAGAGTACTTTCTTTCTAACCTCACCATTAGATTATCGCGAGAAACTTTTGCAACTATGCTTGCTGAAGCTATCGAGATAAACTTTGAGTCTCCAGATTCTATATTTTTCTGTGTTCCTTTCCATGGTCTCAATAATAAGGGGCCATCAACTAACAATTCAGATGGCTTCTTTTTTAATTTTTTTAAAGCTCTTATCATTGAAAGTTCAGTAGCAACTCTGATACCTAACTTATCTATTTCTCTGGCCGAAGATTGCCCAATTCCATAATCTGAAGAGAGTAATAAAATTTTTGGTAAAAGTAATTTTCTTTTTTTGGGAGTTAATTTTTTACTATCTGTTACTCCTAATTTTTTTAAAGTAAATTTATTTTTTTCAGTCAATTCAACAACTGCTGAAAAAACTGGACCAAAAATTGATCCCCTTCCCACTTCATCTATCCCAACTTCGGATACATTATTCAATACTTGCTGAAGATCTTCTTCTTTTTTTTCTTGCATTTTTTAGATCATCTGTAGCTTCAATTTCGTCCTTTTCTTCTGTAAATATAACTTCATTAATTTTATTTGTTGAGTTGTCTTTCGAATTTGCTTTATCTTCAATAGTAATTTGAATCTTTTCTTCTCCCGATTTTGAGCTTTTTTTAATTTGTTTTGATTTTGTCTTTTTATCTAAGGTTTTTTCCTTTTCCTTATTACTGTCTTTTAAACGCACAAAATTATTGCTAGTTAGATATTCTTTACCTAATTTTATAAGAGGATTAATACCTAATTGACTGAAAACAATTTTTTCTTCATTAGTAAGATCAACTGTTATTGTATTTTTTTCCTTTGAATTTGATTGGTTCAAATTATCATTATCATTTTCTTTTTTATAAGAAGAATTCTCTTTACTTAGGTCTTTGGAGTTAAGTAATTCCTTGTTAATTATTTTTTCCTGCTCATCAGTTGATTGTGATGTATATATATTTTGAGATTTTAGATTGTCTGATTGATTAAATTTATTTTCATCATTTTTAATTTTTAAGTTAGAAATTTCTTGATTTAATATATTTTCTACATGCCCTGTCCCATCGCATGTAGAACATTTTTTACCAAACAATTCATATATATTTTGACCTTGTCTTTTTCTTGTTAACTCTACCAATCCTAATTCTGTAAGTTGAGCTATTTGAGGCCTAGCAGAATCATCTTTTATTGCTGAAGTAAAATGCTCAAGTAACTGAAATTGATCTCTTCTAGATTCCATATCAATAAAATCAACTACAATAACTCCACCAATATTTCTTAACTTCATTTGTCTTGAGATTTCAACTGCTGCTTCGCAATTCGTCCACAAAACGGTTTGTCTTGAGTTGGCCGATCTTGTAAATGATCCAGAGTTTACATCGATTACAGTTAAAGCTTCAGTAGGTTCAATAATTATATAACCCCCCGAGGGAAGATCTACTCTAGGTTGGAGGGCTGTTTGAATTGTTTTCTTAATTTTGTATTCATCTAAAACATGTGGGGATGAATTGTTATCGTGAAATTCAATATTTATATCAGATTCATAATTTTTTAAATAGTCTTTTGCCCTTGCAACTGAAAATTTACTGTCGATAATTATGCTTTTAGTTGATTCTTTAATATGATCTCTCAAAATTTTTAGAGAGAAATCTTCATCTCTTTTTACTAAATTTGGCGGATGAGAAGCTTCAGAAACTTTTAGTATATTTTCCCATTGTTGAATTATTTGTTCTAAATCTTCAATTAGAAGTTCTTCTTTTATCTTTTCAGCCTCTGTTCTAAATAACAAGCCTGTGCTTGGAGGTTTTATTAAAACCCCAAGAGCTTTCAAGCGATTTCGTTCTGTTTCTGTATTTATTTTTCTTGAAATATTTACTCCTTGGCCATATGGCTGTAATATCATGTATTTTCCTGGTATTGAAATACTCCCAGTTAGTCTAGGCCCTTTAGATCCTGTGGGTTCCTTTATTACTTGTACTAGAACTTTTTGTTTTGGTTCTAATAATTCAGTTATTCCAAATGTCCCTTTTTTTAGTCTTAGTGGACCTAAATCTGAAACATGGATGAATCCGTTTTTATCACTTTCACCAATATTTATGAAAGCGGCATCGATTCCAGGGAGAACATTTTCAACTGTTCCTAAAAAAATATCGCCAATTTGATAATGACCTTGTGCGACGATTAATTCATCAACTCGATCATCTGTGAGTAGTGCTGCAATTCGAGCCTGCTCAGCGATGATAATTTGCTGAGACATATAATTGATTCTAAGTGATTTGGATTTTGAAAATCATCTAAATTAAAAAATTAGATTTTTTTCTTTTAATAAAACAATTTTTATAGCTATTGTTTTTTTATCTTTGAAACTAATAAAGTTAAAAGTGATTGAATTCTGCTATTTATTAAGCTTTAAACGATTTTCAAACTAATTGAAATTGAATTCATAGCTACAATTATCCTTTAGATTAATCATAACTAAAATAATATTAACATCTAATCACCACTAAAGCACGTTGATCAATTATTCTAATATTGTTGAAATTTTTTATCTAAAGTGGTTCAAGTAAACGAAAATTATTTAAAACTCAAAGCAGGCTATTTATTTCCTGAAATTGCTAAAAGGGTTAAAGCATATTCTCAATCAAATAAGAGTGCAGATATTATTAAGCTTGGCATTGGAGACGTTACAGAACCATTGCCTAGAGCATGCATAGAGGCTATGGGTAAAGCTTTAGATGAAATGGGAACAACAGATGGTTTCAAAGGTTATGGACCAGAACAAGGTTATTCATGGCTGAGAGAAAAAATATCTGAGCATGATTTTATTTCGAGAGGCTGTCAAATTTCATCTGAAGAAATCTTTGTTTCTGATGGTTCTAAATGCGATAGTAGCAATATTTTAGATATTCTTGGTAAAGATAATTCAATTGCTGTAACTGATCCTGTTTACCCAGTTTATGTAGATAGTAATGTTATGACAGGCAGAACTGGTGATTCTCTTGAAAATGGTACTTATAAAGGATTGACATATCTTGCAATAAACGAGGATAATAACTTTCTGCCAGAACTGCCTGAAAAAAAAGTTGATATTTTATATCTTTGTTTTCCTAATAATCCTACTGGAGCAACGATTAATAAAGCAGACTTGAAAAAGTGGGTTGACTATGCGCTTCAAAACAAATCTCTAATACTTTTTGATGCAGCTTATGAAGCATTTATTCAAGATGATAATATTCCACATTCAATATATGAGATTGAGGGAGCAAAGGATTGTGCTATTGAATTTAGATCTTTTTCAAAAAATGCAGGATTCACTGGAGTCAGATGTGCTTTTACAGTAATACCTAAAAATCTCAAAGGTTTGAGCTCCACAAATGAGGAAATAGACTTATGGCCTCTTTGGAATAGGCGACAGTCGACAAAGTTCAATGGAGTAAGTTATGTGGTCCAGAGAGGAGCAGAGGCTGTTTATTCTCTTGAAGGCAAGAAACAGGTAAAAGGTTTGATTGATTTTTATATGGAAAATGCAAAAATTATGAAAAATAAACTTCAAAATGCAGGATATAAAGTGTATGGAGGAGACAATGCACCTTATATCTGGATTAAAGTTCCTGATCAAATGTCATCTTGGGACTTTTTTGATTTCCTTCTTCAAAAAGTTGGTGTAGTGGGAACTCCTGGGAGCGGATTTGGATTGGCAGGAGAGGGGTATTTTCGTTTGTCAGCATTTAACTCAAGATCAAACGTCCTTGATGCAATGGAAAGAATAATTAATATATAATAATTATTATTATTTAAATTCTAAAGTTTGATGCTATCTATAAAGTTGGAACAAAGTGCAAATAATTCAGCAGTGATTGAAAAGAAACCCGCTGAATTAAAAAATAAATCTCCAAAATATAAGGTTTTACTTCATAATGACCCTGTTAATTCTATGGAGTATGTCACTATTTCACTGCGAGAAGTTGTTCCGCAATTAAGTGAACAAGATGCTATAGCAATAATGCTTGAAGCACACAATACGGGCGTGGGTCTAGTCATTGTTTGTGATTTAGAGCCAGCAGAATTCTACTCAGAATCATTAAAATCTAAGGGAATTTCTAGTTCAATTGAGAAAGAGGATTAAGAACTGTTGTATTTATTATTTAGAGTGAGCTAATTTTCTTTCTGATAAAGGACGGACTTTAAGGGATTCTTTTAAGGAAGACTTTCCATAGTCTCTCTCAAGAATATCGATAACTGTTTTACCAAATTCGTCTTCTGTATTATCAAAAGCTTCTAAGCAAACCTGGCCAAGCTTCTTACCTAGTGAGCCTGGATTCCAAAGAAGTTTTCTAGCTGTCCAGGGCATCATGCTCATTGGATTATAATTTGGCTTCAAAATTTTATGCTCCAAAGCGTACTTCTCAAGAAGAGTGTGAGGTTGCAAACCTATAAAAAATATAGCTGGATCAACTAAGCCTTTACCAAAAATATTTTCTAATTCTCTATGGTAAGCAATTGTTTGTCTTATGGTGCTGGGCGTTTCATCAAAAACATTAAATGAATAATTGACTGAAACATGATTCTTGAAACCTGATTTAACAAGCATTCTGCAATTATTTAATACAGTTTCAAGGTCATAAGCTAATCTCATTTTTCTAACAAGTTCTTGAGATCCCGAGGTGATACCTATTTCAAAATAGCTCATACCTGTATCAACCATAAGCTGAGCAAGCTCAGCATCAATATTATCTGCTCTGATGTATGCGGCCCAATTAATATCGTCCCAGCCTTGGTCCTTAATTGCTTGCAAAAGTGTTTTAGCATCTTCAATATGTTTTTTGGCTGGAATAAACTGTGCATCTGTGAACCAAAATCCCCTTACTCCAAGATCATATAATTGCTTCATTTCACTGATTACTTCCTTAACAGGATTAACGCGAACCTGCTTCCCCTCCACAACTGTGTAAACACAGAAACAACAATTATGAGGACAACCTCTTTTTGTTTGTACCCCTACGTAATATTCGCCACCTTCTATATACCAATCAAATTCAGGCCATTTTGATTTAATGTATTTATAGTCGCAGGCAGTTTTAACAGTGCCTGAGGGTTGTTCATGTATTAATTTGCTCCGAGGTTTTTGTCCGGCAACGTAACATCTTTCTTCTTCTATTGAATCTCCTTTAATTATTTTTTCTATGAGATTTTCTCCCTCTCCAACTGAAATAACAGTTCCTTTTGGGAGGAGATTTCCCAATTGTTCATAGAAGACACTAACAGCCCCGCCTCCTAAGATTACTTTTATATTTTTATTATATTTTTGTGCTCTTTTTAGTCCCATCTTGACTAAAGAAGTATTTCTATATATTTCTCCATAATGCGATGCAATTAATTTTAATCCTCCCCAGGAACCTCTAATTTTTTTAAGTATATTTTTTGAGTAGAAAACTTCAAAAGAGTTTTGTAGGGGATTTCCACTTCTACCATCAACAGGTGCATAAATTTGTATATCTCTCCATGAAAAAATGATTAGATGAGGTCTAAATTGATCAATTTTTCTAGCTAAACATTTGGAAACTTTATTAGATGGAATTATTGCTAGATCAATGAACTGCTGCTCTAAATCTGGAAAACATTTATGAATATGGTCTGCTAAATAAATAGGTCCTATTGGAAATATTGGATTACATGGCAATCTTACAGTTAGTATTTTGCCATAGTGCTTTCTTTGGTAATTTTTTTTATTTAATTTTTCAAACTTCAAATTAAAATTCATGTTATGAAATTTAATGAATTTATTTCTGTTAAGAATCTAACTACTTTATTACTAATTTGGAGAAATTAAAAATCCTAAGAAAATACTTGCGAAGATTTTATTTAATCTAGATATCAGAAATCATATAAATCCAGCATACTTTGAGCAGTTTTAATCCATCTATCCATCTAGATATATTTGGTGCGCCTGATTTTCTAGCGTAATATCTAACAGGATAATTTAGTATTTTAATGTTATTTTTCGCAGCTTCAAATATTATTGTAAAGTCTCCAAATGGGTCAGACTTGGAATCCCAACTTCCGTTTTGTTTCATAAGTTTAAAGAATTTTCTTGAAAAAACTTTTGTTCCACAGAGTGAATCTGATACGGGCTTATTTATTAGAATTGATAGAAAAATTGCGAAAAGTCTATTTCCTATATAATTTGCCCATCTCATCGCATCTTTTTCCATTGGAAAAGTTGTGCGGGCGCAATTAATAAGTATATTTTTATTTTTGGTTGATTCCATAATTGCTGCAATACTGTCATCAATATCTACTGTAAAATCAGAATCAATTATGGCGAGAGTCTCACCTGAAGAAATATTAAACCCTTCCACGACTGCATTTTTCTTCCCTTTAGAAGTTTGTTTTAAAAGAAATATCTTGAAGAAATTTGAGAAATTTTCTTTTAATTCTTTCAAAATGTCATATGTATTATCATTGCTATTACCTTCAACAAATATAATTTCTAACTTATTTGGTATATTTTTGAATTTATTTAAAGCGTTAATTAATAGTTCTTTATTACCAGCTTCATTTCTTGCAGGAATCACTATTGATATTAAATGTTCAGAAATATTTTCACTGTATTTATAAAAAACTATTTCGAGTTCATAGGCGAGTTGTTTTATGATTGGTATTTTGCGAAAAATATTTTTAATAGATTGTGGTATTACTTTAGTGGGAATAGGAGTTAGTTTTTTTGCTTTCCATCTAATTGATCTGTAGTTATAAATTTCTGCTAGAGATTCGATATCGCATAAAGTTATTCTTGCTTTGCTAGTAGTTTCTCTAAAAATTCTTGAATCTAATCTTAGCCATCTAGTGATTGGCTCCCAAGTATTACCACGGACTTTAATAGAAATAAATTCGTTATTGTCTTTAAATAATTGATGAAGTTTATTATTAGTTAAATTCCAAGTATTAACAGATCTCATTATTTAAGATTACAAACGACAACTCATTATATATGCATTATTTACATATATGCATTATTTACTTTTTTAATATTAATTTCCATGGATTTAAATCATCATTTTCGTATATCACTTCATAATAATTATCATTAATGTTTAATGTTTTAAGGTCAGTTGTCCATGCTAATTCAGATTTTTTTAACTGATTAATACTTTCTAATCCCCTGCCTAATTTAGGCGTTGATAAAGAAATTCTTATAATTTTTGATTGCGATTGAGAGTTGTTGATTCCTTTTTTATCAACCATGATCGCTTGATTTTTTACTAAATCAAGAGATGAAACATATTCCATTTTCTCTCTTAGTTCTCTAGATCTATCAGTGAATAAACCTGATTGCAAAATAAGTGAAGTGAATAGGTAAGGCCCGATTATGAGAGTTATTAATATTTCTTTGAACGAATTTTTATGTTTTATTAATCATTTTAATTTGCTTTGTAAGTGCCGATAATTGGAATTGAACCAATGACCTACTGTTTACGAGACAGTTGCTCTACCTCTGAGCTATACCGGCCAAATTAAAGATTGAATTTTTCATATAGACTTAATTTTATTATTGAAAGAATTTATGTCAAAAATAGATCCTGAATTGAAAAAGAAATTATTAAAGGAATCCCAAGCTCCTTTCAAGGGGTTGAGAAGAATATTGTGGGTAGCTTTTAGCGGTTCTGCATTTTTAGGACTTCTCATAATGCTTTCCAGAATTGCAAGCGGAACTGAATTACAGCAAAATAACCTTCTCATACAGTTGGGTGCTTGTATAGTATTTCCTTCTTTATTAATCTTTGACAGAAATAAAGATTAATAAGCTAGATGTTTAATTATTGTGATAAAGTCCTTTTTTTAGTGACAAATTTGAATGCCTCGATTACATCTCCTTCAATCCATGAAGAGAATTTATCGCAGCCAACTCCACATTCAAATCCTGTATTTACTTCTTTTACATCATCTTTAGCTCTTTTTAGAGAGTCTAAATTACCCTCAAATATTACTTTCTCTGATCTAATAACTCTCAGAGAACAATTCCTTTGTAATTTGCCAGTTTGTATATAACAGCCTGCTATAGCTCCTTTACCAACTGAGAAAGTTGCGCGAACTTCAGCTTGTCCTAAAGATTCTTCGACGAGATCGGGTTCAAGTAGCCCCTCCATTGCCAACTGAATATCTTCTAAGAGTTTGTAGATTACTTCATATTCTCTTATATCAACGTCATTAGCATCAGCTGCTCTCTTTGCACCAGAAGCCAATGAGGTGTTAAATCCAATGATTACTGACCCAGATGCAGCAGCTAGATCGATATCTGTCTCAGTTATTTCTCCAGGAGCAGAGAAAAGAACTCTGACTTGAACCTCATTTTTTGGTAATTGTTCTAGTGATCCTAATATCGCTTCAACACTACCTTGAACATCAGCCTTGAGAATTAAGTTTAACTCCTTTAGTTCTCCATCATTTGCTTGAGTTGATAAGGATGATAAGCTGACACGTCTAGAGGCCATTTGCTGAGCTAATTTTGTGGCTCTAGCATCTGTGGCCCTTTCTCCGACAATGGCTCGACCAGCTTTCTCATCAGGATAGACTTCGAATTCATCTCCTGCAGTAGGTACTTCACTGAATCCTAGCGCTTCCACTGGGAATGATGGCCCTGCTTCTTTGATTCTATTACCATGTTCATCAACCATTGCTCTAATTTTTCCAAGGACTGAACCGGCAGCTAAAACATCTCCAGATTTCAAGGTTCCATTTTGTACTAACAAAGTAGCCACAGGTCCTTTTGCTTTGTCTAGGTGGGCTTCAATAACAGTACCTTTTGCAAATCTATCAGGGTTAGCTTGTAGATCTTCTACCTCTGAAACTAATAAGATCATTTCGAGTAATTTATCAATGTTTTGTTTTTTGATAGCACTTACTGGAACCATCACTGTATCGCCTCCCCAATCTTCAGCAATTAAATCTTTTTCTGATAGTTCCTGCTTTACTCTGTCTGGAGAAGCCCCTTCTTTGTCAATTTTATTTATTGCAACAACTATTGGTACTTTTGCAGCTCTTGCATGACTGATAGCCTCTAGCGTTTGAGGCCTGCAACCATCATCTGCAGCAACTACAAGAACAGCTACATCTGTAACCTTTGTACCCCTTGCTCTCATTGCAGTAAAGGCTTCATGACCTGGGGTATCAAGAAAAGTTAATTTTTTCTTTTGAGATTCATGTTCAAATTCAACTTGATAAGCTCCTATGTGTTGAGTGATACCCCCTGCTTCCCCAGAAGCTACTCTTGATTCTCTGATGGAATCTAAAAGACTTGTTTTGCCATGATCTACATGACCCATCACTGTAATAACAGGCGGTCTTCTTATTAGATTATCAATATCATCAGATTCAATCATATCAACTGTTTTCTCAGCAGCTTCTTGGATATCATCTTGTAAAACAGGCACACCAAATTCTTCTGCTACTGTTTCGATAGTTGCTAAGTCAAGTGATTGAGTAACAGTTGCGGTTATGCCTTTGAAGAAAAGAGATTTTATGATTTCAGAACTTTCAAGGCTTAATTTATCTGCTAATTCTTGAACAGTTAAATTATCTTCGGGAACTATTATCATTTCAGGTCTTACTTGTTTGGCCTCTTTGGCAGCCTTTAATTCCATTGCTCTCCTTTTCTGCCTTTGTCTTGTGGTCTCTTTTTTCTTCTTCTTAAATTGTTTGATAGATTTTTGAGATTTAGTTTCTTCAGACTTTTCTTTCTTAGGACGCGCCAGACTTGCCGATAAAATTGAAATTTTCTCACCTGAATATCCACTGGTTTCAGATGTTAATGAATCATCATTTTCACCAATAATATGAACTTTCTGCCTTTGTTTTTGAGGATTTTTACTTCTTAATGCTTCAAGTTTTGCGCTATCATCCCAGTCTGTTTTCCCAGGTTTCTTTGAACTATTTGAAAATGCTCTGTGAGGAGGTTTTTTGGAACTTGGAGTAGCATTTGGACGCATATTAGGCGCCTTAGCCTTCTGATTAGGTCCATTGATATTTTGTTTTGCGTTATTATTTTTATCTTTGTTGTCTTTCTCAGAGTTATTATTTTTTTGAAGTTGTAAAAGTTCGTTAGGTGATACTGGCTTTCTTATCCCAGAGGAATTCTGACCATTAAATTTAGAACCAGGTCTATTATTGGGCATGCCAGGTCTATTGGGATTGCCTTGCCTATTAAATGAGCCATGTCTGCCTTGATCTGAAGGTTTGTTTCTTAAACCAGGCCTATTATTGGGCATGCCAGGTCTATTGGGATTGCCTTGCCTATTAAATGAGCCAGGTCTGCCTTGATCTGAAGGTTTGTTTCTTAAACCAGGCCTATTATTGGGCATGCCAGGTCTGTTGGGAGAACCAATTCTGTTTGAGCCAGTTTGTTTAAAAGCAATGTTTTGCTTATTATTTTGCTTATTAGGATTTATTTTTGGATCTTCTCTTCTTATTGGAGCTCCTACGAGCTCAGGGGTTTTTATTTTACTATCATAATTTTTAGTTTTAGGTTTGTTCGTGTTTTGATCAGGTTTGTTTGATAGTCTTCTGTTATCCCCTGCACTTGAGATGTTCTGGGAAGATTCATTAGATTTAACATTATTATTTATATTTTTAGGCTTTGCAATTAATTGAATAGGTGGTTTTGCCGGGCTTTTGATAGGCGGGGTTATATTATTTTCGAAAGTTTTTTTATCTTGGTTTAAATTCTGTGAAGTTTTACTATTTATATTTGTATTTGTAAGATTTGCTCGAGATTGTGAAGTGTTAACAATATTAGGTTTATTAGAATTTTGAAGTTGATTTGAAATTATTTTTACACTCTCAGGCTTGTTTAGTGGTTTTATCAATAAGGGTTTTTTGTTTGAATTATCTTTTAGAGGTGTCTCTTTTTTAGAAGAAATAGAAGGAGATTTGTTTTGTTTGAAATTATCTTTTTTAATTGAAGGTTTATTAATGGAAAGTATTTTTTTATCTGAATTCTTTTTATTAATAAGATTTTTAATTTTTTTTGCCTCTTCTGCACTAATAGAACTGCTATGGCTTTTTACAGAAATTGAAAGTTTTTGCGCGGCATCCAGTATATCTTTATTTTCCAAATTTAAGTCTCTGGAAAGTTCGTAAATTCTGATTTTATCGCTGATAGTCATTTAATCTGATTTGTACTCTTTTGAAATAGAAGAGGATTTAATTTAATTATATTCCCTTAATGGGGATAGTTATTGTAGCTTGTAATTTCTTTTTCAAAAATTTCAACAAATTCAGGTTCCAAAAATGTTTTTAAAGCTTTTTGAAGCTTTTTTTTAATCTTTGAATCTGAGTAGCATTTTTTTGACTTGCAAATGTAAGCTGATCTCCCCATTCCCTTTTGAAGAATGATGCCTTGCTTATGATCTTTAGTAATCTTTAAAAGATCTTTCCTGTCATATGTCTTTCTACATGAAATGCACATACGCAAAACAGGATTTTGTTGTATCACCGTTTTTTCTCCTCTTTGGCAGATATGTCAGTATCTTGAAGAGTCTCTAATGGATCATTATCTGTTAATTCTTCTCCTTCGTATTGTTCCTCTCCATATTCTTCTTCATCTTCGGGAAGGGGATAAAGCTCTCTTAATCTTGCATCTTCCGCAGCACGCTCAGCTTGTTCTGCTTCTAATCTAAGCTCAGCTTCACGCTGGAGTTTCTCTTCATCTTCTCTTTGGATAATTAATTCAGAGACTGCAGCATCTTCTGCTTCCTGATCGTATTCATGTGAGTTTTTAACATCAATCTTCCAACCAGTTAATCTTGCCGCAAGTCTTACATTTTGTCCTTCTCTACCAATTGCGAGACTTAATTGATCAGGAGGAACTAGTACATGCGCGTGTTGACCTTCAGGGTCAACAAGTCTCACGAGATCGACTTTAGCCGGACTTAAGGAGTTCAAAATATACTGTATTGGGTCAGATGACCATTTAATAACATCAATTTTTTCTCCTCTTAATTCATTAACTACTTGTTGGATTCTTGCTCCTCTCGCTCCAATACAAGCACCTACAGGGTCGACCTCATTTTCGACGCTATCAACAGCTACTTTTGTTCTTGGCCCAACAGCTCTTGAAGGAGGATTCGCTTCTCTTGAAACAGCAACTATTTTTACTGTACCTTCCTGAATTTCCGGTACTTCATTTTCAAATAAATAAACTACTAAACCAGCGTTAGCTCTACTCACAAAAAGTTGTGGACCTTTTCTAGCAATTTCGCTAACTTCTTTTAAAAATACTTTGAAAGTTGCATTTGCTCTATAGTTATCATTTGGTAATTGATCTCTCTTGGGAAGTTCTGCTTCAACCTCGGGTCTGCCGATTCCCGAACTAACTCCCATAATCACTGATTGTCTTTCAAATCTGATAACTCTTGCAGTTAAAACAGGATCCTCCAAATCTGCAAATTCTTCTTGGATCATTTTTCGTTGTTGATCCCTTAATTTTTGTGCTAAAACTTGCTTTGTTGTTGAAGCAGCCATTCGCCCAAAATCCTCTTTTTCAGGAGTGACATCTAATACAACTGTGTCACCTATTTGCGCATCATCAGCAACTTGTTTAACTTCTATTAGAGATATTTGATGATCTTCGCTCTCTACTTCTTCAACAATTATTTTACTAGATAATATCCTGTAACCCTCTTCATCTAGATCTAGTCCAACATCAAAATTACTGAAGTACTCTTCATCAAATGGATCTTCGTTAACTCCAATGTAAAAAGTTCTTCTATATTTTTCATATCCCTTTAACAAAGCTTCGCGCAAGGCTGCTTCAACGATATTAGGAGGTAATTTTTTTTCCTCACTAATGTCTTCAATAAGATTGTTTAAACCTGGGAGAATAACTAATGCCATCTATGATGGGAAAATTGAATAATGGTTGAAAAATAATCAATCTTTTAAGGTACAAAGACTAATTTTTAATACTTCATCAAAAGGGATTTTCTTTATCCTACCTTTAATGTTAATGGCTAAATAATCATTAGACTTTTCATAAAGTAAACCATTCAGGAATTTTATTTTTGAATTCTTTTGGTTTAACTCAACATTAACTGGAAAACCCTTAAAAGTTTTGAAGTCTCTTTCTGAGGTTAATTCATCACTGACCCCTTGACTACTAATTTCTAACACATATGAACAATTTAAAAGATTTGATTTTTCTATTTCGTCAGATGCTGGGGTATTAAATAGCGCGCAATCATCTAAGGAAACGTCATTTCCATTTGTTTTTTTTATGATTATTTCAATAACAATTGGATTTTGATTAGTTTGTATATTTAAACTGTAAATTTCTAAATCCTGTTTATTAGCAACATTTTCTAATAGCTTTTCTAGTTTACTTTTGTTTTCTTTATTCAAATTTATTTATAAATTTATTTAAAGTTATTTTCACACATAAATAGGTTTTTTCTATAGAAGAATTTGAAAATTTGTATTTTATGGATGTAAACAAAAAAACAACAATAATTAGTTTCTTCAATTAGATTATTTAAAAGAATTCCAGAAACTATTAATTAAATGAAATTTATCAAGATTAAATTTATTAATTTAATCCAAATTTTCATTATTTTTTGTTTTTGTTTAGTCAATTTCTCTCAAAAAGCTGAAGTTTTAGCTTTAACATCTTCAGAAAGTCATAATTTCGTATCATCCGCAGTTAAAAATATTGGCCCTGCAGTTGTAAAAATTGACACTGAGCGCTTGGTAGAGAGGCAACAATTTGATCCTACTTTACTTGACCCATTATTAAGGGATTTACTTGGTGAGCAAGGCATTACTCCTGAAAGGGAGAGAGGACAAGGCTCTGGGGTTATCATTAATGAAAATGGTTTGGTTCTTACAAACGCTCATGTCGTAGAAAGAGTCGATAATGTTTCAGTTACTTTGGCAGATGGATCTATTTGTGATGGTGAAGTTTTGGGGACGGATACAGTAACTGATCTTGCTTTAGTAAAAATTGATGAAGATGCTTATTCTGGTTTTGCTCCACTTGGAAATTCTGAAGATCTTGAAGTTGGGGATTGGGCAATAGCTCTTGGTACTCCTTATGGTCTTGAAAAAACAGTTACCTTAGGGATTGTAAGCAGCCTGCATAGAGATATTAATAGTTTAGGATTTTCAGATAAAAGGTTGGATCTTATTCAGACTGATGCGGCAATAAATCCAGGAAATTCTGGGGGACCACTCATAAATTCCAATGGCGAGGTAATTGGAATCAATACATTAGTAAGAAGTGGCCCTGGAGCAGGTCTAGGTTTTGCGATTCCCATCAATCTGGCTAAAAGTGTTTCTGATCAGCTACTCAAAAATGGGGAAGTGATTCATCCATATTTAGGGGTACAATTAATTTCTTTAAATCCTAGAATTGCTAAAGAACATAATCGAGATCCCAATTCTTTAGTTCAATTACCCGAAAGAAACGGAGCTCTAATTCAATCAGTAATACCTAATAGCCCCGCTGAAAAAGCTGGTTTAAGAAGAGGAGATTTAGTAATAGCAGCCGAAAATATCTCTATAAATGAGCCTAAGACTTTATTAGATGAAGTAGAAAAAGCTCAGATAGGAAAAGTATTTCTTTTAAATATTTTGAGAGATAATAAAGAGATACAGATAAATATCAAACCAGAACCTCTCCCAGGTTTGACATAAAGCTCCCATTGAAATTTAATAATCTATAACCAATTAGAGAAAAAGATTTTGGATTCACAAACTCAAATGAAACAAGTTGTTGCTGATGCAGCAATAAGGGAAGTAAAAAGTGACATGATTCTTGGATTAGGTTCTGGATCTACAGCTGCGTTAATGATAAAAAGCCTTGCGGATGAAATGCGTTCTGGGAAACTCCAAAATATAAAAGGTGTTGCAACTTCTTTTCAATCAGAAGTTTTAGCGCTTGAACTGAATATCCCCCTTATCGATTTAGCTTCTGTATCTCAAATTGATTTAGCTATTGATGGAGCAGATGAAGTTGATCCAGGATTTCAATTAATTAAAGGAGGAGGAGCATGCCATGTGAGAGAAAAGTTAGTAGCATCTAAAGCTGATCAATTGCTGATTGTTGTTGATGAAACTAAACTTGTACAAAATTTAAATCTATCTTTCCCTTTACCTGTAGAAGTTCTTCCAAATGCTTGGAAGCAAGTTCAGGAAGTTATCTCAGAGATGAAAGGTAGTTCTACTTTAAGAATGGCTACTAAAAAAGCTGGCCCAGTTGTTACTGATCAAGGCAATCTAATTCTTGATGTATTATTTGATGATGGCATTAATAATCCGAAAGACATTGAAATGAAGATTAATAATATTCCAGGAGTATTAGAAAATGGATTATTCGTTGATCTTACAGATAAAGTATTAGTTGGTAAAATTGAAAACAATACTCCAGTGGTTTACTCACCATCAAGAGCTAGCTAATCTTCAAATCTTATTTGTACTGAGTTAGCGTGACTATGCAAGCCCTCACTTTTAGCTAGATTAATAATATCAAGGCTATTAACTTTTAAACTTTCTTCATTAAATTCTATTATTGAAGAATTTTTCATAAAAGTTTCAACCCCTAAAGAACCGCTAAATCTAGAATTACCTGATGTGGGTAAAGTATGATTTGGTCCAGCAAGATAATCTCCAACAGCTTCTGGAGTCCATTTTCCTAAAAAAATTGCTCCTGCATTCTCTATACCTGCAAGAATTTTTTTTGGATCTACAGTAAGAATTTCTAGGTGTTCAGGGGCAAAGTTATTGCTTAGTTCAACACATTGTTCAGAATTCTCGCAAATCACAATTGAACCCCAATTGTTGATTGATTGCATGCAAATTTCTTTTCTTGGATGGTCCTCAATTTTTTTATAAAGTTCTTCTAAAACTTCTTTTGCCTGGTTCTTTGATGTAGTTAGTAGTATTGATGAAGCCAAAGGATCATGTTCTGCTTGCGCTAGTAGATCAGATGCTATATGAGTGCTTTGAGCTGTTTCATCTGCAATGATTAATATTTCACTTGGACCAGCTAATGAATCAATTCCTGTTGAGCCATAAATTAGTTTTTTTGCAGTTGTAACATATATATTCCCTGGACCTGATATAACATCAACTTTGTTGATTTGATTTGTGCCAAATGCTAATGCACCAATCGCTTGAGCTCCTCCAATTCTAAATACTTTATTGATACCTGATAAGTGAGCTGCAGCTAAAACAGTTTTGTTTATTTCCCCTTCTTTATTTCCAGGAGATACCATTATAATTTCAGCTACTCCTGCTACTTTTGCAGGAATTGCATTCATTAATACAGTACTTGGATAAGCAGCTCTTCCTCCAGGAATATAAATACCTGCATTTTTAACTGGTTTCCATCTTCTTTGGACAATATCACCATATTCACCTTTTATCGTGAAAGATTGAGGAATTTCTTTTTCATGGAATTTTTGAATTCTTTTGTGAGCCTCCTCAAGTGAGCGTTTCAAATTGTTATCAATTTCATCCCATGCATTCTTTATTTGATCCGCATTCACTTGCATAGGGTTAGGATCGAAACCATCAAATTTTTTGGTATATTTTTCAACTGCGTTATCTCCAGAAATTTTTACCTCTTGAAGAATTTCTTCAACAATTTTATTTATCTTATTATTATTTTCTGAATTAGTTCGGGTAGAAATCCTCTTCAATTCTTCAATAGCTTCTGTTTTATTATTTATTATCTTCATATGCTTAATTTTTTCAAATTGAAAGGCTCAAAACCCAATTTAATAATTTTCTAAATTATATATGATTGATTAGTTGTCGATTTATTTGTTATGATATAAATCTTCTATTTATGTACCCTCTGTGGCCAATAACAAATCAGCAAAAAAGAGAATACAAATTGCAGAAAGAAATCGTTTAATCAATAAGTCATATAAATCTACAGTTAGAACTTTGACTAAGAAAACTTTAGAAAATTGCGAAAAATATAAAAAAGAACCAAATGATGAAAATAAGAACTTAGTTACTACAAGCCTTAATAAAGCCTTTAGTTTAATTGATAAAGCAGTTAAAAAAAATGTTCTTCACAAGAATAATGGAGCTAATAGAAAATCAAAAATTAACAATTTTGTAAAAACTACGCTAACCACAAAGTAAAAAGGCATATCAGAATTATGAGCAACATAGAACTCATAGATTCTCACTGTCACTTAATATTTGAAAATTTTGAAAGAGATCTTGAAGATGTTGTTTCAAGGTTGCGTTCAAAAGGTATTAAAAAATTAGTTCATGCTTGTTGTGAATTAACAGAAATTCCTAAGTTGAAAAAAATATCTCATGAATTTAATGAAATTTACTATTCAGTTGGATTACATCCTCTAGAAGCAAAAAAATGGGAACAAAGTTCAAAATCTCTTCTAAGAAAATCAGCTCTAGAAGATAGAAGAGTTGTAGCTATTGGCGAATTAGGTTTGGATTTTTTCAAAAATGAAAATAAAACTCAGCAAATTGAAGCACTGATTCCGCAAATGGAGTTAGCCTATGAACTTAAATTGCCTGTAATTATCCATTGTAGAGATGCTGCAAATGAAATGATTGAGATATGTAGTGATCTCTCTAATAAAGGGAAATGTCCTGATGGTGTACTTCATTGTTGGACAGGAACTCCAAATGAAATGAAGCAATTCTTGGATCTTGGTTTTTACATAAGTTTTAGCGGAATAGTGACTTTCCCAAAAGCACATGAAATTCATGAATGTGCCAAAATAGTACCAAATGATAAATACTTAATCGAAACTGATTCACCATTCTTGGCTCCTGTCCCTCATAGAGGTAAAAGAAATGAACCTGCATTTGTTGAAAATGTTGCAAAATTTATGGCAGATTTAAGATCTACTGAATTAAACACAATTGCTAAAGAGTCATCTAAGAATGCTGAAGATTTGTTTAAATTTGACTTGTTAATTTGACAGAGCAGCTGTTAATATAAGGAATTACTGGAAATTTTTCTTAATTTTTAGCTTTTAACTTACACAGTTAATGATTTGTCAGCATTAAACAAAATTTAATTCACATAAATTAGATTGATTTTTTGTTGAAATCGAGATTTAATGGTTATCTCATTTAAGTGAAAAGTTAAAAAACTAAAATATTGAGTAGATTAATAGTAAATAGTAAATCTCACAAAATCGCAGGTTTTCTTGGATGAGCAGTAGCGCTTTACAGGTAGCAAAAACAGCTACTTATCTACCAGATTTAGTTGAAGTACAAAGAGCAAGCTTTAAATGGTTTTTGGAAAAGGGTTTAATAGAAGAATTACAAAATTTTTCTCCAATTTCTGATTACACAGGTAAATTAGAATTACATTTCATCGGTGAAGAGTACAGGTTAAAAAGACCTAGACATGATGTTGAGGAAGCTAAAAGAAGAGATGCTACATTTGCATCTCAAATGTATGTAACTTGCAGGTTAATTAATAAAGAGACAGGGGAAATTAAAGAACAAGAAGTATTTATTGGCGAACTACCATTAATGACTGAAAGAGGAACTTTCATTATTAATGGTGCTGAAAGAGTTATTGTTAATCAAATTGTTCGAAGTCCCGGTGTATATTTCAAAGATGAACTTGATAAAAATGGTCGAAGGACCTACAACGCTAGCGTTATTCCTAATAGAGGTGCTTGGTTAAAATTCGAAACTGACAAAAATAATTTACTTTATGTGAGAGTTGACAAAACTAGAAAAATTAATGCTCATGTTCTTATGAGAGCGATGGGCCTTTCAGATAATGATGTGGTCGATAAACTAAGGCATCCTGAGTTTTATCAAAGCTCCATTGAGTCAGCTAATGACGAGGGTATAAATTCAGAAGACCAGGCATTACTTGAGCTATACAAGAAGCTACGTCCTGGTGAACCTCCCTCTGTTTCAGGCGGACAACAACTGTTACACAGTAGGTTTTTCGATCCAAAAAGATATGATTTAGGACGAGTTGGTAGATATAAAATAAACAAAAAATTGAGACTAACCGTACCAGACAATGTGAGAACACTTACCCATGAAGATGTCCTCTCTACCATTGATTATTTAATTAATCTAGAATTGGACATTGGCGGCGCTAGTTTAGATGATATCGATCACCTTGGTAATCGGAGGGTTAGATCTGTAGGAGAACTTTTACAAAATCAAGTCAGGGTTGGACTCAATCGCTTAGAGAGAATTATTAAAGAGAGAATGACTGTAGGAGAGACAGATTCTTTAACTCCTGCTCAACTAGTAAATCCCAAACCTTTAGTTGCTGCTATAAAGGAATTTTTTGGATCCAGTCAATTAAGCCAGTTCATGGATCAAACTAATCCTCTGGCTGAATTAACACACAAGAGAAGAATTTCAGCATTAGGTCCAGGTGGTTTAACTAGAGAAAGAGCAGGCTTTGCAGTAAGAGATATACACCCTTCGCATTATGGAAGATTATGTCCTATCGAGACTCCCGAAGGTCCTAATGCAGGACTTATAAATTCTTTAGCTACCCATGCAAGAGTTAATGAATATGGTTTCATTGAAACACCTTTTTGGGAAGTCAAAAACGGTAAAGTGGATAAAGAAGGTAATCCTGTTTATCTTTCTGCTGATTTAGAAGATGAGTGTAGGGTGGCTCCAGGAGACGTCGCAACTGACAAGGACGGAAACATAATTGCAAATCTAATACCAGTAAGATATCGACAAGATTTTGAAAAAGTTCCACCTCATCAAGTTGATTACGTTCAGCTTTCTCCGGTTCAGGTGATTTCAGTTGCTACTTCACTTATTCCTTTCTTGGAACATGATGATGCTAATAGAGCTCTAATGGGATCAAATATGCAACGCCAAGCCGTTCCACTGCTCAGGCCAGAACGTCCTTTAGTTGGTACAGGTTTAGAATCTCAAGTTGCTAGAGATTCCGGGATGGTTCCCATCACAAAAGTTAATGGAACTGTATCTTACGTAGATGCTAATGAGATTGTCGTCAAAGATGAGGATGGTAATGAACATTTTCACTATCTACAGAAATATCAAAGATCAAATCAAGATACTTGCCTCAACCAAAGACCTATAGTGAAAATTGGAGATAGAGTTATATCTGGTCAAGTTTTAGCAGATGGATCTGCATGTGAAGGAGGGGAAATTGCCCTTGGCCAAAACGTTTTAATTGCTTATATGCCATGGGAGGGGTACAACTACGAGGATGCAATTCTTGTGAGTGAGAGGATGGTTACTGATGATTTATATACTTCAGTGCATATTGAAAAATATGAAATTGAAGCAAGACAAACGAAGTTAGGGCCTGAAGAGATAACGAGAGAGATTCCTAATATTTCGGAAGAAAGCTTGAATAATCTTGATGAGATGGGAATTATTAGGATTGGTGCTTTTGTAGAGAGTGGAGATATCCTTGTAGGAAAAGTGACTCCAAAAGGGGAATCAGACCAACCACCGGAAGAAAAACTGTTAAGAGCCATTTTCGGTGAAAAAGCTAGAGATGTGAGAGACAATTCCCTCAGAGTACCTAAAACTGAAAAGGGAAGGGTTTTGGATGTTCGTATTTATACAAGAGAACAAGGTGATGAATTACCTCCAGGAGCCAATATGGTTGTGAGGGTTTATGTTGCCCAGAGAAGAAAAATTCAAGTAGGTGACAAAATGGCCGGGAGGCATGGAAATAAAGGAATTATTAGCAGAATCTTACCAAGAGAAGATATGCCTTATTTACCTGATGGAACCCCTGTAGATATAGTGCTTAATCCTTTAGGAGTTCCAAGTAGGATGAATGTTGGTCAAGTTTTTGAATTACTTATGGGCTGGGCAGCTGCCAATTTAAATTGCCGGGTTAAAGTCGTTCCATTTGATGAAATGTATGGAGCTGAAAAGTCACATCAAACTGTTCAAGCATTTTTAGAGGAAGCTTCAAAACAACCAGGTAAAGCTTGGGTTTACAATCCTGATGACCCTGGAAAGTTATTACTTAAAGATGGTAGGACAGGGGAACCTTTCGATCAGCCAGTTGCTGTTGGATACTCTCACTTCCTCAAGTTAGTTCATTTAGTGGATGATAAAATTCATGCTAGATCTACTGGGCCTTACTCTTTAGTTACACAGCAACCATTGGGTGGTAAAGCTCAGCAAGGTGGACAAAGGCTTGGAGAAATGGAAGTATGGGCTCTTGAAGCTTATGGAGCCGCTTACACACTGCAAGAATTGTTAACAGTTAAATCTGACGATATGCAAGGAAGAAATGAAGCGCTTAATGCAATCGTAAAAGGTAAACCGATCCCAAGGCCTGGTACTCCTGAATCATTTAAAGTTCTTATGAGGGAATTACAATCTCTAGGGTTGGATATAGGAGTTTATACAGATGAAGGAAAAGAAGTAGATCTAATGCAAGATATAAACCCGAGAAGAAATACTCCATCAAGACCTACTTACGAATCTCTCGGAACCTCAGAATATGAGGAAGATTAAATATCAAATTGAAACCATTTTTAATTTAAATTAGCCAAAAATGACAAACAGCAACTTAAGAACTGAAAATCACTTTGATTACGTCAAAATTTCAATAGCTTCTCCACAAAGAATAATGGATTGGGGGCAGAGGACATTGCCCAATGGACAAGTAGTTGGTGAAGTCACTAAACCAGAGACTATAAATTACAGGACACTTAAACCGGAAATGGATGGGTTGTTTTGTGAAAAGATTTTTGGGCCATCAAAAGATTGGGAATGCCATTGTGGAAAGTACAAAAGGGTAAGACATCGCGGCATTGTTTGTGAAAGATGTGGGGTTGAAGTGACTGAAAGTCGAGTCAGAAGACATAGGATGGGATATATAAAACTTGCTGCGCCAGTTTCCCATGTTTGGTATTTGAAAGGAATACCTAGTTATGTTGCGATACTCTTGGATATCCCTCTTAGAGATGTAGAGCAAATAGTTTATTTTAATTGTTATGTTGTTTTAGACCCGGGTGATCATAAAGAACTTAAATATAAGCAATTACTCACTGAGGATGAATGGCTGGAAATTGAAGATGAAATTTATGCTGAAGATTCAACTATCGAAAATGAACCTTTTGTTGGAATTGGTGCAGAGGCACTCAAGCAATTACTTGAGGACCTTGATTTAAATCAGGTTGCTGAGGAGCTTAGAGAAGAAATTACTAACAGCAAAGGGCAAAAGAGGGCAAAACTTATAAAAAGGATAAGAGTTATTGATAATTTCATTGCAACCAATGCTAAACCAGAATGGATGGTATTAGATGCAATCCCAGTTATACCTCCTGATCTTAGACCTATGGTTCAGCTTGATGGAGGAAGATTCGCAACTTCAGATTTAAACGACTTATATAGAAGAGTTATAAATAGAAATAATAGACTGGCTAGGCTTCAAGAAATTTTAGCTCCTGAAATTATCGTAAGAAACGAAAAAAGAATGCTTCAGGAGGCAGTTGATGCCCTTATAGATAATGGAAGGAGAGGAAGAACTGTTGTTGGAGCAAATAATAGGGCTCTTAAGTCCCTAAGTGACATAATTGAAGGAAAACAAGGAAGATTTAGACAGAATCTTCTTGGAAAGCGTGTTGACTATTCAGGAAGATCCGTAATAGTTGTGGGTCCAAAATTAAAAATGCATCAGTGTGGTCTTCCAAAAGAAATGGCGATAGAGCTCTTTCAACCTTTCGTAATTCATAGATTAATTCGACAAAATATTGTAAATAATATTAAAGCTGCAAAAAAATTAATACAAAAAGCTGATGACGAAGTTATGCAGGTACTTCAGGAAGTAATTGAAGGTCATCCAATTCTCTTGAATAGAGCCCCTACGCTGCATCGTTTAGGAATTCAAGCTTTTGAACCGAAATTAGTTGGAGGTAGAGCAATACAACTTCATCCTTTAGTTTGTCCTGCATTCAATGCTGACTTCGATGGAGATCAAATGGCAGTACATGTTCCTTTAGCTTTAGAGGCACAAACTGAAGCACGCATGCTTATGTTGGCCAGTAATAATATTCTTTCTCCTGCTACCGGGGAACCAATTGTGACTCCATCACAAGATATGGTTTTGGGATCTTATTATCTAACGGCTCTGCAACCGAATTATCAAAAACCAGAATTCGGAGATAATAAGACTACTTTTGCTTCATTAGAAGATGTTATTTTTGCTTTTGAAGATAAAAGACTCAGCCTACACGAATGGATTTGGGTTAGATTTAATGGAGAGGTTGAAGATGAAGACGAAATGCGTAGTCCACAAAAAACTCAATTGCTAGAAGATAGTTCAAGACTAGAGATCTGGAATTTAAGAAGGGACAGATTTGACTCTGATAATAACTTAATAAGCAGATTTATACTGACAACTGTTGGGAGAGTGGTTATGAACTATACCATCATCGATTCTGTATCTAAAACGTAATCTTTAAAAACTATTTTCATTTACTTAAAAATCATGACTTCATCTAAACCTAAAAAAACATCCAGAGTACGTAAAACTACTAAAAACTCTAAAAAGAATAATCCACTTACAATGCCTGCTCTCGCTAAAACCCCACCATCATTTAAGAATAAGGTAGTAGACAAGAAAGCCTTAAAAAATTTAGTATCTTGGGCTTATAAAACTCATGGGACTGCTGTCACTGCAGCCATGGCAGATAATTTAAAGGATTTAGGATTTAAATACGCTACCCAAGCTGCTGTCTCTATCTCTGTAGATGACTTAAAAGTTCCAGAAGCAAAGCAAGATTTAATAGGACAAGCTGAAGAACAAATATCTGCTACAGAAGAATGCTATAGACTTGGTGAAATTACCGAAGTAGAAAGGCACACAAAAGTTATAGATACCTGGACTGAAACTAATGAGCGATTGGTAGATGCTGTCAAGAATAATTTCAATCAAAATGATCCTCTAAATTCCGTTTGGATGATGGCTAATTCAGGAGCAAGGGGTAATATGTCTCAGGTAAGACAACTTGTTGGTATGAGGGGATTGATGGCTAATCCTCAAGGAGAAATCATTGATTTGCCTATAAGAACCAATTTTAGAGAAGGTCTCACTGTTACTGAATATGTAATTTCTTCTTATGGAGCAAGGAAAGGTTTGGTTGATACTGCCCTAAGAACTGCAGATTCTGGTTATTTAACTCGAAGATTAGTCGATGTTGCTCAAGATGTAATTGTTAGAGAAGAAGATTGTGGAACAGAACGATCAATAGTTGTTGAAGCTGAAGATGGTAAGTTTGGCGCGAGACTTCTTGGTAGGCTTACAGCTGAGGATATTTTTGATGCTGAAGAAAATCTTGTTGTTCCCCAAAATACTGCAATAGATCCTGCATTGTCAGGAGAAATTGAGAAAGCATCTATTAATAAAGTAAAAATAAGATCCCCATTAACATGTGAAGCTAATAGATCAGTTTGTAGAAGGTGTTACGGATGGGCGTTGGCTCATAATCATTTGGTTGATTTAGGTGAGGCAGTTGGAATTATTGCTGCTCAATCTATTGGTGAGCCAGGAACTCAATTGACAATGAGAACTTTCCATACTGGAGGTGTATCTACTGCTGAGAGTGGAGTAGTAAGGTCAAAAATTACTGGTAAAGTTGAATTTAGTTCAAAAGCTAAGGTTAGAGGTTATAGAACCCCACATGGCGTAGAAGCTAAACAAGCCGAAGTTGATTTCATACTAAAGATAGTTCCTCAAGGAAGTAATTCTGGCAAACCTCAAAAAATTGAGGTCTCTAGTGGATCGCTTTTATTTGTAGAAGACGGTGAAGAAATTAATTCTGATATAACTGTTGCTCAAATTATTGCTGGAACCGTGAAAAAGAGCGTTGAAAAAGCAACAAAAGATGTTATCTGTGATTTGGCTGGTCAAGTTCGGTATGACAAGGTTATTCAACCAAAGGAGGTAACAGATAGGCAGGGTAATATTACCTTAAAAGCTCAAAGATTAGGCAGATTATGGGTTCTAGCTGGAGATGTTTATAACTTGCCACCAAATGCAAGACCGGTTATATCATCTGGAAAATCTGTAGATGAAGGAACTGTTTTGGCAGAAGCAAGTCAATCAAGTGAGTTTGGCGGACAAGTTCGATTAAGAGAATCAGTGGGAGATTCAAGAGAAGTTCAGATTGTTACTACTTCAATGTCTTTAACTAATTTTAAATTAATTGAAGAATCTACCCACTCAGGTCAAATATATAATTTGGAATCTAGTGATGGTATATCTTATCGTTTAAATATTTCTCCAGGAAGTAAAATCAGTAATGGTGAAGTAATAGCTGACTTAACAGATGAAAGGTTCCGGACAAAAACTGGAGGTCTTGTAAAGTATGCACCAGGATTAAGTGTCAAAAAAGCAAGATCATCTAAAAATGGTTTTGAAGTAAGTCAAGGAGGGACATTGCTTTGGATTCCTCAAGAAACACATGAAATCAATAAGGACATATCTCTTCTAATGATCGAAGATATGAAATGGATTGAAGCTGGAACAGAAGTTGTAAAAGATATCTTTAGTCAAACATCAGGTATTGTTACCGTTACGCAAAAAAATGATATCCTTCGTGAAATAACTGTAAGAAATGGAACTTTTCATGAGTGTGATGATGAAGAAGTTTTGAATAGATTTACAGAAGAAGGAAATCTTGTAAATCCAGGTGAGAAGATTTTAGATGGTGTTGATAATAAAGAAATTCTATTTGTTCAAAAATTAGAAACACCTAAATGTCGAGGCTTACTATTAAGAACTGTTGAAGAATTTACTATTCCTGACCAAGCAGAATTACCCCAACTTTCTCATGTTAAGCAGGAAAAAGGACCACATTTAGGCTTAAAAGCCATACAAAGGCTTACCTACAAAGATGGCGAATTGATAAAATCAGTTGAAGGAGTTGAATTACTTAGAACACATTTAAGTATTGAAAGCTTTGATGCTACTCCTCAAATGACTATTGACGTCGAGTCGATCGAAGATAAAAATGATGCATCAATTAATAGATTAAATTTAGTAATCTTGGAGTCTATTCTTGTAAGAAGAGATACTTTATCCGATTCCAGTCATGGCTCAACACATACAGAACTGCAAGTCAAGAATGATCAATTAGTAAAAGCAGGAGATGTAATAGCTACTACTCAAATTCTTTGTAAAGAGAAAGGATTTGTTCAATTACCAAATGTTGTTGAAGATGAGCCTATAAGAAGGTTAATTGTTGAAAGAGAAGAAGATAAAATTAAAATTAAAATAAGTGATAAAGCAGTAGTTAAAATTGGCGATCGTGTAGTTGATGGCGATCCTATTAGTAAGTCTGTAAAATCGACTTCTTGTGGAGAAATAGAAGAAATTTCTAATAGTTCAGTAACGTTAAGACTTGGCAGGCCTTATATGGTTTCTCCTGATTCAGTTTTACATGTTAAAGACGGAGATTTAGTTCTTAGGGGAGATGGTTTGGCTTTACTTGTTTTTGAGAGGCAGAAAACTGGAGATATCGTACAGGGATTACCTCGTATTGAAGAGTTGTTAGAAGCTAGGAGACCCAGAGACTCTGCAATTCTAAGTAAAAAATCTGGAATTGTTCAGATAAAAAAAGGTAATGATGAAGAATCAGTTTCGTTGTCGGTAATTGAAAAGGATGACTTTGTTAATGAATACCAATTATTAATCGGGAAAAATATAATGGTTAGTGATGGACAACAAGTCACAGGTGGTGAATCTTTAACTGATGGTCCAATTAATCCGCATGAACTTTTAGATTGCTATTTCAATGATTTAAAAGATCAAAAACCTCTTATAGAAGCGGCTCGAGAATCTATATCTAAACTTCAGAGAAGTATGGTAAGTGAGGTTCAAAATGTTTATAAGTCACAGGGTGTAGCAATCGATGATAAGCATATTGAAGTTATTGTTAGACAGATGACAAGTAAAGTCCGTATAGAAGATGCTGGGGATACTACTCTTTTGCCTGGTGAACTCATAGAGTTGAGGCAAGTCGAGGATACAAATCAAGCAATGGCAATTACAGGGGGAGCTCCGGCAGAATTCACTCCTGTTTTGTTGGGGATTACTAAAGCCTCTCTTAACACGGATAGCTTTATTTCAGCAGCATCTTTCCAAGAAACAACAAGGGTTCTTACAGAAGCTGCAATTGAAGGTAAATCTGATTGGTTAAGAGGTTTAAAAGAAAATGCTATCATTGGTAGATTAATACCTGCAGGTACTGGTTTTAGCGGCTTTGTTGAGGAATTATCCTCAGAGGCTGGACCTCATCCCGATATCCTCGCAGAAGAATCTGGTGGATACAGAAGAGCCCAGAACTTAAGGCCAGACTATACAGTTGATATGCCACAATCACCTTCTGTAAGCTCTACTGCAATACTTGATGATCCCAGTGATGAAGATTTGGAGACAACGAGAAACCGACATGGAATCGATCCTTCTTCGAGTAATTTTGCAGCCTTTGCAAGGCCTAATGCTGAAAATCAATTTTCTGAAGATCAATTACCAGATCCTGCGGCATTGGAGGGATTGCAGGAGGAGGGTCTTCTTTCTGATGAATAAATATTATCTATTATTATTTTTATTGACTAGAATAAATTCTTTTAAATGTAAGTGATGATTAAGCCAGAAATTGTCCCCAAAAGAAAATTACCTCGTTATGGATTCCATTTTTATAACGAAAGACTTAACGGAAGAATGGCCATGATTGGTTTTATTGCGCTTATTCTTACAGAATTCTTTTTAAAACATGGTTTGCTGTTATGGTGAAAATAGTTTTGAAATAAAGACTACTTAATTTGAAAAATCTTCTTGGGAGTACTATTAAAGATTTAGAAAATGTGGCTTTAGATTATGGTCAGGCTGGTTTTAGAGGTCGCCAAATCTATAATTGGATTTACAACTATAGAAATAAGAAGAAAAATATTGATCAAATAGAAGTCTTACCTTTAGATTTTAGGAAGAGGTTAAAAGATGATGGTTTTAAAGTAAGTGATCTAAGCATTCATGAAAGAAACTTAGCAAACGATGGTACTCTAAAGTTATTACTTTCTACAGAAGATAATGAAAGTATTGAGTGCGTTGGTATACCAACTGAAAAAAGATTAACTGCTTGTCTCTCAAGTCAAGTTGGTTGCCCAATGGACTGCAAATTTTGTGCAACTGGTAAAGAGGGTTTGAAGAGATCTTTAAAAGTAAGTGAAATTTTAGATCAAATTTTATTTATCGAAAATGAAATGAATAGAAAAGTCACCAATATTGTTTTCATGGGTATGGGTGAGCCCTTATTAAATATTGATGACTTGCTCTTATCAATTAGATCTATAAATGAGGATTTAAAAATTAGCCAGAGAAAGATAACTGTCAGCACTGTCGCTGTCCCAAAAATGATAAATAAATTATCAGCAAAGTCTTTTAAAATATTAGGCAATTGTCAATTTACATTAGCAGTAAGCCTACATGCTCCAAACCAAAAAATAAGAGAAACAATAATACCAAGTGCAAAAAACTATGAGATCGAGAATATAATTGAAGACTGTAAACAATACGTAAGAGATACTGGCAGGAGGGTAAGTTTTGAATATTTAATGCTAAGAGGGGTTAACGACAAAATAGAACATGCTAATGAATTAAGTCATTTGCTGAAAGGGTTTCAATGCCACGTAAATTTAATACAGTACAACCAAATTGATGAGGTTGAATTTCAAAGAGCATGCCTAAAAGATCTTCAATCATTTCAATCTAGACTCTCTCATAATGGCATCGCTGTAAGCTTGCGAAAAAGCAGAGGTCTCGATAAAAATGCTGCATGCGGTCAGTTAAGACAAAATGCAAGAAATTAATAATATTATCTGGCAGAATATTACCTAAAAAATTTTTTAAAAGTCTCTTTAACAGGTTATCATTGTGTTAATTAATCTTGAATCTTTGGGTTTTATTAAGACAAAAATTTTACCTTTCGCTATCGTCGCACTTTTTGGGATTGCCTTTTTTGCAGTTAGTGCAAGAATTTGGTTGCCAGGAGATATGATGTCACCTGCTCCAATCAATTAATATTATTAGATTCTGAAAAATGACAAAAAATAAGGATCCTAATCAAGAAAGTTTAGCTGAAATAGCAATTGATCCAGATGTTTTAGCCAGAGAATTGGCTTTGGAGATTGAAATAGATCCTCTAGAGCAAATTGATGAAGATGTTTTTTTAAAAGGTTTAAATATCACTCAAGAGTGTGATGAAGCTTTAAAAATGCTCAAAGGTAATAGAGAAGAGAGAATACAAGGGTTAAGAATATTTTGTGAGTATAGAGATCAAAGATCTTTTCCCCTTTTGTTACCATTACTTGATCAACCTTGCCCTGTTGAAAGAATGAGTGCGGTATACGCTTTAGGTCGTAATCCATGTCCTAGCGCAGTCCAAAAACTTGTCTGTCTTTTGAAGACTGATGATAATGCTTATGTCAGAAGAGCAACTGCATGGAGTTTGGCTAATTATGATAATCAAATTGTTTTAGAACCATTAATAAATGCTTTAAAGAATGATGTTGCTGCAGTAAGGTTATGGTCATCTAGTTCTTTAGCTGAAATTGGAAATGTTTCTTTTGAAAACGCTCAATTAGCAGCAGAACAACTTTTAATCAGTTTAAAGATAGATAATGAATCAGGTGTGCGAAGTAATTGCATTTGGTCATTGTGTAGGTTGTACGAAAAATTAAACAACACATTCCAAGAAAGTTTCGTCGATGAATGTACTAAGATAGCCCTTTTTGATAAAGAACCATCTGTTATGGAAGAAGCAAAAACTGCCCTTGATTCAATGGGAATGCAAGGTTTTTATAATTAAAAAACTTTTTTTATTAAAAAAAACAGTATATAAAAATTTAATTTATTTGATATTCAATATAAAAATTAAAATTAATTAACTTGTACCAACTGAAACAAAATATTTTCGTTATTCTATATAAAGTAAAAATACTCTGTACTTGAATTTAATGCCTCAAAAAACATTGAGATTCAAAATTCATCAAGACGGAAGAGTTGAAGAGACTGTTGAAGGATTCACTGGTAATTCATGCAATGAAGCTACAAAAAATCTTGAAGAAGCTTTAGGTGAAGTAACAGTCAAGAATAAATCATCTGAAGCTTTCATCTCTAACCAAAATGAAAACTTAAAACAACTAAACAACGAATCTAATGTCACATTTTAGTACGATTAAAACCCAGCTCAAAGAAGTAGAGCCATTAATTAAGGCTTTAAATCATTTCGGTTATAGTATTAATCAAGAAGAAAAGTTTGTCAAAGGATACAAGGGTCAATTCACAGCTGTTGATATAAGCATGCATTTACCTGGTGATACCCAAGTTGGATTTAAATGGGATAATAATTCTAATGCTTATGAATTAGTTACTGACCTTGATCTATGGAAATTTGAGATTCCAGTTGAAAGATTTATCTCAAAAGTTACACAAATGTATGCTTACCAAACAATCATCTCTAAAACACAAGAGGATGGATATCAAATAGTAGAGCAAAAAAATAAAAATGATGGTTCTATTGAATTGGTTTTAACCAAGTGGGAAAACTAATTTCAAGATATGGATTTTACCAATCCATTTCATAATACTGAAAAAAATAATGAGATTACAGGCTGGGAGCCCGTATTAGGAGGTCAGTTAGCCGAAAAAGCTGTATGGGTTGATGAAGCTAAGTGTATTGGTTGTCAGTACTGTGTCCACGTAGCTTCGAACACTTTTACTGTTGATGAATTTCATGGTAGAAGTCGAGCTATTAGGCAAGATGGAGATAGTTCTGATGTTATACAAGAAGCAATAGATACATGTCCTGTTGATTGTATTCATTGGGTCAAATTTGAAGAATTGGATAATTTAGAGAATAGCCTCGATAGGGATATGTTTCAAACATTTGGAAAGCCACCGAGAATGAATAAGCACTAATATCAAAAAGATGCAATATCGTAGATTTGGTAGGACTAATCTGAAGATTCCTGTTTTATCTTTAGGTGGTATGAGATTTCAAAAAAGTTGGGATCAATTAGATTTTTCTGAGGTTTCATTTGAAGAACAAAATAAAGTAGAAAACATATTAGATCTTGCAACACAATATGGCTTAAGTCATGTAGAAACCGCAAAGTACTATGGAACTTCTGAGGTGCAATTGGGTATGTGTTTCAAGAATACTAAGAAAATCCCAAATATAATTCAAACAAAGATTCCACCAAATAGTGATCCAGAAATTTTTGAGAAAGATGTTACGACAAGTATTGAAAAACTGAAAGTTAAAAAAATTGATTTGTTAGCCATACATGGCATTAATACATCTGAACATTTGCATCAGGCTATTCGAGATGGAGGTTGCATTGATATTTTGAGGAATTTTCAAAAAGAAAATTTAATTGGATCTATAGGATTTTCAACCCATGGAAAATCGTCACTTATTGAAAAGGCTATATCAACAAACTTATTTGATTATGTAAATTTGCACTGGTATTTCATTAATCAGGAAAATACAAAGGTTATTAATTTAGCCAATAAGCATGATCTTGGGGTTTTCATAATAAGTCCCACTGATAAAGGGGGACATCTGCATACTCCCTCAATAAAAATGTTGGAATTTTGTAAACCACTTCATCCTATAGTTTTTAATGATCTTTTTTGCTTAAGAAATCAAAATGTCCATACTTTGAGCGTAGGTATTGCAAAAGAGACAGATTTTGCTCTGCATTTAGAAGCTGTCTCGTTGTTATCAGAATCTGAGAAGTATGTGCCTAAGATAATAAACAGATTAAGGCAGGAATCAATTAATTCCTTAGGTTTAGAGTGGCATCAAAATTGGAATAGAAATTTACCAAGTTGGGAATATACGCCGGGGAATATCAATATTCCTGTTCTGCTTTGGCTTTCAAATTTAATCGATTGGTTAGGTATGGAAGGATATGCAAGATCTAGATATCAATTGCTTGGTAATGGAAGCCACTGGTTCCCAGGATGCAACGCAAATTTGCTAGATGTAGATGTTTCTGAAGGACAATTATTGAAAGTATTAGAAGGTCATATAAACCCAAAAAAAGTTATAAGAAAATTGAGAAATTTAAAAGATAAGTTTGGAGATAAGAACTCTAAAAGATTATCAAAGAAATAATTTCATAATGGATTTTTTTCAGGTTTGCCAACTTTTCTCGGGTAAATTTCAGGGCATAACCTTTTTTGTTGAATAAGAATAATATTTCGGGTGCCTTTATTTCTTGGTAATAGTATTTCTTTTTTATCTTTAACTTTTCCTTCTAATATTTCTAAAGTTTTATCTAGATTTTTGCTTTCTTCATTCGTCCATTTGCCACAATATAAAACTCCAAATCCTTCTTTTTTTAACATTGGTAATATATATTCTGAAACTGTTGATGGGTTACTAACCGCTCTAGTTGTTGCAATATTAAAATTATTTCT
The DNA here is from genome assembly GCF_047305015.1 of Prochlorococcus sp. MIT 1304. Classification (NCBI taxonomy): domain Bacteria; kingdom Bacillati; phylum Cyanobacteriota; class Cyanophyceae; order Synechococcales; family Prochlorococcaceae; genus Prochlorococcus; species Prochlorococcus sp. MIT 1304. The sequence goes on along the minus strand of NZ_CP138974.1, from coordinate 252,267 downwards.
CATTGACGAATGGTGGGCTAAGTTCTCAATACGATCATTGATTACATGAATATTGTTTTTGAAATTGATCTTTTCAACTAAAATCTTTATTGCATCTGTTTTCTTTTTCAAAGAATCAATTAAGTATATTTCAGAATTAGGATGAGTTATGGCATAAGCTAAACCTGGGAAGCCACAACCTGATCCAATATCTAAAAATTTTTTATTATCAAAATTAATATTCGTGAAGGCTTTAAATGGCCAAATGCTGTCAAAAACTTGAGATACCCAATAATCATCCCCATCAGTTAGTCTTGTGATATTGGTTTTATTATTTAATTCTTTAATTTTAATTTGTAACTCTTGAAACATATTTATCTCTTCTTCAGTTAATAAGGAAAGAATTTCTTCTGGGATGTTTTGTTTTTTCATTTCGTTATAAATACGAATATTAACTATCCATTAAGTACATTCTATTTAGTAAAAATTTATTAGAATTACAATATTAATAAAAGATTATTTTGAAAGGGGAAACTTCCTATTACAAAATTTTAGGTGTTAATGAAAATGCATCCAATCATGAATTAAGAAAGGCGTTTTGTAAACTTTCTATTGAGTTGCATCCTGATACAACTTCATTAGAAATAGATGTTGCTAAAACTAAATTTCAAGAAGTTCTAGAAGCTTATGAACATTTGAATAATAGTAATTTAAGGAAAATATATGATGACAAACTAAAAGAAAACTCCAAAAGTAGAAATAATACTAATGTTTTAAATAATTTAGTAATCGATTCAAATAATCAAAATTTAATAGGAAATAGAAGACCTTTTTCAAATGGAGAATTGTTTTCGTTGTTTCTTTTAATTATCATCATTTCTATAAGTTTAATTTGTTCAATTTTTATTGCTTCTTTTACTGGAAAAGAATTAGATACAATACCGCTTTGGCTAATTAAATAATTATTTAAAAAAGTCTGTGAATCCCTCTAAAAAACCAATCAATCAAAATTCACTGCAAACATTGGAATTGTGGCTAACTGATTTAGGTGCTGTGAAGGATATTAATAATCCATCTAAATGGTATTTGTTACTTTCAAATTGGAATGCAACTATTATTTTTGAACAAGAAGATTTAAGTGTTATCTGGGAAAGCGAAGGAGAAGAAACTAAAAGACTATTTTCCTATTGCATTAATAGAGAAGATGTGGAAAATGCAATACTGCAGGGACCTTAAATTTGTATCTAAAGATTTTCTAAGATTTGCCTTATTATCCAGTAACTTTTTTCTAATTGATCATCGGTTATACAGAGAGGTGGCAAGAGATAAATAACATTCCCTAGGGGTCTAATAAATAAACCTTGCTCCATTGCAAGACTCTTTATTTCTTTTCCAATATTATTGAAATAACCTTTTTTGTTCCCAATATCTAAATCGAAGGCAGCAATTGTGCCGGATACCCTTATCTTTTTTATATGATGTAAATTTTTAAATTTAATTAAATGAGATAAATGTTTTTCTTCAAATGAAAGGTATTTGTGTGGTTCTTTTTCTAATAAATCAAGACTAGCGTTTGCCGCAGCACAACCTAAAGGATTAGCAGTAAAACTATGTCCATGCCAAAAAGTTTTTCTTGGGGAATCATCAACAAAAGATTGGAAAATTTTTTCTTTACATAAAGTTATTCCCATTGGTAAAAATCCACCAGTTAAGCCTTTTGAAATACTGATTAAATCTGGAATGATTTTTGCCTTTTGAAACGCAAAAAGGCTTCCACATCTTCCAAACCCAGTCAAAACTTCATCGGCAATTAACAAAGAATTATTATTTTTTATAATTTCTGAAACTCTTTTTATAAATTGAGGCCTAACCATATTCATTCCTCCTGCTCCTTGAACAAGTGGCTCAAGGATCACTGCTACTGTGGGAGTTTTAAGTAGAGTTTCTAATTTTTGGATCGCCTCATTTTCTTTATTTTCTACTTCTTCATCATTTATCCAAGTTGAAGGCCATGGGACTCTCCTAACTGGGAACATAAGATTATCGAAATTCTCATTAAAAATATTTCTTTCACCTAAAGCCATTGCTCCAAATGTATCGCCATGATAGGCGCCATCAAAAGCCACTATTTGAGTTCTTGTCTCTCCTTTATTTTGCCATGATTGGAAGGCAATTTTTAAAGCGACTTCCACTGCAGTAGAACCGTTATCAGAAAAGAATAATCTTTCTAGTTTTGTTAATTCACTAAGTCTTTCCGCCAATTTTTTTGCCTGTGGATGTAAAAAATCAGCAAATATAACTTGCTCAAGTTTTTTTGATTGATTAAAAATGGCATCTGCAATATATTCGTTACTATGACCATGAAGAGTTACCCACCAACTACTAATTGCATCTATTAGCTCTTTTTTAGGATTTTTAGTAAATAGGAGGGCATCTTTACCATGAGTTACTTCTATTTGCGGCTTACTCTTATTGACTTGAGTAAAAGGTGGCCAAATATTTGGGTGCCAATCTTGATTTGGAGTTTTTGAATCCAAAGGTTTCATTTAACTTATTTTGGAATTTAAAAGTGAGATTAATTTATTTTTAATTTCAAGTTCTTCCCATAGTTTATCTAAATTATTTGAGTCCATTTTTTTTATATAAGGAAATTCGGTAATTAATGGAATACCACTAAAATCAACTAGAGTTTTTGGATTATCTAGGTGTTTTTCGCCATTTACTACTAAACCTAAAATTTCAATATTTCTTCTTTTTAAGGCCTCAATACTAAGCAGGGTATGGTTGAGAGTCCCAAGTGAGCTCTTACATACAAGTATTACCGGAAGATTCCATTGTTTTATTTGATCTATTTGCAAAAAATTGCGTGTTATTGGAACCATTAATCCACCTGCAGTTTCTATAATTAATGGGCCTTGTACTTTTGGCAATCTTAACTTATCAAAGTTAATAGTTTTTTGATCTATTTCAGCAGCCCAATGAGGAGATAGGGGTTTGGTAAAGACATAAGCTTCTTTGATTATTTTCTCTCTATTTACTTGTGCAAGTTTTTCAACAGTTTGACTATCAGTTTGCGATTCAATACCACTTTGAATAGGCTTCCAATAAAAGGAATTTAATCCTTTAACAAAAAAAGAGCTTATTAAAGTTTTTCCAATATCAGTATCTGTTCCACAAATTATAAATTTGAAAATACTATCCTGACTACTCATAATTTCTTTATGATTTGAATCTGAATTTGCCATGAAAGGTCCACTGTATTATTGTAATTCTTTGGCCAAAACTTTTGAATTTTTTTTAACTCCTTCACGGTTTTGCGTTTACAATTTGTTGATTGTGCTCCTACATTTTTAATGCTTCTAAAAAGCTTATATACATCTTCAAAATTTTCAAGATAATTAAACTTTTCTGAATAATGTATTTCAGTTGATTTGAAATCTTTTAATAATTCTTTAGAGCAAAGGAAATTAAGACCACTATATTCAATATCAATTTTTCTACAAGTATCTTTCCATTCAGGAAAACAATCTTTTGTTGGATATGAAATGATTAAAAAACCTCCAGATACTAATTTACTAAACCAATTTTTTATAATCTTTTCTGGATTGTTTAACCAATGGATGCAAAAGTTAGATGTTAATAGAGAACAGTTATTGATTTGAGGAGGTAAATCATTATTCAAATCCCATAAAATTTTTTTACTAGAAAATTTATTCTCAAGAAGCATTTTTTTGCTGAAATCAATTCTGGATACTTTTTGGGAAGAAAATTTTTTTTCTATTTCATCAGCTAATATTCCTGGTCCTGAACCTAGATCTATCCATTCACCTTTTTTTTGGGGATTTAATTCTTTGATAAGTTGGACAATCTTTTTTGCAAAAAATTTCTGAATATTTGAATGCTCGAAATACCGATATGCAGAATCATTGAAATTATTTTTTATTTTCTCATTCCACTTTTTACTATCCATTTCAATCATTAAGTGTATTAAGTAAGATCTCGTATAAATTTAAATTATTCAAACAATGACCTTGTTGAGCTAATTTAATTAAAATTGGCTTCCTATCAAGTGTTTTATTTAAGGAATCTAAAAAGTTATTATTTGATTCGTTGTCGAGAATCAAATCATTTTCTGATTTTATAAAAATTATTTTGCAATCTTTTCTTAAAAATACTGGAAAATCTCTATTGATATAAAGTTTTTTTAAATCACCTAAAAGAAGAGTTTTATTTAAACTCTCTAAACTTTTATAAAAGATATTTTTAAAACTATTGTTCATATTATTTGGCAAAAATGATCTATGTATAAATTCTTTTAACATATCCTTAGGATCATCTTTGATGATTTTTGTTTCCATTCTTTTTAGAGACCTCAAAATAAAGTTTCTCTTATTACTTAAAGGAAGAAAATTATTAAAAGAATTTATAAGAACAATATGAGTTGCTTCTTTTAAGATTGTTTTTTGCATTAAATGAAAACCTAATGAATGGCATAAAGTCATTCTGATTTCTTTTTTAGATTCGTTTTTAATCCATTTTGCTTGATAATTCTTTGTTGAAAAATAGCCCCTTTCATTATCTTGCCAATGCCAATTATTATTTAAAAAATCAACTTTATAATCATCCCAGAAATATTTATTTAGTCCCCACCCATGTTGAGTAATAATTTGTTTCATTTAAACTTTTTTAATACTGCAATGAAATTTTGTAGCAGATTAAAATCTAAGTTTCTTCGTATTGTTATTCTAATTCTTGATTGCCCAACTGGTACAGTAGGAGGTCTTATTGCAATTGCTAAAAACCCATTTTCCTCAAGATATTTTTGTAGATAAATCGCCTTCTCTTCTTGGCCAACAATAATTGATAGAATGTGAGAATCTCCCTGAACTGGAAAACTAAAATTTTTAATAATTTCATCTTTCCATATCTTCGCAGAAGATAACAAATCATTACCCCATTCTTTATTTGCTAAAATTTTTTTTAAACCTTCTAGCGCTCCAGCAGCTAAAGGTGGCGCAAGGGCGGTTGTATACCTAAATGCACCACTTGTTTGGATAATATATTCACCAATTTCTGAATTGGAAGCTAAGAAAGCTCCACCGCTGCCAAATGCTTTTCCAAAAGTTCCAGTAATCATAGTTATATCTGAACGGCAATTAAAACTTAGCCCCCTGCCTTCAGAGCCCAAGATCCCAATTGCATGGGCTTCATCAACTAATAATTGAACACTATTTTTTTTGCAAATTTCCGTTATTTCTCTGAGTGGAGCAATTGATCCCTCCATGCTATAAAGAGATTCGACAACAACTAAAATGGAATTTTTTGTGGGGTTAGATTTTATAATTTTATCTTCTAAATCTTTTAAATTATTGTGTGAAAATCGAACTAGTTTTGCTTGAGAAGCCTTAACTCCCACCAATAAAGAGTTATGGATCAATTTATCTGCTATTACGATACTATTTCTGTTCGCTAAAGCTTGGATAGCGGCTATATTTGCTTGAAATCCGCTTGGAAAAAGTAATACTTTCTCTTGATCAATCCACTTGGCAAGTTCTGTTTCTAATAATTTATGTATTGGTCTTGATCCTGTAATAAACCTTGAGCTCCCTGAACCAATACCTTCTAAATTGCTTATTTCGTAAGCAGCTTTTATTAAATCCTTGTCCCTACTTAATCCAAAATAATCATTACTGCATAAGTCTATAAGTTTTTTATTTTGCGAATTTAAACTTTGAAGTTCGAATGATTTGTTACCTAAAGAAAATGTTTTTAATTTCCGGATTCTATTTTTTGGAATTTTTATTTTTTTCATTTTAGCAAAATTAAATATAGTGGCTTTAATTAAAAAGATTTAGATTTACTATTAAAGTTTGCAAGGTATTTTTTGTTTATTAATATCTATATAGATCATATATTAAGAAGTTAACTCATCCTCTCTTCAATCACAATTATTGCTTAATTTAGAGGAATATTTCCCCTTTCCGCTAGATGATTTCCAATTAGAAGCAATTCGAGCTATTAATAGCGGAAATTCTGTTGTTTTAACGGCACCAACAGGTTCGGGTAAAACATTGATAGGGGAATTTGCTATATATAGAGGCTTATCGCATGACAGCAGAGTTTTTTATACGACACCTTTAAAAGCCCTATCAAATCAAAAGTTTAGAGATTTTGCTAATCAATATGGTGAGAATAAAGTTGGTCTGTTAACTGGAGATGTAAGTATAAATAGAGAAGCACCAATCTTAGTTATGACGACTGAGATTTTTAGGAACATGCTTTATGGCGAATTTGATGAATTTGATGATCCCTTAGAAAATTTAGAATCTGTGATTCTTGATGAATGTCATTATATGAATGACCCCCAGAGAGGCACAGTTTGGGAAGAAACTATAATCCATTGCCCTTTTAGAACTCAAATAATAGCTTTATCAGCAACAATAGCTAATGCAGATCAACTACAAAATTGGATAGAAAAAGTTCATGGTCCTACAGTACTAATTAATAGTGATAAGAGACCAGTCCCACTTGATTTTATTTTTTGTAGTATTAAAGGCCTCCATCCACTTTTAAATAATAAGGGTAATGGAATCCATCCAAACTGTAAGATTTGGAGAGCTCCTAAAGGGCAGAAAATGAGAGGAAAAGTGGGCAGGATAATGCAACCAAAGTCTCCCTCAATTGGCTTTGTGATTTCGAAACTAGCTGAACGAAATATGTTGCCTGCTATTTATTTTATTTTTAGTAGAAGAGGCTGTGATAAGGCTATTGAGAATATAAAAGACTTAACTTTAGTAAGTTATTCAGAAGCGAATATGATATCCCAAAAATTAGATGTTTATCTTAAAAATAATCAAGAGGCAATTAAAGATAAATCTCAGTGCGAGGCATTAAAACGAGGTATTGCATCTCACCATGCTGGATTATTGCCTGCATGGAAAGAATTGGTTGAGGAATTATTTCAGCAAGGCTTGATAAAAGTTGTTTTTGCGACTGAAACACTTGCTGCAGGAATTAATATGCCCGCCAGAACTACTGTTATTTCTTCTTTATCTAAAAGGACAGAAGATGGGCATAGATTATTATTTAGCAGTGAATTTTTGCAAATGTCAGGAAGAGCTGGAAGAAGAGGAAAAGATACCCAAGGATATGTTGTTACTTTACAAACAAGATTTGAAGGTGCAAAAGAAGCTAGTGCACTAGCTATTAGCAAACCAAATTCTTTAGAGAGTCAATTCACGCCTAGTTATGGAATGGTACTTAATCTCTTACAAAGTTATACTTTAGAGAAATCCAAAGAATTAATTAAAAGAAGTTTTGGTAGTTTTTTATATTTAGGTGAATCCTCAGGTGAGAATATTATTCTTGAAAATTTAGATAAGGATTTAATTGAATTAAAAAAAATTACATCTAATGTTTCATGGAAAGATTTTGATGCCTATGAAAAATTAAAAAATCGTCTTAAAGAAGAAAGAAGACTCTTGAAAATTTTAGAAAGGCAAGCGGCAGAAAAATTATCAGAAGAGATAACTAATGCACTCCCTTATATTAAAGATGGAAGCTTAATTTCAATCAAAGCTCCTCAAATTAAAAGAAAAATTGTTCCAGGATTAATTTGTAAGAAAATATATGAATCCCAAAAAATTAAGAGTTTATTGTGTTTGACAATTGATAATTTATTTATTCTTATAAAACCTTCCTACATAGTAAGTATTTTTAATGATTTGGATGCAATTGATGTCTCAGGACTTGAAATGCCAAAGATGTATTTTTCTGGGGAGGTATTTAGGGGAGATGATATGTCGCAGTATTATGCGGATCGAATTTTAGAAGTTTCTAAAAAAATTGATTTACAAACTCCACAATATGATCTGACAATGGAAGTTTTGGCACAACAGCAACAAATTAATAATTTAGAAGAAACAGTTACTGATCATCCCGCACATAGATTTGGAGACTCCAGGAAATTAAAGAAATATAGAAAAAGAATTATTGATGTTGAACAAGAAATAAATATGAGAAAAAAACTGCTTGAGGATAAAGAAAATCATAACTGGAGAACTTTTACCGATTTGATTAAAATTTTGAATCATTTCGGTTGTTTAAATAATTTGGAATTGACAGAAGTTGGACAAACAGTTGGTGCAATAAGAAGTGAAAATGAATTATGGATTGGTCTTGTTTTATTTAGTGGTTATTTAGATGATTTAGATCCTCCTGATTTAGCGGCAATTATTCAAGCTATATGTGTAGATGTGAGGAGGCCTAATCTTTGGTGTAATTTCAAGCCTTCTTTAAAGGTAATAGATGTTTTTAATGAATTAGATGGTTTAAGAAAATTAGTCGCTTCTCAACAAAATAAGTTTCATATTGAAATTCCCATTTATTTAGAAACAGAGTTGACTGGAATTATTTCTGAATGGGCAAGGGGAAAAAAGTGGAAAGATTTGGTCTTTAATACTTCACTAGACGAAGGTGATGTAGTGAGGATTATTAGAAGATCAATTGATGTTCTTTCTCAAGTGCAATACTGTATTGGCGTTAGTAATAAATTAAAAAGTAAAGCAAAGTTAGCATTAAAAGCTATTAATCGTTTTCCTGTTTCTGAATCTAACGATCTTATAAAAGTCTCTGAAGATATTAATCCTGCGACAAAAAGAATTGAAAATAATTCTTAAATTTTTTTAATTAAATCATTGAATTAATATTCATCGCATCATCAAATTCATCTTCGTTTAAATAACCTAATTTAAGTGTTGCCTCTTTTAAATTTAATGATTCTTTGAAGGCAAGGTTTGCAATTTCAGCTGCTTTTTCATAACCAACTTTTGGCACTATGGCTGTAATCAACATTAGTGAATTATCTAAATTAAACTTCATTTTTTTTTGATTAGGTTCCATTCCATAAACTAATTTTGTTCTGAAGTTTTCTATTGCATTTTTAAGTAATTTTAAACTTGTAAGAATATTAAATCCTATCAGAGGCTTATATTCATTCATCTGCAAAGTTCCGCTAGAATTTGCCATTGAAACTGCATATTCAAGGCCCATTATCTGAGTGCAAACCATTGATAAGGCTTCGCACTGAGTCGGATTCACTTTGCCCGGCATGATAGAACTTCCAGGTTCATTTTGAGGGATGATTAATTCATATATTCCTGACCTTGGTCCTGAAGATAGAATTTTTATATCATTTGAAATTTTAAATAAAGCACCTGCTAATATTTTTATCTGACTCATTACTTGAGCTAAACGATCATGCGAGGCCATGATAGAAAAATTATTTTTTGATTTATAGAACATCAGATTAGTATCATCGGAAATTGATTTTATAGACTCCTCACAAAATCCTTTTGGACAATTAATCCCTGTTCCAACTGCAGTGCCTCCCAGAGGTAAAAAATACAATTCATTCAGACTTATAATAATTGCATTCTCAGCATCTTTAAGTTGCTCTGACCATCCAGATATTTCTTGGCCAAAAGTAAGGGGCACTGCATCTTGAAAATGGGTTCTTCCTATTTTTATAAGGTCTTTCCATTGCTCACTTTTATTATCAAGGATCTTAGTAAGTTCTCTTATCGTTGGAACTAAATTTTTGATTATTTCATTAACAACTGATATTTGAATAGCAGCAGGAAAAGTATCATTTGTTGACTGAGATTTATTTACATCATCATTCGGATGAAGTGGTTGATGACTACCAAGCTCTGAATTTGTTTTTAAAGCTGCAATATTTGAAATTACCTCATTAACATTCATATTTGTTTGCGTGCCACTACCTGTTTGCCAAACCTTTAAGGGAAACTGTGAATCATGAAGCCCATCAAGTATTTCTGTACATGCCTCTACAATCAAATCTTTTTTTCTTTTATCTATTAATCCTAAATTGAAATTTGCAATTGAAGCAGCTTTTTTTATGAGGGTGAGTGAATAAATTAATTCAATTGGAATTAATTCTTCTCCAATAGAAAAATTTATTATCGATCTTTGTGTTTGAGCGCCCCACAAAGCTTCAATGGGAACCTTTATTGTTCCCATACTATCTTTTTCAATCCTAAAGTTTTTTGTCATTATTCCTCTGAAAACACCGGTTTAACTTAGATAAGGTTTTCAGTAATCCTAGATACCTAACTTCTCCCATATTACACTTAAATTATTGAGATGAATTGAAGGATTAAAACATTCTTCCAAGTCACTTTGATCAATAAAATCCATTATTTCATTATCTCTCTCTATATTTTGTTTGAAATTCCCATTTTCAGTATTCCACGCCTGATGCGCATTTTTTTGGACTAAGCTATAAGCTTTTTCTCTAGACAACCCCTTTTCTACAAGCAAAAGTAAAACTTTCTGACTAAAGATTACACCACCATATATATTTAAATTTTTAAGCATATTTTTTGGATAAACTTCCAAATTGCTTACTATATCTTTCATTTCCCTGAGCATAAAATGCAAACAGATTGATACGTCAGGTAACATGATACGTTCATTTGAACTATGGCTTATATCTCTTTCGTGCCAAAGTGGAACATTGTCCAGTGCTGTTAAGACGTAACTCCTCAAAATTCTTGCTAAACCGCTTACTCTTTCACTTCTAATAGGATTTCTTTTATGAGGCATGGCAGAACTTCCTTTTTGCCCTTTTGTAAAGCCCTCCTCAACTTCTAAAACATCAGTTCTTTGTAAATTTCTTATTTCAGTTGCGAATCTATCTAGAGAAGCGCCAACTAGCGCAATAGTTTGAACATATTCTGCATGCCTGTCTCTCGATATGACCTGAGTACTTGCTGTATCAGGTTTTAAGCCGAGTAAATCACAAGTTATTTGTTCTACTTTGGGATTCGTATTAGCGTAAGTTCCCATTGCACCACTTATTTGTCCAATTGCTACAGATTCTTTCAGTGTTAACAATCTTTTTTTGTTCCTTATTATTTCTGCTAACCATCCAGCAAGTTTAAAACCGAAGGAGATTGGCTCCCCATGAATTGCATGAGATCTACCAATCATTAATGTATTTTTGTGCTTCCTTGCTAATAATCTGACTTCATTTTCTAGGTTCTCAATTTCTTCTGATAACAATTCGCAAGAATCTTTTAACTGAAGAGATAAGCCAGTATCAAGTACATCACTACTGGTCATACCAACATGGATATATCTTCCAGAATCTCCTACAAATTCATTAACGCTTGTAAGAAATGCTATGACATCATGTTTAACTTCTTTCTCAATTTCTGCAATTCTAGATTCATCAAACTTTGCATTTGAACGTATCTCTTTCATGGCATTCTCAGGAATTTTTCCTAGGGAAAAATTTGCTTCACATGCAGCTATTTCAACCTTAAGCCAACTCTGGAATTTTGCGCTATCAGTCCAGATTTTTCCCATCTCGGGTAATGTGTAACGCTCGATCACAATTTTTATTAATTATCAATTTAAACTTTATAACCAAAATCGAATTATTGCTCTATACCTTAAAGATGTACTTGCCATTGAACATATTTGCCTGACAATTATTTTCTTATGTAACATTTTTCTGGCTAATTAAGAAAGCTTAAATATAAAAATATTTGCATTAATTCTTTTAATCAATAAAATGTGTAATTTTTTAGTTCTTATTTAAAATTGGAAGGTATTAAAGAATTTGGATCTTAATCTTGTAGAAGTTCATTATTCAGTCTTTTTTTATTGATTAATAGATGATTAAAAAAAGTAGATTAGACCTTTATCTTCTAAAAAGTGGTTTATGTGAAACTCGTCAAAAAGCCCAAGGTTTAATTCTTGCGGGCAAGGTTAGAGATATTAATGGAAAAGTATGGGATAAACCTGGACAACAAGTATTAATTGGGTCTGAATTTTTTATTGATTCCGAACCTATGTTTGTTTCAAGGGGCGGCGAAAAATTATTGGAGGCATTTAAAAAACTTGAAATTAAAGTAAAAGATAAAATATGTATTGACGCAGGAATCTCTACCGGAGGATTTACTGATTGCTTATTGCAACAAGGAGCAAAGTTAGTTTATGGGATAGATGTTGGTTATGGACAGACTGCATGGAAGATTAGAAATAACCCCAAAGTTATACTTTTTGAACGAACTAATATTCGAAATTTAAAACCTAACGATCTTTTATCTAGAAGTAATGAATTACCAAATTTTGTAGTTGCTGATTTGTCTTTTATTTCATTAAAGTTAGTTTTTAAATCTCTAAGTAATTTATTAGAAGGTGATTGTATTGAGGGAATATTTTTAATTAAACCCCAATTTGAGGTAGGTAAAGATAAGGTCAGTAAAGGAGGCGTTGTTCGCAATCCCAAATTCCATACTGAAGCAATAGAGTCTGTTATTTGTGCTGCTAATAATTTCCATTGGAATATAAAGAATTTGATAGCTTCTCCCCTAGTAGGTCCTGCTGGAAATCATGAATATTTAGCTTGGATGAGCTTAAGAAGCGAATCAAATCCAATGATTAATAGAGAATATATACAAAATTTAGTTAATGAAACTCTCTGAATTAGAGAGCTTCTTCATCTTTATCGCCAGTTCTAATTCTTACAACAGAATCAATTGATGTGATGAATATTTTTCCGTCACCTATCTCTCCAGTTTTTGCTGCTTCGGCAATCGCATCAATTACTGAATTAACCTTTTCATCTTCTACGACAACTTCTACTTTGAGTTTTTGAAGGAATTCAACAGTGAATTCGGAACCTCTATATCTTTCAACTTGTCCTTTTTGCCTTCCAAAACCTCTGACTTCACTTACTGTCATTCCAACGATACCAGAGTTTACTAATGCAATTTTTACATCTTCTAGTTTAAATGGACGTATGATTGCTTCAATTTTCTTCATGTTTAAAGATTGAATACTATTATTTTAATTGTTTTTTGGGAAAACATCCAACATTGAAATATCAGAAAAACATTGAATATCAAGGCCTGCATTCATGGCATCTTCAATTAATAATTTGGAATTTTTTTCAGAAATTATTACTGTACTATTTGATAACGCCTCCCACTGATCATTCTCAAAGTGTGTTTGAAGCCATAACATTCCAATTGCAGTTTTCGGTTGAAGTGATTTATTAGAATTGTTATCGATAGTTATCAAACAAATGTCCATTAATTTTACATTGAACTAAACACATATAACCCCTTTAAACGACTTTATGAATGTTACAAATGATACAAAAATAAGATTTAATAGCTTTTGACTTATTCAATTGTAATACTTAAGCTTGTTGAGAATTTTGCAGATTTTGATCTTTTTATATAGGTTTAATAAATAAGTTCTACTAAAGATGAGTAAAGCTAAATTGGATGATTCTACGCAAAGACCACTTTATGGTGAAAGAATTATTGAAGAATCAAAAATAATTTGTTTCGATAATCCAAATAAAAAAAGAATTTATGAAATTTCTATTCAGTTACCTGAATTTACATGTAAGTGCCCCTTTTCTGGTTATCCAGATTTTGCAAAGCTAAGTATTATTTATCAACCTAATTTGAAAGTATATGAGTTGAAGTCTTTAAAGCTTTATATTAATAGTTTTAGAGATATAAAAATATCACATGAAGAGGTTGTAAATAGAATTATGGATGATTTAGTGAATGAGGGCTCGCCTCACTGGATACATTTAAATGCTGCATTTAACCCTAGAGGGAATGTTTCAATGCAGTTAGATATTTTTAGTGGACAGAAAAAAAATTAAAAATTTTTTATTTCTTCTGATAATTTAAAAAATTCTTTTTTAAACCCAACTAGATTTTTATTGCTAAGACCTCCAATGGATAAACTTTGTGATTCTTGATTAACAAGAATCCATAATTGGTTAGTTGGTATGAGACTTATTATTGTTCCAAAAATTATTAAAATAAAAGAAAAGTAAATAAATGGTATAGAAGGATCATTTTTAATTATTAATCCACTGCTGGGGATTATTTTTTTCAGAGATACTTTCGAAGAATTAACTTCTAAAGGATTTTCATTGATATAGAGATTATTACCCGAAAAATTTTCTGTATTTGAAATTTTAAGTGGACCATTTTCATTATCTATAGTTAAAAGAAAATTTTTTTTTGTCTCTGAACCTAGTTCAATTAAAATCCCCCAAACTTGATTACCGATTTCCGGAATCTCTTTTAACTGTAATTGGTAAAGGATATTATCTATTTCTAAAACAATATTTGATATGGCCCAATCTGCTTGATAAATAGTTAATCCTTTAAACCTTATTGGGTGATTAACTTTGGCAGTTTTTACTTCATTAAATTTTGAATCTTCAGAAGTAAAATCAAGTTTTGAAATGAACTGCTTGGGTATACCATCACTTTCTCGTTCTATAGAAAAATCAACTAATTTTATATTAGCTTTTGAGTTTGTGCTCTCATTAATAAGATCCAAGCTTTCTCCAGGCAACAGATATTGTTCTTTTGATTGACTTGTAAAACTTCCATATGCTGAACCTATAAGTAAGACTATTAATCCAATATGAACAACTAAAGGACCGATTTTTCCAATTAAACCCTTTCTCGCAGAAATATGACTCTTAAATTTGTATGTTTTCCATCCTCTTTTTTTAAGGAATAAATCAGCTTTTGATATGAGGTCTTCAACTTCATTGATTTGGTAACTTGAATTTAATTGCAGTTTTCTAAATTTTTTTTCACTCTTATATTCAATCCATTTTAATGAAGCTTTTAAGGAAGGGATTTGTCTCCTAAAACTACAAGCTGCGAGAGAAATGCAAAGTAGGATTAATGCAAATAAAAACCACAAGCTTGTGTATATATGATCCAGTTGAAGTATTAAAACTTTTTCTCCATTTAAAAATCCAAAAATAGGAGCTTCATCGAAATTTTCAATATAGAATTTACTATTACTGCCTTGAGGTATGAAAGTTCCTACACCACTTGAGATGGCTATGAATATTATGAGTGAAATAGCGAATTTTAAACTTGATATTCTGAAAATTAAATCCTTTACAATAGTCATCTAAATCCAATTTGAAAATAAATTTAATAATCCTAGGGAAACTAAAAATATCCCACTAAGAGTAGGAATTATTTGACTAAATTTTCTAAGCTCTAAAAATTTTTTTAAGTTTTCTGCAGTGGCTCCCGCAACGATTAGTGGAGTTACTTGGCCTATTCCAAAGAAAAATAAAAAAATAATAGAGATTGTTGGGTTTTTAGCTTGCGATACCCATACCAGAAGAGTTGCTAAAACTGGAGTAATGCAAGGTGAAGAGGCCAGTCCAAAACTAGTTCCAATAGCAAATGGCGCCAGAAAGGATGGAATTTTATCTTCAATTATTTTAAAATCAGGCCCATTCGGAAACTTAAATTTTACAATTCCTAGTAAATTTAAACCCATTATTATTGCTATCAAGGCAACAATCGAAGTGTAATAGGATGGAATTTGTCCATATATCTTCCCTAAGAATCCACTAGCAGAACCCAGAGCAACAAGTGAAAAAACAACTCCTCCTGAAAAACTAATAAGTTTAAATTTATTTTTCTCTGTTCCTCCTATATAAGCAATTGTGACTGGAAGTAATGATAATGAACAAGGTCCCAGACTCGTTAAAAGTCCTGCGCTGAAGATCAGAAATATAGTAAATGGGCCAGGATTATTAAGACCATTCTGCATAAGCAGATTACCCTTTTGAGATAATTCTGAAATAAATAGATTAAATGATTCGATAGCTTGACTTAAATCCTTTAAATTCTAACTAATTAAGAGTCTTTCGTGTACTAATCATACCAATGAATCCTGTTGACTCTAATGAACATCGCACTAACATCCCTGCAATAAAAAAAGACGCTATTAATGAATTGCCACCATAACTAATGAAAGGAAGTGGTAAGCCTGTAGTAGGCATTGAACCTGTTACTACAGCAATATGCATTATTGATTGACCTGTCAACAATACACCACATCCGATAGCAACTAATTTTGTATAGTTGTTCCTGCACTTAAGACTAATTCTTAGGCTTATATATGAAAATACTGCTAACAATCCTAAGAATAAAGTACACCCCAATAAACCAAATTCTTCTGCAAAAATGGCAAAAATAAAATCTGTATACATGAACGGTAGATACTGTAATTTTTGTATGGACAATCCAAAACCCTCGCCAAATAGACCACCTGAACCAATAGCTAATAAACTTTGAACCAATTGAAATCCATTTTCCTGTTGATCTTTCCAAGGATTTATAAATGAAGTAACTCTAAGTTTTTGATATTCGTTATTAAGGATGCTAATACATCCAGTAATGAATCCTATTGAAGCAAATGAGAAAAGAGAGCTAAGTTTTACACCTCCACATAAACCCATTACCCAAAGAAGAATTCCAGTTAATGATGCAGTACTTAAATTAGGCTGTTTTAGTATTAATAAAATTAATAAACCAAAGGATATTATTGAAATTAATTTTTTATCATTTTTTACTAGATTCCAATGTGCGAAAAGGTTAGAAGCTTCCAAAATTAGAAAAGGTTTAATTAATTCAGATGGCTGCAGACGTAAATTGCCAAGCACTAGCCATCTTGAAGATCCATTAACTGTAATTCCAGTAAAATTAGTTAGGAAAATCAAAAAGAATAAAATATAAAAAATAATTCTTGAAAACTTTAAAAGATTTCTAATGTTGGTATTAAGAACGAAATAAAAAAGACCAATTCCAGGAATTGTCCAAATAATTTGTTTTTTTAAGAAGTAAGCCCAATTTCCCATTTCTCTACTAGCCACCCACCAACTTGATGATCCTAATATGCATATTCCTAATATTGACCAAATTCCAATAAGGACAACGAGGATTTTTGCTTCATAAGGCCATATCGTCCAAGGTAAGGGAAATATAGAGTCAATTAAATTGCTAAGATTTTTGTTGTAGTTAGAACTAAAGGTTTTTTTTCTTTTAGAAATTCTTTTATATTTTATTTTTTCTCGACTTATCTCCAATTTTTTAGATGTATATGTACTATTGAGACGTTTAATTGAGATTTTGCCAAGTCTTTTATTTACGTTTTAAAGTGTTTAAGCAATTTAAAAGAATACTTTTCATAAATTTTATTTTTGAAGAATAAAGTAAAAAATGGTCTACAGATTCATCATAAATCTTAAGAATTAATTTTTTATACAAAAAAACTAGCTAAAAGGGACCTCTCCGTGATAGATTCCGTGAGTTTATATACTTACTTCAAACCATTCAGAGAGGGTTTCTAAACTATGTTCACATCAGTGGACTCAAATAGAAAAAAACTTGAGCATCCTTCTAATGAGAATGTTCAATTTCCTCAATCCCTGAATAATTCGATCATCAAAGAAAGTAATTCTGGCATTGCCAATCAAATAGATAAATTGCTTTCTCAAAATGACGAATACACAAAATTGCAATTAACAATTTTTGGAATTACTTTTATTGTTTCTATTTTATTAGCCTCAATAACTGGAATTTTTCTAGGATTTACTTTTGGTTTTAGTATTTTTATAGGTGCAATAGCCGGTATTTTTTATCTACGTTTACTTGCAAAAAGTATAGGTAAACTTGGTAAAGAATCATCAGGTGTATCAAAATTGCAACTATTAGTTCCAGTTTGCCTCTTTATTTTTGCGAGCAAGCTAGGATCTTTGGATATTTTTCCTGCAATGATAGGTTTTTTCATTTACAAGCCTTCACTCATTCTTTATTTTTCACGTTCTTAAGTAAATTTTTTATTCAAAACAAATGTTTTTTAATTCCTTGCTAACAAATTTTGCAGCATTAGAAGTTGGTCAACATCTTTATTGGCAAATTGGAAATATCAGACTACATGGGCAGGTATTTTTAACATCTTGGATTTTACTAGGAGCGTTATTAGTTTTTATTTCTTTAGGAACTAAAAAGATGGAAAATGATCCTAAAGGCCTTCAAAACTTGCTTGAGTTTCTTTGGGATTACATAAGAGATCTTGCTAGGACGCAAATAGGTGAAAAAGTTTACAGAGATTGGATGCCATTTATAGGTACTTTATTTTTATTCGTCTTTGTTAGTAATTGGGGAGGAGCTTTAATTCCTTGGAGATTGATTAAATTACCTAGTGGAGAATTAGGAGCACCTACTGCTGATATTAATACAACTATAGCCTTGGCTTTATTGGTTTCACTTTCTTATTTCTATGCAGGTTTAAGTAATAAGGGTTGGAGATACTTCGAATACTATGTTCACCCAACTCCGATTATGCTTCCTTTTAAAATTCTAGAGGATTTTACTAAACCTTTATCACTCTCTTTCAGGCTATTTGGAAATATTTTGGCTGATGAACTTGTTGTTGGTGTTTTAGTCTTTTTAGTTCCGCTAATTCTTCCAATACCTGTTATGTTCCTAGGATTATTTACTAGTGCAATTCAGGCATTGATTTTCGCAACTTTAGCGGCCTACTACATCGGAGAAGCTGTTGAAGAACATCATTAGCTGTTTCCAGATACATTCAGACGCTTTTACAAAGGGTCTGTAATCTGGCAAAATATCTAATCGCGTAGGTCTGAAAATATCAGACCCATTCTTAAAACAAAGGATGTCCAAGCGTGTATGACAACAAAGATTATCACAAGTATTAAGCTCTTTATTTCAAAATTATGGATTCGATTACTTCCGCTGCATCAGTTGTAGCTGCTGGTTTAGCAGTTGGTCTTGGTGCTATTGGCCCAGGTCTTGGACAAGGTAACGCAGCTCAAGGAGCTGTTGAGGGTATTGCCCGTCAACCAGAAGCTGAAGGTAAAATCAGAGGAACTCTTCTTTTATCTTTCGCTTTCATGGAGTCATTAACAATTTACGGATTAGTTGTGGCTTTGGTACTACTTTTTGCGAATCCTTTTTCCTAAAAGTTAATATTGCTTCTAATCCTTATTAGCAATATTTTAATTTAATTTCTTTAACTTCAACTGAATCATATGTTGGCCTTTAATTTTTTTGGTGCTACAGAAGGTGGATTATTTGATATAAATGCCACTTTGCCACTCATGGCGATACAAGTAGTTGCCCTTACTTACATATTAAATTCTCTCTTTTTTAAGCCTGTTGGCAATGTTGTAGAAAAAAGAGAAAAGTTTGTAAGTAATAATGTTATTGAGGCCAAAAATAAACTTTCTGAGGTTAAAAAATTAGAAGCTGATTTATTAACTCAGCTTCAAAGTGCTCGTACAGAAGCCCAAAGAATTGTTAGCGAAGCTGAGGATGAGTCTGACAAGCTTTATAAAGAAGCACTAGAACTTGCTAACAACGAGGCAAATGCTTCAAAAGAAAAAGCAAGACTAGAAATTGAAAGTCAGACGTCTGCTGCTCGTGATCAACTTTCTAAACAGGCTGATGTTCTAAGCGAACTTATTGTTAATAGATTGATTCTAGAAAAATGAATTTAACTCTTTTTGCTACAGAAGGTTTTGGATTAAATTTTAATTTATTCGAAACTAATATCCTTAATTGGGCTGTAGTAGTTTTCGGTCTTTATAAATTTTTGCCTGGTTTCCTAGGTAAAATGCTTCAAAAAAGGAGAGAAGGAATCCTTCTTGAATTAAAAGATGCTGAAGATCGACTCCTAAATGCAACTCAAGCTTTAGAAAAGGCGAAGAAAGATTTATCTTCAGCAGAAGAAAAAGCATCTCAAATAAAAGCCGATTCCCTTAAAAGATCTGAATCAATCAGAATGGAAAGTGAGAAAAAAGCGATAGAGGAGATGGCACGAATTAAACAAAGTGCAATCTCTGATGAGAGCTCTGAAGCATCCAGAGCAATTTCTCAACTTCGAAAAGAAGCTGTTGAACTGGCAATTAAGAAAGCTTTAGATTCTCTCCCAAATCGACTTGATAAAACAACACAAGAAAATTTGGTAACTCAATCAATTAACAATATTGAGGTGAACTAATGCCACTTTTAAATTCAGTTACTACACCATACGCAGAGGCATTACTTCAAGTTGTGAATGAAAATTCGCAAACTGAAGAGATGGTTTCTGAAGTTAAACAACTCCTGGAATTAATAAATAATTCCCCTGAATTGGAGAAGGCACTATCCTCTCCGATTTTAGAGACAGATGCTAAGAAGAAAATTATTAATGAAATTTTTTCAAAAAAGGTAAATTCTTCTTTACTGAATTTCTTAAAATTATTGGCCGATAGGCAAAGAATTGGAATTCTTACTTCAATTCTTGATAGGTTTTTAGAGATTTACCGAGAAAATAGTAATATTGCTTTGGCAACTGTTACTTCTGCAGTCGAGCTTACTGATGAACAGAAAGGTTTAATTACCAAAAAGATCATCAATATTGCTGGAACAGAAAAATTAGAACTTGTAACTAAAATCGACCCATCTCTTATTGGTGGTTTCGTCGCCAGTGTAGGATCAAAAGTAATTGATGCTTCTCTTGCTTCACAAATAAGAAAACTTGGCTTATCCCTTTCCAAGTAACTTTTAAATCAACCTTAAATTCTTAAATCCATGGTATCTATACGCCCTGATGAAATCAGTTCAATCTTAAAACAACAAATAACTGATTATGACCAATCTGTAAGTGTTAGCAATGTAGGAACTGTTCTGCAAATCGGTGATGGCATTGCAAGAATATATGGCTTAGATCAGGTCATGGCAGGTGAGCTATTGGAATTTGAAGATGGTACCGAAGGTATAGCTTTAAATCTTGAAGATGATAATGTTGGGGCCGTTTTGATGGGAGAGGCACTTGGTGTCCAAGAAGGGAGTAACGTTAAGTCCACAGGTAAAATTGCATCTGTTCCCGTTGGTGAAGCAATGCAGGGGAGAGTTGTTAACCCTCTCGGACAACCAATAGATGGGAAAGGGGAAATTCCAACAAGTGATACTAGATTGATTGAAGAAATGGCTCCTGGAATAATCAAGAGAAGATCAGTGCATGAGCCAATGCAAACAGGTATTACATCTATTGATGCAATGATTCCTGTTGGAAGAGGTCAAAGAGAATTAATTATTGGTGATAGACAAACTGGAAAGTCGGCAATTGCTATCGATACGATAATTAACCAAAAAGGTCAAGACGTAGTATGTGTTTACGTAGCTATTGGTCAGAAGTCAGCATCAGTAGCAAATATAGTAGAGGTATTAAGAGAGAGGGGAGCCCTAGATTATACAGTAGTTGTTAGTGCAGGAGCTTCAGAACCAGCTGCTTTACAGTACTTAGCACCTTATACCGGTGCAGCAATTGCTGAACATTTTATGTATCAGGGTAAAGCAACACTTGTTATTTATGATGATCTAACGAAACAAGCTCAGGCTTATAGACAAATGTCTCTCCTTTTAAAAAGACCACCAGGAAGAGAGGCTTATCCAGGAGATGTTTTCTACTTACACAGTAGATTACTAGAAAGAGCAGCAAAACTTTCTGATGCTATGGGAGGGGGATCTATGACAGCTCTTCCAATTATTGAAACTCAGGCAGGGGACGTTTCTGCTTACATTCCAACTAATGTTATTTCAATTACAGATGGACAAATATTCTTGAGTGCAGATTTATTTAACTCAGGATTAAGACCAGCTATTAATGTTGGTATTTCCGTTAGCCGTGTTGGAGGAGCCGCTCAGACAAAAGCAATTAAAAAAATTGCAGGAACTTTAAAATTAGAACTCGCACAGTTTGATGAACTAGCTGCTTTTTCTCAATTTGCATCTGATCTTGATGAAGCAACTCAGCAACAACTTGAACGGGGCAAAAGATTAAGAGAGTTATTAAAGCAACCTCAATTCTCTCCGTTGAACCTTGCAGAACAAGTTGCAGTTGTTTATGCAGGAGTTAAAGGTCTTATTGATGAGGTTCCTGTTGAAGATGTTACTAAATTTGCAACTGAACTTCGCGAATACTTAAAGCTAAATAAAGCGGAATTTATAGAAGAGATTCTTAAAGAAAAGAAATTAAATGATGGACTAGAAGCGACGCTAAAAGAAGTGATAAATGAAGTTAAATCATCAATGCTTGCCACAGTTTAAATTTATTAAGGAGATACCATGGCAAATCTTAAAGAGATTAGAGATCGAATCGTTTCCGTTAAAAATACAAGAAAAATAACGGAGGCCATGAGACTTGTTGCAGCTGCAAAAGTTAGGAGAGCTCAAGATCAAGTTCTTAAGAGTAGACCTTTTGCAGATAAACTTGCACGAGTCTTAGAAAATATTCAATCTAGAGTACAATTTGAGGCTGTGGATTCTCCTCTATTATCCAAGAGAGAAGTAAAGAGTATCTCCTTGGTTTGTATAACTGCGGATAGAGGTTTATGCGGTGGATACAATACAAATATTATAAAAAAGGTAGAAATAAGATACGCAGAATTAGTCAAACAAGGGTATCAGCCAAATTTAATTTTGGTAGGGAAGAAAGCTATTGGATATTTTCAAAATAGAAAGGATAGATATGTTATAAAAAGTACTTTCAAAGAACTAGAACAGGTTCCCACAGTTAAGGACTCTGAAGGAGTTACAAATGAGATTTTAGCCGAATTTCTCTCAGAAAATTCTGATAGAGTAGAAATTATTTACACGAAATTCATCACTTTAGTTAGCTGTGCCCCTGTCGTTCAAACACTTTTGCCACTTGACCCTCAAGGAATCGCTGAGGAAAACGATGAAATTTTTAGGTTGACCACAAAAGATAGTAAGTTACTTGTTGAAAAATCAAATATTGAAAAAAGTGATTCAGAGAAGTTGCCATCAGATATTGTTTTTGAACAAAGTCCTGATCAACTATTAGATTCCCTACTACCATTATATTTACAGAATCAGGTACTAAGAGCTCTTCAAGAGTCGGCAGCTTCAGAACTTGCTTGCAGGATGACTGCTATGAATAATGCAAGTGATAATGCTAAAGAATTAGCAAGTACTTTGAATCTAACCTATAACAAAGCCAGACAAGCAGCTATTACACAAGAAATATTAGAAGTTGTAGGAGGTTCAGTAGTTTAGCAATAAGATTTAGGATATGCCTGAATATAATATCAAAGTTCAATTTGAGCAAAAGACTTTTAATTTTTTATGTTCTGAGGATCAAGATATTATTTCAGCGGCAAAAATGAATGGAATAGATTTGCCAAGTAGTTGTTGTTCAGGAGTTTGTACAGATTGTGCATCCATGATATTGGAAGGATCCGTAGATCAAGAAGATGCTATGGGATTGAATGATGATTTAAGGGAAAAGGGCTTTGCACTTTTGTGTGTAGCATACCCAAAGTCAGATTTGAATATTGTTATAGGGAAAGAAGTCGAAGATGATTTATATAATGATCAATTTGGTAAATATCAAAAATGAAATTAAGTTCAATTGATTATTCTTTAGATTGGCCAGTTTCAATAAAATTAAAAAATTTAAGGGAATTCATCATTATAAATTTGGAAAAAAAAGGAGATGTAATTCGATGGTCAATTGTTGATATTCAAGATTCTATTGACTATTTTGGAACAAAAAAACTTAAAATTAAGGCTGTATTAGCTAATTAACGAATATAAATTTAAAATATTTTTAATAATGGAAAATTCACCAACAATATTCATTGTTCCAACTGGTATTGGTTGTGAACTAGGCGGTTTTGCTGGGGATGCACTTCCTACCGCTAAATTATTAGCATCGGCAAGTGGGTGTTTAATTACTCATCCAAATGTTATGAATGGCGGTACTCTTTCTGAAAAAAATAAAAATATTTTTTATGTTGAGGGTTATAGTTTAGACCGACTTGCTAAAGGAGAAATCGCTTTACAGAGGGTAAAGCAACAGAAAATTGGGATAATTTTTGATTCAGCCATTGAAAAAGAAATATTAGTAAGACATTTACAAGTTGCTGATGCATGTGTCTCTACTTTAGGGATTAATGTTCATTCTTATGCGATTACAAAAAAGCCATTAAACATAGTTATTGATTCTGATTCTTCAAAAATAAGTGGTGGCATAATTGAAAATCCAGATACTCTAATTGATGCTGGAAAATGTTTAATAGAAAAAGGAGTTACGGCAATAGCAATTGTGGCAAAATTTCCAGATGATCCAGATTCTTTAGAAACAAATATCTATCGAGAAGGGAAAGGGATTGATCCTATTGCTGGAGTCGAAGCAGTTATAAGTCATTTAATAAGCAAATTTTTAAAAGTTCCCTGTGCTCATGCACCTGCTTTAAATCCAATTGAATTGAATGAAAAATTAGATCCTCGTGCAGCTGCAGAAGAAATAGGATACACTTTTTTACCATCTGTACTGATTGGGTTAAGCAATGCACCTGATATTGTTGAATTGCCTGCTAAAAATAAATTAATCTCACTCCACCCTGATCACATTGAATCGATTGTTGTTCCTAATGGT
This sequence comes from Prochlorococcus sp. MIT 1304, assembly GCF_047305015.1. Taxonomy (NCBI): domain Bacteria; kingdom Bacillati; phylum Cyanobacteriota; class Cyanophyceae; order Synechococcales; family Prochlorococcaceae; genus Prochlorococcus; species Prochlorococcus sp. MIT 1304. Next base: position 227,931 of record NZ_CP138974.1, on the reverse strand, counting down.
GCATTAGGAGGAGAAGCAGTACTAGCAGGGATTGAAAAAGGTTTAAATATTATCTCTGTAAAAAATCCAAATACATTAAAAGTGACAAATGAGTTTTATAGTTATCCCAATCTTTTTGAAGTTGATAATTATTTAGAAGCTGCAGGCATAATTATTGCTATCAAAAAAGGTATCAACCTTGATTCAGTTAAACGGCCTTTAAAAAAAATCCAACGGTGTTCTTAAAGTGATTAATAAGATATTGCTATGGGAACTCTCCAGTCACTTCCTAATGATTGACTGCTTAGTTTTAGGATTGGAGGAGCCTGCTTTCTTTTAAATTCCGCTTTTTTTATGAGTGAGATAATTTTTAAAATTAAATCTTTTTTATAACCATCTTCTTCTAGTTGTTGTAAATCTTTTTTCTCTTCAATAATTCCTTTAAGAATTTTATCTAAAATAGAGTAAGGTGGTAGAGAGTCAGTATCTAGTTGATCAGGACCTAATTCGGCACTTGGAGCTTTCGTACGTATGTTTTCTCCAATTATATCTACACTAGTATTTAACATATATAACTTTCTACTATTAATTGAATCTTCACTATCAAGCCAATTGCATAATTTAAAAACATTAGTTTTATATAAATCACCAATTACAGATAATCCCCCATTCATATCACCATAAAGTGTGCAATATCCTACGGCTAGTTCTGATTTGTTTCCTGTTGACAGTAACAAATGCTTTTCTTGATTTGCTAAAGCCATAAGAAGCGTGCCTCTTATCCTTGACTGAATATTTTGATTTGTTATTTCAGCCATCTCGAAAGATATGGTTTTTATAAATGATTCCTCAAAAGAGCTCATCAAGTTTTCAATTGGAATGCTCTTGAAACTTATCTTTAATCTTCTTGCTAAATCTTTTGCATCACTCTTTGAATGAGATGAGCTCCACTTAGAGGGCATTGAAACGCAATAAACATTATCACTTCCTAGAGCTGCTGTAGCAATTGCTGAGACAAGTGCTGAATCAATACCACCACTTAATCCAACTAAAGCTGTTTTAAATCCACATTTTTTTGCATAATCTTTAACACCAAGGACTAATGCATCAAAAATTGATGACATTTCGGAGTTTTTAAATTCATTTTTTTCAGGTTTTGTTTGCTCAATTTCCCAGCTGGAGAGATCTTCCGAAAAAGATTTTAATTGCTTAATTTTTGATCCATTCTTATCAAGAATAAAACTATTTCCATCAAAAATTAAATTATCATTTGCTCCAATCTGATTAACATAAATCAGCGGCACTTGAAGATATTGTGCAGCAAAACTGGAAACCTTGGATCTCAGCTCTAATTTTTTCAGAGTATATGGGGAGGCTGATAAATTTACTAAAATATCAACTTTTTTTTTCTTTAAATCAATAATGGGATTTTTTCTATGGATTCCTCTACCTTCTATATCTTTATTGACCCATAAATCTTCACATATAGTAAAGCCAAGTCGCCAAGTTTTATTTTTAATTTGTTTAATCAATACGGAAACTTTTTCTTCTGATCTAAAGTATCTTTTCTCATCAAATACTTCATAAGTGGGAAGAATAATTTTCCGAGCAATTATTTTCCATTCACCGCCCTCAACCAACGCAATAGAATTATACAGATTAGGAAAAAACGAATCATTTACCTTCTCAGCTATTCCGACTGTGATGCTTAAGTTTCCATATTTTTTATTAATATCTAAAGCTAATTGATCAAGAATTTGGGATTGATTTTTGATTAAATTTTTTTTAAAAAGTAAGTCATTTGCAGGATATCCCCATAATGACAATTCTGGAGTAAGAACAAAATCAGCAGAAATTGAGCTAGCTTTCGAAGCAATATTAAGTATTTTTTGTGCATTGCCCTCTAAATCTCCAACAACTGGATTTATTTGGGCAAGTAAAAATTTCATTCAACTAATTTGATGGATTCATATAAATTATTATTCTTAACTATATCTATTAAAGACGACGGTAAATTAGAACAATTAAAATTTAACCTAAACTTAGAACTTGAAATGTTTGGGGTTTTGATGTTTGAAATCTTAAATTTAACTCTATAAGTTTCTAACATTTTAAGAGTATTTGATTCAACAGGATATCCCTCTCTTAAAATTATAAAAAAACTTACCTCCAAAATAATTTTGTCGAAATTTTTCCAGTAGAAAATATCTTTAATTAAATCACTCCCAATTACAAAATCTAAATTATTAAATTTATAAATTTCTTTACATTTTTTGATTGACTCTATTGCCCATTGGCTACTTATTTTTTGATTAAATAAAATTTTCGGATTATCTAAATCATCAATAAGAGTTTTTAATAAATGGCTACGAATTGAGATATCCTCTGTGTGCTTTTTTTGGGGGTTGTTGCTCACATAGCTAATGGTAAAAGCATAAATTTTGGATAATTCTTCAAGAATTTTTTTGTGTCCAATCGTGGGTGGATCAGCACTCGTACCAAATAAAGCAATGCTTTTTTCCATTTTAAATTTTAGGGAAGAAAACTAACAATATTATTATTTAAATTTCTACTTGAAAAATAAATATTTATGTAATTAAAAATCTCTGGGTCATTAAAATTCATATTTTGGATCAAAATAGAAGGTTCTATAAAAGAAGCTTTGCTTCTTACAAATATCTCTTTTGCTGCTAATTTCCCTAGAATTTTTGTAGAGTATATTGCGATTGCAGCTTGAATTATTGCTATTGATCCATAGGGTAATAATGAAATCCCGTTAGTAAAAGGTGCTGTTAAAAGAATTAGTTTCTTAATAAGGTTGAAAGAGGTATTAAGGCCGACTTGAGTGATTCCCAAACATACATTATTAATTGATATATTTTTAAATATTTTTCTTGTAGATTCACCTTGCAACTTTAAGCCATATATCTTACTTAATTCTTTAATTAATGCAGTATCTAGTGCAAAACTACCAGCAACATCAAATAAAATAAAAGGATTAAGAGCTACCGCGGATGCCTTCATAGTCGAAAATTTACCAATAGTTGATTGAGCTAATTTCTGCCTTCTTTTCAATCTTTGCTCTTTTATTTTCAGAAACAATTTGTCAGCTAATTGAATAGAATTTAGTGTTAATAGTATCTCACCATATTGATTGATTAATTTTGCTATGTAATTTTTAAGATTGTTTTTATTATTAATGATTATTGGAATATTTAAATCTTTTGGAAGCTTAAACTTTATATTTTCAATTATTTCTTTTAATTCATTTTTATTGAATAGATCGATTTTGTTAAGAATTAAAATAATTTTTTTTCCGTCTTTTATAAAAGAGCTGATTTCGTGTAACTCATTTCTATTTAAATCTCCCGAAATTATAAATAAAATAAGATCCGAGTGATTTATAGAGGAGTAAACTTTATCTGGGAATTTAATATCGCAGAAATCAAATCCTGGAGAATCTAGTAACTCTATACTGTTGAGTGATTGATCTTTTAATTTCCATTCTTCAGCCTTAATTTCTCTTGTGGTCCCATTGATAATATCTGTTTTAAATATATCTTTTTCTAATAAAGAATTTAAAACAGAAGATTTCCCTACGCCTGATTTACCATATGCGCCAATTCTTATTTTTTTTTCTTTGAGCCTAAAAAGTTTTTGATTAAAAGATATTATTTCTCTATTAAAATAACTTTTTTCATAGTTGGTAAGATCAATAGTCTCCCACCAATTTTTTAAAAGTAAATAATTTTTATTAATTTTAAATTGTTTCATGATTTATTTTTTCCACCAGCCAGCTAAAACAGATAACACAGCTTCTGCACCAATAATGCCCACGAATCCTCCAAATTCATCTACTACTACTTTCACTCCTTTATGATTCTTGTCAAATCTTGTTAATAATTGATCTGCCTTGATCATTTCAGGAATGTAGTCCACAGGTTCGCAAATTTCTGACAATAATTTTTTATTTTCTCCATTAATTAACTCTGCTAGCATTCTTTCACGGGGAACTACCCCTTGTATTTTGTCAACTTTATCTCCCAAAATAACCCACCATGGAGAGTTATCGTCCATTATAAGTTTTGAAATTTCTTCAAGATTCGAAGACCCATCAAGGCAAGGTGCTGATACTCTAGGGAGCATTAAATCTTTAGCTTTTAAATCATTTAATTGAAAAACCTTAAATATCATTGCTGCTTCATCAGCTTCTATTAAACCTTTTTGGCTTCCAATTTTTGCCATTTGTCTAATTTCTTCTTCATCTGTTGAAATTTCATTTTCTGCCGTAATAACTGGAAATATTTGTTCTATTAATAATAAAAATGGCCTCATTAAAGTATGCAATATTCTCAAGATAGGAACTGATAATAATGCTATTTGAACTGAGAATCTTGTACCAAGAGCCTTAGGTAGTACTTCTCCTACTAATACGACTAGTATGTAAAAAGAAATTGAAAAAAGGGTTAGGCCATAACTACTACTAATAACCAATGCTCCATATACACCTAAAATAAGACTTCCAATTATGTTAAATCCATTATTAGTAATAGTAATTACAGTTAATGTCCTTCCAAGATGTTTTCTGAGTTTAAGGAGTTGATTCGCAGAACTCTTTGGTTTTTGTTTAGAGGCTATCTCTAAAATTCGAATCGAATTTACAGCTAAAAAAGCAGCTTCTACTCCCGAACAACATGCTGATCCAATTAAGATAATTATTATAAGAACAACTAAACCGTAAACACTTGGTTCCATTAAAATAGATTAGTTACTAAATCTGTATTAATTCATTCTTCCATTTTTTTTTTAAACACGCCAATACACAATCTATGTTTAAACCTGAAAATAAAGTTTTTGAAGAAAGAAGAGAAATCTTCCTAAATAAATTAAATGGAAAAGCTGCTATTATCCCTGGTGCTAGGCTTGTAAAGCATCATGCTGATTGCGAATATCCTTTTAGACAAGATAGTAATTTTTGGTATTTAACCGGTTTCGATGAGCCAGATGCAATTGCTCTTTTCTTATCGCATAAGCCCAAGGGAGAGAGATTTATTATGTTTGTTGCTCCTAAAGATGTTATAAGCGAAGTCTGGCATGGCTTTAGATGGGGTTTAGAAGGTGCTGAAAAAGAGTTTAACGCTGATAAGGCTCACTCAATAAACGAATTAAAAGATTTACTCCCATCCTATATAAATGGTTCTGATGAACTCGTTTTTTCTATTGGTAAGCATCCATCAGTTGAGAAAATAATATTGGAAATTTTTTCACAACAACTTGAAAACCGCTCAAGATTAGGCATTGGTGGAAATTCTATAAAATCTCCAGAAATTTTTTTAAATGAGATGAGATTAATTAAAAGTGAATTTGAAATAAAAAGAATGAGAGAGGCTATTCAAATCTCAGCAGAAGCTCATGAATTAGTTAGAGAATCAATCTCATCAAAGAAAAATGAAAGACAAATTCAGGGTCTTCTAGAGGGATTTTTTCTGGAAAAAGGGGCAAGAGGACCAGCTTATAACTCTATTGTTGCATCAGGAGATAACGCTTGTATTTTACATTACACTTCAAATAACTCGCCCTTGAAGAAGGAAGATTTATTGTTAGTGGATGCTGGTTGCTCACTAATTGATTATTACAATGGAGACATAACAAGAACTATTCCAATTGGTGGTAAATTTTCTAATGAGCAAAAAGTTATCTATGAAATCGTATTAAGTGCGCAGAAAAATGCAATTAAAAGTGCTGTAAAAGGATCCAATTCTAGTCTTGTTCATAATGTTGCTTTAACAATTCTTATAGAAGGATTAAAAGAAATTGGTTTATTGTCAGGCAGTACTGAGGAGATAATTGAGAATCAATCTTATAAACATCTTTACATGCATAGAACTGGACATTGGCTTGGTTTAGATGTTCATGATGTTGGAGCATACAGAATGGGGGACTATGAAGTGCCATTACAGAATGGAATGATTCTTACGGTAGAACCTGGGATCTACATAAGTGATAGGATCCCAGTACCTGAGGGACAACCCCCTATAGATGAGAAATGGAAAGGCATAGGGATAAGAATTGAAGACGATGTCCTTGTCAAAGATGAAAACCCAGAAGTTTTAAGTATTGCTGCACTAAAAGAAATTTCTGATTTAGAATTTTGAAATTTGACTTATCAAGTTAATAGATTTATTTTTTATTAAGTTTAAAGATCAAAAATGAACCAGCCCGATTCATATGATTCGAAACTCTCACAAGCAAGAGGCTTAGCTAGTCAGCTTGGCATGTTCGCAGAAGAAAACGATATTCCCAAAGATCTTTGGGATTCATTGGAAGCTACTATTTATGATTTTTATGAAGTCTCTCATGATAGATAAAAATCCTTTTAAAAAGGTATCAATAACTAAAATCAAGAAATTTTGAATAAATCAATCAAAATGTGACCATAAACTGATAAATTATTTATTAAACACAAATTAAGTGAATGTCTTCATCAGATAAGTTAAAGCAAAATTCAACAGAAAAAAAGGAAAAAAACAGTGATTCACTAAAGTCTAAAAATCCTTCACCTAATTCAGGAATGATGGGTGCAACAGCTGTATTAGCAGCTGCCACAATTGATGAAGATGGAGTGCCTACTGGTTATACTCCTAAACCTGATGAAGGAAGATTCATAATTAAAGTATTGTGGTTGCCTGATAATGTTGCTTTAGCAGTTGATCAAATAGTAGGTGGAGGCCCAAGCCCTCTTACTGCTTATTATTTTTGGCCAAGAGATGATGCTTGGGAAAAATTAAAAAGTGAATTAGAAAATAAAGGTTGGATTACAGATAACGAAAGAGTAGAAATATTGAATAAAGCTACTGAAGTAATAAATTATTGGCAAGAAGAAGGTAAAACAAAGAAATTAGAAGAAGCTAAATTAAAGTTTCCAGAAGTAACTTTTTGTGGAACCGCTTAAATATTAGTTTTTTGCAGCTTGAATCCTAGCCTCAGCCTTCGAAACCTCTTTCAAGGCCTTAATTTTTTCTGGATTTTTTTCATTTTCAGAAAATTTGCTTATTGCTAATTTTGCTTCTTTAAGGTCTTGTTCAGCATTCTGAACATTTATCTCAGATCCAATTTCAGCATTATTTACTAAAACTATGACTTCATCTGATTCAATTTCAGCGAAGCCTCCCATTAGAGCTATTGATTTCCATTGGGAATTTATTCTAACCCTTAAAACACCAATATCTATAGCAGTAACTAAAGAGATATGTCCAGGTAGTATACCAAGTTGACCAGTAGTACTAGGAAGGATTACTTCTTCAGCTTCGCCTTGATAAACATTTTTATTAGGAGCTAAAACTTTTAGGGAAATTGTCATTACTTTGAGATTATTGAAGGTTAAATATTTATATTCAAATATTTATTTTTCTGATTTTATTTTTTCAGCCTTTGCTTTAACTTCATCAATATTACCAACTAAGTAAAATGCCTGTTCAGGTAAATCATCCAATTCGCCTGACAAAATCATATTGAAACCAGCAATGGTATCTTCTAATTTTACGTATTTACCAGACATTCCTGTAAATATTTCTGCTACAAAGAAAGGTTGAGAAAGAAATTTTTCAATTTTTCTTGCCCTGTCTACTGTTAATCTATCTTCTTCAGAAAGCTCATCTAGACCAAGAATTGCAATAATATCCTGAAGTTCTTTGTATCTTTGTAAAGTGGATTGAACAGCTCTGGCTGTTTTGTAATGCTCATCTCCCACAACTGATGGTTGTAGCATAGTGCTTGTTGAGTCTAATGGATCAACTGCTGGGTAAATTCCCTTGGCCGCAAGAGCTCTTGCAAGCACGGTGGTAGCATCTAGATGGGCAAAGGTTGTAGCTGGAGCTGGGTCTGTTAAGTCATCAGCAGGAACATATACAGCCTGAATAGATGTTATTGATCCCTCTAGTGTAGATGTAATTCTTTCTTGTAATTCACCAACGTCAGTTCCTAATGTTGGTTGGTATCCAACAGCTGAAGGCATTCTTCCAAGTAATGCAGATACTTCAGAACCAGCTTGAACGAATCTAAAAATGTTATCAACAAAAAGTAGAACGTCTTGTTTATTTACATCTCTAAAATGTTCAGCCATTGTAAGCGCTGATAAGCCTACTCTCATTCTTGCACCAGGTGGTTCATTCATTTGTCCAAAACATAATGCAACTTTTGATTGAGTTAAATCATCTGCATTGATAACGCCTGATTCTTTAAATTCTTCATATAAATCGTTACCTTCTCTTGTTCTTTCCCCTACGCCGCCAAAAACAGAAACACCTCCATGTTCCTTAGCAATATTATTAATTAATTCTTGAATAAGAACTGTTTTCCCAACACCAGCACCTCCGAATAATCCAACTTTTCCTCCTTGTCTGTAAGGTGCTAAAAGGTCGATAACTTTAATCCCAGTTTCAAAAACTTTTGGCTTAGTTTCTAAGTCAGTTAATTTTGGAGCAGCTCTATGGATTGGAGCAGTATCTTTTGTATTTACTGGACCTTGTTCATCTACTGGTTCTCCTAAAACATTAAATATTCTTCCTAAAGTTGCTTCTCCAACAGGTACAGATATTGGTGCTCCTGTGTCAATTGCTTCCATGCCTCTTACAAGGCCGTCTGTGCCGCTCATTGCCACTGCTCTAACTCTATGGTCGCCTAGTAGCTGTTGGACCTCTGCAGTGAGCGCTATATCTTGTCCAGCAGGATTTTTTGCTTCAATTCTTAAAGCATTTAAAATTTTGGGCAATTTTCCAGCAGGAAATTCTACGTCTAGAACTGGGCCAATTACCTGACGAACTACGCCTTTTGTTTGTGAAGAAGTTGATGGAGTTGCTACCATTTTTTATTGATTGGTGATGAATAGCTGATTTTAAACAGCTCATAATCCGAAAATACTACCACCTTATGGGTCGATTCGTTAAATGGGTTCGGCCACCCGCACAGTTTAACTATGGTTTAATTGCCGCTCTGCAGATTATGTTGTTGATGATACGGATAGAGAATTTCTCTTTCTATTTTTATGACGCAAAGCGTCTCAATCATGATCCTCCATTAATTTATGGCAGCTGTTTCACTTACAGTCTCTACAGTAAAACCACTGGGAGATAGAATATTTATTAAAGTTTCCGCATCTGAGGAAAAAACTGCTGGGGGCATTCTTTTGCCTGATTCAGCTAAAGAAAAACCACAGGTTGGAGAGGTTGCTCAGGTTGGTCCTGGCAAACTTAATGACGATGGTTCTCGACAAACTCCAGAAGTGAGTATTGGCGATAAAGTTTTGTACAGCAAATATGCTGGCACAGACATCAAATTGGGAGGAGATGAATATGTCTTACTCTCAGAAAAGGATATTTTAGCTGTAGTAAGCTAAAGTATTTTTTTAAAAATTATTAAAACTTATTACTAAATTACTGCCTAAACATGGCTAAAAGAATTATTTACAATGAGCAAGCTCGTAGAGCGCTCGAGAGAGGAATTGATATCCTTGCTGAGTCTGTGGCTGTAACGCTCGGACCAAAAGGAAGAAATGTTGTACTAGAAAAAAAATTTGGTGCTCCACAAATCATCAACGATGGTGTGACAATTGCTAAGGAGATCGAGTTAGAGGATCACATTGAAAACACAGGTGTCGCTTTAATTAGACAAGCTGCTTCAAAAACTAATGATGCAGCTGGAGATGGTACTACAACAGCCACTGTTTTAGCACATGCAATGGTTAAGGCAGGTTTGAGAAACGTTGCTGCAGGAGCTAATGCAATTACCCTGAAAAAAGGAATTGACAAAGCTACTGAATTTCTTGTTGGTAAAATTCAGGAAAATTCCAAACCTATTAGTGACAGCAATGCCATAGCTCAATGCGGAACTATAGCGGCTGGGAACGATGATGAAGTAGGTCAAATGATTGCCAATGCTATGGATAAAGTTGGTAAAGAAGGTGTTATCTCCTTAGAAGAAGGAAAATCAATGACTACTGAATTAGAAGTTACAGAGGGTATGCGCTTTGACAAAGGCTATATTTCACCTTACTTCGCAACAGACACAGAGAGAATGGAGGCTGTTTTAGATGAACCATATATTCTCCTGACTGATAAAAAAATAGCCTTAGTCCAAGATTTAGTTCCCGTATTAGAACAAATAGCTAAAACTGGTAAACCACTAGTCATTATCGCTGAAGATATTGAAAAAGAGGCTTTAGCAACTCTTGTTGTTAATAGATTACGAGGTGTGTTAAATGTTGCTGCAGTAAAAGCTCCTGGATTTGGTGATAGAAGAAAGGCCATGCTTGAAGATATGGCTGTTTTAACTAATGGACAACTTATAACTGAAGATGCAGGCTTGAAATTAGAGAATGCTACCTTGGATATGCTTGGAACTGGTAGAAGAATAACTATCAACAAAGAGACTACAACTATTGTGGCTGAAGGTAATGAGCAAGCAGTTAAAGCTAGATGTGATCAGATTAAGAAGCAAATGGATGAAACAGATTCATCATACGATAAAGAAAAGCTTCAAGAACGTCTTGCTAAATTAGCTGGAGGTGTAGCAGTTATTAAGGTTGGTGCTGCTACTGAAACTGAGATGAAGGATAAAAAACTTCGTCTTGAGGATGCTATTAATGCAACAAAAGCAGCTGTTGAGGAAGGAATTGTACCTGGAGGAGGAACAACTCTCGCTCATTTATCTCCTATTCTAAAAGAATGGGCAGATAAAAATTTAGAAGGAGAGGAATTAATTGGAGCTAACATCGTTGAAGCTTCACTGACTGCTCCTCTTATGAGAATCGCTGAGAATGCAGGTTCTAATGGAGCTGTGATTGCTGAAAATGTAAAAACTAAACCATTTAATGATGGCTTCAATGCTGCTACTGGAGAATATGTAGATATGTCCTCTGCTGGTATAGTTGATCCTGCAAAAGTTACACGTTCAGGATTGCAAAATGCAGCTTCAATTGCAGGGATGGTTCTAACCACCGAATGCATAGTTGCAGATTTACCTGAGAAAAAGGATTCAGCTGCTCCAGCAGGCGCTCCTGGTATGGGTGGCGACTTTGATTACTAAACTAAACAATAGTTTGCAATAAATTTTTGAAAGGGATCATTCAAAATGGTCCCTTTTTTCAAGTTTTATGAAATCCAACCAGCGCTAAGAATAATTGCTAGAGACAAAAATATCACTAAAAAAGTCCAAGTTATTTTGTTTAGAGAGGCTTCTGCACTACTTGCGCTGTTGAACATAGAGCTTCCACTAGCGGCTATTCCTCCCATTCCATCACCTTTGGGACTATGAAGTAAAACTAAGAGAATGAGAAGAACTCCAGAAAATACCCAAATCCAACTAATAATTTGAATCATTGCTTAAAAACTTTTATTTACTCTAAACGTGTTGAACGACCTTATTATAACCCTTTAATTCAATTTCTTGAATAAGCGATTTGCCTGTCATTTCTCCTGGTACTGGTAGATTTAATAATTGCAATAAAGTGGGAGCAATATCTGCTAGCCCCGCGTTTTCTCTTAAATTAATTTCGTTTCCCATATTTGGTATTTTTCTTTTTTCACCTTCAATCAAAATTAATGGAACTTTATTTATTGTGTGTGCTGTCCATGGTTCTCCTTCCGATCCTTTCATTACCTCTGCGTTACCATGATCAGCTGTAATAACAATGCTTCCGCCCATTTCTCCAGTAGCATTAACTATTTGACCTATACATTTATCTACTTTTTCTATAGCTTTAATTGTTGCATCCATGTTGCCTGTATGACCAACCATATCAGGATTGGCAAAATTGATTACAACAAAAGCATAATTCCCGCTTTTAATTGCTTTAGAGCAACTAATAGTTAATTCCTCAGCAGACATTTCGGGTTTCATATCATAGGTTGCGACTCTTGGAGATGGAATCAAATGTCTCTCTTCTCCAGGTAAGGGTATTTCAACTCCTCCATTGAAAAAGTATGTTACGTGAGGATATTTTTCAGTTTCCGCAGTTCTGTATTGTTTAAGTCCGTTTTCTGAAACTATTTGGCCTATAAAATTATTGAGTGATTCAGGAGGGAATGCAACTTTAACGGGAAAGTTGGGATCATATTGAGTAAAAGTAACAAACTCTAGATTTGGATAATTTTTTCTTTCGAAGTCTGAGAATTGATTGAGTGAAAGGGCTTTGACTATTTGTCTTGCTCTGTCTGGACGAAAATTAAAGCAAATTAAACTATCTCCATCTTTAAGATAGTTTTCAGACATTCGTATTGGCTCTATAAATTCATCGGTTATGTTTTTGGCATAACTTTTTTCTATGTAGTCCTTGGGAGAAAAATTTGTTATTTGAATATCTGGATCAGTCAAATTAGTATATGCTTTTTCTGTTCTATCCCATAAAAGATTTCTATCCATTATCCAGTATCTTCCGCATATGGAAGCTATTTCGCCTACGTTATATTTTTTTATACATGATTCTATTTGATTTAAATATTTCAAAGCACTTTTTGCAGGAGTATCTCTACCATCAGTAATAATATGGATTGCAACTTTTTTAAGTTTATTATCAGATGCCCATTTTATTAAACCTAATAAATGATCAATATGACTATGAACTCCTCCATCAGAACATAGTCCCGTGATATGCAAAGTAGAATTATTTTTCTTTAATGAAGCAGCCATCTCTTTTAATTCATTGACCAAGCCTAATTGATTATTTTTTACAATATTTGAAATCCTTACAAGTTCTTGTTGTATTATTCTTCCCGAACCAATGGTAAGGTGCCCTACCTCTGAATTGCCCATTTGACCATCTGGGAGGCCTACATCAGATCCGCTAGCACTTATAAGGGTATGAGGGTAGGCATGCCACAATGAGTCCATGATTGGTGTACTGGCACTTTTTATAGCATTATCTGATTTTTCTTTTCGATATCCCCAACCATCTAGTATTGCAAGAACTACAGGGCTCTGAGGAACACTTAAACTTTTTATATTTTTGCTGCTAATCTTTGACATATTTAGATCAAATTCATTGTTAACTGATCCAATCTTAAATTTAGCTTCAAACGTTACTCTTTAACAATTTATATTTAACATAGTTAGCTTTTGCTAATTTATGAAAATATTAGATTAATTTTATTTCTTGATAAATCATGTCCAAGAATTCAAAAAAGATTGTAATACTTACTGAAGTTGAACTTAGAAAAACTATTTCGCGTTTAACTTGCGAAATTATCGAAAAAGTAAAAAAACTGGATAACCTTTTATTGATTGGTATACCGACAAGAGGAATTCCTCTGACCGAAGTCCTAGCAAAGGAATTATTCTCAAGAACAGGTTTAAGAGTTAGAAAAGGAACAATTGATCCAACTTTTTATAGAGATGACCAAAATAGAGTTGGAACTCGACTAATACAAGCTGCTGATATTCCAACTCCTATTGAGAAAAAAGAAATTCTTTTAATAGATGATGTAATTTACACAGGTAGAACAATTAGAGCTGCAATGGATGCTTTATATTCATGGGGCAGACCTCAAAGGGTGATGTTATTAGTAATGGTAGATAGAGGTCATAGAGAATTACCCATTCAGCCAGATTTTTGTGGCAAAAAAGTACCAACTAGTAAAATAGAAAGTATTAGTTTACGTTTAAATAATGTTGATAATGAGGAAGGAGTTTTTCTTGAATAGCTATCTTTCAATAGATATTTCCTAAATTATATTCTCCAAAAAATTCATCTTTAACATCAAAACACTTAACCAATAAATCGGCATTTTTCGTAATTTTAAAAAAAAGTTTTAAAGTATCTTCTCCAATATTAGATTTATTTTTTAATACTATTTTGAGTGGTTTTTTGCCCCATTTTATAATTTCTTCTTCATTTTGAATCTCTGATAACTTTGGTAATCCATTTTCGAAAATAACATCATATGCTCTTTCTTTTTGTGTCTCTCCAATTACTATTTCGAATATTTTCTGATTGTTTTTACTGGCTTGAAGGATCAGTTTAAAGGGTTTTTCTGTTGGCCATGTTTGACCTTTGCAAAAAATAGGATGCCAAAAGTGTTTTTGCTCTCTTTTATTAAATAATCTTATAGATAACCCTTTGTTTAAAATATCTTTAATTTTTACTCCCGGGGTCATCGCTAAAGCTCCCAAAGCTATTGATTCAATAGGGGGTGGCGATTTTATTTGAATTTTTGGAATTTTTTTTGTTATCCATTCTTTAATCAATGGTATTTGAGTTCCTCCACCAACCAAAACTATTGCATTTAAGTCTTCAACTGTGCAAAATTTACCTCTTGCTTGATTTAATAAATCTTTTAGTAAAGAGTTAAGGTGATTAAGAAAATTATTTTCAATGAGTATTTTCTCAAATATTTCTTTACTAAGATAAAATTCACTTTCGTTATTTTTTTCAGTAAATAATTTTATTGGATATTTAGTTTCATATTTGATTACAGATGAGCTGAGTTTACATTTTATTTTTTCTGCTTTAGAAAGATTATTAATATAGTTATGACCTGGAATAAAATAATCAACGATCCATTGATCAATATCTTTCCCACCAATTTTTGAACCTGCTTTCCCAATTATTTCAGCACACCTTATTTTTTGTTTTGAAATTGAGCTTACATCATTACCTTTAAATTTTAATAGTTCAGCGATTGGACCAGATTTTCCCTCTCCTCCCTCTATTTTGACTATATTCATATCGACTGTACTTCCTCCAATATCTAATGTCATTATTTTTGAGCCAAATGGTACATTTATTCCTAAACTTGCCGCAGTAGGCTCATCAACAAGGGCTATTTCATCTACAGATATTTCCTCGCAAAGGTTAACTAACCATTCTCTGTATCCCCTATATGTATCTATGGGAGCAGTTAAAACAAGTCTTTTAATCTCATACTTTTGCGGAATGTTTGCCCATAAAATTTGAAAAAATTTTTCGCCACATTCATTAGGATTTAAAATATTTTTTTGGTTAATTTTTTCAATAGAATTTCCAATTAATCTTTTAAAGTTCGAATGAAAAAATAAATCAGAATTTGAGTTATCCCTCATTTTTAGAGCACTAATACCAATTTTTGTAATCTTTGAAGGTTCCTCAAACCAAACTGCTGAAGGAACAACTCCTGGAGATGATGTAATATTTGGTATTTCAACTAAAACAGAATTTATATCTTTTTGATCTTGAAAAGCAACAACAGTATTAGTGTTCCCTAAATCGATAGCAAGTGTTCCAGATAAACTTTCTTCCATATGAAATTATTTAAATCAATTAAGTTCTTTTTGTAATTTATGTTTTGAAATGGTCGAATAAATTGTAAAATACATCTTATAGTAAAAAATTTTTTTAATGAACATATCTAACAATGCAGGAATTGATTCTAATGATCTTGCAAAGAGAGGTGAGAGCTTGATAAGAAAATCAACTAATAGATATTTAACTACAGTCAGAATTGCTTTCAGAGCTAAACAAAGACGTTTTGATGATTTTGATGGCTTATTAGAAGAATCAACTATTAAACCCGTTCAAAGGTCAATTATTGAACTAAGTGATGAGCAAGATCAACCAGATTTACTTCCAGGCTAATTTTGGTAAAAGACCAAAAAAGATGGAGATTACTTAAAGATTTAAAAAAAGGCAAATTTTGCTTTTTAATTGGTGTAGACGATTGGTCAATAGAGTTACAAAAAAGTGAATTCAATTCACTGTACCTTCTACTCTTAAGAATTAATGAACAACTATTAGTTATCAAAGATGAACTAATGGATGAAGAATCTATTACTTTAGAATTAGAACAATTACCTTGGTATATCCACTTAGAAGGAAAAAAAAATGAATGGAGTTTAAGGTTTGTTTTTGAAAGTCAAGACCAAACTAGATCCTTCGAAATGTATTGGCCGATACCAATAGCACAAAAT
The DNA here is from genome assembly GCF_047305015.1 of Prochlorococcus sp. MIT 1304. NCBI lineage: Bacteria > Bacillati > Cyanobacteriota > Cyanophyceae > Synechococcales > Prochlorococcaceae > Prochlorococcus > Prochlorococcus sp. MIT 1304. Next base: position 212,016 of record NZ_CP138974.1, on the reverse strand, counting down.
TTATTTTATGAAATAAAAAACATGTGGGAATCAATGGATTGAAAGATAAATAAAATTGGAAATTTTTGAAAAAATTTCCCCTTCCCAAAAAAAATTTTTCACAACTTTTCCACAGTATTTAAAAAAAAATATCTGATGATCTTAACCATGTGGAAAACTTCTGATTTTATATAAATCTTTATATTTAAGTAATATTTAAATTTATAAAATTGATTTTTCTGAATCCCCTATTTATGACTGAATTCTCATTATTCTATAACCTGAGACTGTCTCTTAATAATGCTTGTTGACGATTCAGTAATTTTGGAGAAAACTACATTTTGTAGAATTAAATTCCAATAAACTTTTTTCAACATGCAAGAGTTAAATTACGACAAAAATTCAAAAGTATTAAATCATAAAGATGAAGTAATAAGTTTCAAATGTGAACTTCAAGAAAATCTTCAAAAGGCTATGAAAGAATTTGTGGAGGATCATCCTAACTGGGATCAATACAGAATACTACAAGCCGCTATTGCTGGATTTTTGATGCAAAAAGGATTTCAAAATAGGGATTTAACGAGACTTTATATTGGCAATATGTTTTCAATGAATTTTAAGGATTAAAAATTTTTTATATTTTTTCTAGTAGTATTTTTGCAGTATCATTTCTGACAGGTAATATAGATAACCTATTTCCTTTTTTTACGACTAATAACTCATCCTCATTAAATAAAATCTTTAATTCAGGTAAACTTAAAATCTTATCTGATTTAAATTTATATTCTACTTTTACACAATCCCACCTCGGATTATCAGGTTTCGATTTTGGATCAAAATATTTTGAATCTTGATCAAATTGAGTAGGATCAACAATATTTAGATCTATTACCTCCATAAGTCCCACAATACCTGGGGGTTTACAATTCGAATGATAGAAAAACACTTTATCTCCTTTATTCATTTTTCTCATAAAATTTCGAGCCTGATAATTTCTTATTCCATCCCATAAAGTTACACCGTCATTTTTTAAAGTATCTATGCTGTAAGCATCAGGCTCACTTTTCATTAGCCAGTAATTAGGTTCAGTCATAGTCTATAATTTGCGGGAATTAGGGCTGCTGGTATGGTGCTGGTATGGCATTTTGTTAACTTTTTTAGAAAGTCAGCTAAATCCAAAGCGTTTTGTTTAGTTTATCGAAGATATTTGGTCTAAGAAAGTTTAGAAAAATATAGAAACAGATCGCTTGAAGTAAACTTTTTTTGAAATTAACAAACCTTGTATTTGCAATGCTTTTCAGGGAATGAGAGAGTCTTTTATACCAGCAGATTGTCAAATTTATACCAGCTAGGCATGTAAAACCCAGTCATAGACTAGGTTGAATGCTCTCTCTATAGAACTACGTACCAGATCCTCAAGCTGCTTCTGGAGCAAATATTCTGCTGTTCTCTCTCCAATATCTACATCCTTTAATGAGATGATCTCCTTGAGGAATAAGTTTTTGATGAAAGGGACAGGTAAGGATGGTGACACAAGAACTTGTCGTGCTGTACCTGAAGTGATTGCAAGTAATACAAATCTTCCGTCGTTTTCTTACCAATATTTCGTCCTCTAGATAATCCCATTCCTGCAAGTCCTCCATAATTATATAGTACAAGTGTACTAATATTTATAGCATCGGTAAAGGGCAAGAGTCAACAAGCTTATTTGCTCTTCAAAAGGATAGCTCTTGCTTTATCCCATCTACGCTCGAAAGGCTCTTCTCTACTTGATTCTTCTATCTGATTGCCATACTCATCTACACCGTTGTAGTACACGTCTAGAACGTACTCTACAAAGGGTTTAAGGGCTTTTATACTCTTAGATTTAACGAGCTTTGTAAACGCTTCCATCGACCTCTCAAGCTTGTCTCTCTGAAGGTTCTGTACCCACATTGAACCCTGATGATGATAGAGAAGAACCTTCACTACTTCGTCGTAGGAAAGCCAAGGGTGAGCTTCTTTTATTTGTTGTGTTCTGTCCATTTGTTTTTTATTTAGTTATTAGATAGGTTGTTATTAATCTTTTAAATTTCTTTGAAAATTCGAAGGGGGTATGGGGGTAACCTTGTTCTTCTTAATGATTTAATCTTCTTCAGAAATTTATTTAAAAAATTACTATGCAAATAATTGCAATTATTATTATTGGTTTAGTTGTATGGCATATTTTTCGAACTATTCGTAAAAATATCCGACGCGGCTTAAATAGAAGATGGGATCAGATAGATTTTATAGTTACTGATGGAAATACTTTTGGTAAGAAAATAGCCGATAATCTTATGAATAGTTATCCACCATTTCCCAATATGAAAAATTCGGAGAAATGGGCAAGTGAGGCTACCCGTTTGAATTTTGTAATTGGTTTATTATTAAGCTCAAAATGTTTAGAAATTAATATTGGATCAGATATTAACGAAATTTCAATAGAAGGAGATTTCTCTAAACTTGATCCAATTACAAAAGAATTCTTATCGCTCTCCAAATCAATTTCTCAGAAAGAGTTAGCAAAGGGATATTTTGTGGCTTGGGAATTAGTCAGATCTTCACTAGAAATAAAAGGGATAAACTTTACGAGAGAAACCAGTACTAATATGCTTGCAGATCAAATGTTTTAATTTCAAAAATATATTGGGCAAATGAATTTTAAAAAGCTTTTTTTTCCATCTATAGACATTCTTGATTTTGTAGCTTTAGGGCTTTTAATATATTCTTTTTATATTAAATTTTATCCTTTCATTTTTATTTTCCTTCTTCATGTTTTTGTGTATAGATTATCTTTCTCTTTTGGTGAAGGAAGAATAAATAAATTTATTAAATTTACTAACCTTCAAAACTACAAAGTTTCTGGGTTACTGAAAAAAACTTTATACATAATTGCGTGGTCATTAATTATTGCTTTTGTAGTTTTAAAATTTAACCAAAGTACAAATTATATTGTCACTTTATTTTTGCCAATAGCACTTGCAATTGCAGTTGCTTGTAAAGAATGTATTTTAGCTGTAAATTTTCTGATAGAAAAAGGCTTGTTTAATGCACTCCTTTTAAACGAAAAGTTTTATCTTTTAAAAGGGACACAACCGGCACCAGATTGGTATTTTCTTGAGGCGGCTAACATGGCTGGTAATTATTCTGAAGAACATTTTCCATCATATGAATTAGCTAAAAAAGCTTCCAAAAAATATCAAAAAGAAGCCCAAAAAAATGGAAAGAAATATACAGAAATAATTTATGAGCAAAGATGTTTGCCTAAAGGCGTATATTTTATTGGCGATCCTCTAGAAGTTATTGATGATTATGAAAATAAGGAAAAATGGCAACCTGAAAAAAATGATGTTTTGCAATTGGAGGATGATACATATTTCGCTATATTCAAAGCTGCTTTAGGACCGGGAGAATATCCAGACGAAACAGGAAATAAATATTACACAAAATCAGGCGATATAATTATTTACCCTCTTAGTCTCCTTGATGAAGAAAAATGCTGGAATTTAAGTGATAAAAATAAAGCTCAAATATTCAATTTTAAATATGCTGTTGATGTTGGTTACGATAGACAAACTGTAGGGTCTATTGATTGTGGATCTGTTCTTATATTTACTGGTGAAGATAGATGGATAGAGTGATAAAAAATTATTAGTTTAATTATTATTGATTTAACAGATATATTTTCTCTATCTCCTCTCATCCTACCTCTACTACTAATTTGTATATCACATATATATAGTTAAAGTAGTTAGTGGTAGTAGTTAGAAGTGATATCAATAAGGGATATCCAGCTAACAGTATTTTAAAGGGAGATTTTATTCTCCTTCCCTCTAATAGGGTGCCCTCGTTCTAAACCTAGTTATAGTTTGACTTTTTAAGTCTAGTTAAAGAGTTAGTGGTAGTACTTAGAAGTGATATCTTTCAGGGATATCCAGCTAAGCTTGTTGTATTAAAGAAGACTTGTTGTATTTATAATCTTCCCTCTATTAGCCCGTCATTACTCCTCTCCTTATAAGCCCGTGATTACTCTCCCTCTATTAACCCGTCATTACTCCTCTCCTTATAAGCCCGTGATCGGTCACTTCTCCTTATAAGCCCGCCATTACTCTCCCCTCTATTAGCCCGCCATGGCTATTTTTAAATTAAATATTGTCAAAAAATTGAAGTTGGTATATATTTATTTTTAAGTCAAAGAAAGACAAGACCCATTACCAAGCTGTTGACTCAGTTCTCTGCTCTGATGGAGCGTCAGTATTTCGAAGAGACCATCTATATCTCTAGCAATATCAATTTAAAAAAAGGAGGTGAATTCTCATGTCAACTCTTCACTCTAAATACTTAGAGGAAGATTTTAGAACAATAGAAGCATGTAAAAAGTATCTCTTACCAAAACAATTTGGTGATAGGAAATACTTTACTGCTTACATCAGAAAGGCAACCCGTCAAGGAATTCGGCTTGATGATTCAGTTGTTCTTGAAATCTGGATGGCGAGAAAAAATGCTAAAGAAGCAGGATTTGATCGCATCTTTCAGAACCAAAGAGCTAATGAAACTTTAGTTTCTAAAAATCTCGGAAAGTTCTCAAGGCTTTGGCAAGAAGCTTTACTTAAAAGTGAGTACAACAACCAAATGCCTTCTTTTTCTGGACTCGTTACCTCATAAAACGATGGCAACGAAAACAGATATTATGCCTGTCTTTGAGACAGTCATTCTTAGCGGTATCCTTTACCATATTCGTGATGGGAAGAGAAATGGATACACTGTAGGGAGGGTTAAAAGGGAGCCTTCCTTCAACGGTATTTGTCTCTTTCCTAATGAATCATTTCCTTTGTCAGAGGTTGAAAAATACATTGGCAAAGAAGTTGTTGTTAAAGCTAATGAAAAAGGTCAACTTCGAACCTCTTTAGTAATGCAAAAACTTGAGAGCTTGGAAGAGAATGATGAGTTAATTGCTGTGGGACTTCAAAACTTTGAAAAAAGATTATTTGAATTTCTGGAAGCAAAATTTGACGAAGTCATGAAAGAACAAATTTTAACTAATTTAGATATAAATAAGTTAAGAAGAGTTTTCCATCTTTGGAACAGCGATGATGACAATAATGGTCATGCAATACCTAACGATTAAGTGGATAGTGAAACTGAAAAAGTTTTAAAAAAACTTTTAAAGACTTCTAAAACAATTAATAGTTTTAAATGGAGTACCTATCAGGAGCTAAAAACTTTGCTAGTTCAGGAATCTCAACTAATGATCTCATTGGTCATGAAAATGGGTAATGATCTATCTGGAAGAAATAAACGCTTCCTTCGTTAGTAAGTCACGAACCTAAACATTTCGTATTTAAGAGAGCTTAAAAAGCTCTCTTTTTTATTACCACATATAAGGGAATTTACATTTCTTTCCTTCAATTTTAAAGAAGCCTTCCGCGGCACTTATTACCTTTAAATTGTCAGGTTCCGTTCTTCTTTCCCATTCATTTCTTATGTACCAAATATTTTGTCCAAGTTTTGGCATAAGCATTCTTTTCTGCCCCTTTTTACGTTTTTCAACAGGGGTACCTTTAGCTACTTGATTTCCAACAAAAAAGACTGCCAATCCATTCCCAGGATATTTTTGGTGTTTAAAATCCTCCCATGAAATATTGGGATCTTTATCTTCACTAATGGTATATCTATGTCCACCATACCCATTCTGATGAAAGAAACTTATACGATACATTGGATTATTTTTATAGGTAATGCGACCAAACATTCCTAAATACTCACCATCCATTTTGATAACAACATCCTTATCTAACTCGCTAGTTAATGTACAAAGCTTTTCAGCATTAATTGGTATAGGTAATGAAAGAAATGCTAGTAAAGGAATGAGGAACTTTTTCAATCTAAATATCCTCGATAGTTACAAGTCTTATTTGCTTCATTTGTTTTTTATTGTTGTTCTGCTGTGCAAGCATAATTAGTAAAGGTATAATTCATTTTCCCCTTCTTAGCGGGTTCATTCCAAGAACTTATTTTTAAAATATTATTCAAAGCAGAGAGGGGGTCTTCTTCACTTTTTATAAAATAGTTATTGCTTCCTCTTGCAATAGCAGTTTTTCTACTTTCACAATCAACAACAAACCAATTTTTAATTGAGTTTCTCCAATTTCTATCCCAAGTATTAAAAGTAAAATAATTTTCTGGAGTTAATAATGGTTCTTCATATTTTGGAAGGAAATATCGTCTAAAAACAACATAATACATTCCAATTTTTTTCTTATCTTTTGCAAAACCATAATAATTTTTCCCATCAGATACAAAATCCCAATCTGAGTTATCAAATAAAATCAAACTTTTATTTACCAAATTCTTATATTTCTTCTTGTTTGCCAATTTTTGAGCTTTAAGTTCTTCATCTCTTTTTTTCTTATCTTCTTCTCTTTTTTTCTTTCTCTCTAATGCATTTTTTTTCTCAAGAGCAAGCTCTTTATTTATATTTCTAATGCACCTTTTATATATTTTTTCAGCAGTAAATCTATTATCGGCTCTGTTGGATCGATCTAAACATTCCTCTATACCCATGTCTGAAACCCCTAATTCAGGATTAAAAAAAGAAAATCCTCCAATCAAAATAATTACTGAACCAGTGCCAAGAACTAAATTCGGATTTGTGTTCCAAAGTTTTTGTAAAAAATCTTTCACTGTAAAAATTTTTTGATTGTTATTAATTGTTTGATGTTAAATGGAACTGCCTTTACTATCAAGACTGAGCTAAATATAAAAATCATTTGAATTTTTTATTGTATGCCTTAATTTCTGATTTAGTAAGTTGTCTTTGACTACATAAATAACCTTTGTCAGTTTTACGAATATCGATTGGAATTAATTCTGGATTTTTAAAGTAGTTATCTCCTTGTCCTTTTAAATTGATTTTTTGAATATTTCCTCTTACATCCATACGCCAAACTTGATGATCTGCTTGCCCGTCTTGGCACCTTTCTTCAATATTTATTCTTCCGAAATTAATTATATAAACTACTCTTGCTTGAGCTGATGGTATTAATTCAAATAAAAGACATAAGAGTAAAAAGCGTTTCATTTCGTTATCTTACCCAGCCATCTTTAGTACATTTTCCATATCCATGATCGTGAGAACTATATCGAAGATATGTAGGTTTAGGGTTAGCTTTATTTACAGCTTGTATATGCTCTTCTGAACAGAAGTATCTTTCTGTTCCATATCTATTAACTTTGATAATGTCTTTACTTATAATTTCTGCTTTTTCATTGGTCTTTATCCAACATCCTTGAGAAAGAATATCGCACTTATGTTTCTCAGCAGGAGGAATACCATTAGTAAACCAATAATAATAACCTTCAGAATCAATTATTCCTGACCATGAACTTGGCGGTCTTTCGGTTGTATAAATAGTATATTTTTCTGCCAATACAGGACTAGCAAATAATAGAAGTGTAAGAAGTAAGCGTTTCATTAATCCCATTTCTTATCCGTAGGTAACCAGTCATTATTTATGTAATATTTCCAATCTGCTTTTGCCTCTTTTATTTTTAATTTAAGCTCTTTTGTTATTTCTGGAGGTTGGTTAGGAAGCAATTTACCAGTTTGCTCAACAACATATTGTTTTAAATCTGCATTTGGATTGTTCTCTAAATAAAATCTTTTACACCAAGTATTTTTTTGATCAATCAACCATCCCTCTTTGGTTTCATCACTTAAAAAGTCTGGTTCTTTATTCTTAAGTATTTTCTTTTGGGATTTAGATATCTTTTTTTTATCTGCAATATATTCAGGTTTATATGGTTGCCAAATTGAATAAAGAAATCCTTTATCTTCATTTGGTTTATTTGATAGACCAGCCCATAATAATATCGCCCAAAAAACACTATCTCTTGCTAAGACTCTTGATAATATCTCTATTGATTTTCCATTTCCTTGTGCCTCTTGAAATAAAGAGATAAAACCAATAACGCTAAAAATAAAAATTATTAATATTCCATATGCGAATATTCTCCTTCTCAAATATGAAGCTTTAGGACCTGTATTCCCAGATATTTTTTGAATTACCCAAACAACAAAAGGAATTAATGAGGCAATTAATATATTTAAAAGCATCTAGATTATGGCATTCAAGAAGTACATTAATGGTAAATCAGTTGTCAATAATATTCTTTATTAAAAGATTTCTTAAATAGGATCCTATCTCTCTGAACCATTAACCCAACCACCTGATCTACATTTGCCAGAATTGTTGATTTCGTAGCTATCGCACCAATAGCTATTTAAAGCAAATATAACATTACTTTTAATCCTTTTAGCCCCACCTGCAACAGGCAAATAATGTATACCTTTTTTTGTATTTAATTTCTCTGAACAAGAGAAATCAGGACCGCACATTGCGTATGCTATGTCATCTTCATTTACATAAAGTATTGCTCCTGTTCCAGTATTTCTCCAATAAGGTATTCCAGGCAATCCAATATCTTTTGCTTTTCGATGATGGCGCGCAACTCTTGTTTTATTAGATTCAAAGACATATTTCCACTCTACTTTTGGCAAATTAATAAAAAAAACCCAAAAAATAATGGGACTATACAAAGCACCTACCCAAGCCCAAATTCCATATTTTTTACTATTTTGGCTTGGGGCATAAAAAATGAGTAACTTATTTTCTAATTTTAGATACACTGTCAATCATGATAACCAACTTTAGAAACAATATTTCCTGAAACGGGATCGGTAACTCCAAGTTCAGGAGATAACTCTTCCATAAATCCTCTAACCTCATCAAGATGAGCAATCATAGCTGGCCTTTGATCTGCAATAGCTTCTGCATTTTTCCAGATCCCAACAAAACAGTAATCATAATCTCCAGTTTTTGCGATATATCTTTGAGTCATCCCCTCAAAAATTGTTTTATCTATTACTTCAAAATACTGATCTATACAATCTGACTTTAATTTAAATCGAACAACATTCATAAAATTTTGAGCAGTCATAAAAAAAGGAGCTAACTGCTCCTTATTTTAGTTTGAATGTAAATAAAAAAATTGATTTAAGATTAAAATTTATCCTTCAGCGGGAATTAAAATTGGAACATCTTTTGCTCCAATTGCTGCGAACCAAACTATTGCGTTATCAGTTTTTGCATTTCCCATTGTATGTTTTGGTGTCTTTGGACCAACTATAAAAGTATCCCCTGCTGTATAGGTAAGATCTTCCATCCCTTGTCTTTTGACAACAATCGTACCTTGCTCAACATTGCCTAATAATGGAATTGGATGAGAGTGGAGCGGAACTATCCCTCCTTCAGACAACTCGACTCTTTGTAATCTTATTTCTGCTTTTCCTTTTGGGTATTTAAGAGCATCTCCATCCATAGTCTCAGAACCTACAAATACTTCTTGTACATCAACAGGAGATTCTGCAGCTATTGAAATACTAGGGTTGATAAGCATTAATGCAAAAACAAATGCTATGAATAGATTTTTCATGATCAATTTGAATTTCTAGAAAATTATTTAGACTTATAGTATTTATTTTTTTCTTTTTTGTCAGTACTTGATTTGACTTTTTAAGTTATTTAATCTTTATAAATTATTAGTGCAGACACTGATCAAAATCATTCTCTTGGACTTTATTAATTTAATTCTTTCATCAATAAATTCCAACCTATTAATGATGCATCCTTATGGAAGGATTCTCTTTCCTCACACATAAAACCATGATCAGCTCCTTTAACTTCGACATAAATAAATCTCTCTTCTAACGGATCTAGTTTTTTAAATCTTTTTTTTATTTCTAATCTATCTTGTAAGGGAATTAAATCATCTGAAGACCCGCATATGAAGTTTAATTTGCCGGAAACTTTTTCCAGTAAATCTATAGGTGCAAAATTAGTATCCTTTCTTGGCGCGGTTACACCTGCCCCATAAAAACAAAATGTAATATCTATTCCTTTTAAGGAAGAGGCTATGACTGCTGCATGACCCCCAAAACAAAATCCAACAATTGAAATTTTCTTTTTTGGATATTTTTCTTTAACCCAATTTAGAGCTGCAGAAATATCTTTAATAATATTTTTTGAAGTGGTTAAATTTTTATGATGCCTTCCTAATTTCAAATCTTCTTCTCTATATGATAAATCTAATTTTGGAGCTGTTCTACCATAAAGAGGTAAGGCTAATACAGGTACATTTTGTTTGGCTAATTTTTCAGAAAAACTCCTTATCCAGTGATTTATCCCAAACACCTCTGGTAAAACTATAGATATATATTCACACTCACTATCTGAATCTACCCACCAAGATCTAAGAGGTAAATCATCACTATAAACGTTTGTCCATTGACCTTTCATTTGTGATTACATAAAAAGTTTTTGTCAAAAAAAAGAGTTATTTTTTCTCTTAGTTTAGATCGATAGTAATTGTAAATTTTCCTTATTCAATTTTATAAATTAAATCTTAAATTTATGTAGATAAACTTATATTGAACTCGTTTTTATATAAGTTATATAAATCGAATTAAGTAGTCTTTTTTACCAATTGAATACACCTGTTGTTAAATAAATATATTTGTCCTTGAAAAGCTCCTAAAAAATACTTTTTCTTGAAATAAAGATTGACAAGACATTCATAAAAAAAACTTTTATAAAACATTAACTTCTTTTATGAATTATGTTTCTAACCAACAAGACTCGTTTAAAAATTAAGGATATCGTAAAGAGGATTTCATTAGATGAACATGTTGCATTGGAAGAAAGAATTTATGTAGAAAAGTTTGCAAAACATAATTCAACTATATGGACATGGCTTAAGAAAGCTAATAGCTTGAGGAGATATGGCAAACAAAAATCAGATGGAGTAAATGGACTTATCCAGAATCTTGGCCTTGATGGTTTAGAAACTGAAAATCATTTTGATCCCAAAAATGATGATCTTGCTGATTGGTTTAGTGGATCTCCTGATTGGGTGAGAAGGAGCTAATCGAACTTCGTTTAAAATAAATTAAGATTAATAATGAAAAAAGGGAACTTTCTTAACTTGTCTTGGAGCATAATCACAAATTCCGAATTGCATACATTCCATTTGAGCATCAGTTAGTTTTCTCTCAATTGATAACGTTTCAAACAAACTACCAAATGCATGTTGAATTTTATTTTTAATTAGATTTCCGCAAGTCATAATTAACCCCCTTTTTTAGAAGTTATCTAGTATTGTTTTATATAAGAAGCAAGAGTTTTAATACCTAAAATACAGACTATAAAATAATCTTTTTTAAAATATTTCACTAAATTCATAATCAGTATTTTTGCTCTAGGAAATTTTAATAATCACCATTAAATTAGTTCCATTGATTGGAGGTTTCACTTCATGAGTACTTACAAAACGAAATACTTTAAAAACACAAAAAAGATCAATAATACTCTTTGGTTGGATAAATTAATTAATCAACTTGAAAAAAAATCAAAGGGAGTTTAATCATGAATACATTTAGAAATAAACACTTCAAAAATGAATTAGACCCCAAGTATGCCTTCTATGACTGTCTTCGTAGTTGCGAAATTAATAGTAATTCTGAAAAGTCTTTAGAAGAATGCGTCGAAAATTGTGAACCTAGTCCAGTACCAAAGAATCTCGATTGCTAAAAATAGGAATTTAAACTCTATTCAATACCTATTTTGACTTTGTAGGGTTTTTATATGAATTTAAGGAGGGTAATCTTATGACCAACCTCGCAATTGAGCTACTTCTTCTAATTGTAGTTTTAGTTACTTTTGGAGCGATCCTTACCGCTAAAATTTATTCACAATCAGTAAAAGAAATTCAACGTAAGAGATTATTTTGTAGTGAATCTATAAGTAACCCATATTGTGTTTTTTGATAAATTAATTCCAAACTAATAACTCTTTAAACAGAAATCTAATATTAAAAGTTAAGGTCCATCAAAACTAAAAATAAGGTGTATATGGTACTTCTGTTTTTAATGAATCTCCGTAGTAACTTTCAGCTGACTTTACCAAGATCCAATAAATAAAATTCAGAAATGATTTTTCCATAGGAAAATCTATACCTTTACTAATTCAAATCAGAATTTCAGATAAAAACATCGTAGAAAATACTTAATTGAGGAGATTAAGATTTCCTTATTTGTTTAGTTTATGAGGGATAAATTCTTTTTTTGAATCAAGAAATTTATCTCTGATAGGTTGATTTAAAACAATGCTCCCTTCTTTTCCAGAGATTGACCTATGATAAGTTCCGATAGGGATTTCAAGTGCTCCCATAGATCTTTTTAGATAAATCACATGATGGGGCTCGTCCCGAGTTGGATTTATCAAAATAAATTTTCGCTCACCAGCAATAACTAAATTGTGATCAATTTGATGATTGTGCACATAGTACTGTTCATGCTCAAATTCATCTGGAGGAGATATAGCCTCTCCTGAATGAATAACAACATCACAACCATTAGTTGAATCTAAGCCTGCATCAAAAAAAGTTACTTTGGGAGTTTCTCTAAAAATAGTTGTAGCACAGAATTTTAATTCCATAATTCAACCTCTCCGCTAATGAATTAACAAATACGATTAGAATTTATTTGCAAACAATAATTATTTATTTTTGGTTAATTGCAACAAACTAAACAATCTTCCTCAGATGGATAATTTATGCAAATTTTTTTAAAGTTTTTTCTAAAGTTTGCGTTTTCCTGACGTAATCAAGATCTTGTAAATCTTTTTTGGGAACAGTAAATTGTGTTTGTAGTTTCATTTTTCCCCCTTAATGTTGTTGCCTGTAACCATTCCAAGTTTGATTCAATCTTAATCCAAGATATGAAATTAAAATTGTCCAAAAAAGAATTTCTAAACTTAAATTAGTCATCTACTTTCCTCCTTTTTAATAACTGAGATTTAGTACGGATTAGATATAAAAACAAGCGTAAGAATACCTAAAAATTGATCAAATATTAATCACAATAAATTTTGCAATGATTATTAGTAGGATGCGCAATGCATTCTTGCTCTCAATATTTTTTTAATTCTTTTTTGGGTAATTTAAATGAAATCATGCACTCTCCAAATATCTGAAGTTGCATTTCTTAGGGCAGTGAACGGAGTGGTAAGTCTCATAAAACCTCCTATATCTCTACTCCTTAATTATCCTCTGATTCAACTGAAATTAATAGAGTATTATTACCCGAGTATTAGTGCTTTGTGGTTGTCACGACTATCATTTTCCATTGAGTAGGAGTAGAAATAATTTAGGAGTCAAAAGCACTTCATCGACTTTATGGACAGCGAGGTGCATAAGACTCGAAGAGGGCAAATATATGCCCTCTTATTTTTTAGGTATTAGCACTCTTGATTTTTTTATTTGAGAGATACTAAAAATTAGCGTTTCCTTTTAAAAGTAAAGTATGCAAACCCACCAAGCAATAAAAGACTCACAACCCCATAAGTAATCGCTATGCCGTAGATGTAAGTCATTTATTTATAAAGATATAAGCAGAATATAAATAAATTAAGAAAACTCCAATAGCTATGGAACTTCCATAAATAAGAAAGTTCCAAAATCTATATAATTTAGGTTTTTTAAATTCTTTTTCTTCTTCTTTTGTAATCATTTATTTTCTTTTTCTTTTCTGGCAGCATTACCTTTTGCTCTTAATACCAAAGTTATCGTAAGGGCAGCGCTTAATATCACAGCATCAATTAATAGGTGCGGAGAAATATTCATCAGCTGAAAAGAGAAATAAGAAGAGTCATTATCTTTTCAGCAATAAATCTATTAAACATTAAAAAAGAGGGGTTTATCCCTCTAAGTTTAGATCGACTGTCAATCATAGTCTATTTAGCTTTTTAGCTTCTATAAAAAAAGTATTTTATTTAGCCAGAGCAAGAGAAGGCACCTGTAAGAATATTTTTAAAAATTGGTGCTTGACCCAAGGTATACAAAAAGAAAGTTGATGATGCCAGAGTAATAACTATTTTAGAAGCCCTGTTAACTTTCAAATTTGAGACTTTTGCAAATGCAGAATTCATTTATTCCTTAATTAATTGATTTCATAATAGCTGCAAAAATTAAATATTCAGCATCAATATTTACCAAAGAATAATTTTATTGCTCCTTTTTCTCAGCTTTCATTTTTACTAGCTCAAATTCTTTTTTGGAAACTATTCTGATTTTGTAAGCTGGATATCTTGTCTTCCACCATTTATTGATCGAAATAGCTACTCCTTCTAAATTTTGGGTACAAATATTGACCCATAGAATCTTAGTTTCAACTTCTTTGTAGAATTCCCAACTTGTAGGTGAAGCCATTAAAAATCGCAAATGAAAAAAATCAATAAATTATGGGAAATGGTGCATAAGCTAAAATTTTTGTTTTTTATAAGAGGATTTACTTTAAGATATACAGTTTTCATTAAGCGGTAATAAAAACTTTAAACAAAAGATTTAAATCACTTTCGACTTTTAAGAAAGTATTACTTGAATTTTATAACGAGTTTCAATTAAAAAATATCTCCGCAAAGAAGGGGCCAAAAATTGACCCCTCTTGGTGAAACTCTTCCAAAGAAACACCATTAAAATCTTACTCTGAAAGTTGCAAAGTTAAACAAATTAACAAAATCAAGATTAACAATTTATGCGGCCTTTTTAAAAGGGTTCATATTCCTTAAAAAGTTATTACTTTTGCGAGTACTCATTTTTCTATATCTTTGATTTATATCCAGGATATACTTTCTAGCTTTCTTATCAGTTTCAATTTTCTTTTTTCGAAGACGTAAAGCCCTTAAATCTTCTATTGACATAAGGCCATCATATTCATTGAAATTTAAATGATCAAATTGCATCAGTTTAAGAAATTAAGTTTCTTCTTTAAGTGCAAGATTAACAACCTTATCTTTATTTGCAATAGAGATAATTAACCAACTTAACTCAAATTAGTTATTCAATTTTCAGAAAGCTAAGAATTTAAGTATTAAAAACTTTCTAAAATCAAGAAAAACTTTTTATTGAATTAGATGGAACTTCTACAGATACAAATGATTCTCCATAATGAGATTCGGCTGATCTTATTAGTAACAAGTAAAATAAATTTACTAAAGCTTTCTCCACGAGGATTTAGTGACTAATTTAAATAAACTCATAATTTTTGTAATAGCTATATACAAAATAAATTTATTAAGTAATCAAGATTTTTCTCACAAAGCATATATTTATATTATGAGATAAAAATTTGCAATCTCTGACTTTTGGCAGCGGACTAAATCCTCGTGAAGTATTGGACTTTAGCCCGCTCTATTTTTTTATCAAAAGAAAAATAGTACTGCAAGGTAACAAGATCTCCAATTATTCTATTTATTTTGAATAAGCATTTATGGGTTAATTGATCAAAAGTATCTGAGCATATGTTGGAGTTGTTTATTGTATAATTATGCTACAAAAATTCTGTTATATCAATGGATTCAGTATTTTTGCTCATTGATATATTGATTCTTAGAATAATATTATTATTGATGCCTAAAGAAGGTTTAATTTTGAAAAAAATAATTAAATTTTTTAAACTCCTCAAGAGAAGAATCGATATTCTTAATGCAGAGACTGAATTGCAATTTATATTGGATAATAAATAATGGGATTCCCACATTGCCCTATTTGTGTAGTTCTAGCATTTGTTTCAGTTTTTATGGGAGTTACTCGTAGTTATATGTTCTATATTCTTGCTCGGGAGTTTATGAGAGCCGAATCTACTTTTAAATTTAAGTTTAGTTTCTATTAATTGTTGACATCTAAGTATAAATACCATATAAATAGATTGTAGTGAATACTACAAAATCGTCCGATCTACCATCTGATAGACCGCAGTACGACTCAAGCCATAGGACGGGGACTTGAGCAAATTTAGGAGCTGCATCATGGTAAACATGTATTTCAATGGAAAGTCATTCGTATATTGTAGAAAACAAGAAGAAAAGTTGATAAAGCTTACTTATAGAGGATCTATTTATTTGAAATAAGATTTCTAATTTCTTTTTTAAAAAAGTTTGGACATTTATTGACGTTTTTGGATTAAGTATTTATTAATACTTTATAAGAAGAACTTATAGTGGATATATTTTTTGCCTATTTAAAAATTCATATATTCGTATATTTAGTAACGAGAAATTAATTTTAAAATAATTAATTTGTAATTAGATTTTTAAAAGGTTATGCAACCTATTTCTGAGGAACTTTACAAAAAAATAGTTGAGAGTTCTAAAAAATGAGTAACTTACTTATTGCTTTATTGGCTTTAGATATAGGCGTTAGTCTGTCTAAAGTTTTTATTTTCACCTGAAAATCAAATTACTTAGCTTAAAAGAAGCAATTGTTTTTTAAAAAAAGAAATATTTACTGGGTATTCTTTATTTATTTTATTTTATAAAATAAATAATAAAACCAATAAAAGAACTAACTACAAGTAGTAGTACTATTAAAAGAGCTATTAACTTTGCTAATCCCATAAAGATAAATCTGAATTTCCACTAGATCTTTGCATCCAGTGAATTTTCCAAATATTATTTACTTTTTTAAAAATTGACGTAACTGTTGGTAAGTCATCATTAGGTTCCCCTTTGAAAGTAAAATTTCAACCTAGTGTAAAAATGCACATCACTATATTTTCGTTTAAAAATTCGAATCGGTGAATTTTGGTTATTTCTGCCTTTTCTTGAACTATATCACAAGTAATCATTTTTTCGAATCCTTTTGCATCTATTGGATTACCACTCGGTCTTATGAATAAAAAATCTGGAGTCGCATTGTCAACAAAAAATGAGGCCATTTTTTTTTGGATTAGCAAACTCATTTAATAATGAAATTATTGTTTCTTTATCATTCATAAAAAAAGGGACGTAACACTCCTAGTTTAGATCTACTGTTTAAAATGTACAAATCTAAATAGGATAATTCTAAAAAAAATTCGTTAGGATAATAAAAATAATTAGATTTTTAATTTAAATCATGATCAATTCATTAAATAAATTATTACCCGTTGGCAAAAAAGTCAAAAAATATTTGCCTTTTTTTATTGGATTTAAATTACTTACATTTACTGGCTTTCTTACTTATTTAATGAATCGCTAATTGATATAACCATAAAAATAAAGTTTAACTAAATTAAGATCTAGTGAATAAAGAAGAACGAACTAAAAGATTTAAGTCGATGACAAGTATGCAAAGACAAGAATTGATATTAAAGAAGATGAAAGAAAGAGGCATAGAAGTAGGAAGCGGAATTCCTAATAAAAAATACGATAGCAAAGAGGTTTATGAATTAATTAATATTGCGAATTGCTTCCCAGAATTAAGAGATGGAAAAAAAAATATTTAAGTTTCTTAAATTAAGATATCTATTTTGGGTCCCTTATTGCAGCAATAATTAATCCACCTGTCAATCCGAGATTAATAAATACTGCTCTTTGATGGAAAGGGAATAAATGAAAAATTATTGTTGTTGGAATAAGAAATAGTAATAAAAAGACTGAACCGATTTTTTGTTTTTCTCCAAATATGAAAAATCCAGAACCCAAGATAAGACATATAATTGCTGCCACTAGAAGGATAGATGAAATTGTTTCAGGAATTCCTTTTGAAGAAATATATTCAACTGTTCGTTCAAAATCATTTATTTTGCCTGGTATGGCTAAGATAAATATTGCTGAAATTGATACTCTAGAAAAAAAATCTAAAAAAGATTTGATGCTTTTATTTTTCAAAAAAGAGTTTTTCATAAACTTATTATAAGAAAAAAAATTATTGCATTTGATAAATACTTAATTAGTACAAAATACTTTTAAAGTTTTCTTAAAGTGGTTTAAGTCTATTAATAGAAAATATTTTGAATTAATGTGAATTTTTTTAAGGAAATTAAGAGTAATTTATGAATTGTCTTTTTATATTTATGTAATAGTAAATATAATTTAAAAATGTTTAAGAAATTAACTTTAACTTCTTTTTTACTTTTAAGTTCCTTGATAACTGTATATCCTTCAAAAAAAGAAAATACAAATTTTTTCGATTATTGTTATTCTCTAGAAAAAATAATTTCTAGAAATTCAGTTGAAAAGAGTAAGAATCTATCTAAGAATTTTAAGTCTTTAGCAAAAGATATTACTCTATTTGGGACAAACAAAACTAAAGGTAATTTCGCTAATAAGATTATTAATCAGTATAAAAAATCCAAGAATTTATTGATTTTAAACTTTGTTCCTAACCAAATTTATTGTTTAGCAGGATATTGGATTGAGGTAGCAAATCCAGGAAAATTTGAATCAATTTTCTATAACAAAAGCAAACAAAAAATTGATGAATATAAAAATATAAAAAAAGAAGTTGACGAATTTATTCAAGATATTAATCTCGAATATAAATCTATAAAAAAAGAAATTAACGATTATTTTTAAAAGTTAAAATCTTTTTTAAAAATAATAATTGGTTTATTTGTTATTTTGATTTATTAGTATTAGATTCCGAAAGAAAAAATAATAGAATTCCTAAAATGAACAAAATGCCAAAATTGATAAAGAATAAATAATTGTTTTTAAGATATTAAATTTAGCTTACTTTTTGTCATGTACTTATTGAAAGTAATTTTATATATTTCTAAGCCTCTAATTATTTGATTATTATTTTTCAAATTAGTTTCTAGGAAAATTTATTATCTTGACTTTCTTGTTCCACCGTAGGAATAATTATTTTGCTTAGAAGTTTCATTCCAACATTCTTTACAACAAAAAATCCATTCTTTATGAATTATGGATTTAACTCTATAATGAACTTTATCTGGCTTATGACATAAATCACATTTTTTCATTGATCTTTTAATTTTTGATTTTATTCTAGATAATCAAAAGTTTGATTTATAAAAATTCACGAAAAGAATTTTATCGTGTCATTATAAGGTTGCACTCCACATTTCCTGAAGCAAAGCAGTGGTTCTGTTGAGTGCAATTATTTTGTATTTATTTATAGATTTTTTATATTTCAATTATTTTTATTCTGAAGGTATCACAAATACTTGTTTTAAATTTATGAATTATTTTTTTTAGCTTTAATTAAAACAAAAATTCTCAATTATACATTTAAATTAGAACTTTAAAAAGAAACTCACGAATCTTATTTAATAAATTTTATTATTGTGTTATTCATTTCTAATTTTATGAACATCTACCTTTTCTGGATTTTGTTTTTAGCTCTATGGGCAATAGTTCCCTTAATGATTATCAAAGGTAGAGTTGACGAAGCGCCTAATATTCAGACTTCACCAAAAGTTAAAGAAAAGAAAAAAGGTTGGTTTAATTAACAGAATCTCTGAATTATCAGAAATAATCTTTAAAGTAAATTTTTATAATTTAAATTAAAGTTTTTGTAAATTTGATTTATTGAAAGTGAATAATTCAAAAAATAATTTTCTTTATTTGGTTGTACTTGGGGATAGAGCAGAAAAAGCTAATATTGAATTACATGATGTTAGATGGGTTGTTGGCTCTAAAATTGAAGACACATACGATGCTTTAAGAAAGGATTGGTTTGGATCTTCAAAAGGTTTGCATATTGATAGCTATAAAAAAATACAATATATAGATGGCCATAAGATTAATTTAATAAATGTTGAAAAGAATAAAATAGGGAAAAAGCAATTAGTAAAAAAAATAATTCAAAAAAAAAATTTATGGTTTGTCAATATTGGAGGATACAATCCAACTTCTATGCAGGAAAAACATGAATTTGGATTAGTTATAGCTTCAAGTAAATTAGAGGCAAAAAATATAGCTAAATCTAAATGGCTTATTGGGTGTAAAAAAAAGCATAAAGATGATCTTGCATCTTTAGAAATGTTAATTAGTTGCGATGATTGTGAACCAATAAAAAAGATAGGTATTTGGGAAATAGAATTAACTCAAGAAAATAACATTATTGAAGAAAACAACCATCCTGATTGGTATGGTTATAAAAAAATAGACGAGAAATAAAAATTTAAGAAATTATTTTTTGCAAAATAATTTGTATTGCATTCTTAATTTATGTGATTTAAATATCAAAAAGAACTTGATCTTCTTAATAAATAAATTCCACCTCCAAGAGAAATTAAGACAGGTAACCATGCAGCAAAAATTGGAGGTAAAATACCCTTTACTCCGAAGGAACTAAATAAAAATGACATTACATAATAAATTAATATAAGAATTACACTCAACCCAAATCCCTGACTTTTTGAAGATCTTAAATTAGATTTAGACCCTAGACTGCTTCCTATTAATCCAAAGACCAAGCATGCAAAAGGTAGAGTGAATTTTTCTTGAATGCGGACTTTAATTCTTCTTATCTCCTTTAAGTTTCCAGTTTTTTCATAAATCTTTTCTGCTTGTATAGCCTGCTTTAAAGTCATTTCATTTGCATCTTTAGGCACCTTTGCTAGCTCCATAGGACCTTCAACAAATGGATAAGTATATTCTTGGAATTGAATATTTGTAGTTTGCCCGCTTGGATCAATTGATACAATATTCCCGTCAGAAAATATCCAAGAAGAACTTTTTTTGTCAAATACTCCATTCTTTGCCTTTAAGATTTGTTGAAAATCTTCTCTAGAAAAATCTAAAACTGTAACACCCTCCATAATGTTGTTTTCATACCATGAAGCATAAAATATATGAGTAAGAAAAGTATTTGTTTTTGTAGGTTTTTTATTTGATGAACTTATCCTAGATCCATATCTTGAAAACATAATATTATCTTTTCGTTGTTCAGCACTAAAAGAACTTCCTATTCCTGCTCTTAATGTCTTTTCAGCTAATTTATTACTCGCAGGAACTAAATTATCGTTAAAGTAAAAAGTCAATCCTGTCATAAATATTGAAAGAGCAATAGCTGGAGAAATGATTCTTGAAGTTTTTATACCCAAAGATTTCAAAGCCAACAATTCTGAATTGCTTGATAATTTTCCGTAGGCTAATAATGTTGAAAGCAAAACTGCCATTGGGAATGATAAAACTAAAAAACTGGGTAAACTAAAAAAAAGGACTTTTAAAGCCAGAAATAAAGGTAAGCCAAATTCAACTATTTTTCTTATAAGATCAAACATCACGCCAACAGATAATGAAATGACAGTGAAAGCAGAAATTGCAAATATCATGGGAGGAATTATTTGCCCTAATAACCATCTATCAATTAAAGGAAGTAAATACCAAGGAGAAATGATTTTATTAATAGTTTTTTTTATTAGTGATTGATTTGAAAGTTTCAAAAGAAATTTATTTGTTTTTTACTGTCTTTTTTAACATTATAAAATATTGAGGATTTAGAAACCAATATAAAAATGATAGTTAAGAAAAACCTTTTTATTATTTAAATTTCAATAATTTATCAAAAAAAAAATTTATTAACACTTGCAATAAAAGAAGAAATTTGGTTTCTTTAAAAAAAACAGTTAAAGCATGAAAAATAAAACGTTAATATACGAATGCAATTGCGTACACTGCCAACAAAAACTAAATCAAATTAATAATGCAAAACTATATTGGGACAAATTAATTTTAAGAAAAAAGTTGGTATAGTTTCTCAAGTAAATCCTTTAAGGTTTTAAACTTTTTTAAAGTAGTTTTTTTAAAATTATTATTTTCGGTAAAACAGTTTTCGATCTTTATTATTCAGTCTTTTTAGAATATGATCTTACTTAACTTTTTGATTTTTTTTGTAGATCATATTTTCTCGATTTAAAAGAAAAAGGATAATCAAAATACAAGATGGAATGAGAATAAAATCTAGAGACATACATTTTCTTCAGTCTATTTTCTATTTAGCAAATAAAAAAAACATTGACATTAGTTTCTTTTCTTTAGGATATTATTCAATTCGTCAAAAATTATTTAAATGCTTAGTTTTTTTTACTTTTAAAATTGAAAGAGCCTGCAAGTATCCCACCTGCAAGCTCATGACGACCTAATTAATTCAGATTACCTGATTTAACCAGCTAAGCACTTCCTAAATGCTAACAATAGTTTACTAAGTAAAATTACTTACTGTGGGTATAAATGCTTATTTTTAGTTATTTATCTGCAAATTTGATAATAAATAAGTTGATTCATCAAAATAAAAATTATTACTAACCATTGTTTTTGAACAGAATTGTAACACATTGGACCAGAAATACTCACAAGTAAATTTCTAGAGGCTATTGGTTTACATAAGTTAATATTCGTGTTACTTTAATTAACAATTATTATTATCTTTAATGACAAAATCAGGAGTTACTACAGAATCAGGTGGAAGACAGAATATGTTCCCATCAGAAACAAGGCCTTATATTGATGAAACTGTATCTTACGATGGATATCCTCAAAATGCAGAAAAAGTAAATGGTAGATGGGCTATGGTTGGCTTCGTTGCACTATTAGGTGCTTATATAACAACAGGACAGATCATTCCAGGAATTTTTTAGTTTATAAATAACTGTTTTCATAAATTTTTGCTTTAAGCTGTATTATTTACAGCTTGTAAATAAAAAATTTAGATTTTATTTTAAATTTGAAAATAAGAAAAACCAAATAAAAGTTATGGCATTCAAGCTAAATATTATTCCAAGAAATATATAAGCAAACTTTTTGCCAATAAATGCTGTTTCGGGTTCAAGCTTTACTCTCATTAAATCCTCCAATTATCTCGATAAAGATAGCATCAACAAACACATAAATTTATGTCTTAAGGTTGAAAAAATGATCAAATTAATATTTCTTTTTAAAATATATTTTTAATATTAACCATTTTTACTTCATCATCCTCTTAGGAAGAGAATTATGTTATTTCATATTTTTGCTAAATAACATTTAGTTTGACTTGTTTCCCGGGAGTATAGATAATAAATTAGAAAAAAAATATTTTCAAAACAATTTCAGCATAAGTTATGCCTTAATAACAAAAAAAAATTTTTGCAAAAAAGCCTAATTTTGATTAGGCTTTTTATGAAAATTGAAAACTTATATTAGATAAAACCTGGGATGATTTGACCTGTAGTTAAATATGCTCCAACTAAAGCGACAAAACCTAACATTGCGAATCTACCGTTAAGTTTTTCAGCAACGATTTTCTCTTTTTCTACTATTTTTGGCTCGTTATTTTTCATTAGAACCAGCCTGGAATTATCTGGCCTGTTGTGACATAGGCACCGACTGCTGCAACAAACCCTAACATTGCTGCCCAACCGTTAAAACGTTCTGCTTCTGGAGTCATTTTTTTTTGGTAATTGTTAACTAATATAACATATTTATTTAGTTATGTAAAGAAAATAAGGGATTATTCCTTTTTTTGTTGAACAAATTTTAAAACTGCTACAAATATGTGTCGAAATATACTTTATCTGTGTTTTTATTTTTGTACTGATTTTTTAAATTTAAAAAAAAATGTAAGCTTTTTACCTTGTTTTTTTAAGAGGTATATCCTCATTTAGAAGTAATTTAAATTAATATATTATTAAGAGTCAGCTAGTAGGGATACAGGCTGACTCTTTTTATAAGAATTTTTAGATTTTGACTAAAAGTAGTTTGTAGAGTTCAAATAATTGCTATTAATAAATTAGATATATATGAATTCATGTCATTCGCGACTTACTACATGCATTTAATTTTTGGAAGGATACCTTCCCTAATGAGTTCTGATTTAATACTTTATATCTTGCCTGCTCTAACGATTTCAATATTATTTTTTAGCCTTAAAATAATGTTTTTTAAAACTCCTAAATTGAGAAAGGTTAAATAATCCAGGATTTTAGAACTATTCACTTTACTGAATCGCCCAAGTTTTTTTTTAATTTTGGATAATAGACTTTTTTTTCCAGCTACTCAAAGAAATAGAGACTGCATTGGTGATGTACTATCCAAAATTATTAAAAAAGGTTCAGTATTGGAAATCGGGAGTGGCAGCGGTGAACATGGAGTGTTTTTTCAAAAACGCTTTCCTGCAATAATCTGGCAAACAAGTGATCCAGATTTAGTGCATAGAAAAAGTATAAGTTCTTGGATTAAGTATGAAGACTTAACTGAGAAAATGCCCCAGCCTCTTGAGATTGATGTAGAAAAAATTCCTTGGAAAATTCCATTGGAATTAGCTAATTCTTTGCATGGAATAGTCTCTATAAATATGATTCATGTTGCAGAATGGTCTTGTACTGTAGCACTCTTTAGAGAGTCAGGAAAATTACTCAATAAGGGACAATTTTTGATTTTGTATGGGCCATTTAAAATTTGTAATAAGCACACAAGTGAAAGTGATTATTTTTTCGATAATTCATTAAAAATGCAAAATGATCTTTGGGGTATTAAAAATCTTGAGGAAGTTTGTGATGAGAGTAAGAAAAATGGTTTTTTTCAAGAGGATATTATTAATATGCCTGCAAATAATTTTTCAGTAATTTACAGAAAAGTTTCTTGATAAGGCAAATATAAATATCAATAAGTTACTAAAATTCATCATATGAAATGATCAACCTGAAAGTTTTTTTCTCCATTCTTTGTGCTTTTGATCTAAATCTGAAATTTTTTCGCCTAAACTCAACTGTTTTTCTAATAATTCTACTTTTGTAAGTGTTATTTTTTCCGAATAGAATTTAATAGGCTGTTTACCATGCAAATTGTCGCCACTCATAAAATTTTTATAATCGTAAATATTTCTAAGATGAAAAATTTGTTATTGCTAATTCTTTTATATTCTTTTCAGATTTGCGCAAATTAATGTGATAAAAAATTGATGATTATTCTGTTTTTAATCCACCATTTTGTATGAAGATTGCCATACATATCTTCTTCTCTTGATGTCTGACTTAACAGCAACGCAATTGCAAGCAATATTCCATAGAGCTTTGTGTATTGGATCAGGATTAAAAAGATATGCTTTTTTAAAGGCTTTTTTAATTAAGATAGTTGCCTTTTTTGCATGATAATGAGGTATCGTTGGACATACATGATGAACGACATGGCTAGAACCTATATTATGGTGAAGAAAATTAAGGATTCTACCGTAAGGCCTATCAATAGATAGAAATGCGCCTTTCATAAAGGAAAATTCGGTATTTGAAATATGAGGCACATCTGAATCTGTGTGATGAAGCCATGTATAAACTACTAGCCAACAATTAACCACTAATAAAGGACCAAAATACAGAGCAATTACTGGAAATAATCCATACTTGAAAACTAAATAAACAATGCCCAATAATGTTAAACCTACACCAATATCTGATATCCAAACTTTCCTGGCCCATATTGATGGCCATAATGCCTTGGAAAATGGTTTAATTGGCCAAAAATGATTTGATGTTCCATACTTAATACCTCCTGTACTCCCAGTAAGTAAATAAGCAGGCCAGCCAAATATTAGATGTAAAACAAGTTGAAGAATTCCATAATTTTTCTTACCTAAGGAATTTGAAAAATGTAATTCTTTTTCTCCTCCAACTTTTTCTGTAACTCCATTCCCTTTAATGACCAAAGGGACGTGAGTTTCTCCATTGGTTATATTATTTGTAAATCGATGATGAACAGCATGAGAACGCTGCCAAGAAAAATAAGGCACCAGAAGTAATGAATGAAGTAAATAACCAGTTATGGATTCCAATGTCTTGTTTTTAGAGAATGCTCCATGTCCACATTCATGGGAAATTACCCAAAATCCCATTGCAGTGGTACCTGATAGTAATGCGTAAATAATCCAAATTGGGATCATTTTGGGGGTAAATGGAATAGATAACCCTATCGCAACTACTAATGATTGAATTAAAGCTGATTGTAAAAGATACCTCAATGAAGTTTTGGTATTGCACTTAAAGTAGTGATCTGGGATAACATCCTGAAACTCTTTCATGCTTGGAATATCTTTATCCTCTATTACAAGCGCTTGGCCTTTAAGACCTGAAAAATTTATATTACTCAAATTTTTTTAGTTAAGAATTTTGTTAAATAAATGTGAATTTATATATTCTATTATCCATCAAAGGATCGCATAATGAAAATAATTTATAATTTTTTTTCGATAAAGTATTTATGATTTTAATTTCATTTTCAAATAAAACTATTTATTCCAAACATTTTTTATTTTTTTATCGCAATCTTTTTAATTATTTCTTACTTTTTAATGCTGATTGTCTTTGCTCTTCTTTAAAGCTTAATTAATTTAGAGACCGCGTATATATCTTTTAGGTAACCCAGATTGTTTACGTGGCTTTACTAAAATTGGTAAAACAATAACACCTACCGTAAAAAGACAGATTGGAGCAACTACCATCAATATAGATTCTAGAGACATGATTAATTTTGAATTTATTTATAAATAGCAGGATTCTTTTTTTAAGTCATGCGTATTTATATCTATTTTGTGAGAATAGGTTCAAAATTTTTATAAATTATTAAGTAAAAAAGAAAAAAACATTAAAAAAAATCAATTTTTTCATAATTCATCCTATTTACTTAATCATTATTTAAAAGAAATTAGTTATGGATGAAGAAAAAAAGTGGATGCTAATGACTTATTATTGTCCAATTCATGGCGATTCAGGTTTAGTAAAACCTATTCAACTAACAAAAAAAGAAATTAGTAAAACATTCTTAAAAAAAGATAGATGTTCAAAAAAAATTTAATTTTTTTAATTACCTAAGATATTGCGAAAGTGTTCTAAATCTGGATTGAAATCTGTTTATTAAAATTAATATCTTACAAAAATCACATAAGCTGCTTTTTTATAAGCAGCATTGGTAAAAATATTGAAAAAGAGATTCTTATTTTTGATCAGAATCGCATGTTAATTCACATTGATTAAGTTCGTAAGCTGATATCTTGTCTAAAATTCTTAACATATCAATTTCCGAAAGCTCTCCATTCGAGTTCCATTTTAAAGTTGTCTTTCTTTGCGGTGAATTTTTTTTATTCATTTTGATCACCCCCCTTTAAATGAATTTCTAAACAACGTGTAATACATTCTTGATGACCATCCACAATACTGCATTCAGTAATACACTCAAAATATGAATTAATAGAATCTATTTCTGTGTTCTGGTTGGTAGAAACAAATGAATCATTCATAATATTGTTAAATTTATTTGGAATAGAGATATAGCATGAAATTATGTTCAATAATTTAATTTATTAAGTGAATCAGAAAAAATAAGTATTATTTACTAATACAATATTTCACCTAGTTTGCCTTTGAAAAGGTAGTATTACGCTTCTTTTAAAAGATAAAAGAAAAAAAACTTTTGACTATTTAATAGTAATCACATTAGGTAATCTTCCAAAAAAATCAGCATAAAGACTGATTTACTTTTAAGTAATTTAGTTAGATGATAAAAAAGTACACTTTTAGATTTTCAAATGAAATCAGTAATTAATTGGCTTTCGAAAATGTTAGAGAGTATGGCAAATGCTTTTATTCATCCTTTAAAGAATGACTTGCCTCCATCTATTGGTACTAATGCATACAGCAGTATTCCTATAAAAAGAAAATTGAGAAGAAGGTTAAATTAGGTATTAACTTATTGGAATTAATTTTTCATTTTTATTATCCCAAATAATATATTTGAAGCAGTTTGAAAAATCGCTTAATTTTAAGAACTTTGATTGTTGGAGCAGATGAATGTTTGCTTTATGACAAGATCTTAAGTTGTAATTAGGTATTCTTTCAGACAGATGATGAATGCTGTGGAAGGATATGTCTGCTAAAAACCAATTTAGCCAATTAGGGATATCTAAATTGCTACTACCTAAAATCGCTCCATCGATGAGATCCCAGTTTTTTGTATTTTTAGCATATGCATTCTCATAATTATGTTGTACGAAAAAAACACATATTAAAATTGCTGCTGATAAGGTTAATACAATGGAATAAAATGATAAGAAAAAAACTAACCCCAACCATTTACTCATAAAGATCCATCCTATTATTACTACTATATTATTGATTATTAATTCACAAAGCTCACTGAAGTTATCTCCATAATCAGAAAAAGGTGGTTTTACTCTCGAATTAATTGCTAGAAGTTGAGAAATTTCTCTGTTTTTTATTTTGATATAAGTCTCTTCCAATATATCTTTACTAAAATTAAAAATAATAAAAACAAGTCCTAATCTAGGTTTTAAAACTAAGTAAAAAAAACCGCCAGGGAAAAGCATCACCCAATTTCGACTTACTTTATAAATTATTTGCTCTCTTTTTGAAAGGGATTCATAATCTTCAAGACTTAAAACATCTATCGGACCCTTATAAATTTCCCAATTTCCATTATTTCTATGATGAAATGCATGATCAATTGACCACGACTTCTGAGGGATACCATTAACCAAGCCAAGTAAAAATCCAAAGAAGCGGTTTAATTTACGTTTTGTAAAAAGAGAATTATGACCGCAATCATGCATTAATGAGAATGTTCTAGATGAGAATAGTGTTAGAAGAACTACAAAAGGTACCAATAGAAATCCTTTAATCAATAATGAAAAAGGATGATTTATTATTTGGTGTACGATTAACCAAATAGAAATTATTGGGAAGATGGTAGAAATAATTTGATAAGAAGCTCTAATATTATTTCTTTTTAAAAATGGCTTTATTAAAAAATCACCTCTATTGACTTTAAGCATATTTCTCTTATTTTTTTGATACTAACAATTTTTAAAAAGTATTGATAATTTAATAAATAATAAAATATTTTACAATCATACTAAAGAATAAATTCTTTAGACATAGTTCTCAGTTGATCTAGATTTAATCTTTCTAAGTAATTTTTAAAGTCACTAAGATTTTTAGTAGAGTCAGAATTTTTGCTCTCGTAAAGAAGACTATTAGAAATTAACTCAATAAGATGATCTTTATCCATAACTTCTTATAGACCAAAATTCTTGTTAAAAAAAATAAGGTCTTGAATCCGAGATCATTAACTCTTTGATATTAAGAGTAATTTTTATAAATTTTTCAAATCTTGATCTATTTTTTCTAATCTCTCATTTAATTCTTTTTGTTCCTTAATTAAGGATTTTTTCTTTTCTGCACGCTCTTTGTTCAAAGGAGAATTGAAATATTTTTTGAAAGAGACAAAAAAAACTGCTATTGCAACTGTAATGCCTAGAGCACCAATTATTAAAATTGGAGACGAAGGAAAGTCATAAAATGGAATTGACAACGTACTTTATCTAAAAACAAATTCTAGCTATCTCATTAACAAAAAAATGAGTAATAAATACTCATTCCTTACGAAGCTTTATGGGTAATTTGCTAGTTATTTTGTAAAAAAAAAATAAAGTTTATTTTGAATTAAATTAATTTAAAAAAAAATAAGTAATTGTACAGCTGTCAAAGAATGAATAACTAATAATGATTAAACTAGTAAAAAATTTTCATGAAGAAAATCATAAGTAAAAAACATAATAAAAATGAACCATGGTTTGTATGGTTAACGAGAGAATTGAATTCTTATGACGCTTTTCAGGATTTCGAATCAGGAAAGAATCCACGAGATGTAGCAGAGGATTTTATTTTTAGAAATAGGATTGCTATTTCAGGAGTTTTGGAGGATTTTGATGAAGAAGATAAAGATAAACTTGATCAATTTCTTAAATTAACCGAATGCGAGATGCATGTGTTTAGGATTCTTGAAAAACAAATAGAGTTAAGAAACAATATAAGATTTGTAGATTTTAAAAAAAGAAAAAAAATTAAGAGTTAATTTCTAAATAAGTTTATTTTTTCCATTACCTGTCTTACCGAAGCCTAACCAGATGAACCACAAGATCCATCCAAAGATAGGTATTAAATTAATAAAGATCCATTTCCAATCTTTTCCAAAATCTTTGATTCTTCTTATATCAATAGCTATTTGAGGCATGATGCAAACTATTCCATAAGCATTGAAACCAAAAGTTTTTAAAAATATTGGGATAGTTAGGAAAGAAATTATAAGATTTGCTAGTTGAACTAACCACCAGTCCGATCGAGATGTGAATCCTTTGAAGTCAGTAGCTTTAATCCAAAACTCTTTATATGCTTTTAAAAAGTCATTAACCATAAACTAAAAATTCAAAGAATTCAATAATATCAATATAATCTTCAATTTATCAAAACATTATTTATTTACTAAATAGGATCAAATAATTTCATATCATTTGAATCTTGTTTTGGAATCTCATCTTGATTTGGTAATGAACAGAATCCGTCTTTGCAAATCATCTTTTCTTTTGCAATACTTGAATTCTGTGAGAATATATTTTTGTTATTGTTATTTGAAGATTCTTTCAGCATTTATATAAAAAAATTAAATCCAATATTAAATTAATAACTCAATTTATTTTGATAAGCAATAAATTTAATATTAATTATTTATTTACTTTTTTTGATTTGGCAAGTCTCTCCAAAAAAGCGCCAATATATAAACGAATAAAGATATAGAACATATATAAAGTAAAGAATTTAGATGCATTTTTATGTATTAAAGTAATAACAAAGAGGTCCGTTCATAAAAATGGGATTTCAACAGATTGGTAATTTTTTAACTTAGCAATCAAACGAATTCTAGTATTTATTAAAGTTTTTTATGATTTCCCAAAACTTTTAGAAGGAAAAGTTTTTAAATTTTTGGAATATATCTATTTATTTAGTAAAACTTATAAATCTAATCAAATTCTACATTTTTGAATATTTATTTTATTTCACTATCTTTCTTTGTTTACTTCTGTTAAAGCTTTTCTACCTTCCTTAAGGGTTCTTAAGACTAGCCAGGTTAGAGAGAAAATCGTAAGGATGGTAAGTGTAATCAAAGAAATATGAGTTATATCAAGATTGTTGGCCAATTTAATAAAATTCTTTATGAGTATTTAATTTAAAAAATTTAAACTTCTGATCTAGAGTAAGCAGGTATAAGCATTCCACCATCTTGATCGTCATTATTGTCATCATCAAACCCACCCCCCAAAAGTAATTCAATAATTACAAGTACAGCTACTGGATAAAGGCACCATAATACTGCTGTAAAAGGGCTTACTGAGGACGAAGCTGAGTAAAAATCTGTCATAAATTGATATTAATCTAAAGAAACAACAATTGTGGATCCTCTGGGTAGTGTTTTATTCAATATTTCTACAAATATTTTTAAAAACTTTTCTCTTTTGCACGAGTAGATTATTGGTATGTATTGATATTTTTATTCTTAAAATCGATTTGAATAATAATTTTCTTGAAACTACTGAGAAACTAATAATGACATAATGAATCGCGCTATTGTTATTTTTTATACTTAACAATAATTGTACAATTTTGATTCAAAAACTATTATTTATCTTGATTTTATAAATTCTATGTTTTCTTTCACTTTTGATCCTTTGGCTGCGGTATTTGGTATATCAGGAATTGTAGGCTTCTTTTTCTTCGTTTCTGCTGCTAAGGGAACTTCCAGTATAAATACAAAACCAAAAAAGGAATTAGATTAGAACTTATTGTGTCAAAAAAATAAATTGAAATTTTAAATTTAGTACTTAAAAGGCTTTTTAATTATTACTTATTCCATTGTTTAGAAATAAATTCAAGAAAATCTTTTAGATCCTCTTCAGGACAATTTGTTTGTTTTTGTAAATCAATGCAAATTTGCTTAATATTTTCAAAGGCCTTTTTTACTATTTCATTTTTTTCAATAACCTCAAAATATTCTTGATCAGTAAAAGGCATAATATGAGTTTCCTTTTTAAAAATTATTTATAAACCATATTTTATCTCCATTGACTTAACAGTAAAGAAGAAAAAATCTTTTTTCTCAAATTTAGCTACCCAATCGATAATGTTTTTTAATAGTTTTGGTTACTTCCCATTCGCAGTTAAGTCCAGCTGGAAACTCAACTAGATCTCCAGCTTTAATCACGTAAATGTCACCGTTTTGGGTATTTATTTTCGCTTGACCTTCAATAATTAAGCAAATTTCCTTATCAGGGTAATTCCATTGAAATTTGCTTGGCTCACATTCCCAAATAGGCCAACTTTTTATTCCATACTGAATTATTACGCTTGCACTACAAGGGGAAGATATTAGAACTTTCACGAAATAGTTCGAATGTGTTTATTCATTTTACAAATAAAAGAAATACTTATTTTCGAGAATGTGTATTTCTTTACTGTCTTTTATTTTTTTTCGTTTATCATAAAAAAAATTTCTAATTTATGGATGAGCTTTCTGTTTTGTCAATATCGCTATCTATAGCTTCTATAGGAATATTTTTTTTATTTTTCGCTTCAAATGATGATGATGACCAAGATGGAGGTAAATTGATTAAATCATTAGAAAGAATTAATTAATTCCAAGTAAATAAAACATTTAATAGAGATTTATAAGCCATAAAGCCTGCATAAATGCAGCTTAAAAAAATAACATAAACTTCCAATGTGCCTAGTCTCTTTTTCTTTAATGTTTTCATTGTTTTGAGTATTTATAGGGTAATTTTATTTAATTTGATTTTTATTAACATGAGTATTTTTTACATTAACTCAGAGATTAAAGAATTATTAATGTCAACCCAAAAAATAAAAAACAAGTAAAAAATATTATTTTTTTGGTAATTTCTCTTTCCTCAGTCTTAGCAAAAAATAAAGAAATTACTGGAGATATGCTTAATAAAGCCCATCCTATCCCTATGGGAAGGGTTTTAAACACAACTTGTTGTAAAAATATTCCTATATTTGTTCCAAGAAGTATTGAAATAAAAAATCTTTTTTGTTGATTTTTGTCTATGTTTTTCAAGAAAAAATTAATCTTAAATCCTTTTAGACTAATCAAAAAAATTATTGCACCTAATAATCTTATTTCAGTTGTAAGGAAAGGAGATAAATTGCTTTGAAGGAAAACCATCCTTGATAAAAGACCTCCAAGAACAGCACATAAAACTGATAAAAAAGGAAAAGCAAAAATCTTAAACTTATTTTTTTCTGAGAAAGAGGAGTTTTCCTCTTTAAAATCGTTACCTTCTCTGAGAATTATGAATAGCGAAATAGTTACTATAATTATTCCAAACCATGATTTAGTTGTTAAGTTTTCATTAATAAAAAATTCCCCTGACAAAGCTGCCATTAGCGGAGAGAGAGTTTCTATAGATAAAGTTTTTCTTGTGCCAATTGTTTGTAGTGACTTTAAATAGAAAGTATCACCTAAACCAATACCTATTATTCCACTAATTAGTAGGATAAATATGTTTTTTAATTCAGTTGTAGAACTTAGATTGATAAAAGCTGGTAAAAAAATTAAAAAAGCTATTATATTTTTTATTAAATTAATATCTATTGATTTATATTTTTGAGTTTGCGAGCGCCAAATAAAGCACGCATATGTCCAAGATGTAGCAGCTCCAAAAGCAGAAAGGATTCCAATCAAAATGAATAATTTTTAAAAATTTTATTTTATAAATTGAGTAAAGGCTAAAAAGAATACATAAATAAGAATAAAAATCCCAGGTAAGTACTGAATTAGTGATTTGAAATTATTTTTTTTCATATTTTCTAAAATAATTTACTTTAAACAGTTTTTTTATTAGTAGGGTACAAACTCTCTAACTTCTTTCTTCTTTGAACTTTCGCATTAATTCTTTCTTCTTTTTCTTTTTTCTTGATCTCATCATTAATCTTATTTTGTCTATATCCAAACCAAAGTAGAACCCAAATAACAGAAGTTATTAAAAGAAGAGCAGTATATTGACCAGTCATAGGAAAACTGGCCTCAGAATATTTAACGTAAGAAAATAACATACACATTTAATTAACTTAAAGCATAAAAATTACGACTGTGTTGATTTTTCTAGAAATTTAAAAATTAGCTAATCGTAGCTATCTATTATGTAGTTTTAAAGTTTTATATTTATTTTTTTATGGTTTTTGGACTAATTTATCTTTATAACTCCTTGCTATTATCAGATTGAAGCATATTAAATAATAAGTTTTTGGAACCTTTTGATTTAGCAGTTGTTGGAGGCGGTGCAGCCGGTTTTATGACAGCAATAACTGCTGCTGAAAATGGAGTAAAAAGAATAATAATTCTTGAAGGAACTTCAAAACTTATGGAGAAAGTAAGGATTAGTGGAGGGGGGAGATGTAACGTCACTAATGCGACATGGATACCGAATGAACTTATTGAGAATTACCCCAGAGGTGGAATTCAGCTCTTGGAATCATTTAATCGTTTTGCTGCTGGAGATGTATACGATTGGTTTGATAAAAAAGGGTTAAAATTAAAAATTGAGGAAGATTTAAGAGTATTCCCAGTGTCTAATTCTTCTGCAGATGTTATTGATTGTTTGAGAAAAAGTGCTTTATCAAAAAACGTAGAGATATTAACAAAATTTTTTGTAAAAGAAATTTCAAAAACTCCAGATAATATATTCAATATTTTTAGTCTTAAAAAAGCAAAGGTAACTGCAAAAAATATTGTTCTTTCAACTGGAGGAAATCCAAGCGGATATAAATTAGCTCAAAATCTTGGACACACCATTGTTAAACCTGTACCATCGCTTTTTACTTTTTCTACAAAAGAACCAAATTTGGATGAATGTAGAGGGGTTTCGATAAAGGGCATAGATATAGAAATTAAATTAAACAATAAGAATTTTCAAAATAGAGGAGATTTATTAATAACGCATTGGGGGTTTAGTGGGCCAGCAGTATTAAAACTTTCATCAATTGCCGCAAGGGAACTTTATATCCAAAAATATAAATTTAATCTAATCGTTAAATGGTCTTCTTTAAGTTATGAGGAGTTAAAAGAAAAAATTAATCATTTAAGATTAAACAAAGGCAAGATGAATCTCATTAATAGTAGACCTGTTCCACTATTAACAAAAAGATTATGGATTTTTTTATTAAAGAAAATAGGTATTGATAAAGAGAAAAAGTGGTCTGATTTACTGGCGGATGAAAGAGAGAAAATGATAAATACTCTAATGAGGGATGAATATATAATTTCGGGTAAAGGTCCATTTGGAGAGGAATTTGTTACTTCTGGAGGCGTAAAAATTAATGAGGTTAATTTTAAAAGTATGGAGAGCTTAATTTGTCCAGGGTTATTTTTTTCTGGAGAAGTTTTGGATGTTGATGGGATCACTGGTGGATTTAATTTTCAACATTGTTGGACAAGTGGATGGATTGCTGGGATGGCAGTCTCAAAGTTAAATAAATCAATAATAAATTAATAAGTAATAAATCAGAAAGTAACAAATTAATAAGTTTATCTTTTTTTTATTAAGTATTAGAAGGAATAAATTTTTTGGAGAAACTTTAATTTTAAAGTTTTAATTATTGGTGAAGATTAATGCAGAATCTTGTATCAAAAAAAGAAGAAGAGGAAAGAAGATTAAAAGCTTTAGCAGAATATAGGATTTTGGGAACCAAGCCAGAATCATGTTATGACGATATTACAAAAATTGCTGCTACAACCTGTAATGTGCCTATTTCTTTAATGACTTTGGTAGACAAAGATAAACAATGGTTTAAATCCAAAATAGGACTTCAGATATCAGAAACAAGAAGAGATAGGTCTTTTTGTACACATGCAATAAAAGAAAATAGTCCATTAATTATTCATGATGCTTTCCAAGATGAAAGATTTATAAATAATCCATTGGTAACAGGGGACCCCAAGATTCGTTTTTATGCAGGTTTTCCCCTTAGAAATAGTGATGGTAATAAACTTGGAACTCTTTGTGTAATAGATAGAAAGCCAGGAAATCTAACTACACAACAATTCAATATTATGGAATTATTATCCAAGCAGATAGTTTCATTTTTAGAGCTTAGAAAAAAGTCATTGAACTTGCTAGATGCATTGTCTAACTTCCACAAACAGGAAGGTATTTTATCTGTTTGTTCATATTGCAGAGAAGTGAAAAATAAAGAGGGCGATTGGATGCATTTAGAAAAATATCTTTCGAAAATTAGTGATATTAGATTCAGTCATGGGGTTTGTGATAATTGTATGGAAAAACATTTCCCAGATGTAATCGAAGTATGGAATAAAAAGGATTTTTTTGAAGATGGCCAGAAAAGGTATTTAGAGTCTTAGATTTAATGCCTTACTTTTTAACTTATAAATTTATTTCTAAACAAATTCTTCGTTTGGTGGTTAGGATTGTATAAATTTTGACTTCTACATGTTATTAGGAACTTTATTAACAGGTGAAATTGCTAAAAGTGCATTAGTAGCATATGTTCATTATTTAGGAATTATTTTGTGTTTCGGTTCTCTTTTATTTGAAAGATTGACTCTCAAAGTAGGTCTTAATAGAAATGAGACGATTTCAATGATAATTGCAGATGTGGTCTATGGTTTGGCAGGAGTTGCAATATTGGTTACTGGGATTTTGCGTGTTAAGTATTTTGGTCAAGGAGGTGATTTTTATACAGGTAATCCTGTTTTTTGGATAAAAGTTTCTCTTTACATTCTGGTGGGATTACTTTCTTTATATCCAACAACAACCTACATCTTATGGGCCATTCCATTAAGTAAGAATAAATTACCTGAAATATCTGAAAATCTAGTTAAGAGGTTCAGGCTAATTATTACTACTGAATTAGTGGGCTTTGCAACAATACCTTTGTTTGCAACACTCATGGCTAGAGGTGTAGGTTTAGGTTGAATAATTTATTTCTAGAAAGAAATTGTTTAAGAAGTGCTAACAAACTATATAGATGGAGTTTAAGTTACAAGATTGCTAAATCTAAAAAAGAGATTATCTTTATTGGTTTAAATCCCTCATTATCGGATGAAGTTTTCTTGGACAACACAACAAGAAAGATAATCAAAATTTCGAAAAACAATAATTACGGCAAAGTTAAATTAATAAATTTATTTGCCCTTATTTCAAGCAAACCAGAAAAACTTTTTAAACATAAAAACCCAGTGGGTTATCTAAACAATAATCATATTTATAAAAACTTAAAACACTGGTCTGAAAGTGAAAATTGTGATTTATGGTTAGGTTGGGGTAACAAAGGTAAATTTCTAAATAGAAATAAAAGAATATCAAAAAAAATAATGCAATATAACTCAATTAGGAAAAATAATTTTGATAATCCTCTTGGACCGCTTTTAATTAAGAAAACAATCAAAGATAATCCAATACACCCACTATATTGTTCTGATAATTCAATCCTCCAATCTTATTTTTAGGTAGTAAAGCTCAAATGCAAACCAGTATTTTTAGCTATTCCATTAAATATGTGTTAATTTCTATTTGTTAAGTTAACCTAATATGAAAATTTCAAAGCAATTAAATAAACTAAAAAACTTGAATGTTGAGGCAGAAAAATGTTCTACAAGAGAAGAAGCAAAAAAAATAATTAATAAAGCAAATAAAGCGCAAAGTAAAATCAACAAATAAATAAAAAGTAATTTCACTTTTTAATAATTTATAATTTTCAAAAATAGTTAATTTACACAAAAACACCATATTTATTTCTTACTATTTATGTCTTTTAAAATAATTAAAATAAGGAAATCGCACGAACGATTTAGATCGACTAGAGAATGGCTAAATTCGATGCATTCATTTTCTTTCGCAGAACATAGAGATCCAAAATGGGATAATTTTGGGAAAATTAGAGTTATAAACGAAGATATTATTTCTCCTAATTCAGGATTTGATACACATTCTCATGCAAATATGGAAATAATTACTGTCGTAACAAAAGGAGCAATAACTCATAGAGACTCTTTAAACAATCTTGGAAAAATTCAAAAAGATGAAGTACAAGTTATGTCTGCAGGTACTGGAATTTCTCATAGCGAGAAGAATGAAGAAAATGAGAACTGTAAGTTGTTCCAGATTTGGATATACCCTCAAAAAGAAAATATCAAACCTCGATATGATCAAATTTCATTAAATGAAAATTTGTGGGACAATCTTATTTTTAATTACAAAGACGGAAAAAATAATAAGCTTTTTCTAAATCAAAGTATCTCTTTATGGCGTTGTAAATATAAGCCAATTAAAGAAAAAAAATTGCCATTAAAAATCGATAAATATAATTGGATACAAATAATAGAAGGTAATCTTTTGTTAAAAAGTAAAGAATCTAATTCAAATATATTTCTCGAATCTGGAGATGGCTTGGGTTTTGAAGTTAATTATTATGATGATGTCTCTATAGATACTCAAAAAAACTTAGATTTTCTCTTATTTTCGATGCCTTCCTTATGATTTATCTTTTACTTTTACCCATCAACTCCTTTATTAAATGCATTTAAGGCTTGCAAAGCCATATTAAGGTGAACTTCCATAGCACCAAGTGCAATTAAAGAATTTGGTGATTTATCTTTTAGTAAATTCTCTTTTCTTTTTGATAACTCATTGACTACCTTCTTAGTTGAAGCTTCCCAATTGTTAATTAACTCTTCAAGTTCTCTTTTTTCGGGGCTTTCTATTCCTGCTAATTCATCAGAAAAATGAGCATCCTTTTGTGCCTTAAGCATCAAATAACTTAATTTTTTATGACTTATTGCTTGAGGTAAATTGTTAGATTCACTCATTGCTAGTAGTTAATTCATAGTCAAAATCTAACTAATCATGTGAATATTTGCTAGAGGGTAAGGGGTTGTGATGACCGACCTGAAATTAAGAAATGATACTTGAACAAAGAATGGATTTATTAACCTTTAATTTTTCACTTATTAGTTTCTTGAAATAATCTCCACGCTCTTCATAATTTTTAAATTGATCAAAACTAGAGCATGAAGGTGAGAATAATAATGTTCCAACCCTATTATTTTGTAAATAATGAAAAACAAAATTTAAAAGCTCTTTTAGTTCAGAAAATTCAAAAATATTTTCTTTAAATCCTTCATTAATAAGCGCCATTTTTAGGACTTTTGAGCTTTCTCCAAAAAGGAAAACACATTTAACTTTTTTCTTTAAAACTTTTATCCACTCACTATATTCATTCCCTTTTAATCTACCCCCAGCAATGATTATTATTTGACCTTCAATTGAACTTATTCCCGCAATAGATGAGTCAAAATTTGTAGCTTTACTATCATTAATGATTTCCAGATCATTGTTTTTATAAATCGTTTCCATCCTATGGGGTAATTGTTTGTAATTAGATAGAGAATCTTTAATCTTCTTGCCAGATAATCCAACTTTTCTTGCTGCTGCAATTACCAATAAAAGATTTTGAAGATTATGCATTCCTTTTAAAGAAAAATGTTCAAGTTTGAATAATTTCTTCCCTCTCTCAACGATATATGCTTGATCATCTATCCAATAATCGCAATGAATTAAATTTGATTTATCGAAACTAGTTGTTATCCAAACCCCTCTCGATAGCGAAGTGTAGTGATTTCTTAGGTTTTTATCGTCATAATTATAAATTCTAAAATCAGATTTTTCTAACAAGCTTTTTTTTATGTTGAAATAGTTTTCAAGTGTTTTATGTCTTTCAAGATGATCTTCTGTGAAGGTTGTCCATATTCCAATATTAGGTTTTACTTCTGGAGATATTTCTATTTGATAACTGCTTAATTCAGCTACAACCCAATCAATTTTTTCATGTTTTTTGGAGTGAGCATATTTACATAAAGGTGTACCAATATTTCCAGCAAAAGGAGCATATAATCCAGTATCGCAGAGCATATGGCTTAGTAGATGAGTAACAGTAGTCTTGCCATTAGTGCCAGTAATACCTATCCAATTTGTGTCTTTTAAAATTTCCCATGCAACATTAATTTCTCCAATTACTTTAATTCCCTTTTTTTTTAATTCAATAATAGTTTTATGGTCGTAAGGTATTGATGGACTTACAACAACAGATTCAATCTCTTTCACAAAAGGTTGAATCTCTTCAAATACAAATTCTTTATTTAGAGAAACTATTATATTAAGCTCTTCTAATGCTGTTTTTCTTTCTAAGAATTCTATCCCATTTTTACTTTCCCAAACAATTACTCTCTTATTGATGCTTCTCAAATACTTGGCAGCCCAAAATCCAGATTTACCTAATCCAATTACGAGATTAATATTTCTTTTATTTGAATGATTATCTATCATTAAATTTATAATTGCATTTATATTAATTGTGTTTAAGGGGTAATTCAATCATGAGATTTTTATTCAGTATTTATAGCATTCGCCTAAGAAAAGTTAATTAATGGAAGAAAATACTGCAAAATATTGGTTCTCTTGGTTTTATGAAAAGTGGGAGAAAAATGCTCCAGGTGAATTAATTGAAAAGGGTTTAACTCCGTCTCAGATTGCTGAGCGCTTCGTTAATGAAAACCATGATAGTTTTATTCAATTGTCAAAAAAAATTGATGAAAAAAATTACGATGCCTTAACAGAATTTATGAAACTCTCAGAGAGTGAATTACATATCTTGAAGTATTTTCTCAAGTTAGTAAAAATGAAAAATTTATAAGAAGTTATTAATAATTTCGAGGCTTTTTTCCCATAAATTTTTTCTTTCTTTTTTATTCATAGCGAAAGGAGAAGTAGGGGATAGTTTTGGATGACCTCTGAAATTAAATCTAGGACCATAATGATCACCGCCTCTTGCGTCTGGTGAAGTAGCTGCAAAAAGCTGAGGTAAAGCACCCATCTCAGCAGTTTGAAAAATAGGACTAAATAATTCCAATGAGAATGTTTCTAATGGTCCAGGGTTAGGTTTTTGAGCAGTAAAGAGATTTGTTTTTGCAATTCCTGGGTGAGCAGCTAAAGAAAGTATATTTTTGTGCTTTAAGTTCTCATTTAGTTCCAAAGCAAACATTACATTTGCCAATTTGCTATTGGAGTAAGATTCCCATTTGTTGTAATAGTTCTCGGCTTTCAGATTTT
Source organism: Prochlorococcus sp. MIT 1304 (assembly GCF_047305015.1). Lineage (NCBI taxonomy): Bacteria > Bacillati > Cyanobacteriota > Cyanophyceae > Synechococcales > Prochlorococcaceae > Prochlorococcus > Prochlorococcus sp. MIT 1304. The sequence goes on along the minus strand of NZ_CP138974.1, from coordinate 171,147 downwards.
TCCAACCGACTTTGCCAAAAAATTGTGCTCCTGAAGTCACCGTAACTATTCTAGATTCTTCTTTTTTTTCAATAATTGGAAGTAGCTTGAGAGTCAAAAGCATGTGAGCTAGATGATTAACTGCAAATTGTATTTCATATCCTTGGGCACTAAGAGTTTTAGGCGGATGCATAATGCCTGCATTATTGATTAGTAAATCCAAATTTTCAAAATTATCAAAAATTTTGGACTGAACTTCAACAATATTTTTTAAATCTGACAAATCTAATTCTAAAGGTGTAAATAATCCTTCAGGATTAAGACCTTTAAGTTTTTTGATAGTTTGATTAGCTTTTTCAAGTGATCTACAAGCTATAACAACATGAGCATTTTTTTCTGCTAAAGCCTTTGCAGTGTAGTATCCAAGACCACTATTTGCACCAGTAATTAGCGCTATTTTGCCTGTAAGGTTTGGAATATTAGATGTTTCCCAGTTAGAGATTTTAGGTCTTGAAATAGTGGCAGTCATTAGTAATCCTGCAAATTGCTTTGGAATTTAACCAAAATTTAATTACTTTTCTACTGTAAATACTGGAAGTCACTATCGTGAGCTCTTATTGAAGGTACTATTTAATATTATTTTTCAATTGCATATTGCCATTCGTTATTTTGAGATAAACTTTTCTCCCTAAGTAACTGTAATTTCCTACTATTTATTTTTACAACTATCCCATTAGTTGGATATTTCGCAAATATTTTTCTCTCTAACCAATTTTTTTTATATATTTGGATTTCGCTTGTATGATTTGTGAAGTAACTGTCAGGGGTGCTGAAGCCACATTTTTTAAGATAGTTAAGGGTTTCGTATTGATTAAGTCTTCCATTAAGTATTTGGAAACAGCAAAAGCGGAGACTTTCTCCAATCCCTTTCTTATCATTGAGGTATTTTCTTGTAATTCTTTGGGAAATGCCGGCAACTTGGTTTGTAGCATATAGTTCACCTCTAATTTGAAAATCTCGTTTGATAGGAATATAATCGGGGACGTTTTTAATTTGTTTAATTTTGCTTGAGACATCAAATCCTTTTTTTGTAATAGCTTTATTAAACTTGCCATCTAGATATCTAATTGCAATAGCACAGCCATCAATTTTTGGTTGAATGCTTAATCTTGTTTTCGTTAACAAACTTTCCAAAAATTCTTTATAGTTTTCTTTGGCTAATTTTGGCAAAAGTTTATTATTTTTTTGATTAAAATAGTTAGGCTCTTGATCAACAGGAATAAAGAGCTTTTCAAGTTGCTTAAATGCATCATCGGAAATTATGCCTTCACCTATCCTGTATTGTTCATCTAGATACTTAACATCTCTCACTAATAAATTATTCATAATAATTTTGACAAATATTTAAAAATCTTTTAGAAAAAATCATTTAAATAAAGATTTGAAATTAAAATTAGATCTAAAAAGTAATTGACCACTAAATATCCTCCTACGCAGAGAGCAATTTAAGAGTATAAAATGTACTTATAAGACGTTTAAATTAAATACTTTAATCAAACATATTTACTCAAAAGTGAAATAGAAAATTTTAAGGATTAATTTAAAGCCAAATTTTTGAAATTCCCATCAATACAAAAAAAATTTTTTAAAGTTATGAGAAAATGTCATTTTTATTAAAAGCTCAAAATACCTGGGAAAATTTTGCGAAATACAAAATCAATGATTATGCAAAATTAAGAAATTTTGATTTTGGGCCAAATAACGAAAGTTCAGTTTCAAAATTATCGCCTTTCATTACTCATAGAATATTGTCGGAATATGAGCTGATTCATGATATTAAAAGTAAGTACAAAATCAAAAATTCAACTAAATTTGTTGAAGAAATATTTTGGAGAGTTTACTGGAAAGGGTGGATGGAAAATAGACCTAAAGTTTGGAGAAATTTTATTTCAGAAAACAATCTCGATTTTGATTATGAGTTATATGAAAGTGCAATTAATGGCAATACAGAATTAGATTATTTTAATTCTTGGGTACATGAATTAAAGCAGTACAACTATTTGCATAATCATACAAGAATGTGGTTTGCGAGTACTTGGATATTTAATTTAGGCCTCCCATGGCAATTAGGAGCAAAGTTTTTCTTTAAATATCTTTTTGATGGAGATGCTTCATCTAATCTCCTTAGCTGGAGATGGGTCGGGGGATTGCAAACGAAGGGAAAACAATATCTTTTTTCATCATCAAACCTCAGAAAGTTTTCAAATAATAGATTTAAAGTAGAAAAAATAAGTAATCAACAAATTTTTCTTGAAGAATCTAATCAAATACCATTTGAAGATGAGATTTATAAAAATGATATGGATCCTAAATCAGATAATCTGATTATGTTTGAAAATGATCTACACCTTGCAACCCTTAAAAATTTACTTCCAAGCTATAAAAAAGTATTTATTATCCTTTTAAAAAATGAACAAAGACAAATTAAATTGTCTGAATCTGTATTGAAATTTAAACAAGATTTGGTCTCTGAATTTTTAGAGCAATTTGATAATGTTGAACAGATTGATCCTTATTCTTTGGAAAATAATTTTAAAAATACTAACGAAATAGATATTATTTATCCTGGAGTGGGAGAAAATTATGATTTCATAACTGAGTTTAAAAATTTACACCAAAAAAAAATTTTTAATCTTGTGAGGGATGAAGATTTATTTGCTTGGAAATTTGCTAAAAGAGGGTTTTTTAAATTTAAAGAAAATATTCCAAAAATAAATCAGAGAATATTAGAAAATTTTTCAAAAAAATAATTTTTAACTTAGTTGAATTCCTAATCAGAAAAATAACCTCTTTGGCAAGTAAGTATAAATACTTATTTAGGTGCGACTTTTGCTCTTTAATCCACGATGGATACTGTGACTAGTTATTTTTACTTAAGGATAATTTTTTAATAGTGCTTTCAACAATTCTTACCAAGTCGTTCAGCAAAGATACTGCTTTATTAATTCTTAGAGTTATAACTGGAACTGTTCTTATACATCACGGTTATGAGAAATTAGCAAACATAGAAAATTTCGCTGATGCTTTTGTAAGACCATTACATCTCCCATTCCCAATATTTTTATCATATATAGCGGCATTCTCAGAAATAGGAGGTAGTTGGTTATTAATTATCGGCTTAGCAACAAGATTCGGAGCTTTGGCAATTGTTGGAACAATTTCTGTTGCTATATATCATGCACTTGTTACTTCAGGTTTTAATATTTTCTTACTAGAGCTTTTACTTTTATATTTCGCTTCAGCAACTTCAATTGCACTAACAGGTCCCGGTATTTTTTCCTTAGATGAAGTCATTATCAGAATTTTGAAATCAGAAGATGAAGAGGAAATCATTCCTTCAACAAATTCAAAAAAATCGAAAGCAGACGAAGTTAAAGAAGAAACAAGTAAAGGTGGCTTATTTCAATTTCTGCAGGCGAACATACTTTCAGATACTTCAAGCTAACTTTTTAGGATATAGGTTATTGATGAGCTCTAACCTTTTTCTATAACTGTTTCTCTTCTCAAGTTTTATCTTAATCGTTGCTTCACAAAGACTTATAAAAAGCCCTATAGCAGTTACCCAAGATAGAAAAATGAAAGGGTTTTCTGGAATTTCTGAGAAATTCATATAAATATTACTTCTTTTTTTAAACTGACTGATCACTATATGTATTTCAACCTAAATATACAATTTAGAAATATTTAAGGATTAATTTCAACTTTTTCCCATTTTTTAACCTTTTCCCAAAGATATCGTTTATGAACAGGCTGTTCTAATTTAAGAAGATCTACTGAATATATTTCAAAATTAAGAACCACAAAATTTTCTGACTTCGGTAGATTGGATAATCTTTCATGAGTAGTTTGGACTTTTGGGTTTATTTTCTCTCCAGGAGACCCCCAAAACCAAGAAGATTTTGATTTTTCTGATAATGAATCCCAATAATTTTTGTTATCACTTAATTCACGTATTTTTCCTTTAAATCTATATTGTGATTTGGTTTTCAAAAAGAACCATAATATTTCTGCATTAGGGTTGGATTTTAAATGCCCAATTTTTTCACTTCTTCTATCTGTGAAAATTATCATTGAACTATCTTTATGCCATCCTCTGAAAACAACTGTTCTTAATCTTGGCTCATTTTCTTCGCTGACTGTTGCAAGCTGTATCCATTTATTAGAGGGTGATTTGCCCTCTTTGTTTCTAGAAGATTTTAAATCTTGCCTCCAACTGGGTAAGTTGTTATCAGGCATTTAATTTAGGCAATATTAGACCACTTTTCTTTTTGTATTCTTCGAATGAATCATATTTTGAGAGCGATTTATCTTTTTTTATCATTCTTGGTAGAAAAACTATAGAGAAAAATATTGCAAGAATTACTAATGGAACGAAACTCATTGAGAGGATGGCGAATGATAGATAAATTAGTATTTCTCCTAAATAATTTGTATTTCTTATATTTTCGAAAAATCCTTCTTTAATTAGATCTTTTTTTAATTTAAGAGAAAAATATTTTTGGGCATCACTAGCAAAGTGTAGAAACACACCAATTATATTTATAGATACAGAAGCAGCTATTACAATATTTGGAACAGATTTCTCAGATGAGATAAGAATATAGGGAGCTACCCAGTAACTACCAAGGAAAATAAAACCAGTAACTGAAGTTAAAAAATTGATTTTTTCTTTAAAATAAGGATCTGGGAATATCTTTTCTTTTAAAAGCCAAAGTAATCCATAAGTACCATGCAGAGCTAAATAAACGTAGGGAGCGATCGTAAAATTATCAAAAAAAATCATAAGACCTATCACTACAAATGCAGTGAGACCCTTATGGAGATTAATTATTTGATTAAGTTTCATCTTTTTGAATAATCTAAAAAATGAAATTATTTTCTGTGGATCTAACCTAAGTCGTCAAAAGTTTTAATGGGCGATACTGGATTCGAACCAGTGGCCACTACCGTGTCGAGGTAGTGCTCTACCACTGAGCTAATCGCCCAAATTGAAGAAATTTTTTATTCCCCTTATAAGAAAATAGCAGGTTGCGTTTCATTTTCTAAGTAATTTAACTTTCCATCGTTCTCTTTTGGTTATTTCTAAATTTAAAATTTCAATAAATCCTTTATTTTCAAGTTCTAGTTTGTCGCCAATTTTTAGATTAATTGTTGGTTTATTAACTTTGCTTCCATTTAATCTGAGCATTCCATTTTCTATCCTTTCAATGATTTTGGTTCGTGATACCCTAAAGCCCGCTGAAGCTATAGCATCTAATCTTGTTGAGGCTTCTACTGTATTGACAAGTTTTTTTGATCTTCCAGAAGGTATTTGTAATTCATCTATACCTACTACATTAATTTTTACTTTTACGTCTCTTAAATAAAAAATCTTTTCATCTAGATGCTCAATATCTAAATTATCAATTATCCCTTGTGCTCCCCTATCGCCAATAGTCCATATATCCCCAACTTTTAATTGATTAACCCCATTTTTAATTAAGAGGGATCTAAAATCGTCTTGAGTAGCATTATCAAATAAAAAATTCCCATTAATTTTTATTCCTTGAGCTGGAAAATTACTTTTTAGCGCATCCTCCTCAGGAATATTATCCCCTCTAAAGCAAGCTATCCTAGATCTTTGAGAAGAGGAGAATCCACCATAAATAAAAAATTTGAAATCATTTAAATTTTCAAAATCTTTTAAAATCTCTTCGCAAACATAGGTTGAATTAAAACCAGTCCAATAAGTTTCCCAGTGTTTGTAAGCTAAGTTAGCAATATTTATTAATTCCTCAGTTTCTTTTTTGTAGTTTGAATTTATTAAGATTTCTTTTAAGTCAATCATTTAGCCTTCTAAAAAAATTATATCTTTTGCTTCTGATTGTTTTATCAAAGCCCAAGGTAATTCAGTTCCAATTTGATTTTCAAGTAGAACAAGCCATTTACCCTCTTTATTAAAATTAATGATTGATCTTAACTCTTTATTTCTATTAATGTTGATACTTGCAGAAGAGACAATGCTTCCTAAATATCCTGAACCCATTCCTAATACTCCTCCAATGAGAGATTCCCCGATGTTATTTAAACCAAGAAAGCTGAAGGTAGATAAATTTGTCATATTAGAAAAAGCTATTCCTGCTATAAACCCAAACGGCATTAGCCATCTGCTCATATCTTTTTGCCTGATCTTCCTATCAAGTTTAGGATTTAAGATTCTTATATCTTCAAAATTTTGAGATTTGAATAAGATATTTGCTTTCGCATTTAGCAATTCTGTTTCGTCTGATGATATTTTCTCACTTATTGGTGGGATCAAAATAGCTTCAGAGAGCATTACTGATTTTTCGTTGAAAACATCAAATAGCTGGATACATTTATTAATGTCTTCAAATATCACAATACTTTTAGTCAAATTTCAATCCTCAAATGTTTGTGTGTTATTCAAATTAATAAAATAAGATACATACACTATAGATTAAGTTAAAGTAAAAGATTAAAGAACCAATCTTAAATGACAAAAGTTCTCATTACAGATCCAATTGATCAAAAAGGAATCGATATTCTTTCACAAGTTGCTCAGGTTGATCACAAGATAGGGATCTCAGACTCTGAGTTAGCTTCCATTATTGGAGATTATGATGCCTTAATGATTCGCTCTGGTACTCAAGTGACCGAAGAAATTATTAACTCTTCAAGTAAACTGAGAATCATTGGGAGAGCAGGAGTTGGAGTCGATAATGTAGATGTTAAGGCTGCTACGCAAAAAGGAGTCCTTGTTGTTAATTCTCCAGGGGGTAACACAATAGCAGCGGCTGAACATACTATAGCTATGATGTTGGCCTTATCTAGGCATATTCCAATTGCTAATAGTAGTACTTTGTTAGGTAAATGGGAGAGAAAGAAATTCGTTGGGAATGAGCTTTATAAGAAAAAATTAGGTGTAGTAGGTTTAGGGAAAATTGGTGCTCATGTAGCAAAAGTTGCTAATGCATTAGGGATGGAAGTTTGCGGATATGATCCATTTGTTTCAACTGAAAGAGCTCAACAAATCCAAGTTAAACTATCTGATCTAGAAGATTTATTCCAACAATCCGATTATGTAACTTTGCATTTACCTCGCACACCAGAGACAGAGAATTTAGTCAATATGGATGTGCTTAAAAATATGAAAAGTAGCGCAAAATTAATTAATTGTGCTCGAGGAGGCTTGATTGATGAAGAGGCATTAGCACAAGCTTTAAATCAATCATTGATTGCAGGTGCTGCAATAGATGTTTTTTCTAAAGAACCTTTGGAATCTAATTCACCACTTTTGAAGGTTGAAAAGAATCTTATTCTTACCCCCCACTTAGGAGCATCTACTCGGGAAGCACAAGAAAATGTAGCTGTTGATGTTGCGGAACAAATAAGGGATGTCTTGCTTGGTTTATCTGCTAGAACTGCAGTAAATATTCCAGGTTTGAGCCCTGATATTATGGATAGTCTGAAACCTCATTTGCAGTTAGCTGAAACCATGGGTCTGCTTATAAGCCAGCTTTCAGGTGGACAGATACAGAAACTAGAAGTAAAGCTTCAAGGTGAATTTGTTCAACATCCTTCTCAGCCATTAATAATAGCTAGTCTAAAAGGCCTTCTAAGTAAAGCTTTGGGAGATAGGATTAATTATGTAAATGCTTCGCTAGAAGCAGATTCAAGAGGTATTTCAGTAGTCGAGAATAAAGATGAGGCAAGACCTGAATTTGCTAGTGGTTCGCTTCAGTTAACCACTTATGGAGATAACGGCGACCATAGCGTAGCGGGAAGCATTTTTGCTGATGGGGAATTAAGAATTATTAGTATTGATCAATACCCAGTTAATGTATCACCAAGCAGATATATGTTGGTTACTAGGCACAGGGATATGCCTGGTATTATTGGCAAGCTGGGGTCTTTATTAGGTAGCAATAATGTAAATATTGCCTCAATGCAAGTTGGGCGCAAAATTGTAAGAGGGGAAGCTGTTATGGTTCTAAGTATTGATGATCCAATACCTAATAAGTTACTTGATACCATTATTGAAGTGGATGGGATTACCAACGCTAATCCAGTTACTCTATGAAGTGGCTTTAACTAGTTAATGGAAACTAAAGATTGGTATAAACTAACTTTTCTGATAGAAAGTGATTCTGAAGAAATTATTATTTGGAAATTAAATGAGCTGGGAATATTTAGTTTTTCATTTGAATATTTAATTAAAAATGAAAATAAAAAAGAAGTTAATATATGGCTTCCAATTGATGATTGGGATGAGAGTTCTAGAAGTAGTTTTGAAAAAATAATTATCAAACTTTTAAACATTAATCCCCCTAAGAATAAATTTTTTGAATGGAGTATTATCAAACAGGAGGATTGGTTAACAAGTTGGAAGAAATATTGGGCTCCTGAATTAGTAGGAAATCATTTTTTAATATTGCCTTGTTGGATAAATCTAAATAAAAAATTTAAAGATAAACAAATCATAAAAATTGATCCCGGAGCAGCTTTTGGTACAGGAAGTCACCCTTCAACTTATCTTTGCTTGGAAAAAATGGAGAATATTTTATTTTCTGATAAAAAGGTATTAGATATTGGGAGCGGTAGCGGGATTTTGAGTGTCGCCGCAAGATTACTTGGTGCTAAAGAGGTTTGTGCCGTGGATAATGATTATTTAGCTATAAATTCAACAAAATCTAATTTCCAACTAAATTTCGGTAATTTAAACAAATTAAATACATATTTGGGATCTTTTAATGAGGTAATTTTAAAAAATCAACTCGAACAATTTGATTTTGTTTTATGCAATATTCTTGCTGAAGTAATAAAAGGAATGATTCCAAATATCTATAAGTGCTTGAGAAACAATGGGGAAGTCATTTTCAGTGGAATTCTGAATTCACAAAAGGATGAAATTATAAAAATATTAATTCAGCATGACTTGAAATTATTGGATGTATCAACTAGAAAAGATTGGGCATGCATTTCTGCGCAAAAAGCCAGCAATTCAACCTAAGTATAAGTTTTTCTTATAGATACTCTTTCATACATTTTATTGTGTCATTTTTTACTTCAAAATCTCACATATCGACCTAATCGATGTTAAAAATGTATTTGATAGGTATTAATTACCAACAATTTTTTATTTAAATGGCTTCTTACAAAGTTACTCTCATCAGCGAAGGTGAAGGTCTCAATTCAACTATTGAGGTACCTGATGACCAATACATCCTCGATGCGGCTGAAGAACAAGGTATTGACCTTCCTTACTCCTGCAGAGCTGGTGCATGTTCAACATGTGCTGGAAAAGTTACTTCAGGTAGTGTTGATCAGTCTGATCAAAGTTTCTTGGATGACGACCAACTAGAAGCTGGTTTTGTTCTTACTTGTGTTGCTTATCCAACATCTGACGTAACAATTACAACTCATGCTGAGGAAGAATTGTACTAATTATAAAAATTTAACTTTTCTAAGTTGATTATTGATAATTTCTCTGCCACCCTCTATGAAGGTGGCTTTTTTTTTGTGAATGGATAAATTTGAATTTTTCAAGACTGGCAGTGTTCAATCAAGTTATGGTGGTCAGTACAGTTATAAGGTAATTGGCCCATGTTGCAGACTTTATGATAGGGAAGAGTTACCATGGCCCTGCTCTAGGCTTGCTTGGAGAAGTAAGGAGCCTAGTTGGAGAAGAATAGGGTCTAGGTTCGTTGCTGATATGGCTTCAAGAAAATGTCCATCTTACTCAGTTCAGATTTTGGAGCCTGGATCAAAACCTGTTGAGACAGTAATAACTCTTTTTTCAAAGAAATTTTCTTCTGATATACAAGAATGGTGGTATAGCAAAAAACCAGGCTCAAAAGAACCTGGTAATATCTTCCCTTCTGAAATTGGTTAGCTTTAAATATTATGCTTTTGGCTTTGGTGGCATGTAACCTTTTAAGCCAGTGCATTCAAGACTATCAATTGTATTAACTCCAGTTTGTGAGTTAGTTCCACTAGCTCTTTCACATAATGATTTTCTCTGAGAAAGATCAAGATTTGCATCTGTAAAGTCTGCCCCATCAATAATTGCCCCATCAAAAACACTTTTCATTAGCTCGCCATTGGTAAGATTTGCATCTGTAAAATCGGCATTATCAAAGCGTGTTGCATATGCAATAAGGTCCGTCATATTGGCTCCTTTAAAACTAGAGTTTTTTGCAGTCGTCACACTCATATATGCACCTTGAAGATTAGCTTCTCCTAAATCTTGATTAGATAAATCATATTTAACATATTCAGTATTATGAAGGTCAGCACCGTGAAGATCATCTTTTAGAACGTCAACTGATGAAGGATCACTAGGATAGAGTGCATTTGCAGATATTGGATTAATAAGTAACCCAATAATTAATGGAAGAAAAATAAATAGTCTTTTACAAGACTTATGTAGTGATGAAAAAATAGAGACCATTTCGATCGACATCAAATAGAAAAACCTAAGACTATTATTTCATGGGTTGGTCATTTACAACGCTCCTGCTAACGAACTGTTGCAGTTTATTTTATTTCTGCCGTTAGAAAATCTTTGGCAAGGTAAGTATTTGGAAAAACTTTTTGAGCCTCTTTAAGCAAATCGCTTGGTGTAATTGCGTTTTTATTAGTATATCTTGGACTTAAATGAGTAATAATTAATTTTTTTGTGTTAGATAATAATGCTGTTTTGGCAGCCATGATTGTTGTGGAATGTAATTTTTCGTATGCCATACTTTCATCCTCCACTGAAAAAGTCGATTCATGTACGAGTAAATCGGCATTTTTTGATAGTGAAACAGCTGATTCGCTAAACACTGTATCTGTGCAATAAACAAAACTTTCACCTTTTCTAGGAGGTCCACAGAATTCTTTCCCATCGAATGTCCTACCATCCGCTAATACGACTTTTTTACCTTGTTGCAGTTCTGAATAAATTGGTCCAGGTGCTATTTTTAGAGACTCTGCTTTTTTGATATCAAATATACCTGGTTTATCTTTTTCACTCACCCTATAACCATAAGCAGGTATTTTATGTTTAAGGCAGGCACAATTTACTTTTATTTTGTTGTTTTCAAATAGGATTTTATTTTCTGATGCAAAATTTTCAACTTCCACAAAATTTAATGGAAAAGACAATTTGCAAAAACTACTTTTAAGTGATGAATTTATAAAACTTCGCAACCCTGAGGGACCGTAAATTTGAATACCCTCACTATTTCCTGATAAACCTAAGGTAGCTAAAAGTCCAGGCAAACCATAAATATGATCGCCATGCATATGAGTAATAAATATTTTCTTGATTTGTGAAGATTTAATATTGCTTTTCATTATTTGATGTTGCGTTCCTTCTCCGCAATCAAAAAGCCAAACTTCTGATGACTGTGATAATTTAAGTGCTAGGGAAGAAACATTTCTCGTTAAGGATGGGACACCTGAGCTTGTTCCTAAGAAGGTGATATTCACTTATTTATGATATTTTTATTGTTATATCTGGATTAAATTTAGACTTTTAGTCAAACTTAGGCAAATTAAGCATTTGTTTTTAAACAAAGTGATACTTAAATTTAAAAATAACTATAGAAAATGTTGCCTGATAAGTATTTTATTTATTTGTATTTTTCAGAGTGAAAGTGTTTTTGCATCCAGAGAACCAATCATTAGAGTTTTGATATCAAAAAATAACAATTTAAGGATCAGATCAGATAGATCAATTCCTTTAACAATAGAGGGTAAATTTTTTTCACGCAAAAGAATAAAAGGTCTAACTTTGAAAAATGAGAAAAATAAAAAAATTTTATATTTTGATAGAAATAAACAAAAAAAATATGACTTAAAAAGTAATCAAAAATTTCAAGTAAGTTCTTCCGATGGAAGAGGTATTTGGGTAGGTCAGAAGAGATTTGCTGGTAAGCTTAATCTCTTTGTACTTGATTCTGAAATATTGGTAGTAAATGTTTTAGGAATAGAAAAATACCTTAATAGCGTAGTGGGTTCAGAAATGCCAACAAAATGGCCTATTGAAGCATTAAAGGCACAAGCAATTGCCTCGAGAACTTATGCTTTAAAGCAAAAGGGAAATAATTTATTTGATATAGATTCAACTCAGAAAAATCAAGTCTATAATGGCTTGGAATCAAGAACTTATAAAACTATCAGAGCCGTTAAAAGTACAAGATCTTTGGTTTTAACTTATAAAAATAAATTAATTAATGCTTTGTTTCATAGCAGCTCAGGTGGAATGACAGAAAATAGTCAAGATGTATGGAAAAATAAATATCCATATTTATCAAGTGTGAAAGATTTTGATAAAAATAATCCAAAATTTAGATGGCAAAAAAAAATTTCGAGTAATGAATTAATAAATTTATTTCCAAAGATTGGAGGTTTAAAAAATATAGAGATTCTAGATATTACTAGTACAGGGAGGGTAAAAAATATAAAACTTATTGGGGCTTATGGTTCTGATCAAATATCTGGGGTAGATTTTAGAAAAAGAGTAGGCCTGAACAGTAATTTTATCAGATTTAAATTTTTTGAGGAAGAATTAAACAACAATACTCCTCAAAAGAAAGGGTTGATAGTTTTTGGACAAGGATCAGGTCATGGAGTCGGAATGAGTCAGTGGGGGGCTAAATATCTGGCGTCTAGAGGCCAAAAAGCTGAAAGAATATTAAAGCATTTTTATAAGGGTGTGCAGGTTAAACCTTTTAGAAAAGATTACCTATAGAAGTTATTTAGCATTAAGGACTAATTTTGGATTTATATTAGATTGCTCTTCATTTAAGAAACCTATCCCAAGCAGTATTTGTTTTTTATCTATTACTTTTATGGGTTTTTTGTAGTCAAAAGATTTATTTTCCTGAAAGTAATTAATATCAACTCTAATTGCTCTTCCTGTTTGCCAAAAATTGATTTGTTCTTCGGTACTTAAGACAAATGATGAAATGTGATTAAGAGCAGAAATTGTTGGAATAATGAAATTTTTCGAGTTTTTTTTATCTTTTTCGATATCAGATATTTTTATCGAGTTTTGTTCATCAAAGCCACAAGCTGAAATTCTTTTTAGCTGTAGAAGGCAACCCTCGGAATTAAGAATTTCTCCTAAATCTCTTGCAATTGCTCTTATGTATGTGCCAGCTGAACATTTAACTTTTATTTCTAATATTCCGTTTATTTGGTCCCATTTCATTAAAGTAAGTTCGTCTATTTTTACTTCTCTTGGTGCTAATTCAAAAACTTCATTCCTGAAAGATTTTTTATAAGCCCTCTCACCATTGATGTGCACACTAGATACTTTCGGCGGAATTTGTTTAATAATTCCCCTAAATCTATTTAAGTATTGATCTAATTTTTCATCACTGATTTTAGGCCAACTTTTTTGATTAATTATTTCTCCGTGAATATCATCAGTGTTAGTTCTTATCCCTAATTTAATTTGTCCTATGTAAGTTTTACCCTGAGGTAGATATTGAATAAATCTTGTTGCACTGCCTATCGCGATTGGTAATATTCCTATAACTTCTGGGTCAAGAGTTCCTGTGTGACCGACCTTTTTTGTATTTAGTAACTTCCTTATTTGTTTAACACAATCATGTGAAGTACATCCTTTATCTTTATTAATTACTAAGAATCCATCTTTAGTTTCCATTTTTAATATTAAGAATACTTTGAGAAAGATTTATAACCATCCTATGATTTTGATATTGGAAATTTAGAGAAAGAAATTGAAAAACAATAATTTTATTTTAAAAGAGTTTTTAGACAATGCTTTTAATTTGAAATCACATTTAATGGAATACTTATCTATTAGAGAATGTGATTTAGATGGATTCCTTTCAAATGCAAAGATGAATTTGGCAAATTCACATCCTGGAGATGCTTTGAATGATGTTTCGGATTTTTATACTGAAATAGTTGGAGATCGGCATGTAGCTGATTTAGCTGCTTGGCATCTCACGAGTAGAGAATACATCGCTGATACTTTAAAACTTCAGCAGAGATTTTCTAGAGATTTGGTTTTAGATTTTGGAGGAGGAATTGGAACGCATGCCTTAGCTAACGCTATGTCTTCAAAAGTTGAGCATGTTTTTTTTGTAGATATTAATGAGACAAATAGAAACTTTGTTGAATACAGGGCGAAGAAATTAGGAGTCGAAAAAAAACTTACTTTTTGCAAGACAATTCAAGATACACAAATATCTAAATTTGATACGATAATTTGCCTTGATGTTTTGGAACATCTTGCTGATCCAGCTTCACAAATTGAGATTTTCAATGAGTTTATGGATCCTAATTCTATTGCTTTATTTAATTGGTATTTTTTCAAGGGAGAAAAAAATGAATATCCGTTTCATATCGACGACATTCAAATTGTTGAAAAATTTTTTGAGACTCTGTAATCAAATTTTTTAGAAGTTTTTCATCCTATTCTTATAACTACAAGAGCTTATAAGAAAATTAGATAACTATATTAACTCTTTTTCTATTTCTTAAATTTCTTTTAATGCTTTCGAAACTTACGGTTCCTTCTTTGAGTGCAAAAAGGGTGTCATCTTTACCTTTTCCGACATTGATACCAGGCAAAAAGGATGTACCTCTTTGGCGGATTAAAATTGATCCAGCAGTTACTTTTTCTCCGCCATAAGCTTTCACACCTAATCTTTTGGAATTTGAATCTCTTCCGTTTCTAGTAGAACCTGTTCCTTTTTTATGTGCCATTAGAATTGTTTAATTTGTAGATTTTTCGGATTTTGGTTTAGTTTCCTTTTTGACAGTTTCCTTTTTAGAAGAAGACTTAGGAGCGCTTTTACCTATTGTAATAGATTTTACCATAACTCTTGTAAGTTCTTGTCTGTGTCCCATCTTCCTTCTTGTCTTTTTTTTCGGACGCATCTTGTAAACAAGAATCTTCTTATCTCTTTTATGAGAGACCACTTCTAATTCAATTTTGGCGTCTTTAACGTAAGGTTTACCAACACTTATTGAGTCTTTATCCTTCAAAAGTAAAACTTTTTCAAGTGTTATCTTGTCTTTCTCTTTTGCATTTAACCTGTCTATGTCATAGTATCTATCAACTTCGAACCAAAATTGTTGGCCTGAAGTTTCTGCTATTGCATACAATTCACTACTTTTAGAAGAATTGTTTGAGGATTTTTTAGAGTTTGTCATATCTTAAAGACGCTATTAGGCTCAAATTAATAATTTGATTAAGCCCAACAAGCAATCATAATTGTTTGTTTATTTTCTTATTTTGTAGTGTAATAAGTCAAGGGTTTTTAAATCTTTCATATCAAATCAGGAACTATAACGATGGCTGCAAGGAAAACATATATTTTAAAACTCTATGTTGCTGGAAATACTCCTAATTCGATGAGAGCTTTAAATACCTTAAGAGAAATTTTAGAAAATGAATTTAAAGGAGTTTATGCTTTGAAGGTTATTGATGTACTTAAGCAACCACAACTTGCAGAAGAAGACAAGATTTTAGCCACCCCAACCTTAGCTAAAATTTTACCGCCACCAGTGAGAAAAATAATAGGTGATCTTTCAGATAGAGAGAAAGTTTTAATTGGTTTAGATTTACTTTTTGATGAATTAACTGAAACTGAATATAGTGGAAATAAATAATAGTTTAAAACTTTATTTTCAAGATAAATTCAAAATTTTTTTTAATTTTGTTTAGTTAGGATAAAACTATGAATGATAAGAAAATTGGCAAATCAAATAAAATGCAAGTACAAAAATTACCAACTGGAATAGAGGGCTTTGATGATGTTTGCAGGGGTGGGCTGCCTGTATCTCGAAGTACACTCGTTAGCGGTACCTCAGGAACTGGTAAAACTGTTTTTTCACTACAATATTTACATCATGGAATTTGTAACTTTGATGAGCCTGGAATCTTCGTAACATTTGAAGAATCCCCTTTAGATATTATTAGAAATGCAGCTAGTTTTGGTTGGGACCTACAGGAATTAATTGATCAAAATAAACTTTTTATTTTGGATGCTTCTCCTGACCCTGATGGTCAGGATGTAGCGGGTAGCTT
Organism: Prochlorococcus sp. MIT 1304; assembly: GCF_047305015.1. Classification (NCBI taxonomy): domain Bacteria; kingdom Bacillati; phylum Cyanobacteriota; class Cyanophyceae; order Synechococcales; family Prochlorococcaceae; genus Prochlorococcus; species Prochlorococcus sp. MIT 1304. The sequence goes on along the minus strand of NZ_CP138974.1, from coordinate 155,051 downwards.
TGATTTGTCTGGTCTTATTGAGAGAATTAGTTATGCAATTAGAAAATATAAAGCTAAAAGAGTTGCAATAGATTCAATAACTGCAGTCTTTCAACAATATGATGCTATTTACGTTGTTAGAAGAGAAATATTTAGACTGATAGCAAGATTAAAAGAAATAGGTGTAACAACTGTTATGACTACAGAAAGGGTTGATGACTACGGACCAATTGCTAGATATGGAGTAGAAGAATTTGTATCTGATAATGTTGTCTTATTAAGAAATGTTCTTGAGTCAGAAAAGAGGAGAAGAACTCTAGAAGTTTTGAAGTTAAGAGGAACTGTACATATGAAAGGTGAATATCCATTTACTATGGGAACCGATGGAATAAGTGTGTTTGCACTTGGAGCAATGAGATTAACTCAGAGATCCTCAAATATTAGGATTAGCTCTGGAGTTAAAGATCTTGATGATATGTGTGGAGGAGGTTATTTTCAAGATTCCATTATTCTCGCCACTGGAGCTACTGGTACAGGTAAAACAATGCTTGTATCAAAATTTGTTGAAGATGCTTATGATAATAATGAAAGAGCAATACTTTTTGCATATGAAGAATCTAGGGCTCAATTACTAAGGAATGCGACTAGCTGGGGAATAGACTTTGAAAAAATGGAAAGTGATGGATTATTGAAAATTATTTGTGCATATCCTGAATCAACTGGTTTAGAAGATCACTTACAAATTATTAAAACGCAAATTAATCAATTTAAACCAAAAAGAATGGCAATTGACTCTCTCTCTGCATTAGCCAGGGGTGTAAGTTTAAATGCATTTAGACAGTTTGTAATTGCTGTTACCGGTTATACCAAACAAGAAGAGATAGCAGGCTTTTTTACTAATACTGCAGAAGAATTTATGGGGAGCCACTCTATAACTGATTCTCATATCTCAACAATTACGGATACGATATTGTTACTTCAATATGTAGAAATAAAAGGTGAGATGGCACGAGCTTTAAATGTGTTTAAAATGCGGGGATCATGGCATGATAAACGAATTAGAGAATTTATTATTACAAATAGTGGCCCAGAAATAAAAGATTCTTTTTCTAATTTTGAACAAATATTTAGTGGTGCCCCTCATAGAGTTGTACCTGATCAAAATGTTCAAAATGTTTTTAAAGGATTAGATAAAAATTAGATAATTTCTTTTATTTCAGAACCTGAAAAAGAATCCGAATTATGAAGAGCTTTTGTCAACAATTCGTCTTTATCAGATTGTGCTAGAGATAAATCAAACCAGAAAGTTGTTCCGACTCCTAATTCACTAGCCATACGAATCTCACCACCATGTTTTTCAATTATTCCCCGCACTATAGATAAACCTAAACCGGTACCTTGCTCAGTATGGACGGAATTCTCTACTCTATAAAAACGATCAAATATCTTTTCTTGATCAGCCTGAGATATTCCTGAACCAGTATCAGCAATTTCAATTCTTACTTTTGGTAGTGGGGAAACTAATTCACATTGGGGAGCTGCATTATTTTTAATATTTGGAGGGAAGGCAGGACAGGAATCCGGCCAAGTATAAGCTCTTATAATTAAGGAGCTATTTTTTGGACTGAATTTCAAACCATTACCCAGTAAATTATCAAAAACCTGTAAAAGCAAATCAAAATTTCCAAGAATCGGCGGTATAGTTTCCTCTATTTCATGAGCTAATGAAACATTTTTTTCTGTAGCATTAAGTCTATAATTTCTAAGAGTTTGTTCTATTGCTGGTTTTATGTCTATTTGCTCTAGCTGAACAATTTTTCCAGACTCCAATCTTGATAAATCTAATACATCATTTACCAGCCTTGTTAACCTATCAGTCTCTGAATTTGCAATTCCTAAAAATTCTATTTGTTCTTCATCAGAAAGCTGATCTTTTAAATCATGTAAGGTCTCTACATAACTTTTGATATTAAAAAGTGGTGTCCTTAATTCGTGAGAAACATTACTAATAAATCTATTTTGTGCAGCGTTAAGTTCAACTTCCCTAGTTAAATCTTGGATAGTTACAGCAATTCCTTTTAATTCAACTTTATTTGTATCTAAAACTGATTGTAAGACAATCCTTAAGGTTCTTGCTGGTTCTCCTAAACTGAATCTTAAATCGTCCTTTTCTTTTTCCCTGTTTAAAATAGATTCTATATTAGTATGTAAATCATTAGATAAAATCTCGGGGATTTCATTTAAAAAATATTTACCTTCTAAGAATCTTCCTTCCCAGCGAAATAATCTCTTTGATGTTGGATTAGTAAGTACTATCTTACCTTTTGAGTCCAATAATATGGCACCATCAGCCATTGTAGCAATTAGCGATTGCTGTTTGATTTGTGCTGCTTTTAGTTCTTCTATGTTAGCTTCATCATAATTTTCTAACTGTGTGGCCATTCGGTTAAATCCATTTAAGAGTTCTCCTAGATCACCTGTCATAGGTAAAGAAATTCTGGACTTAAAGTTACCTCTTGAGATTTCTCTCACACCTCTTACTAACTCTCTTACGGGTCTAGTAATTGTTAAAGCGTTAAATACAGCTCCGAGTATGACTAAAACCCAAATGGAGATAAAAACTGCAATGGTTACTTCTCTAGTTAAAGCAGCACTTGCTAGTGCTTTTTTATTAGGGGTGACTCCCAAAGCTAACGTTCCAAGATATTTGCCCTTCCACAACATTGGGACAAATACATCTGTTACTTGACCTTGAGGAGTGGCATGCTGTCTAACCAGAGGGAATTGTGGTCTTTTCTTTAATTCTGAGGGCAATTTTAATCTTCTAGTGAGCTGGAACTGACTGTCTGAGCTTGTCGGTGTCGCACTGATCGGTATCCCAAGTTGAACAATATCTTCAGCATCAGTAAAGAATATGTAGCGCAGGTTTCGACTTGACCTCCAAAACTTTTCAGCTACATTTGAAATTTCTTTTTTCTGGTTATTCGCAACTAATTCTGTAACATTCCCAGATAACAATAAGCCAAGATCTCGAGCATATCTAGTATCGTTCATTCCAGCATCTCTTTGAATACTATTTAAAGCAAAAAAAGTTATTCCTGTCATTAGGAGGCTCACGACAAGAGTTGCTATGGCTAACAACTTTGTTCTTAAACTAAACCCACTCCACCAAGCAAGGATTCCATTAATCCAATAGTTATTATCCATAACTTCGTTATCAGTGATATTGTATTTTCTATTTTCTTGATTATTGGTATCCACCATGAGCTTAATTCTCCTTGGAAAAGTTTTTTCTGACTTGATGACCTATGTCATTTCTGAAGTAAATACCTTCAAAATCAATTTCTTTTAAATTTTTGTATGCCCTTTCAAAAACCATATTAAAATCTCTATCTTGACAGACAATACTTAAGACTCTTCCTCCATCAGTTAATAATTTCCCATTTGCACTTAAAGAAGTACCTGAGTCAAAAATTTGACAATCATTTGAGTCAATCTTACCTATTTTTATTTGAAAACCAGTTTTATATTCGTGAGGATAACCTTTTGAGGTCGCTATTACACAACCACTAACTTTATCAGAAGTACTAATTTTTTCGTCACCAGTCAAATTTCCCATTGAGCATTTTTCTAAAAGAAATACAAAATTTTGATCCATCAAGGGCATGATTGTTTGGCATTCTGGATCACCAAATCTGCAATTATATTCTATAACTTTGGGTCCAGATTTTGTGATCATTAACCCAAAGTAAATTACGCCTCTATAGTCAATATTTCTTTTATTGAGTTCGTTGATTGTAGGTTCAATTATCTCTTTGATAATTTTATCAAGGTAATCTTGTGTTAATAATGGTGCAGGCGAATAAGCTCCCATACCTCCTGTATTTGGGCCTTTATCTTTCTCGTTAAGCCTTTTGTGATCTTGTGCGGTTGGAAGTAATGTATATCTCTCTCCATCACATAAAGCAAAAACTGAAACTTCTGGTCCTTGAATTTTTTCTTCTAAAACAACTATATTTCCAGAGTTGCCAAATTTACCATTAAAAATTGATTCTGCTGCTTTGAAGCATTCATCTTTTGAATTAGGAATAAAAACACCTTTACCAGAAGCTAAACCATCAGCTTTTACTACTAGTGGGATTGATGATGAATTGATAATTTTTTTGGCTTCTTCTAAAGAGTTGACTTTCCAAAAGTTTGCAGTTGGAATATTTGCTTTTTGCATAAATTCCTTAGCCCAAGATTTGCTAAATTCTAATTTTGCTCCATCTTTGTTAGGACCAAATACTTTAAAATCTTTTTTTCGAAGTAAATCAGCTAATCCATTCGCAAGAGGTATTTCTGGTCCAATTACAACTAAATCTATTTTAAGAAAATCAAGCTTTTCGACCAGTTCATTTTCATTATTTATATCAATTTTAATTCTTTTACATTTATTTATTCTTTCTGAACCAGCGTTACCGGGTACTAAATAAACTTTTTTGACTAATTCATTTTTTTGAATAGCCCAAGCTAAAGAGTTTTCTCTCCCGCCATTTCCAATTATTAAAATATTTTCTAATCTACTAAAGCTCTTAGAACTTGGTGAATGAATTCCCATATAGTTGTTTCTTTAAGGTTATGAGGTTTCGATAAATAATCAGCTAAAATGAAATCAAATCTTTTGAACTTGATCTCTAATAATTATGTTAATTACAAAAAGTACTTTTAGTAATCACAATTAGGTCTTAAATTAATGAATAATAAACATGAGTTAATATATGAAGGAAAAGCAAAAAAAATATTTACGCATGATGATGCTGATAAAGTAAAAATTGAATTTAAAGACGATGCTACAGCTTTTAATGCTTTAAAAAAAGAAAAATTTGAAGGGAAAGGCAAACTTAATTGCTTAATAAGTGCAAGAATTTTTGAGATTCTCATTGAGAAGAATATTCCAACACATTTTATTCAACTCGAAAATGAAAATACAATGATTGCAAAAAAAATAAAAGTAATTCCATTAGAAATTGTTCTAAGGAATACTGCTTATGGTTCTTTATGTAAACAAACGACTATAAAACCTGGAACTTCTCTATCAAAACCATTAATTGATATCTACCTTAAAAATGATGAACTTAATGATCCTCTTATTACAAAAGATAGAATTAAATTAATGAACATATTAAGCTCTGATGATTTAGAGTTAATAATTAATCTAACTTTAAAAGTTAATGAAATTCTGAAAAGTTTCTTTAAAAATATTCAACTTCAGCTTGTAGATTTCAAGTTGGAATATGGTTATGATCTTAAAAATAACATTCTTCTGGGAGATGAAATAAGTCCTGATAATTGTAGATTATGGGATCTAAACCAAAAAAATGGTACAATCGTTAGTCTAGATAAAGATAGATTTAGGAATGATTTAGGTGGTTTAATTGAAGCTTATAGTGAAATTCACCGAAGAATTAACAATTTTCTTATGCCTAAATGAATAAATATTAACTTAATTTATTTTCATCAAAAGTATCATGCAAAAACATTCTTCAAAATTTGGAAAGGTTTTCACAAGTGTTGCCTGTACTCCCTTGATTTTAATATCAAATAATTCAGAACTTGCGGCTAAGTTTTTGCCAAATGACGTTGATCAATTAATAAAAACCTTAGAAATACCAAATCCTAATAATGATTTTTTTAATGGGATTGATATCAAACAAGAGAAGAACTTTCTTATTGCTGAAAATAATAATGACAATAATGAAGAAAGTGTTCTTATCTCAGAAATAATTATCGAAGGTTGGGAAAATCATCCTGAGGGAAGAAAACTTGAATTGGCTGCATATGATTCTATGAGCATAAAGCCTGGAAGTATTGTTAATAATCAAATATTAAATCAAGACCTCAATGCAATATATGCAAGTGGTTGGTTTTCAGGAGTAAAAATAAATTCCCAAGAGGGGCCACTAGGCGTGAGGCTAATAGTAGAAGTAGTGCCAAATCCAATTTTGAAGAAAGTTGAACTTAAACCAAAAAACTCTCTAGTCTCTAATGAATACGTAGATGATATTTTTAATAATTATTATGGAACAACTCTTAACCTGAATGAATTTCAAAATAAGATAGAAATAATAAAAAAACGTTATGAAAAAGAGGGTTATTCTCTAGCTAGAATAACTGGCCCAGAAAGAATCTCTGAGAACGGTGTAGTAACATTAAAAGTTTCTGAGGGCATTATATCTGACGTAAAATACAGATTTCTAGGTTCTGATGGTGAAACTATTATTGATGGAAAACCAAGAAAAGGGAAAACAAAAGATTGGGTCATAAAAAGAGAATTAAAAACACAATCTGGTTCAGTATTTAATAGAAAAATTTTAGAAGCTGATATTGGTAGACTCTATGCCACTTCATTATTTGATGATGTAAAGGTTTCTCTCGGTCCTGACAATGTAAATCCTGGTCAAGTCATAATATTTTTAGACCTGAGCGAGCAAAGAACGGGATCATTAACTGGTGGACTTGGTTATAGTAATAGCTCAGGAATCTTCGCCACGATTGGTTTGCAGGAAACAAATGCACTAGGAAGAGCATGGTCTACAAATTTAAATCTAAATTTTGGAGAATATTCAACTACTTATAATTTTTCATTATTTGATCCTTGGATTAAAGGTGATAAACATAAAACATCTTTTAGAACAAATCTTTTTGCAAGTAGAGATTATCCACAAGAATTTAAAAGTGAAAAAAATGGGAGATTTTATGCAGTAGATGATCAAACTCCATCTAGCTCTGATACTTTTTCATCAGTAGTTTTAGAAAATACAGGTGGTGGATTTTCTTTCTCAAGGCCCTTAAATGGTGGAGATCCATTTAAGATCGCTAAATGGAGAGTTCTTGCAGGAATGAATTTTAAAAAAGTAAAGATGATTGATGGCGATGGGAATAATAAACCCTATGGAGATAGGACGCCAACCACAACCAGAAATAATATAAGCGATATTATTTGTATTGGATTTACTCCAAATGATGGTTCATGTCCTGATGAAAATACATTAGTTAGTGTTATTGCAAGTGCATCTAGAAATAATTTGAATAACTCCACCAATCCAACTTCAGGAAACAAATTAAGCTTTGGTACTGAACAATTTGTCTCAATGGGAAAAAATTCTCCAACTTTTAATAGAATGAGAGCCTCATATTCATTTTTTATACCAACAAAATTAGTAAATTTAACGAAAGCATGTAGGTCTAGTGATGCCACTAGTGAAGAGTGTCCTCAAGCTATTGGGTTTCAACTTAAGGCAGGAACTATTCTTGGGGAATTACCTCCTTACGAAGCATTTTGTATGGGAGGGACATCATCTATTAGAGGATGGGGATCGTGTGATTTGGCTGTAAGTAAAAGTTTTGTTGAAGGCACCGTAGAATATAGATTCCCTGTTTGGAGAATGATATCGGGAGCCTTATTTGTTGATGCAGGAAGTGATTTGGGATCTCAAAATGATGTCCCAGGAAAACCTGGTAAATTATTGCAGAAATCAGGTTCTGGTTATTCGCTTGGAGGTGGAGTTGGGATTAAAACGCCAATTGGTCCATTAAGGTTAGATATTGCCAGCAAGGACCTAAGTGGAGATACGAGATATACACTTGGAGTAGGATGGAAGTTTTAAGTGTTTTCTTGGCCTGCTAATTATGATTTCTGCTATACCCTTGCTGGAGTTATCTCTAGAGAAGGTATAGGTCTTCATAGTGGAGAAAAAACAAGAGTTATAATTTCTCCTTACGACAAAGAGGGGTATTATGTTTCTTTTAAGGAAAAACCTGGTGAGATTTTCAAGCTTACTCAAGATTTAATTGGAAGTACTATGCTTTGTACGGCGGTTAAATTAGGGGGTAGAAATTTGTATACTATAGAGCATTTATTATCTTCACTTGCCGGTTGTGGCTTGAGTTATATACACATTGAGGTTGATGGGAAAGAGATTCCTCTTTTAGATGGATCGGCAATCCAGTGGGTTAGAGATTTTGAAGAAGTAGGGATAAAAAAGGCACCTAGACCAGATAATTTCTTTCAAGAAATTAATAAATCAATAATTTTAAATAAAGAAGGCTCAGTCATAGCAGCAACTCCTTCTGAAAAAATTACAATTATATCCACTATAAGTTTTGCCTATAAAGCAATTGGAAATCAAACTTTTGTGATTGATTTAAATCCAAAAAGTTTTGTTGAAATGATCGCTCCTGCGAGAACATTTGGTTTTAAAGATCAATTTCAAGAGTTAAGTGAACTTGGATTAATAAAAGGCGGAAGTTTGGACAATGCCCTTGTATGTGACGATGAAAAATGGGTTAATCCACCATTAAGATTTGATGATGAACCAATAAGACATAAAATTTTGGACCTCATTGGAGACTTGGCTTTGGTAGGGTTACCTAAGGCTCAAATTTTAGTCTATAAAGGATCACATTCTTTAAACGCTTTGTTGGCCTCATCGCTAAAAAATTAACTTTATTTTTAATTGTTTTGGAAAAGAAATTATCCAGTGAAAAAAATCAACTTTCCTCTGAGCACATACTAGGTTTATTACCTCACAGATATCCTTTTGCTCTTGTGGACAAGGTTATAGAGAATATTCCAGGGGAGAGAGCTGTTGCAGTGAAAAATGTAACTCTGAATGAGCCTCAATTTCAGGGACACTTTCCTGAGAGACCCTTGATGCCTGGGGTTCTTATTGTTGAATCAATGGCTCAAGTTGGTGGAATTATTGTAACGCAAATGCCCGATCTTCCAAAAGGGCTTTTTGTTTTTGCTGGAATCAATAATGTTAAATTCAGAAAACCAGTTGTGCCTGGAGATCAATTGATAATTTCTTGTGAGTTATTGTCGATTAAAAGACAAAGATTTGGGAAGGTTAAAGGTGAAGCTTACGTTGATGGGAATTTGGTTTGTGCTGGAGAATTAATGTTTTCATTAGTTGATTAGAGATATGGACCTTAAAAATACTGAATCATACTCAGACTTTAGTGGTGCAAAAGTTCACCCAAATGCGTTTGTTGATCCAAGTGCCGAATTACATGACGGGGTTATTATCTCTCAAGGAGCTGTTGTTGGTCCTGATGTGACTATCGGGAAGGGATCCGAAATAGGACCGAATGCAGTTATTTCTGGAAGAACACAAATTGGTATGAACAATAAAGTTTTTCCTAGTGTTTTTATAGGTCTTGATCCCCAGGACCTTAAATATAAAGGGGCCCCTACCGAAGTAATTATTGGAGATAATAATACTTTCAGAGAATGTGTAACTATTAATAAAGCAACTGATGAAGGCGAAAAAACTATTATTGGCAATAATAATTTGTTGATGGCTTACACTCACATCGGCCATAATTGTGAACTTGGTAATAAGATAGTTTTATCAAATGGTGTTCAAGTTGCAGGCCATGTAAAAATTGAAGATAAAGCTATTATTGGAGGTTGTTTAGGTATTCATCAATTTGTACAAATTGGATATTTAGCAATGATTGGAGGAATGACTAGAGTTGATAGAGATGTACCTCCTTTTTGTTTAGCCGAAGGGCATCCAGGAAGATTGAGAGGTTTGAATAGAATTGGAATTAAGAGAAGTGGTTTATTAGACAATAAAGATTTTGACTTAAAAATTCTTCAAAGTACTTGGAATCTTCTTTTCAAATCTAATGAGTCGATTTCAAGTTCATTAGAAAAAGTAATGAAAGGAGAATTAGATCTTTCATCTTCAAAATTATGTAGTTTTTTAAAAGAGTCAATATCTAACGAAAGAAGAGGACCAATGCCCATAGTGAATTTATGAATAAAAAGATATTTATAAGTACTGGAGAAGTCTCTGGAGATTTGCACGGAAGTCTTTTATCAAAAGCGTTATTAGATGAAGCCAAAAAAAAATCTATAGATTTAGAAATTTGCGGATTAGGTGGGGAGAGAATGCAGAAAGAAGGTGTAAAAATTCTTCAAGATACTACTTCAATTAGTGCAATAGGAATTTGGGAGGCTTTACCTCTGATTCTCCCAACAATAATAATTCAAAAAAGATTCTATAAATTACTAAAAAAATATCCCCCAGATTGCTTAATATTGATTGACTATATGGGTCCCAATATAAAAATTGGTACTAAATTAAAAAGATCGAAGACAAAAATTCCAATTTTTTACTATATTGCTCCCCAAGAGTGGGCTTGGAGGATTGGGAATAATACTACAACAAATCTAATAAAATTTTCTGATAAAATTTTTGCGATTTTTAAGAAAGAAGCAGAATTTTACAAAAAGAGGGGTGGAAATGTTTTATGGGTTGGGCATCCAATGATTGATTTGACAAAAAAACTTCCTCTGAAGAAAGATGCTAGAACTATTCTCAACCTTCGCCCAGATCAAAACATCATCCTTTTAATGCCCGCATCAAGACCTCAAGAATTGAAGTATATATTACCTACTTTTATGAAAACGGCTAAAAAATTACAACAAAAATATCCAAGTTTGGTTGTCTTTATCCCCTCCTGTCGAAGTACTTTTGATGAAATATTCAAAAAAGCCTTAAGAAAATATCAAATTAAAGGATTTGTGATTTCTCAAAAAGATAGCACAAAATTAAAGCCTCACATTTATTCGCTCACTAAAATTGCTCTTTGTAAATCTGGGACAGTTAATATGGAATTAGCTTTGTATGGAATTCCACAGATCGTTGGTTACAGAGTTAGCAGGGTAACTGCTTTTATTGCTAAAAAAATTCTCAATTTCAAGGTAAGATTTATTTCCCCAGTAAATTTGTTAGTTAATAAATTAATAATCCCTGAGTTTGTGCAGAGAGAATTTGACGAAAAGAAAATTTTCTCCAAATCTTGTAAGATTCTTGAGAGGAAGTCAGAAAAAATAAAAATTAAAAAAGGTTATGCTTTTTTAAAAAAAGAATTGGGAGAAAATGGCGTAGTCCAAAGAGCTGCTAAAGAGATTATTAATTCTATTATTTGAACTTTATAATAAAAAAATGAAATATTTTTTACCTCTCATAATTGCTCTTTCAATATTTATCCACCCTGTAAATGCTTTTGCAGAGGAATTGATTCTTGCAGGAGGTTGTTTTTGGTGTTTAGAACATGATTTAGAGTCATTAAAGGGCATAAATTTTGTAAAAAGTGGATATTCAGGTGGAGATTTACAAAATCCTACCTATGAAAATCATGAAGGACATCAAGAAGTGGTTTTGGTGGACTATGATCCCCAATTGGTAATTTTACCAAAGATACTTAGGCTCTATTTCAGAAATATTGATCCTTTGGACAGCAAGGGTCAATTTTGTGATCGTGGAGATTCTTATAGGCCAGTGATCTTTTTCAAAGATGCAACTGAGGAAAGTGATGCAAAAAATGCTATCGTTGCGGCCTCTAATGAGTTGCGAGTGCCATTAGAAAAATTATCCGTAGAACTAAAATCAAAAAGTCAATTTTGGTTGGCTGAAGAATATCATCAGGATTTCGCTGAGAAAAATGAACTAAAGTATAAGTTTTATAGATTCTCTTGTGGGAGAGATCAGAGGTTGGATAAATTGTGGGGTGATAACGCTAGATCAACAAATCTTTGGAATGAATAATTTTAAATTTAGTTATTTATTTTTAATCCATTGAACAAGAGTTTTAACTCCAAAACCGGTTGCACCTGATGGATTAATCCCCTTATTCTTATCAGTCCAACAAGTCCCAGCAATATCAACATGAGCCCATTTAATCTCTGGATCAAAGAATTCCTCTAAAAACAAAGCAGCAGTTATTGACCCACCTGCTCTAGGCCCCGTATTTTTCATATCAGCTATATGAGACTTTAGCCCTTCTTTATAAGATTTTTGTAAAGGCATTTGCCATAATTCTTCACCAGCCTGGGCTGACGCAGCTTTTAGATCATTTGCTAGATCATCATTATTGCTCCAGAATCCAGCTACGTCATTTCCTAATGCCACAACAATAGCTCCTGTTAAAGTGGCAAGATCTATTATTGAATCCGGTTTTAAATTTGATGCGTAAGTTAAAGCATCAGCTAATGTGAGTCTGCCCTCTGCATCAGTGTTATTTATTTCAATTGTCTTACCATTAGATGCCTTGACTACATCTCCAGGATGTACTGCAGATCCATTTATCATATTTTCGCAGGATGCCACAATAAAATGTATTTCTAGTCCCTTTGGTTTTATTGCTCCAAGTGCTTTTGCTGCTCCTAAAACAGCAGCGCTTCCACCCATATCATATTTCATCATCTCAATTTGAGAGGCTCCTACTTTCAGGTTGTATCCTCCAGAGTCAAAGGTTAAACCCTTCCCAACAAGCGCAATCTTTTCTTTAATAGGCCCATCTGACTTTAAAGTAAGATGTATAAATTTAGGATTTAGATCAGAACCTTTTGCTACAGCTAAATATGCACCCATTCCTAAATCTTCACAATCTTTTGCCTCTAAAATTTTTACTTCCAAACCATGATCTTTAGCTATTTGAGAAGCTTGTATAGACATTTCCTGAGGCGTAAGACTATTTGGAGGGGCTGCTACAAGTCTTCTAGCTAGTTCTACACCTTCACATATTTGTGCTGTCTCTTTAAAGCTAATATTCTCAAATTTTTTTAAATTCAAAAACTCAATTTCTTTAAGAACTTTCTTTTCATCTTTTTTCTTGTTGAATCTGTTGTCCTTATAGGCAGATAATCTGGCTGACTCTGCTAATTGATTTATTTCTAGTTGTGAATTTATAAATTCCCAAGGTAGCAAGATGCTGATTTTTTCATTTTTATCAATGGTTTTCCTAACTAGATTTCCTATAGAGTTTTCTATATCACTTTTATTAAGGTCTTTTGATTTGCCAAGACCAACTATGATTAAAGTTTCTAATTTTTGATCTAGAAATTCAAAGCTTAAAGTTTTTCCTTTCTCTCCTTTGAAATTTTTTTGAGAAACTTTTTTTAGTAATAATTTTGGGTCAATAACAAATTTTATTTTTTCAAGTTGGCTCGCAATTTCTTCTTCTAAAACTCCAAAAATTAATGAAGCACCTTGCCAGTTATCTAGATTTTTTTGGAATGTGGAAAATTGCATTTTTTAAATGGATTTAATTAACTTTTAGTTGTTTATGAAAGTGGTTGCCCACCTATCTCGAGTTTCTTTATTAAAAGGTGGTAACCATAAATATATCAGTTGCTGTTCTAATTTACGTCTTAATTTTACTTCTTTTGGGACATCTAAAAAGAAACGAATATCTTGGTGACTTGAGAGTTTGTTATGAGCTAGGGCCTCTTTGTAGTTCATTAGGTAGTTTTTACAGTCATGTTCTCCCTTCCATCTTTTATTTGCTGAATTTGTTTCTCCTATATAAAGGATAATTTTAGAATTCTCCATCGAGTCAATTACAAAATACATTGCTGGACCATTGTGTATATATTGATTAGTTCTCCAGAAGTTCAATGATAATGGCTGCAAGGAAAACGGATCAATTTTTCTCTCATTGGAAATTGTACTTATAGGAAGACTTGTTTGGCGAAAAGTTTTATTGTGAGTATCTTTTGAAATTTTGTACTGGTGATTATATATTCTATTTCTCCATTCAGTTAGGATTTCGCCTTTGATTTTAAGATTATTTGAGTTTTGAAAATTAATTGATGTATTTACATTTGAACCAAATAATTCAAATTGTCTATTTTGCTTTGAAATATTATTTACGTTAAATTTTTCCAATATTTATGAAACATGTCTACTAAATTTAATTCTGAAAAAATATAAATCAAAGAATTATTTATAAACTAAAATTTATTAATGTTCTAATCAATTTAAAAGATTCTTGTTATCTTGTAATTGAGCCTTAATCTTGCGAAGTAAAAAAATAGAAATGGGATTTTTTGAGTCAGACATCGTTCAAGAAGAAGCTAAAAAGCTTTTTACAGATTACCAAGAACTTATGAAACTTGGTTCTGATTATGGAAAATTTGACAGAGAAGGGAAAAAAATGTTTATAAAAAAAATGGAATCACTTATGGATCGCTATAAAGTTTTTATGAAGAGATTTGAATTGTCTGAAGATTTTCAAGCAAAAATGACGGTAGAACAATTAAAGACACAGCTAAGTCAATTTGGGATTACCCCTGATCAAATGTTCGATCAAATGAATAAAACCTTAATAAGAATGAAGGATGAACTTGATAAAACTTCTTAAATTTAACTGTTAAAGATTCATGTCAGATAATTTAATATTGCCATCATGGCTGTCAAGAGGAATAGAAGAATATTTTCCAATTAAAGGAACAGATCAAACCTTTTCGGAGATAATTGATCATGCGAAAAAAAATAATAAAAAATTAAGGGTTAAACTCGGGATCGATCCAACTGGAACAGATATTCATCTTGGGCACAGCATATTGTTTAAAAAACTTAGGGCATTTCAGGATAATGGACATATTGCAGTTCTAATTATTGGTGATTTTACTGCTCAAATTGGAGACCCAACCGGAAAAAACAAAACAAGAGTTCAGTTATCGGAAAAACAAGTTAAGGATAATGCAAAAACATACTTAACCCAACTAGGGATGGGAAAGCCAGCTAATGAATCTATTTTAGATTTTGATTCAAAAGATAGAATAGAAATTAGATATAACAGTGAATGGTTAAAAGGATTAAATCTTAACTCTATAATCGAATTAATGGGGAGTGCAACAGTTAGTCAAATGCTAGCTAAGGAGGAATTTAATAAAAGGTACACTTCGCAAGTTCCAATTGCTTTGCATGAATTCTTATATCCACTATTACAAGGTTACGATTCGGTAGTCGTTCAAGCAGATATTGAGCTTGGAGGTACAGATCAGAAATTTAATATTGCAATAGGAAGAGATCTTCAAAGGCATTTTAAACAAGAACCCCAATTTGGTGTTCTGCTGCCAATTTTGACAGGTTTAGATGGAATTAAGAAGATGAGTAAATCTGAATTTAACACCGTCGGTTTGACTGAAGATCCTCTTTCAATGTATTCAAAATTAGAAAAAGTACCTGATAATTTAATACCTGCCTATTTTGAATTACTTACTGAATTAGATTTAAGTTTTCTGGAAAACTCAAATCCTCGTGAATTACAGAGAAGAATGGCTTTAGAAGTTACTACTTTATTCCATGGGGATGAAAAAGCATTAAAGGCGCAATCAAACTGTGAAAAATTATTCCTTGGACACAAAGAAAAAGTTGGAGAAATTCCAGAGATTTCTTTAAAAGAAGTAGTTTTTCCAGTTAAGCTTTTTTACTTGTTAAGTGCTCTAAAACTTTTCAAATCTAGCAGCGAATCCAAAAGATCTATTAAAGGTGGAGGTGTAAAAATTGATAGTGAGAAAGTAATAAATCCTGATTTGGTTTTTAATTCAAAAAATGATTTGGAAGGGAAAATTTTGCAAATTGGAAAAAAAATAATTAAGAGGTTTGAAAACTGAAAATTGATGAATAAAAGATTTAATTCAGAAGATAAAATAATATTGGCAATTGATGGATTAGATGTAAGTCAAGCAAAATTACTTCTGGAAAAATGTCCTGATATTAAGTGGGTGAAAATTGGTTTAGAGCTTTTTGTTAGGGAAGGTCCAAGAGTTATTGAAATATTAAAAGGTTTAAATAAAAAAATTTTTTTAGACTTAAAATTTCATGATATTCCAAATACCATGCGTGCAGCATGTTTCCAAGTCTCAAAATTAGGAGTTGATATAATCTCTATTCATTCTTCAGCAGGTCTAAAAGCCCTTAAGGAATCGAAGAAAGCCTCTTTAGAAGGAGCCAAATCATTAGGTGTTAAGCCTCCATTTGTTGTAGGAATAACTGTTTTAACAAGCTTTTCTCTTCAAGATTTTCAAACTGATCTTGATAGAAATAATTCAATTGAAGAAAATGTATTGAGACTTGCAAAATTGTCTTTTGATGCTGGATTAGATGGATGTGTTTGTTCCCCTTGGGAGGTAAAAATGTTGAGAAATATTTATAAGAATAATTTTGAACTTATTACACCAGGCATTAGATTAAATATTGACAGCAAAGATGATCAAAATAGAATTATGACTCCCAATGAAGCTATAGATAATGGCGCTTCTAAGTTGGTCATTGGTAGATCAATATCAAAAGCTATAGATCCTAATAAAGCTCTAATAGAAATATTTAAATCTATTGAGTCTGATTAATTTTGGATTCTTCTCCCTTAAGCAATCTTGTTATGTTTGTTCTATGTTTCCAGATTACTAGTAATGCCACAATTAAACTTATAAAAAAATATGAGTGCATAAATTTACCTAGGTAAAAAAACATAAAAATAGGAAGTAAGATTGCAGCTGAAATACTTGATAAGGAAACATATTTAGTTTTTGTTAGGACTATTAAAAAAAAGCCAAGAGATGCGAGTCCAACTTTCCAAGAAAGAGCTAAAAACATACCTAATCCAGTTGCAACAGCTTTCCCTCCTTTACCTCTAAGCCATATTGGCCAAATATGTCCTGAGATAGCTGATATCCCTGCTATAACTTCAATTAATCCTTGATCTGTATAATATTGAGCAATTTTTACTGCAATAAGGCCTTTCCCTAAGTCAATGATAAATACAAAAAGTGCTGGCCATTTCCCGACATTTCTTAAGACATTTGTGGCACCTGTAGATCCAGAACCTATAGTTCTTAGATCTATATTTTTGAGATATTTTCCAATTAAAAAACCTGTCGGAAGTGATCCTAAAAGATAACTTGCAAAAATTATTAAGATATTCATAAAGTTTAGTTTAGTTCAAGATCATCATAAATTTCATTATCTGAACCAGCAAATGCAACCCACAATGGGAATTGAAGTATTGGAATTTCAACAGAGGTTTCTGCCGCATCAATGATAATAAATGGCAATTCTTCATTCGCTTCTAATCTATCAGCTCTCTCTATGACACCTTCAGGCCTCTCAAAAAGAACTATCCCACTATTAGGTCCAAAGTCATCCCTTGTGAGACCAAGTGAATCTTGAAGAATTCTTCTCCATTCACCTAATCGTTCAGGCTGCGAAGCTAAAATAAGAGTCTGAAACTGATCTCCATATAATTCTCCAAGAATAGATATTAAACCCGCTGATAATAAGGCATTTTTTTGTCGAGAACCTCTACTCTCAAGAGAACCTCTTCCGCCCATGTTAAAGAACCAATCATCCATAATTTCTATATCTGATGAATCAAGACTCCGCCTTAATTTCCAAGGTTCTGCATAAAAATCAGGTTGTTCTGTAAAACTTGAAAAGCAACTTTTTATAATCTCTTCATCTGGCTTAAATGTTTCAGAAAGAGCGGGAACATTAACTACATTGTTTGTACTATTGTTTTCCTTTTTCTCATCAAGGGGAGAAGGCTTTACAATGATAGGTTGAGAAACTAATTCAAGTTTTTCTACGTTTTGTGAAAGATTCTGCAAAGCGCCAGTTAAGTACTCTTGAAAGCCTTTAACTCTTTTAGCAATATTATCTGACTGTCCTTTAAAATTTGACTCAATATCTTTTTCGATTTCATTTTTTTTTGTTTCTAACTCTTTTATTTCTCTAACTAAATTGTCTTTTCTTAAGACGAGATCCCTAAATATTTCATTAGAAATTTCATCAAAAGATTTAGTTGGTTTGCCGTTTATTGGTGTATTTTTTTTATTTTGCGCTGTATTTTTCTTACTAATTTGCTTGGTTTTATCATCTGAAATTGACTTATCTATTATTAATTCCTTTTCAGGATTATTGTCGGAAATTTCTGTATTAGTCATTTAAATAATTTTGATGAATAGGAAAAATCTTAACTTTAAGAATTTTTAATTTCCAAGGAGTCAACTTTTTTTATGAGCTCATCTTTTAATTGCTTTGGATTGAATAAAATTGGTAATAAATGAGGACTGGACTTTTCTCTAAAATAAAAAATACCTGGGATTATAGGGAAAAAGAATTTCCATGATATCCAGTTCTTGAATGGAAAAGTTCTAATCTCTTTCCCTAATTGTAAAACGATAAAATCATCATTTGTTACTTTTATTCTTAAGGTGAATGATTGAAGTAATAAAAAAAAGCTAAAGGAAGCAAAAACTATTGTTGGCAAAGAACCGATATTCAAAAACAAAAGCATAAAACTTAAAACTATTAGAATGATTGGCAACTGAAATGATGGAGATATTATTACTGGTTCCTCTTTTTTTGATTTAGTGTTAAACATAGGATCATCCAAATAAAATTTGTGTTAGAAATACATCCATTAAAGATACAGTAACGAGAGTCATTACAACTGCCCCTGTTGTACTTGTTCCAACTTCTTTTGGACCTCCTTTAGTCGTAAGTCCGTATCCACAAGCAATGATTGCAATAAGTAGTCCGAACACTACAGATTTTATTAACATTGAAGTTAAGTCAGTGCTGGTTAAGCTCACATTACCTGATCTTACAGATGTCCAAAAAACAATTGGAGGAACTTTATAAAAAATTGTGCTCCAAATCTGTCCGCTCCATAAAGCTACAGATAAAAACAGAAGACACTGTATTGGAGACATTATTACCATTGATAGTAATCTTGGGACCACCAAATATTGGACTGGTTCGGTCCTTAACATTGTTATTGCCTCAATTTGTTCTGTGACTTTCATGGTACCCAATTGAGCAGCATATGCAGTTGCAACCTTTCCAGTCATTAAAGTAGCAGTTAGAAGAGGAGCCATTTCTCTCGCCATGCCTACAGCTAATAAACCTCCAATTTCACTTGAAACCCCCATGCTTGTGAGTTGTGATGCAACTTGAATATTAAAAACTGTACCTGCTGCAATTCCTGTAATTAATACAATTAATAAACTGCCAGGGCCTGACTCCATAAGTTGGTCAAAGAGATCATTTTTGGAAATTTTACCCTTAAAGATAAAATTAATTGCTTGCCCGCCAATGATTAAGCTGCTTAGAAGTCTTTTGAAAAAATTATGGGAATACATATCTTTATATTAGTTTGTAATTAATTTTCGATCCCATTTTCTCATGATTAAAAGACCAATTATTACCAATATTGAGGGTATAAAACCAATACATAATCTAATAGTTAATTGTGCTGAGTAGCATTGTTCAACAATATTTTGACCACCTTTATCAACAATGCATGATTGATAGCCTGATAAATACAATAAAAATCCTAATAATTGAACACTAAACGCGATACCAATCTTCTGAATAAGTACCATCCAAGCAGTATATAATCCTGCAGGTTTCTCTGGGTCTTCGTCTATTGCATCAGGAAGTAGTGACCAAGGGATAAGAAAAGCGGTTGAAGCTCCTACTCCAATAAGACAGATTATGAAAATTAAAAGAATGAAGAGAAATATGTTGCCGGCATTTAGGAATAAACTATCTCCAACTCCTGAAATTTTTGATAGTGAAGGTAAAAATAAAGCTGCCGTACATGAAACAATCCACATAATCGCTCCATAGTTTAAAGCTGAAATCCTGTTCAATTTATTCGATACTCTGGTCCATATTTGTAAACCCACTAAAGCGCTAATTTGGAAAGGTATCGGGATCCACTTCGCAATATATGTTGGAACATTCAGTACATCCTCTACATAGATTAACGATACTGTTTGCATCAACTGTAAGGCGCACCAGAGGAGAATATAAAGTGTAATAACTTTTAGAAATTTTTTATTTCTGAAGATCCTTTTGAATTGAAGTGAAATAGCTTCAACTTTTCCTGAAGGCATTCTTGCTTTTTTGGCAAATGGAGCTAATCCCCAACAAGAAATCAATGTTGCAGCAACTGCAATACATCCGCTTATTTTACCCATTAAAAAATATTCATTATTTGCTGATCCTTCAGAACCTAATACAACTCCAGCAATTATTAAACCAGTTAGTCCTGCAATTATTGAGCCAGTAAATCTAGATGCGTTTAGTCTTGTTCTTATTGCTGTTTTTTCAGAAATTTCAGTAGATAGAGCTGCAAAAGGGAGATTAATACTCGTATAAGCAGTCATTACGATTATAGAAATTATTGCATAGTAAATAGTCTTGGTTAGTACGGAGCCAGCGGGTGTCCACCATATCGCAGCTAAAGAGAAACCAAGGGGCACAGATGCTACTACCATCCATGGGATTCTAGGTCCCCATCTTGATTTAGTACGATCACTTAACCATCCAATTAACGGATCATTTACTGCATCCCATATCTTTATTAACATTAATAATGAACCTGCAATTATTACTGGTAAACCAGCAGAAATAAAGAATTTGAATAGAAAAAAACCAAATTGCGTGGCGACTAAACCTGTACCTGCATCTCCTAGTCCATAAGAGAACATTAATCTTGTTGTTGATCTAGTAATATTTTTTTTCGAGTGTGAATTTTCCAATCTTTTTGCTTTGTTGATTGTTTGATAATGTATTATTGCAATGGTAATTCTATTACTTAATGCGGGCGTGGTTTAGTGGTAAAACCTCAGCCTTCCAAGCTGAAGATGCGGGTTCGATTCCCGCCGCCCGCTTTAGAATAAATTATTTTTTGCCCCAAATACTTCTTCTGAAATTATTAATAAAGAGCTTCTACTCTTTATTGAAACAAATTTTTCATCAATAGTTAAGGGTTCAAAAATTTTAGACATGCTAGTGTCAATAACTTTTAACCAATTATATTTACATTTCGGCAAGGGGAAATTGATACTTTTTGAATATGCATTTAAACCGATCCAGACCAGTGGATTAGTAATTCCTTTGTTAATGCTAAAAGCAACTGTGTGAGACCAACTACTCCAATCGGGATTATCTAATTTTGTTCCATGCCAATGATATGTTGGAATATTTTCATTAGTTTTATTCTTAGGGAAGAATGGTGGATTAAAAATGTTTATTAGTTCTTTTCTGATTTTTATAACGTATTTAAAATATTCTAATAATTCCAAATCTTGATGACCATGTTCCCAATTCATCCAGCCCAATAAATTATTTTGACACCAAGAATTATTGTTGCCGCCTTGTGATCTTCCTATCTCATCACCCATAAGTATCATTGGAACACCTCTAGAGATAAGTAAACTAAGAATAAGATTTTTTTGTTGTCTTTTTCTTAAATCATTAATTAATAAGTTTGTAGTTGGTCCCTCCTCCCCATGATTCCAAGAATTGTTATGGTTATCACCATCTCTGTTTTGCTCTCTGTTGGCAAAATTATGTTTTCTATTGAAAGTTACTAAATCTTTCAGAGTAAATCCATCATGCGAAGTAATAAAGTTTATTGATTTTGGGAAAATATTATCTTCTTTATAAATCGATGGAGAGCCTTTGATTTTATCGCTCATATTCCAAGCTGTATCTTTATCCCCCTTCCAAAATCTTCGCAAATCATCTCTAAAATGACCATTCCAAGTGAAAGTATTCTTAGATGGAAAATCCCCTAATTTATATAAACCACCACAATCCCATGGCTCACTTATAAATTTTATATCAATAAGTTCTGGTTCACATTCTATATCTTCAAAAATCGGAGGATTATCAAGTGGTGAGAGATTTTCGCCTCTTGATAGGGCAATCCCTAAATCAAATCTAAAACCATCAACTCCTAATTCACTCGCCCAACATTTTAATGATTCAATTATTAGTTTTCTAACTAATCCTCTGTTTGCTGCAATAGTATTACCACATCCCGAGACGTCCTGATAATTTTTATCTTTTCCAATAAAGTAATAAAGATTTTCATCTATACCTTTCCAAGATATTGCTGGACCTTTGGAATCACCTTCGGAGGTGTGATTATACACAACATCTAAGATGACCTCAATGTCTGCTTTGTGACATTCCTCTACAAATCTTCTAAACTCCTCTCTATTCTCTTCGGCGGATTCATTCGAAAGATATTCAAAATGCGGAGTAAACCAATTAATTGGACTATAACCCCAAAAATTTTTTAGACCGTTTGGGGCATCAGTAGGATCAAAACAAAAAATTGGAAGTAATTCAATTGTTGTAATACCAAGTTCTTTGAGATACGGAATTTTTTTTAAAAATTTCTTAAAACAACTTTCATCTCTATCAGTTGATTCAGTAAAAGCTTTGATGTGAAGTTCATAAATAATTGTTTCTTCCCAAGAATGTTTTGGTCTTGGATAATCCTTAAAATTAAATAATTTCCTATCGCAAACAACGCTTTTAAGACAAGAATTAGTATTTTCATGCGTTTTTAATGAATTTTCTCTTTTATAACTCCCCCATCCGGTTATACCCCTTGAACATGGATCAAGTAATACTTTTTTTTTATAGTTATTATTAATTCCATTATTTTTTTGTTTCACTCTAAAAGCATAAATGCAACCTTCATTTAGATTTTTTATTTCCGCATGCCAGTAAGGACCTTTATTGTGAGTCTGATCTAATTTGAATATGCTTTTTGGGAAAATAGAGTCTTCTCTCTCAAACAATAATATTTCTACATATTCAGCATTTGTGGCTATTAAGGAAAAATTTACCCCTTGTGAAGTTAGAGAACTCCCTAAAGGAAATGGTTTACCTTTATTGAGATGAATCACTTTCTCTTAATCATTGATTATTTAAATATTGAGATAATTTATTTAAATTACTGATATTTGAATAATAGATGCAAAATTGAAAAAAAACTCAAATTTAAGGCTTCACTAATCAACTTTATTAGATCTTGGACAGTATTAATTTTTTCATTTATGGCAATTTATCCATCCATCTATTCAGTGAATGAAATGATTTAGAGAGAAAGTTTAATAATGAAGAAAACCAGCTTTTTCTTGATTTCAAAATACAAATTGTGTTTTTTCATGTGATGAGAAGGAAATATATCTGAAAATTAATAAAACATAATAAATAGCTCAAATTCTTAAATTCACCCCCCTTTTAAATTTTTTCCCTTCGCTAAATGAAGTTAAATTTTTAATGCTAAATCCAGTGCCACTAAGGCTTTTTGCTATTCTCTAAATGAAGAGGCTATTTTTTATAAATGAAAAAGCGTGGCTACAAAAAACAAATAATGTTGCTAAAAATGTCCCTAAAATTTGTATAAAGCTTTGCGCCGCCGGCATTTTCGGTTGCCGTATTTGTATTTGCTCCATATGATGTGAAAGTTCGAGGTTTAAAACTCGATTTAAATCTTTTTTTAACCCTTAGCTTTAATTTAAATTTCAATGAACAAAGCTGATTTAGTAAATCTTGTAGCAGCTCGTACGGAGCTCACAAAAACGGATGTTTCTTTAGTTGTCGATGCAGCTATTGAAACTATTGTTGATTCAGTAGTGGAAGGCAAAAAAGTCTCTTTACTAGGATTTGGCTCTTTTGAACCAAGAGATCGTTCTGCAAGACAGGGATTAAACCCTAAGACAGGCGAAAAAATAGCAATACCCGCTAAAAGAGTTCCAACATTCTCTGCAGGTAAACTTTTTAAGGATAGAGTTCAAGGGTAATCTTTTTAATCTATTTCTTCCTTTAATAACAAGGTGCTCTTTTAGAGCATCTTTTTTTTATTGCAATAAAATGCAATTAGATCAATGACCAAAACTTCTGCCGAAGTATCCAAAATTTTGAAATTTTAAAAAGTAATGAAATTTTTAACTACTTTATTCTTAAAACTTTTATTATTATCAAATTTCCTTATGGCAGAAACAATACCAACAAAGTCTAAGATTTTAAAACAATTTAGTGATTGTTTTGCAGATTCCCGAACCCAATTATGTGAAGAATTAGTTTCTGAAATAGAAAAACTTCAATTAGTAGTATTTGATCAAAATAGATTCAAATGTCAATCAAGTTTATTGGGGTTGCAAACGGAAATTATTGAAGCTTATTTTTTTAATAATTTCTCTAATGAGAGAATTTCACTAATGATCCCATATGTGATTAAAAATTGTTAATTATTAAAATAATTAATTTTTTTGGAATATTATAAATTTGTTATTTAATTTGTAATGGTAAAAGGTTTTTCTGATAATGAAGTTAAGAATAATACTCAAAATACGCAAATAAAAGAAAAAAAAGGCTTAGCTGGTTTTCTTAAAGGCAAGAAATTTACCTACACTTTGCCAGGTAAAAAACAAATAAACATTTTTGGGTCAATTGTGATAGGCTTAAATATAATTTTAGTATTGCTAGTCATCCTGTATTTAAAGAATCAAGAATTCCATGACTTTGTATTTAATTTAGGCCGTTAGCTATATTTTTAGATCGAAAAAATTTATTAGATGATATATTTAAACTTTAGAATATCTTATGAAGGTGTTTAATTTAGTTTCTCAAGTATTTTTTTTGTTAATAACTGTTCTATTTTTGATATATTTTCTAACAGGTTACGACTCTGCTTTTGAGGCAGATCAAATTTGTCATTCATATCTTTCTAGTTACGATAACCCATCTGTAAATTATGGTTGTGATCATGATACTGAGACTCATCAGTGGATACTTTACGAGTCCAATGAAAGTAAAGAACCAGCAAAAATTATTAAGAAATTCAGGTACAAGTTTTTATAAATCAATTTTCTTGTAAAAAAACTTGGCAGATACAATTGAAATAATCGCTGTAACCGTGAAAGTAAGATATTGATATATGCTTCCTTCTAAGTAGATTTTATTTTTATATAGAGGAAAATCGACTAAAGATCCTATAGTGCCCCAAATAATTACCCATACAGATATGTATAAGAATACTTTTATTGGATTAGATTTTTTTGCTTCCATATTTAATTAATACCAAAAATTGAAGAAGTTACAGGTCTGCCGCTAAAAACTAACTCGGTTAATATGAGCATTAAAAAGCCGATCATTGCTGCTCTACCATTTACAAGTTCAGCACTGCTATTAAATCCAAAAACATTTTTTACTTCATCTCCCTGGTTATCTACCCATTTTGAGTATTCATTATCAGTTGATGATGTATTAGTAAAATCATCTTTTTGATTTTCTATTGAAGCGCCGTTTTCTTGCATAAAGTTTTTTGCATATTCTAGTAATCTTAAAACTAATTTATTATTAAATTAAGGTCTAAATTATAAAAAAAATTAAGACAAAAAGTATTATCCATAAAAATTGTAACCTCAAAATTAATTGACAAATATATTTGATGTTCTTTCCAGTGCAAATATCTCCATTCGCATTGATTATTGGCTTCTCAATAATCTCATTTTTATATTTACTTTTACCACCCAATTTTATACCAGAAATATAAGCAAATATAGCTTCTGAAATCCCAGCATTAGGCGAATCATATTTTTTACCATCAAGATAGCTTTTTTTTAGGATTGATCCATACTCATTTATTTTGGGACTAACTAAAGGTAATGTGATTAAAACTAATCTTGAAGGAACAAACGTAAACATATCTTCGATTTTTGCACTGAAAAAACCTAAATATCTAAAATAATCATATTTGTAACCTATCATTGAATCTAGAGTACTTATAGCTTTATAAGAAAAACCAAGAGATAAAGGGCCTGGCAGAAAAATTGAAAATTTCATCAAAAAAATTCCAATAAAAATCCAAAATAATGGCCCAAATATTCCATCAACAGAATTTTCGGTAAGACTCTCTGTACTTGATCTCAAAAGATGTTCTAAAGAAGATGAACTTACATCCCTACTTACTATCCTTTGTACCTTCTCTTTGATTATTCTTTTATTTTGGTCATTATTTTCTTCGCGTTCTACTAGCGCTGCAATTTCTTTAACACTTGAAATAAGTCCCTTAGTCGCAATACAACTTGAAAGTCCAAAAAAAATTAGCAATCCACAAAAAAAATTATTTCTTGATTGAAAATAAATGAGTTCTATCAATTTACCTAAACCAAAACTCATTCCAATGGTTGATATGGCTACGATCAAACCTCCCCAAAACAATATATTTTTATTTTTCCCACAATTATTTATGAGGTAATCAGATATTTTTTTTATGTAAAAGCCAATTACTTGAACTGGGTGGATTAAAAATCTTGGATCGCCGATTAAAAAATCAAAACCAATCGATCCAAGGAATATTAAAAATAAATTTATTTCAGCCAACTGAACATCGAGCGCAGACTTTTACCCACTTTCTCAATTTCATGTTTTGAGTTCTCCTCTCTTAATTTTGTCATTAATGGTTTGTCCTTATCGCATTCTTCGACAAAATTCTTAGCGAAAGTTCCATCTTGAATATCTTTTAGGATTTTCTGCATTTCTTTCTTTGTATCACTATTGATAAGTCTTTTACCACTTACATAATCTCCATATTCTGCAGTATTTGAAATGGAATCTCTCATTTGAGATAAGCCTCCCTTCACCATTAAATCAACAATAAGTTTAACTTCATGTAAGCATTCGAAGTAAGCAAGTTCGGGTTGATAACCTGCCTCAACAAGAGTTTCGAATCCTGATTTAACCAGTTCTGATAATCCTCCGCACAAAACCGCTTGTTCGCCAAATAAATCAGTTTCTGTTTCTTCTTTAAAGTTTGTTTCAAGAATCCCAGCTCTCGTTCCGCCAATCCCTTTAGCGTAAGCCATTGCCAATGATCTTGCACTTCCGGAAGAATCCTGCTCAACTGCAAACAGTGCTGGAACTCCTTGACCATTCTGATATTCCCAACGAACAGTGTGTCCAGGTCCTTTTGGGGCAATCATTACAACATCCACAAAACTAGGAGGCTTGATTAGTCCGAATCTTATATTGAAGCCATGAGCAAAACTTAGTATCTTTCCTTCTTTTAAGTTTGGTTCTATTTCTTTAAGGTAAACGTCTTTCTGAAACTCATCGGGGAGGAGAATCATAATCCAGTCTGCTTTTTCGCAAGCTTCAGAAACGCTAAATACTTTTAGACCATCGCTAATAGCTTTGCTTTCAGACTTACTTCCTTTATATAATCCAACAATTACATCCATACCGCTATCTTTAAGATTTAGGGCATGTGCATGACCTTGTGATCCATATCCAATAATCGCTATTGTTTTATTATTTAAAAGACTTAGATCTGCATCTGTGTCGTAAAAGAGTTGGGTCATTAGTTGTAGCTTCTTTGCATTTGATAATTAATATTTTAGACATTAAGGTGGCAATAAACCAAAAAAATTATTAATTTAAAAAATTAAAATTAAAATATTAATTTAGAAAGTTTAAGACTGATTTGCTTCGCTTGGATGTGTGATTACTCTATCAATTAATCCATAATTTTTTGCTTCTTCCGCACTTAGAAAATAATCTCTATCAGTATCCTTTTCAATTTTCTCAAATGATTGGCCTGTCATATCTGCCATAGACATGTTTAACATATCTTTAATTCTTAAAATTTCCTTAGCTTCTATTTCAATATCACTCGCTTGGCGTTGAGATGTCCCTCCTAAGGGTTGATGAATCATTATTCTGCTGTGGGGCAAAGCAACTCTTTTACCTTTTGTACCAGCGGCCAATAGGAACGCTCCCATGGAAGCTGCGAGGCCTACGCATATGGTTACTACATCACTTTTTACGTATTTAATAGTGTCATAAATTGCTAAGCCAGCAGTTACTGATCCTCCTGGGCTATTTATATACAGATAGATAGGTTTGGAATTATCATCAGAATCTAAATAAAGCATTTGTGCAACAAGGCTATTAGCAATACCATCATTCACTTCTTGTCCGAGAAAAAGAATTCTTTCAACACCTAGTCTTGTATATATGTCGACCCATCTTTCGTATTGACTTCCTGGAAGTCTGTAAGGCACGCTTGGAGTTCCTATTGGCATGATTTTAAAATAGTTTTGTGAGTGTTAAATTTTATTTGGTAGATCTTTTTGACTTGTAAGTATTCTATCGATAACTCCATAATCTAGGGCTTCTTGTGGGTTGAGATAACTCATCCTGTCAGAGTCTTTTGAGAGTTCTTCGATGGTCTTTCCAGTATTACGAGATAAAATCTCCAGCATTGATTTTTTATTTTTCAAAACTTCCTCAGCTCTTATTTGGATGTCGGTTGCTTGACCTCTCGCTCCGCTTATAGGTTGATGCAAAACAATAGAAGCATGTGGAAGAGCGGCTCGATGTCCCTTAGTGCCAGATGAAAGAATAACTGCGGCAGTCCCCATTGCTTGTCCAATACATATCGTGTGCACTGGAGGCTTAATGTAGCTTATGGTATCGCAGATAGCGAAAGCTTCTGTTTCAAAACCTACGGCGTCACCAGTGTACCAACTTGTCCCAGTTGAATTGATATAGAAATAGATTGGTTTTTCTGGATCCTCAAACTCTAAATAAAGAAGTTGAGCAATGATTAGCTCAGTAACATCCATTCCTAGTTGTCTTTTTGCATCATCATCTGAAAATAATGGTAAACCAAGATAAACAATCCGCTCTTTCAGTAAAAGAGAGGGGAGATCTGGGGGCGGGGTCCTCATAACGGTGTTTTCGCCGTAATAAGGAGCAGATACAGTCATTTGTATCACAAAATTAAGATTAAATTGATTCTAGCTAGATTTAGCCCTGTGTCGCTGGTGATTTAAAAGATTTGTTTGACTCAGGATTATTTATTAGTTTTCCAAAGACCATTCTTCCAGTGGGAGTTTGTAATGCTCCTGTGATGACAATATCTAATCTGGTACCAACAAAATTCTTTGCCTCATCAATAACAACCATTGTGCCGTCATCTAAATATCCAATACCTTGCATTTTCTCTTTACCTTCTCTCACGATTTTTATATTAAGTGACTCTCCTGGCTGTACTTCTGGCCTTAAAGCAATAACCAAATCACTCAAATTCATAACTTTTAATTCTTTAACTTCAGCTATCTGTGAGAGATTATAGTCAGCCGTAATTAAAGTTCCTGTCATATCCTCGGTAATTTTAAGGAGTTTTTCATCTACCCCATTACCTTCGTACTTTGTTGGGTTTATTACAAGTCTTCTCCCATATAAATCTCTTAATTCTTTTAATAACTTGAGACCTCTTCTGCCTTTCGACCTTTTTTCATTACTGCTTGAGTCAGCTAAAGTTTGTAATTCATCAATTACACTTTGAGCAACAATTAATTGTCCTTCCAGTAAGCCGCAACTTAATAGACCATTGATTCTTCCATCAATAATTACGCTAGTATCTAGAATTTTTGGACTTGCAGCAGGGAGAATTCCTTCATTGACTAGATATGCATCAGTGTTATTTGGATTGAATAATCTCAATAATGTCCTTCCATGGGTATCTGCCAACTTATAACCAAGTACACCAAAGAAAATGTTGCTTAATATAGCTGCTAATGGTTTTGCGAAAAAAACCTCTCTAGGGAAGGGAATTAATAGTATTGGCGCTAATAGGAGATTCGCAACAAGTAATCCTAAAATTAATCCAACAGACCTACTAATTAGTAAGTCCGTAGGCATTGTTCTTATTTGATCAAGAAAAGTCTTTCTAAGTTGAAGGAATACAAAACCAGCTGCTAATCCTACAAAAAAACCAATTATTGCTAAAACAATTCTAAAACCTTCTACATTAGATACCTGTTTGAGTATGTCTACTGGCAATAAATCAACACCAAGCCACCCTGAAGCAGCCCCAGACAATACAAATAAAATTAATACTAAGATATCTGTCATATCTATAATCTACTAGGATTTATTAATTGAGTAAATAAGGATTTTATTTTTTTCGATCCTTAATACTTTTTTGGAGCTTAAAAATGAATTTAGATTATGAATAAGTTTCCAAGAAGTGCTTATGTGCACATTCCTTTTTGCCACAGAAGGTGTTTTTATTGTGATTTTGCAGTTATTCCATTAGGAAACGAAGTTGAAACTTTAAAAGGTTATGGAAGCAAAACAGTTCAGGAGTATTTGCAATTTTTATATAAAGAAATATTGTCAATTAAGCATAAATCACCTCTATCGACAATTTATATAGGAGGTGGTACACCATCAATCTTAGATCCTGCCCAAATCAAAGAATTGGTTAATCTTTTTAAAGAAAATTATGGAATTGACTATGGTGCTGAAATTACTATGGAGGTTGATCCAGCAAGTTTTACTCAAGATGATCTTTTCGGATTCATAAATGCTGGGATAAATAGATTTAGTCTTGGAGTACAAAGTTTTAATAATCAGATACTTCAAAAGTCGGGAAGGCGTCATTTGAAAGAAGATGCAGTGAAATCTTGTTTATGGTTGAAGAGAGAATATGATAACGGGTTAATAAAAAGCTGGAGTCTAGATTTAATTCAAAACTTGCCACTAAGTGGATTTAAGGAATGGCAAGATGACTTAAAAAAAGCAATTACATTTTCACCACCTCATCTATCTATTTACGATTTAAATATTGAAGATGGCACTGTTTTTAAAAAATTAATTAATTTAGGCAAATTAAAACTTCCAAGTGATGAAGAAGCTTTTAGAAATAGTGAATCAACACATTTAATTTTAAAAAAATCAGGGTATTCAAGATATGAAATCTCAAACTATTGCCTTCCGCGACACCAATCGAGACATAATAGAGTTTATTGGAGTGGTTTAGGCTGGTGGAGTTTTGGTCAAGGTTCCACTAGTTCACCTTGGGGAGAAAAGTTTACTCGACCAAGAGTTAGTAAAGAATATAAAGAATGGGTAACAAGACAAGACGAATTTAATTTAGATTCATCCCTAACTAATAAGGGGTTTGTTTATAAAGAACTTGATGAGAAAATAATGTTGGGATTAAGACTTAAAGAGGGTGTAGATATCAAAGAAGTGTTTAAAGAGCAAAACTGGGAAAACAAAAAATTGGAAAGCAACTTCAGTAAATTGGTTGAAGAATGGGAGAGATTTCTTGAAAGTGGACTACTAGTAAGAAAGGGGAATAGATTCTTTTTAAGTGAGCCTAATGGCATGGAACTTAGTAATCAAATTCTTGTCTCTATGTTTAAGTGGTGGGATGAGATTAACTAAGCCTTTCAGAGTCTACCCATTCTTTTAATTTATCCTTAAATAATTTCTTTCCTTGGATAATTGGTTGGCAAAATGGGGGTTGATCATCATTGAGGCCTAGCAAATCTGCTGTAACTCTTACTTGCCCATCGCAATAATTACCTGCGCCGATACCTATTGTGGGAATTGTTAATGAATTTTGTATTTCCTTAGCAAGCAAATCAGGAATATGTTCAAGAACTATTGAAAAACATCCTAATTCTTCAAGAATTGAAGCCTCTTTCTTAATTTTTTCTTGGCTTGCCAAGCTTTCTCCTTGTTTTCTTAATCCAATATTTAGATAGCTTTGTGGTGTAAGACCTATATGACCCATAACAGGGATTCCCATTCTTATTAATCTAGAAATAACTTTTTGTATTTCTGGTTCAGCTCCTTCCACTTTTACAGCTTTTGCATAAGTGCTCTGAATGATTTTCCCTGCATACTCAACAGCCTTATCCTCGCCA
Source organism: Prochlorococcus sp. MIT 1304 (assembly GCF_047305015.1). Lineage (NCBI taxonomy): Bacteria > Bacillati > Cyanobacteriota > Cyanophyceae > Synechococcales > Prochlorococcaceae > Prochlorococcus > Prochlorococcus sp. MIT 1304. The sequence goes on along the minus strand of NZ_CP138974.1, from coordinate 123,688 downwards.
CATTGGTAAGTCATAAAAGGCATATCTGAAACGACTAGAGGTTGTTCCTCAATTTTTTTCTTAAATCCTCTTGAAACAGCATTAGTATGATAAATTATATTTTCTAAAGTTATTGGCAATGTTGATTGGTATCCTAAGCAGACCATTGCTAATGAATCTCCTACTAGTACGAGATCAACATTTGCTTGTTCTGCAATAGATCCTGATATGGAGTCCCAAGCAGTTAGTGCAATGATTTTGCGAGATTTTTTTTTATAATTAACTAGGTCTGAAGGTAACATAATAATTTTATGTATCTTTTTTAATCAAGAATTGCTAATATAATTTTGACTCGGCCTTTCGCGGTTTTAACGCCTAAACCTGGTCAGGACCGGAAGGTAGCAGCCACAAGGGATGCTTGAGGCAGGCGAGATAACCGAGTCACTCTATTTTACCTTTTAACCTATATCTTTTTTATTTTGCCTTAATCTCAAAAACTCGGGAATACTTGCTCCTGATTCTTTATTGTCTGAATAATTATATAAGGGTTGATTAGATAATCTGTTTTTTATTCTTTGCTGGTTTAATGGTTGAGTTGTTTCAAATCCTGTAGCAATTACAGTAACTTGTATCTCCCCTTCCATCGCCTCATCGACCACTGCACCAACAATAATATTCGCTTCTTGATCAACAACATCATAAATAATTTCAGATGCAGAGGTCATGTCTTCTAATGTCATGTCTTTGCCTCCAGTAATATTTATAACGCAGCCTTTAGCTCCATCAATTCTTGCTGCTTCTAATAAAGGACTATTCATTGCTGCCTGGGCTGCCTCTATAGCTCTCGATCTTCCTGAACCTATACCTATTCCAAGAAGTGCAGTGCCAGCCTCAGTCATAACTGATCTAACGTCTGCAAAATCAACATTAACTAATCCTGGGCAAGTAATTATGTCACTAATGCCTTTGACTCCCATTCTTAGAACATCATCAGCATTCCTAAATGCTTCTTGAAGAGGAGCTCCTGCTATAACGTCTTTTAATCGGTCATTTGGAATAACTATAAGAGTATCAACGTTTTCAGCTAGTCTTGCGATCCCTTCCTCTGCTTGACGCATTCTTCTTTTCCCTTCAAAAGAAAATGGTTTGGTTACTATTCCTACTGTTAAAGCACCACTTTGTTTGGCTACTTCTGCAACAACGGGAGCAGCACCTGTACCAGTTCCGCCGCCCATTCCAGCGGCTATAAAAACTAGATCAGATCCCTCTAAAGCTTGTTGAAGCTCTTCTTTGGATTCTTCGGCTGCTTTTTGCCCAATACTTGGATTCCCACCTGCACCTAAACCTCTAGTGAGGTTTTGTCCAAGTTGAACTCTACTTTCTGCAGAAGATTGTAGTAGGGCTTGAGCATCCGTATTGAGGACTCTAAATGAAACACCTTCTAAATCACTATTTATCATTCTATTGACTGCATTACTGCCACCACCACCTACACCAATAACTTCTATTTTGGCGTTTTGGCTTGGAAGGATTTCTCTCGATTGATCAAAGTTTGGATTGTTACCGAAGCTCATCTCTTAATAGGAATCTTTTACTAGTATTGGGTGCATTATGAACTTACTGCGCTCATATGTAGGAATTTGTTGAAGAAAATCCTTAAAATATTTATTTATTAAATATTTTGTTTTGAATGCAAAACCCATATCAACACTACAATAATTAAAAAAAATTACTCAAAATCCTTTTTCAAATATTAGGGTTTGAACACTTTTATTTTTGGTTTATCTGGATTAGTAAGATCAATATTATCTATTTTTTTTGAAAAGTTATTTTTCTTAAATTCATTTTTAAGATAATTGATTTTTTGAAATTGATTGTTGATTAAATTTGGCTTTAATCCTAAGAATATTGTTTTTAAATCTTTTTCCTCAACAGTTAGAAACCCATCGGATGAAAAAGTTATTTTAACTATCTCTAATTCATAATTATCTATGGCAATAAAAATTTCAGATAATATTTTTTTAAATTTTTCTTTCCAACCAAAAACTTTTATGGTTAATTTTTTCAAATTTTTTTCATCCACATTTTGTTTATTTATAAAAATTCCATCTTTATCAATGAAGCCTAATATTTTTTCGTCGTTTAATATTCTCTCACCGTAAGCTATTGGAGTTCTTGAATTAATTTGAACTTTCAAACCAAAAGGAAATAGTTCTCTGCTTACCGAAACATTCTTGAGAGATAAATTTTGTTTTAACTCTTTTTCTAGCAAATTAGTTTCAACAAAAATTAATCGGATAGGAAAATTTAAAGATGAATTTTGTATCACATCATTTTGCGCAAATAATTCACTACCAGAAATCCTAATGTCCTGAGTATCAACTTTTTTGAGTGTTTTTATGCTTAATAAGCTTGTTAAAAATAAAAATGAAATTAGAAAAAAAAAGCTTCTATTTTTGATTCCTTTTTTGTTTTTCACAAATCACATCGAGCTTTTTCCATCAGTTGATCCATCCATTCTCTCGCTTGCTCTGCATCTGAAAATGGTACATCCATCTCTTTCCCATCCCCTACTAATCTCAACCTGCACTTACCTTGAGATTCACTTGTTAGAGGAGCTTCACCTGAAGTTAGTGCCATTAGTTCAACTAATTCCAGTTTCTTGATCGTAAAACAATCTTTTTCTTCAAATTTGCCAGCTTCAAATGCGCTCCACTTTAACTCCCCATTTTTTAAAGACGCTGCACCTGAACTATCCAACTTGCACAGTTCAGAATCACTAGCCCAACTTCTAAAAAGATTTTGCCTTCTTCTTTCTAACCATCCAAGTGCAGTTAATAAAATGAAGATTAAAAGTAATGGTAACCAAAGTAGTCCATGCAACATTTTATTTAAATTACAAATCTAAAGATATATCTACCAGTTTAGCCACAAGTTGTTCAATTTTTAAACCTGAAGCTTCCCAAAGCATTGGAAACATACTGTTTTTTGTAAAACCAGGAATTGTATTTATTTCATTTAGTAAAATTTTATTTGAAGATTTTTCTAAAAAGAAATCTACTCTTGCAAAACCGAAAATATTTAGTGCTCTACAACTTTTAATAGCAATTTCTTTAATTTCGTTTGTGATTTTAGAATCTATTTCGGCTGGGATAATTATTTTATTATTTGAGTGATATTTTGAATCGTAATCATACCAATCACTTTCGTAATTTACCTCGCCTATTTCAGAGGTTATGAGTTTTGAATTCCCAATTATTCCGCATTCAATTTCCCTTACCTCTAAACCTTCCTCTATTAAGATTCTTGGATCAATTCCCCAAGCCTTTTCTAATGCTAGTAATATTTCCGATTCATTTTTGACTTTGGAGATGCCAAGAGATGATCCAGAGTTCGATGGTTTAACAAAAACAGGAAATTTTAATTTTTTTAAAATTTCATTAATAATTTTATTTTTTACTTGTTTATCGTTGAGATCTTCATTTTGAAAAACTAGGTAATTAACTTGTGGCAGTTTATGATTTGAGAAAATTGTTTTCATCAATATTTTATCCATTCCAAGTGCAGAGCCAATAATTCCGCACCCGACTAAAGGTTTCTTTGTAAATCTAATTAAGCCATGAATTGATCCGTCTTCACCATTAAATCCATGTAAAAGAGGAAACCAAACATCAATATTTTGAAATTCTATTCCGTCAAGGAAGTTAATTTTTTCTTGATTAAAAATTTCTTGTTTTTTTGTTTTATAGTTTTCAATTTCACCAGTTAGGATTTTTTCTGAAATATCACTATCAAGCCAATCTCCATATTTGTTTATGTAAAAGGCTTTAACTGTAAAGCGTTCTCTATTTATTTGTGCTTTAAATGCTTTAAAAACTGTTTTTGCAGAGGATATCGATACTTCATGTTCATTGGAATGCCCGCCAAATATTAACCCAATACATTTTTTCTTTTCCCCGATCATTTAAAAAAAATTTTTATAAAGAAAGTTCTCCTGTTAAAGAAAAAGGTCTTGCTTCATTTATTCTGACATTTATCTCATCTCCCAAAGAAAAATTAAAGTTAATGTTTTTGGGAATCTCTACGAAAGTTAATCGATTTGTTCTAGTTCTTCCCATAATTTGAGAGGAATTTTTTGGATTTAAACCCTCAATTAAAACGCTTTCGATATTATCGATATATCTTTGATTTCTACTCCTAGCAGTTTTCTCGACCAAATCATTAATTTCCTGTAATCTAGCTTTTTTTACCTCTTCCGAAAGTTGATTCGTCCAAACTGCTGCAGGCGTATTTGGTCTTGCAGAGTATGCTGCTGTATTCACCTGATCAAAGCCAATTTCTGATATAAGCTTTAATGTATCTTGGTATTGTTTCTCGGTTTCTCCTGGAAAAGCAACTATCGCGTCAGCTGTGATTGATGCATCTGGCATTAATGACCTTATGTTCTCGATAATATTTTTATACTTTTTAATAGAATATCCTCTGGACATTTGCTTTAAAATTTCATCATTTCCACTTTGGAAGGGGATATGGAAATGTTCACAGACTTTATCAAGTTCATAACAAGCTTGAATCAACCTTTTTGAAAAATATCTTGGATGACTAGTAGCAAATCTTATTCTGCGAATTCCTTTAACATCATGAATATAATACAAAAGATCAGTTAGGGTATTCTCTTTTCTACCCTCTTTTGTAGTTCCTGGAAGGTCTCTACCATAAGCATCAATGTTCTGACCCAAAAGAGTAATTTCTTTGAAATTATCATCAGCTAATTTTTGGATTTCACTTTTTATCGCATTTGGATATCTTGATTGCTCTTTTCCTCTGACAGAGGGGACTACACAATATGAACATCTTTCATTACATCCATAGATGATATTAACCCAGCCACAAATAGAGCTTTCTCTCCTGGCACTTGTTATATCTTCAGATATGAAGGTTTCTTCTGTAGCAACAACTTGATTTCCTAAATCAACTTTCCCCAGAAGATTCTCAAGGTTATTTACATGTTGAGGGCCCATGACTAGGTCAAGTTCTGGGACTCTTCTTAGTAAGGATTCTCCCTCTTGCTGAGCAAGGCAACCTGCAACAACAAGTTTTAATCTAGGTGTTTTGTGCTTTCTTTTTGCTTGTCTTCCTAGAAAGCTATAAACTTTTTGCTCTGCATTGTCTCTAATAGTGCATGTATTGTACAAGACCAAATCGGCATTTAATTCATTATCTGCTCTGGTGTATCCCATTTTCTCTAATGTCCCTGCCATTCTCTCAGAATCAGCCTTGTTCATTTGGCATCCAAATGTGGTTATCCAATAACTGCCAGTAGTTGAATCCTTTTGAGTTTTTATTTCGTCTGATTTTGTTTTTGTTAGCACTTTGCTAGGAATTTTTTATGATTCTTTAATTCAAAATTACAAGTTAAATAATTTTGCTGCAATATTTTTGAGGGCGAGCGAGGGGATTCGAACCCCCGAATAGCGGCGCCACAAGCCGCTGCCTTAACCACTTGGCGACGCCCGCCTCACATTTATAAATTTAACAACTCAAGGGTAATTTTTCATAGTTATTTTTATCTTTTAGAGAAATTTGAATTATTTTCTAATTCGGTAAAATTTTCTTATGATTTAAAATAAAAGAAAACTTAAAAAAACTTGAGTAATTCCGGCACAGCTGAGGTTCTTATTCCCAGAAGTCTTTTTGTAATAGAAGATATAGATAACCTCATTATCGATGTAGAGGATTTATGTTCAGTTTCAATTAGTTGGGAGGATGGATTTGTTTCTGAGTTAAAGCCTTTAAAAAATAAAATTACAAAACCAAAAAATATTTTATTCCCAAGATTTGTTGAACCGCATTCGCATTTTGATAAATCATTTACATGGGCAGCCTTTCCTAATCTGGAATCAAACTATGGAGGAGCATTATCAGCAAATCTTCAAGAACATAAAACTAGAAGTACAGATAAGGTTCTTGAAAGAGTTGATAAATCATTAAAACTTGCCATACAAAATGGATACCGAGCAATAAGAAGTCATATTGATACATACAAAGGTCAATCTATTGATATTTGGAGTGAACTTTTTAAATTACAAAAAAAATTTTCATCTGAGTTGACTTTACAATACGTTGCTTTAGCTCCATTGGAATTTTGGAATACAACTGATGGAGAAGATTTGGCAAAAATGTTTTCTTCTAATGGAGGCATTTTAGGGGGTGTTGTTGTACCCCCTTTCAATAAAAAAGACACAAGCAAATTTCTAGCAAAGATGCTTCTTCTTGCGAGTAAAAATAAATTAGAAATTGATTTGCATATAGATGAATCAATTATTGAACCTGGAGCTGGAATAAAAGTTTTATTAGAAACAATCGAAAATTTAAATATTAATAGTATTCCGATCACTTGTAGCCATTTGAGTAGTCTTATTTCTCTAACTAATAGAGAGATTTTAAAGTTAGGGGAGAAAATGGCTGAGAGAAATATTAAAGTTATTGCCTTACCACTAACAAATTTTTGGCTGCTCAATCGAAGTAATAAAACTACTTCATTAAAAAGACCAGTTGCGCCAATAAAGCAATTACAAAATTCACATGTTGATGTATCTCTTGGTAGTGATAATGTGCAAGACCCTTGGTACCCATTTGGTGATTTTGACCCTTTTTATACGTTGTCTTGCTCGATGCCTATGCTTCAACTAAATCCCTGGGAGAGAATGACTCTATCTTCTATTTTTTTAGCTCCAAGCAGATTATTAAATTTAAAATGGGATGGTTTAATTAAAAAAGGTTGTCCTGCTGATTTTGTGATTTTAGATGCACAAAGATGGGCAGATGTTTTTTCGAGAAATTTAAAGAGAAAAGTATTTATAAACGGCGATTTATATTGTTAATTGGCTAATTTATATACAAACCATAAAAATTTTTATTAATGATATCAATATCAAAACTCAAATTTATAGACAAATTTAGAGAAGTCGAAAACTTAGAGATTATTGAAAATAAATCTGATGTAAAAAGACTTTCAAAAGATTTTTATAACTACTCTCCAATCCTTACTGAAAAATTAGATGAATGTATTGCTGATTTGGTGGTAAGACCTAGTGATCACAAAGCGGTAAAGGAAGTAGCAGAAATTTGTTGGGAATTATCTATCCCACTTACTTTAAGGGGTTCAGGTACAGGTAATTATGGACAAGCTGTCCCATTATTTAAAGGAGTTGTAATGCAGATGAGTCAATTCAATAAGTTAGAAGAATTTGATCCATCCACAGGCTTTGTAAAAGTACAGTCTGGCTGTGTTATGGGAGATTTGAATAAACAATTAGAGAAATATGGGAGGGAATTGAGGTTACTTCCTAGTACTTGGAAAACTGCAACAATTGGAGGTTTTATTGCAGGTGGATCAGGAGGTATTGGTTCCATTAGATGGGGATTTTTAAGAGACCCAGGAAATCTTATAGGTTTAGAGGCAGTAACGATGAATGAAAAACCTGCATTATTAAAATTTGATGCTGAAGAATCCGAACCTCTAAATCATGCTTATGGGACTAATGGAATAATTACTTCTTTATTACTTGCTACTGATATCAAACGTAAGTGGTACTCATTAGTTATTGACTGTATTGAATTTGAAAAAACAATAGAAATATTAAAAACTCTTACTAGCGCAGCAATCAACCTGAAATTAGGAGCAATTCTTGAAGAGGAAATTGTAGATCAAATGCCAAAATGGTTTAAAAGTAAATCTAGAAGTCACAAGGTATTAATTCAATCTACTTTTGGAGGAATAAAAACCATCGAGCTAATTTGTAAAAAATTTAAAGTTGAATCTACCCTACTTGGGGAAGAAGAAAAGCTCGTGAATGGAATTTCTGAAGTCGTATGGAATCATACAACTCTTCATATGAGGTCTAGGGATAAAAATTGGACTTATTTACAGATGCTTTTGCCACTTAATAATGAAATAGAATTAATTAATTTTTTGAGAAAAAAATGGGGTAAAAAAGTTCTTTGGCATTTAGAGGCAGTTTCTCAACAAGGATCACCGCGATTAGCGGCTTTGCCTGTATTAAAGTGGAACGGGGCAGAAGAATTAAATGAAATAATGGAAGATTGCAAGAAACTTGGTGCTTTTATTTTTAATCCTCATGTTTTAACAGTTGAAGGCGGAGGTCTCGGAGTAGTGGATGCAGATCAAGTAAAAGCGAAATTAAGATTTGATCCTAAAGGGCTTTTAAATCCTGGAAAATTGGAAGGTTGGGAAGTAAAAGAACAATTTAAAATTTAATTTTTTTCTTTATTCGCAAATTTAATAAATTCAGCAACTAAAAAAATAGAACCTGTTAGAACAGGATGATTAGGTGGCCATTTTTCTAGGGAAAATAAATACTCAATGGCAAGTTCAAATGTTTTAAATTCAATTGTTTTTTGAGGGACAATTTTTTTAATATGTGAGAGATCGTTTAATTGCCAACTAGGTTGGTTTGGGACTGGCACAAGTAATAAGTGATCACTTTTCTTTAGAAGTGTTTTTAATATTGCGTAAATATCTTTTTGTCTTTGGACACCCAAAATCCAATAAATTCCTTTATCTTCATTCTCCCAATTGCTTCGCTCATGAGAGAGTGCTTTAGCAGCAGGATAATTATGCGCACAATCTACAAGAATTTCTTTGTTCAAATAATTTATTATTTCTAACCTACCTTTCCAAGATGTCTTTTTAAGACCTTCAGATATATATTTCTCTTTTATATTAAATCCCAAATTATTCAGCGCTTCAATTGCACCAACAGCTACTGAGGCATTTTGCTTTTGAAAAATTCCTTTTAATCCAATCTCAAAGCTGCTTGTGATTGCATCTTTCCAGATAATTTCTGCTCCAACCTCTTGAACTTTTTGGGTTATTAAATTTTCAACTTGACTATTTTGTTTGCATGAGATGACGATTGCGTTTTTTTCAATAACTGCTAATTTTTCTTCGGCAATTTTTTCAATCGTATCTCCGAGAAATTCTTTATGGTCTAAGCCAATATTCCCAATAGCAATTATTGGTCTAAATTTATGGGCTGTTGTCGCGTCTAATCTTCCCCCTAAGCCAGCTTCAAGAATGAGCAATTCAACTTTTTTATTGTCAAAAAAATTCAGTGCGCAGCAAATGATTTTTTCAAAAGGAGTTAATTCAAATGTTGAAAATTTTTTTTCTATTAATCTATAGATTTTTTCAAAATCAGTTTTGTTAATATTTTTTTTATTAACTCTGATTCTCTCGCATATGTCCAAGAGATGAGGTGATGTCGTTACACCAAAATTCCTTTTAGATTCAAAAAGTATACTTTCTAAATATGCCGCGATTGATCCTTTCCCATTGGTTCCAATAATTTGTATCGCTGGAATATTCTCGCAAGGATTGCCAAGTTTTTGAAGTGCTTTTTTAATTCTTGATAAGCCTAAATTGATATTATCCCTTTCATATTTAGGTGATAATAATTCAAAAGTTTTTAAATTTGCATTTTTCAAAATTTAAATTGCTATAACTCTCCAAAAATTAAATTTAGCTTATCCAAAAGAATATTAATTTCTCTTCGAGATATAACTAATGGTGGGACAATCCTTACAACATTTCCTCCTGCCGGAACCACCAGTAACCCTTTATCAAAAGCTTTTAATGTAATTTTTTTTGCATCAACATAATCTTTATTGATTACAAGACCTTGTATTAAACCTAAACCTCTTTTACCGGTAATAATATTTGGAAATTTTTTTGATAATTCTTCAAATCCAGCACTTAATTGTTCCCCCCTTAGATAAACATTATTGATAAGATTTCTTCTATTTATTTCTTCTAATACAGTTAGGGCAGCTTTACAGGCGAAAGGGTTACCCCCAAATGTACTTGCATGATCTCCTGGATAAAAAATATTGGCTTTTTCTTTTACTAATAATGCTCCAATTGCATGACCTCCTCCTAATCCTTTAGCAAGGGTGAATCCATCAGGTTCAATGCCTAAATTCTCATAACCCCACATTTTCCCAGTTCGACCTACTCCACTTTGAACCTCATCTAAAATTAGGAGAGAATTATATTCATCACATATATTTCTCAGACTTTTAAAAAATATTTTGCTTCCAGGAATTACGCCACCTTCACCTTGTATTGGTTCAACTAAAACGCCTGAAATTTTTTGATTATTATTTTCACACTCTTCAAATAATTTTTTTACCGAATCAAAATTGTTAAATTTAAAAAATTTGAACCCTTGAATCAATGGTTCGAAGCCTTTTTGATATTTGGGCTGTCCAGTAGCACTCAATGCTGCCAGCGTCCTTCCATGAAAGCTGGATTCTGCAGCGAGAATAATCGATTCTTTACCCTTATTTATTGTATTACCATATTTTTTAATTAATTTAATTGCTGATTCATTTGCTTCCGCACCACTGTTGCAGAAGAAGACACTTTTGGCGCAACTTATATTTGTTAAAGTTCTGCTTAATTGTTCTTGTTCTTCAATGTTGTAGAGATTGGAAATGTGCTGAATCTTTCTTAGTTGAGTTGATAGCCTTCTTCTTAAAACTCTATCGCTATGGCCAAGACTACAAGTTGCTATACCAGCGACTGCATCAAGATATTTTTTACCTGTTTTGTCCCATAGCCAACAACCTTTTCCTTTTTTGAAAGATATATCGAATCTACTATATGTATTCATCAAAGTGGGAGCGGTCGGACTTGAACCGACATACCCGAAGGTGCCGCATTTTGAGTGCGGTGCGTCTACCAATTCCACCACGCTCCCAAGGCTTTTGCAAAAATGAACTTTTTTATTATAACAAAAATCAACTCATTGACTATTGTTTTTGCCAATGAACAGTTATCAAGATAACGCTTGTTAATTGCTAATCTTTTTGCTAAAAAATAGAATTATATTTATTGAATTTCTGACAATAATTAAGATTAAAATGATATTATTGACATATACGGTACGTTTTTGTAACAGTTGCCCAGTTTAAAGCCTGTTTACGGGAGTGAAACTTCATATTCAGTAATATTATGTTATATTTAAAAAAAAACTTAAATGTCTAAAATTAAAGCAAAAAAATTATCTTTAAGATTTGCTCCCTATCTTTTCATTGCAGTCACAATTTTGACAGCATTTGGATCTAATAGCGGAACATGGGTATGAATGATCTCAAGATTAGTGGTTTAAATAAAATTTGGTCAAGTCGCTTTTTAGTGTTGTTTATCATATTTTTAGGCTGCATTTCACTCATTAATATTGCTTACGTTTAAACATTTATATAGTTTTCAAGCTTTTTGTAATTTAGGCTGCTTTATATCGAGGAATATCTGCTGGGTCTGAACTCGTCTTAAATTCCTTATTTTTCAAAGTTTTTTTGTTAAACTCTCTGGTAATTTTTATACCCAATATTTTTAGTTTTGATTCAAAATTTTCATAACCTCTATCCAAATGCTCTAAACCAGAAATTGTACTAGTTCCTTCAGCTATAATCCCAGCAATTATTAATGCAGCTGAAGTCCTCAAATCAGATCCAACTAGATCCATCCCCTTAAATTTTTTAACACCTTTGATGTGAGCTATGTTTTTGTTTAATTTTATATTCGCCCCCATTTTGTTAAGTAAATGAACATGGTTCATTCTATTTTCGAAAATTGTTTCTGTTATCTTTGATTCACCATTTGCGATTGCCATTAAAGTTGTAAATGGTGCTTGCAAATCAGTTGGAAATCCTGGAAAAGGAGCTGTTTCAATATCTACCCCTTTGATCTTATTACAGTTGATTGTAATTGAATTACCTTTAATCGTAATTTTACTTCCGCTCTCTTGAAGCTTATTCGTGACAGCTTCAAGATGATTAGGAATTACAGGAGATATTGTTATCGAAGAGGAAGTCGCAGCAGCAGCTATTAAAAAAGTGCCAGCCTCTATTCGATCTGGAATTACTTTATGACTACAACCACACAGCTCATTAACACCATCAATAATTATTTTTTCTTTGCCAGAGTCGTAAATTTTTGCCCCCATTTTATTTAGCATTTGGCATAGATCCTGAATTTCAGGTTCTCTTGCAGCATTCTCAATCGTAGTTCTTCCCTCTGCTAATGATGCGGCCATTATTAAAGTTTCAGTAGCTCCTACGCTTGGGCACTTTAATTTGATATGGGTACCAATTAATCTGCTTTTATCTCCTTTTATATTTGCTTTGACAATTTCTTCTTCAATAAGAATTTCCGCTCCTAGTGCTTTAAGCCCATTAATGTGCTCATCTATTGGCCTTGAACCAATATTGCACCCTCCAGGCAAAGGGACTTTAGCTTCTCCAAATTTACTTAATAGTGGACCGATACAAAAGAAACTTGCTCTTAGTCCATTAACAAGTTCATATGGAAGTTCTTTAATAGAAATATTTTGTGAATCTAACTCTAATCTATTGTTTTTTTCTACTATTTTAACCCCTAAATTTCTAAGGATATTAGCCATTTTTTCAATGTCAGTGAGGCGAGGAACATTCTGAAGAACTATTCTTTCATTAGTTAGTAATGATGCAGCAAGTAAAACTAAGGCCGAATTCTTCGCACCACTTATTTCAACGATTCCATTTAATTTGCCTTGGCCAAAAATCTTTAAATTTTGTGATTTAAGATATGACTTATTTTTGCTACCGCAAATCATTAAGACTTAATTTATTAGATTCATGATGACAAACGAAAATTAGTAAGTCCACCCTATGTAACGTCTTGAATATTAATTAAAAGTGAAAATATATTTTTTTATTTCTTGGGAAATAAAAATTTAATAAACAATTGATCAAAATATTTATGTAATTAAAATGTAGTTGATAACGAATTTTTAAAACTACTCATAGAAAATACTTTTTTAAAAATAACTAGTAAAAACAATAATCTAGTTAAAAGATTTAGATCATTTAAAAGCGGATCCTCTCGCAAAGATAAAGATTTTTTTTGTATAGAAGGTACCCATCTTATTGAGGAATTGCTTAAGTCTGGAAATTCTCCCTCCAAAATTTTAGTTACTGAAAAATGGCTAATAAAAAACCAAAATCTTAGCAAACAGTTTGATGAATCATTATTAACTTTGGTCTCTGAGGAGGTTTTAGCTTCTGCGATTTCAACAGTTAATCCAGATGGCATCGCAGCATTAGTAGAAATTTCATCGATACCTAATTATCAATTCAATAGTAAAGATGATTTTATTCTTGTTCTTGATAGAATTCAAGATCCTGGGAATATGGGTAATCTTTTTAGAACTGCTTTAGCTGCTGGTGTCGATGCAATTTTTTTAGCTGGAGGTGCGCACCCATTAAACCAAAAAGTATTAAGAGCATCAACTGGCGCGGTCTTTAATCTCCCATTTAAAAGATATGAGGGTACTGAAGAAGAAATAATAAATTCTTTATTAAAGTCTTTATCTGAATTATCAAATGAAGGATTTAAGATTTTTTCCACTAGTAGCTTTAATAAAAGCTCAAAAAAAACTTCAAAACCATACTGGGAAATTGATTGGACTAAGTCTACTGTCTTGATTTTGGGTAATGAAGGTCAAGGTATTCATAAGAAAATTCAAGAAGCTTTTAATGAAACAATTACAATTCCGCATAGTGAGCTTGTAGAATCATTGAATGTGGCTTGTGTTGCAGTTCCATTATTACTAGAACGAAAAAGAGTCGCATACACCTCTAATAAATAAATAAAAAGTGACTGATTCAAGTTTTGATTTCGATTTAATTGTAATAGGAGCAGGATATGGAGGTTTTGATGCCGCTAAACATGCTGCTGGCAAGGGACTGAAAGTCGCAATAGTAGAATCTTCTGATATGGGAGGTACTTGTGTTAACAAGGGTTGTGTTCCATCTAAAGCTCTTTTGGCTGCAAGTGGAAAAGTTAGAGAAATAGCTGATTATGAACATTTAGCTAAATTTGGTATTCATGCTTCTCCAGTAAGGTTCGAGAGATCAAAAATTGCAGATCATGCAAATAATTTAGTCTTAAATGTTAGAGAAAATTTAACAAAAACTCTTAAAAGAAGTGGAGTTGAAATTATTTTGGGAATTGGAAGAATTGAAGGAAATCAAAAAGTAGGTGTAAGAGATAAAAACGGAATTGATAAAATTTTTACATGTAAGAATATTGTTATAGCAACAGGTTCTTCTCCTTTTGTGCCCCGTGGAATAACTTTGGATAATAGGACCGTATTCACTAGTGATGATGCGGTTAAACTTGAGTGGCTTCCAAGATGGATAGCAATTATTGGAAGTGGATATATAGGACTAGAATTTGCTGATGTTTATACCGCGCTTGGTTGTGAAGTTACCATGATCGAGGCTTTGGAAAATATTATGCCAACATTTGATCCAGACATCACTAAAATTGCTAAGAAGAACCTTATTCAAGCAAGAGATATAGATACAAAATCAAATGTCTTTGCGACAAAAATAATACCTGGATGTCCTGTAAAAATAGAACTGACGGATGCAAAATCTAAGGAAGTTGTAGAAACTTTAGAAGTTGACGCTGTACTAGTTGCTACTGGCAGAAGTCCTAATAGTAATAACTTAAATCTTGAGTCGGTTGGTATCGAAACAGTAAAAGGGTTTATTCCTATAGATGATCAGATGAGAGTTAAGAATGGTGATGAAATAATACCTAACATTTGGGCCGTTGGAGATGTAACGGGCAAACTAATGCTTGCCCATACAGCTGCAGCGCAGGGTACTGTTGCTGTTGATAATATTTGCGGTGGTAATGTCGGAATTAACTATAAAAGTATACCTGCAGCAACCTTTACTCACCCAGAGATAAGTTCAGTTGGTCTCTCAGAAGCTGAAGCTGAGGAGATATCTGCAAAAGAAAATTTTACTTTGGGAGTTGTCAAAAGTTTCTTTAAGGCTAATTCAAAAGCATTGGCTGAATTGGAGAGTGACGGATTGCTAAAGTTGATTTTCAACAAAGATAATGGGAAAGTATTAGGTGCTCATATTTTTGGGTTACATGCAGCTGATTTAATTCAAGAAATTTCGAACGCTATTTCAAGGAACCAAGATGTAATTCAATTATCTAAAGAAGTTCATACTCATCCTACTCTTAGTGAAGTAGTTGAGGTCGCATATAAACAAGCAGCTTCTCAAATAAAATAATTTCTAAAATTAATGGAGATAAGACGCAGGCCACCAAATCCAACAGTAAGGGTAGAAAATTTAGAATATGCTGTACCTCATAGAGAAGCACAAGCAAAAAATATTCTGGAAGAAATTGTATGGCACAAAGATATTGAAATTAAGAATTTTAAAAAAATAGTCTCTTTAGAAGATCTCATCAAAAAGATTGAAAAACTTCCAACTCCCAAAGATTTTTATAAAAATATTTTGGAGTCAAAAATAAAACCAGGAGTTATTGCTGAAATAAAAAAAGCTAGTCCAAGTAAAGGAGTTATTAGAAAAGATTTTAACCCTGAAAACATAGCAATTTGTTACGAAGGATTAGGTGCATCATGTATCTCAGTACTTACCGATAAAAGGTTCTTTCAAGGTAGTTATGAAATACTCGAAACTGTAAGGAGATCAACTAATCTCCCTCTACTCTGCAAAGATTTTATTATTTCTGCTTATCAGATTTATAAAGCAAGGGTATCTGGTGCTGATGCAATATTATTAATCGCTGCGATTTTAAGTGATGACGATTTAATTTATTTAAAGAAAATAGCTGATAATTTAAAGATGAGTGTTCTTGTTGAAGTCCATAATGCAGATGAATTAGAAAGGATTCTAAAGTTAAAATCTTTTAATTTGATTGGAATAAATAATAGGGACTTAAAGACTTTTAAAACAGATTTAAAAACATCAATAGAATTGATGCATACATATGCAGATATATTTCTAAAACAAAATATTATTCCCATAAGTGAATCTGGAATTAATTGTGCCGAAGATTTAGAATCGCTTAGATCTATTGGCATCAAGGGAGTATTAATTGGTGAAACTTTTATGAGAGAAACGGATATTGAACAATCGTTCAAGAAATTATTTACCTCAATTTAATATTGACTTCAAATCGTGCTATAAAATTGAATAAACAGAGTTGTACTGAATATATATGCAGGCTGTAATTTTAACAGGTATAGTCGCAGGATTTGTTCATGTAGTTAGTGGCGCTGATCATCTAATTGCAATGGCACCAGCAGCGATTAATAATCCCCAAAAAGCTCTTAAAAATAGTTTCTCATGGGGCTTGGGACATTCTTCTGGAGTCCTCTTGTTAGCTTTTCTAGCGATTTTTATTAAGGATATTACGCCATTAAACAAATTTTCTAGTATTGCCGAATTCTTAGTTGGAATTTCACTTCTAATTGTTGGAGTATTTGCTATAAAAAATTCTTTTCAATTAAGTATCCACTCTCATTCCCATAAGCATGAGAATGGAATTGCCCATCGTCACTTTCATTTTCATGTTAAGGAACAAAAAAATAAGAATAAGCACTCACATGCTTTGACTGGTTTAGGTTTGCTACATGGTATAGCTGGAGGTTCACATTTTCTTGCAGTTCTTCCTGCTTTAGCACTACCTTTAACAAGCGCTTGCTTATATTTGATTTCATATTTGATTGGTTCACTCATAAGTATGAATCTTTTTACTTGTTTAATATCTTTTACTACCTTTAAAGCGAGTCAAAAATTTATTAAAAGATTAATAGCTGTAGCAGGAGGGCTTTCCTTTTCTTTGGGATTATTTTGGACTCAAAGAAGTGCTTCTGTTTTTTTGAATTAAAAAATTTTTTAATTTAGGAATAATTAATTTAGAGGTGAAAATCCCAATTATTTTTTCTTTATTGATTAATCCAAATTTATTACTATCTTCGCTAAATTTAATATTGTCGCCAATAACCTCAACGTTATTTTGATTTACTGACTTTATCCTTTTTATTAGTTTTTTATTTTTAACTGGATGATTAAAAATAACTATTTGCCGATTTTTAAGTATTGATTTATTCTTTTTATATTTTTTAAAAAATACAATGTCACCTTCTTTTAGGTAAGGAAACATCGATTCACCACTAATAATCGCGATTTTTCTTAAACCTAAAAAAAATAAAATAAAATCAAAAAAACTTTTGAAAATAACTCTGATTAACTAGTTTTTACAAAAGCGTCTGATCTTCCTTTTGAAGCCCAGAAAATATTATGAATTTTTTCTACATAACTCATGAGTTCTTCAGCTTGGGCTAAGTCAATATTAACTTTGCATGCACTGCATAATTTGGCCGCCTTCCAAATGGTTTCATGTAAGTCTGGATAAGTTTCTAAGTGAACTGGTTTAAAGTAATCTGTCCACAAAATTAGGATCTCTTTCTTTGTTTCTTTAGCTTGATCTTCTTTAACTGCAACATATCTAGAAAATGTATTACTGTATGTGGCCCACTCTGCTGAATCAGTGCTAGAAGGAGCTTCTAATGCAATAAGTTTTTTTGTCATTGATAAAACTGCTTCAGCTGCAACTCTCGTAGATGCTGGGTCGTAAACACCACAAGGACCATCGCAGTGAGCATGGACCGTCATTGGGGATTTTTTATCTAGAAAAGAATTGATGAATTTACTTAACATTTCAAATATTTGGTGTTGTATATATATTACTTGGAGATTAACTAAATTGAAAAGTCTTAGATATTTTTCTTACTTAATTTAATTGACTTTTAATAATTCAACTTCAAATATTAATGTCGCATTAGCAGGTATTACATTTCCAGCTCCTCTTTTCCCGTATCCAAGTTCCGGAGGTATTGTTAATTTTCTTTTGCCTCCAACTTTCATACCTGCTACACCTTCGTCCCAACCTTTTATTACTCGTCCAGCACCCAAGGGAAAGCTGAATGGAGCTCTGCCTATACTGGTATCAAATTGTGTCCCGTCTTCTAGTGTTCCTGTGTAATCTACGGTAACTGTTTGGCCAGCATTAGCCTCATCTCCTTCCCCGTTTACGATATCTGCAATAATTAGACCACTTTCTGTTGTCCTTGAATTAATGTCTATTGGTGTTTCTTCTGCCATAGCGAAAAGTATAGGATTTGGATCTGATGGGTCTAGTTCAAATAAATTATTATTTGAGACATTTGATGATTTTGCAACAGGTGTTCTTTGAACTGACTGAGTTTCTGATTCAGCAGCATTAACAACTTGAGGTGAATTAAATTGACTGAAAATAGTTAATGAAACACAAAAAACAAAAATTGCAAAACTAATAAATACTTCTTTCACTTAAATTTTGAAAGTTACTAAAACTTAGTCTACAGAATGAAGGTACAATAAATGGGTGATTATAAATTTAATTTCGTAATTTTAGATTGTTAATCCCAAATCAAATTAAAATTCTAAGACAATATTTTTACCCTAGTTTAGGAGGGATTTTAGGAGGAATTTCAGTCTCAACTCATTTTTGGCTGCTTTTTATGCCGATATCATTATTTATTTTATGGAAGGGAAGTAAAAGGAGAATATCAAATTTTTGTTGGGGTTTTTTCTTTATCTTGATAAGTCATTCTTGGCTTTATGATCTTCATCCATTGACATGGCTCGGGTTTTCATGGCTGGCAAGTTTAATAATTTCCACTTTAATATTACTATTTTGCGCTTTTTTGGGTGGGATATTAGTTTATTTATGGGGATGGTTAGTTGAAATTATTCTCTGGAAAGAGGATGTTTTCAAAATGAAAATATTATCTTTAGCAGTAAAAGTATTTTTTTTATCTTTGACTTGGGGTTTGGGTGAATTGATACTTTCTCAAACTCCTTTTTTTTGGATAGGTTTAGGAGAGAGCCTTATCCCAGGTGATATTTATCTTGCTGGTTTAGCAAGATGGATTGGTGCAAGTGGTTTATGCGTATTACAAATATTGATTGGATTTTGGATTTTTTATATTCAAGGTAGATGGGAAAGAAAACTTTACTTTAAAAAAATATTTCTTTTAGGACTTTTGGTTTTTATTTTCTTACATTTATTTGGAGGTTTAAAAACTCCAATAAAAAGAAATTATGAATATCCAGTAGCTATTTGGCAAACTAATATACCAACAAGAGAAAAATTAAAAATAAATGATCAATTTATTGAAGAAAAGCTATCTATCGCTCAAAAATATGCTATATCAAATAAAGCGAAACTTCTTGTTGCTCCTGAAGGAACTCTATCTAATAATTTTTATTTTTCTAAAGCCATTAAGGTTAATACCTTGTCTGGAGGTTTCAGAAATTCAAATAATGAGTTAAGAAGTTCTTTACTCGGATTTCAAATTGGAGATAAATCTTTTACCTCGTTTATAGATAAAAATAGACTTGTTCCAATAGGTGAAAAAATACCTAGATTTCTAGATAGTTTTTCAAAAGGATTATCTGCAGTAGGAGGAATTCAGCCAGGCTCTGATTCACGATTTTTTGATCCTAAATTTACACCGCCACTAGCAGTAGCTATATGTTACGAAATTAGTGATGGACTAGAAATAAGAAAAGCTATTAATAGCGGAGCAAAACTAATAATAACTGCAGCAAATTTAGATCCATATCCAGCTAAGCTTTATAATCAATTCCTATCTTTGGCTAGATTAAGAAGTATTGAAAATAAGAAAAATAATTTACTAGTATCAAATACCGGCCCTTCGGGCTTAGTTCAAGATGATGGAAAAATAATTAAACTTTTAGATTATGATGTTGAGAAAAATGAAATAGTGTTCCCTAATTTTTCATCCGAAAAGACTTTCTATACAAAATTTGGAGATAAACCTATTTTGTTTTTGTTTATATTGTTTTTGGGATTAAATTTCTTTTGGAAAATTAACTAATTAATCCACCACCTAATAAAATTTCTCCTTTATAAAAAACTGCAGCTTGACCGGGAGTTACCGAACTTTGACTTTCTTCAAAAATTAATTTGAATGTTGTAGTTGGATTATCAAAATTTTTCAAAGGTATTAAAGTTCCTTTTACTGGATGACTTCTATATCTGATTTGTGCTTCTACTTCTATCTCTTGTTTAGGTTCTTCGATTGAAACCCAGTTAACCTTAGTAATTATTGCTTCTCTATTAAATAAATCACTTTTATCTGCTACGTAAACTATGTTTTTTACTCTGTCTAAACTTTTTACATATAATGGATCCGGCCAAGCGATGCCCAAACCTTTTCTTTGACCAATTGTGAAGTGCTGAATACCATTGTGCGTTCCCAGGACTTTCCCATTTACATGCACAATTTCTCCTTCTTTGGGTTCAATGTGTTTGTCGATGAATCTCTGCATTGATCCATAATGCTCAACTAAACATAAATCTTGACTTTCTGGTTTTTGAGCAGTTCTAAGGCCTAATCTCAAGGCTTCCTTTCTTGTCTCTTCTTTTTTCATTTCACCAAGAGGAAATTCTAATCTGCTTAGTACTTCTTGTGAAAGAGAATAAAGAAAATAACTTTGGTCTTTGTTTTCGTCGGCACCTCTGAGAAGAAGGAAGTCCTTAAATTTAAAGCTCTTGCAATCAAGTGTTTCAGCATAAGATGATTTTTTTATCCTTGCGTAATGTCCGGTCGCAATGTGAGTAAAGTCTTTTTTGTTTACTGCGTAATTAAGCATTTCTTCAAACTTCACATTCTTGTTGCACATCGAACATGGCAGTGGAGTGAATCCTTTCTCATAGCTTTCAGTAGTTTTTTTAATTACCTCTCTTTCGAAAATTTCTCTTGAGTCTATTATTTTATGATTAATTCCCAAATCTTCACAAAGGCCAGCAGCATCCACTAATCCTTCAGAACAACAGGAGCCTTGTCCTTTTATTAGCCAAAGAGTTAGTCCCTCAACATTCCACCCTCTTTCTACAAGAAGAGCAGCTGAAAGGGAACTATCTACGCCACCAGAAAGACCTACAATAATATTTTTTTTCTTTTTAGTTTTATTATTAGAAGAAAAAAAGTTCTCTAATTTTTTATCCTTTTGTGTCTTTAACATGGAAGTTTAAATTTTTGAACAGTTCTTCAATTGCTTTGTACTAATTATGAATGAAATTGTATGGCCAACAATTGATTCTAAACATTTAATTGTTGATTCAAAGCAAATGTTGATAGTAGAGAAAGAAATGTTTTCTGATGGAATGCCACAAGAAGCATTGATGGAAAAAGCTGGTATCCAAATTAGTAGATGGCTTCTAAAAAAGAAACCTCTTCTCAAGAATGGAATAACTGTTTTTATAGGTCCTGGGCATAATGGCGGGGATGGTGCAGTGATAGCTAGAGAGCTTTTTTTGAAAGGTTTTTATGTTCAAGTATGGTGTCCATTCCCGATAAAAAAAACACTAACAAATGACCACCTTAATTATCTTACATCTATTGGTGTCACAAAATTAGTAGAGCCTCCTGATGCAAATGGGAAAGATCTTTGGATTGATGCAGTTTTTGGTAATAATCAAACAAGAAAAGTCGATGATAGATTAATTAAACTGTTTAATCAAAAATTTCATAACAAATATAGCAAGGTAATAAGTATTGATATTCCAACAGGATTATGTCCTGATAAAGGACAGCCTTTTTTAGATAAAGCTGTAAAGGCAGACTATACCTTGGCAATTGGTCTTAATAAGATTGGGTTAACTCAAGATTCTGCATTGCCTTTTATTGGAGAATTGCACCATATAGATGTTGGGGTACCTATTAGTAAACTGTCAAAAGTTGATAAAAAGATTTTTAAGGTTACTTACAAAGATTTAAAAAATATTGATTTACCTTCTTTACCAAAAAATTCCAACAAATATAAAAGAGGTAGAACATTATTAATAGCTGGAAGTGAAAAATATCCTGGCGCTGCATACTTAGCATTAAAAGGCGCGATATCAAGTGGAGCAGGTTATGTCTCCGCTGTCCTTCCTGAGGTAGTTGCTGAATCTATTTGGCAAGTTGCTCCAGAAATAGTTTTAAAGGATATTATGCAGTCTAATCAGAATGGAAATGCATCTTTATTTGGTGCATTAAAAAATATTGATTTAAGTGCATTTGATTCAGTAGCTGTCGGCCCAGGAATAGGAATTGATAATGATGATTGGCAAAAATCAAAAGACTATCTTTTGGATTATGGAGGGTTATTGATCTTGGATGCAGATGCACTTAATAGAATTTCGGAATCTAAGTTAGGGGCAAATTTCTTTTTAGAGAGAAAATTTAAAACATGGATTACACCTCATAGCAAAGAATTTCGAAGGTTATTCCCTAATATCAATTCTTCTACCAATTTAGGGCTAGCTCTTGATGCAGCAAAAGAATTTAACATTGGTATTTTATTTAAGGGAGCTAATAGCATAGTTGCTGATAGTAAAAAAGTTTGGCAACTTTTCGGAACCGATTCACAGACAGCTCGAGCTGGATTAGGTGATCTTTTATCTGGATTTATAGCAGGGAGTTCTGCGATTGATTTAACCTTTTGTAGAAACATAACAGCAGAATATTTTGCTAAATACGTACTTTTGCATTCATTTGCTGCATCAAAGTGCAAAAAAGGGTCAAATGCATCTGCTATTGGTGACGAATTGTCAAAATTAATGAGAAATAAAAAAATGAGACAAATATCTTGAAAGAAACAATTTAGGAGAGTTATTTATAGTTTTAAACACATAAGTGTACAAATATTACTTGAAATCTGAAGCGCGCATTAAATATTTGGCTTTTTCATTAAAAGTGTAGGAAAGTTTTAATACCTAAATTAGGTCAAAAAATGATTTCATCATTACCAACACAAGCAGAACCGCCTAAAAGGAGAAGCAATGATCCTATTAGCTGGTATTTGCAAAATATCGGTAGAGTTCCTTTATTAACACCTGCCGAGGAGATTGAGTTGGGTAATCAAGTCCAGAAGATGATGATTCTTACAGAAGATGGACAATTAAATGAAAAGACTAATGAATTTACAACTCAGCAAAAAAGAACAATAAAAATTGGTCGAAGAGCTAAAGAAAGAATGATGAAAGCTAATTTAAGATTAGTTGTCAGTGTTGCAAAAAAATATCAAGGTAAAGGACTGGAACTTCTTGATTTAGTACAAGAAGGTTCTCTTGGGTTGGAGAGGGCTGTTGAAAAATTTGATCCGACAAGGGGGTATAAGTTTTCTACATACGCTTTTTGGTGGATTAGACAGAGTATGACAAGAGCAATTGCTTGTCAATCAAGAACAATTCGTTTACCTGTTCACTTAAGTGAAAGGTTAGCTTCAATTAGAAAAGTTAGTAGAGATTTGGCTCATAAACTTGGTGCTATGCCCAGCAGGATTGAAATTGCAGAGGCTATGGAAATTGATGTAGAAGAATTGGATTCTGTCTTAAGACAAGCTTTATCGACAAGTAGTTTAGATGCTCCAGTAAATGGCGATGACGGCAGAAGCTTTTTAGGTGATTTAATTGCTGATAGTAATAATGAAGAACCTTTAGATCAAGTTGAACAAAAAATGCATCAAGAGCAACTTGGTAAGTGGTTAAGTCATTTGAGCGAGCAAGAACAACATGTTCTCAAATTAAGATTTGGGCTTGATGCAAATGAGAGACACACACTTGCTGAAATTGGAAGATTATTAGAAGTTTCCAGAGAAAGAGTAAGACAAGTTGAACTTAAGGCGCTAAGAAAATTAAGGAATTTAACTAGAAAATTACCTAGCAGTATTTAATCTAATCTTCTGCCCAAATATATTTGGTTAATTCTTCTGAAGGTGGTTCGGGAGCTTCAATAGCATTTTTAACTGACTCAGATATCTCTGCATCAATTTTCTTTTCAATAACTTTTAATTCTTCTTCCGTTGCGAATTTACCGTCAATAATTTCTTTGGCTAATTTCTTAATGGGATCTCTTTTCCCCCAAAACTCCTTCTCTTTTTCAGACCTTAATTCATCTGGATCTGCAAGAGAATGGCCTCTGTATCTATAAGTCAAACATTCTAAGAGTGTGGGACCTTCTCCTGCTCTAGCTCGCTCAATTGCTCTTTGTGCTGCTCCTCTCACTGCTAACACATCCATTCCATCAACTTCCTCGCCGTGCATACCAAAAGCAGACGCTTTTCTCCAGATTTCTGGGTTACTAGTAGCTCTATCATGAGCCATACCAATAGCCCATTTATTATTTTCAACAACAAAAATTATGGGTAATTTCCATAACTGGGCCATATTTAAACATTCAAAAAACTGCCCATTATTGCAAGTCCCATCCCCAAAGAATGCTGCAGTTACCGCATCACTATCACTATTACCAGCAACTTCTTTTTTGTATTTACTTGAAAAGGCTGCCCCTAAGGCAACTGGAATTCCCTCTCCAATAAATGCATATCCTCCTAGTAAGTGATGCTCTCTTGAAAATAAATGCATGGATCCACCTCGGCCTTTACTACATCCAGTAGCTTTACCAAAAAGTTCACTCATTACTTCAAATGAGGGAACCCCCGCACTTAGTGCATGAACATGATCGCGATAGGTACTACAAAACCAATCATGTTTCTTTTTCATAGCGCCAATTACTCCGGTGCTTATAGCCTCTTGACCGTTATATAAATGGACGAAACCAAACATTTTCCCCCTGTAATACATTTCTGCACACTTATCTTCAAACCTACGACCAAGCGTCATGTCTTCATAAAGAAATAATCCAGTTGCTCGATCTAATTCGGCTTTTTTTATGTCTTGAAGATTTGAGATTCTCTCTACATGTGTTTCCAAGAATAATACCTTAACGAAGTTTTGATTTGTTAACATTCTAAGCTGTGAAGGTCGATTTTCATGATTTTTTTTAATAACTCTGTAAGACCATGTGAAAAAATTTTTTAACTTGATAAAATTTGTCTAAGAATTTTCAATAGGATATTTGCTTGGAACTTCCTTTAGATCATTTTCGTTTAATTGGCGTAAGCCCCTCTGCAACTTCTGAGGAAATTTTAAGGGCGTTTCAATTGCGGTTAGATAAAACACCCGATGAAGGCTTTACTTATGAAGTTTTAACTCAAAGATCTGAGTTGCTTCGCCTCACTGCCGATCTACTTACAGATCCAGAAAGCAGAAGAGAATACGAAAACTTGTTATTAAATGGGAATTCTGGATTGGATTTTTCCTCAAATAGAGAAGTAGCAGGATTAATACTACTTTGGGAATCAGGTTCAGCAAAAGAAGCTTTTAAAATCACGAGAAAAGCATTGCAGCCCCCGCAAACTCCTGCTTTAGGAAGTAGTAGAGAAGCTGATTTAACATTATTGGCTGCTTTAACAGCTAGAGATTCTGCAATTCAAGAACAACAACTAAGATCCTATTCGAATGCCGCAGATTTTTTACATGAAGGTATACATCTTCTACAAAGAATGGGAAAGCTTGAGAATAGAAGAAAAGAACTTGAAGAGGACTTGCTTGCTTTGCTTCCTTTCAGAATCCTAGATCTACTTAGTAGGGATCTAAATGATCAAGAGTCTCATAAAAAAGGGTTAAGTATGTTGGAAAATTTAATAATCAAAAGAGGTGGTTTAGAAGGTGATAATAAATCTGTATATAAAGATTATTTAAATCAGCAAGATTTTGAAGCTTTTTTTCAACAAATTAAGCCATTCTTGACGGTGCAAGAACAGATTGATTTGTTTATTGAATTACAAAAAAGAGGATCATTAGAAGCAGGATTTTTAGCTTTTCTATCCTTAACAGCTATTGGTTTTTCTAGAAGAAAGCCAGAAAAATTATTTGAAGCGAGGAGAATTTTAAAGAAACTAAATTTATCCGGTCTTGATTCAATGCCTTTAATTGGTTGTTTAGATTTGCTTTTAGCTGATATTGACCAGGCCTCTGCAAGGTTTTCAAGTAGTTCTGATGAAAATTTACAAGATTGGCTTAATAATTATCCTGGTAATAAGTTAGAAGCGATTTGTACTTACTGTAAAAATTGGCTACAGAATGATGTTTTAGTTGGGTATAGAGACATTGACTCAAAAGACGTGGATTTAGATTCTTGGTTTGAAGATAGGGAAATTCAAGAATTTATTGAAAAATTAGAAAAGAAATCAAATAGAATTGCAATTAGGTCAAATTTTCAAAACCAACAGGTTGAGAAGGAAACCTCTACAAAAACGACTGAAGATTTTGATAATTTGTTGGGTAATATTGATGAAAGGAGATTACCTTGGCCTGGTGGTATAAAACAAGATTATGAAAATGCTGAGATTAAAGAAAACGAATTCAATGAGGAATACTTTAAGAAAAAACCAATAGAGTTTTATAATTTTTTAATTGAAAAAATTGCAGAATTAAAGTTTAGTTTTGGGGAATTTTTGAATGATAAAAAGATTATTTATCAGTCGCCTTATTTAGTTTATATTTATGCATTTTTGATCTTATTTGCATTTGGCATTGGGATTGGATTTTTAAGAAATAATTTTAAAAAATCAATTCAGGAGGAAGTTATTGCTGAAAAACCTTTAATTTCCAAAGATAAAAATCAAAAGATTAGTGAGAAAAATATTATTCAAGAAATAAAAAAAAATCCTTCAAGTAAATTGAATTCTATTCCTGAGAAGTCTACTTCAATTATTTCCTATGAATTCAAAGAACTTAATTCCCCTTCACCTTCTCTTGAAGATATTAGGAATTTAATTAATGGATGGCTTCTAAGCAAAAGCAATTACTTGGCGGGAAAGAGTGAAATTAATCTTTCAAAGATTGTTAGTAAAGGTTTGATTGATCGAACAATAGAAGAGAGAGAAAACGATATCAAGAAGGGAATTTATAAAGAAATTAATTCCCAAATACGTAAGATTGATTTGGAATCACAAACTTCATCGCGGATTGTTGTTTTGGTTGAATTAAATTATCTAGAGAGAATAGTAAAAAATTCTGGCGAATTTGTTAATGAAACATCCTTGACTCCCCTTAAAGTTAGATATATTTTAGGGTTTTCAAATAAATCATGGAAATTGGTTGATTTCGTGAGCGGCTTGTAATTACAAACTTCAAGATCATCTATAATAATTAAAATTACTTTTTAATAATGTTTGATGAACTCTCGTCACGCTTTGAAGACGCAGTAAAGGGTTTAAGAGGCGAAGCAAAAATTAGTGAAAATAATATTAACGATGCCTTGAAGGAGGTAAAAAGAGCACTCCTTGATGCAGATGTAAGTTTGTCCGTAGTTAAAGAGTTTATAACAGATGTTAAAGATAAAGCTATTGGAGAAGAAGTAGTTAGAGGTGTAAACCCTGGTCAAAAATTTATAGAAGTTGTAAATAAAGAATTGATTAAAATTATGGGGAATGAAAATTCTCCATTAAACGAAAATGAAAATAGTCCTACAGTCATTTTGATGGCTGGACTTCAGGGAGCGGGTAAAACAACTGCAACAGGAAAATTAGGACTTTATTTAAAGGAAAAAGATAAAAAAGTTCTTTTGGTTGCTGCAGATATTTATCGACCAGCTGCTGTAGAGCAGCTTAAAACATTGGGAAGTCAATATGAATTAGAAGTTTTTTCAGCTAAAGAAAAAAATAGCAAACCAGAAGAAATAGCAAAGGAAGCATTGAATTTTGCTAACGAAAATGATTTTAATTCGATAATTATTGATACCGCAGGAAGACTACAAATTGATGATTCCATGATGAGTGAAATGGTTCGAATAAAAGAAGTTTCTAATCCTGATGAGGTTTTGCTTGTTGTTGATTCAATGATTGGGCAAGAAGCTGCAGACTTAACAAAGTCATTTCATGAAAAAGTAGGAATCACAGGGGCGATATTAACTAAGTTGGATGGTGACTCAAGAGGCGGAGCTGCTTTATCAATAAGAAAAATAAGTGGTAAACCAATCAAATTTATAGGTGTAGGTGAAAAAATAGAAGCTCTTCAACCATTTCATCCAGAGAGAATGGCTAGCAGAATTTTAGGGATGGGCGATGTATTGACACTTGTTGAAAAAGCACAAAAAGAAGTTGAACTTGCTGATGCAGAAGCGATGCAAAAGAAACTTCAAGAAGCGACTTTCGACTTTAATGATTTTGTAAAGCAAATGAGATTAATTAAAAGAATGGGTTCACTTGGTGGATTGATTAAATTGATTCCTGGAATGAATAAAATAGATGATGGGATGATAAAAGATGGAGAAGATCAACTTAAGAAAATAGAATCTATGATCTCGTCAATGACTCTTGAGGAGAAACAAAAACCCGAAGTTCTTGCCGCTCAACCTTCAAGAAGACAAAGGATCGCCCAAGGTAGCGGCTATGAAGCAAAGGATGTAGATAAAGTATTAGCTGATTTTCAAAGAATGAGAGGTTTTATGAAACAAATGTCTAATGGAGGAATGCCAGGAATGGGAGGAATGCCAGGAATGGGAGGAATGCCAGGAATGGGAGGAATGCCAGGAATGGGAGGAATGCCAGGAATGGGAGGAATGCCAGGAATGGGAGGTGTGAGTGGTAACAAGCCAATGAAAAAACAAAAAAATAATAAAAAGAAAAAAGGTTTTGCCGATTTATAGTTTCTATATTTTTACCTTTAAATGATATTATTATAAAAAATGCATTAATTTAAGATGATTAAATTGCGCCTTAAGCGCTTTGGAAAGAAAAAAGAGGCAAGTTTCAGAATTGTTGCATGCAATAGTACTTCCAGAAGAGATGGTAGACCTCTACAAGAACTAGGTTTTTATAATCCAAGAACTAAGGAAACCAGGCTTGACACAGAAGCTTTAAGAACAAGACTTACTCAAGGTGCTCAGCCAACTAATGTTGTGAGAACTTTATTAGAAAAGGGAGGGTTATTAGAAAAAACAGAAAGACCCTCTATCGCAATTGGTAAAGCAAGGTTAGAGAAGGAAAAATTAGCTAAGGCTAAAACTAAAGATGGAGACAATGATAGTAGTAAAGCTGAAAGCGAGAGCAATGAAGCTGAAACCTAGTGATTTGATAAATTTTTATTCTTATTCAATAACTAGATGAGGGAAGTTTCCAAAACTGGTCACTTCACAATAGATTTGCCAAGCTCTGATGCTGCCACAGCATTATCTGGTCCTGGGAATTCTTTTTTAAAAAAGTTTGAGTCACTCACAGGTGTATCACTAACTATTAGAGGTTTACAACTTGAGATGAACGGTGTCATATCTAAAATTGAGAGAGCCTCAGCATTGGTAGAACTTACAAGACCAATTTGGGAACAAGGGTTAGAGGTACCAGAGGTAGATCTTAAAGCTGCTTTAAGTTCTTTAAATATGGGCGAATCGTCTTCGCATGCTGAACTTGGAAAAAAAATTCTTGCGCGTTCCAAAGAAGGAAGATTTTTAAGACCAAGAACTATAAGGCAAAAAGAATATGTTGAATCCATTGAAAACTTTGATCTTACATTCGCAATTGGCCCAGCTGGTACTGGTAAGACATTTTTAGCAACTGTTTGCGCGGCAAGGCTATTGAACGAGAAAAAAATTGAAAAAATTGTTTTAACCAGACCTGCTGTAGAAGCTGGTGAAAGTTTGGGATTTCTACCTGGTGATTTGCAACAAAAAGTAGATCCATATTTAAGACCGTTATATGATTCTTTACATAGTATTTTCGGGTTTGATAGGACAAATTCTTTAATTGATAAGGGAATTATTGAAGTTGCTCCTTTGGCATTTATGAGAGGAAGAACTTTAGACAATTCTTTGATTATCTTGGATGAAGCACAAAATACTACTTGCTCTCAAATGAGAATGTTTTTGACCAGATTAGGAGAGAGATCAAAAATGGTTGTAAACGGAGATATTACACAAATTGATTTAAAAAAAGATCAGGAAAGCGGCCTCATTGAAGCATCGAGAATTTTCTCTGAAACTGAAGGTATAAAATTTTGTTATTTAAATATTGAAGATGTAGTTCGTCATCCTTTAGTTCAGAAAATTATTGAGGCTTATCAATAACTTTATAACTCTGGAGATCCGTACCCTGAAATTTTAAAAATCAAGTAGAATATACTCATATTTAATAAAAAAAATGCCAGCAAGTAGTAATTTCAATCAAGCTATTCGTGAAGCACAAACAAGTTCAATTGTTGGACCTAATGTTGTTCAAAAAGCTCTACCTTATGTAGGTGGAGGTATGGTTCTTACTTCTTTAGGGGTTTTAGCAGGTGTCTCACTCATAGCAACAAATCCTGGGCTTTTTCAGCCTCTTTCAATAGTTGCATTAATTGCTGAATTGATTTTGTTTTTTATAGCCACAAGTGCTGCAAATAATGCAAATAATGCGAAGGCCCTACCCCTTTTGACAGGATTTAGTCTGTTAACTGGGTTTACCTTAAGTGGAATAGTTGCTTTAGCAATAGGAACAATTGGTATTGGTTCGGTTGGAACAGCTGCTTTAGCCACAGGTATAACTTTCGTTATCGCCTCTTACACTGGCCAAAGAATGAGTGATAGTGTTGGTCAAGCACTAAGCGGAGTAGTTGGTCTTGGATTGATAGGTCTCCTCATAGCAATGTTTGTCCAATTAATTGGAGGATTCTTTGCCCCAGGTGTTTTTGGAGGTTCAGGACTCGAATTGATAATTGCAGGATTTGGAACTGTCTTATTTGTTGCAATGTCTTTCGTTGATTTCTATACAATGCCAAGAAGATATAATGATGATCAATACCTTGCAGGAGCTTTGGGTATGTACCTAACTTATATAAATCTTTTTGTTTTTATATTGAGATTAATGATTGCATTACAAGGCGGTGGAAGAAGAGACTAAACACATTAAGTAAATAACTAATCTAAAGCGTAGACTTGTTTCTACGCTTTTTTAATGGGCGATATCAAGAATTTGTTTTTTTATAAATTCCTTTTGCTCTGAATCATACTTTACTGAATTATCAAAACTATTGCCCATATCATCTAAGTCTCTAAGGACTTGATTGACAGACTTTGTAACTGACTTAGTTTCTAGCAGTCTTAAAATAGCCTTACATCTATCTGAAATGTTTTCTGATGATATCTCATATTCATGATTATTATCTCTTCGATGAATAATAATTTGAGCGGAACTCATTATTAAATTTTTTACTACTATTTCTGTTACAGCATCACCAACTTCGTTCAGTTTGTAAATTAGTGAAAAAGGAAGTTTATCTAACAAAAAACAATCTTTATCTGATAAAGCGTATGCAAAAAATCCTCTAAGTCCATTTCTTGTTTTAGTTAGCTCTCCGATTCTATCTGCTAAAACCTCTTCACTGAGTAAATCTTCACCCCACTCTTTGCACCATTGTGCGGATATGTTTATTGCTTGCGTGAACGAAGCTTCTTTAAAATTTATGGTTTTTTTTTCCATTTTTGATCAGAATTTTATTATTGATGCATTAAAAGTCTTTGGCCAATTATAGATCTGGGTTTGTAACTTTACTAGGAAGGCCAAATGTTGGTA
The DNA here is from genome assembly GCF_047305015.1 of Prochlorococcus sp. MIT 1304. Classification (NCBI taxonomy): domain Bacteria; kingdom Bacillati; phylum Cyanobacteriota; class Cyanophyceae; order Synechococcales; family Prochlorococcaceae; genus Prochlorococcus; species Prochlorococcus sp. MIT 1304. Next base: position 92,302 of record NZ_CP138974.1, on the reverse strand, counting down.
AATCTACTTTAATAAATAAATTGATTGGAGAAAAAATAACAATTACTTCTCCAATAGCGCAAACTACTAGAAATAAATTAAAAGGAATACTTACTACAGACAATGGACAAATAATTTTTGTTGATACCCCAGGTGTTCATAAACCTCATCATCGACTTGGTGAGATATTAGTAAAAAACGCAAAATCTGCAATTAATGGAGTTGATATGGTGATTTTTGTAATTGATTCAAGTGAAGAACCTGGTAGAGGTGATGAATATATTTTGAACTTTCTAATCTCAAATAAAACTGAGTTTATTGTGGCATTAAATAAGTGGGATTTGGTTAATAAAGAATTTAGGAATTTAAGATTAGATCAATATAGAAGATTTTTTGGAATTAATAGAAACTTTCAAATTGTAAGTGCTTCTCAAGGAGAGGGATGTTCTGAACTAGTCGATATGGCACTTAATTTTCTTCCAGAGGGACCAAAACTTTATGGCGAAGAGACGATTTGCGACCAACCATTAGATAACTTATTATCTGATTTAGTGAGAGAGCAGGTATTAAAAAATACAAGAGAAGAGGTACCTCATAGTGTGGCAGTAAAGATAGAAAAGATGGAGGAAATGAAAAGAAAAAATGGCAAAGTTTTTACAGCTATTTTGGCTACTATTATTGTTGAAAGATCAACTCAAAAAGGCATTCTTATTGGAAAGAAAGGTTCAATGTTAAAAATGATTGGTCAGTCAGCAAGAGCAAATATGTCAAAATTAATTGATTGTCCAGTTCACTTAGAGTTGTTTGTGAAAGTTATTCCAAATTGGAGAAAAAAAGAATCAAGGTTAATTGAGTTTGGTTATGAGGAAGATTTCTAGATGAGTGGTTTTAATTTTGATGTAATTACATTATTCCCTAAAGCTTTTGAATTGATAAATAATTTAGGGGTCATAACAAAAGCTCTAGATAAGAATTTGATCGATTTAAATTTACATGATTTGAGAGAATATGGAGAAGGTTCTTACAGACAAGTAGACGATAAGCCTTATGGAGGAGGAGCAGGTATGGTATTAAAACCTGAACCTATTTATAAGGCATATGAATCAATTAGAAAATTACCCAAAAGTAAAACTTTGCTGATGACCCCACAGGGTAAAGTACTAAAGCAAAAGGATCTTGCGAGATGGTCCACTTTGGATCAAATAATAATTATTTGTGGTCAATATGAAGGTTTTGATGAAAGGATTAGATGTTTAGCTGATGAAGAGATATCGATAGGCGATTATGTACTTTCTGGAGGTGAAATACCCGCTATATCAATAATTAATGGTTTGACTAGATTATTACCAGGAACTCTTGGTGATCCAGATTCCTTAGTAGATGAGAGTCATAATTCTTCTTTATTAGAATATCCTCAATACACAAGGCCGATAACTTTTAAAGATATGAAAGTGCCAGATATTCTAGTGAGCGGTAATCATGAAGAGATTAAATCGTGGAGAAGAAGAAAAAGTTTTGAAAGAACATTGGAGAGAAGAAGTGACTTAATTTCAAATGAAAACTACAAAAAATCCCCACAAAGTAAGAGAATAATAAAAGAAAATAATCAATTCATGAAATTTAGAATAGGCAATGGATACGATATTCACAGACTTGTAGAGGATAGAGATTTAATTATTGGAGGTGTAAAATTACATCACCCTGAAAGTTTAGGATTGGATGGGCATAGTGATGCTGATGTTTTAAGTCACTCAATAATGGATGCTTTATTGGGAGCTCTTTCGTTGGGCGACATAGGAAAGTATTTCCCCCCATCTGATGAAAAATGGAAAAATGCTGATAGCTTGTTTTTGTTATCAAAAGTAATTGACTTAATAAGACAAGATGGTTGGGAAATAAATAATATTGATAGCGTTCTTGTTGCTGAAAGGCCAAAAATCATGCCACATATAAAACTAATGAAAAAAAATATTTCTGAAATTTTAAATATTGATGAAAATTTAATTGGGATTAAAGCAACTACGAATGAAAAATTGGGTCCAGAGGGGAGAGAAGAGGGTATAAGTTGCCATTCAGTAGTTCTTCTTGAAAAAAAATGAGATTTAATTTAAATTTGAAAAAAAAAATTCAAGGATTTTGTCTATCATTAATTTGCTTAGTAGTTTTAACTGTTCAATCTGATATTCCCAATTTAAGAGCTCTTACAATGGATAATTTTCAAAGTGAAATGGTTACAGAAGAATTAAGACTTAAAGTACCTGCTGACGTAAAAGCAGCTTGGCTTAATGCGGAAAAAGAAATATGGGAGCCATGGTTATCTTCTCAAGATGGTTTTTTGGGTAGACAATTATTTTGGGATAAAGAAAAAGAAGAAGCTTTAATATTAGTAAATTGGAAAAGTAAGAAATTATGGAAAAGCATACCAATGTCAGAAGTAAATGTAGTTCAACAAAAATTTGAAGATAATGTTAAAGCTGCTCTAAATGTAGGCGATAATCCTTTTGAATTGATTTATGAGGGAGAATTAGATAAACAAAGATGAATTTTGATATCAAGTTTGATTTTCAAAGAAGAGATAGGCTTGGACTCATTGAGGCTATTTGGGGTCAAGATAAGAGTATCGACCAATTAGAAAGATTATGTGGAAATGTATTAAGTAAAAATGAGGTTGTTTTTATTACTAGGATTAATAGTGAAAAGGCTAATTATCTTTTAGATTTGTATGATGATGCACGATTCCATGAAGAAGCAAATTGCCTACTAATTGGGAAAAATTTTAATAAAATAATTACGAATAAAAAAGTTGCCATAATTTCAGGCGGCTCAAGCGATTTGGCCGTAACACTTGAAGCACAATTAGCGCTCGAAATTTATGGAGTGAATTGTCAATCTTTTATAGATGTTGGAGTGGCTGGACTTCATCGATTGATGAGTCAGTTAGAAGAAATTAATAAATATGATGTATTAATAGTTTGTGCTGGAATGGAAGGAGCTTTGGCAACAGTTGTGGGCGGATTGTTGGCTCAACCGATAATTGCAGTACCTGTCTCAGTAGGATACGGAGTCAGCAAGGATGGAGAAACTGCTTTAAATAGTATGTTATCTAGCTGTTCTCCAGGTATTGCAGTTATGAATATAGATAATGGATACGGAGCAGCAATGGCCGCTCTGAGAATAATTAAAAGTATTTCCTAAATAATCACTTTTTTTCTATTTCTAACAGGTTTTCTATCCATAAATTTAGTTGTTTTGATAGCATTCCTTCTTCTCTCATTTTGATTGCTTTAATCACGACTTCTGTATTTACCCACTCTGGAAATCTTTTCGGCATTTATTTTTATATTCAGTATTTTTAATTTGGTACAAATTTTTATAAAAACAAGATCTAAGTAACAAATTTAATCTTTTATGTTTGATTTTGTACCTAATCTAGAAAGCTCAGATGAGGTATGTTCACTTTCTACATTTTTTAATCTTTCAATCAGCTCGGAGAGATCTTTATGTGCTAACTCTCCATTTTGCTCCCACTTTAGAGACCTTGAGTTGCTATCAATTTTTTCTTTCATTGTTATTTTTAAGTATTAAAAATATAAAACGAAAAAAGGAGAAATTTGGTGATTGTTTCAAGCATAAACTTAAAAAAATCTGAAGATTTTTAATATGTAAAGAAATTATCTTTTAACCACCCCCAACTATTGAAACAATTTCTAAATTATCACCATCTTTAAGCTTCACTTTTTCCCATTTCATTGAATTTATAATTAAATTATTTAACTCCACTACAATTGTGTTTGGTTTATATCCCATATGGTGAAGAGCTGTAGATAATAGAGCATTTTCTTGATCAAGTTCTATTTTTTTTTCTTCTCCATTTACCCTAATTTTCATGAGACAACTTTTTTAGGATAATCATAGCGTCTTCTTTAGGATCTTCAGAATTCATTAATTGCGAAACTAAGGCAACTTTCTTAAACCCATTGCTTTTTAAATATGAAATATTATTTGACTTAATTCCTCCGATGGCAAACCAAGGAATATCTAAATCTTTGGTTAATGTTTTGATTTTTTCAATACCAATGGGTTTTTTGTCCTTCTTTGTTGCAGTTTCAAATACCGGTCCTATTCCTATGTAATCACAACCCTCTTTAAGAGCATTAGAAATATCAATTTCATTATTTGCGCTTATACCAATAATTTTTGAATATCCTAATAGTCTCCTTGCGGTTTTAAAATCTAAATCGTCTTTACCAAGATGAATCCCATCAGCGTTAGATGCTAGAGCTATATCAAGTCTATCGTTAACGATAAAAAGAGAATTATATCTTTTACATAGATTTTTAATCTGAATTGCTTCTTGAAGATGATCTTGATCAGTTCCCGTTTTAAATCTATGTTGAATAATTCTTACTCCAGCAATTAAAATTTCCTCTATTATTTCTAATAAATTGTCTTTTTGATCTGTGATTACATATAAGTCATTTTCTTTTAATATTTCCTCCGACTTCTTAAACTTGCTATAACTCAATAAGTCAATTTCAATAGTATAAATTTCATATCTAATTTCGGAAGCGATTTTTGAAAGCTCATGATTCTGAAGCCTTGAGAATTCTTCTATGACTCGTAATGCTTCTTGAACTCGGGCTGAATTAGAACTAATAATTTGCTCAGAAGTTTTCCTGTTGATTTGCTCTTGATGTGTCAGTCCTTTACATTTGTCCTCAACGTGATTTCTAGATAGTTTATAAATTTCTAAATGATTTTTTCCTAAAATTTGCCTAAAATTTTTAATCTTTTCAACATATTTTTCTTTGCCTAGACCAAATCTAGCCCAATCCTCTAGTACTCTAAGTCCCTCTCTAGCTCTATCTAAATTAGCGTCAATAATTTGATAAATTCTTAAATCTTCTGTGTTTGTAGTATTAGAATTCAGCATTTTTAATTTATTTTTTACAATTTTTAAAAATACCTAGGGCATTCTCTTTATCATTTTTAATTTGACTAGCAAGTTGCTTGATATTGTTGAACTTGATTTGAGATCTAAGCTTTTCAACCGGTACTACAGATAGATTTAAACCATATAGATCTATATCTTTATTTATTAAATGAACTTCAACTGCAGATGGTAATAAAGGATTTATTGTTGGTTGAGAGCCAAGATTCATAATAGATTCAATTTTTTTGTTGGAATTTTCTATGGTCGTCCATGCTGCGTAGACTCCTTCTCCAGGTAAAAATTTTCTGCCATCTATTTCAAGATTTGCAGTGGGCCAACCTATACTTTTTCCAATACCTTTACCTTTGACAACCTTCCCATTAAAACTATAAGGCCTATTAAGAATTTTGAAAGCATTTTTCAGATCACTTTTCTCTAATAAATCTCTTATTCTGCTACTGCTTATTCTACCTTCTTTGTCTTCTAGAATTGGAGTAATTTTTAGTTTTATATCCGTATCTTTAATCATATTTTTTATAGTGTTTATGTCTCCTCTTCTTTTAAAACCAAATTTAAAATTAGCACCTACAGAAATGTTTTTTGCCTGTAATTGATTTATCAAAATATCTCTTACAAATCTTTCTGCACTTAATTTAGATAATTCCTTATCAAAAGGAATCAGAACTAATTGTTCAATCCCTAGATCTTCAAGAATAGGTAGTTTTTCTTCAGGTAAATCAAGTCTAAGGCGTGTCTCTTTATATAGAACTTCTCTTGGATGAGGCCAAAAGCTTGCAATTGTTGGGGTATATAGATTGTCTTCAACAACACTTTTGATTAACTTTCTGTGGCCGGCATGAAGCCCATCAAAACTCCCAATAGCTATTGAAGTAGGACTCTTAACTTCAGATGGCGATATTAAAGAGATCAAAAGATTACGTGCAATTTTATGATTTTGATGGCAAATTTGAATAGATTACAATTTATTCAATCAAATGAATGTCTGACAAAATTGATTTTCAGTCCCTTTCATTTGGAATGCGGCGTGTTGGATGGACACGCTTTTGGGTTCAATCCATTTTAGGCGTTGTTGTTGCGGCTGTTTTGCTTTTTTCTAATGTTGTTAATAATAGCGAAGGGCAGCTTAGCTTAGCGCCTGGACTATCACTTACAACAATTTCCTTGATTTTACTACTTTTTAGCCTTTGGCAAGGCTGGTTAATAGTTAGAACGGGTAGAGCAATCGCAAGTAACGCAAGACCCTCAAGAGGACAAACTAGTAAATTAATAAAAAGAGGTTTAATAGTCGATTTATTAGGAATTTTGTTTGGATTAATTGGATATCAAGCTCTTATGGGTGCCCTATTTATACAAGCATCCTCTCAAACAACTGGACAATTGATAACAGCGACATCTGATATTCCAATTACTGGACTTGAAATATTATCAGTTCTAAGTAATACACAGGTTATTGCTGCTCACTTCTTTGGACTTTGCTTTTCTTTATGGCTTTTAAGAAGGATTTACAAATGAATTATTAATTTTTGGTAAGTCGTCTAAATTACCCCTCCAAAATAAATCTGGTTCTACAGGCGTAAGCGATATTTTATTATTTTGTATTTGAGATACGTCACTGGGCCAGTTTTTTGGACCATAACCTTTTGATTTAAGATCTAAAACCACCTCACCTGCTAACCAATAATAATCGTCACCCCTTGGGTCTTCCCTTTTGGAAAATTGATTTTTATATTTTCTTACTGATAATCTTGTCCATGATAATTCTTTAATTTTGCTTTTCGCACAAGGAGGTATATTCAAGTTTAATAGAAGTGAAGCTGGCCAATTATCGTTAATTGCTTGTTCGGCAATATTAATTGCAATTTCTCCTGCATATTCAAAATTCTTCCATTTAAAACTAGCAACACTTATTGCCATGGAAGGAACATTTTCTAAAGTTCCTTCCATGGCTGCTGCAACAGTGCCTGAACAAAAAATATCTGTTCCTAAATTGGGCCCGTGATTTATTCCAGATAGAATTAGATCAGGTTTATTATCCAAGAGTTCAGATAGTGCTAATTTGACACAATCAGCAGGCGTGCCGGAACATCCCCAAGCTTCAATTCCATCTCCAAATAATTCGTCAGCTTTTTCAACTCTTAGTGGGGATTGTAAAGTAAGACCATGACCAGTAGCTGATCTTTCTTGGTCAGGACATACCACTTTTACCTTATGTCCTCTTTTTTGGGCTGATTTTGCTAAGGCTCTTATCCCCGCTGCGAAAACACCATCATCATTACTAATTAATATATTTAACGGTTTCATTAATTAATACATTTTATTTATGGACGATATTTAAGTAAGATAAAACAATACTTCTTTTTACTATATCAGTGAGTCAAATTGAATCATTAAGTCAAATTGAGGAAAAACTAAATAATCTTTCTCTAACAGCAAAAAATAATATAGATAATTCTAATACTCATGAAGAACTTGATCAATTGAGAGTTTCATTGCTAGGGAAAAAAGGTGATTTATCAATTATCTTGAAAACAATGGGTCAACTATCTGCTACTGATAGACCAATTGTTGGCCAGAAGGCAAATTTAATAAAGATAAATTTGCAAGAACTAATAACTGAAAGAAAAAGTCAACTGAATAGTGAAGCCTTAGATAAGAAGATTAAAACAGAAAAAATTGATGTAACTATCCCTTCAATTGGAACTCCCTCTGGAAATAAACATCCTTTAATTTCAACCCAAGATGAAATAATTGATATTTTTTGTGGTTTAGGTTACTCAGTTGAAAGTGGCCCTGAAATAGAGACTGATTTTTATAATTTTGAGTCTCTCAATATACCCAAAAATCATCCCGCAAGAGATATGCAGGATACTTTCTACTTAGATGAAAATCGACTTTTGAGGACCCATACTTCTCCTGTTCAGATAAGGTATTTAGAGAAAAATCCTCCTCCAGTAAGAATAATTGCCCCTGGAAGGGTTTATAGGAGAGATGCTGTAGATGCTACACATTCCCCTGTATTTAATCAGGTTGAGGTTTTATGTATCGATCAAGATATCAATTTTAGTCATTCAAGAGGAACAGTTCTTACATTTTTAAAGTCCTTTTTTGGAGATATTCCTGTGAGATTTAGAGCTAGTTATTTCCCCTTTACTGAACCTTCAGCAGAAGTAGACGTCCAGTGGAAAGGTAAATGGCTGGAAGTAATGGGCTGCGGAATGGTAGATCCAAAGGTCTTAGAAAAATTAGGAATAGATTCTGAGAAATGGACAGGATTCGCTGCAGGATTAGGAGTTGAAAGATTTTGTATGGTAAGACATCAGATTGATGACATCAGAAAATTTTATACAAATGATATTAGATTCTTAGAACAGTTCTAATAGGATTTAATTCTTAAATTAGGATTGTCCAACAAATTAGTTTAAGATAGTCCTAGTTTTAATTTTTTGATTGGTACGTAAAGCAGGGCTAATAGTTAATGATGGGAAAGAACTTGCTGTTCAAACTGCAAGTTCTGTCCAAAAAAAATTGGAAAACTCTAATTTTGAAGTTGTAAGAGTTAGTAGCTCTGGAGGGATGGTTGGTTTCGCAAATCCAGATCAACATGTTCGTCCTTTGGGATATACGAATTGTGTTCCAGAGGGGTTTGATTCATCAATGGAATTTTCAATTGTTCTTGGCGGAGATGGTACTGTGCTTTCTGCTGCAAGGCAAACGGCACCGGCTAAAATTCCAATTCTTACGATAAATACTGGTCATTTAGGATTTCTTGCAGAAGCTTATTTATCCAACCTAGATGAGGCCATAGATAAAATAATTGCTGGAAATTGGGATATTGAAGAAAGAACTTGCTTTATCGTTAGTGTAATGAGGAATGATCAGAGGAGGTGGGAGTCTCTTTGCCTTAATGAGATGGCTCTTCATAGAGAACCTCTAACTAGTATGTGTCACTTTGAGATTTCTATAGGGCGACATGCTCCTGTGGATATTTCAGCTGATGGAGTAATTTTATCTACTCCAACTGGTTCTACCGCCTATTCTTTAAGTGCTGGAGGACCAGTTATAACACCTGATTGTCCAGTTGTGCAATTAACTCCAATTGCTCCGCATTCATTGGCATCTAGGGCATTGGTTTTTAATGATTCAGAGCCAGTAACTGTTTTTCCTGCAACTCCTGAAAGGTTAGTAATGGTTGTTGATGGAAATGCTGGTTGTTATGTTTGGCCTGAAGATAGGGTTTTAATTAGAAAAAGTAAACACTCAGTAAAATTTATTAGACTTGAAGATCACGAATTTTTCCAAGTTTTAAGAAATAAATTAGGTTGGGGGTTGCCCCATGTTGCTAAACCTGACAAATAACAATTATTAAAATTTATTTTTTCCCTTTTAATAGAAAAACAGGATTATTTGGTTCTAGTCTCATTCCCTCTGCAATACTTAAGCTTTTATAGGTCTGAATTAAATTTAAATTTGTTTTGAAATTTTTGTCCTCTAATTCCTCTTTCAATTCTTTAATAGTTTGAATATCAATTATTGGGATAACGACAATGTCTCCATTATCCATCCCTTGAGCTAGTTTACTAATAATCTGGAGTTTAGTTTTTTTATCGCATCCTCCAATTATTAATCTATTAGGTTTTTCAAAAGAACTTAAAATTCTCTTTTTAAAGATATTATTTATGTCTTCCTCAAAAATAAATTTTGGTTTAACGCCAAGCCTTTTTGAGTTTTCAAGTATTAATGCTTTTGAGCCAAACCTTTTATCGATACAAAACAAATCTAAGTTGGGCCTTAATTTTAATGCCTCTAACCCAATTGACCCACAACCTGCTCCTATATCCCATATTACGCCATTTTTTGGGAGCTCTAGATCAGCTAAGATTTGAACACGAATCTCCCTTTTAGTTAATAAGTTTGGTCTATCATCAAAAGTCTTAAATATGTGGTCACTGATTCCAAAAAGGGGAAGATTACTATTTGAGTAATTTTTTTTTGTTTTTGTAAGAACAACAATATTCAAACTTGATATGTCAGAAGGCAATGACTCTTTAAGATTTAATTTTCTTATATTTTCATTATCGAAGCCTATCTCTTCACAAAGCCAAAAATCATAATAATCAATCAGATTTAATTGTGATAGGTTTTTTTTGATTAATTCTAAGCTTTTGTTATTTGCTTCTGTAATGATAGCCAGACTTGAAGGTCTTACTTTAAGAGCCTCAATTAATTTAGTCGAATCTCTGCCGTGAATACTTACATTAACAGTATCTTGCCATGGAATCTTTAACTTACTAAATGCCAATTGAATACAAGTATTTGAAGGGTAAAAACTTAATTCATCTTTTGAAAAATTTTCTAATAGTATTCTTCCAATTCCAAACCAAAGAGGATCTCCCCTCGAAATTAAAATTACATCATTTTTTTGAGACCTAAGCCAGTTAACAAGTTCGTTATTGCTTTTGCTTGAAAAAAATGATTTCTTATTTAATAAACCATTTTCGCTCCATGATTTAATTTCTTCAAAATATGAATTTGGAACTGCAATATTTTCTGTTTCTAAAAATAAATTTTGTAATTTGAAAGATAGATCCTCAAATTTATAAGAATTAATACCAATTACATAAATTTTTCTATTAACTTCAGTCATCAATATTTAATGAAATGGAACTTAATTGTTTGAATGTTTTATTAAATTATCCTATTATTATTCGAGCTATAATAGTAAATTAATTGTCTGAAAGGAGAAAGAGATTACATGATTTATTGTTAACTCTAATTAATAAAGATAGTGAATTTGAGTTTATTGAAGAAGATTCTAGCGATTTAACATCTAGTTATTCTGAAAAAGACACTTTGAATTTATCCCGAGTTATAGAAAAAAATCGTAAAATAATTAAAAGATATCAAGCTATTGTAAGAACAGCTGTAACTTTAGACGCCTTGATGGATTCTGAAAATGAAGAAAATTACAAAATCAAATAAAAATATTTTTTTAAAAGGAATATTACCTTTACTTTTACTACTTTCCTTTATCTTTAACCCATTAAAAGTACCTGCAGAAGTTGCAGAAACTGAAATAAATGGGGAATTAATGAATGCTAGCAGTGAGTTCTTAAGGGACTTGGACTTTGAAACTTGGCAATTAGTAGCTTATAAATCCCCTCTTTATGAAGATAAATTGATCTTGAGAGTAATAGGATATCCAGGAAATCTCAGGATTGATCATCCTACTGACTTAAAGGTTGAATCAGGGAGAAAACAGTGGCTTTTAGATGATAAAACATTACTTAATGTGGAATTAGCAAATGATGGAAGACAAGCTGCAGCAGAATTCGATCTTGATAAATTGATTAAAAATTTAGATAAAAATAGACCATTAAGATTATCTTTATCAGGAGTTTTTTCTGAGTTACCTGTTCCTCCCTTCCTTGTTAAAGAGTGGAGATCTATAAACTGAATTTGATTTCTGGAGATGTCTGAAAAAAGTTTAAGCCATACAAAATGGATGAAAAGAGCAATTTTTTTGGCTTCTTTAGGCAAAAATACAACGAGTCCTAATCCGAGGGTGGGAGCAGTGATACTTGATAAGAATGGAAGCCTTATTTCAGAAGGGTTTCATTTCAAGGCAGGGATGCCTCATGCAGAGGCAATGGCTTTTAATAATTTAAAAAATGATGCTAAAGGTGGAACAATGTATGTGAATCTTGAACCTTGTTGCCATCAAGGTAAAACACCTCCATGCGTAGATAAGGTGATATCCTCTGGGTTAAAAAAGGTATATATATCTATGGAAGACCCTGATGAAAGAGTCTCTGGTAAAGGGATTAAGCTTCTAAAAGAAGCTGGAATACAAGTTAACTTAGGATTATGTAAAAAAGAATCCTTAGATCTAAATAAGGCTTTTATTCATAGGAACACTACTAAAAAGGCATTTGGTGTTCTTAAATGGGCAATGAGTATAGATGGAAGAATAGCTTTAAAAAATGGGAAAAGTAAATGGATTACTAATGATGAATCAAGGTCATTAGTGCATTCTTTTAGAGCAGAATTTGACGCAATAATCATTGGTGGAAACACATTACGAAGAGACAACCCATTTTTGACTACTAGAGGTTCCAAAAACCCTGAGCCTTTGCGAGTTGTTTTCACAAAAAGTTTAGATCTTCCTTCAAAATCTAATCTTTGGGATTGTAGTAAGGCAAAAACTTTAGTTATTTATGATTCTTCTACAGCAAATGAAAGCTACCTCTCAAGGATTCCGAAATGTGTAGAAGTTGAAAAGGTATTATCAGATAATCCAGAGTTAATTTCAAAAATTCTTGCAAAAAGAGGATGTAATAAAGTTCTGTGGGAATGTGGTCCAAATTTGGCTACCGCCGCTATTCAATCTAACTGTATTCAGGAAATTATTACCTTTATCGCTCCAAAAATTTTAGGTGGAGAAAATAGTATGCATCCTTTTGGAGATTTTGAATTTGAAGAAATGCATGAAGTTATTAAATTAAGTAATTCTCAGGTTAGTTTGATTGGGAATGATATATGCGTTAAAAGTTTATGTAAAAATTAATTTTTTCATGATCTTTTAAATGTGTAAAAGTACCGTACGGTACTTACCCAAAAAAAACAATACAGGTACGGAAACTCATCGTTTAGTTTATAATAAGTTCAAAATTGATAACAACTATGCCAATAAGACAAGACGATAATCAACCTAATAGACGTTTTGGAATTGTAAATATCATTTTAATAGGAGTGGGAGCATTACTTTTATTTAGTAGTCTTTTCCCTAATCAAAATATGCAAATTCCAAGGGTTCCTTACTCCTTGTTTATAGATCAGGTTAATGACGGTGAAGTTAAGCGTGCATATATAACTCAAGAACAAATTAGATATGAGTTAAATGGAGCTGAAGAAGGGGCACCTTCTGTGTTGGCGACAACCCCAATTTTTGATATGGACCTTCCACAAAGGCTAGAAAGTAAGGGGGTTGAATTCGCTGCTGCTCCCCCAAAGAAACCTAATTTCTTCTCAACTATCCTGAGTTGGGTTGTCCCTCCTTTAATTTTTATCCTTGTGCTGCAATTTTTTGCTAGAAGAAGTATGGGAGGTGGAGGTGCTCAAGGAGCTCTTAGTTTTACTAAAAGTAAAGCAAAGGTTTATGTACCAGATGATGAATCAAAAGTAACCTTTGATGATGTTGCTGGGGTCGATGAGGCCAAAGATGAGTTAACAGAGATCGTAGATTTCTTGAAAAAACCAGAAAGATACACTGATATAGGCGCTAGGATTCCTAAGGGTGTTCTCCTTGTAGGTCCACCTGGGACAGGTAAGACTCTTTTGTCAAAAGCTGTTGCGGGAGAAGCGGAGGTTCCATTCTTTATTATTTCAGGCTCTGAGTTCGTAGAGCTGTTCGTAGGTGCTGGTGCGGCTAGAGTAAGAGATCTATTTGAACAAGCAAAGAAGAAAGCACCTTGTATAATTTTTATTGATGAATTAGATGCTATTGGTAAAAGTCGCTCTGGCTCAATGGGAGTTGTTGGAGGTAACGATGAGAGAGAACAAACTCTTAACCAATTACTAACAGAAATGGATGGGTTTGCTTCAACAGATAAACCAGTAATAGTTCTTGCAGCAACTAACCAGCCTGAAGTCCTTGATGCAGCTCTATTAAGGCCTGGAAGATTCGACAGGCAAGTATTAGTTGATAGACCTGACTTATCTGGTAGAAAAACAATTTTAGAAATTTATACAAAGAAAGTTAAATTAGCTGATTCCATAGACTTAGATTCTATTGCTCAAGCCACCTCTGGCTTTGCAGGAGCAGATTTGGCAAATATGGTAAATGAAGCTGCACTACTCGCAGCAAGATCCAAAAGGAAAAGTGTTGAGCAACAAGATTTAAGTGAAGCTATAGAGAGAGTTGTCGCAGGCCTAGAGAAAAAAAGTAGAGTTCTTCAAGATGATGAAAAGAAAGTTGTTGCCTACCACGAAGTTGGACATGCAATAGTAGGTCATCTTATGCCTGGTGGTTCTAAAGTGGCTAAGATTTCAATAGTACCAAGGGGGATGAGTGCTTTAGGCTATACATTACAACTGCCTACTGAAGAAAGATTTTTGAACTCAAAAGAAGAATTGAAAGGACAAATAGCTACTTTATTAGGAGGGAGATCTGCAGAAGAAGTTGTCTTTGGAAAAATAACTACTGGAGCTTCTAATGATCTTCAAAGAGCAACTGATATTGCGGAGCAAATGGTAGGTACTTTCGGGATGAGTGACATACTTGGTCCTTTGGCTTATGACAAGCAAGGAGGTGGACAATTCTTAGGAAATGGGAATAACCCAAGAAGATCAGTAAGTGATGCGACCGCACAAGCAATAGATAAAGAGGTAAGAGATCTAGTAGATGATGCTCATGAGACAGCTTTAAATATTTTGAGAAATAATTTACCTTTACTTGAATCTATTTCTCAAAAAATTCTTGAAGAGGAAGTTATAGAAGGTGAAGATTTGAAAGCTCTACTTGCGGAAAGTAAAATGCCAACATAGTAGAATTGAGACTTTATCAAAGATATTTATGTTAAAGCCCCATAAGCTTTCTAATGATAATTTTTTATCATGCCTTGATATATCTGCAGATGAAGTTCATCATATTTTAGAAGTTGCTAAAAACTTTAAGAATGAAGACCTAGAGCTAAAACTTAAAAATAAAGTTTTAGGATTGATTTTTGATAAATCTTCAACTCGTACAAGAGTAAGCTTCCAAGTTGCTATGTCGAGATTAGGAGGAACAACTATTGATCTTAACCCTAACACATCACAAATAGGAAGAGGTGAGGCAATTAAAGATACAGCAAGAGTCTTGAGTAGATATTGTGATGTAATTGCAATAAGGACATTTAAGCATTCAGATTTAGAGGAGTATGCAAAATGGTCCACAAAGCCAATTATCAATGCCCTCACAGACTTCGAACATCCTTGTCAAGCTCTAGCAGATTTTTTGACTATTAAGGAAGAATACTTTGATTTTGAAAATGTGGTTTTGACATTTGTCGGAGATGGTAATAATGTCGCTAATTCTCTTATTTTATGTGGAGCTTTATTAGGTGTTGAAGTTAGAATTGCCTGCCCTAAAGGTTATGAACCAGATTCATTGGTGATTAATCAAGCCAGAGAGATTTATAAGAATAAGAATTTATTAAAAATTTCTAATGATCCTTTTTCTGCTGTTTCAGGAGCGAATGTACTTTATACAGATGTTTGGTCATCTATGGGGGAAGAAAAACAAAAAGAAGAGAAAGATAAAGATTTTAATGGATTTTCTATTGATGAAAATCTATTGAGTAAGGCAGAAAAAGATGCAATTATTCTTCATTGCCTACCAGCTTATAGAGGTAAAGAGATTACTGAAAAAGTGATGGAAAGTAAAAATAGTAGAATTTTTAATCAGGCAGAGAATAGGATGCACGCTCAACAAGCACTTTTAGCATGTCTTCTTGCATAAAAAAAACTTGCTTTTTACCTCGTAAAAAGGTACAAATGTATTAGTAATTAAATTTTTCTGTGATAACTTCTTCAGGCGATAAACTTACAGTTGCTCAAAGTGCTCTTTATGGATGGATTAAAGATTACATGAGAGAATATCAGCATAGTCCATCAATCAGACAGATGATGCAAGCTATGGGCTTAAAGTCTCCAGCCCCAATTCAAAGTCGATTAAAACATTTACAAGAAAAGGGATATATTTCATGGCAAGAAGGAAAAGCTAGAACTCTGCAAATAATTGATGAAGTCTTAGAAGGAGTTCCGATTATGGGGTCAGTTGCTGCAGGGGGTTTGATTGATACTTATTCAGATGTACAAGAAAATTTGGACATTTCAGAAGTTTTGAAAAAGAAGGATATTTTTGCACTGAGCGTCAACGGAGATTCAATGATTGATGCCTTTATAGCTCATGGTGATATGGTCTTGATGGAGCCAATTTTAGATTCATATTCTTTGAGAAATGGAATGATTGTTAGTGCATTGGTTCCAGGACTTGGGACTACATTGAAATATTTTTTTAAAAAAGGAAGACAGATATCTTTAGAGGCCGCTAATCCAGCTTATGAACCTATTCTTATAGATCAAGATCAAGTTTCGATTCAAGGAAAGTTACTTGCTGTATGGAGAAAAATGTAATTTTTTATTTAAGAAGAATCGATCATTTAACGTATAATAAATATAAAATCTCTGAAAATATTGAATAAGTTAAAATTAAGAAATTTTTTAATCTATTTACCTGGAATATTTATAATTAATTGTTTAAATTTATACTCTAATTTTGCAATAGCAGAATCCCTCAATAAGAAATATAATACAGAATTCGATTTAAAAAAAAATACTTTAAAACATAATTCTAATAACTCTAAAATTGAAGATAAATTTTTAAGTGATTTAAAAAAAAACGGGGGTACACTTTTTAATCTTCTAGCACTTGATGATAATGATACTGCAGAAAAACAAGAGAATGCTGATTTAACAGACTCCTTAAATAAGTCAAATATTCAGGAAAAGTTTCTTGTTGAAATTGAAGCAGATAATAAATACAGAAAAAATAATATTTTTTATGCTGAAGGGAATCCAATAATATATTTTTCTAACGCAACTTTAGGAGGAAATTTAGTTACTTACGATATAGAAAACAGAGTTTTAACAGTAATAGGTAATGTCACTTTCAAAAGGGGGTCTCAATTTTTTAATTCTGAAAAACTTTTTTATGATCTTAAAAATGATAAAGGATATATTGATGATATTTATGGGGTTTTAGATAGTAAAACTTTTGAAGAAGACTTTAAGATTGAATTAGATGATAAAAATAGAAAATTTATTAATGAAAATGATAATTTCGACATTACCGAATTAAAAAAAGTAAGTAGTGCAAATATAGGCTTTGTAAATGATTTCGAGGATAACAAGAGTCTCAATATAACAAAACTAAACCTTAGTATTCCTGGTATAACTAGATGGAGATATAAAGCAGATAAGTTATTCTTTGATTCAGAATCTTTTTCTTCAGACAAGATATTTTTTACAAACGATGTTTATAATTATCCACAAATTCTGTTTAAGAGTTATGGATTTACTGCTGAAATAGTAGAAGATAAATTAAGATTGATTAGTAGAAATACTTGGATAGATTTAGATAATAAATTCAAGTTTCCAATTGGAAGAACTTCAATCTTTGATAGAGATCCAATCACTCAATGGGGGCTTGGCGCAGATTTTGCTGAGAAAGATGGATATTATGTTTTTAGAGGTAGTAAATCAAGAAATTTATTTGGTAACTTTTCTTTTAAATTGCAACCATATTACTTAGTCCAAAGAGCTATAAAAGGTAAAACAAAATCATATACAGCTAAAAATACATCTGTCTTTAGTGGAAAAGTCGAAAGTGATGCTACAACGATGGATTATTTTGCTCTAGATGTTAACACTAAAGGCAAAATCAATGAATGGGATGTAAATTCTTTACTTAGTCTGAATAGCCTTAATTTAGATAGGCTTGATGAATCTTTTAGATCCAAATTTACCCTAAAAAAAAGAATTGATTTAAATCAAGATAAGGAATCTAACGAAGTTGGTCAAAATCTTATTCCATTAGAAATTGGCCTGTTAAATGAAGGCAATAATTCAATTTCACGTTTTGATGAAGAAATTTATTTTAATTCAGAAAATAATTCGTCCGAGAATCAAAATCAGTACGATTTTAACAATTTTCTAGATTTACAGTTTTACAATGTTTTTAGGGAGAAAGTTAAAAAGGACTTTGCTACAGAGGAGATATATTTCGCAAGTGGTTTTAATATAAGTAATAAAAAGTCATGGCTAATTAATAAAAAGAAGACAAATTTGTCTT
The DNA here is from genome assembly GCF_047305015.1 of Prochlorococcus sp. MIT 1304. Classification (NCBI taxonomy): domain Bacteria; kingdom Bacillati; phylum Cyanobacteriota; class Cyanophyceae; order Synechococcales; family Prochlorococcaceae; genus Prochlorococcus; species Prochlorococcus sp. MIT 1304. Next base: position 74,477 of record NZ_CP138974.1, on the reverse strand, counting down.
TAATTTATGATTTTGGACATTTTAAATCAAAAAGCAGGACTAAAAATGAGTTTAAAGAGTTATTTCGAAATTCTTTTGTAGCGCAATACAATCACAAATTACCATTGTGGGAAAGTAGTCCTCTCGATAAAACTATAGATAAAACATATAAGTTTTCACCTACTGTCATAAGAAAAGCGGTAGATTGGGAAACTGGACTTCAGACAGGATTATTCTTTTATAGTGATGATTCAAGTCAGATTGCTTCAAAATTTACTACCGGTCCATCTATTACATTAGGCAACTTAAAAAACAATCTTTTGGATTATACATATGTTAAGGCTAACTTTAACTATGTCTTAAAAGAGGGTGATAGCCCTTTCAGCTTCGACAATATAAGTAAAAATCCAAATGTGAAGATTAGTTTAGAACAGCAAATATTTGGCCCTTTAATTTTTAGCTATGAAACAACTTTGAATCTAGATAATGGTAAATATTCTAATCCAAATTATGGATTAAATATTAATAGAAGAGCATATTCAATTGGTGCTTTTTATAATTCCTCAGAGGAAAGTTTAGGAATTAAATTTAATATATTTAACTTTGATTACTCGGGATTGAGTTCAAAGTTTTAATTCAACTTATTTCACTATTTTTAAAATAGAAATATCTCCTTAATTTTTGTGAACATTTAGTTTTTAAAATTTCTTCTAAATTCTTCAATAGTCATTCTCAAACCATTTTTTAATGAGATTTTTGATTCCCATCCTAAAGATTTAATCCTAGAACAATCTAAATTTTTTCTAAATGTTCCATCGGGCATTTCTGAATCCCATATAATTTTTCCTTTGTAGTTAATACAATTTGCAATTTCATGAGCAAGATCTTTTATTGAGATCTCGAATCCAGAACCTACATTTAAATAATTTAATTTTTCTCCTGCATAATTTTTGGGCGCATCTGAATGATTTGGGTCCCAAAACTCCAAACAATGAATTATTGCATCCGCTAAATCGTCAACATGAAGAAACTCTCTAGTGGGATTACCAGTTCCCCAACAAGTTATATATGTTTTTCTTTTCATTTTAGCTTCAAAAAACTTTCTGACTAAAGCTGGCAGGACATGACTATTTTGTAAATCATAATTATCATTTGTGCCATAAAGATTTGTTGGCATTAATGAAATAGCATCAAAACCATGTTGTTTTCTTAGTGCTTCGCAAAGTTTGATTCCCGCTATCTTAGCTATGGCATAAGGTTCATTTGTCTTTTCTAACTTACTTTTTAGTAGTTCTTCTTCTTTAATAGGTGTTTTTGAATTCTTTGGATAAATGCAGCTACTACCAAGAAACATGAATCTTTTACAGCCTGTTTCCCAGGCAGACTCAATAACATTTTGTTGTATTCGTAAGTTATCTGAAATAAAATCAAAAGGATAATTTTGATTTGCTAAGATCCCTCCTACTTTTGCAGCAGCAAGGATAACTATACGTGGTTTATTTTTCTTAAACCATTTTAAAACATTTTTAAAATCTCGAAGATCAACGTCTTTCTTATCTGCGGTAAAAAGTTTACCACTATATTTTTCTGAACAATAGCCCTTTTTTTTTAAGCTGCGTATTACTGCACTTCCCACCATTCCATTGTGTCCTGCGACAAAAAAACTATCTTCCTTAGAAATTAACTTTTTCATCTTCTTATTCATTTGAGCTATTTATCTTATAACCTTCCCTTTTTAATAATGATTCTTTAGCAGCTAATTCTTTATCATTTTGGATCATTTCTTTGATAAGCTTTTCTAGAGTTATCTTTGATTCCCATCCTAGAATTTTTTTTGCCTTAAAGTTATTACCAAGTAATTCTTGTACCTCGCTAGGCCTGAAATATCGTTTATCTACCTTAATAACAATTTTACTACTATCTTTTCTTTTGCCAATTTCATTCTCTCCTTCACCTTCCCAAATAATGCCTCCCCATCCAAGTTCAATTGATGCAAGTTCAACAAATCTTCTAACACTTTCTTGTCTACCAGTAGCGATTACAAAATCATCAGGTTTAGAATGTTGCAATATTTTCCATTGAACTTCGACGTAATCTTTTGCATGTCCCCAATCTCGTTTTGCATCTAGATTACCTAAATATAATATTTCGTCTAATCCTTGATCTATTCTTGCTAAACCTCTTGTGATTTTTCTCGTAACAAATGTTTCACCTCTCCTGGGACTTTCATGATTAAATAATATTCCGTTTGATGCAAACATCCCATAAGATTCTCTGTAGTTAACAGTAATCCAATAAGCATATAACTTTGCCACACCATATGGACTTGCAGGATAAAAAGGAGTGGATTCTGTTTGAGGAATTTCTTGTACTTTACCAAATAATTCTGAAGTACTTGCCTGATAAACCTTAGTTTTATTTATTAACTTTAAAATTTTTACTGCTTCTAAAATTCTTAAGGTCCCCAGTGCATCGCTATTAGCTGTATATTCAGGAGATTCGAAACTAACTGCGACGTGGCTTTGTGCTCCAAGATTATATATTTCATCTGGTTGGATTTTTTCTATTAACTTTAGAATATTTGTGCTGTCAGTTAAATCTCCATAATGCAAGAAAAACCTACATTTGCTTTTGTGTGGATCTTGGTAAAGATGATCAATTCTTTCAGTATTGAAAGAACTAGATCTTCTTTTAATTCCATGTACTTCGTAACCTTTTGATAACAAGAATTCACCAAGATAACTTCCATCCTGTCCAGTTATTCCCGTAATAAGAGCAACTTTTTTAGTCATTATCAAATTATATGTGATTAAAGTATTTAATATATTAATTTCCCTCAAAAAGGAATTAATTTAATTATTTTCTTTTTAAGATTTAAAAATTTTTAAATTTCATATAATTTTTCAAAAATTAATGCATATTAATTGATTAAAATTAAGTTCTTGTTTTATCAGTAGTTAAATTTCTAATTTATGTAATCTATCAATAAGGTAATATGAATTATTGGCTGCATTTAAAAATTAATTACGTGTTTTTAAGAAATGGTAAATAAATTTCATCATTGCTCATTAAAAATCCCGCTTAATGAAGTTCAAATATCTACCATATCAAAATTTAATAGTTTGGTTTATGAGGGCAAAATATTAATACATGAAAGAAAAGAATGTTTTTGTGGGGGGAAAGAATTTGAAACTTTAAGTTCATTTGATAGATTTTGTTTGCCTTTTGGAACTCAGATTTGTAAAAGTTGTGGTTTGGTAAGCCAAAAATTATCTATAAGTGAGAATTCGTTGCAATTATTTTATGATCAAATTTATTGGCCTTTAATTAGAGGGGTAGAGAAAAAAAATATTTATAAAAATTTATTTAAAACATCCCCTAAAAAAGAAGAGAGTCAATCATTTGTTTTACCTTATCTATTATCACAAAAAAAAGAGAATATTAGAATTTTTGAAGTTGGATGTGGAGAAGGTTTAAGAGTAAAAAAGTTAGTTAAAGAATTGAACAAATTTGGAATCAATAATCAGGCATACGGATGCGATTATTCAACAGAGGCTATTAAAAATTTTGAAAAAACCAATATTAAGGTTGTTATTGGGGGTATTGAAAGCCTCGAAACTTTTGGGAAGGCGGATATTTTAATTTTAAGTCATGTTTTTGAACATATGAATGATTTAAAAAAAGCGCTTGAACAAATAAAAAAAATTATAAAAACTGATGGACTAGTTTATATAGAAGTTCCAGGATTGATTGACCTAAAAAATAAAGTTGAATATGGTTACAGTTATCAAAACTATAATGTTCTAGCACACGTTTATAATTTCTCATTGGTAACTCTGAGTAATGTAATGTCTTTTGGAGGGTTCAAGTTAATTGAAGGGGATGAATTTATTAGATCAGTGTTTACTCTTGGAACTTCACAGCAAACTAAATCTGGTTATAAACAAATAAAAAAAGCTTTAAAAGATTCAAGGATTAAAGAGAAAAGTTATGAAAAAAAGAATAGTTTTTATAGGTATATAAAAAGATTGTTAAAAGTTCTTTTAGGAAAGAAAGGTTTTTTGTAGAAAGTAATAAAAAATTTAAAATTATAAATTTAGTTTCATTTCTAAAATCAAATCTCCTAAAGTGATAAGGGTTTAAATATTTTACAAAAATTCATTAATTTGATTTACACGAACTCCGTTTCGATAAAAGGGGCCATAGCTCAGCTGGTAGAGCACCTGCATGGCATGCAGGGGGTCAGCGGTTCGAGTCCGCTTGGCTCCATAAAAATCTAATTTTTTTTAGCTTTCACTTTTTTATGTCAAGAAGCTATTAATTACACTTAATTAATTCTAATTGAGTTATTTTCATTGAAAAACTTTGGAGATTTCAAATAGTTTTCTGCGATTACTTCTATTAGATTTGAAGATACTTTGTTATAGATCTTCAAAAAAGTGCTGAAATCAGTAGATGCTGATTCATCTGCTGAATCAGAAATAACTCTGATAACTACCCAAGGAATTCCTTCTTGCATCGCTACTTGAGCTACGGAACCTCCTTCCATTTCCACTGCTTTTAGATTGGGTAAATTCTTTTTTAGTTCTAAAATTTCTTTTTTATTAGATATAAATTGATCACCTGTGCCGATTTGTCCTTTGTATAAGTTTTTAAAAAATTTTAATTTTTTACTTTCAAAATTTTTATTTAAAGTCTTGAAAATCCATTCTAACCATTCTTTCTTGGGAGATAATTCATCTTTATTAAAAACTGGTATATGAAATCTTTCAAATATTGGTCTTGCATCTAAGTCATGTTGAATTAAGCTATCAGCGATAATAATATCCCATTGTCTTACATGACTATCTACACTGCCCGCAACTCCAGTAAATAATAGAAAATCAATATTTGTTCTTTTATATTTATGACCAATTAATCTTGTAGATGCTCTAGCAGAACTTACCTTCCCCCATCCACTCCATGCTATCGACAAAAATAGCTTTTTTTTTGTTATTTTATCAATTTTTATTTCACCTGAGACTATCGTTAAATCACCATATCTTTTTTTTTCTATATTATAAAGATTATTAATTGTATTTCCTATTTCTTCTTGCATTGCTCCAAGAATGCCTATATGCAAAATTTCAGCATATTGATTTTTCAATTATTTAAAAAACTCTTCACTAATCTTACATAATGCTTGAAAAAAATCTTAAAAATACTATTAAAAGTTATCCAGATTTTCCTAAAAAGGGAATTTTATTTAGGGATATACTTCCGGTTTTTCAAAATCCAAGTATTTTTAATAAACTGATTGAATCAATGATAGATAAAAAAATTTATCGAAAATCTGAAGCTATTTTAGCAATTGATGCTAGAGGTTTTTTATTTGGATCTGTTATCGCATATAAGCTATCAAAACCACTTATCTTGGCAAGAAAGCCTGGTAAATTACCAGGCAAACTATCAACTTATAAATATGATCTAGAGTATGGTTCTAATTCTCTTTCTCTTCAAGATGATTCCATAAGAAATCTTGATAATTTTGTCATTGTTGACGACTTATTAGCTACAGGAGGCACAGTAAATAGTGTAAGCAAAATTTTAAAAGATAAAGATAAAAATGTTTTAGGTTTAAGTGTTGTTGTTGAATTAAAAGATTTAAATGGAAGATCCAAACTTAATTTCCCTGTAGAATCAGAAATTATTTACTAGATTTGGATTTTTCTAAAAGTACATTATTGACAGCGATAAAAATAGATAATATGATATCAAAAAAAAAAGTGAAAAAAATACTTGTAGACCAGAATGTATCAAGGAAAAATGATCTAATAATAAGTCAGGAAAATGTAAAAAAAAATAAATCAGATTTTTTACCTTCCATAATTGAATTTAGTAGTTCAGGTTTGTGCAATAGAAAATGTTTTTTTTGTCCAAGATCATCTCCAGACTATGAGCATGTAAATAATCATTTATCGATAAAAAATATTGAAAAAATTTCAGAGGAGCTCTCTTCATATAATAAAGATTTTTATTTTTTGTTCTCCGGATTTTCTGAGCCCCTATTGACCAAACATTTAGAAGATCTTATAGGTATTATTAGGAAAAAGCATAAAAAATCCACAATAGAAATTAATACAAATACTGATTTATTAAATAGGGAAAGAATTATAAGTTTATTTAAAAGTGGTTTGACTTCAATTAGGTGCAGTATTTACGATAATGAAGAGAGATTAAAAGAAGTTGGGAAACTATTAGAAGATTGTGGCGTTGACAAATCATCATATTCTTTAAGAGCGAGATATTTTTCAAAAGACAAAGATGGCGAAAAAGCTTTAAGTGAATTTGGTATAAATCTTTCAAATCGCGCAGGTATGATGGAAAATGCCCTTTATTCTATCCCTGCATTAAAGGAACCGCTTAAAAAACCTTGTTATTATCCCTTCTACAACATGTTTATAGATTACAATGGCGATTATCTTATTTGTCCTCATGATTGGGGTAAAGGGGAGCTTTTAGGCAATATTCAGGATCATCATGTTATTAATGATATTTGGTTGTCTGATAGAGCTAATGAAATAAGGAGCAACTTACTTGAGTCGAAAAGGGAAGTTTCTGAAGCATGCAAAAAATGTGATGTACCTGGGGATTTCATGGGTTTAGAACAAGCCAAAGAATGGAGGAAGTTGTGGAAGACCTAAAAAAAGTACTTATAGTAGGTGTTAATTCTAAAATTGGCTCGGCAGTTCTTGATCTTTATTGGAAACAAAAATATATTTGTTATGGAACATACAATAAAAATGCTCCGCCTAAGGATGTAAAAAATAAATGCAATAATATTTTAAGATGTGATTTAACGCAACTTTTTGGAATAAATGATTTACTAGCTTTTAGCAATAAATTTAAACCTTACAATATTATTTATTTACCAGGATATGTGGACAATAAAAGTTTATCTAAAAATGATCTACAAAGTATGCATAATTCTTTTAATGTAAATGTCTTTGCATATTGGTTATTAATTAGTGGTTGTATTCCTTATATGAAAAAAAAAGGGTTTGGAAGGTTTTTGTCTTTATCATCAATTGGATCTAAATTTGGAGGTGGTGAAGATAAATTCAACTATACAACTAGTAAAAGAATGCTTGAGTTTTTCCCAAAAGATTTTAAGAATATTGCAAGAGATAACATATTCTTGAACAATATAATTTGTGGCGCTACGAATACACCAATTTTAAAAAAGAAAAATAATGAGTCTATTGATCAAAGAGCAACATTGATTCCAGTAGGAAGATTGGCTGACCCAAAAGAAATTGCGAAATGTTGTTATCAAATATGTTCTTTAGATAATACTTTTCAAACTCTTTCAAATATCACAATAGCAGGTGGTGAATAACTAAAGTTTTATAGTTTGGAATAAGTTGGTTTTATTTTGTTACTATTATGAAAATAATTTTTAAATTTAATTACTTAATTGAAGTTGAATAAAAAATAAATATTCTGGAAAATTTAATAATCATTATAAAAAATTGGGGTCATCAATATATTAAATCAAATTCTTTTTCATATATTTCAACATAGTTTAGAAAATAATTTAGTATTTCTTTTTTAACAGATAAATTTTTTATCTTCATCAAGTTTTCCTCTCTAGAAGTCCTAATTTTATTTAGGTTTCTTGGAAGATTATATTTTTTATATTTGATTTTTTTAAATTTTTCTTTATTTAAAAAATGTTTATTGAAATTAAAAATTTGTAATTCTGGAGAGGAGACAAGTTTGTCAAAGTCAACAAATTTAATATTTTTATGATTATCAAATTTTTTCTTATTTTCTATTAATATTCTTGTATATGTAGCAATTGTCAAAAGAGTTAATTCCTCAAAAGAATTTCCAATTAAATCATATATATCTTTTTCTATAGACTTTAAAAACCAAGGAATTGAAAGTTTGTCTTTACTTTTACATAAAAGAATATCAAACATTGAAGGATTATCATAGAGATTTATATAGTATTCAAGTGTATGTTCAAAAACATCAATAGGGTTTCTTGATGAATGGGAATAATATAACTTTTCTCCATAAAGTTCGAGTAGTTTATTTAATGAACCTACGCTGCAGTGAATCATAATTGGTAAATTTATTTTCCCTGAAATAATTTTTCTAGATAGTATTTTTGAGTTATATTTTTTAAAACTATCCTTAATAATTCTGAAAAAGTCATAAAAATTTCTAGGGCCAGTAAGATCAGATAATCTTATATTCGAACATCTTGCAATTTGATTGTTAAAGATTAATAAATCTTTTCTTTGATTAATTATTGTTTTTAATCCCAAGTCACTTATCTCTCCACAATAATTTAATGCTAATGCATGTTCTATTGTCTCATCGATTATTGATTTTTCAAAAATTCTTAAATCATCAATAAGAGCGAATAAAAGCGACTTCCCAGATCCCCAGTAACCATCAATAATTATAACAAGTTCTGCAAGTTGAGGTTTGTCAATTATTATAAAGTCTTTATTCATTTGTCAAGATTTAATTTGTTTAGCTGTTTGATAATATAAAAATATAATTTTATATAGATACTTAATAAGAATGTTAAAAGATAAAAATTTCTCTAAATATACTCTTCACATAATACAAACAAAGAAACATGCGGAACACTATATTAAAAATTTTGGTAAAAATAAAAATGATTTAGTTTTCCCTATCTCTATTGATGCTTTATACACTATAGAAAAAAAGAATTTAAAATTTTTAAATTTTTATGATTTATGGGATACTAATAAAGAATCATACTATAAAGAATTTTATATAAAAAAGATTAATAATTTTATATATGATTTAGATTCAAGATTAGTCAAACAATCAAACAAATTTGAACATATAGCTGAAGGATTTAGATTTCAACTTGAGATAATTTTAGGAAATTTATTTTTTTTAAATCAATTTAAAAAAGAAATTTTAAGTTTTAATTTTAAAAGTATAATTTGTTATGAGTCTTTCATATTATCAAAATTTATTTATGACTTTAGACCAAATCCAAGAAAATTGATATTTAATATATTTGTTAATTCAAAAAACGAAAATTCAATAAAGAAAATTATATTTTTTCCAGAATTTTATATTTTAAAGGAAGAAATTGAGAATATATTGAAAAGTAAATTATGGAAGTATGTAAGAAGATTTTTTAAAAAATCAAAAAAATTTTCAGGAGTAAATCAATCTTCATATCTTCTTTTGGGTGGAGAATATGATTGGCCTATATATCTTGATAATAGAAAAATATTATTTTCAAGAATCAGTAGAGACTATAAATTCAATATTAAAAAGAATAAATATCTTTTTATAAAAAAAATCTTGTTCGATTTGTTTAAAAAGTATTTTTCTTTTAATTATCATTTTTATGATAATTTCTTATCAGAATTAATAGACAAAATATCGTTTGAAATGATTTACATAATATCAAAGAAAAATTATTGCATACAATTGTTAAATTCTAAGAAAGCTATAATCACTTCATGTGTTGTAGATCCGTTTGAATCTTATCTTTGTTTATTATTTAAATCTTATGGTAAAAATGTTATTTTATGGCAACATGGAGAAAACGGCTTTGTAAGTGAAAGGGATATATTAAATGAGTCGTCAGAATTAAGAGTATGCAATAAATACCTTGCTTACACGGAAAATATTGCATCAGTTCTGGAGAATTATTTTGATAAATTCTTAAAGATTCCAAACAAACCAAATTTTTATGCAGTTGGTTCAGTGCATAAAAAACCAAAAACTTTTTTAAATCCAAATCTTAATGAAAAAATTCTACTTTGTGTTGGAAAATTTTTTGGAGTTTCTCGTTTCTTTCAGGATTTGGGCGATCCTGATTTAAGACTTTATAAAATTCATAAATCTTTTTTAAAAATAGCAAAAAGGAATTGCAAAAAATATAAATTTGAAATTAAAGCAAATAATACTTTTATGTTCAATCATTTACCCTATGATTCAAATAACAGTTTTAATACAAACTATAAAAGTCGATTTATTGATTTGTTAAATCTTACAAGAGCAGTAATCCTAGATACACCAGCAACAACTTTAATTGAAGCTTCATGTACAAATGTTCCGATTTTCGCAATAAAGGGTAGATCTGAATATACAAATGAGTTTTATGAAATTTCTTCTAAAAGAGTTTGTTGGTGTGAAGATAATATGGAATTAGAATTTAAACTTCAAGAGTTTTTAAATAATGGAGTTTATGATGCAAATGTTGAAGATAAAAGTTTAGTTGAATCATATTTAGGAAATGATAGTTACGAAGTTATTTGGGAAAAGGTTGATAAAATATTGAACAGTTAGAATTGCTACAGCATATGGATCCCTAGTCGCAATTAGTTAGAAAGATAATTTAAAAAATATCTGACAAATTTTTATTAATTTTTACTTAGTAGAAGAGTGTAATTATTTTCCCTTCAAAAATTTTTATAAAAATTAACAGTAAATCTGTTTTTTAAAGTTGGTTGGGCTAAACATGTAGAATGAAAAATAATTTTTATATAAAAGTGTTTTCAAAAATAAACTCGCATAATGAATGGGACAAACTAAAAGAAATAATTGTAGGAACTTCTACAGGTACTATGGCAACACTAACATGGAAAAATAAGAAACAACCAAGCGAAGAATTACTTACTAAAGCTTATGATTTAGCTCAAAAGGCATGTCCAAAATGGTTCTATGATGAGGTAGAAGAAGACCTTAATAATTTGTCTTCAACCTTAGAGTCTCTAGGAGTTATTGTTCATCGTCCAAACCCATTTGATCTTACAGAAATGTATGGGACACCATTTTGGAAAACTACAAGTAATAACATTTATAATACTCGGGATCTTCATTTAGTTGTTGGAAATAGTGTTATTGAAAGTCCGTCCTATTTAGAATCTAGATATTATGAGCCAACTGCGCTTTATCCTATTTGGTATAAATATTTTGAATCAGGATTTAAATGGATAGCCGGTCCAAAACCCATGCTTAATTATGAAGTAAAACCTCCTTATTATAGGTCCGAAGATGATAGAGAGTTAACTGAAGAAGACAAGAAACATATTGAACTGACTGGAGGTAGGTTAGAGAAATTGCATAAATTAGCTGAAAAAGAAATAATTTTTGAAGCTGCAAATACTGTAAGAATGGGTAAAGATCTTCTTTACCTTATTTCCTCTTCAGGTAACGAGTTAGGAGCAAAATGGCTACAAAGTGTACTTGGAGATGAGTACAAAGTTCATACAACCAGAGATATTTATCGTTCTAGCCATATAGACTCTACGGTAATGTGTCTAAAGCCAGGACTTGTTCTTTTAAATGACACTAGAGTAAATGAAAAATCATGTCCAAATATTTTTAAAAGTTGGGATAAATTATATTTTTCTGATGTAGCTCCTACATCAGAAGCAGAATTAAAACATCAAAAAGAGGTAAGGGATCCAATAGGCTATGAATTAGAAGAAATGGGATTTCAGACTAATTTACATGATATGTCTTCTCCCTGGGTAGGTTTAAACTTTCTATCTGTAGATCCTCAAACCGTGATTGTTGATGAACGGCAAAGTGGATTAATAAAATTATTAGAAAGTAATAAGTTTGATGTAGTACCTATTAGAATGAGACATATTTATACTCAAGGTGGTGGTATTCATTGCGCAACCCTAGATACAGTAAGAGAGAGTAAATTAGAAAGTTATTTTTAAAATTTCTTTAATTAATTTATTATTTAATTTATTATTTAATTCTACTAAGAATATTAGAATGATCTTCTCTTGGTATCTCAAGAGAATTTTTGGTTTCTTTAATACTCATATTTGATCTAAATCCAACCTTTATCCCTATATCCTTCAAAATATCTAAGGTATCTCCATTATATCTGCCACATGGATGGGACATGGATTCTATTTTTTCTACATTAAGAACTTTCTTTAAATGATAAAGATTTTTTTGATACTCTTCATTTTGTTGTTGATAAGGTAAATTATCAATCTTAGTAGGATGACTATAAGAATGAAGTCCAATAATATGACCCTCTTGATGCATCTCTTTAAGTTGTGATGTTTTTATCCATAATTTTTTTGATGCTGAAGATTTATCAAAATTGCATTTATTCATAATCTTAAGCATTATTTGATCATAATTATATTCTTTTAAAACAACATCTCTTAAATATCTAAACCATTTATCTGAATTAGTATAAAAAGGAAAATGTGATAGATAATTTAAAGATTTATATTGTTCTAATTCTGAGTTGTATTTATCTCTAAAATTTGTTTTTACTATATCAAAGAATTGACTATAAAATTGATCTATACTTTGAAAATAATTTGAGCGAAAATATCTATAGATTTCCAATTTGGATGGATTATTAGAAAAAACTGATGAATAAATAAAGAAAAAAGCAGATATATTTCTTTGACGTAAAATTGGGATTGCAATATCATATTGTGATCTGAGGGCGTCGTCAAAAGTAAGGCAAATTTCATTTGGTTTTAGAGATTTATTTATTATTTTCTTTAGATATGAATTTGCATTAATTATTAGATATTTGCTTTGAAGATAATCAATTATTCTTTCAAAATCATTTTTATTTATACTTCCTTGAGAAGGTTTGTGATAATCACCATGAAAATGATGAAACATTACCCCAAATGAAGACATAAAAAACTAACTTCCTTTAATATTGTATTTTAAAAATATCATGGTTAATCGTTTAAAATTTAAAAAGAAATAAGCAGATTAGGGAATTTTGAAATAATCTCATAACACTATAAATATTAAATTGAAAAATCAATTTTTCGTATTTAATGGAAGTTTAATGTTAATTTTAGTGTCTTTTGTAATCAGAAATCAATTGTCTTTCAGACGACTCACATATTGTTGGGCAATTAAAGCCTGCTCCATGAATTAACTGATAAAAGAGAGAAAGTGTTAGAACTTCACTAGTATGAAATTCATTAACATCGAGAATAATGGTATTGTACTTCCCTGCTATTTTTGGTTTTTGGGCTGAAATTAGCAAGGCAGACATGTCATTCTCTATAGCAAGATCTAATGCTAGACAGATGTTTTTTGAGTATCCAGATGAAGATACTCCTATTATCATAGTTTCTTTTTTATTTTCTTCAGTCATAGATCTCATAGATATTGATAGCCAGTTTTTTACCCAAAGATCATGAGATGCATCATTAATCAATGAACTTGCAAGAATTCCACTACCTGGAGCGCTTGAATTTTTATTAGTTAAACGCGCTATATCAATGGCTCCATGGTCACAGACGGCTAAATTACCACCATTTCCCACAGTAAGTATATTTTTCGATTGGTTGAAATCTTTTTGTGCCTTTACCCATTGTTTAGTTCGAATAATACTATTGAACTTAATTGAAAAATCTTCAAAACCAGGAATTGCATCTGTTAAATTTGAAACTGTCATATTAAAGTTTTGTGTTTATGGATATTCTAAACATCTTTGGACTAATCTTGGACTTTTTAACAGAATTCAAATTTACTATAGTATAAAATTTGATATTCTATTCGAGACAAAATTAACTTTTAAGATGCAAATACCTCATTTATTAATTAATTAATCTTTATTTGTAACTCTACCGTAATAGTCTTCAATTCTTTTAATATCATCTTCTCCCAAATATGAACCTGTCTGAACTTCTATAATTATCAGTATTTCATTACCTGGATTTGATAGCCTGTGCAATGCTTTTTTAGGAATATAAGCACTCTCATTTTCATTCAGATAAAAAATATTTTCACTGATTTCAACTTTAGCAATACCTCTCACTACTATCCAATGTTCCGATCTGTGCTTATGTGATTGTAAAGAAAGCGATTGATTTGGCTTTACGATTATTTTTTTTACTTTCCATTTTTCATCTTCTACAAGTGATTCATAATTCCCCCATGGTCTATAAATTTTCTTATGCTCGAAGCCTTCTAAATTCTTTGTCTTATCAAATTGCTCAACTATATTTTTAACTTTTTGTGAAAATCTCTTATTTAGTACCAAAATAGCATCACTCGTTTCAATAAGGATTAATTCCTCTACACCTAGACCAACAACTAGTCTATTTTCAGAAATAAAAAGACTATTTTTTACTTCTTTTAGAATCACATTTCCTCTCTTCGAATTTCCATTTTTATCTTTTGTAGAATTCTCCCAAACTTGGTCCCAACTACCAATGTCGCGCCAATTAGCGTCCATTGGAATCATCGTTCCAAGTTTGGTTTTCTCCATAATGGAAATATCGATTGAGCTTTCTTTACAATTTGAAAAAATCTTTCTATCAATTCTTTGAAAATCTAAGTCTAAATTTTTGACATTTATCGATTTGGCACATATTTCATAGGTATTAGGAGCATGATTCTTTATTTCTTCTAAAATTTTTGTGGCCTTAAAAAGAAATATGCCGCTATTCCATACGTAGTGTTTATCTCGCACAAACTCTTTGGCTTTTTCATAATTAGGTTTTTCTACAAACTTTTTTATTTCATATCCTTTGATAATACCTGCCTCTAATTTTTCATTAGTTTTTATATAACCAAATCCTGTTTCAGCATAGGTTGGCATAATACCAAATGTTACCAACCTGCCATCATCAGCAAAAGACAAGCCTTCTTTAATGGATTCTTTGAAATTTTTTAAATTACCAATTTCATGATCTGATGAAAGTATTAGTAGTTTTGGATTAGTATTATTCTCTATAGCCTTCAGAGCAGCTAATGCAATAGCAGCAGTCGTGCCCTTTCCAAATGGTTCTAGTAAAATTGATTTAGGTTTTACACCTATAGACTTAACTTGTTCTGCAGTTATAAATCTATGCTCCTCATTACAAATTAATATTGGATTATCAATATTGTCAAAATTAGATAATCTTTTAATTGTTTTTTGTAAAAGAGAAAAACTTGATTGACTTGAAAAAGAAATAAACTGTTTCGGGTAACTTGATCTAGAAAGTGGCCATAATCTACTCCCTCTTCCTCCACAAAGTATTACGGGTAATATATCTTTTTTATGCATTAATTTAAAGAAATAATAAAAACGATTAAAAATGTTTTTTGCATATTAACCTAATTTAAAATTAAATTTTCTTAATCAATTTCCAAGGTTTGAATATTTTTGATTTAGTTATAATTTCATATTCAGCTTCTTTTTCTAATATGATTTCTGAAGTTGTCCAAGCATATTGATTATGCTTTAGAAAACTAATATCGTCTATACCATTTCCAATTTTGGGCATAAACAAAGCAATCTTAATAATCTTAGAATGAGATTCAGCGTTTGATGCCTCTTGATTAACAAATTCTATTTTTTCTTCAATTAATTTTTCATCCTTTACTAATCTCTCACTTTCCAATCTAAGGTCTTTACTTCTATCATTTAATAATCCTGATTGGACAATTAGTGACATCAATAAATATGGACCTAAAATAATTATTAAAAGTTTTTGTTTTAAATTTTTTGTAAAATTAAAAGAGTACCAAATTATTGAAAATGTTAAAAAACTAATATATAAAAAAATCTCTTGCTGCTTATCTAAATTAATGTTTATGAAATCAAATCTGACTCCAATAACTAAGATAATAAACATTATTGGAATGAAATTAAAATGAAAATTTTTAATAAATTTGAAAATTATGTTTTGGTTCTCAATAGTGGTTTTTATGCCTAAGAATGTATTAATTGCTAATAAAGGTAGTATTTGAATTGGATAATATGGTGTTTTAGTAGAGAAAATACTCAATAAAAATAAAATAGTTAATGGATAAAAAAATAAAAAATATTTTATATTAGGATTTGTTGTTTTGAGGTTTATAGCCAGGCCAACTGTAGAAAAGATAGACCATGGAAATATATTTAGTGGTAAATTCCATAAATAATAAAATGTAGATTTTGTGAATGTATTATTTCCGGAAAGTGTAAGAACCTTTTCATATAATCCGTTATAAACTGGAAAGCCGTATAGCAATATAATTTTATAGCTCCAAAATAGAAAAGGTAATATGCCAAGTAATGAACCTATCCAAAAATATCTTCTTAAAATTATTTTATTTTCAATCCAAAATGGTAAAATAGCGATTATTGGTAAAACGGTCATATAAGTTTTCATCATTATGGCGAGTCCAATCCAAAAGCCAGAAAAGAAAAAATAAATATTCTTTTTCTGGATTTTGGATTTTAAGGAATAATAAATTCCAAAAGTTATCATTGAACTAAAAATCATATCCTGAGTTGCCATATGGGCATAATTAATCCAAAGGAAAAAAGTACTTAATATAATTGGCGAAATAATTGAGTATTTTTTATCTAAGATCTCTCTATGGATTTTGTAAGTAAGATAAATATTAATTATTGCAGCTAATGAAGTAGGCAAAGATATTGAAAATTCATTTTTACCAAAAACTTTTTGAGATAAAGCAATTAAAAATTGAATGCCAATAGTCCTATCAAAAGTTACTTCTCCCCACCACTGAGGTATAAGCCAGTTTCCTGTTTCAAGTATCCATCTTGCTTGGAGTGCATAATATCCTTCGTCAGTACTTATTAAACTACGATCGCCCAAATAAAGTAATAATGGCAAAAATATTAAAGGCCAAAAATTTTTTATATTTTTAACTGATTCCAATTCTTGATCGATTTATAATTTATCAAATTAATGCTAGTTCATATTAATTAATAATCATCTTTAAAGAAATTCTTTTTCATAAAAGAAAGTAGCTTAATTAAGTATTTTTCTAATTTTAAATATTTAAAAATTTTTCATACTAATTTTTTTATTTCTCATTATTTGAAAGAGGCCAAATAAATTGCTTAACAATAAATATTTATCCTAAAAGCTAAAAATATATAGATTTTTATGAATTTAGTATATTAATGAAATAACTCATTTTCATTAATTTATGAGAATAGATTTTGAGTTATTAGAAGATTTAAAAGCAGTAGTCTTAAAAAATCCCTCTTAAATTTAAAAAAGGAGCATAATGTGCGAATCTGCCATATTTTTGATAATAGGAAAATCCCTTTTTCACTAATCAATATATGGAAATGTTTTTAAAGAGTATTTTGGTCAGATGATAATTTGGAACTAGAGAATTATCCTGGATTGAATTTAGGTTTAATAGAGAATGGGTCTAAACTGACTTCAAAAAGATCTCTATTAGTATGTTTTAGAATAATTTTATGAAATTCTTCTTTGCTCATTTGATAATAATTAAGATAAGATTCCTCTAATTCTGCCGGATATAATCCATCGTATAATGATACAAGTCTTAAGCCTTGTTCTCTTGTCATAGCTCCTCTTCTAATTTCAATTCCTGCATCTTGCGTAGCTCTACCAAAGCCTAGTTTTACATACATTAAATATGTATGAAGAGGATATAAAAGTGAGTCATTCTGAGAAAAATTTGTAAAGGTACCTTGATTTCCTTCTTCTTTTTCTCTTAATCCACAATATTTTGCGGCGGTAACATAATTTCTATATGAGTCCCAATTTTCATAATATGACCAAGTTGTAATAAAAGTTTTTGCCTTTTTAAGATCTTCATCTGATGGATATTCAAACATATATGAATATTTTTTTAATTCTTCAGGTAATAAGTTAATTATTTTTTCGGCTCCACCTTCAAACCAAACTTTTTTTTGATACGGGATATCTATTATTGGATTATTTTTTGTCTCAGTAGATCCTCCATATTCAACTTCACCGTCCTCCCCATAAAATATTAATGGGATATTCATACTTACAGCTAATCTAATGACAGCTGTTTGAATCGCTATTAACCAGCCATAATATGGAAATCCCAATTCTCTAAACCCTATAAGATTAAGTTGTCTAAGAGTTTCATAATGAGGATTGATTTCAATTAAATCGAATCCGCTTTTTGCAAAGTTTTTAAGATTTTCTTGACCCAGTGAAGTTGCCAGATGTGGGTTAACAGTTATGCATAAGGGGTTTTTTTTATATCTAGTTCTTAATGTATGAGCTATGTATGAACCATCTTTACCGCCGCTTACTGGCACTACGCAGTCAAAAGAGTTATTAAAACTATAATCTTCTAAAATTCTTACAAGTTCTTTTTCTCTGACACTCCAATTAAGTATTTTTTTTTCCTCTTTCCATTGACATGCATTACATATTGAATCGGAATTGAATTCAATTCGAGGTCTTGTGGACATATTTAAACAGCTTTTACACCAAAAAACCATAATTAAAAATCAACTAAAATAATTCTACCAAGGCGTTAATTCAAAATTCATTTTCCTTAGCTCTTGACGAGCTTCTGAAAAAGCATCTCCAATAAAATTTAAGAGGTTAGATGTCGCTACTGCGCTAATTGAATCAAATTTGAGACATTCGGCCATATGTATGGAAGAACCAAATCCTCCACTAGCAATTAATGGCATATTCAATTTTGGAATTGCATTTAAATATTCTGTATTATGTCCAAAACCTGTACCGTCTCTGTCAATTTGATTAATGATTAGTTCACCCATAAGATTCTTTTCATTTAATGAATAAACTATTTTCTTCAAATTAGAAACTTTTTCTAAAGAAGAATTAATGAAAATATCATAATTTTGGGAATTTATGTCAAACTGAACCACAATTGACTGAACTCCATATAAATCTCGTATTTCTTTTAATAAATTTTGATCTTGAAAAAAAGCTCTTGATATTAGTATTTTATCGGCGCCAAAATTGAAGAGTTCTTTTGCATTCTCTATACTTCTTATTTTCCCCCCAATAGTAATTGGTAAGAACGTTTTTGATAAAAGTAGAGATATATCATTGAAAAATTTGTTATTGTATGCCTCTTCCCAATTTTTTTCAGAGAGATTTATTATAAGAATCTCATCAGAGCAATTAGCAATATTAGAAAAACCAAAAGTCTTTATCATCCAATTTATATCTCCTACTTTTTGTAATCTAAAATTCCTACTAAGAAAGAAAAAGCCTTCTTTATAAAGTAAAGTGAAAAAAGTGCGTTTAATCATTTATAAAGAAATAAATTTTCTAAGTAAATCCAAACCTTTTAGTTGACTTTTTTCTGGATGAAACTGAAAGCCCCAGAGGTTTTTATGTTGAAAACCTATAATTAATTCTTCTCCCCCAATAATTACCTTTTGAACATTTTGGGGTGGGTTTTTAAATCTTAAAGCATAACTATGAACAAAATAATAGCAATTATCTTTTAAGTTTAGTTCTGAAGAATCATAAGATAATTTTTGAAATCCTACATTTGGTATTTTTATTTCATTTGGATCAATTATTTTGCTTAAATGTTCGCAATCCGCATCTAAAAAACCGAATCCTTTTGATTGCCCCCCTTCTGTTCCTCCTTTTGAAAAAAGTTGGTAACCTAAACATATACCCAGTAGAGGCCTCTCCATTGCAAAGTGAGATAATGTTATTTCTTCTATACTTTTAGATATTTTAAAGATATAGTCAGATCCTTTTTTAAATGATCCGACTCCTGGCAAAACAAGATGAGAACAATTATTTTTATCATTATCTCTTAGGATTTTCGTTTCGCAGCCAATAAATGAAAAAGCTTTTGTTATGGAGCCTAAATTGCCACAGTTATAGTCAATTATTCCAACCTTAGGATTCATCTCAAATAATTGTATGGTTAGAAGTTTAACATTAACTTATTAAAAAGATTATGCTAAAACGAAATTTTTAATCTATTAAATAAAAATAATTAAGTTTTACCCTAAGAACTCTTTTATATTTTCTGAAAGCTGCCATTCAGGAACAAACTCTGATAAGTTTTGAAAGACTTGTGTTTCATCAAAATTATCAATATGAATTATTAAATCTTCAAATTTTTGAGAAAAATTAAATTTAAACTCAGCATTTTCGTATGCTTTGTATATTAAAGGATGTTCTGTTTTCTCTGAATTTGATTTAATTAAAATTTCTTCGAAGAGTTTCTCACCTGGTCTAAGTCCTGTATAAATAATTTCTATATCACCATTAGGTGTTTGCTCTGTCTTTTCTTCCAAGCCACTTAATTGGATCATCTCTTTAGCTAAATCCAATATCTTAACAGGGAATCCCATGTCAAGAACGAATACTTCACCTCCTTTGCTAATACTAGAAGATTGAATTACCAATTGAGCAGCTTCTTTTATAGTCATAAAGTATCTAATAATTTCAGGATGAGTAATAGTTATTGGACCACCCTTACTAATTTGTTTTTTAAAAAGTGGAACTACTGATCCTGATGAACCCAAAACATTTCCAAATCTGACAATAGAGAATTCAGAAGGATTTTGATGGATAGTTTTCGCTTGATAATCTAAAAAAATTAGTTCGCATAATCTTTTTGAAGCTCCCATTATATTTGTTGGGCGGACTGCTTTATCAGATGAAACCAAGACTACCTTTTGTATTTTTTTTAAAAAGGAAACCTCGCAAATATTTTTTGTACTGAGAAGATTATTTTTTAAACCATTAATTGGATTTTTTTCTACTAATGGAACATGTTTATATGCCGCTGCATGAAAAATACAGTCAACTTTATTATTATCAAATACATTCTTAACAGAATTAAGATCACATAAATTTGCTAAATAGGGCTTGATCTCTGAATTACTATCTATTGATTTAAGCTCTTCGTTGATTCGGTAAAGGTTCCATTCACTATTGTCAATTAATATAATGCTTGATGGGTTGTACTCTAACGCAGATTTGCAAATCTCAGCTCCAATAGACCCTCCTGCTCCAGTAACGCATATATTTTTGTTTTCGATACTTTCTTTAAGTAATTTTTTATTTGGAACTACTGGATTTCTTCCCAATAAGTCTGTAATGTTTAATGGTTTAAGTAAGTCTATATTTGACTTGCCACTGGTGATGTCTTCTAGAGAGGGGACAATTTGTAATTTTATTCCGTGATTTTTAACTTTTTTAATAATTTCGGTTTTTCTTTCCCAACTGATTGAAGGTATTGCTAGATATATAAAATCAATTTTGTTTTTATACTTTTTTAGTATTGAAGGCTCAAAAATAGAGGTTTCTCCAATTTTTCTGTTGTGTAGATTTTTATTGTCATCTACAAAAAAAATTACTTTCTTACTTTTTGAATATTTTAGAGATGCGAACAGTTCAATTCCAGCAGAACCTGCACCATAAATCACGATTGATTCATATTTATTCCTTTTTTGAGATTCGAATTTTATCGTGAATAATATTAAATCGGTCAGAAATACTCGTGAGACTATGATAAATATGGTTAAAAGAGCTAGTAAGGTTATGTAAAAGTTATTATTTAATGATGAATTACTTAATAGTTTTACTTTAATAAAAATAAGAAATACTAACGTAATATTCCGAATCAAAATTTTATATATAGAGCTGTTAACTGTATACTTTGTTATTGGTTTATATTGCCCACTTATGAAATATATTATTATCCCAGCAATTGTTGAGAATGATATTATATCAGCTTTAAAAGATTGAATTAAATCATGATTTGTAAGTAATAAACTTAAAAAAAAAGCAAAATTTATAATAATTATATCTAAAATTATTAGAACAGATCTTCTGATGTATTTATTTTTAGAGACTTTCGCCAGTAAATTAAGAATTATCATTATTCATTAATCACCATACTTTAATTTGTCTATCACTTAATCTTTTCTAAATGGTAATGCAAATAATCGATTAAGAAATAAACCTATCATTAGTTCAAGTATTACACAAGAAATAACTCCTATTAATCCTACACTCTCATAAGCAATAGAATTTATTAATATTGAGATTGAAAAAATTAAAGCTATTTTTTTCTTGCTGCAACCATTTGAAATCATCCTTTGATAAAAATGTTTTTTGTGAGGTTTGAATATTTTTTTTCTTTCATAAAAGAACCTAAGAATTAATGTAAAAAGGGCATCAATATAAAGTGGGCTTAATATAAGAAACAGGCCCATTGCGTTATTGAATGTTTTTTGACCAAAGCATATTGCTACAAGAAGTGAGCCTAAGTAAGTACTACCAGAATCTCCCATGAAAATTTTTGCGGGAGACCAATTGAAAATTAGAAACGCTAATAATGACAGAGAAAATGGAAGATATAAAATGTTATGAAATAATGCTAAATAAACAAAAAAGATAAAGAAAACTCCTCCAACTAGTCCATCAGAACCATCCATGAAATTTGTAAAATTTATAATTGCTGTCGAAAAAAAAGTAAGTGTAAAAAGGATTAAAAAAGAAGTTACATTTACATCTTTGTAATTTATAAAACTAATTAATCTTAAATTATTTAATAAAAGAATACTTACAAAAATTTGAAATAAAATTCTTATTTTTGAAGATAATTTAAAAATATCATCAAAAAAACCTAATACTAATAATGGAGATGAAATTATCATGGTTTGCATTCCAAAAAAGAAGCTAGATAATAGTGCTATTAAGCCAAAAACAATACCACCACTCGTAGGGGTTTCTTTTGTATGTAGATTACGAAAACTTGTTGGTCTATCTAAAAGTATTTTCAGTTTTTTGTCAGTTAAATAAATATATTGTTTATATAAATAATAAGAAAAAATGAAAATTAATATTGAGAAAAATACAATCATCAACAATTTTTATATTTATTAAATTTATAGTATTAATATTATATTTATATATTCAATTCATGCTTAATATTTAGAGAAATATAAAATTAATTTATACTATGTACGCAAATTTAAATTCTATTTATTTAATATAATAGTCATGAAAGAAAAAATCTTAATATCTGGTTGTACAGGTTTGACTGGCAAATACGCAACTCTTAAAATATTAAATAAATATAAGAATATTGAAGTGATAGGTTTTTCTAGAGATATTAATAAATCTTTCTCAAGTAATTCATTCACTTTTTTACAAGGCGATGCAAATAAAACGTCATTTTGGCGAGAATTACTTAAAAAGTTTAGACCTAATACAATTCTAATTAATTCAAATATTAGGCATTTTTTACCTTTCCTAGAAGCTATAGATACTTTAGATATAGAAGAATTTCCTAGAGTTGTTATAGTCTCTACTACTGGTATTTTTTCTAAATTCAACTCATATAATTTTTTATATAAACAAATAGAGGGTAAAATTAAATCTTATAGAGGCAATTTCTTGATCTTAAGACCTTCACTAATTTATGGTTCAAAAAACGATAAAAATATCTCAAAATTAATTAGGTTTGTACATAAATTTAGATTTTCATTTTCTTTTGGGAGTGGCTTGAATTATTTTCAACCAATTTTTTATAAAGATTTAGGTTGGGCTATTTCAGAGGTTTTACTTAATAAAAATATTTCTGGTGAATATAATCTTACTGGAAAAAACTGCATCACTTTTATTGAGATTCTTAAATTAATTAGCTTTAATCTTAAAAAAAATCTTATTAATATAAAACTTCCTTTGAAATTAACTGGAAATATATTGCTTTTTGTTGAGAAATATTTGAGGTTTACTATTCTTCCTATTACGAGTGAACAAGTTTTCCGAATGTCTGAAAATAAATGCTACAGTCATTTAAAAGCAAAAGAAGACTTCGGATTTGAGCCTATTAGTTTTCAAGATGGTATTAAGTTACAAATTGATGAAATGATCGTGCAAGGAGATTTATGAAAAGAAAAATATGTCAATTATGTGGAGTTCAATTTACCTATGAGAAATTTTTAAAAAATCTATGTTCTGAATTGGTTAGTCATAATTATGAAGTGACTTCAATTTTTAAATGGGATGAAATTGAAATCATGCCTGAACAAAAGGGAGTCAAATTTAAAAATATTTTTTTTGAAAGAAAAATTTCTTTTTTTTCATTAATCAAGACTACTTATCAATTATTTAAGTATTTTCAAAAAGAAAAATTTGACATAATTGAGATTCATACTCCTTCTGCATCAATTCCTGGGAGGATTGCAGCAAAACTTGCAAGAATTAAAGTCGTTATTTATAAAGTTCATGGTTATTATTTTCATGAAAATATGAATTTTTTTAATAAAATGTTTCATATTTATATAGAGTTTTTCCTTGCAAAATTAACTGATTATATTTTTACTGTTTCTAAAGAAGATGAAATATTTTCTAAAGTATTTGGATTCAAGAAAACAGAGAAAATTTTTTACATTGGCAATGGAGTTAATAAGAATTTTTTTTATCCGGCCTCTAAATTAGATATTACGAATGCTAAGGCTGATTTTGGAGTTAGTGATGATTTATTTATTATTGGAATAGTCTGTAGATTAGTAGATGAGAAGGGATTATTAGAATTATTCAAAGCCTTTGATATTATTGCTCGAAATAACAAAAGTATAGGATTATTTGTTTGTGGGAATAAATTAAAAAGCGACTATAAAAAAGGTTTAGAAAAAGAACTTGAAATTTTAAAAGATAAATATGAAAATAGAATTTTTACACCTGGTCATGTAAAAGATGTTTATAGGGTATATAGAGTTATGGATTTATTCTGTCTCCCTTCATATAGAGAAGGGCTTCCATACACCTTATTAGAGGCAATGATGTCGGGTATTCCAGTAGTAGCAAGTAATATTAGAGGAAATAGAGAAATTATTACTCATAATAAAAATGGCCTTCTTTGCAAACCAAAAAGTGTTTATTCATTAAAAAATGCACTGGAGGAACTTATTGAAAATAAAAATAAAAGGGATGAATTTTCTAAAGAAGCTCTAAATAACGTTTTGGAAAATTACGATTCAGCCAAAGTTTTAGACAGAGAAATTAAACTTATTGATAAATTAAGCTTAAAGTTTTTTTGAAAAGTTTAATTATTTTTAGTTTTTCATAATTTAATATCCTTTCGGATTTAATAGTTTCCATTTCCATCCATCAATACACATTTCTTCAATATCTCTCTTAGGGCACCAATTTAATAGTGTTTTGGCAAGACAATTATCTGCGATTGAAATAGGTACATCACCCTCTCTTCTTTCAGCAAATTCATATTCAATATTTACATTATTTACTTTGGTAAACGTATTAATTAATTCAAGAACTGAAACTCCTACACCCCTACCAAGATTTAAATTAATTAAATTCCCTTTATTTTTTGACATTAAAAATTCAATTGCTTTGATATGCCCTTCAGCAAGATCCATTACATGTATGTAGTCTCTAATTCCAGTGCCATCATGAGTAGGCCAGTCATTTCCAAATATAGAAATTTTTTTTATTTCTTTTGAAGCGGCTTTGATAATTAAGGGGAAAATATTAGTTGGTTTATTTAAAGGGCTTTCTCCTATCTGGCCTGAGTTATGACAACCAATTGGATTAAAGTATCGTAAATTGGCTATTTTCCAAGAATTTGGGTTGCTTTTATAAAGATCATTAAGCAATTTCTCAATCGCTAACTTTGTTTCTCCATATGGATTTATGGGTGATTTTATAGAAGTTTCTTTAAATACCTTTGACTCAGATTTACCATATAATGCTGCAGTGCTACTAAATATAATTGAATTACAATTGTTATGATGCATAGCTTTCAAAAGATTTATAGTTCCAGTTACATTATTTTCCCAATATGAAATAGGATCAGATATGGATTCTTTAATGTTTTTTAAACCTGCGAAATGAATTACCCCATCAATTTTTTCTTTGTTAATCTTGTATTTTAAAAAGATATTGTTTATGCATTCAAAATCACGTAAATCTCCTTTTACTATTTTTAATCTATTTGAAAAAAAATTGTTATCACTAATAAGAATTTTTTTAACTCTTTCTAATGAATTCAAAGAACTGTTTATAAAGGAATCAATTACTACTACCTTGTATCCAGATTCTAAAAGTAGCAAACATGTATGACTTCCAATAAAGCCAGCACCGCCAGTGACAAGAATTATTTTATTCACTCTATTTCAAAATTAATAAATAATCTGTCTCACTAGTTTATAGTATTATCTTTAGGATTAAAAATTTTTAATTCATTAATGAAACCTATAATTCCACTCAAACTCATAAAGAATATTTGGCAACATTTATCTGATAAGAGAAAATATAACCTTTTAGTAACTATTTTTGTGATGCTCTCTGCAGCAATTTCTGAATTAATATCTCTCACAGCGGCCCTTCCTTTTTTATATGTAATAAGTTCTAAACCTGAAAAAATAATAGAAATTAAATTCTTAAAATATATTTATGAAATTTTTGGTATAACAAAACCAGAAGATTTTCTTATACCGGTTATCATTTCTTTTATATTTTTTGCAGCTCTTTCAGGAATATTGCGAACTTTGAATTTGTATTTAACAACAAAATTATCTGCAACAATTGGAACGGACTTTAGCGTAAAATCATACGGTATTTTACTAAACAAACCTTTTTATTATTACATAAATGAAAATTCCTCAAAAACCATTACATCCTTAACAAAATATATTGATGAGTATGTTGCTGTTATTTATGCAATTTTAGAAATCTTTACTGGTTTGTTCACCTCTATTTTTTTGATTGGAGGGATCTTATTTGTTAATTCATATCTAGCTTTAATAGCGTTATTAATTTTTGGTTCTGCTTATTATTTATTATCAAAAAATATCAATAAAATACTTAGAAGAAATAGTTTAGAAATTGCAAATCTTCAAACTAAACAAGTTAAAACTATTCAAGAAAGTGTAGGTTCAATTAGAAATATAATTATGGATAATTTTCAGAAATATTTTACTAAAAATTATTTTTATATTGATTATGGCATGAGAAACAAAATGTCTCAAAATCAATTTCTTACATATTTTCCTAAGAGTATTTTTGAATCAGTTGGATTAATTTTTATTGCTATAATTTCTTTTTTGTATTCAAAAAATTATTTACAAAATGTTGATTTGGTACCAGTATTAGGAGCTCTTGCCATAGGTTTACAAAGGTTACTGCCATCTTTGCAGAAGATATATTCATCTTGGGCATCACTTAAAAGTTATGGTGAAGGTGCTAACAGAATATTAAAAATATTAGAAGATTCAAGATTTAATAATTGTGTAAAAGAAACAAAAAAGGATTTTTCTTTCCATAAAAAACTTGTTTTTGAAAAAGTTAAATTTAAATACTATGCATCACAATCTTATGTTAATTCTGAAATAAACTTAGAAATTTGTAAAGGAGATAAAATCGCAATAATTGGAGAATCTGGTTCTGGAAAGAGTACTTTTTTAGATTTAATAATGGGTTTGCTAGAACCAACAAAAGGAAAAATATTTATTGATGACAAGAATTTATTTTTAAACAATCTTGTACCTTATTGGCAAAATATAATTTCTCATGTTCCGCAGGAGATTTTTCTTGCTGATGC
Source organism: Prochlorococcus sp. MIT 1304 (assembly GCF_047305015.1). NCBI lineage: Bacteria > Bacillati > Cyanobacteriota > Cyanophyceae > Synechococcales > Prochlorococcaceae > Prochlorococcus > Prochlorococcus sp. MIT 1304. The sequence goes on along the minus strand of NZ_CP138974.1, from coordinate 47,174 downwards.
TACAGTCCAAGAAAATATTGCAATTGGAATACCTAAAGAAAAGATAGATTTAGATCGTGTTAGTAAATGTGCAGATTTGGCAAAAGTTTCTGGTTTTGTTAAAAAACTACCTAATAAATATGAAAGTGTAGTAGGGGAAAGAGGTTCAAAGTTAAGTGTAGGACAAAAACAGAGGATAGGTATTGCTAGAGCATTTTATAAAAATGCAGAAATTCTAATTCTTGATGAAGCTACTAGTGCTCTTGATAGTAGAACTGAAGAAGATATTCTAAAAACTATAAAAGAAATAAATCCAAATACAACTATCATTATGGTTACACATCGATTAAATACAATAAATAAATTTGAAAAAATAATAAAGATTGATAATGGTAGAGTTCAATATATAAATAAAGAAAATATTTAGTGTAAAAATGAAAAAAATATTATTAGATATTTTTTCAGAAAATAAAAATATTATTTATATTTTAGCAATAATTACATTATTTTTTGCGCATTGGCTAAATATAAGAATTATCTTCTTAATATTATCCTTTTTCCATGTAATTAACATATGTACTTTTAAAAATAATTGTACAATTAAAGAAAAAAAAGTTTATTATTTTTCAATAATCTTTTCAGTTTTTACTATTATTTTTGTAAGATATATAATCTTTTTAGATACTGTAGTCGACTATAATTATAGCGACCGTATATCTACATATTCTTTTTTAAATTTAGATCGAAATAACCTTAGATTATTATTAGTATTTCTAAATCCTTTTATTGTATTATCATCCTTTATTGCTTTTAAAAAGATTTCTTTAACTAATATAAAAAAAATTGCTTTAAGCTTCTTTTTGATTTCAACTCTTACAATTTTATTAGAATTTATTGGAATTAATTTTTTAAATATTTCAAATAACATAATACCAACATATAAAGAAAATATTGCATTTACTAATACTTATTTTGGTTTTTATATACCTTTTGGATTGACAGGAAATGCTGCTGCAAACGGAGGATTAATTTTATTATCTATGATCTTACTGCATGAATTAAAATTAATAAATAAAAAGATTATTGTTATTTTTATTATTTCAAGTTTATTTACTATAAGTGGCCAAGCATTTTTAGTTAACTTATTTTACCTTAATTACTTATTTCTAAAAAACAATAATCTTAATATTGACTTAAAAACTCGAATTTTTTTAATTTTGTTTTTTGCTTTGATTATTTATTTTTCTGCCTATCCAATTTTACAACAAAAATTAGAAATTAATTATATAAAAAATGTATTATTTGATAACGCAAGATTACAAGATATATTTAATCTTGAACTTAAATATAGGTTATTTGGTCAATGGGGAACAAACATTAATAATGTAAAAGAAGCAACAGAGTTATTTTATATTTATCAAATTAAAGAGTTTGGATTAATTTTTTCACTTTCTTATTACTTGATTATATATTTTCTTTTTAAGAATACTAAATATTCTTTCTTTGTCTTTTTTATCCTTTTTGCCTCAAATCTCCACTACCCCATATTATTAGCTTTTGAATCTTGGCTAATTATTATATTTATTTACTTTGCTTCAGAAAAAAGATTTATTGAAAAGAAAGGTGTTCTAAAAAAAAATTAAACAGTTTAAATAAATAATTCATTTTATATTCTTTTCAAATTTCATAAAAATAATTTATTAATAAGATTTTATAGTTAGATTTAATAATGCTTTATGATAAGATAAATCGTTTTAAATCATTATTTGATCTCAATTTTATTAATTTTAATTGGGATTTTGCATTGAATATTTTTGCATATGAAGTATGACTTTGTTGCACTACTCCCAATGAAGGAGCATTCGGAGAGAGTAAGTAATAAAAATATAAAAGTTCTGCACGGTAAACCATTATTTTTTTACATAGCTGATACTTTAAAAGATTTAGGTATATTTTCCAATTTGGTCATTAATACTGATAGTAATAAAATTTCAGAACTTGCTAAAGAAAGATATGGAGATTGGGTTAAAATACATAAACGTCCTGATTATCTAATAGGTGATAATGTTTCAATGAACAAAATAATCTCATACGATGTTGGATTATGTGGAGAAGAAAAATTTTATTTACAAACACATAGTACTAATCCTCTTTTGAGATCTAGTTCTTTAATGAAAGCAATAAATTATTTTAAAGAATTATTCATAAAAAATGAAAAGGCGAGCTTATTTTCGGTTAATAAAATTCAATCTAGACTTTATAACAAAGATTTAATACCCATAAATCACGATCCTGCTATATTACAAAGGACTCAAGATTTAGAAGATATCTATGAAGAAAATTCTTGCTTTTATATTTTTAGGGGAAAAACTTTTTTTAGATTAAATCATAGAATTAGCGACCAACCTTACGTTTTTCCCCTTTCAAGGAATAGCAGGGAATATTTAGATATTGATGATTTATTTGATTGGAATTTGGTAGAAAATATTTTAACAATTACGAATAAATGAAAAACTTTTATAAAAATCAAAAGTCATTTGATATTTTGAGTCCAAGAAAATTATTCTCTCAAATAAACAATTTAAGAGAAATAAAATATTGGAGTAAAGTACTTAATAGACCTAATGGCTGGCATTATGATTTAGATATTATATGGATACTTAACAAATTAATTGAGTATGATATTAAACCAGGTGGATGGATTCTAGATGCTGGTGCAGGTCAAGGTTTGCTGCAATTTATACTTGCTTCCAGGGGTTATAACGTAATAAGTTATGATTATTCAGATAGAGACGTTCTCTTTAGAGCTAAAAGTATCTTTCAGATTACCAATGAAAAAAAAGAGATAGAATTTAAACATAAATATATGGCGAATATTAAATATGCGCCCAAGAATTCAAATATAAACAGTATTTTTTCATATATAAAAAGATGTGGTTTAAAAGTTTTTTTAAAAAATGGATTTGACTGGCTAGTAAATTTTTTAATTTTTTGTTACGAATTTATATCTAAGAGAAATAAAAATTATGGCTCAATAGTAATGCGTAGGGGAAGTTTTCAAGATTTATCAAAATTTAATTTTAAAGTAGATGCAATTGTTTCTTTATCAGCTATTGAGCATTGTGATAAGGAACAAATTAAAGAATGTTTAGAGCAGATGTTTAGAAAGGTTTCGAAGGGCCCTATGTTAATCACAACAAGTATTAATTCCTTGACAGAAGATAGTTATGAGAATTATTTTTGCTCATGGACTTTTGGAAAAAATTCCTTATTAGAACTTTTTAATGTTTCAGTTCAAGAAAAAGAAATAGATTCAGTGCAAACAGAAATTCAAAAAAATAATTTGTTTTGGAATAGATTAGATTCTTATTACTTTCAAAGAAAAGATTCATATTTCTATAAAAATAAAAATGTTCCATATGTTCCAATTGGAATTGATTACTTTAATAAGTATTAGATTTAATTAAAAATTCATAAATTTTTTTGCTTGATTAAAAAGACTTCGTAAAATTTTCCTGGACTTTTCATAATATAATATCCAAAATATTATTAAGTTTAAAAAATTAGGAAATAACTTATTTGATAAAAAATAGGAATGTATTATTTCATTATCAGTTGAATAAAGCATTTTGTAATTTTCATTTCCTGTACTGAAATCAAATTCAATACTGTTTTTATTTGCAATTTTAATGGCATAATACATTAAAATTTTTCCTGGTGATTCCAAGGTTGATTCCCTAGAATAAGAAGGTTGATAATAGCAAAATTTGTCTTTACTTTTGAAGGCTATTAGAATTGATTGAAGACTTTTGTTAATAGCTAGGATATAGATAACTATATTCTTCGAATAATTTTTAATTAAATACTCAAGTAATTTTTTATATCTTTTGTTTTTAAATGGATTTCTATTATTTGTAGAATTATATTGCAAAGACTTTAGTATTATGTGATTCTCTAAATGAGATAATTTTTCATTTGGAAGTTTAATTTCAATACTAGAAAGATTGTTTTTAGTAATGTTTTTTGTTGTTTTTTTTATAAACTTTTTTTTCTTTAAGAAGAAATCATCATATTTTTTTGCATCAATAAAATATCTGATCGAATATCTCCACTTTAGTTTATACATTAATTTATTAGATAAAGAATTAATTAATTTATTATTGCTGCCAATTGAATGAAAAAAAATATCGTATTTGGATAATATGTTTTTTAATATATATTTTTCAAATTCTTTGTGATTAATTTGTCTGCTAAAAATAATACCATCGTAGTCTATAAACTCGCTACCATGTACAACTAATGTATTTGAAGAATTGAATTTTTCTAGAGGCAATATCGCTGCAATGTTATTTTTTTCATATAAGCAAATTATTAATGGCCAGTAATTCTTTTTAAATTTTTTATTTATATGGTAAATAGAGTTATGAAAAAATAAAGAATTAAAAGCATTGCATATTGAATTTTGCTCTAAATTTAGCCAACAACTTATAAGTTCTGAATTAAAAGAGTCAAATATTTTATGAGTAAAAATCATAGCTGAAATTATTTCATATTTATGAATTGTTTGATTTTATAAAATAAGTTCATAGGTGAATATGATTTTTTACAAATATCAAATAAAACAAAATTTCTTCTTGGGGAAAAGTTTAAAGTATGAGGACCGTAAAGTTGACCATCTTTATAAATAAATTTTTTGATTATTTCTGTTTTTTTAGTTTCGCTAATTAAATATTGTTGGACTCCATCTCCATATGAATTATTATTTAATTGCGTATTGGCAATTATTTTTGAATCTATACAAATAAACTTGCCAGCCATTCTTCCTTTAATTGGTTTAAATTTTTTGTTTTCTTTATTCAAATAAATATGATCTTTCTTGAATTCTAATTGACCAAAGCAATAACTTATTTCAGGCTTTAATTTTGTTGATGCAAATAAAAATATTTTTTTATCTATTTGAAGTAATACTGGATCTATCAACTTTTCTATAAGATTATTTTTAATATTCACCCTATGCAATTTATTTAATTCAATTTTATTATTTTTAACTAATTTTTCATACTGATACAATACTAGACCATTATCGATATTACTTTGAAAAGATATAAAATAATTGTCGTTTATATTGTATTGAAGAGGAAATGAAAAATGATAACTTTTATCAAGGTTTAATTTGTGATAATAGTTTTTTTTTATATTATATAAAAATATACAACCTAAAAAAGTTTTTTTGCATATACTCTCAATTAGAATATTTTCTTCATCTAAAAATGAACCGTCTGCAGTCATTAAATAACCAGAAGGAGCATCAATTCTAAAACTCTTTTTATTATGAATAATATCATCGATATTAAAATTTAAATCATTAATTTCGCAAATATATGTTGTCCATACTTTCGCTGATAATTTTGATAAAAAACTCATATTCTTATGAAATATAATGAAAACAAATTATTGTTAGAGTATAATTCTTCGCTATTTTTTGTCCATTCATCTATTCTGAGTTCACCAATTGGTTCTGGCCATTTGAAAGTCTGATTTTTATTTATTCTAATATGTTTATGATTAATTAATAACTCTCCAAAAGTTAAATAGTTAAGATCTTTTAATTTTCTGGGAATTTTTAATTTCTTTAAAGATAAGAGATTTATGTATTGGATAATTTTAAATCTTCTTATAATGCTGCAAAAAATAATACTTATTAAATCAGCACTCACATTATTAGGCATTTTACTTGAGAAGATATTTTTCTTGTTTGATTCGAAATTGATTTTATATTGAAAGTCAATTATTGGTAAATTCATTAGATTTAAGATACTTCTTAAAATCTTTAGAAAACTAATTGTATTGCTTCCAAGATTAAGGAAATTTAAAGTTATTTTAGTCTCAATTAATGATCCATTTACATAAGCGATACAGCCATTATTAAGATAAAGAGATTTTTTTATAGAGTAAACTTCTGCATCTGCTTTTGAATATAAGCGATTGTTTAATGCTGGGAATAAATGTATTGAATCAATTAAAACTTTGATATTTTGCTTTTGAATAAAATTTATAATATTTGATAAATCTATTTTTTCATTGAAATATTGAACTAAAATAATTAACTTAGTCTTCTTAGAAATTAATTTATTTAAATCGGAGATTTTAGGTTTTAGATTCTTGTAAACAGTATAAGAATTTAGATTAAAATTTTTAGCTAGTGTATTATTAATATCTTCACAATAATAATCTGGCTTAAGAATTTGATCATCCTTTTTCAAGCCGAGGCCATTTATTGCTTTTAAGATAGCCCAGCTACCCGAACTGAAGTAAATAGTATTCATAATAATATTTTATTGGTTGAATTGATAATTAGAATGCTTATAAAATGTAGTATTATTAATATTAATATTTTTTCTAATTGGTGCCGATATTTTCGATCATAATACCTTGTTTTAATGTTGAAGATACAATTGAGCAGACTATAAGTTCAGTTCTTAATCAATCAATAAAGAAATATGAAGTAATAGCTGTTAATGATGGTTCTTCTGACAAAACATTAAATATTCTTAGGAGCTATGAATGCTATGAATTTTTTAAGATAATAAATCAAGAAAATCTTGGATTAGGCGCCGCAAGAAATACTGGGATAAGAAATGCTATTGGAGAATATATTTCTCTCCTAGATGCTGATGATATATGGACAACAAATCATCTTGAAAAAATTAACAATTTTATTGAATTAAATAATTCAGAAATAATTTCTAATGATGAAATTATTTATAAAGAAAATAATAAAATATCCTACTTAATAAATAAACCGCCTCAAGATTTATTAGAACTTTATTTAGGTGGTAATACTCTTTCTCCATCTGCGATTACGATAAAAAAGAATATTTTTGATTCAGTAGGACTTTTCATCGAAGATAAGAATTTATTAGGGCTAGAGGATTGGGATTTTTGGTTAAGGACCTATCAAAAGGGAAAAATGATAGACCATTTAGATATTCCTTTGGGTATCTATAGAAGAGATATAGAAAACATGAGTAAAGAAGACTCTTTTCATAAAAAAACATTAGATATTTATAGAATATATGGCCAAAAATTATGTTTGAGTGGAAAACTTACTGAAAATGACTATCTAGTAGGTAAAACTTTTCTTGAATTTCGTAGAAACGTAAAAAAATTTTTAATTACAAAAACTCATTTTCTTTCATTAATAATTTTCTTTATTAGAAGAAAAAGTTTTTTTCTAACTAAATTGATGATTTCTTTAATTACAAGGTTTATTTATAGACAAATTTCAATTAATATGAAGAATCTTAAAATGAAAAAAGATTTAAAATGCATTGTAAAAGAATTGTTGTAACTGGAGGTGCAGGATATATAGGCTCTCATTTTTGCAAGACAGCATTTTTAAAAGGGCATAAAACTTTTGTAATTGATAATTTAATTACAGGCAATTATGATTTTATAAAATGGGGAGAATTCTACAAATTAGATATAAGAGAAGAGAGCTCTTTTAAGGAGTTATTGTTAAAAATTAAACCAGATTATTTAGTTCATTTTGCCGCTTCTGCTTATGTAAGTGAATCAATATTTAAACCTCTTGATTATATTTCTAATAATATTGATGGAATGAGATCAGTTTGTAAGATATGCTCAGAAATTAAAATACCTATTGTATTCTCCTCTTCTTGTTCAGTATATGGTGAAGCAAAAAATGTTCCAATTAATGAGTCAGAACCACTTAATCCTTTAAGTCCTTATGGTGAAACAAAACTATTTTGCGAGAAAATATTGAAGTGGTGCTCAAATGCTTATGGTTTGCGATGGGTATCTCTAAGGTATTTCAATGCCGCAGGAGCGGATGAAGACCTTGAAATAGGTGAAAAACATGATCCTGAAACACATATAATTCCCTTGGCTATAAGGGCCTTAGGTGATTCTGGCGAAACGCTAAAAATATTCGGAAGAGATTATGATACTTTTGATGGAACAGCTGTAAGAGATTTTATTCATGTTATGGATTTGGCTTCTGCCCACTTAAAAGCAATAGAATATTTAGCTGAAGGTGGAATGTCAAACATTTTTAATTTAGGAAGTGGTAATGGAACAAGTATTAAATCAATTATTAATGGATTAGAGAATATTTCATCAAAGCAGGTCAAATTAAAATACTGTGAAAGAAGAGAGGAAGACCCATCCTGTTTATTTGCTGATATATCTAAAGCAAAAAGTATTTTGAATTGGCAACCAGAATTTTCAAACTTAGATAATATTCTTAGATCAGCATGGAAATGGCATAAAAAATTAAATGTAAATTTCTCAAAATGATCTTTTATAAGTAGATTTTTTATCAGGTTATATTGTAGTTTAAATAATAATATCTGAGCTTTTGTGAAATTTGAAAAGCTATTAGTTTATGGTCCTGGAAGTATTGGCCTTAAACATATAAATGCAGGAAAAAAAATAAATCGGTTTCTGAAAATTGGAGTTTTACGTTCAAGGGAAATTAATGGAGATGATTCAGAAAAAAATAATTGGTTAGAATTTAAATCTATAAGAGAAGCTATTTCTTGGTCGCCAGACTTAATAATTATTTCAACGCCGGCTAATTTGCATTTAAGTCACATAAAAGAATTTTTATTATTAAATATTCCTATATTGCTTGAAAAACCTATAGGTTGTGAACAAGATAATCTTGAAGAATGGATTTCTTTAAATAAGAAAAAAACATCAACAATTTCTGTTGGATATCAATTAAGGTTTGATCCATGTTATTCAATAATTAGTGATATTCTTAAGAAAAATGGTATAGGAGAAATATTTTCTTCCCACTTCTTCTGTGGCTCATGGCTTCCAAATTGGCGTGAGAAAGATTATCGAAGAACTGTTTCAGCTTCAAATGAACTTGGAGGAGGAGTAGTATCTGAATTAAGCCATGAATTAGATTTGTGTTTGAGTTTATTAGGGCCTATAAATGTTGAATGGTGTAAAAAAAATAATAGTGGAATATTAGATATAAATTGCGACGATAATTTACATTTAGTGGCATCCTCTAATAAAAGTTCAAAAATTATTATTGATTTGGACTTTTGTACTTTTTCGGAGAGAAGATTTATTTTGATGAGGGGAATAAAAGGGGAGATTCTATGGGATATAACAAAAGGGAAATTAATAAAAAAAGATGATAAAGGTACTCAAATTTTAAAAAATTCATCTCGTGATTCTCAACTTATGCTTGTAAACCAAATTAAGGATATAATAAATAAAACAAATTCTTCAGAATCTATTGGGTGTTCACTAACAGAAGGGATATCTGTTTTAGAACTCATAAAATTAATAAATAACAAATGTAACTTATGAGTAAAGACTTTTACGCCTTTATTTTTGCAAGAGGTGGTTCAAAAGGAATAACAAAAAAAAACCTTAGAAAAATAAATGGTATTTCTTTGGTAAGAAGAAGTATTGATTTGGCATTACAACTTGATAATGTTTTAAAAATATTTTTATCAACAGATTCACAAGAGATAGCAAATGAAGTAAATTCCTTAGATGTAGAAGTGATAAAAAGACCTTATGAGTTAGCTAAAGACGAAACAAGTGAAATTTTAGCTTGGAAACATGCTATTAATGTGGTCGAAGAAAAGTTTGGTAGTTTTGATAAGTTTGTCTCAATTCCACCAACATCTCCCTTGAGGAGCTTAGAAGACGTAAAAAATATTATGTTTTTATTAAATGCTAAATTTGACTTAACATTAGGAATAACAAAGTCAAAACGAAATCCCTGGTTTAATATGGTCAAAAAATCTGAAGGAAATCAAGTAACAAAAATCTTTAATGATAAGAGTTTTTCAAGAAGACAAGATGCTCCATTAACATTTGATTTGACAACAGTTGCCTATGCTGCGCATACAAGTTACGTTATCAATTCAAAGAATTTATTAGATGGAGTTATTGGAGGCTTAGAAATACCAGAAGAAAGATCTTTAGATATTGATACGGAAATTGATTTAAAAATGGCCGAATTCTTTTTAAATCAGTGATTTAATATGGAAGATTTTTTTTCATTAAGTGGCAAAACTTTTTTAGTTACTGGAAGCGAAGGTTTAATTGGCTTGGATTTATGCAAAAGACTATTAGAGGCTGGTGCTGATGTAATTTCTTGTGATTTAAAAAGCCCAACAAATACTTCTAATTCAGATAAAAATAGTTTTTTTGAATGTGATTTAACGACGAATAAAGGTTTAAGAGAGTTCAAGGATTTTATCAGAAATTGTGGGGTAAAAATTAATGGTTTCGTGCACTGTGCTTATCCTAGACCAGAAAGTTGGGGTAAATTATTTGATGAGATATCTCTTGATGAAGTCAGTTTGCATTTAAATATGCAATTAAGCTCTTCTATAATTTTATCAAGAATAATTTGCAACTATTTAAAAATAAATGGAGGGGGCAGTCTTGTAAATATTGCATCAATACAAGGTATAGCTGCACCTAAGTTTCATCACTATCGTGGAACAAGCATGAGTTCTCCCATAGAATATTCTTGTGTTAAATCTTCAATAATAATAATGACTAAATGGCTTGCTAAATATTTTAAAAATTCTAATTTAAATATTAACTGTGTTAGCCCAGGAGGAGTATTGGATAAACAGTTAGAAATTTTTCAGAATAACTATAAATCAGATTGCAATAATATTGGCCTACTTAAACCAAAAAATGTTTCATATCCTATTTTGTTTCTTCTCTCAGATCAAGCAAAAGGTATATCTGGTCAGAATTTAATAGTTGATGATGGGTGGTCTTTATGAATAAAAATAGAAAAGTATTAGTTACTGGTGCAGATGGCTTTATAGGATCTCATTTAACGGAAATGCTTGTTAGAAAAGGGTACGAAGTTAATGCTTTCTGTCTATACAATTCATTTGGATTGAAAGGTTGGTTGGATTTTGTTGCGCCTGAAATAAAAAATAATATAAATTATATTTTTGGGGATATTAGAAATTATGACTCCATTTCAAAAGCAGTAAAATCAAATAATTTTGTTTTTCATTTGGCAGCATTAATTGGAATTCCATATAGTTATACTTCTCCGTCAAGCTATGTTGATACTAATATCAAAGGAACTTTAAATGTTTTAGAAGCTTGTCGAAAATTTGATATTGAAAAACTCATCCATACATCAACTTCTGAAACTTACGGTTCTGCTCAATATGTTCCAATTAATGAAGAACATCCATTAGTAGCTCAATCCCCATATGCCGCAACAAAGATTGCAGCAGACCAATTAGCTTTAAGTTTCTTTAAAAGTTTTAATACTCCAGTATCTATTTTAAGACCATTTAATACATATGGTCCTCGACAGAGTTGCCGAGCTGTAATACCTTCTATAATTCTGCAAATCCTTGAAAAAAAGGAATTTATATCATTAGGATCTTTAATGCCAACAAGGGATTTCAATTACGTAAGTGATACCTGTGAAGCCTTTGAAAAGATTTGTATAAGTAATAAAACTACTGGACAAATTTTAAATGCAGCAAGCGAATATGAAATTTCTATAGCTGATACAGTTAAAGAAATTTCAAAAATAATGAACTCTAAAATTTCAATTATAAGTGACCAAAAAAGATTAAGGCCAGATAAATCTGAGGTAAATAGACTTTTTGGTGATAGTTCAAGGCTTCAAGAACTTTCAAATTGGAAGCCAAAATATAAGGGTTTAGATGGATTTAGGGAAGGTATTAAAAAAACAATTGATTGGTTTATAAATAATAGAAATAACACCCTTTATTCTGATAATAATTTTTCTTTATGACGAATATTATTTTTTGCAATGAGATTGTAGATGCAATAGAAAATGTAGTAAGAAAACCAAATCAAAGCAACGATATTTTGTTGCATGAGCCATATTTTAAGGACAATAAAGCATTAGATTACGTAAAAGATTGTATTGATAAAGCTTGGGTTAGTACATCAGGTGATTGGGTGACAAAGTTTGAAAATAAGATAAAAAAAATCACTTCTTCACAAAATGCTATTGCGATTACAAATGGAACTGTTGGATTAAGATTAGCTCTTTCCTTAGTAGGAGTAAATAAAGGAGATGAGGTAATTATGCCGCCACTCACATTTATAGCAACTGCTAATGCGATTGCTCATTTAAATGCAACTCCACATTTTGTAGATATTGAGAAAGATACTCTAGGTTTAAATCCGGAAATACTTTCTAAACATTTAAAAAATGTAGCAGAAAAGAGAAATGGAGTTGTTTTTAATAAAATTTCAGGAAAAAAAATATCGGCAATTATAGTTGTCCATGTTTTTGGAATTCCCGCAAAAATAAACCAACTTATTAAAGTAGCAGATGAATGGGATTTGCCCGTTATTGAGGATGCAGCAGAAGCTCTAGGAAGTAAAGTTAAAGGTAAAGATTGCGGGACATTTGGGACTTTAGGCGTATACAGTTTTAATGGAAATAAAATAGTTACTACTGGAGGAGGAGGAGTCATAGTTACTAATGATAATATTTTAGCTAAAAAGGCAAAACACTTGTCCACAACCGCAAAAATGGAAGATGATAATGGGAATATAATTCATGATCAAATAGCTTGGAACGATAGAATGCCAAATATTAATGCTGCACTAGGTTTTGCTCAGTTGGAGGTTTTTAATGAAAGATTAAAGCTTAAGAGATTGTTAGCTAAAAATTATATTGAGAGTTTTAAATCTATTAAAAATATCAATGTCCTTCAAGAAGAAAAATCTTCAGAATTTTCAAACTATTGGCTTGTAACTTTGATTTTGGATAAGGATTTGAATGATATCTCCTTTATTCGTAATACAATTATTAATTTAGCTAAGGACAGAGGGATCCAATTAAGACCATGTTGGCAATTAATTCATAAAACAGAAATGTACAATAAATGTTTCAGATCTAATTTAGATATCTCTGAATCTTTATCGAAATTAATTATCTCTTTGCCAAGTAGTCCTCAAATTGTTATTTAATGAAAAAAGTAGTTCTAGTTGGTGCAGGAGGTCATTCAAAATCAATGATAGATTTAATTTTAAGTACAGAAATGTGGGAAATAGCTGGAATTGTTGGTCTTGAATCTGAACTAGGTCAATCAATATTAGATATCAAAGTAAAATGGACTGATAAAGACTTGCAAAGAATTTCTAAAGAATATAAATATATAGTTTTAGCAATTGGTGAAATAGGGTCTGCTCGAATGAGAGTAAAAAAAATTAATGATTTAAAGTTATTAGGTTACAAATTGCCTACAATTATTTCTCCTAATTCATACGTTAGCAAATACTCCAGAATTGAGGAAGGATGTACAATAGGACATTTTGCTATAGTTAATGCAAATTGTAATATTGGAAAGCATTGTATAATTAATACTCAAAGCCTGATAGAACATGATACTCATATAGGAGACTTTTCTCATATTTCTACTTCGGTTACTGTTAATGGAGGTGTTAAAATTGGCCGTGAAAGTTTTATAGGAAGTAAAGTTATGATAAGGGAAGGTTTATCTCTTCCGAGGGGTACAATAATAAGTGCCGGTAAGAGAGTAATGGGATGGCCACTAAAGTAATAGCTGAAGCGGGAGTAAATCATAATGGATCTTTAGATTTAGCTTTAAAGTTAGTTGAAGAAGCTAAATTGTCTGGAGCTGATTCTATTAAGTTTCAGACTTTTAAAAGTGAATCCCTCGCTAGTTTTTCTGCCCCTCTAGCTCAATATCAAAAAAAATCGAATTCTTATAAAAGTCAAATAGATATGCTTAAATCTTTAGAACTTACGGATAAGGATACAAAAAGAATTTTTAGTTTTTGTAATGAAATTGGAATAGAGTTTATGTCATCTCCTTTTGGGGTTGATGAATTACATTTCCTTTTAGATTTAGGAATGCTTTCGATAAAAATACCTTCTGGAGAAATTACTAATTATGCTCTCATTAGTGAAATAGGTAAATTCATCTCAGAAGGAAACATTAATGTTTTATTATCTACCGGTATGTCTAGTTTAGGGGATATTGAGGAAGCTTTATCTCTTTTAAGATTTAAAGAGACCCTAGAAAGAATAACAATAATGCATTGTGTAAGTAGTTATCCTGCTCCAAATAAAGACTTAAATTTAAAAGTATTGAGTACTTTGCAAAATTGCTTTGGTTGTAAAACAGGCTATTCGGATCATAGTGAAAATATAATTGCGCCGATTATTTCAATTGCACTAGGAGCATCTGCAATAGAGAAACATTTAACTCTTGATAAGGACCTGCCTGGTCCCGACCATAAAGCGAGTATTACTCCTAAATTATTTGCAAAAATGGTTAGTGATATAAGAGCAACGGAGGTGATGTTAGGTAACAGTAGAAAAGAAACAAAAGAAAGTGAAATTGAAAATAAATTAATAGCTAGGAGATCAATAAGAGCCTTTAATAATATTCAAAAAGGTTCTTTAATCACAAAAAAAAATATAATCTTTCAAAGACCAGGTAATGGTTTAAGTCCAATGGAAATAGATAAGGTTATTGGAGCAGTAGCATCCAAGGATTATAAAGATGGAGATCTAATATTAGATCTTAATTTAAATGAAATCTAAAATAGCTGTTTTTACTTCTACGAGGGCTGAATATGGTTTATTAAGGAATCTATGCAAATTATTAGATTCTGAAAAACTATTTCAACTTATAATCATTGTTACAGGAACACATTTAGAGGATGAGTATGGTTATACATGTGACCAGATTAAAAAAGATGGATTCTCTAATCTTGAATTTATTCACCTATCAATTAAGGGAGATAAAAATGCTGCTGAAATCACAGCTGAGTTAATAACAAAAATATCTAAGTTTTTTGAGGATTTCAATCCTGATTTTTTAATAGTCTTGGGTGATAGGTATGAGGCATTAGGCGCTGTTTATTCGGCATTTTTAAAGAAAATAAAAATTATACATTTGCATGGTGGAGAAGTTACTTTTGGCTCTCTGGATAATGGGTTTAGGAATGCAATTAGTCAATTAGCCAATCTTCACTTTACTAGTTTAGAAAAACACACAAAGAATTTACTAAATATGGGCGTAAATAAGAAAAATATATTTACCGTAGGGCCTATGATCAAAGATTTATTAAATTGCCATGAATCAATTACTCATAGTCAATTCGAAAAAAAACTTAATTTCAAATTTGATAAATTTAATATAATTCTGACATTCCATCCAGAAAGTTATATTTATGATTATGGTCTTGAGAAGTTAAAAAATATATTTAGAGTGATTCTTGAATTAGAGGCAAATGTACTTATTACATACCCAAATATAGATGAAGGTGGGGAAATAATTAAAACTGCTTTAATTAGATTTTCAGAGCGTAATAGTGATAGATGTTTCCTTTATAAATCTCTTGGCTCTGATTTATATATTTCATCTTTAAAGTTATTTGATGTAGTAATTGGAAATTCCTCTAGTGGAATTATTGAGGCACCATTGATAGGAATACCTTCCTTAAATATTGGTGAAAGGCAAAAAGGAAGATCAACTTTTGGTAAGGTGTCCAATCTAGATGGATCATATAAAGAAATGTATGAATCACTTAAAAAAATAAAGGAAGGGAAAACTCCTCTATCTCAACCAAGGAATTTACAAATAGAAAGAAAATTACCAAGTTATGAAATAATTAAGATACTTAAAGAAATAATTAACTAAGTTTGCAAATTAATATGATAAAAAATTTACTCAATAAAAATTATAAAAATTTATTTAAAAATAATCAATCTTACAATATTTTAGAAAAAAAAAGTTTTTTTAAAATAGTTTCTTTTTTAAAATATAAAGTTTGTACTTATATAAAAACTATACATATAATTGATTCAAGTATAAAAAAGTTTAGAAAAATCTTTAAAGACTATAAATTTAATTTATTGTAAGTATGAAAAGGAATTTTTTTATTAAAAACTGTAGAGATTTTTCTGTAAACATTAAGGATAATGTAGGGGAAGCTATTCAAAAGATAAATAAAGGTGGCTTCCAAATTTGTCTAGTTTTTAACGAGCAAAATTATTTGGAAGGAATAATAACTGATAGTGATTTAAGAAGAGGAATTTTAAATGGCGTTTCAAAAAGTAGTAAATTATCTGATGTAATAAACTATCAACCTATTAAAGTTCATGAATTTTTATCAGAAGAAAAAATTTATAGATTAATGATAAAGAATCATATTTTTCATATACCTTTAGTTGATGAAAATAATAAATTTAAGGGCATCTTTGTTTCTAATAATTTAATAGAAGAGAGTTTTATTAATGAAACCTTTTTTATATTAGCTGGAGGTAAAGGTTTAAGAATGAGACCTTTAACTAAAAATCTTCCTAAACCAATGTTGCATATAAGTGGTAAGCCAATGATCGAATTAATAATTAATAATGCAAAGGAGTTTGGCTTCAGAAATTTTGTCCTGTCAATTGGTTATTTGGGAGAGGTAATAAAGGAATATTTTGGTAATGGGGATAAATTTGGGATTAATATAAGCTATATTCAAGAAGAAAAACCCCTGGGGACTGCAGGTTCATTAGCATATTTAAAAAAAGATTTGCTTACTGATTATGTTTTTATTACCAATGGTGATGTTGTAACATCATTAGAATATAGTAATATGTTGAATTTTGCCAAATATACAAAAGCTGATGGAGTAATTGCTGTTAAAGAATTTGGATTGCAAAATCCATTTGGAGTAATTGAAACTAGTAATGATAATTTTATTGGAATTTCTGAAAAACCAATATATAAATCTACAATTAATGCTGGAGTTTATGTTGTTTCAAAAAATTTGATTGGTTTAATAGAAAAGGGGAAACATATTGATATGAATCAATTATTTGAACTAGGTATAAATAAGAAAAAAATTTTAAAAGTTTTTGCTTTGCATGAAGAATGGACGGATGTAGGAAGACCTGAAGATTATAAAAGGATTAGAAATTCAAGTAAAGCTAATGAAATCTAATTTACTTGTGATAAAAAATTTTCAAATTTAGAAAAATTTATTTCCTTGAAATATTTTTCATAATACTTTGACTTTAAATATATCTTGATGGAACTATCAAGTTTAGCTCTAAAATTTTTCTTATCTAGTTCATTAATATTTTTTTTTGTGATATGCAAGATTGGACTTTTCCAGTCTCTTTTAGTTAATTTATAAGAGTCTGTTTCATAAATTATTGTGGGAACTCCTAATGTCCATCCCTCTATCATCATTGAGTTGTCATCAACAATTAATAAGTCCGAATCTTTTATTAATTTATTATTTCTTTTATATTTTAAAATGATATTATTATCAAGATATTTAGTGGGATTGAATTTATAGTTTAACGGGTGAAGAAAAATGTATATATTAATTTTTTTATTTACTTTATTTAGCTCGTCAATAATTGTTTGGTAATTTTTCTGATTATAACCTAGTGCAACAGATATATTCTTTATTTTTTTATTCAATTTGGAATAAAGAGTTTTAATATCTGGATTTGATTTACATCGAAGGGACCCAACTGTAAATTTTCTTACTTTTGACAATCCTTCAATTTGATCTAATTTTTCTTTTTGAATTTCACCGCATGAGAAGATTATTTGAGGATTAATAAAATTTTTCTCATCAGATTTGGTTGCGAAATGTTGAAGAAGTCCGTATGAAAATCCAGTATGTTGATAACCTATAGTGGAAATAGTTTGGAACATTTTATCCTTGTTTACTTGATGCATTAGTAACCTTTCCCAACAATGTGATTCCCAAGGGAAAATAATTTTTTTTGGATTATTTTTTAATGTATTAGACCAAATATTTGAGAAAAGACAATTACTATACAAAAAACCTCTTGCATAATCATTAATCAAACTTTTTATTACAAAAGATTTTATATTTTTTCTATTAATAAATATTTTTCTTGATGATAGTCCAAATAAATACGTAAAAAAGTAAAAATTACTCTTCAAAAAAGCATTTAAAATATCTTTTAATTCAATCATTGAATAAATTGAGTAGATATCTTTCTTCTGATTACAATTTTTTATATAGTTTATATTTTTAACGACATCCTTTATTGATTTGCCAAGAGAAATAACTAAGATTTTATTTTTTTTACTTGGTTTGATACCCCTAAAAATTTCTTCTTCCCAGTTTTTTTTATATGAGATGTTTCTATAATCTCCATAGGTTATAAATAGTCTATTTATATTTTTAGGAAAAACTTTTTTTTCAGAATTTAACATGAATACAAAATCTCTTATTGGTTTTAAAACAAAGCTAAAATTTTTTAAAAAATTTAAACTTAAACTTATAAAATTTTGATTTTTATTTTTTTTATTATTTATAAATATATTTCTAAATAAATTTGTTTGACCTTCTATCCTGCATAAAGTTGGAGAAAATAATGATTTTGGACCAAATATTAAGGATAATTCACTAAGCTTTTTATTGTATTCTTTTAGAGTTTTATTCATTTGTGAGTATTTTCTCAACTTTCTTAATATCAGAAGGAACATCTACTGCTTGAGTTTTATATTTGATTAATTTTGCTTTTATAGGAATTTTATTTTCAATTAATCTAAGCATATCTATTGATTCAATTTTCTCTAAAGTAGTCTCTTCAAATTTTGTAAAAATTTCAAGTATATCTCTTTTCATTGGAATGATACATACCTGTTTAAAAGCATATTTAAAATTATCTTTCTCAGAGAATGGAATATTTCCTCTAGAAAAATAAAGTATTTCGTCATTTTTTGTTAGAACCACTTTTATAGTGTTCCTATCGGTAAATTCTTCATAGCTTTCAATTTTTCCTATAAGATTTGCAATTCTAATATCCTTGTTGTCAATAATTAATTTAACTGCTTCATCGATTTCAGCACCCTTTACCAAAGGTTCATCTCCCTGAATCATAACAATATTATCGAAAGTATAATTACATGTTTTTTCTATTTTTATCAATGCTTCTGCACATCTAGAAGTACATCTTGTGTGGT
Organism: Prochlorococcus sp. MIT 1304; assembly: GCF_047305015.1. NCBI lineage: Bacteria > Bacillati > Cyanobacteriota > Cyanophyceae > Synechococcales > Prochlorococcaceae > Prochlorococcus > Prochlorococcus sp. MIT 1304. Next base: position 28,191 of record NZ_CP138974.1, on the reverse strand, counting down.
GTGAACCAGTCATGACTACCTTGCATCCGTATGCATCCATTGTTCTTCTTATTTCTTCATCACAAGTAGCTATATAAAGAGTATCTATTAATTTTGCATTTAATGCATTTTCATATACTCTTAAGAGCATCTCTTTACCTTTTATCTTTTTTAAAGGTTTCCCTTGTAATCTCGAACTTCCCATTCTTGCAGGGATTAATCCTATAGTTTTCATTTTTTTTGATAATGGATATTATTAGGCTTTTTAGAAGCTTTCCTTAAGAATACTGTATCGATACTATATGGTAAAAATGTGAATCCTTTTTTTATTGCTTCGTTCAAACTTTTCTCATCAGGTTCAACTATGTGTAAGCCAGCAGGAACAGCAAATTTTTTGCAAGTTTTTAAAATATAATCAACTTTTTCTTTAACTATTTCTGATTGAATTTCGCCAGGTACTCCATAAGAAGCGCTTAGATCGTATGGTCCAATTAGAATAGCATCTATGCCTTTACATCGTAATATGCTTTCAAGTTCCTCAACTCCTTTTTTTGTCTCTATCATGGGAACTATGAATGGCTCATTTAGTTCGTTTAAGTGGTCCAGCAGATTTTCTCCAAATAAGTTTGTATTTGCATAGCCAACTCCTCTACAACCATAAGGGGGATAATAAATACTTTCTCTTAAATTGTTTATTTGCTCAAAGCTTTCAATTTTTGGAATTATTATTCCGTTAACTCCTAGATCTAATGCTCTCGAACAATATGTTGTTTGTGGTGATCTTATTCGTGCAAAAACTAATGGACAATAATACTGAATCGAATTTACCATTAGAGGTATATCCGCTTCGTCAATATCTCCATGTTCTAAATCAAGAGTAAGCCAGTCAAAATTATTTTTGGCAATGATAGCTCCAACTGACGTATTATTTAATTGCAACCAACTTCCAATACTTGGTATCCCAATATTTAATTTTTTTCTTATTTGATTAAGCTCTTTATTAATAATTTTGGAAGAGATCATATTTATTAATTAAATAATTTTAATTCTAGGTATTAATTGAAGAGATTTATTCAGTGAAGAACTTTTTAAAATAAAATCTATATTACAATTATAAGCTGCTTCATAATCTGTTTTACTATCTCCTACAAAAACGCACCTTTCTTTATCTTTAATGTTACTCAGTTTTTCTTTGAGAATATCAGCCTTATCAATGGCATCTCCAATAATCTGAATAAAAAATTCTTTTAATAATTTTGATTTTATAGTTTCATTTATTTCTTCCTGAGGCATATTTGTAATAATAAAATTATGTTTTTTACTGTTCTTCAAGAATTTTTCTATATTTTTAAAAATTGGGATTACACTTAAAATCTGAATGCATTCTATAGAAAACTTTCTTTTTAGATCTATTAATTTTGAGTCAAAGTTTACATCTTTGTATTTAAGACTTTCTTTTAAATAAATTGGCAGCTTAACTTGTCTACTTACGCCTGGAAATTTTTTATGATGATCTAAGATGAAATCCTTTAATTCTTGAGGATATTCTTTAAATATTTTTATATATGCAATGCCTTTCTTTTCCACCGTAGGAGATAAGGTATCATCATAATCCCAGAATATATAATCATAATTTTCAAATATAGATTCTAAAGCTTCAGTATTTAATTGTTTCATAATCAATTAAATACTTAACTTGTTTAGTTCAATAAAATAATTAATAGTTTTTTCTAAGCCTTCTTCAAAATCTACAGTAGGGGACCAACCAAGTTCTTTTTTTGCTTTTTCTATAGAAGGTCTTCGCATAATAGGATCATCTTGAGGGATTGGATTAAAATTTATTTTAAGTTCTCGATTAATTTTTTTTATTATAATTTCAGCTAGTTTATCTATTCTCAATTCATTTTGAGCTCCTATATTTATAGGTCCTTTTACTTCACTTTCCATAAGTTTTATCATACCGTTTATTAAATCTTCCACGTAGCAAAAACTTCTTGTTTGTGACCCATCTCCATATACAGTTAGATTTTCTCCACGCAAAGCCTGATTTATAAAGTTACTTACTACCCTGCCATCATCTATTTGCATACGAGGTCCAAAGGTATTAAATATTCTCATTACGCTAATCTCAGTTTTGTGCATACGGTTATAATCAAAACACAATGTTTCAGCTATTCTTTTCCCTTCGTCATAACAACTTCTAATTCCTATATTGTTAACATTTCCAAAATAACTTTCTTTTTGAGGATGTATTAGGGGATTACCGTAAACTTCACTAGTTGAGGCAAGAAGTAGTTTTGCTTTAGTTCTTGTTGCCAATCCAAGCATATTATAAGTTCCTAAAAAACTAGTTTTAGAGGTTTTAATTGGATTATATTGGTAGTGAATAGGAGAAGCTGGACAAGCTAAATGCCATATTTTGTCGATTTCCAGAAAAATGGGCTCGGTAACATCATGTCGAATAAGTTCGAATTTTGGATGATTAATCCATTTAATTATATTTTGCTTCCGCCCTGTGAAATAATTATCTAGACATATTACTTCTTCACCTTTTTCCATTAGTGCATCAATAAGATGAGAACCTAAAAAACCAGCACCTCCGGTTACTAAATTTCTATCACGTTGTTTATCCATTAAATATAAAATTAGTTCAAATAATTCTTATCTTAAGAAAAATCTTCAAAAATTTATAATCCATATGACTTTAATGTAAAATTAAGCAATAATTAAAAAATATATTTCTATAAAACCACCTATATGATTTTTTTTTTAGTGATTGTAATAAATAAATTTAGTAAATTTTGAGTATCACAAACTTATGAAAAAAGATAAACCTTCAATACTGATAACAGGTGCAGCCGGATTTATTGGCTCTGCTCTTGCAATAAAACTTTTAGAAGAAAATAATCATGTTATTGGGATTGATAATATTAATAATTATTATTCGACTTCTTTTAAAAAAGAAAGATTAAGCAATATTATTAAAAGCCCTAATTCAAGTAAATATTGGAATTTTCACAAAATATCTATAGAAAATAAAAATCAAATATTTAATATATTTGAAAAATATAGACCAAAAATTGTAGTTAATTTAGCTGCTCAAGCAGGCGTTAGGTATTCTTTGGAAAATCCAGAAGCATATATAAAAAGCAATTTGGTTGGTTTCTTTAATATTTTGGAAGCATGCAAATCATTTGATGTAGAAAATTTTATATATGCTTCAAGTAGTTCTGTTTATGGCGGTAATAAAAAAGTACCTTTTAAAGAAAATGATAGCTCAAATCATCCTATAAGCTTATATGCAGCCACGAAAAGATCTAATGAACTAATGGCTCATTCATATAGTCATTTATATGATATCCCATCAATAGGATTAAGATTCTTCACTGTTTATGGCCCCTGGGGAAGGCCTGATATGGCTCCAATGATTTTTGCAAATGCAATAATGAATCAATTACCCATTAACATATTTAATTTTGGCAAAATGAAAAGAGATTTTACTTATATAGATGATGTTGTTGAATCTATAAAAAGATGTTGTTTTAAACCTGCAACAGTATCAAATACTTTTGATAAATTTGATCCTGAAAATTCTTGCTCTTTTGCAAAGCATAGAATATTTAACGTTGGTAACAGTAAGCCAGTGGAATTAGAAATTTTCATTGAATTACTTGAAGATGCTTTAGGCAAAAAGGCTATAAAGAAATATGATGAATTGCAAAAAGGAGATGTTATTTCAACCTTATCTGATACAAGTTTATTAACTAAATGGATTGATTTTACACCATCAACTTCTATACAAGATGGAATTCTGTATTTCGCTAAATGGTTCGAAAATTACTATGAGCATTAAATATAATTTTATTTAATTATGCAACCAAATTCCTTCCCTATATTAAAGTATTTTAAACATTAATTTTATGGATAATTCAAATGTAAACATTGTGAAGAACATTTGTTGCCTTGGGGCCGGTTACGTTGGAGGACCTACTATGGCAGTTTTAGCTTCAAAATGTCCTAATATAAAAGTCACTGTTGTTGATATTGATTTAAATAAGATTGCTGCGTGGAATAATCAAAATTTGGATAAGCTTCCAGTTTTTGAGCCAGGTTTAGATAAAATTATTTCAAAGGTTAGAGGCAAAAATCTATTTTTTTCTAATGATATTGAAAAATCAATTAAAGACTCAGAATTGGTTTTCATTTCAGTAAATACGCCAACAAAAATAAAAGGATTTGGAGCATTTTATGCAAGTGATTTGAAGTGGGTTGAATCAAGTGCTAGGCAAGTTGCTAAATATGCGAGCGGTCATACGATAGTTGTAGAGAAAAGTACAGTTCCTGTTAAAACTGCTGAATTAATAAAAAAAATTTTAAAGAGCTCTAATAGTTCCAACAAAAAAAAAGAAAATTCTTTTTCTGTATTATCAAGTCCAGAGTTTCTTGCAGAGGGAAGTGCTATTAATGATTTGATAAATCCTGATAGAGTTTTGATTGGAGGTGACAATGAAGAATCAATAAAAAAACTTTGTGCAATATATGAAAATTGGATCCCTAAAGAAAAAATTCTGGTTACAAATATATGGAGCAGTGAATTGTCTAAATTAACAGCAAATGCTTTTTTAGCCCAAAGAATAAGTTCAATTAATTCAATTGCGGCTATTTGCGAAAAGACTGGTGCAGAAATCAAAGAGGTTTCTGCTGCTATTGGTTCCGATACAAGGATTGGAAATAAATTCTTATTATCAAGTCCTGGTTTTGGCGGGAGCTGCTTCCAAAAAGATATTTTAAATCTTGTTTATTTAAGTAGATATTATGGTTTAGATCATGTCGCAAAATATTGGGAAAATGTAATTTCTTTGAATAATTGGCAAAAGGAACGTATATCTGAAGTAATAGTAGATAAATTATTTGGAACAATAACAGGTAAAAAGATTGTACTTTTGGGATTTTCTTTTAAAGCTAATACAAATGATACAAGAGAATCTCCATCAATAGATATTGCAAAAAATTTGCTAGAAAATGGTGCAAAATTAGTAATTAATGATCCAAGAGTAAGTAATAAACAAATTGAATTAGCGTTAAATCAGCCATCAAAAGAAATAGATCACAATGTAGAAGGTATTTGGTATTATGAGGAAGACATTTTGGAGGCTGTTAAATCAGCCGATGCAATAGTTATCTTAACTGAGTGGCAAGAATATAAGAATTTAAATTGGGAATTAATATCCAAGAGTATGAGAAAGCCTTCTTGGGTTTTTGATACAAGAGGCATAATTAATCGTAGGGAAATCGATGTAACTCCTATTAATCTATGGACGCTTGGGAAAGGGTAGATTTAATAATTTTCATTTATTGTTTGTCTTAAACCTGCTAATAATATCCAAAAAATCATACTTATTCTTCCATCGTAGTATTGAATATCAACTAATTGAGATAATAGAAGAACAAAAAATGATGACCACCAACCTTTCTCAAAAAGAGAAGAATTTTCTAGGAAATTTTTTCTTGAGAAAGGAAATTTATAAATTTTTTTGAATGATTTTAAAGTTATTAGAAATATGGGAAAAGCTATCAAAAAAGTTACTAATAATCCATAGTTATATGCTAATTCATAAAATAAATTATGAGTATGGTTAACTGTTGCTCCATTAATAGATTGATTTCCAAATTGGCCTGCTCCCCATCCAAAAAAGGGTTTTTCAAAAATTGATGAAAGTGAATAAGTAAATATGTCAGCTCTAAGTTGTAATTTTGAGTAAATAAGACTTAAATATGGATTAGTAGTGTTTTCGAAAATATTAGTGGAGCTAGTAAATGAATTAATAAAGTTACTTAAATTGAGTAAAACTATAAAAAATAGTGTTGATATTAAAGTAGCAAAAGCTAAAAAATAATCTTTTAATAAAATTAAAATAGCTATCAAATGATATCCAATAATCGAATCATATGAATTAGTGAGTACTGAAGAAATGACTAAGAATACTGTTATGAAAAATAAAAGATATGATTTTTTGTTTTTAAATCCATTATCTAAGAATTGAGAAAAACTAAAAGCGAAAATAATATTAATCCAACATGCTGCATAACTAGGACTACTAAATACACCAGAAAGAGAATCACCTTCTTTTTGGTACCATACTATGAATCCATTCAGAGTTTGAAAAGGTCCATTCCATCCTAAGAAGTATTGACTAAAACCACTAAATATTAGTGGTATTGTTCCTGAAATTAGTATTTTTGATATTAAAATCCTTTCTTCTCTTGATTTTAAATAAATTTGGAATCCCATAAAACAAAAGAAAAAAGGAATCCAATTAAATAATCCTAAAAGTGATAAATATGTATTTTCTTCTAAATTCAGTTGGGAATAATGTATCAAACAGGATAAAAGAAAAAAGGGGATTGATATAAGAAATGGAATATTAAATTTGTCTTTTAAAAATGATTTGAAGTTCTTAAAAAATATTTCTATTAATGAAATAAGAAGAAAAATAAAAGAAATTAACATCGCTGAAGGCAATAAAAAAATGCCTACTCTGAAAAAAAATATTCCATAATTATTTTTATTAATATTTTCGCCAAATATCTTTTTTATAAAGAACATTTAATTTCTTTAAGCGTCTTAAAATTACGCTTCCTGCTGGATTCGAACCAGCGACCCACTGCTTAGAAGGCAGTTGCTCTATCCAGCTGAGCTAAGGAAGCATTATGTAATTATATCTAAGTTTCATCTACTAAACAACAACTCTATGCCATTAAAATAAATATTTATTTTTCTTGTTTAAATTGTTTGTTAATTGTGGTTATTTTTCATAGAATAAATGGACAATGATTTAGTTAAATTTGGCTTTGAGACTCTCAATTGAAAATAAAAAAGAGATATTGGAAGATTTTGTTAATGGAATAGCTATTAATGAACTGGCTTTGAAATTTAATTGTACAAAGTTAACAATATCAAGAAATTTAAAGAAGTCTCTTGGGGATGAAAAATATAAGAATTTAATAGAAGCAAATAAATCTGAAAGAAAATTTTCCGAAAAAGAAAATAATCATAATGAAGTTTTATTCAACAGAAATTTAAATAATAATCAATTATCTAATATTACTTACCAACAAGATAATTATGAAAGCGATTCTTATCAAGATAATTTATTTATGGAGTTAGCTCCTTTAGATTATGAAATTAATAAAGAAACTCAAAAAGATCTATCTTCAGTACCTCTATCAACTATTAATTTCCCAAAAACTGTGTATATGATCGTAGATAAGAAAATTGAATTAGAAATTAAATTGCTTAGAGATTTTCCAGAATGGCATTTTCTACCAGAAGAAGACCTCAATAGAAAAACTATACAAATTTTCTATGACATTAATAACGCCAAGAAAAATTGTAATAAAGATAAAAAGGTAATTAAAGTTCCTAATACTGAGGTTTTTAAAATTGCTTCAAAAATTTTATTATCTCGTGGTATTTCAAGAATAGTTAATGAAGATCAATTAATTGCAATTTAAAATATTTTTAATATCTTTTAAAAAAAAAGGGTAAAAAAGTTCCCAAAAAAGATCCAGAAATTAGAGAACTCCCAAAAATGAAACTTGTTGGTAATTCAATGGTTTCGCCAATTATAAAATTAACTTTACTTTTGCTGGCACTATTTTGAATTACAATAAAAATTACTAAAAGAAAAAAGATGTTTATTGACGCCGCAAAAAAAATCTTTTTGATTAAAAGATACATTTTTTAAATTTATGCTCCTCAATATGAATTATAAACAATTTTCTTGGTGAGATTTTTTTTTCTAGCAAGGTATTTAGAAGCAGAAGATAAGCTTAGCCCAGCTTTTACTAATTCATGAAGCTCTTTTTTTAGTTCTAACTGGTTAAATTCAATATTTTTAATTTTTTTGTTACAGCCTTTAATAACAATTGTGATTTCACCAATTACTTCTCTTCCATCAAAAAAATCAATAACTTTATCTATATTGTCCCCAATATGTTCTTCAAACTTTTTTGTAAGTTCACGTGATACTTGGATTTCTCTTTGGCCTCCACAAAAAACTTTTAATTCAAATAACAATTTTCTTAATCGATGAGGAGCTTCAAAAATAATCGTTGTCTTTTCATTCTTACTGATTTCGAAAAGTATTTTTTCTCTTTCAGACTTTTTTTTAGGAAGAAATCCTTCGAATGTGAATTTTGAGGAAGACATCCCACTCGTAACGAGTGCCGAGATGGCGGCACAAGGACCTGGTATGCAAACAATTTTGATATTTTTAGATTTAGCATCTTTTACAAGTTCTTCTCCAGGATCGCAGACTAATGGCATGCCAGCATCACTAACTAATGCTATTGATTTGCTTGCATTTAGATAATTAATTATTTTTGGAATTTTACTCAAATAATTGTGTTTATTGAAGCTTATGAGATTATTTTTAAAATCAAATTTTTGAAGAATTTTTTTTGTTTGTCTAGTATCCTCGCATGCAATCAATTCAACTTTTTTAAGAATATTTAGTGCCCGAGGGGATAGATCATTTAAGTTACCTATTGGGGTACCAACAATATATAAAACACTACTTTCAGGTTCTTGGATGTTATGAGAAGATAGAAGTTTAGAGTTCATTAAGTGATTAAGTTACCTTCAGGCATAGAGTTGCAAAATCTTATAGATAATTTGAGGATTTTAAGCTGGGAAGCTTCTGAAAAGTTAACTTATTATGCTCAAATAGTAAAAGATTCAAACGGTAAACGCAATATTTTAAGAAATGATAATTTTGAGGATCCAGTTACTCTTGCTGACATTAGTGTAAATGAGATAGTAATTAATAAAATTAACCAATTATATAAAGACGTTAATTGGAAAATCTTGAGTGAAGAAAACGTAAAATCTGGACCTTACAATCCTAATATAAATCAAGATTGGGTTTGGATTCTCGACCCTCTTGATGGAACAAAGGATTTTATACAAGGTACTACTAATTATGCTATGCATCTAGCTTTGAATTACAAAAAAAGACCCTTAATAGGTATCGTATTAATACCTGAGAGGGATGAATTGTGGTTCGCTGTGGGATGTGAGTTATGGTGTGAGAATAGAAATGGAGTCAGAATAAAACCTAAACCTTTAAAACGGAAGAGTCTTCAAGAGATGTCTTTAGTTACTAGTAAGAATCATGGGAATACAACTTTAAATAAATTAATTAAAAAAATTAATTTCAAAGAGGTAATAATAATGGGAAGTATAGGTTGTAAGATTGCCTCAATCGTCAGAAGAGATAGTGACATATATATTTGTCTGAGTTTGCCTGGAATGTCATCCCCCAAAGATTGGGATTTTGCTGCGCCTGAAGCTATCTTAAAAGCTAGTGGCGGCAATATTACAACTTTGGATAATAAAGATTTAATCTACGGGAAATCTAATTTTGAACAGGGTGGGATAATCGTGGCATCTAATAATATTAATAATCATAAAAACATTTGTTCTGAGATAGAGGAAATAATCAGAGAAGGTGATTTATTTCCTCTTTGACTTAACTAAGGGGGGCTACTGGAGTAGGTGTGGGTTCGGGATAAGACATGCCACCATTTTGACCAACTCCTCTTAAAGTAAGATTTATCCTACCTCTGCTATCAATTTCTCTAACTCTAACAGTTACTTCATCTCCTTGCCTAACAACATCTTCAACCCTCTCAACTCTGGCTTCAGATAATTGGGATATATGAACCATACCTTCCTTGCCGGGTAGTATTTCTACAAATGCTCCTATTGGAATAATTCGGGTTACGACCCCAGGGAAAATTTCTCCTTCATGAACCTTTCTAGTTAATCCCTCTATAATCTTCTGTGCTTCCTCTGCGGCAGCTCCATCATGCGACGCAATAGTAACAATTCCTCCATCTTCAATATCTATTTTTGTGTTTGTTCTTTCTGTTATCCCTTTAATAGTTCTTCCACCAGGGCCAATTACAGTTCCAATAAGTTCTGGGTCAATTCTAAAACTTAACAGCCTTGGTGCATGAGGAGATAACGTTTCTTGTGGTTTTTCAATAGCTTCTTGCATCTTTTCTAAAATATGTAATCTTGCAGGCCGAGCTTTTTTAATTGCATCAGAAATAATAGAAACTGGTAAACCTGTAATTTTCATATCCATTTGTAAAGCAGTTATTCCTTTATCAGTACCTGCAACTTTAAAGTCCATGTCTCCTAGAAAATCTTCAATTCCCTGGATATCGGTAAGAATTCTAACTTCCTTTCCTTCTTTAATTAAACCCATTGCAGTTCCGCTAACTGGCGCCTTTAGTGGTACTCCAGCATCTAATAGTGATAATGTGCTGCCGCATACTGATCCCATTGAGGTTGATCCATTAGAGCTTAAGACCTCACTTACTACCCTAAGCACGTATGGAAATGTCTCTTTGCCAGGCAATACAGGAATTATTGCCCTCTCAGCTAATGCTCCATGACCTATTTCTCTTCTGCCAGGTGTCCTCATTGGTCTTGTTTCTCCTACTGAATAAGGAGGAAAGTTATAGTGATGTAGATAAGTTTTTTCAGTGCTTGGATTCAGGTCGTCCATTTCTTGAGCATCACTAGGAGTCCCTAATGTGGTTGTTGATAAAACTTGAGTCAAACCTCTTTGAAATAATGCAGAACCATGAACTCTTTTTGGAAGAATACCTGCAGAAGCTGAAATTTTTCTAACTTCATCTAGATCTCTTCCATCAACTCTCTTACCATCATTAATAATTTGCGACCTCATTAATTTCTTTGTAAGTTTTTTAAAGTCGGAACTTAATAACTTATCATTCTCCGAAAGAAGAACTTTTAGTTGATTATCATCTTTCAAGGATTCAATTTTACCTTGAGTCTCAACTTTTATTTTTTCGAGTTCAAGATCTCTCTCCTCTTTTGAAAGATCAAATTTCTTTAAAACTAACTCAATAGGTTTTGTACAATTTTTCTCTAAAAAAGAAGGCAATGTTTTATCTTCTTCAGGTTCGGATGGCTTAACCTGCTTTATTCCTAAATCTTTTAGTAAATCTTCTTGAGATTTAATAAGTTCTGATACAGCCTCATATCCAAAATCTATTGCCTCTATAGTATCTTGTTCTGATAATTGGTTAGCACCTGCCTCAATCATCACAATTCCTTCTTTTGAGCCTGCAACAACAATATCTAAATCTCCTTTTTCTATCTCTCTATAGCTTGGATTTAGTATAAAGTCGTCTCCTATTAGCCCAACTCTTACTGCAGCCATTGGCCCGTAAAATGGTATCTCTCCGAGCAAGGTTGCTATTGAAGCACCTGTAACAGCGAGAATGTCTGCAGGTACTCTCTCATCAAGAGAAAGGCAGGAAGCCACTATCTGTATCTCGTCTCTCATCCAAGAGGGGAAAAGTGGTCTCATAGGCCTATCAATCAATCTTGAAATTAAAGTTGCTCTTTCTGGAGGGCGGCCCTCTCTTCTCATGAAACCGCCTGGAATTCTCCCCGCAGCATATAATTTTTCCTCATAATCGCATATTAGAGGGAGAAAGTCTGAAACTTCTTTTTTTGTAGTTTTTGTTGCTGTAACTAATAAAGATGTGTCTCCACATTCAATCATTACTGATCCATTTGCTTGAGGAGCATATAGTCCTGTTGTTAGTCGTATCTCTCGTCCGTCAAACGTGATCGACTTATTTTGTCCTTCCACTTTTTAAATTATAAATCTATACATAATTTATTCTTACATTTTATAGGGACATATTGAGTCAATTATTTAAATAAGCTGTAAAATTTTTAAAATTGTTCTGTAAATGAACATTATTTAAAATAAAATTAATACAAATTAATCGTCACTTTTCCAGAAAATCTAATATTTAAAACAAAAAAACTTTTTCTACCAACTTGATTTAACTAATCCAGGGAGTTCTCCATTGTGAGCTCTTTGTCTCAACTGATTCCTGCAAAGACCAAAATCTCTATAAACACCTCTTGGTTTTCCAGTGGCCCAACATCTATTCCTAACTCTATTAGGTGCAGAGTTTCTTGGAAGACCTTGAATCTTTCTATGTATTTCTAATCTTTCCATTGGATCTTTTGCAGCATTAAATTCATCTAATAATGATTTCCTTTTGGCAGCATATTTTTTCACAAGCTTCTTGCGTTTAACCTCTCTCGCAATCATGGACTTTTTTGCCATCTAAAAATTTTTAAAAACTATTACATATATTAACAGCTTGCCTAACAATTTTTGAAATTAATTTATTGGTTTAACAATCTTTGTACGATTAGAAGTTGACTTGTATCCCTAATAATAAGCAGAACACTTAGTCCAACTAAAAGAAAAAAACTTGATTGAGTAACAGCCATTTGTACTTTAACTGGGACAGGTTTACCTCTAAATCCTTCAATTAAGGTGAAAACAAGTTGTCCACCATCTAGTAGTGGTAAAGGTAATGAATTGAGAACTGCTAAATTAATAGAGATTAAAGCCGCAAATAATAATATCCCTGTACCTCCTTGTTCTGAAAGTTGAGCACCAATTTCAACGATTTTTACTGGTCCACTTAATTGTTGTGCTGTTGAGGAGAAATTTGTTATTAAACCTTTATAGCCTTGAATTGTTTTTACTAAAAGTGATGAGAACTCATTATTAGTGTATTTAAAAAGTTCGTAAATGTTTTTTGTCTTTTTAGTCTCTTTCCTTATATTCGGTTGCAATTGAGCACCTATTGTTCCTTTCCCATCAATATTTTTTGGTACCAAAGTTAAATCTTTGAAACTCCCATCCCTTTCAATTTTTATTGAAATTGGTTCGTCTGATGAATTTTGAATTTCTTTTACTAAAGTGGAAACGGCTTGATCCCCAACCCCTAAAGTACTAGTTTCGATTTCTAATATTTTATCTCCTGGTTCTAAACCAGCAAGAGAGGCAGCCTTCTCAGGTTGAGTAGCCAAAACTAAAATGCCTGGTTCTGGATCAAATGGAATACCAACAGTAGTTACATTTATAATCAAGATTGAGTAAGCAAGTATCAAGTTGGCAAATACTCCAGCTGAAATTACAATAACTCTTTGAATTATTGGCCTATTTTTTAAAAGATTTGGATCTTTAGGGTCAATATTATTTAGTTCTTCATCAGGGAAGGATACAAATCCTCCAAGAGGAAAGGCTCTGAATGAATAAGTAATATCTCTAAATTTTTTTTGAATAATTGAGGGCCCAAAGCCGATTGAAAATCCATCAACATATATTCCCTGTAAAATGGCCGCAAGAAAATGACCCATCTCATGAAAAAATATTAGGAATCCAAGTACTGTTATTGAGGTTAAAACATTCATTTTTTTATATTAAGCAGTTTTTAAAAAATTTGATCCAAAATATGGAACCAGAGCATCTGGAATCTTAACGCTACCATCTGTTTGTTGGCCATTCTCAAGTATCGCTGCCATTGTTCTTCCAATAGCAAGACCACTGCCATTTAATGTATGTATATATGTATTTTTTTTATCAATCTTTGATCTTATTGATGATCTACGTGCTTGAAAGTCAAGACAATTACTGCAACTTGAAATTTCTCTATAACATTTACTACTGGGAAGCCAAACTTCAAGATCAAAAGTTCTACTTGAAGAAAAGCCCAAGTCTCCAGTACAAATATCAACTAATCTGTAAGGTAAGTTAAGCTTTTTTAAAATGCTTTCTGCATCAGAAGTAATCTTTTTATGAGCTTCTAAAGATTTACTTGGATCACAAAACCAATAGAGTTCAACCTTGTTAAATTGATGAAGTCTTATTAAACCTTTAGTATCCCTTCCATAACTGCCAGCCTCTCTCCTAAAACATGGGCTATATGCAACATACTTAATAGGTAACTTCTTGGGATCAATAAGTTCGTTTCTATGAAAAGCAGTTAGTGGAACTTCAGCCGTTGGAGAAAGCCATAAATCGTCATTAAAACACTTAAAACTTTCATTTGAAAATTTTGGTAATTGACCAGATCCGGTAAGACTTTCTGAATTTACTAAAGCTGGCGGCATTAACTCCAAGTAACCATTTTTAGTATGCATATCGAGCATAAAATTAATTAATGCCCTCTCTAATCTGGCACCATTGCCTATAAGAGTGACAAAACGACTTTTTGATATTTTTGTTGATTTTACAAAGTCAAAAAGATTAAGACTTTCTCCTATTTCCCAGTGTGATTTTATATTCTCTTTTATTAGAGGATCCCCCCAAGTTTTTATTTGTAAATTATCACTTTCATCTTTCCCAATAGGCGCGTCTTTGCTAGGAAAATTTGGCAAATTATAAACCTCATCATCTACTTCTTTGTCTAATATTCTTTGTTTCTCTTCGAGCTCAGAAATTTTAATTCTGTATTCGTTTCCCTTTTTTTTTAAGTCATTTAATTCTTTTGAATTATTATTTTGGGATTTTCCAATAACTTGACCGATTAATTTGCTTAATTTTTTACTCTCAGATTGGAGGCTGGATATTTCTATGTCAATTTCTTTTTTCTTAACAGTTAATTCGTGTATATGAGATATCTTGTAAACCTTTCCTCTAAGGGATAAATTCTCTTCAACAAATGTTGGGTTTTCTCTTATTAATTTTTGATCTAACACTCTTTTTTTTTATTACATTAATTAAGATAGTTAATCTCAATTCATTATTTGGGTTTTTTGATTAAAAATTAACTTAATTAATGATTCCTGACTTATGGAATATTTCAAAAATTAAATTTTATTCAAGATGCAGAGCGGGCCCGTCCTGTAGATGACCATTCTTTTAAGAAATCAATTTGCTCTTTAGCCGTTCTTGATAAAGGAACTAATTCAGAAACTGCCTTTATTAAATCTTTCTCCATAAGCTCCCTATTTTCAGAGAATGAAATATGCATCCCCTCTATTACTGCTTGTTCAAGTTCTGCCCCTGAGAATCCATCTGTTCTATCGATGATGGTAGATAGAGGAAAACTGTAACTTGGTCTTCTTTTTTTTAGATGCAAATCCAGAATACTTAATCTTTCTTTGGAATTTGGCAAATCAAGAAAAAATATCTCATCAAACCTACCTTTCCTTAATAATTCAGCAGGAAGCTTATCTATAGCATTAGCGGTAGCAACAACAAACACGGCGGATTCTTTTTCAGCCATCCAAGTTAGCAAACTCGCCAAAACCCTCTGACTTGTTCCTCCATCGCTTCTAGCATCGCCACCAAATCCTTTGTCTATTTCATCGATCCATAGGATACACGGAGACATTGCCTCAGCTCTTGAAATTGTTTCTCTAGTTCTTGCTTCGCTTGAACCAACGAGGCTAGAAAACAGTCTACCAACATCTAACCTGAGTAGCGGCATTGACCAACTCTTAGAAATTGATTTTGCGGTAAGCGATTTTCCTGTTCCTTGCGCTCCGACGAGTAAGACTCCCTTGGGAATAGGTAATCCGTAATCTCTAGCTTCTTTAGAAAAGGCCCTGTATCTTTGATTAAGCCAAACTTTTAAAACATTTAAACCACCAATATCATCTTGACTTGATTTAGCTTCGAAAAATTCTAAAATTTCACTTCTTGCTATAACTTGTTTTTTCTCTTCAATAATATCTTTAATATCTTCTTTACTTATTTTTCCTCTTTGAGCAAGGGCCTTTGCAGTGACTTGCATTACTTTTATTTCTGTAAGTCCACTTGAGGCTAAAGAAAGTTCGTTTAAGTCTTGTTCCTCAAGATTTGAATTGGTATTAATAGCAATTTTTTTTATTAGATTTTTCAATTCTTTTTGATCAGGTAAAGGTAGATTTACAATTGTCATTAATTCATCCAGCTCTTCTGATGATGGAAATAAATGAGAACTAATAATTAAATTATGGCTAGTTTTCTTAAGCGCTGAAGATAGTTCTTTAATAGTTCTATTGATAGATGGATCATCATAAAATTTGTGGAAATCTTTTAATAATAAAACTATAGAGACTTCAGAACTTTGTTCTTTAAGCCAATTGAGCACACCTAACGGATTATTAGAAAATTTACCTTCTTCATTTATTAATCCTTTTATACCGCTAACACAATCCCAGCGAACGAATCTTTTTATATTTAATCTTTCACAAGATAAATCAACCAGTTTTTCTAATCTTTCCTCTTCTTTAGTTCTGATCCATATTATTGAAGTTCTTGATTTTATGAGTAATTCTAAATTTCTACACCAAGAATTCATTATGTAAAATTCAGACTATTTTTTACTATTAGGTTCAAAAGGTAATCTTTTATCTGAGATAGTTGCAGCCGTAGTTGTTATTACTTCATTCTTGGCCAATAATTGTTGATCAAGAATTTTCTGTAGATTCTCAGGAAGAGCCTCTTTATTAAGCAGAAAAGTCTGAAATGCTTGAAATATATTAGCAACAACCATGTACAGTAAAACTCCTGCTGGTAGTGGGAAAAACAGAAACATTCCAGTAATCATAACTGGTGTAATTTTGTTTGCTGTTGATTGCTGTGGATTAGCAGGCATCCCTTGACTAGATAGAACTTGAGAAAGAAGGAGGGTTAATCCAAAGGCACCAACAAGTGCTGCAATATCCCAATTAATTGCCCCATCCACATAAAACCCAACTTGACCAAGAGCTTTAATAAAAAGGAAACCACTTTTTGCGGCTAAACCAGGTATTTTTGCCTCAATTGTTGCATCACCTGGTTTAATAGCAGTTACTGTACCGTCTTGAGAAACTTTTAGATTCTCTGAGCCTTTTGAGACCTTCCAAGTAGGGAGAAAATTTGATCCATTGTCATATTTAGATAAAACTTCTGAGTAGCTATTGCCATTAGTTGTTTGGAGACTAATTTTGATGGATTCTTCCGTTCCTAATTTAGTTCCGTTGGGAATGGTAGCTATTACTGGAAAATGTGATTTTTCTGTTATGAATATAGAGTGTCTTGGAGATTTATAAGGTTTTGGATCTATAGCTGCAATTTGATCCTGTGGGACAACCTTAAGATTTATGTTGTAAGGAACATCAGCGAAAGGAGATCCCCTTAAAGTTGCAAAAAGTGCAAAAAGAACAGGCATTTGTACAATCAAAGGCAAGCAACCTGCAAGTGGACTGCCAAACTCGTTCATTAATTTTCCAAGCTCCTCTTGCTGTTTTTTTGGGTCACCTGAAAATTTTGATTTTATTTCTGCTTGTCTTTTTTGCATTACTGGCTGGGCAATTTTCATCCTCCTTGCACTTCTAATGGAACCAGCGCTTAAAGGGAAAAGTGCAATTCTAATAACGACAGTCAATGCGACAATCGCTAAACCATAACTAGGAACTAAACCGTAGAAAAAATCTAGAATCGGGATAAGTAGTTTTTCAGAAATGAACCCTATCACGATATTAAAGAGAGTGTAATTTTATTAGACATTTTATTTTACAGGAAAAAAAGGTTTTTGTAATTAATTTATTTAGAATTTAGTAGCAAATCCTTCAACTTCTTTGAGATTTGGGGTCTGTGATCTTTTGTTTATATTTTCTTCGATAAATTTTTGCTTTTCTCTAAATAAGGGTAATGATTTCATTTCAACCTTTGATCCATCATTTAGGATGAGAACCATATCACCGTATGATCCGAATCCCCTTGGAATAGATCTGATTTCTTCTATATTGCTTAATGAGACTTGTGTTTTGTTTTTACCAAACCAACCTCCATCTATTGAAATTCTTTTGTTTGTGATTTTATATCTCAACCACAATGCTCTAACTATTGCGGCAAAAGTAAACGGTAATCCAAGAATAGTTATACCTGCAAGAAGATTTATAATTAAATCACTTTTTGCGGGCCCACCTTCATAAAAGATTTCTTCATTCATGTTAATCATTTGATTAGACGAGATTTGAACATTAAGTTTTGAAATTCCTCCAAAAGTTTACTTTTATCATTGCAGAAATCCCCAAATTTAAGGTTAACAAGTAACCAATATGGTTTGTGGTTATTAATTTTTTGAATGTTTGTTAATAACCACTCTTGCAGGATTCTTCTCAATTTATTTCTTTCTACAGCTTTTTTTGAAACTTTCTTACTAATAGCAATTGCAACCCTAAATTTATTTGAGGTATTTTTGAGTTTATGAGTTAAGAGAATTCCTGGATTAGACCTTGCAACTTTAAATGTCATTAATTTTCCATGATATGTTATGGAATTTTTATGAATGTAATTAAAGGTCCTATGACCTTTTAAACGCATATCCTTAGGTAAGGCCATTTAAAATTAAGTTATACAGCTATTCTCTCTCTACCTTTTTGCCTTCTGCTTTTAATAACTCTTCTACCTGTATGGGAACGCATTCTTACTCTAAAACCAGATACACGTTTTCTTTTCCTTGAAGTTCCGCCAAAAGTTCTTTTAGTCATTTGTTTAATTGTCCTTATTTAATTTATCATTTAATCGATCACTATAGTCCAGCTTCCTAAATAACTTGAAAATGATTTACCTTTAGGTTGCACAAATGAATGAAATTGATATAAACCTGATCTTTTTGGATTAAAGATTTTAAAGACAATCGCATAACTGTCTTTGTTAGAAGGAATTGGGCTGTAGGGGTAAATATCAAGTGAACGTAAGCCTGATTCATCAGTCTTGATTTCGAAATCAGCTGGGATGTCTTCTAAACATTTTGTTCTACTCTCAAAACCGCCTATTCTTACTTTGCAAAAACTAATTTTTTCATTATTTAGAGTGGATTTAAAGGTCTTGGGAATTGCTAGATTAATTTTTAAAATATCAGTTTTTCTATCAGATGGCCTGAAGAAAAAATAAATTGTATTTCTATATTTCCTTTTATTTTCTTTTTGAAACCACTTTAATTTCCTAAAACTAGAGTTTTGATTCCACTGAAATTCCAATCCTGCTTTAGCCTCTTGGATGTAATTAAAAAAAGGAGTCGAAACTAAAATAGTGGGGATTAGAAAAAATCTTAAAATTTTAAGATTGAAAGTAAATTTCTTTGCGATTTTAAACATTAAGCGAATGGAATTAAAAGTTTTAGTTCTTGCTATTCAAATTTAAAGCAGAAAATCATTTCACTAAGGTTAACATCTATCTGTCCTTAATTTTGCAGCGCCTCTTAAATAAGGGTGCTTTATTGCATATTTGGGTGGCAATAAAACTTGAGCCATAATTCTTATACAAAAATCAACATCATTAGATACATGCATTTGTTGGCAGTCTATAAAGGCTACTGAATCAAGTCCATTAAATTTTCTGGCAATTGAAGCAGGAAAACATGCATTCAAATCTTTTGTCGCTGTGAATGTAATGGATAATATGTTCGTCTTGATCAGATCGTTGCGTGAAATTAATTCATCAATTAATTCCACCACGGCAACTTCTATTTCCCCAACAGAATTTCCAGATGCTGTAGTTGCGCCACGAATAAATGTAATTTTATAATCATCTTTCATTTTTTCAGACATATCGATTTAAGGCTTGTATAACCAAAGTACTTTATTAGATGAGTCAAACTCAAAAAAGATATTATTGATGATTTTCTCAATCATTTTACTTCCAGGAATTAATCCAAGTATTTTTTTCTTTTTCTTACCAAATGTTAGGGGTTGAATTTTAGGGTCAATATTGACCATCTCTGCAGCTAGTTCCCTTGCAACAAATTCATCTCCAACCTCATCAACTAATCCTAATTCTTTCGCTTGAGTGCCAGTAAAAATCCTCCCATCAGCAAATTTTCTTACTTCTTCAACAGGTAAATTTCTTCCATCAGCAACAGCTTCAGTAAATTGTTTGTAGCTTTCATCAATTAGGCCTTGAAGCAATCTCCTCCCTTCCTCGCTTAAAGGCTTATCAGGAGAAAGTATATCTTTAAATACTCCGCTTTTAACGGTTTCAAATTTAATACCAACTTTATCTAATAATTCAGATAAATTATTTCCTCTTATAATCACACCAATAGAACCTGTAATTGTTCCTGGATTCGCAACTATCTTGTCAGATGCAACACCAATGTAAACACCTCCAGATGCTGAAATATTACCAAAGCTAGCAATGACTTTACATCCTTTATTTTTTAGTCTTTTAATGGCAGAATATATTTCTTGGCTATCTCCGACAGTACCACCTGGTGAATCAATTCTCACGATTAAAGCAGGAAATTCTCTATCCTCTATTTGTTTAAGAGCTTTAAGGACCGAAACTCTTGTTGAACTTGTAATAGGCTCATCTATAACTATGCGAGCCATTCTTTTTTTTGACTTTCGTCTAAAAGGCCAAATCATTCTTTTAAGGTAAAAAAATAAAACTACTTTAAAAAGATTATCAGCAGAACTAATGAATTCAATCCTAAATTGGCTTTTAATGATTCTTCCTTTTGCACTTTGGGGTACTTCAATGGCGGCTATGACTCCCTTAGTTTCTAATGCTGACCCGGAATTTGTAGCTTCTTTAAGATTACTTCCTGCAGGGATTCTTGTTCTAATTACAACATATTTGTTAAAAAGAGATTTAAAAATTTATAGATGTGATTTGAAGTGGTTTTTTGTCTTTACGATAGTAGATGCTACTTTTTTTCAGTTTTTTTTAACTTATGGTATCGAAAAGACTGGAGCAGGTTTAGGCTCTGTCTTAATTGATTCTCAACCTCTTTTGGTAGCTATTTTAGCGAGAGCAATTTTTGGAAATTTGATTAATCCAATAGGTTGGTTAGGACTAATTTTTGGATTGGGAGGAATAGTATTTTTAGGGGTTCCACAAGAATTTTTAGGTAATTGGTGGTTGATGTCTGACAAATCTATAAATGATGTTGCTTTTAACTTTGGAGAGCTCTGGATGCTTGCAGCCGCTTTAGCTATGGCATTAGGAACAATTTTAATTAGATTCACTTGTACTAAAAGTGATTCAGTTGCAGTTACAGGTTGGCATATGGTTTTAGGAAGTTTGCCCTTAATTGTTAAGCACTGCTTACAAACAAGTTTCAAAATAATTCCAGATTGGTCACTATTCGATTGGGGACTTATGTCATTTGCAAGTATTTTTGGAGGGGCAATAGCGTATGGATTGTTTTTCTATTTTGCCAATAATAAAGAAATAACTGGATTTAGTACTCTTGCATTTTTAACTCCTGTATTTGCTCTTCTTAGTGGAGGTGTTTGGTTAGATGAAAGGCTCACTATTGTTCAGTGGATTGGAGTAGTGTTTGTTCTTATCTCTGTATTTCTTGTTAGCCAGCGAAAGAGTTTATGGGAAAATAAGTTTTCTGACACTACTATTTAATTAGTGTCTTTTTGTAAAAAGTCTAATAATGCGAATAGTTTTGATTAGTACTCCAATAGGATTCTTGGGCAGTGGTAAAGGTGGTGGAGTTGAATTAACTTTGAATTCTTTAGTTTCAGGTTTAATTTCTTTAGGCCATTCTGTCGAGGTTGTAGCTCCAAAAAATTCTAAGTTACACGAAAGTAATGTAAATGCGAAATTACATTTTGTGGAAGGTGAAGATCAAATTAGTTGGCAACATCAAGATTTCAATTCTCACGTAAGTATTCCAGACAATTCACTATTAGCGGGAATGCTTGAAAAGGCAATAGATATTGCTAAACATGCAGATGTATTGTTGAACATGTCCTATGATTGGTTGCCTATCTGGATGACTCTAAATTTAGAGATACCCATTGCACATATTGTTAGTATGGGTTCTGAAAGTTCAGTAATTAGTAATTTAATCTCTAAGGTATACGCTAAATATCCAAATAATTTTGCTTTTCACTCAAAAATGCAAGCTAATGATTATCCATTCATAAAAAAACCAACAATTATTGGGAATGGGTTTAATTTAGATAATTATATTTTTCAAGATTCAGTTAAGGGACCCTTGGCATGGGTTGGAAGAGTGGCTCCAGAGAAAGGTTTGGAGGATGCAGTTTATGTGGCAGATCAACTTGGCGAAAAATTAAAAGTTTGGGGATTTATAGAAGATGAGATGTATGCCTCAAAGATAGAAAAATTATTCCCTCAAGGAGCTATAGATTGGATGGGGTTTTTATCAACCGATGAATTACAAAAAGAACTTGGTAAATGCAGGGGTTTGCTAAATACTCCAAAGTGGAATGAGGCATATGGAAACGTTATTGTTGAAGCTTTAGCCTGTGGGGTACCTGTTGTAGCTTATAAAAGGGGAGGACCTAGTGAAATTATTATGCATGGCCAAACAGGTTATCTTGCTGATCCTGATGATAAAAAAAATATGCTTTCTTATGTTGAGATTATTGAAAAAATAAATCGTCAGAAATGTAGAGAATGGGTAGAAAAAAATGCCTCCGCAGATATATTTGCTAACAAGGTTGTTAACTGGCTTAATGAGGTAATGCATGAATATAAATAATATTAAATGATTCTTCTTAACTCAAAAAAAAGGCTTATAACCTTACTGATAGTTTTAGTTTGTGGGATCATTATATTTTTTCTAGGTTTAGGTACTACAGGACTGGTGGATGAAACGCCCCCTTTATTTGCTGCTGCGGCAAGGGCGATGAGTGAATCTGGTGACTGGATAACTCCAAAGGTTAATGGAATGTTCCGTTTTGATAAGCCACCATTAATATATTGGCTTATGGGTTTTTTTTACTCATTGCCGAAAAACGAGATCTGGGATAGTTACGGGACACTCTCAGCAAGACTTCCTTCAGCTTTGGGATCATTATTTTTAATGTTGATGATTGGAGATACTTTGTTTTGTTGGCCACAGAAGAGTGATAGGCAATTCCTCACTCCAATAGTTGCATCATTAGGCTTTGCTTTGTCTCCACTGATAATTATATGGAGTAGAACTGCTGTGAGTGATGCCCTTTTAACTGGAACCTTGGGGATAAGCCTGCTTTTGTTTTGGAGAAGAATGGCAAGTGAAAATAATGACCAATGTATTTCAGCGTGGGTATTTTTAGGTTTTGCAATTTTAACTAAAGGACCTGTTGCATTCGTTTTGGCATTATTAACTATTACATCTTTTTTGTTTAGTCAGAAGAATTGGAAAACGTTGCTCTGCAAGATAAATCCTAAGAAAGGTTTTTTAATAACAATTCTTATAAGTGTTCCATGGTATTTATTAGAACTAGTAAAAGAGGGAAAGCCTTTTTGGGACAATTTTTTTGGTTACCATAATTTTCAAAGATATACCTCAGTTGTAAATAATCATGCCGAACCATTCTGGTTTTTTCTTTACATAATGATATTGGCTTCATTACCATTCACGCCTTTTTTGTTTCACGGAATATTCAAAGCCTTTGAGGATTTCTTGAAAAGTTCAAAACAAAGTTGCAATGTCGCTGAGACCCTTTATATCTATTCTCTATGTTGGCTAATATCAGTTTTGATTTTCTTTAGCCTTTCTGCTACAAAACTACCAAGCTATTGGTTGCCAGCGATTCCAGCAGCGGCAATCTTAATTACTAATAGCTTTATAAACTTAAAAAATTCAAGTAAAAGCTATCTATTTTTATGGAATTTTAATATTTTAATTTTCTTCGGTGTTACGATGGCATTCTTTTTCTCAAATAATTGGTTAAGCTCAATAAATGATCCCGAAATGCCTAATCTCGCATCTGAACTAATAAGTTCTGGGATAATTTTTAAAGCTAAATTATTCTTCTCTTTATTTACACTACTTGCAATAATTTTATTTTCTTTAAAGTCCAGAAATATCCTTCTTTATCTTCAAATTTTACTTTTAATTGGACAATCCTCTTTGATGCCGCCAATAAGAAAATTAGCAGATACTTCTAGGCAATTACCTTTGAGAAATATCTCAAAATTAATTTTAGATATTCGCGAGAGGAGGGAAACCTTAGCAATGATCGGTATAAGAAAGCCTTCATTGCATTTTTACTCCAGGCAAATAGTTTTTTATGAACCAAGTACTGAAGAGGGATTAATTAATCTTTCAGACAGGCTAAATACTGATAGGCGAGAAAATTATGAGGATCAACCTGATTATGAATACAAATCTCTATTGGTCGTCATAGATGAATACTCTTCAGGCCGACACCAATGGTCAAAAATTAATCATCAAAAATTGGGTAAATTTGGGATTTATAATTTATGGCGAATTCAAAAAAGTGATTTAAATAATTATTCGAAATTTTTAGAGAATAGTGGTTATAAATCCGACTGGAAAAATAGGAAAGTTGAAAAATTTTAACAAAGTCTTTTTTTAAGAAGCGCTTTTTTTAGATCATCAAGGCTGCACTTGCTGGGTATATCTATATTATTCAAATCTTCCATTAATTCGAGATCGATGACAGAATCTTCGGCTAAAAAACTAAAAACTTCATTAATGCTTATTCCCATATCTTGAGCCATTTCAGAGATAAGCCGTAGAGTATCTCTCCTCACAGAAATCCTAAGATTTAATGGGATATATTCATTTTCAGGGTTTGCTGACTTCATAACCTAAATCTTAAGACATTATTTAGTTATCAGGATATAATCTTTACAATTTTCATTATTCATGCTCAGTACCTAAGTTTTTGTTAAAGTTATTTAAATAAATAAAATCATAATTATTTTTAAAAGAGGAATTGTAATTATTGAAATTAAAGTTGTTGTGAAAAGAATTTTTGAAGCAGTTTGTTGTTTTACGCCATAAGCCTCCGCCATTAATATCGTTGATATTGCTGTTGGGGTTCCTGCTTGAAGAATTACTGCTGATAATTGATAGAAATTAAAATTTAATGTTCTGCAAACTAAAAAAGTAATAAAAGGAAGAATAAACAATTTTAATAAAATTGAAAATTTTATTTCTTCATTTAGATCCAAAACTCTTCCCTTTTGATTCGTTATTATTCCAAGTCTTGTGCCCACAATTATTATTGCTAAAGCAATAACTATTCTTGCAGGAATCCAAAGATAATCTCCTAAAATTTCATCTATACGAAAAAGATATGCAAGAAGTACACCAATAATTCCTCTCGATGCAGGACTATTAACCAATGCATTTAATAGTCCTTTGATGTTTGGGATATTATTGCTTTTGTTTTTTTCTTGAAGAAAAAAAGGTCCAAATATCCAAGCAAAAAGTGTTGTTCCTAAATCAAATCCAATTGTGAAATTTATTGTTGTTGAAGGTAGAAGAGCTAACGCAATTGGTATTCCAAGAAATGATGTATTACCTATTAAGCCTGCTAGCTGCAATGTGTAATTTGGAAGCCTCTTTTTAAATATTGGGATTAAATTTATTAATATTATTAAAAATCCAATAATAAAAAATGCTAAAAATGCACTTTTAATTAGGTTTATATCTATGCCTTCTTTTAATAAGAGCCCCATTACACTTAATGGAATTCCAAATCTTATTAGAGGTCTTGCAATATATTTTGAAATCTTTGGATTATTTTTCCCAAGAAGAAAACCAAAGATTAAGAAAGGAATAATATTTATGAAAAGAGAGTAGATGGTATTAATTTAATATTTGTTAAAGCAATACTAACTTGCGGTAGCGCAGTCAAAAAGTTTTTTATTATTCATTAGGTATTTAAATTATTTTCCAGATTGCTTTGTCAGGAATTAAAGGAGATTTGTATAAACTTTCTGGTTCTTTAGTCACAACTCTCCATGTAGGAACACGACAGGCTACATAAGCTGGACTTTCTATTAAAACTCCAGGTTTCTCGTCAAAAGTACAAGTAAACCCTTCTTTCCAATAGCCACCATTTTTAAGGCTACCTTTAAACCAAACCCAGCATTTTGAAGTTTTCAAGATCAACAAAAATTTGTTTTATTTTAATCAAAATTTAAATAATAAAACTAAAATTTATTACTTTAAGAAAATATTTTACTCATGTTTGTTTTTTTGAAAAAAATATTTTAGAGATTAATATCAATAAATTTAAAATCAGAGTAACAAAATTTGCAATCAATATTGGTGTAGACGAAATTTTATAACCGTAAATAATCCAAGAAAAAACGCCGATAATAAACATTATTAATGTTGTCAAAGAAACGTCATCTGCCTTTTTTGTTTTTAAAGTTTTTATCAATTGAGGCAGAAATGCCGCTGTTGTTAAAATCGCTGCAAAATATCCGAATATTTCTACGTTCATAAAAATACTTTAAAACTATTCTTTAATTAAATCAGTCAAAAATTCTAAGGGATCCCGCATATTTGATGAATATCCAAGTACATCATTTGAAAAAAATTTATAAATTACTTGATTTTTATTGTTTAGTAGAAAAGAAGCTCCTCTTTGAGGAAGGTATGCATCATTAAGAATATAGTCACTCCAATTCTGAATTATTTCATTCATGTTATTTAATCTAAATGTTGCCAACTCAAATGGTCTCAGATAACCATCTCCGAAAACTTGTGTAAATGAATTACCTGAAAATTTTAGAAATTTAAAAACTTCAATTTTGTCAAATTCTGAATAGATTTGTTTGGCTTTACGG
The DNA here is from genome assembly GCF_047305015.1 of Prochlorococcus sp. MIT 1304. Taxonomy (NCBI): domain Bacteria; kingdom Bacillati; phylum Cyanobacteriota; class Cyanophyceae; order Synechococcales; family Prochlorococcaceae; genus Prochlorococcus; species Prochlorococcus sp. MIT 1304. The sequence goes on along the minus strand of NZ_CP138974.1, from coordinate 1,795 downwards.
TCTCCCAGATAACCTCTAATAACTTCTTTGATTGTTTTAAAAGAATTTATACCTGATAACATCAAAAGCATATTGATCCAACCTCCTAAACCAATATTTAATCCTCTAGAAACTTTAAGATTATTATGAATTTGATTATCCGAAACTACAATTAAATTTTCTTTACGAAAGCCAGTAAAGTTACAGAATTTTTCTTTTCCATTTTGGTTACCAATAGCAATTGCAAAAATATCTAAATTTTTATCTTGATTATTATCGATATAACTTCTCAAATTTATTGCATATTCAAAGCTATCAAAATCTCCTAATAAGCCAAATAAAACAATTAACTTAAATTTTTTCTGCCCATTAATGTTAAATTCTTCCAACAGATTTTTGATATTATTTTGAAAATCGTCAGTCACGAGGTTTTAAATGGTATCTAAATTATTCTCAAAAAAAATTTCTCACCTTTGTTAGTATAAAATTTTACGTGAAAAAGTTTTTAAAGAAATTAATTTAACGTTTTTAGATTTTATTATTTTATTGTAAACATTTTGAAGTTATGACTGTAGGAATTTATTACGCAACTACAACCGGAAAAACAGAAGATGTGGCTGATCGTCTTCACAACTTTATCTCTTCAGCTGAAGCACCTAAAGATGTATCTGATGTGGATGATCTTTCAGAATTTGAGGGTCTTGATGGAATTATCTGCGGGATACCCACTTGGAATACTGGTGCCGATGAAGAAAGGTCGGGAACTGCATGGGATTCAATCTTAGAGGATATTGGTGAACTAAGTTTATCAGGAAAAAAAGTTGCAATTTTTGGTTTAGGAGATTCTTCTACATATACAGAAAACTATTGTGATGCAATGGAAGAACTTCATAGCTACTTCACAAAAGCAGGCGCCGAAATGGTCGGTTACGTAGATAAATCTTCTTATACATTTGATGAATCCAAAAGTGTTATGGGGGACAGATTTTGTGGATTACCTCTTGATGAGGATAGTGAATCTGATTTGACCGATTCGCGTCTTGAGACATGGGCTTCTCAGCTTAAGGGTGAAATCCCCTCATTGGCATAGGCTTCCAAAGATAATACTTCGTTAATTTGTAACATTTGTTCTTTCACAATATATTTTTTTTACATAAGTAATTAAATCTGTAAAGAACATTTAAAAATTAACAGTGATTAGCAATATGCTCAATTTGCTGTTTACTTAAATCAAGTGTTACAAACTTACGGAAAATCTGATGTCACCTATGACTGGTATGCAGGGAATTCTGGTGTTGTTGGCCGTTCAGGTAAATTCATAGCTGCTCATGCTGCTCATGCAGGTTTAATGATGTTCTGGGCAGGAGCTTTTGGATTATTTGAATTGGCTCGTTACGACTCCAGTATTCCAATGGGGGCACAGAAAGCAATTGTTTTACCTCACCTAGCCGGTATTGGAATTGGTGGGATTGAAAATGGTGTTATTACAGAACCATATGGAATAGTTGTAATTTGCACATTACATCTAATATTCTCAGCAGTATTGGGTGCTGGAGGATTACTACACTCCAATAAATTTGCTGGTGATCTTGGAGACTATCCAGAGAATAGTAAGCCACAAAAATTTGATTTTGAATGGGATGATCCAGATAAATTAACTTTTATTCTTGGTCATCATCTAATTTTTCTGGGGCTTGGAGCAATAATGTTCGTTGAATGGGCCCGTATTCATGGAATTTACGACCCAGCAATAGGATCTACAAGACAAGTTATTTACAATTTAGATATTGCCGCTATCTGGAATCATCAATTTGAT